>NZ_PGGK01000009.1 GCF_004745425.1 Methanolobus halotolerans | reverse complement strand
AACTAAAAAACCGTGAAAGTAGAATTGTCCGTGATATTAACCACAAAATCAGCAAGAAAATAGTGGATAATGCCTATGAAAATGGCTACGGAATCAAGCTCGAAGAACTCAAAGGTATCCGTAATAATAAGAACCAATCAAAGTCATTCCGTTATTCCTTGAATAGTTGGTCTTTCTATCAACTTCAAATGATGATAGAGTACAAAGCCAAACTACTTGGAGTTCCTATCGCTTATATCGACCCTGCATATACTTCTCGATCATGTAGCAGATGTGGTCATATAGAGAACAGAAATGGCAAAAACTTCCAGTGTCCTTCTTGTGGACACGTTGAACATGCGGATGTTAATGCTGCTTTCAATATCGCATTATCTCCAAACATAGTTCGATTTGCTACAGAAAGTGATGTAGCAAAGGGGAATACTGGCATCCCCAAAGCGGCAATGGTTAGAAAGCAATCAACCGTAGAACCCCACGCACTTTAGTCGTGGGAGTGTGTCAGCGAATGCCTTCATCTGCGGGTCATCTGACTTCAGTAACTGGTCAATGATATGCGAAGCAAGTTCACCCTGACAGTCAAAGGTCCCGACTATATTAGCACCCTTTGCAGCGATTCTGGCAGTTGACATCCATTTATCGATCTCGTGGAAACCCTCAGGAACTGCATGGGTCACGAAAATGGCTATGTATTTGCCTTTTGTCCTATCATTGAGGAAAGAATTGGCCAGTGGTGGTACGGCCATCTGCATTATCGGATAGCCTGCAAATATCAAGTCGTAACCCTGCGGGTTGTCAACGGTAGCCATCTCTTCGATATGCTTCTCACCCTCGACCTCCTCATAGATGGCCTCAGCTATCCTTTTAGTATTTCCGGTCTGTGTCATATATGTAACTAATGTTCTCAATGGAACCCTCATTATAACCCTTGTTAAAAGGTTGATTCCAATGTGATAAAAATATAAGCATATAAAAAAAGATTAAAGAGGAAGAGAGCTTACTTATTACTTTTTAGAATTCGCAGGTATAGGCTGGTCAGGCGTTACACCATAATATTCTGTCCTTGCCTTGCCCCAGATGCAACCTCTTCTTCCCATAATCTTCAATTCGAGATTCTGCAATGACTTGCACAGGCTGTTACCAGCACGTGCTCCTTTACAGACAAGGCAATATTTCTCACAGAATACAGGGGCTTTTTCTTTTTCCGCCATAGTTGTCACCTATTCCATATTTAGTTAGAGGGTAAACTTAAACCTTGGCCTGTACTTCCTTTGCAAATTCCTTTGCCTTCTGCACACGCGACTCGTCAGGTTGTCCTTTTGTGGCCGGCCCCATCTCGCCGAATGCTTTCATCTGCGGATCATCTGCCTTCAGGAGCATGTCGATCACAGGCTGGGCAAGCTCACCCTGACAGTCAAATGTCCCGAGGATGTTTGCACTGGCAGCCGCCTGAGAAGCGGAACCGGTCCATGAATGAATTGCTTCGAACCCTTCGGGAACAGCATGGGTCATAAAAATTGCAATGTTCTTACCTGCTGTTTCCTCGGATAATAACTGCTTCACGTTCGGAGGAACGTCGAACTGCATCACAGGAAAACCTATGAACGCAAGGTCATATCCTTCGAGATCTGATACATCTGCTATGGGTTTAATCTCCTTTTCCCCTTCAAGTTCACCATAGATGGCTTCTGCGATTCTTTTTGTGTTTCCGGTCTGGGTCATGTAGGTTACTAATGTTCTCATATCGATCCTGTCCCTGATTGATTTTTGTTGATAGGTGTATCTTCTACAGAGTTATATAGATAAGCGTTAGTAAAATGTATTGACCAGGCAGAGGTACAAAAAAATGACCGGAATTAATCCACAGAAAACATGGTTTAGATGGAAGATGTTTTAGTCAGGAGAACTCCATATATCATCAAAGGTTAAATTAGAAATATTAATAGCCTAATAAGATCAGGCAGATAATTCTGACAATCTTTGAGATATTAACATAATCACACGGAGGAATAATATGAGTTTATTCAACAGAATGGGAACAGTGGTCAAGGCAAAAATGAACAAACTGGTCAACCGCATGGAAGACCCCAGGGAAACACTGGATTACTCTTATGAGAAACAACTGGAAATGCTCCAGAATGTCAAGCGAGGGGTGGCTGATGTCACAACCTCGAAGAAAAGGTTGCAGTTGCAGCGTTCAAAACTACAGCAGAGTATCGACAAGCTTGACAGTCAGGCAAAGGATGCCATCAAAGCTGACAGGGAAGACCTGGCAAGAATGGCACTTGAGAGGAAAGGTAGCCTCACAATGCAGGTAGAAGGACTTGATACACAGATAGCAGATCTGGAAAAGGAGCAGGAGAAGCTGGTTGCAGCTGAGAAGCGTCTGTCTACCAAAGTGGAAGTATTCAGGACCCGCAAGGAAACAATAAAGGCCCAATATTCCGCAGCCGAAGCCCAGGTTAAGATCAGCGAATCCGTATCCGGCATCGGCGAGGAAATGGCTGATGTCGGCATGGCGATCGACAGGGCTGAGAATAAGACAGAAGAGATGCAGGCCCGTGCATCTGCACTCGATGAACTCATAGATACAGGAACACTGGATGATCTTTCAAGCAGGGGTGACGACATCGACAGAGAACTTGCAAAGATGCGCACGAAGTCCAGTGTCAATGAGGAACTTGCCAGGCTCAGAGAGGAGGTGGAGAAATGATCATCAGGATATCGGAAGAAGGGCAGTATGAGGTCCCGAGCAGCCTGCTGGATGATCTAAATACTATCGATAACAAGATTGTTGAACTGGTAGCCATGGAAAAAGAAGGGGAATACAAAGCTGAACTCTCAAAACTCATCAAGACCATCAAGATCCACGGCAAGAAACTTGATGACAGTGACATACAGGAGTCGGATATAATCGTTCCCCCGGAAGACCTGACAATGATAGAAGCAAGGAAGATTTTTATAGGTGACGGACTTCTAGAGGACTAAAACGTATTAAGATCAATATCCTGCAACCTAGAAAGGCATTCCCCAGAGGGGATACCATTTTTCCACATTTTTTTCAATGGGCAGTTCTCTTTCCATCAGCGACTTGAGTCGCATTTCCACAGAGTTATCCCTTTTGTGGTTCTTTAATGGCACGAACGGATAGTAGCCGTCCTGTTTGAAATTGTAGATCCAGTAAACAGGACCTTTACTCTCGAAACGATAAACCGCACACAGCAGTTGTTCTCCGAAACCATGCTCTATGAGTGTCTGGGAGATCATATGGATATTAGTAACAAGATCTTCAAAATCAGGGTCCTTCAGGATCACCCAGAGGAACTTATACTCATCCGTCTCAAGCCTGTATTCGGTCCCGGTTTCCTGAGTACTGTACTTCAGGAGTCCCTCTATCTCCTCCCGCGCAGTTGTGTACCTGGACATTTCCATAGGTTTAAAACATATACCAGCTGAACTTGAGGGCTTCATGTGCAGGTTTACCTCCATAGTCACCACGGCTGTGGATATCGCAAAAAGCCTGTCCGTCTTTGCTTGAGGAAGACTGCCTCTGCCCAGCAGGGAATTGAATATTCCTTTAAGTCCCATCACAGTTCAAGCTCCCTCTGGATCTTCTCAAGAGCAGCGATTCTTTTTTCAACGGACGGATGCGTGGAGAACAGATTCATGATCGATCCTGAGACTGCCGGTATTATGAAGAAGGCGTTCATCCCTTCTACTTTCCTCAGGTCTTCGTCGGGTATGCGCGGCATTACGTCACTTATCTTCAGCAACGCGGATGTAAGGTTTGAAGGAGTACCGGTTATGATCGCAGAGCCCCTATCAGCCGCAAACTCCCGATATCTGGAAAGAGCACGTATCAGCAGGAAGCTGACAAGCCAGACGACAATTGATACGAGCCAGATCACCAGTATGCTGCTACCGGAATTTCTCCTGCCGCCACCGTAACCTCCGAAGTATATACTGTACCTCACAAAATAAAATGCGATCGTTGAGATAAAACTGGCTATTGTGAGTATGGTCATATCCCGATTCTTGACGTGGCTGAGCTCATGGGCGAGCACTGCCTCCAGTTCTCCCTGGTTGAGCCTGTCCATCAGGCCGGTTGTAACTGCCACGACGGCACTGTCAGGACTCTTCCCTGTGGCAAAGGCATTTGGTACCTGGGTACTCACTACTGCTATCCTAGGTTTGGGAAGATCGGCTATGGCACACAATCGGGTAATGGTCTGATGAAGTTTCGGGGCCTCATCTTCGGAAACCACCTTGGCCTTCATGGTCCATAGCACAAGCCTGTCGGAATAGTAATATTGTACCCCCATGAACAAGCCTATGAACAGCAGCATGAACAGGGGCGGAGCGCCTGAGGACCAGAGGAATGCAAGGAAGAACAGGTAGACTGCTGCAAGCAGGAACATCGTCAATATCATCCGCCCTTCAAGTCCTAGGTCCCTTTTCCATTTTACCATATGAAGCCTCTGTATATGTCAAGTATAATGGTCATATATATTGTCATTCCTTATTAATGGAACTTTACTACATATTACATTTTCACCATACCAGCAGTACTTTTCCAAAAACAGAACTCTATTACACTGTCATACCATATGCTTATTATACAATGGAGCCATAAAAAGAATACTTTTTTGTGAGCTTATCGCAACTGATAAAATCATTCACTGAACATATATAAGGATACATACCGTACAAATCACTTACCAATTACTACTTATCAATTACTTTATGAGAATACAGCCATGTCCTTGAGCAATATAATAATAAAAGGCGCAAAAGAACATAATCTTAAGAACCTGGACCTGACCTTGCCACGTGATAAACTGATAGTCATCACGGGACTCAGTGGTTCCGGGAAGTCATCACTTGCTTTTGATACCATCTATGCCGAAGGTCAGAGAAGATATGTGGAATCACTCTCGGCATATGCCAGGCAGTTTCTGGGGCTTATGGAAAAACCTGATGTGGAATACATTGAGGGCCTTTCGCCTGCCATATCCATCGAACAGAAGACAACAAGCAAGAACCCGAGATCTACCGTAGGTACTGTCACTGAGATCTATGACTATCTCAGGTTGCTCTATGCCAGAATAGGCATAAGGCACTGCCCTGAGTGCGGAAGGATTATCGAGACCCAGAGTGTCGACCAGATCCTGGACAGCATAATGAAACTCCCCGAAGGCACAAAGATACATGTGCTTGCACCCGTTGTCAGGGAAAGGAAGGGTGAGTATAAAAAGCTGCTTACCGACCTGCTTGCAGAAGGTTTTACCCGTGCACGTATTGACGGGGAAGTACATTCACTTGAGGATGCGCAGGACATCGAACTGGAACGTTATGTCAAACACAACATAGAGATACTCGTTGACAGGCTTGTGATCAAGGAAGGAGTCGAGGAGAGACTTGCAGATTCCGTGGAAACAGCACTTGGAAAGAGCGGAGGCACCTTGACAGTTCAGGCCATCGATGGCGAGGAATTGACATTCAGCGAAAAACTTGCCTGTCCCGAGTGCAGTATCGGTTTCGAGGAAATGGAACCTTCCGCCTTCTCATTCAACAGTCCACAGGGTGCATGTCCGGAGTGTCACGGACTTGGCACATCAATGGAATTCGACCCTGACCTCATAGTTCCCGATAAGACCCTTACTTTACGCGAGGGAGCCATCGAGCCATGGAGCGGAAAGAGCAAGGACGGTTACTATATGCAGTCCGTGGAATCACTTGCCAACTATATGGGATTCTCCATGGACGTGCCTTTCCATGAACTTGATCCCGAGGTACAGAAGATCATATTCAACGGTAGCGATAAACCTATACCTTTCGTGCACACAGGCAGGAACGGCGGTATGTGGAAGCATACAGGCAGGTTCAAGGGAGTTATTGCGAACCTTTCCAAAATATTCGAGAGAACCGATTCCGAGAGCAGCAAGGACAGGATGCAGCGGTATATCAGTACAAAACCCTGTCCCGTATGTAAGGGAAACAGGCTCAAACCGGCCAGTCTTGCCGTTAAGATCGATGATCACAACATAATAGAGATCACAAGCATGTCCGTTGAAGAGAGCCTGCACTTCTTCCAGCTGCTTGAAACAAAGCTCAATAAACGTGACTACACCATTGCACGCCTGATACTGAAGGAGATCAAGGCCAGGCTGAGTTTCCTTGTAGATGTCGGGCTTGATTATCTTAACCTGAGCAGGCCGGCAGCAACACTTTCGGGTGGAGAGGCACAGCGTATAAGGCTTGCGACCCAGATCGGTTCAAGCCTGATGGGTGTCCTCTATATTCTGGACGAGCCCAGCATTGGCCTGCACCAGAGAGATAACCTGAGACTTATCAATACCCTGAAACACCTTCGAGATATCGGGAACACCGTCGTTGTGGTGGAACATGATGAGGAGACCATCTGCAGTTCGGACCATGTTGTCGACATGGGACCCGGAGCCGGCATCCACGGTGGTGAGATAGTTGCCGAGGGTAGCCCGGATGAGATTATGGCCCATGACGATTCCATGACAGGCAAATACCTGAGTGGAAAAATGGCCATTGGTATACCAGAGAAGAGACGCAAACCAGATAACACTCTTATGCTCTACGGTGCCAGTGAGAACAACCTGAAGGACATTGATGTGGAATTCCCTCTGGGGATCCTGGTATGCGTCACAGGAGTGTCGGGTTCGGGTAAAAGTACGCTTATCAATGAGACACTTAACAAGGTACTTGCAAAAAAACTGAACCGTGCAAGGGAGATTCCTGGCAGGTTCATGGATATAGGCGGACTGGAGAATGTTGATAAGGTCATAACCATCGACCAGTCACCCATCGGAAGGACCCCGAGGTCGAATCCTGCAACTTACACAAATCTGTTCACACCCATCAGGGATCTCTTTGCGCAGACAAAGACCTCCCGTACCCGCGGATATAAACCGGGACGCTTCAGTTTCAATGTCCGCGGCGGCAGGTGCGAGGCATGTACAGGAGATGGCATAATCACCATTGAAATGCACTTTCTGCCGGATGTCTACGTGCCCTGCGAGGTCTGCCACGGAAAACGTTATAACCGGGAGACACTGGAGGTCACCTACAAGGACAAGAACATTGCCGAAGTACTTGACATGACAGTAGAGGAAGCTCTGGAGTTCTTCGAGAATATACCGTCCATCAGCCGAAAACTGCAGACACTTTACGATGTTGGTCTCGGATATATCAAGCTGGGCCAGTCATCCACAACACTTTCCGGCGGCGAGGCCCAGAGGGTGAAGCTGGCAACAGAACTCAGTAAACGCTCCACAGGTAAGACCGTCCACATCCTGGACGAGCCTACCACCGGCCTGCATTTCGATGATGTGAAAAAACTTCTGGAGGTACTCCAGAGACTGGTGGAAGCCGGCAACACAGTGATAGTCATTGAACATAACCTCGATGTCATCAAGACAGCCGACTGGATCATCGACCTTGGACCCGAAGGTGGCGACAGGGGTGGCGAGGTCATTGCACAAGGCACGCCCGAGGAAATAGCAAAGAGCGATGTATCCTATACAGGAAAGTTCCTGAAAAAAATGCTTATGAAATGAGCATTCTTAAGCTTTTCTTCACCTTCAGTTTATTCTTCCCTGTCAGATACACCGGGAGTGTGAATCGCGCCCATTGACTATCATTTTCAGAATAAAAGGTGCGTTGCCATATACTTATATACGTCAGTATCCCTCTATGAAAATAGAGGCAATGGAGAGCCTCTTCGTGTAGTGGGGTAAGAAGTATGAATGGAAGAGAATGCAATCTATCGTTAGATAAGATCCTGGAATTTGAAGGTGTAATGGCAGCAGGTATTTACAGTCCTGAAGGAAAACTTGTGGACTATAAGGCGAGGAACGAGATGCCTGAAGAGATGGCCCGTATGACAGCCAAGTTCTGTGGAACCGTTAACATGGTGTTCGATGCTCTGGCCAGCGCCTATACAGAACTCTACAGGATGAACTGGGTGCCTCAGCATAACTGGATGTACAGCGGAGGAGACTGGACGATTATTATTTCAGGCACAAGGGGTGTTTTTGTAGAGAGTTCCAAGGCAGATCTGGAGAAACTTCTTAAAGCCCTGGGAATGTGTTAAGACCTGCTCCGACAGGTAGTACTGGCATTTATCTGCCAGCGGAACATTTTAATTTTTTAACAATGTAAATGGCAAATTATAAGCAATATGATAAATGCTGCCTCTGAATAATTTCTGGTCTGTTGTAATATATCTGGCCGTTAAAGATAATAATTATAGTATTAGTTAGTAAATAGAATAAAAATATCCTTATAAAGGGGAGTTATAAATGAGTTCTAAAGAAAACCTGAAAGCTGCATTTACTGGCGAATCGATGGCAAACAGAACATATCTGGCCTTTGCAAAAAAGGCAGATGCTGAAGGATACAATCAGATAGCTAAACTTTTCAGGGCCGCTGCAGCTGCTGAAACGGTCCATGCCCACAACCATCTTCAGCGCATGGGCGGGATTGGAACCACAATGGACAACCTGAAAGAGGCAATCAACGGAGAGACATATGAATTTGAGACAATGTATCCCGAATTCATTGAGGAGGCAAAAAAAGAAGGTGACAACAGGGCCCTCTGGAGTTTTGAGGTAGCAAATAAAGTGGAAAAGATCCATGCGAGGCTATATGAAAAAGCTCTGGAGGAGATCGGTAAGAACGAAGAGGTGGATTACTACGTATGCAGTGTATGCGGGCATACCCATGAAGGTGAACCCGAAGGCAACTGTCCGATCTGCGGAGCCCCTCCATCCAAGTATAATAAAATTGACTAAAGACTGCAGTCAAAACAAGAGAATGTCTGAAAATTATCTGATATAGAAAACTTTACTTAAATATATTCAGACTGAAACATATTTTATCAAAACCGAGGGTTGAAAGCCCTCGGAAGTTATTTTGCCCGTAATTTCTCCACAAGCATCTCAACCTGCTCCACGGCAGTACCGATATATTTGTCAGGATCCACAAGACTGGTAATATCTTCTTCACTCAGGTAGTTCGCAACATCAGGATTCGCCAGCAGGACATCCTTAAAATGCTTCCCGGACTCGTGAGATTCCATTGCACTGGAGCGTACGAGCTCGTGAGCTTCCTGGCGACCGACACCGCGCATAGCAAGTTCTATCATCACTGCCTCACCCATGTTCAGGCCCCTTAGCAGGTCCAGGTTACGGCGGATGTTATCCGGATAGAACCTCAGGTTCTCGATAACACCGATGGAAAGTTTGATTATATGGTCTGTCAGGACGCAGGCCTCGGGGAAAACTATCCTTTCACATGAAGAATTGGTAAGGTCTCGCTCGTCCCAGAGAGTATTGTTTAGCAGTTCCGGTTCCACCATGGCACGTACGATCCTGGCAAGTCCGCATATCTGTTCGGACTTGATGGGATTTCTCTTGTGGGGCATGGTTGATGATCCTACCTGCTTCTTCCTGAAACTCTCTTCCACCTCTGCGATCTCGCTTCTCTGAAGAGAGCGTATCTCAATACAGATCTTATCCATCGTGGTCACAGTATTGCCCATCCACATGACAAACTCCGCGTGGCGGTCCCTCTGTATGATCTGGTTCGAAACATCCACCGAACCGATATCCAGATACTCCATCACGCGCTTCTGGACCTCGATGCCGTCCTTGCCAAAAGCTGCCTGTGTTCCCACAGCGCCGGTCATCTGTCCGACCAGCAGGCGGGGTTTAAGTTGCTCCAGACGTTCGATATGGCGTGAGACCTCGGAAGCCCATATGGCAAATCGCAGGCCATAAGTGGTAGGGACACCGATCTGACCGTGTGTCCTTCCGGCACATACAAGGTACTTGTGCTCATCCGCCTGTAACAGTAATACTTCAAGTAATCTCTGCATCTTATTCTCAAGGATCTTTACAGCTTCCTTAAGCTGCAAACCGGTTGCAGTATCCAGCATATCATTGGAAGTTGCACCAAAGTGGACCCATTTCCCGGCATCCTCACCACATTTTTCGGAAATGGCAATTACAACAGCCATCATATCGTGGTGAATCTCATCCTCGATCTCATTCACTCTCCCGGTTTCGACCATATCGATACTTGCTTCGATCATATCTGCCGCTACCCGTGGGATCAAACCTATATCGGCCTCTGCCTTTGCAAGTGCAGCTTCGACGGACATAATTTTCCCAAGCCTGTTAGCCTCGCTCCAGACGAGCTTCATCTCCTCTGTTCCGTAACGGTATTCAATTGGATGGATTGCCATTTATCAGATCTCCATAATCAATGTTATGCTAAATAACACTATCATCAAACGTAATGGATGTTGCTATTATCCGTATCTGATAAATAGGCTTTGAATGTCAAAAAGAGATGAAAGATGAGAGACATCTGGACAAAAAAGGCAAAATACAGGTAATCATCCTGAAGTTGCTGTTCAGCGACATAAACCATCGGGAAGTCCTATTATTATTATAACAAAAAAAAATCACCACAACAACAATTGCAACTATAAGAAATATTTTTTCGATACATTTAAATACTATTATCTAGGAAAAAGGAAGATTACTTCACTTAACCGCCATACTAAGATAAAATTGTGGTGAAACACATGGAAAAAATCATTTCAAACATAAATTTCAAAGTGATAAATTTAACCTTTGAACAGGTGAGATACGATGGTGCTTGACACAGGAGATACTGGTTTTATAATCATATGTACTGCTCTTGTAATGATTATGACGCCCGGTGTAGGGCTTTTCTACGGAGGGATGGTACGTAAAAAAAATCTTATATCCATGATTGCGATGTCTTTTATTGCCTTTGCTATTGTGAGCATTCAGTGGGTATTATTTGGATATTCACTTTCCTTCGGGACAGATATCTATGGATTTATAGGAGGACTGGACTTCATCGGACTCAGAGGAGTAGGACTTGACGGCGATGGGATACCGGATATGCTATTCATGGGATTCCAGCTGGTGTTCGCAGGAGTTACGCTCGCCATTCTCACATCCGGGGTAGCAGAACGTATTAAGCTAAGTTCTTTTATGGTTCTTGGAATACTCTGGACAACGCTGGTATACGACCCTCTTGCCCACTGGGCATGGGGCGGCGGCTGGGCAGGTGAACTCGGTGCCCTTGATTTTGCAGGAGGGACTGTTGTACATATCAGTTCAGGGTTCGGCGCACTTGCCCTGGCAATGGTAATTGGCAGCCGTGCTGGTTTTGGTAAATACAGTATGGAAGCTGAAAACATATCTACCACCCTGCTTGGCGGAGCATTGCTCTGGTTCGGATGGTTCGGCTTTAATGCCGGAAGCGCACTTGCAGCAGACGGACTTGCAGTCAATGCCCTTGTGGTCACAAACATCTCAGCTGCAGCCGGAGCGATAACCTGGATGTTAGCATCCTGGGCCAGGGGCAAACCAAGTTCCCTGGGAATGATCAGTGGAGCTATTGCCGGTCTTGTAGCAATCACCCCTGCATCAGGATTTGTAGGTCCGATGTCAGCAATCCTGATTGGTGGTTTTGCAGGACTTCTTTGTTATGGGGCGCCATTGCAACGGGCATCTTTGCAAGTGCAGCCATCGGAGGAGTTGATGGCCTTATCTACGGAAATGCAAATCAGTTCTTCATCCAGGTAATTGATGCATCCGCTGCCATGGTCTACGCATTTGTTATGACCTTTATACTGGCAAAACTGGTTGACAAGGTGATGGGACTGCGTGTGACCGAAGAAGAGGAATATGTAGGACTCGATATTTCCCAGCATGGGGAATCCACAATAGCATGAGGTCTAATCATGAAGAGAATAATAGCAGTCATAAGGCCTGAAAAACTCAATGATGTCAAATCAGCATTGGAAGATAAGGGATATTTTGCAATGACAGTGCACGAAGTAAAAGGTAGGGGTGCACAGAGGGGTATCTGTCTGCAGTACAGAGGAAAAGAGATAAAGGTAGATATGATCCCCAAGGTGGAAATAGAGATGGTCGTAGGCGATGAGGATGTGAGACCAATCATTAATATCATCCGGCAGAACGCACGCACCGGCAAGTTCGGTGACGGAAAGATCTTCGTTTCCCCAGTAGAGATCATTGCAGGAATCAGGACAGATGAAGAAATAGTGTCTTAATAGAGATGTGTGGATTGCCCACATATCTACCTTTTTTATTATGCATACACATATTTACAGCAGGCAATATAGAGCATATAGAAAAAATATATATTTTATGAGGCTGAATAAGTTCCACTATACATTGATGAAGGTGCCAAAATCAAAACAATAGTAGATTTACATGCACACACGACTTTTTCAGACGGAGATTTAAAGCCTGCGGAACTTGTGAGATATGCCTTTGATGTGGGGTTAAAGGCACTGAGTGTCACGGACCATGATACAATAGAAGGTCTTGAAGCTGCTGAAAAGGAATGTGCGAGGAAAGGAATCAAATTCATACCCGGGATAGAGTTCACCAGTAAGCTTGACACCCCAAGGATAGAACTGCATATCCTAGGTTATGGCTTTGATAAAGATGATGCATACCTTTTGAAAAAAACGGATGAAGCCAGAAATAATGCGATCGAATATTCCAGGAAAGTATGCACTGTGCTGGAATCCCATGACTGGGCCATCGATTATCCGGTGCTTGAAAATGCCAGGGGCATAATAACCAAACATGACATCTGCACATCTGTCATCAAGGAAGATATGAGCAACTACGACTTCCACAACCAGTGGCTTGCTGAGAACTCACCTTTCTACGTCGAAATAGAGAAATTCCCGACACAGGAGACCATAAGGACAATACATAAGGCAGGAGGGAAAGCGGTTTGCGCACATCTGTTGAGAACACTGGACATGTATGACAGCATGCCAATGCTGCCTTTTGTAGCTGAGTCGCTGGTCCGGCATGGTATTGACGGCTTTGAGGTCTTCTACGGAAATAGCACAAGGCAACAGGTAGAGACCATGTATGATATCTGCAAGAAGCACAATCTTCTGATGACTGGTGGCTCGGATTTTCACGGGCCCGGCAGAACCGGACGCTGTTCACTTGGAGAATATAACATACATGGAATTGATTTTGACCAGCATAAACTGATAGAGTCGCTCGGAAGAAAAACATCTATATTGAACCGTTAACTGGTACATTATAAAATAGTTGTTCCTGTAGATAATATCTGTTCTTATGTAGATAATATCTGTTCTTAATATCTGTCCTAGCTCCGATTCCAGGCATTTCAACGGACATAACATTCAAGCATGAAACAACTTAACCGACCGGCCTGCACGTAATAGATATTATCCAGTGCAGAAACAATCGCCTTCGAATCTGAATTTCCTGTATATCTCACATTCCCTGCAAAGGCACACGGCTCTCTTTTCGTGACCGGGTATTTTACCTTTCGAACAGAACATATACCGCCCTTTTTCAGGACATGAAGGGCAAGCCTGACAGCTACAACCCTTGGAATGATGGTAGGAAGTGCAGATGCCGAAATATTTTCCCTGATTCCCGTACATGAATACTCCAATTTAAGGCAATCCTGATATTTTAAATGATCATGTGGCCTGGATATAAAGGGAAAGAGATTACCCGATTTCCTATAACAGGTCAGACAACAAACTGTCCCTTTTGCCAGTCGTTAATTATCCTGATAGCAGTCCTTGTTTCATCCACTTCGGCCTTCTTCTTCAGGAAATTACTCTGTCTGCCTATGAGCTCCAGTATCTCATAGATATCCTGCCCTTCGATTTCAACCTTATAAAATGCTTCCAGCGCAGCCCTGTTCTGGGAACACATCACTTCAATGATCTTCAGGGCCACACCGATAGTATCTTTTAGATGAGTGGCATCTTTCACCCCCAGAAGACCCTGCATGACCTCATCGAACTCATCAGTAGGTATCACTCCCGGAGTGTCGATGAATTTGATGCGGGAGCCTGCGTTCACATGTTGAACACCTTTTGTATGACCGGATATAGAAGATGTCCCTGCCCTGTGCCTCCCCGTCACACCGTTAATAACCGACGATTTACCTGTATTGGGATATCCAAGGCAGCCAACCAGGATATTACGGTCCTTGATAGTAGAAGCTTCGACGACCTCCAGTATCTTGTGCCTCAAAATAGTCGTACCAAATCGGTCCTTCCCGGAGACAAAAACTGTCGGAGCGAACTTCGAAAGGCGAGATTTGGCATTCTCCAGTTTTTCTTTTGATACAAGGTCACATTTATTAAGAACTATAATAAATGGCTTTTTAGAGCGACTTATTTGATTTTCGACATCAATGTTCCTTGTCTCGTCAGGGAAGCGTGCATCAACTATTTCCAGCAGAACATCTGCCTGCTTGATCACATCCTTGACCAGTATCCTGTAACTTGCCATGCTACTGCTATACAGCCCGAGGATATAGAAGTATTGCAGCACATGGCAATAATAGGGCAAATGTTTATCATACACGTTTTACGATTATTGGATGAGTTGATAATATGAAAACCATTTCCATTAACCCCAGGACCTGTACTCAGTGTGGCATCTGCATAGAGATATGCCCAACAGGCCTGATCATCCAGAGTAACGAGGGCATTCCCGTCATGCCGGACGAAGTCGGGAACTTCTGCTCAAAATGTGGTAATTGTGAGGCGTTCTGTCCTGAATCTGCCATTTCACCTGTTTTCGACACCAAACATGCAGATACTCCAAAAGAGAACATAGCGGATATCATGCCCGGGCAATTAGGAACCTATATGCAGCAGCGTCGTTCCATCCGTAATTATAAGAACCGGAAGGTCGACAGGGCATTGATAGAGGAAATGCTCGACATCGTCCGATATTCACCATCAGGAATGAATAACCAGCCTGTAAGATGGCTTGTGGTCCATGATCCAGAAAAAGTACGTAAACTGACCCGGCTTACTATGGACTGGATGCGCGACATACGTGATGGTGATAACATGCACCCTTTGAAGCCCATGGTACCTGCCCTGATCGCAGCGTATGAAGCAGGAAAAGATCCGATATGCCGTGGAGCACCCCATGTAGCTATAGCCTATGCTGCTGAAGCCAACCCTATGGCATTCACAGACAGCATAATTGCCCTTTCATGGTTCGAGCTTGCTGCCCCGGCTTTCGGACTTGGGGCTTGCTGGGCGGGATTTCTGAAAATAGCTGCGTCGGAATATCAACCACTTATTCAAGAACTTGACCTGCCCAACGGTCATGTACTGCAATATTCAATGATGTTTGGCTATCCCAAGTACAAAGAACAGAATATACCGGGAAGAGAGCCTTCCAGAATCACCTGGAAATAATATAGCATGACAAAAGAGGAGGATACAATATGAATAGTTTAATCTTTGATACTAGCTGTGAAAAATGTCCGAATATGTCCAGCGGACAATGCCCTAATATGGAACAGATTTGTGCCTTCTTTCCGGATGATTCAGATCAAGCCACCAACCACGCCCATGAGAATAGTATCAAACTATTCTTTAAATGCAAAGAGTTTCCCTGCAAACAGATAAAATTGGGACCGGCCAGTTGCAGTTACTGTCAGTATCTGGCAGGTAAGGCTTACTAACTGCATCTTTGAATCGTACCTGTCAGACCGGGAGAAGCATATTAGTTTACCTTTTTATTTTTATAAGGATGAAAATAGATCACTATAATATTAATCCAATATCGCCTGGCCCAATAGACATAGACATATACAACATCAATCAGGAGTTATTTAAAAGGTCTCTGGATTCAAAGTCAGTGAATTTTATTTGCAGATTCCTATACCCGAATTTTGAATATTTGGCTTTGAAATGGATAGAGGATCAGGCAGAAGTATCGATTATTGCTGATACCGAACTATTACAGAAAATAAAAGAGAATCATGCCGGCAAATTTAACCATTCTCTAAATAGCGGACTTATCAGGCTCTTTCTCTATTCAGGAAAGATTAACTTCATGAAATCCGTTCAGAGTGATCATTCTGCCATGCTCCTGCTCTTTAACGAAGAAATGAGATATGATAATAAACATCCCTTAAGTTTCAATCCGGGTTCATTCGATGGGGGAAAGCGCTCTTTGATCATTATAGACGACTATCCATACCCATAAAGGCTATTTGAAAAAGTATGGTGCGGGAGGTGTGATTCGAACACACGAACTCCTACGAGACTAGGCTCTGAACCTAGCGCCTTTGACCTGGCTGGGCAACTCCCGCACAAGTGAATGGTGTCTAGTAGTGCTTTTTCTAGTTAAAGTTTGTGTTCGGAACAGAAATCAGCACAACACTCTCAACAGCAGTGATTTCTGAGCATGCAGGCGGTTCTCTGCCTGGTCGAACACTACTGAATGAGGACCGTCCATCACATCTGCAGATATCTCCTCACCACGATGCGCAGGAAGACAGTGCATCACTATCACATCCTGCATTGCAAGGTTAACCAGTTCAGCGTTGATCTGATAAGGCGCAAGATCCCTCAAACGTTTTTCACGCTCATCTTCGTCCCCCATGGATATCCACACATCAGTGTACAGGATGTCCGCATCCTTTGCAGCTTCCGCAGGGTCATGGGTCACCGTCACCTTGCCTCCCATTTTTCTGGCCTGCTCTACTATATCCTCGTCCGGCTCATATCCGTGAGGGCATGCCACCATGATCTCCATGCCCACCAGAGTACATCCAAGAATCGCAGAGTTGCATACATTGTTACCGTCACCAATCCAGGCATATTTCAGACCTTTCAGCCTGTTCTTATATTCCCGGATCGTCAGCAGGTCGGCAAGTATCTGACAGGGATGCTCCAAATCAGAAAGAGCATTAATTACAGGTATACTGGCATGTTCAGCCAGTTCCTTTACAGTATCATGGCTGTATACCCTGGCAACAAGACAATAAAGATATCGTGAAAGCACCGCAGCCGTATCAGCTACTGTTTCACCCCGGCCCAGCTGCATATCCCGGGTATTGAGGTACAGTGCATGACCCCCGAGGTCTGACATGGCAACCTCGAAAGAAACCCTGGTACGAGTCGATGATTTCTCGAAGATCATCCCTATGCTCTTGTTCTTCAGAAGGTCTGTAACTTTGCCTCTCAGGCGTTTTTCCTTCAGGTCCGCTGCCATGTCCAGCAGTTCGATTATTTCTTCATGGGAAAGATCGGTCATCGATAGCAGGTGTTTCATGATATCATCCTTTGTTATCAGTTTCCACGTATCGCGTTCATGTGGTCGATACGCTTCTGTATGAGGTCTCTGGTGCCGATGTCCCGTCTCGAATGCAGATCACCGGTAATGTTTTCCAGTGCGTTCTGGGCTATTTCTTCGGCCCTGGCTATAGAATCAGCCACGCCCACAACGGCTACAGCCCTTGAACCGGTAGTGTAGACCTTGTTGTCATTCTCATATACACTTGAATAGAATAACAACGCTTCGCCGATGTCACCTACTATGACCTCACGATCCCTTGTCGGATTGTCGGGATATCCTGCGGGAACCGCATATTTGCAGACGGTGGCTTTCCTGCTGAATTTGACATCATGCTTGTCAAGGGTTCCGGTAACGATTGCGGATAGAACATCCACATAGTCAGCCTCCAGCAGCGGTAACACATTCATCGCCTCCGGGTCACCGAACCGTGCATTGAACTCTATTACCCTGGGACCTTTGGCAGTTATCATGAACTGTCCATAGAGGGCACCTTTATAGCCCACACCAGTCACTTTCTTCAATGCTGCCACCGTATCCTTCATTATCTGCTTTGCCTGGTTGACATCATCCTCTATCAGGAATGGCAATATCCCACCCGGGGCATTGTATGAACCCATCCCGCCGGTGTTCGGCCCAAGGTCACTTTCAAAGGCTCGTTTATGATCCTGTACAGTAGGCATGAAAGCAAGATGTTCGCCATCAACGAAAGCCTGCAGGGTGAATTCCTCGCCCCAGAGGTTCTCCTCGACAACCACACTGTCCCCGACAAGAAGACTAGCAGCATATTCCTTGGCCGCATCGAGGTCAGGTAACTGGTCACCCATTACCTTCACACCTTTTCCACCCGTAAGGCCTGCCGGTTTGACAGCGACATCACCCAGCTTCTCAATAAAGGCGTACATTGGCGCTTTTTCATTGAATACCCCGAACTCCGGACAACCTGCAATATTATTATCCTTCATGAAATTGCGTGCCCATGCTTTATTGAATTCTATTTCCGCCACTGCCTTCTTCGGACCTGCAACACTGATACCGGCCTCTTCAAGTGCATCAGCAAGACCTGCTGCAAGAGGAGCCTCGGGTCCTATAACTGCAATCTGAATGTTGTTCCGGACCGCAAATTCAACCACCATCTCAACATTGGTTTCCTTCTCCAGCAGGAAATCCTCACATAGCTGCGCAATTCCCGGATTCTTTTTTGACATCACTGCATAGAGAGAAGGATCTTTCCTGCTCCTTGAAAGTGCTTCTGTTATAGCGTGTTCCCTTCCGCCGCCGCCTACTACTAGAATGTTCATGCCTTGAGACCTCGTTTTAAAAACGTTGATAATAGATCCTGATATAGTTGTACATTATTAAAATATGATTATTGACTGTTGATCAGTGGGAATTAGAATAGCACAAAATTCAATTTCCTTAAATAAATAATTTGCCATTTTTTCTTACCGGAACTATTCAGAGGAAGCTACAAGTTGACTTGCCCTGACAAGAGGAACCAATTTTACACCCAGGGAAGCCAGATTCTCCGATGCACCTGATTCGCGGTCCACGACCGTTAGCACTGCTTCGACAATGGCGCCCTCGGAGCGTATGGCTTCAATGGCATCCCTGACAGAACCTCCACTTGTGGTTACATCCTCAAGCAGCACGATCTTCGAACCTTGCCGGACATCACCGACAAAACGCCCTCCTGTCCCGTAACTTTTGTCAGATTTACGAATCAGTACCAGAGGCAATCCCGATTCAAGCGACACTGCGGTTGCCAGCGGAACACTGCCAAGCACAACTCCTCCCACGGAATCTACATGCATACCACGGATAACAGTACTGGCTTCCCTTGCAATCTTTTTTAGGGTTACCGGGTCGGTACTTGCTTTTTTGATATCTACATAATAACTGCTCTTCTTTCCGGAGGAAAGGGTAAAATCCCCGAATCTGATTGCCCCACATTCTTTCAGGGCATCGATCAGTGATTGTTTAACATTAAAGGATTCCTGCATGATGGACACAACTCCGAATAAGCTCAGATTCTAAGTTCTCAATCTCCATGTTCTAACAAATAAGTAAGTTCCAGCAAATAAGTACGGGCCTGAATATAAGTCTCACTATTGATTCCCATGGATTTGCCAGTTACCACTTTACAATCACCAGGGCTCCTTTTTAACCCCTATGAAGTAGCCGACCAGATTCGTAACAAAATGCAACAATGGAGTAACTATCAGCACCGTAAGGACTATCCAATAAGTGAAATTCTCAGTAAACCACACCGGGGATGCCATATAGGTAAACAACCATGCCCCAAACACAAAATCAAGCTGATCGATAACAGGCAAAGGAGCACCCCTTTTCAGCCCCAGTCTGCGCTTGAAAAAACTCATGAACATGTCACCGAAAAGAGAACCGAATGCGAGTGTGAAGATAACTATCAGGGCACCGGGGACTTTACCGAAAGAAGGCAGTTCCATTCCTAGAACAGTACCGTTAACTGTCAGGTAGTAAGTCTGAAGCAAACCCAGCAGCATTCCGCATATAGTACCTGCCAGAAGTCCCCTGTAGGTTTTCCCATCACCGAAGATGCGCCGCCCGTCTGCAAGTTTTCGACCTCCATCGATGGGTTTTCCCCCGCCAAAAACAGCGGCTGTAGAATTTGGGATATAGGCAGGAAGCATCAGCCACACAGCAGTAAGAACTATCTCGATCATATTATCAGAACTCATTTTAAATAATAATCCAATGCTCTGCATGAAGAACGTAGCAACTATATAAATTGTTGCAAGCTCATATCCGCATACTCTAAACTATATATATGTTGTAGACATTGGCTGGAAAAAGATGAAAGGCAAAAAACCTGTTCTAACATCAAAAAATACAATGCTCGCCACCGTTGTTGTTTTCCTGTTAATGGCAACAATAATCATGATGGGCATGATAACACCCCTTATCGCAAAGCTCACAACAGGTGTCGAGATAAGCCTTGGACCTGAGCATTTTAACAGCAGGACGGCTTTACCGACCGCAGCACTGGTACTTATCCTGAGCACCTGTCTTCTTGTGGGTTATATGGGCCAGAAGAATACATTGGTCGTGGTAGGCGGTTATGTTTTACTGTCTGTTTTCTTTGCCATCATATCCCCTTTCGGAAATCTTCCTATCGATGTTTCGGTCCCGATCATTACAGTTGCTCTCATGGCAACTATCTATAAGATAGGAATATCCCTTGGCAGAGATTCTGTCGGCAGGAAGATCAGGGGCATCAGTGCACACCTGATACATCTGGGGATACTTTTCATTCTACTTGGGATCGTATTGAGTGCAAACATGAAAGTTGAAGGCACAGGTGTGGCCTCCCAGGGCGAAATAGTCCATTTCCAAGGACAGGATTATGTTCTAAGGATAAATGAAATGGATTCATTCTACAGGGGAGAGGCATATCAGCAGCATCCCGGATCATCATATGTTACCCTGATAGATTTTGGCATCTATAAAAAAGGCGAATACTTCCGGGAAGGACAGATGGAATATATCACAGACTTCAAATGGGGCCAGAGTTACACCACGACATATATTCACAGAGGACTTACTGAAGAACTGTTCATTGCCCCGAGAGTTGTAGACCTTCAGGAAGGTAAAATAGACATCTATATGAGAACTGTACCCTTCATCAATTTCCTCTGGGGCGGCCTGTATCTCATGGTCATCGGTATCATCGCACTTTTGATAAGCGACCGCCGGAAAGACAGGAATGATCCAGGGATGAATAAAAAGACAAGATCGAAGGGGATCCGGAAATGAACATTGGCATGATCCTTATCTGGCTTGCATTTATTACATGCATTGGAGCCACAGCATATTCCCTTAGAAAGGTCCTGACCGGTAAGCAAAAATTCGGCAAGCTTTCCCGATGGATGGAAGCTGCATGTGCTGCAGCAGCCACACTTTCGATGCTTTTACTCGTTTTCCAGCTACTGGCGGTCAATGCATCCTACGACTACGTTTTCAGCCACTCAAGCACGGACCTCTCATGGTACTACAAGGTATCAGCACTCTGGGCAGGACAGGAAGGTTCACTGCTGCTCTGGGCCTGGGCAGTATTGATGATGACGCTTCTGGTTCGGCATACAGGGCCTGCAAAACAACTTGCAGATACCAGACTCATGGACCTCACCAGAATAGCATCACTTGCCATAACATCAGTACTGCTGTTGCTTCTGGTATTGAAGAATCCTTTTGCTGTATATCATGTAGTATCAGGTGTCGGCGTGGAGTTAACTAACTGGAATCCTTTTGTTGTACCCTATGATGTCCCCTACGGCCAGGGTATGAATCCCCTGCTCCGCAATCCATGGATGGCAGTACATCCGCCTGTACTCTTCCTTGGATATGCCGCGTTCACGATACCCTTTGCCGCAGCCATTGCCAACCTTTTAACAAAGGATGACAGATGGACAGATATAGCAAAGGACTGGATGCGCATAGCATGGCTATTTCTCACGCTGGGTATCGGACTGGGGGGGTTCTGGGCATATGAAGTACTGGGTTGGGGCGCATGGTACTGGACATGGGACCCTGTGGAAACCTCGTCCCTGATACCGTGGATCACATCCACCGCATTTCTGCATACAAGGACACGTGCTTCCTACGGAGAATATGGATTCCTTGCACCTCTGCTTGCGGTGCTTTCGTTCGTACTCGTCATATTTGCAACCTTTGTGACCAGAAGTGGTATGTGGGCCTCGGTCCATTCATGGCAGGATTTCAGCCAGGAAGGACTTGTAATAGCGATCTTCCTTGTAGTGCTGACAGGTAGCAGTACAGTCCTGCTTGCCAGAAGATATTTTGAGGACAGTGAATGATAACCCGTACTCGTTCTTTATCGATCCTCGATGAAAGTATCGGTTTTGAGCTTGCCATTCTCTTCAATGAGGACTTCTATCTTCCTTTCAGCCTTTGAAAGTTTTTGATTGCAGATACGTGCAAGTCTCATACCCTTCTCGAAGACATCAATACTCTCATCCAGGAGCAATTGACCTCTTTCGAGCTTGTCTACAAGGGATTCCAGTTGCTCCAGCGATTCCTCAAAGCTCATATCCTCATTGATCCCTTCAGACCCGTTTTTATTTTCCAGGTCTTCCCCGGCATCCTCCGGTTTTTTCATTCATTCCTCCGTTGATTTCCGATATCTTAAACATGCTCATCAGAAGTTCCTTTAACACTGCACAGTATCATGCCGTCACTCACTAGCACACCTAGATCATCACCTTCGGACACATCTCCTGTGCTTCGAATGATTTCACGGTCATCGGTCCTGACTGCGATACCGTATCCCCTCTCCAGTGTCTTAAGAGGACTTACGGCATTCAACCTGCCTGAAAGATTACCAAGTAAGGACCTTTTTGATTCTATGGTCCTTCCGGAGAGGCGTTCCATCCTGAGACTCAGCTCATCCACCCTCTGCAGATTCTGCCTGAGGAAATCATTCAGCTTTTCCGGCCCAATCCTGCTACATAAATGATGAAGCCTTTCCGAGTAGTCCGAAATATTTCGCATTGCGGCCCGTTCCATACGACTTGAAAGCGACAGGATATGCCTCTCAAGGTCAGCACTGTCAGGCACCGCCAGTTCTGCTGCAACCGAAGGAGTGGGTGCCCGGAGGTCAGCTGTAAAATCAGCAATCGTATAATCGGTTTCATGACCCACTGCGGAAATTATGGGGACAGATGACCCATATATAGCTCTTGCAACCGATTCCTCATTGAATGACCACAAATCCTCAAGTGAGCCTCCACCTCTGCCAAGAATAATGACATCCACATCCGCCCGGTTGAGTTTCTCAATAGAACACACGATGCTTGCAGAGGATATTTCACCCTGTACAATGGTCGGTGACAGCAACACATCCACAGGATACCTGCGTTTAAGCACATTCAATATATCATGTACAGCAGCCCCTGTGGGAGAAGTAGCAACCCCGATTTTAAGCGGATATCGGGGAACAGGCCTTTTATGAGATACCTCGAACAGCCCTTCGTCCTGCAACCTTGTCCGGAGTTGCTCATATGCTTTATACAATTCACCTATGCCGTCCGGACGCATATCCAGAACACGAAGCTGATACTGCCCGCGCACCGTATATACGTCCAGGGAACCGAATATGAGTACTCGCATTGTTGATTCCGGGTCGAATTTAAATGACCTGTTAGTGGACCTGAAACTAACACAACTTATCTGGCTGCCTTTATCTTTCAGAGTGAAGTAATAGTGCCCGGAACCATGTTTAGTAAGGTTGGATATTTCACCCCTCACCCATATCTGATTAAGCATCGGGTCACTTTTCAGCAAGTGTTTGACATAATCGTTCAATTGTGAGACCGTGTAGATTCCCATTATTTACTCCAGCCATTCTCAAAATGTCTTTCTGATATTATATTATGACGGAAGCTTTGTGAAAGTATTAAATCAGGGATTATATTAAGAGTTCCTGAAAAAAGCTAATGACTTCCTGAATAATAACATAGTGAATAAAATAATCTACAAACAAATTTAGTAAACTTTTAATACTTTATCAAATTTATTTATGAAAGCTTCAGTCGGAGATAAAACTGTGACACCTGAAGGATCTGAATCAGAGCCCTTACAAAAAGAAAGAGATACATACTCTTTATCCTGCGATGACATAATGTCGTTACTTGCATCAAGGACACCTTTAGCATTCCGGATAGTCAGGACTATAATATCAGGAAGAATTATAGAAAGTATCAGTTCCCGGATATTCCTTCCCAACAGCCGGAAAGAGAGAACTGAGACATATTGTCCCTACAGGTTGAGATTCTCTAAGAACTACAGGACAATAATACTGAACTGCAGCGAATGTGCCCTTGATTCCAGCTTTGAGAGTCCCGATTGCAGGAGAAGGATCTTCAGGATACTTCAAAAAGAGCCGGCAGTAGACAGGCTGGTATTCTCGAGATTATATGAGAGAGACTATGAGGGCATGGATCTTAATGCTATTTACACCTTGTCACAGTTGCAGGAAAGGTTAAGCGCATATTCCACATCGGAACTTGTTAATAAGAAATGTCCGCACGCTTCAAGTAGCAAAAAATGTGAATCCTGCCGCAGGAAACTACTGGAAACAGCCATCGAAACCTCGGGACATGACCCTCTGAAAGCCTGTATGATCATGGACTGGTGTACAGAACAATTCGGGCTGAAAAATAAGCTTTATGGCGAATTCACAGAATGTGACCCATGTCTCCTGAGATTTATAGACACCCTGGAGGAAATGAGCAATCACACAGTTGATATCCAGAAGGCATTGAACATCGTCAGATTTCCGGAGAATCCTGAATATGAAAGGTACCTGCGATCTTATGTAAGACCACCTTTCTCTACTTCAAGAATATATACCGAACCTCCTGAGAACACACTTTTCCTTGAATGTTATGATATAAGTCACAAAGATGAAAGGTCACTCCCGGTTTCCATCTACCAGTTAACAGATCGCCCTGAGAAGATGTATATCATCAATCCGGTAGAATACTTCCTGGAAGCCGGAGAGCTCAAGCTACTGGAAGGCGTTCGGAAGAAGATGATCCGCCACCGTCCAAAGGACCTTTACTTTGCAGACCCTTCTAATTCAAGGAACTATTTCAGGTTACTTGCAAAGCGTTTGCTAGCAGAGGAAGCCAGGATGAACAGAATGAACCTTGAGCCATCCGGGGCAAAGCTTTATTCAGACATCCTGGTCAAGTACACAACCGGCCTGGGTATTCTCGAGGACCTACTGTCAGACGAAAGAGTAACTGATGTTTATGTTAACGCCCCTGCGGACCGCAATCCTGTCCATGTGGTCATCGATGGAGAAGAGTGTATAAGCAACATTTACCTGTCGCAGGAGGATATGGATTCCATGGTCTCAAGGCTGAGATCAATAAGTGGGCGTCCCTTCGGAGAAGCCACACCGGTTCTTGAAATGTTTTTGAAAGAATATGATGTACGCGTATCGGTTATAGGGGACCCGCTCAGTGCAAAGGGAATTGCCTATGCTTTTCGAAAACATGCAAAAGACCCCTGGACCCTGCCTCGGCTTATCAACACCGGTTCCATATCCTCCCTTTCCGCCGGGCTGTTGAGTTTTATGATGGATGCTCAGGCATCCGTACTTGTTGCAGGTGGTGTGGGGGCTGGCAAGACATCGCTTTTAAGCGCCATGCTACTTGAGATCCCTCAGAAATACAGGATCCTTACAATTGAAGACACACCAGAGATACCCATCGAGGACCTCCAGGACCTTGGATGGAAAGTGCAGGGACTCAACTCACAATCAGCTATCCTTAAATACGGCATCGAGATAGAACCTTCCACAGCTCTGCGCGCCTCCCTGAGACTGGGTAGCTCTTCCCTTGTAATGGGAGAGGTCAGGGGGCCTGAGGTGGGAGTACTTTACGAAGCCATGCAAGTTGGTGCTGCCGGCAATTCTGTCATCGGAACCATACACGGATCATCCACCGGGGCGGTCTACGAGAGAATAGTTCATACTCTCGGAGTCCCACCGGCCTCTTTCAAGGCAACGGATGCAGTCATCGTCTGCAGCAATACCCGCATATCAGGAAGTATGTCCACAAAACGCAGAGTGATCCAGATATCCGAAGTGAACAGGAAATGGGATGAAGAAGAGATTGATACAGTATTTTCCGACCTCTTCAGATATGATCCATCTGTAGATTCATTACTGCCGGAAGATATACTGGACAGAGGTCAGTCTGCCCTGATAGCAAAAATTGCCGGCAGATGGGACATTACCATCGACCAGGCATTGGGCCACATACGTCTGAGAGCAAGGATAAAAGGGCTTATGGCAGAGTACGGGAGGACAGACCCGTTCTTTGTCAAAGCTTCAGCTGTGAGCACAGCCAACAACATGTTCTGGTTGCTGATGGGCGAGGAAAGATACTGCGAGGATGGGACCGATCTGCAAAGAGTATACAGCAAATGGCTGGATTGGTTCGCAAATTTTGCTTCCGGGAAGTCTTCTTTTTTCAGAACCGATCCTGAACAGGATGTCATTAACCCCAGGATGGAGGAAATACCTGCAGGTGGTCATTCTGAGCAATGGTGAGAACTGGTACTATCATGGCTGCAAGTTCACTTTCAGCAATTTCAGCTGGCTGATACGGGACATCGTGCATTTCAGAAGTAAGTCAGAAAAAGCTGTAAGCGAAGAATATCGCAACGCTATGGTATATGCGGGATTTGACCTCGAACCGCATGAAACAGCCTTCTTTGCATACTTTGTAGCTGGTTCGATGTTAATGCTTATCCTTGCTGTTGATTTTATAATATTCAGGCTCATCACTTTCGAATCGACAACTATCAGAATAACCATTATCCTGAGTTTGTTGATTCCTGTAATTGCACTTGCATACCTGAGCGAATATATAAAGATATATGCAAGGTGGATGAAGGTCAGCTCTCTTGGTGATATGCCCGAAATACTCAGTTATATAGTCATGTCAATGAAGATCGTCCCGAATATGGAAGTTGCCATCCGTTTCGCAGCCGAGCACTCCGCCAGGCCCCTTGCAAAAGACCTCAGAAAGATGTTATGGAACCTGCATGTAAGAGAATACAAAGGCATTGAAGATGCCATGATAGAGTTCTCAAACATATGGGGTAAGAACAGCGAATATTTCAAAAGGTCACTTCACCTTGTAAAAAGTTCCACCAGTGAGCCGGATGAGGCCCAGAGGATCATTACCCTTAACAGAGCACTCGACATCGTCCTGGAGAGCACTAAAAGGCTCATGGAGACTTTTGCCTCAAAACTGAAGAACCCTACTTATGTTCTCTATTCGATCTTCATACTTATCCCGCTCTCACTTGTTGCCCTGATGCCGGCAATAACTGTTGTAGGTATTCGGTTTGGCATAGGGACGCTGGTGGCACTTTACAACATAATACTTCCGCTGTTGACATTCGGTTATGCAGAATATATTCTGATGCAAAGGCCTGCCACCTTTGTTCCGCAGAGCATACCCGACAGCCACCCCGAACTTAAGAACATCAGCAGGAAAAAGGAACTTGCTGCATTAACCTCTGTTTGTATCGGCATCTGTATAGCCTTTTCGGGATATGGATGGATGCTTCTTGGCAATCCGGGCAATGTCATAAGCACAGCAACACTGGAAGGGATCATCCCACCGGGCTTGCTTGTTATCCTGGGATTTGTATCTGGAATCTCGTTCTACCTGAACATGAGCTTTATGCCTTACAAGAAGATACGGGACGATATCAAAAAAATGGAAATGGAGTTCTCAGATGCACTTTTTGTCCTTGGAAGAAGGATATCCGAAGGAAGAGCGACAGAGGAAGCTTTCATGCATGCTGCCAGCACGATGCAGGGTTCAGAGATCGCGACTGCGTTCGAAAGGATCCCCCTCAACCTGATAAGTGTCAGAGCAGACATACTGACTGCAATATTTGATGAAGAGATCGGCGCTTTCAAGGATATCTACTCCGACCGGATTCGGACCACAATGATGCTCTTTGTTGAGAGCGCAAACAAGAGTCACGAAGCTGCAGGTGTTGCCATTGTCAAACTTGCGGACCACTTAAAGGAACTCCAGGACGTGGAAATGAATATAAAACAATCCCTTTATGATATGACGTCTACTATGCGGTCCACAGCAGCCATATTCGCACCGCTTATCGCAGGGGTGACAATGGCTCTTTCAGAAGTTATCGCAAAGATACTTCAGAACATCTCAAACAGCATCTCACGTCTTCCTGCGGACCTGATACCCGGTGCCGCCCAAATATCTCCCACAAATCTCGAACAATCCATCCCCTCTGACCTGTTCATGCTTTCTATCGGCACATATCTTATATTGATCACTGCCATACTCACTCGTTTCGCAGGTACCATCGAATACGGAGGCGACAAGGCCCAGCTCATGTATGATCTGGGAAAGGTCCTTCCCCTCTCTGCCATTGTCTTCACTATCTCGACAGTGATATCCAGGATAATATTCAGGGGACTGGTATGATTATTCGGCGCCTGTATCCCGCAAGATTCAATATCCAATAAACTCTACATTAACAGGGAGTCAGATACATGAAAATATCCATAGGAGCTAAACCACTTGCATTTCCGGCGCCTGCCTGGGTGATCGGTACGTATGATATGTTCGGTAAACCTAACGCAGCGACAATTGCCTGGGGAGGCATATCCTGCTCGAATCCGCCATGCATAAGCATATCATTAAGAGAAGCAACCCAAAGTTACAAGAATATCATGGAGAAAGAAGCCTTTACCGTAAACATACCTTCAGAGAGATTTGTCAGGGAAACAGACTATTTCGGCATGGCAAGCGGGAAGGACGAGAATAAGCTAGAGGTGGCCGGACTTTCACCTGTTAAAAGCGACCTTGTATACGCCCCCTATATTGAAGAGTTTCCACTTGTCCTTGAATGCAAACTCATACATAGTTTTGAGATTGGCCTCCATACCCAGTTCATAGGGGAGATTGTTGATATCAAGGCTGATGAATCCGTACTGGATGAAAAAGGAGCACCTGATATTGAAAAGGTGGGACCGGTAGTGTTCGCACCAGAGAACAGGAACTATCACAGGATTGGTGATATACTCGGGAAAGCCTTCTCCATCGGCAGGGAACTTAAGAAAAAGTAGCCGACATCCTGTTTAATGTTCTTTTACTGCTTATATTAAAAAGTTTTTTGCTTTTTAAAGCAATGCAAAGCTACAGAGATACAAATACACAAGATTTCCAGGTCTTTGTAATCTTCAGAAAGGGGACAGGGAATTTACTCTATATAAATAAGGGCCTTGTTGGGACAGATTCTGGTGCATGCCATGCACATGGTACACAGGCCGTAATCCACCCGCACCACTCCATCGACCATGTACAGGGCTCCCCGGAGGCAAACATGGTTGCATTTTCCACATTTTCTGCATCCAATGACTGCAATGTGACCTTCCTTCCCATCCATTGAGTAATATCATGTAACTATTTTACATTAAACTGTTGAAGGAAAGATGCTTTTACCAAGCCTTATATACATTTAGAAGATAGATTGCGCCAATGAGTGAAGTTAGCCAGAGTGAGATCGGGTCGTTTAATACATTTTTATCCGAAGGTTGTAAACTATGCCAGAAGGGAGCCAAAATGGTGCTTTTCGTTACAGGCATATGTCCCAGGAACTGTTTTTATTGTCCGGTTTCCCATGAGAAGCGGACTGAAGTTGTCTATGCGAACGAGAGACTTGTAAACTCTGATCAGGACATAATCAAAGAGGCAAGACAGATGGATGCACTTGGTACAGGCATCACCGGAGGAGAGCCACTTCTCAGGCCGGAGGATATTCTTCATTACATAAAATTACTGAAAGATGAGTTCGGAAAAGAGCACCATATCCACCTTTATACTTCATTGACCCCCGACAGAGAGACTGTTGGCAGGCTTGCCGAGGCAGGCCTGGATGAGATCAGGTTCCATCCCCCTGCAGACATCTGGACTAACATCAAAAAGAGCCGGTATGCCAGATCAATCGAATATGCAAAGGACTATGCACTGCAGGTCGGAGTGGAGGTTCCGGCAATTGAAGGTATTGATAAGATTGCAGAATTCACAAGGAGCGTTGACTGCTTCCTGAACCTTAACGAGCTGGAGTTTTCAGATTCCAATGCTGAAGATATGAAGCTTCGGGGCTTTGTGCTAGAGAATGATATATCAAATGCTGTGGCCGGCTCGCAGGAACTTGCAAGAAAAATCATTCCTGTAGCCGGAAAGATGCATTTTTGTTCATCGGTTTACAAGGATGCCATTCAACTCAGGGAACGTTTGATTCGTATTGCACGCAATACTGCAAGGGATTTTGATGATATTACCGATGATGGAACCATAATATACGGAAAGATCATTTGTGAAAATGACATCAGCATGCAGAAAATAATCGAATGTTTAAGGGAACATGAAGTTCCTGATGATATGATGAAGAGCACTCCAGGCGGAATTGAGACTGCATGGTGGATACTGGAAGATCTTGCAGAACTTGTACGGCAAAACGCAGGTGAGATCTTCATTGTGGAAAGATACCCTTTTGAAAAGGGACTGATCGTTGAAAAGATTCCTGTTTGAAAGCCAAATTATATATGTTAGAATGATATAAGTAGTACGATTTTCATTACCCCACAGGTTTACAATCACAAGTACAATAGTTTTATAAGAGAAAATAACATATAAAAAAAAGAGGTGTTTGTACTGGATACGATAGAAGAGCGAGTAAGGGAGAGACTCATAAAATATCTTAGTCGCGATGACACAGGTATACGTAAAGTAGTATTAAAATTATTTTTGAAAGGTGGTAAATTCACTACAGGTGACGTTTACGAACATCTCCATAATGCAGATTTTGATGTAAGTTATAGAGGAGTTTCAGCAATGGTAGGCCTGATGAATACCAGATTGGGAATACTCAGCATTGATGTTACCGGTGATCATAATATATACTTGTTGAAGGAAGATTACAGGAATATCGTTAAATCGGTCCTAGAGAATTACTGATCGTTCAAAATTATCCTTATAACGGGTTATGTTAAGTTCAGATATCTCCGTTGATTAAAAGCTAATCGAAAAGAAGTGGTGTTCTGTATATTGAAGCGCATACCTCAACTGATCTATCGAGGATATGAACATCTCCTTACACAAGAAGTCAAAAATGCCCCCATTCCAAGGCATGTAGCAATAATAATGGATGGTAACCGCAGGTATGCACGAAAAATGGGGCAGATAAGTGATTTCGGACATTTCCGAGGAGCAAACAGAACTGAAAAGGTCATTGAATGGTCCTGCGAACTGGGAATAAAGCACCTGACAATCTACGCATTCTCTACGGAGAACTTTAACAGACCAAGTGATGAAAAAAATAACCTTTTCGACCTCATACGAGTCAAGTTCAATGAGATCGGAGAAGATGAGAGGACCCATAAGAGAAGGATGCGCGTCCATGCTATCGGAGACATTGAGAAGTTACCGGAGCAGTTACAGGAATCCATAAAGAACGTAGAACTCGTAACATCGGCTTATGATAAGTTCAATCTTAATGTTGCAATTGCCTACGGAGGAAGACAGGAGATAGTGCAGGCTGTCCGCGAGATAGCATCAAAGGTGGAGAAGGGAGAGATATCCCTGGAAGACATCAATGAGGATACAATCTCAAATCACCTCTATCCTTCCAGAGGAGCAGCACTCCCTAATGTAGACCTTATCATCAGGACAGGAGGAGATGAGAGAGTCTCAAATTTCCTGCCATGGCAGGCAAATGGTAATGAGTGCGCATCCTATTTCTGTGCTCCCTTCTGGCCCGAGTTCCGCAAGATAGATTTCCTTCGTTCAGTAAGGGTATACCAGACCCGTACGGAAGAGAGAAGGCAACAGACTGCAGTCCGTGCTGCACACTTTCTGAAAGTTCTCGGGAAGGCAGAGGTTAACGAAGTGAGACAGCTTTCAAAAGCAGGGAAAATTCACTGATTTTAATATATGTATATATACATAGAAGTAACTAAATGTCGAATTTTAGCTGTAAACCGATAGAATCAGATACTATAGGGCTCGCTATTTTGAAAATATATAACGGGATATTTTAAAACAGAGGAACTCATCGTGATCAAGTTCCCCTGTATTCGCTAACCGGTCAAGGAGTTTGTATCCAGTATGGCCTGTAGCCATAATATTCAGATATCCGGGAAACATACTCTCTGTGGGCCTCCGTACCCGTCCCGGGCCAATTTGCCTTGTCAAATCCGGGAGCATTCTCCAGAGTATCTTTGTCAACATTCAGGATAAAACTATGTGCATCCGGTTTCTTACTCAATGCTTTCCAGGGCACTGCGAAAAGTTTATCTCCGATTCCCAGAAAACCTCCAAAGGAAAGCACTGCATATGCTATCATCCCTTCATCAAGGTCGAGCATTATATCTTCTATCTTTCCCAGATCTTCCCCCTGAGGATTTATTACTGAATCCCCTTCAACACTACTTGTAGACAATACCTGCGGAACTGCCATTCTTATCACTCCCAATTATAAATTCATTTATCAATTATTTATGACTGCAGCTTTCATTAATCAAAACTCAAAACTGTAGTTCATTTATATTTGACATGATAGAGTTGTTCACTCAATTTAGATTGAGACCTGATGATTAATATATCTTCGGTCTTCAGAAACAGAAAAAGAAGTAAGTTTCAGGCATATGAATCGGATAAGCCCATAAAAAATATGGTGCAGGGATATATACTCAAACATGTTTTGTACGGTATTTTGCACATAATATTCACAGCCATTTTTATTCTTGATCTGAGTCCTGCTGAAGCTAGAGAAATTGGGATTAAATACAGGAGTAAATGAAGGAATTGCAGAGTAGAGTGAAAAAAGGAGACTTTTACCTTAATACAAAAAGAGATTAGAACAGTATTGGAGAAAATGTCGTTATGACATTTTCAACTCCCTGGTAAGATTGGATTACGGCTTGCCAGCAGGAATCTCAATCTCTGTTTCACTTCTATTTTCTTCTACTTTATCAACATCAGAGGACACATTTGTACTATTACTTCCAAAATCTGACGATATATTCGTACCGTTACTTATATCAGGAACTGATAAGCCAGTTTTTTCCAATGCAACTATCGTAGATTCCCTAGCCATTTCTGTTTGCTCAATTGCTTTTTGTATTGATATTCTGGCTTGTTCAGGAGCTGTTTGGTTTAAATCCTGAAGAGCAATTAAGTGTAATGATGTTGCTTTTGCAACTAATTCATTGACTTTGGAAGAGTCTTTACCAATCATTTGTGCAATAGCTGCTATCTCTTCTCCAAATTGTGCATACTTTGCATACTCTTCGGATGCTTCGATCACTTCTTCTGCATTTCCTTCATCTGCAGCTTCCCCCGCCTTGTTCAATCTACCTTCTGCTACGTTCATTGCTATTTCAGCAGCCCTTTCAGGGTTTTCCTGAGCTAATGCTTTTAGTGCTTCAAAGCTTAATAGGATTTTTTTTGCTTTAAAAGACTTTATCGAGCTTTATTTAAACTAATTTAGTCTTAACTTTTACTTCCAATCTTAATATGCAGAAGGATTTAATTTTTGCAAATGATACTATTTTAACTCTTATAGAGTCCTTCACAAAATATATAATATGCCAAACTAGTTTTGGATTATAGTTGCAAAAGCGCACACTTTTATTAGTTGTATATATCTCGAAAACATGGTGCGGGAGGTGTGATTCGAACACACGGACTCCTACGAGACTAGGCCCTCAACCTAGCGCCTTTGGCCTGGCTGGGCAACCCCCGCATAAGATTTGCAATTGAAAGATATAAACACGAACTAAGTATTATTATTATTATTATTATTATCCGACAAAAGAAGAACACGTTTTGAAACGATAGAAAATATGGTGCGGGAGGTGTGATTCGAACACACGAACTCCTACGAGACTAGGCCCTCAACCTAGCGCCTTTGGCCTGGCTGGGCAACCCCCGCACAAGTGTTGTCAAATAAATATTCAGGAGAGATATCTCCTGACCGGATCACAGGGAATCCAATATTTCCCCCATCCGGGCGGCTTTGTCCTTAATGTTCTTCCCTGCATTTATAATTAACTCTTGGATAGTGTAAGAACCATCAGACTCCATAGTCAGAATGAAAGAATTCTCATCATAGGATACTTTTATCGCATCGATCTCACATATCTCTGCACAGAGTTTGCATAGTATACACTTAAAGATATCTTCCCCGGATATCTCAGCTCCTTCAGGCCCCATTTTGATGATATCCTGCGGACATTCCCCAATACATGCATTACATTTATCGCAGCCACTGAATGTGACAACGGGCATGTTCTTATATCCACAGGCCACTCCTGCCTGCCATTTGGCATGCTGGTGACCATAACCCATATGGGCTATCGCTTCGAGCACGAGTTTCTGACCTTCCTTCAGATCGACAATAGGAACATTGAGATCTGCAGGCAATACTGTTTCATCAGAAGAGATCATGTCACCGGAGTATACCATTTTAGGCCCTTCGGCACTGAGCGTAAGGGAGACTTTGCATGCAGGACATTCAGAGCCATCGCAACTACACTCCTGCATAGGCACGAAGTCCCCTATGTTCGCAGTCAAAGGAACAAGCGCAAGTCTTAATGCAAGCTGTTCGTCGAAGAGGACAGACGTATTGTTGTATATATTGACATCGTCAATTGCAAGTGTAGGTACGTCGGAGAGAGCAGCTCTCCGTATACCGTTCGCAAAGGCCGCACTTACATTGGACAATACGAATTTTGCAGACCTCTCAGATATCTCCAGTACGTCTATTTCCATTGTCATGAGTCACTATCCGCTTTAGATTATACTCTTCTTCCGCCTTTTGGACGTGTCCCGTCATGTGGTACAGGAGTTACATCCTGGATTCTTCCGATCTTGATACCTGCTCTGGCAAAAGACCTGATAGCAGCCTGTGCTCCCGGACCCGGACTTCTCTGCTTGTTCCCGCCAGGTGCACGCACCTTGATGTGAACTCCTTCGATCCCTTTGTCCCTGAGCATATCTGCAAGCTGGCTTGCCATCTGCATGGCGGTGTAGGGTGAACTTTCATCACGTGCGGCCTTTACGACCATACCACCGGAGGATTTAGCTAATGTTTCCGCACCAGTAATGTCGGTCACAGTGATGATAGTATTATTAAATGAGCATTTAATGTGGGCAACGCCCCAGATTCCATTTGTGGCCATGTCTTTATTCCTCCTTTGCTAATCCTGCTACAGATGATGCGACCTGTGCCGGCCTTTCTGCATGGCCTTCACTTGTAAGTGGGGACCTGCCATAGTAATCTATACGCATCTCTTCGTCCTTGGACACAAGTACGCCGGGAATGGTGACCTTCTTCCCATCGATCGCGATATGACCGTGGGTGATGAACTGTCTTGCCTGCTTGGGAGTGCGTGCCAGTCCAAGTCTGTGGACCTGCGTCTGCAGCCTGCGTTCCAGAATTGAATTGGTCTGCAGACCAAGAATATCATCGATATTGGCGTCTCCATGAATAATTGAGTAGCGGATGAGCCTTGCAAGGATCTGGTCAGTTTCCGTCTTCAGGTGACCTGTAAGTTCTCCTTCTGCTGATTCTGCCAGAAGTCTGCGGGCATCTGCCCTGTATCTTCTCAGGATACTGTGTGCCTTCCAGAGTTCCTTCTTGTTACGGAGACCGTACTTTTTGACGAGTTCAAGTTCACCGGCCATCCTGGCTGCCTGCCATGGATGTTTTGGAGTATCATAACTCTTTCTTTTTTTACCTGGATATCCCATAAGATCACCTTAATTACTTCTTCTTGCTTACGCCGATGGTTGAACCACGCCTGCCGGTGGATTTTGTCCTCTGGCCCCTAACTTTAAGGCCTCTCTCGTGCCTCAGACCACGGTATGCTCTGATCTTCTTAAGAGTGTTGATATCCTCTCTGAATGTGAGCATTATGTCCTGTCCGAGCAGGTGCTTATTCTCACCTGTCAGCGGATCCAGCTGCCTGTTGAGCATCCATTTAGGCATATTCTTTTCGAAGTCATTGATAGCTGCATCGAGCTTTGCAACGTCCTCGTCTGAAAGATATCCGATAACCCTTTTTGGGTCAACGCCAGTACTGTCTACGATAACCTTTGATGTTCTTAATCCGATACCACGTATACCTGTCAGCGCATTTATTACTGGCTGATTACCCTGAAGGTCAGTATTCATGATACGGACAAGATGTCTAATTTCTTCGTCTGCCATATGATTCCTCCTTAAGGATGCAATGCATCCCGTAGCCCCGGGATCGAAAAACCCGGCACACCCCTAATCCGGGGTAATGTTATTCTAATAATAGAACATGACTCGGCTGTATTTACTATTTTTTGTACTTAACATTGTCCATGCAAGAAATAGTAATGCAAGCGAGCATTCACTAGCAGTTTATAGTTTAAATACTTTCCCACATGAACATACACAGATTAACCTGCCGGGATGCCGGAATCGCTTCTGTTGATAAACTGAACACGGATGGCTGCCCAAAGGCAACCTCCGGCAATATATCAGTCCTTTAACGGTACGTGTGCCTGCAGCTTCTCAACCGCCTGCAGGGGTAAGCGATCCTTTGCATTAAACACCAACATTCCTACAAAGGCACAGAGAACCCCAAAAAGCATAGTTTCCCTGTAACCGGAGAGCTCAAGGATCAGACCTCCTGAAACCGATCCTAAAATACTTGCTGCGGCCAGTGTGGAATTGAGAATACCAGAGGCAGTGGCTTTATCCTTATTGCGTTGAATCAGCAATTGGTTCGTACCCACAAAAAGAAAAGACCATCCAAAGGCTATAAAGAACATTCCGGGGACCAGGAAGATGAAACCGGGTGCCAGGAAGTAGACCAGAAAAGCCAGTCCGGACATGATGAAACCCCATTTTACAAGCCATTCGTTCCTGAAATCATCCAGTCTGCGCATAACAAGGAACTGAATAAGAGGATTTATGGCATAGATGACCCCTATCCAGAAACTGGATGCACCCATATGTAAAAGATAAAGAGGCATAACCGTCCAGACTGCACCCGCTCCTGCATGCCTGATAAAAACAGATAGATAGGCAGGACTGTTTTTAGAGAAGGTATCCACTGAGAAATAACTCACTTTAACAGAAGGTTTCTGTACATCCTTCAGACCCAGGGCAGTGACAAAACATACTAAGTAAAACAGTGAAGAGAGTACAAACAAGTACTGGACGTTCTCAATGAAGGCGGCCAGCAGGAAACCTAACATCCATCCAAGAGAGCCGAAGGAGCTGAACTTACCTATACTTCCCTTCTGGTAATAGATATAGACCGTAAGTGCAGCAGGATATATGCTCATGCTGAAGCCAGCCATTGCCCTGATCAGCGAGAGCGAAATGGCATCATAAGCAAATATCTGCAGGAAGAAAGACAGCGCGGACAGTATCAGACCGATGAGGACTATAGGACGCAGGCGGTTGATATCAGCCGCTTTGCCGAATATGAATGAAGACAGAAAGGAAGCAGCACCAAAAGCTGCAGTTATCATCCCCACCTCTAAAAAAGAAGCGCCAAGAGACTTGGCAAATATAGGAATGAAAATATGGGACATTGTATGTGAGGAACTTGCAAGTAATTGGATAGTATTGATTTTCATGGTGGCTAAGGTCCCCAGACCTACACGCCGGTATTTCAAACTATGTACACATAATTTTGAATAAGTAAACAAATTATAGTTGTGTTTCGATAATTTACACCGATTTTTTTTCTATTAGCCCATTCAAAGCATATTACTTCAACTGGTTACTGGCAGCCTATGTGAGAGATAAATAGATAATAATTTAGAAGGATAAATAAAAACACATATATTTAATTTTATGTATACAATATATAACAGGCGCAAACTATATACTAAATACAATATATAATTAAAGTGATGGAATCAAAACTCAGATACTATTTTGGGTCGATGGTGTTCCTGTCTGGCCTAATACTATCCATTAGTGCCATCGGATTTGCTATAATGGTTCATCTCAGGAGAACATCTGATCCCTCGGAAATAATAACCACTTATGGCATTCTGGGCGTTGGACTTTCCTTTATATTGATGGGAATAAACCTCATGGTGAGTCAGCGCAGACCTTACGGACTTTATAGTAATTGGGTTATGATATTCGGATTCCTGTCTTCGATTTTCGGTGTAGGCCTTTTTGCAGCATTCTATACAGATAACTGGGTCTATCCAAATGTCAGCTATGTGTCTTTTGCATATGCATCGGGCATCTGCCTGCTTTCGGGAAATGCCTTTGGGAATGCAGTTCTCAAACTCATTGAAGAACGTTCCAGGCAATTGGTTGACACAAACATAATCAACCAGTATTCTGTAGAGGACATTGAAAAGGAAGTAGAAAAAACTTTAAATGAATCGTTTTCCGAAACCACCAGGTTTTCTGCATTTAGCCTAGGCATAAAAGAGGAAAACCCGGTTTTTATTCCAGGCAAAGCTTTGAAAGATTCAACACAGAACAAGATCGAAGTAAAAGATAGTATCAGGGAAGTCGAATGTCTACAAAATACTATCAGCGGAAAGGTCAAAGTGAACGATTATGGCATCGATCTGACGACTAAAATGTTGAGCGAAACGATGAAAAAACACACAGAGGCACAGAATCAAAGTTTATCTGATAAACTTAAGATCAAACTGAACTCTATGAGGAGATAAACATGGCAAAAGGACTTGATGTTGGAACTATGAATATAATATGTGCGGAAAAAGGAAAAGGAGATTCTATTTCATTCGCACAGCAAAGGAATGCATTTTTAGAAATGGAAGCCGGTGATCTGGCACAGAACATGCTGGACAGCGCCAAGATACTGTACACCCAGAAAGGGAATACTATCAATGTACTTGGAGAAGATGCTTTCAAATTTTCAAATGTATTCAATAAGCCTATCAGGAGGCCAATGAAACAGGGGATCATCAGCCCTGATGAAAAAGAATCGATCCCCATGATCAAACTGATCATCGAAAGAGTATTAGGTCAGCCTGAAAAAGAGGAAGAGATCGTGTATATCTCCGTTCCTGCAAGCCCTGTTGACAGCAAGGTCAATGTGTTGTATCACAGCAAAACTGTTGAGGCTCTGGCAAAGAGATTAGGATACAGGACAAACCTGATCGATGAAGGCCTTGCAGTTGTGTTTTCAGAACTTGGGGATTTCAACTTTACCGGGATTGGCATAAGTGTGGGAGCAGGCATGACAAATATAACTGTTGCCTATCTTGCAACCCCTATTGTCTCTTTCAGTATTGCAAGAGGCGGAGACTGGATAGATGAACAGGTATCAAGTGCCACCGGAGTAGCCAACGAAAGAATAACAGCAATAAAAGAGAGTGACTTTTCATTCAACTCGGATTATGAAATCGGAAGCGTCCAGGGTGCACTTGCCCTTTATTATGATGCCCTGATAACCTATATTATTGCAAACCTGAAGAAAAAGCTCTCAGAAGTAGCCCCCCCGGATGCAGAATTCCCGATCGCGGTCGCAGGCGGCAGCAGTCGTGCAAAAGGATTCCTGGAGATGTTTGAGATGAGGATTTCCGAAGCCAATCTTCCAATAAACATCTCCAAGGTCAAAAAGAACAAGTATATTGCCTCAGACTCAAAGGATCCGATGTATTCCATTGCAAGAGGTTGCCTGATCGCAGCCCTGACAAGAGAGGATGCTGAGTTTGTAGAAGTACCCAAAGAAGAGGAGGAGAAAGCTAAAAAAGCAGTTACAGTTTAATCTCTTTTTCCTTTTTATATTCTATTTTTACATATTCCATTACCAGAATATACCAGCTGTTTTGACTGATATCTCAGAAATATACATGGTAGCATGTTAAAACCACTTTGTATTACAAAATATAACCAGGCAAATCACAACTGAAGACGATAAAGCGCCGAGGGGGGGATTCGAACTCCCGAGGGGCGGATGCCCCACAAGCTTTCCAGGCTTGCGCCCTACCGCTAGACTACCTCGGCATGATTGATTATTTTGGTTTGCTGTGCCAGCCTTGCGGATAAGTGCCAGCATCCATTATTATTCTTTCGGTCCTTGCTGCAATCCCATGCTCGGAATTGAGCATTTCCTCTGCACTCATCTGAGATCTGCAAAGTGCAACAACCTCACCTTTTAAAGAGAACAGGCAGACCTGATCATCTTTCTGTATTTCACAGTCAAGAGCTGCTATTCCGGGAACCGCAAATGCCGCACCCTGACATACCGCATCAACGGCGCTATCACGGATGACTATCTTCGGGAGGTGGCTAAGGCCCTCTTCCATAGGCTTTATATATTTGCGCAGGTAGGATTCATCCTCCTCCTCTTCCCAGAATACGCAGGCATCTTTCAACTGATGCAGCGTTACCAGGGAATCTTCCCTGAAAGGACCGGTTTTTGTCCTGCGCAGTTGCTGCATGTGAGCCCCGCTTCCAAGTGCGGTGCCAATATCATGACATATTTTACGTAGATAAGTTCCTGCCTCACATCCGACCCTCATCAGCACAGACTTATCCTTTACCTCGATCACCTCAAGGTAGTAGATCATCCTTACACGTACCTCACGCTTCACAGCAGATATAACAGGCGGCATCTGAAAGATGGGTCCTGTGAATTGCTTACAGATACTGCGCACCCTCCTTTCAGAAACAGGCTCATGAAGGCGCATCAGGCAGATATACTCCTTTCCCGACAGACGCAGAGCGGAAACTGCTTTTGTGGCCTTACCAAGCATTATAGGCTGGACACCGGTCACTCCGGGATCCAGGGAACCCGAATGACCCGCCCGGTTCAACCCGAGGATATCCTTTACCCAGGCAGTCACCTCGTGACTGGTGGGACCGCGAGGTTTGTCAAGATTAACTACACCCATCTCAAGATATTCCTTTACAGGCCTTTCAATAGGAGAGCACCCATAAGCAGGATTGGTTGTCGCATCTGTCTTTTGTACAAGTTTGCGCGGATATTCGGAAGGTAGCATATCAGAGGATTTCATAGCGGAACCTGTTACAATTAAATTTTATCGCAAAATTCTTCAGAAAAAGTGTCTATTGCACATGAGATAATATCAGCGACCATGTATTGATCCCATTTAGAGGAATCGACAATCAGATCATATATAGATAAGTCTCTTATATCGATACTGTAGATACTGCTATAACGGGTCGCTTCAGAAGCCTCACGTTCTTTTGTTTCATCCAGTTTTTCCTCGAACAGACCGGATTCACGTCCGGCAATTCGATTGACCCTCACTTCCACAGGAGCCTTTATCCAGACCTTGAGCGCTCTGCCCGCCATATGACCTGCAAGTCTTCCCTCAAGGATTAAGTTGTCCCTTGTGTTGGCGATTTGCCTCTGGCGTTCATCTATCTTGAGATCGATGGAATCATCAGACTCCGCCAGCTCACCGAACTCCGCAAGCGACATCCCATATTCCCTGGCAAGGGAGCGGAATACCTCCCCTGCAGAGACCATCTCAAGTCTGTACCTCTCCGCAAGGATACGGGAAACAGTGGTTGTGCCACTGCCCGGAAGACCACTGATAGTCAGCAGCAATTAAACTCCACCGACATCCAGCGCTTTTCGGATAAGCTGACTTACTGCCAGAGAAGCAATGAAGTACCAGAATATCCAGTACTGGAAAGGACCAATAATGGCATCAGTCAGTATCTGTTCACCCCAGAAGGGAAAAAACATTGTTGCAGTTCCATGGCTCTTAATGTATAGATATGCCCACATGAACAGAGGGAGCGATATTATACTGATATATGCCATGGGTTTGAACTGCTGTTTTGACATTTCCAGTTGATCCCCCATCATTTCACTACGCTGGGTCTCCATCTTCTTCATCAGTGAAGTGTTGTTGGAAAGCTGGGCTTCCCTGAATTCCTTCTGGAACACACGCATCTTTTCCTGGGTAGAACGCATCAAGTCCCAGTCCATTGTGTATTTCTGAATGAGCGTTGCGTAAAGGGCAGTTATGGCTGCCATTATGAACAGTACAATGTGAAAGTTACTGGCACCCAGAAGTGTCACGAGCGGGTCCATTACAAAACCCACGGACTTGCCCAGGGAATCCCTGAAATCCTCACCCAGGATAACAATACCCAGCATCAGTGAAATACCCAGAGCAAGCAGTAGCTGTTCAAACTTCTTCTTAAATTCGGCAGTTGCCAAAACATATCACCTATATCAGATTATTTTTACTTGTAGCGATCCATTACTCTGGATACCGCTCCAAACACTTCATTGACAGTACCGTTCCCGTCAATGTTCACAAGAAGATCTCTCTTCTCATAATAGTTGATCAAAGGTTTGGTCTTCTCATTGTAAACTGCAAGTCTCTGCTTGACAACATCTTCCCTGTCATCTTCGCGTTGATAGAGCTGTTCACTGCATGCATCACAAACCCCTTCCTGTACGGGCGGGTTGAACATCTGATGATAACTCTCACCACAGGAACACGTTCGGCGGCCACTTATCCTTCTCACGACCTCATCATCAGATACCTCGATATTAATCACCGCATCCAGTGGCTTCGATATTTCCCGGAGGATATCGTCCAGTGCATCTGCCTGAGGTATCGTCCTCGGATAACCGTCCAGAATATAACCTTTTACACAATCGGGTTTTTCCAGGCGATCCTTGATAAGACCTATAAGCACCTGGTCAGGGACAAGTTCGCCTTTATCCATGTATTCTTTTGCTTTCAGACCAAGTTCGGTGCCCTCACGGACATTTGCCCGGAGGATATCACCTGTAGATATATGCGGAATTTCATACTTCTGTGACAATTCCTTGGCCTGGGTGCCTTTTCCTGCACCCGGAGGACCAAATAATACTATGTTCATTATCGATCAACACCTCTTTTATTCCCGCCCGAAGAAAGACCTCATCATCGGGTGCATCTCCATCATCTGCTCAGATGCTATGTCCTCATAGAGACGGTATACAATACTGACAGCAAGCAGAAGACCAGTACCTCCTGCACCTCCCAGCGTACCAAGCAGACTGGCGACCAATGTCAGTAAACCAATGAAAGCACCACCGATTATCGTGACTTTTGGAATGTAGCGCATCATCACCTTCTCGATACTTCCTATGTTTCTCCTGAAACCGGGTATCTGCATGCCGGAATTGAATATCTTTCTGGCTGTGGGCTTTGCACCCATTCCGGTTGTTTCGATCCAGAAGAGAGCGAATATGATACCACCGACTATAAGGAATGTAGCATCGGTCAGTACATGAAGACCTATCTGCCATGTTGCCGGAGCAGGGACACCATAACCGGAGAATGACTCCCTCACAAGTGAGGGTATCCAGTCATACGGACTGTGTATCGGAGCAAGGTAATACATTATACCATTAACGGGAGTGGAACCTACATATTCTCCGAAGATGGTAATTCCCCTGCCACTAAGCACGATACCGATCAGCTGTATATTGGCCTGCAATGCCCTTACAAGGATCATCGGAAGGACTGAAGCATAGATGAGCTTTACAGGAAACTTACCTCTTGCACCTCTTACGGCACTGTGTGCCAGGGGTATCTCAATACGGGTACTTTCCACATATACTACAAGAAGGAAAATGACCACCGTACTGACAAGCGCAAGTATGCCTCCATTGATGAGCATGAACATAAGACCGTCGCCTGTGAACAGGTAATCAGCACCTACATTCTGTATAATATATATCCATTTAGGGAAGAAACCTGCCGGTAAACCGGTCGTGTCCGCAGTCCAGTTGAACAGACCCGTTACTATCTGTTGAGATACACCAGCCACGATGAACAGACCTACGCCCGAACCGATTCCCCATTTGGAAACCACTTCGTCCATGAAGAGGATCAGTATACCACCTATACATATCTGGATGAATAGAAGGGCTGTAAGGGCAGTTGCGTCAATACCCAGTGTCGCTGCAAGTGCTGCATCCGGCATTATATAGCCACCTGCGATCTGCGGCAGAGCCTCAAGGACGATCATAACAAAAACCAGTGCCTTCTGTGCACCCTGGAAAAATGCCTGGTCGTCCGGGTTGGACATATCGAGCTTAATAACATCAGCACCGACCAGCAATTGCAGTACGATTGAAGCAGTGACTATAGGACCTATACCAAGGAGCATCAATGATCCCGATGCTCCTGCAAAGAATGCTCGATAAGATTCGAACAGGTCGATCGAATCAGGGGACAATCCAAATAGCGGCACATTCGCAAGCACAAAATAGAGCACAAGAATACCAAGCGTCCACGTTAGCTTGTTTTTAAAATGCACGTGCCCTTCCGGACTTGCAACCGCAGGCAATTTATTAAAAATTGGTTTTAAACTTTCCTTAAGACTCATTAATTCCACCCTTGATTGGGAAATCCATACTTTTTGGGGTAAAACAACCCTAAATAGCCTTAACCATTAATAAATATACTCTATCTATTTTAGATAAAATAATAAAATGTATAAATGAATAGGTAATGCCAAAAGGCATTACTCTTCAGGTTCTGTGCAGGACCCACCTGCGCCCTCTATTTTACTTTTTGCGGTAGCCGAGAAATTACCAGCTGTTACTATTAGTTTCTTTGAGACCCTGCCTGCACCAAGAACTTTCTCAATTCCAAGACCATTAAGATCTATATAATAGACCTCTTCCCGAAGTTCCGCAAAACCATCTTCAACAAGTTGGTCTGCAAGCTCATCCAGTTCTCCCACATTTACAATGGAAGTGTCCCGGATGGTCTTTAACGGACGGCTGAAACCTCTTTGGTGACCACGGCGGTACCCGAGCTGCAGTGCACGGGTTGCATGGTGAGCGTTCTCACCACATCTACCTCTGCCACCACGATTTCCGGCACCACGCCTGTTCTTACTGGTGCCTCCTCCGCAGGTGCGTGATCCTCTGAACTTTTTAGTGTTACCTTTTACCATGCAGATCACCTCATCTTTTTCAAAAGGAGATTGATATCCTCACCATTGTTACCAAGGATACCACCCTGTTGTGCAGTCCTCTTAATGCCTGCATGTCCTTTTCTTGGAGGATGGAGTCTGAATACCGGCTTTAGAGCTGGAACATCCTTAAATGTAGTGTTACCATCTATAACCGCCTGTGCGAATGCTTCGATAGAAGGGAAATCCGTGTTCTCCGCGATATATTCATTGGTGAGCTTTGCTCCACCCTGCAATGTACCACGGTTCTTAAGCATCTCTGTAAGTGTTTCCACATCTATTGAGCCGTACGCTACATAATCCTTGACTTTCTGGATCATCCCTTTATTGTGAGGATTGTCGCTGAGAAGGACACAGTGGTTCATCCTGTGCAAACGAAGCATCTTCAGAGTATCTTCAATGGATCCCCTGACATTCACATTACCACGTACTCTTACAAGAGCGTACATTTTCAAGCCTCCTCTTCCATAGTCATGGGTAGCTTAATGGTACCGGTATTGTGCAGTGCGTTGAAAGTTGCCTTTGCGAAGTTCAGCGTGGTCCTTGTGGTACCTTCGGTCCTGGTCCATACATCCTTGATTCCCGCCTTCTCAAGCACCTTCCTTGCAGTATCACCTGCAGCAAGTCCAAGTCCGAGGGGAGCAGGTTTGAGTTCTACAATGACACTACCCGCTTTTCCTCTTACTTCGGATGGTACGGTGTGTTCACGGCCACATGCACATTCCCATGAGCCGCATCCACGCCTGACCCTTACTATATTGATCTTGGCATTATCAATTGCCTTCCTTATAGCAGGACCAACCTGGACATCCTTTGCCTGCCCGAGGCCTACAAAACCATTACCATTCCCTACAATGACAGTTGCTCTGAATTTAACACGGCGTCCGGAGTCAGTCATCCTCTGGACCATGTTGATATCGAGCACTTCATCTTCGAGATCAGGTAACAGAATATCGATTATTTTGGGTTCTCTGACCGGAAGTCCGGAATCGATAGCTTCATTCATGGAAGTGATCTGCCCTTCATGAACGAGTTTTCCAAGCCTTGTCAATGGAACCCATTCTTGTTCATATTCATATGCCATATAATCACCTAATTGAAGTCAGCAGAGATTTTTTCCTTAACTGCATCGAACAGTTCCGGCAGATTCGATCCTTCCATATACTCTGCTACGTGTTCTCCTCTTATCCGTTCTTCTGAAGGCAGTATTGAAGGATTGTGAGGAATCTCAAATCCAGAGTCAACAATACCTTTCAGGGTTGCATACACACGTGATCCGGGAGATGCTGCATGGAGTCCCAGGTCAAGAACGCCATATTCGAATCCCTTATCCTGTGCCCTGTAACCGAAAAGAAGGCCGGTAAGGTACGCAGCCGGGGTGTTGCCAGTAGATGCGTCATACCCGTATTTCTTGAGTTCCATCGAAACAGCGGATAAAAGGGTTATATCCCCTTCCGACTTTGGGGCAATGAGCTGGACCTGCATATGCCTCGAGCTCTTGCGCACGACCACACGATCTTCTTTTGAAAGAAGTAACCTGAGTCTCAGGTGGTAATCAGTGCGACCTTCTCTTCGTCTCCTGAAAGCAACTTTATATCGGGGTCCTGTTGCCATTATCAGCTCCCCCTGATTAAATTATAATATAAATGATTCATGTGTTATTCCTCACCCTGTTTCATGAGTTTCTCGGACTCCAGGTGTGCTTCCAAGTGAGCGACACTGCGGTATTCTCCACCTTTTGCTTTACGATACACCTTGCAATAGGTAGATTTATCCAGTGAACCGTCTGCGCGCAGTTCTTTAAGTCTGTTTCTAAGAGCACGGATCTTTTTCATCCATTGCTCTTTACTTGGGTTACGTGCACCCTGCTTACCTTTCCTCTTACCGTGTCCTTTACGGTGTCCGTACTTGCGCTTGGTATCTCTTATTCTTGCACGTCCACGACTGACACCCTTTACAGATTCCGACTTGATATTACCAAGCTCGATCTGCTCACGTATGTCGGCCCTTGTGATAGCAACTGCAATATCACCTGCAGCTTCCGGGTTAAGCCAAACCCTGTGAACACCGCAGCCAAGAACTTCCGAAGCAATCCTTTTCTGGTTGGTCAGATGAGTCATCTCACTCACTCCTCATCGGATTCAGGATCTTTATACCAAGTTCTGAAGCCTTTGCCTGAATAATCGTTTTCTTCCTTGCACCGACCGTTCCAGCAATCCTTATTGCTTCAGAGGAAGCGTCGACATTATCAAGGTCGCTGATCGTGTTTACAAATACCTCGGAATACCCGGATGGGTGGAAACCCTTAACGACCTTAGGACTACCGTAGCCAACCTGTGCAAGAGCACCTTTTGCCTTGTAGTGCCTGCGCTGTTTGCCTCGAAGACCCCTTGGGCGTCTCCAGTTTGAATCCAGGCGCTTGTACTTGTGGGAGTCTGTCCTTTTGAATTCGGGTTTTTTACCCTTCTGGACCTTTCTTGCCTTAAAGAGGCGTTTGATTTTTCCTTCCATTCAAATCACCTACGCTGTCTTCTCCACTATGTAAATTCCATCCTGGAATATACGCGGGTCAAACCTTTTGATCTTTGTTGCCTGTTCGATATTAGCTGCTGTCTGACCAACATCTTCCTTGTTGATGCCTGAGATAATCACTTCATCTGAACTTGTCTTTACAGATGCCTCACCAAGGATCTTTGCAGAACGGGCTTTCTTCTCACCGAGGAAATTGCCAATTATGAGCTTCTTACCCTCAACTTTTACCTGCATCGGGAAGTGAGCATAGACAACTTTCATACGGTATTCGAAGCCTTCTGTTACACCATTTAACATATTTGTGACATGTGAAGCAAAGGTACCTACCATTGCTTTCTGAGTCTTCTTGTTAATTGTAGTATCGATGATGATCTCAGAGTCCGTAATCTCGATATTAATACCGGGATACCAGAATTTTCTTTCATTCTTGCCTTTGGGCCCGGACACTGAAAGGATCCTCCCCGTGAACGTAACAGTGACGCCATCGGGAATTGGGATTTCTTTTTTGATTTCTTTTGCCATGATATCCCTTCTCCTTCAGTAAACATAAGCGAGTAACTGTCCGCCTACGTTATTCTCACGAGCCTCGTACTGTGATATTACACCCATAGATGTGGTCAATATAATTGTACCGAAATTCCTTGCAGGCAGATACTGCTTCTCCCATCTTTCGAAATCTGCAGCACCTACTGAATAACGCGGCTTGATAGCACCACACTTGTTGATCCTACCAATTAGTTCTACTTTGTAAATACCTGCCTTACCATCTTCTATAAACTCAAACTCGCCGACATATCCACGGGACTGCATGACCTTCAGGACAGTTCCGATGAGCTTTGAAGCAGGCTGAATCGTACAGGAGTTCTTACCTATAACCTCAGCGTTCTTTATAGTGGATAGAGCATCAGCAAGCGGATCTAATAATACCATTTATCTCACCTCACGTATATTTCTCGAATCCCATATCGTGGGCAATCTCACGGAAACAGTGTCTGCACAGGTAAATATCATATTTCCTGACGAGTCCCTGTTTTCTGCCACATCTTTTGCATTCGTGTGCGCCCCGGCCGAAGTTCTTTGTGGTCTGAACCATTAGACAACCTCCACTGAATATTTGTCTTTAAAGAAGTTGATCGTATCATCCTTTATTATCCTGTGTGATGCAGGGATACTGGTTTTTGATATCCTTCTTTTACTTATTCTGTAACCCGGACGATTGACGACTACGTTAATATCCATGCCAAATATACCGATATTCGGGTCGTATCTCATACCAGGGAAATCAGTGTGTTCTTCTATACCAAAGGTCACATTCCCGTTCTTGTCAAACTGTGAAGTACGAAGATTGCTCTCAATGATACCAAGTGCAGTGGTCAGGAACTTTTCAGCACGCTCGCCTCTGAGAGTAACCTTACATCCGATTGGTTCACCTTTTTTTATACTAAAAGCAGGCAAAGTTCTCTTGGAGTATGTCCTGATGATCTTCTGCCCGGTGATAGCGCCGAGTATGCCTTCGGCATCCACGAGATGCTGACCGCTTTCTCCTACACCCATATGAACTACTACCTTATCTACAACAGGTGTTCTCATTACATTACTCAACTGCCTCACCACCGAGTTTGATCTCTGGCTCGTTCTCACCGATCACTACCACATAGTCCTCGATAGTCTCAAAGTCATAATCACCGGATATCGAAACAGTGTTGTTCCTGGAACTGCGGACAGTGTTGATCTCTTTGATCGTACCAATCTCACCGGTGTGTCTGCCACCGACGATCATTGCAAGGTTGCCAACTTCGTATTTAATGTGTTTCAGCACATTTTTGTCAGGCAGTGAAAGGATAATTGAGTCCTTTGTATTATAATCGTTGGATCCCACAACGTTTGAACCGTCACTGAGGTTAAGCTGTATGACCCCGTTTTTAATAACAGTCTTGCCGTTGATCCTGCAAAGCTTGTTCACATCGGAATCTTCCAGTTTATGAAGCTCAAGCCTTCCCTTACGGTCAAGTAGGACACGATAAGAAACATCCTCATCAGGAATTGATACGACGTCCAGTAACCCTATAGGGAATCTGAGATCTTTTCTAACTACACCGTCGACAAGTACTTTGCCCTCGGAGAGTACGCGCTTTGCTTCTGCACGATTGTCAACTATACCCAGCATGTCCCTCAATACTACAGCAAGAGGGATACTCTGCTCTTTATGATGTGGACCAGGTCTGGTAGAAGTGACCCACTTATTAGATTTCTTTGATACCTGCCAGCTATTCGGTACAGATATTCTTTTTTGATGTTTGCCCACAGAATCACCTACTTCCTGCTGATAACTGCTTCCCTGCGTTCATCCTTCATCTCAAGGGATGTGATCATCACATTTGAAGGATATACAGGTCTTGCAACTTCAGTTCCGTCTGCCTTTGACACACTGACACCTTCAACAACGATAGTTCCGTGCTTCAGGGAAATTGCCTCGACTTTGCCTGTGCTCCCGGAGTGGTCTCCACGCATTACTTTTACAACATCGCCTACGATGACGCTTGCTGATCTGCAACCGTATTTAGCACGCAGTTCCTTTGAAAGGGGAGCACCCATATATTTCTGCCTTATATGTAGAGGAGCATTATATCTTGCTTTCCTCTGCTTTCTTGGCTGATTTGATACCATTATTCACACCTCATGCAACTATGGATGCCGTGGTACCGATCTTTGGATACCTTTCGGCCGCTTCCCTTGCAACCGGACCTTTGAAGTCAGTTCCCTTTGGGACACCGTCTTTGTCAACGATGACAACTGCATTGTCCTCAAAGGAAACCCTCAGGCCGTCCGGGCGACGGAACTCCTGCTTCTGGCGTACTATAACAGCCAGAATGATCTGCTTACGCATCTCAGGCGTACCTTTCTTTACAGACACAACGCACATGTCACCAATACCACCCTTTGGATGTCTGTTCTTGACACCACGGTATCCTTTGACAGATATAATCTCAACTACACGGGCACCAGTATTGTCCACACAATCTATGCGTGCTCCACTGTTCAGAGCACGTGGGATGTTTGATCTGATACCCCTCATGCCTGAGCCTCCGTCTTGATTACCACATATGATTTGGTCTTGCTCAACGGTCTGCATTCTGCGATCGTCACAACGTCCCCTACCTTTGCACCTATGCAGGAAGGATTGTGTGCATGGATCTTAGACTGCCTCTTCTCATATCTCTGATATTTCTTGATAAGCATTTCATGCTTGCGCTGGATGACCACGGTCTTGCCCATATCGTCGCTAACTACGGTCCCTACAAGGACCTGTCCGCGAACAGGCAGTTCTCCATGGAATGGACAATTAACGTCATTGCACTCCTTATCCGGAGCCGGGACATCCAATCCAATATCTCTTGCCATGATTATTACCTCATGCGTATTTTTCTAATATTCTTGGTTCTGTTCTCAGGTTGTGAGAGCAGAAGGTTCCCTTCTATCTTCACATGCTTCTCAGCATGATTGCCCGACAGGCGGGCGGGTATCCGAAACATAAAGGTCGTGCCTATCTTTGGAACCATTTTATCCTGACCTGTTTCTGTTCGAACAATTATCATGTTCTTTGTTTCGTCAACCACTTTTCCGCTTATACTGCTAAGTGTTGGGTTAGTAGCATCTACAACTTCAACTGCTAATCCAATTAATTCGTGGAATATTAATTTTGAAGGAGTGATTTCCACTTCAGATCTCCTTCATTTCTTTCTGGATTGTCTTGATCCTGGCAATTGTTCGCTTCAACTCCCCGATCCTTCCGGGGTTGTCAGGAGCTCCTCCTGCAGATGAAAGCGCACGTTCGCGAATGAGTTCATCCCTCATCTTGTCAAGTTCATCCATCCTTTCCGCAGGGGACATGTCCCTCATCTCGTTCAACCGAAGAATTGCCATTACTTCTCCTCCTTATGAACACGTGCGATAGGATGCCAGTAATCGTAACCTTCGTGCTTGTGCTGCCATACACCGTCCAGAAGTCTGCGTTCATCTTCCATTGGTTCTGGCTCTTCAGGCTCTTCTTCAGATGTTTCCTCGACGATCTTCTCGCTTACGTACTCGGATTCTGCCTCTACTGCAGGCCCGGGAGCTTCTGAAAGTGTTTCCTCAACAACTTCTTCGGCTTCCTCTTCGTCTGCAACCTCGCCTTCAGGTTCGGTCTCAACAAGCTTCTTGAGGTCAGCAGCCGGTTCTTCACTGACAGGAGCTGCTGCTTCTGCAGGAGCTGCTTCTGCAATATCCTCTTCAACGATCTCCTTCAGGTGGAAAGAGTCAGGCAGCACTGCACCGGGAGGAATGATCCTTACTTTGCAGCCAACAGTTCCGAGTTTTCTTACAGCTGTCGCAAAACCCTCGTCGACGATTTCATCCACAGGTTTTCCTGCGTGCTTGATATAGCCGTTAACGAGTTTCTCGACCCTTGATCTCGAACCGGTCAGTTTCCCGGACATGACTATCTCACAACCCAGTGCACCTGAGTTCATGATGGCCCTCATGGTATTGTGACCTGCTTTTCTGAAGTACCAGCCCCTCTCGATAGAGGAAGCAAGGCGTGAGGCCATCATCTGGGCATTGAGTTCAGGTTTTCGGACCTCCTGTGCATCTATCTGAGGGTTATCGATGTCATACATCCTGTCGATGTCCCTGGTAAGTTTACGAATAACTTTACCAGCCTTACCGATAACCATTCCTGGTTTCTCGGAGTAGATGGTGATCTGCGTACCCATCGGAGTACGATTGATATCCATGCCACCGTAACCCGCCCTACTAAGCTGTTTTGCGAAATATTCATCCATTGAGGCTTTTACATAACCTTCCTGGACAAATTTTCTCTCTATTGCCATTAGCGCACCTCGTTCAAAATTATCTCGATGTTTATAGTCTCCGTGTTCTTGGGACTTCCACGACCGCGAGCCCTTGGTCTCATTCCATGGATGACACGACCGCGCTTTGAAGCAACATGTACTATATACATCTGGTTGGATTCGAGTCCCTTGTATTCAGCATTGCTCCTTGCGTTTTCCAGGATCTTCAGATAAGCTTCTGCGACCTTGACAGGATATCTGCCTGTTGCCATAGCACCCTTCCTGTGTCCTGCACCTTCATGGTGTCTCTTGAAAGGAACTGCCTGTTTCATTTCGATAACATCTTCAAGGTACCTTTGGGCGACCTCGATACGCATTCCTTTTATAGCGTTTCCGACTTCGCGGGATTTCTTAGGTGATATGTGAAGCTCCGCACCCATCGCTTTGGCAGACGTCTTCTGGTCAAATTCTACTGTATATCCAATTCTCGCCATACACTATCACCTTACTTCAACGGAACGAACTTGCTTGAACGGGTTGCTCCGACACCTGCACTTCCGTGGTTGACCTTCGGTCGGGTTGGTGCGAATTCTCCAAACCTGTGTCCGATCATTTCCGGCTGTATTTCTACTGCCACAAATGTTTTACCATTGTACACTTCGATGTTCTTGCCTACCATGTCAGGGTAGATTATAAGGTCCCTGTAGTGGGTTCGTACGTTATCCTTACCGTCCTTGAGGTTCTGGATTACCTGCTTTCTGCCTTCCGTGAATCCTTTTTTAATAGTACGGCGTTCACGGGCAGGCAGAAGTTCAGAGAATTCCTCTATGCTCAAGGATTTGAGCTCTTCAACCGTTTTGCCACGGAATGTATATTCACCTTTTCGTTTTGGTAATTTGGATGATGCTTTTCTTGCCATGCTCTAAGCCTCCGGTTTAACGCTTTCCTGTCCTGCGTGATGCGATCTGGCCGACCTTCCGTCCCGGAGGTGCATTTCTGCTGACCGTGGTTGGTTTTCCGGGATGCTGCCTGTTACCTCCACCGAAGGGGTGGTCAACTATGTTCATGGCGACTCCTCTTACACGTGGATATTTTGCAGCTCTTGTCTTCATCTTGTGATACTTCTTACCTGCCTTGAGGAATGGCCTGTCAACCCTTCCGCCACCTGCGATTATACCAATCGTTGCACGGCATCTTGGATTCAGCCATTTCATCTCACCTGAAGGCATCTCTATGACAGTCTTACCACGCTCATGGGATACTACTGTTGCATATACCCCGGAAGCACGTGCGAACTGTCCGCCATCGTTTGGCTTGCTTTCTATATTACAGATAGGGATACCTTCAGGGATCTCTGCCAGTGACAGGATGTTTCCTGGTTTTACTTCTGCGGAGATTCCGCAAGCAATCTTGGCACCCACTGCAATACCTTCTGGTGCAAGGATCAGACGTTCCTCACCATTATCAAATGAAACTTTTACTACAGGCGCGGAACGGGCCGGGTCGTGTGTGACCTCGAGCACTGTACCATAGATAGTATCATTCTCGTCTACACGAGGATGTTTCATCGAGGCCTTAAACTTGTGTGATGGTGCTCTGTAAGTAGGAGATCCACGACCTCTGTTCTGTGATGTGATTCTTTTTGCCATATCGATTCACCTCACATCAGACCAATCCGTGTAGCGATTTCGTTGGCAGCTTCTACGCCTTCGAAAGTCACTATGGCCTTTTTCAGGCCTTTCATTGTGCTCATAGTACATACAGAGGCAACCGGGAAGCCATACATTTTCATGACCTCGGCTTTGATCTGATTCTTGTTTGCGCGGGAATCGACAATAAACTGGAGTTTGTTGTCTTCCAGAAGCATCATTGCTTTTTCAGTAATGAATGGATAGTTGATTACGTTCATTCGAACATTCCCTCCAGATCAGCTATTGCAGATTCTGTCCACACTGTCAATCTGCCGGCGTGGGTTCCTGGTGCAAGGACCTCAGTGTTCAGGGAATCGACCGATACTACATCCACACCTGCAAGATTCCTTGCTGATCTGAAAAGTGCCGTATCGTTTGACGCTACGATCAGGATACTCTTCTTATTCTTGTATCTCCTTCCACGTAGCTTACCTTTTCCGGCCCTGATGTGCTTGCCGTCCTTTGCACGAAGGACATCTTCATAGACACCTGCAGCCTGCAGGAAACTGATAATATCCTTTGTCTTATCAAGGTCTTCAAGCGTCTTCTCAGCTATCAAAGGAAGCTGAGCATCGAACTTGTGACCGCGTGCCCTGACCACATCTGCATTTGCTGTGGTTGCAATGGCTGAACGGATTGCCATGCGTCTTTCTTTTTTGTTCACTTTCTCGGTTCTGTCTGTTTCGGTCTTCGGAGGGTGTGCCCTTCTACCACCGACAGCCTGAGGCACTCTTGCTGCACGGCTACCGTTTGAAATCCTCGGGATCTGTGCTGCACCTCTGCCTGAGCCCCATGAATGTGCGGAGGTTTCCATACCTGCATACATTCTGGGACCATAGGGCTGAAGCCTGTTTGCCTGTGCTGCAAGAACAGCTCTTTTGATAAGATCAGGCCTGTATGCCTCATCGAACACTGCAGGCAACTGCAGATCGCCCTTGCTGTTACCGGATAAATCTATTATCTTTACTGTGACCATTCACTTCACCCCTGTTTGGACTGTGTGCTCACGTGAAGAAGCTGCGGTTCAGCCATTGCAGGCGCCTTTGACCTCATAGGATCTCTTAGCCTTACAAGCCTCTTGGAAGGTCCGGGAATGCTACCTTTGAGCAGGACATAATCTCCTCTGACAAGTCCGTAATTAAGGAAACCACCGTCAGGGTTGATCTCTTCACCATCAGTGGAGACTTTCATAATGCGCTTGTTGTATTCTGTCCTCTGGTGGTAACCCATCTGACCCATCTGTGGTACTCTCCAGCTTACGCGGGCCGGATGGAAAGGACCGAGGGTTCCGACCTGCCTGAGACTCCCCTGACGGGAGTGCTTGTTTTTAGCCAGATTGATGCCCCATCTCTTGACAGGCCCCTGAGTGCCTTTTCCGGTGGTAATGGCTGCCACATCCACGAACGCACCATTGCCGAATACATCACTGATCTTCATCTCGGTTCCAAGTACTGACTTCGCATAGTCGAACTTATCCTGTACACTTGAACCATTGACAGCTGTTTCCATTATATCTGCATTCTTCTTGGGAACACCTGTAAGATTCTTTGGTAAAGTATAGGTAATGACCTTAATGTCAGAAACATTGCCTTCTTCGATCAGACTACCAATCTTCTCCAAAGCTGCATCAGTGTTGGATTCCTTTGGTAATTTGATGGTCTTTCCAAGACTTTCGTCAAGTTCGGAGTTCCACGCATCAGCAACAGCCTTCTCACCGTCTGAGGTTTTATTGTAGGCACGGATAGCAGCAACACGAATAGCAGGTGTTTCCACAACTGTGACAGGTACTGAGATCTCCATGCCTTCTGTCAGACTGTTCTTCACATCATCAACCAATATCACGTGAGTCATGCCCACCTTGTACCCTGCAAAGTCCTGAAGTTTTGGTTCTCCTGCGGACTCCGGCCATGAGTTGAATCTTGGGATGTGGCTTATTGCTCTTTTGCGCGGACTGAAAGCGAGTGAACCTCGTCTTGGTCTATGTCCTTTTGCCATTCTTATTCTCCTGATTACACATTTTATTCTTAAGTGGGACCACACGAAAATGCATGGTCAAGATGCAAAAAAGTCATCAAGTCTACCAGAATCAACCTGATTCAGACGGTAATAACGCTATGTGAACTCCACGTATACTATCGTACACGCATTCAGCGTAGCGACCTGCCGTTTCCATATCATTGACGGACCTTGGCATACCCATAAAGGGGGCAAACTCCGGTGTCATCTCGAAAAGATTTAAACATCTCTGCATTGTTATGTACTGAATTGTACACGACGGGCATTCTTGAAGAGGCCCTATACTTTATGTTAAATCCGACTTTTTCGCACTGTAAGTTTAATTCAGCTAGATATCCTTCACTTAATCTAACGTTGCGCCATTAAACGTAAATTAAGTATTTATAATCTTTGCATGAAAAGGAGGTAATCCTGAAAGACAACAAACAATCAATGCAAAATTTCGTGAAGTAAATCAAAAAACCATATCAAACCATATAAGTATTAATGCAGTTATATTAAAAACCTGAAACGTATAACAGGAGTTAGAATGTGGAAGTCAAAAAAGCCGTAATACCCGTTGCAGGGCTTGGAACAAGGTTCCTTCCCGCGACAAAATCCATGCCAAAAGAAATGCTCCCGATAATAGACAAGCCAGTGATCCATTATGTAGTAGAGGAAGCCATAGCATCAGGAATAGACGACATCGTGTTCATTACAGGCAGAAGCAAAAGATCCATTGAGGATTATTTCGACGACTCACCGGAACTTGAGAATCACCTTCGGAAAAAAAACAGTGAGAATCTCTTAAAGATAGTACAGGATATCTCCTCCATGGTCGATATCCACTACATCAGGCAGAAAGAGCCCCGGGGACTCGGTGATGCAATCTTCACAGCAAGGAAGCACATCAACGACGAACCCTTTGCAGTACTGCTTGGTGACGACATTATCGTAAATGAAAAACCATGCACCAAACAGTTGATAGATAACTTCCTCAAGTACGGACGTTCCACAATAGCAGTGGAAGAGGTGCCCAGAGAAAAGATCAGCAGCTATGGAATTATTAAAGGCAAAGCCATGGACGATTCCCTATACACACTGGAAGACATAGTAGAGAAACCAAAGCCGGAAGATGCCCCATCTAATATAGGTGCCATCGGAAGATATGTTTTCACACCCGAGATACTGGACTGCATAAAGGAAACTGCAATGGGGGTCGGCAATGAAGTACAACTTACCGATGCCATACGCCTTTTAAATGAAGAACAGATGATATACGCATACAGGTTCAGTGGTAAAAGGTACGATACCGGAGATAAAGTTGAATATGTTAAGGCCATCATAGATTTTGCTCTCAAGAACAAAGATATGCAAGAGCAAATAGAAGAACATATCAAAAGTAAACAGATGCACGTCAATGATAATTCAAGATCAGGTAACCAAAAGAACTGCAGGCCTGAAAGTATAGTTAAATAAGACAACAAAAGATGTAAATGGGATGACCTGAAGGTCATCCCTGTGTTACAGACCTTCCCATCTCAAAGGCCCTGACATTTATATCAACGGTCTTTGAAGGAACAAGCTCTCTTACACATTCCAGCAGGAAATCGACAGACACAGGCAGGTGATTTGAGATTGCACCTACCATTACAACATTCATGGATTGTGGATGTCCTGCCTCTTTTGCAAGCTCACTGGCATTGAATGCTTTAACTTTTCTTTTATCTTCCATGGCCGAGACAATCGCATCCACATCCGGATAAGTACAGAGTCCCGAAGTCACAGTCACAGGAAAGATCGGTTCGGTGTTCACTATTATGATCCCATCTTCGGAAAGGTAATCCATATACCTCAGTGCCTCACTTGGTTCCAGGGCAAGCAACACATCCGCACCTTTCAGAGGGATCATGGAACCAAGTTCACATCCAAGCCTGATGTGATTGACCACGGACCCCCCACGCTGGGCCATCCCATGGGTCTCTGCCGCACGCACGGACATATTCTCCTTTACAGCAGCTTTGCCTATTATGTCGGATGCAAGGATAGTACCTTGTCCTCCCACGCCGGCAATTACAAGATCGAAATTGGATATTCCCGGAGCACTCATTTTTTCACCTCATAGATGGCATCGAACTTACACATACTTGCACACACACCACAGCCGGTGCACATAATATTGATGGATGCCTTTTTGGACTTAATGTCAAACTCAATTGCAGGACAACCGAGATTTACGCACAACTTACATCCAACACATTCATCAGCATCGATGGTAAATGGCTTCCTGCGGATCCCAGAACGTTTTGCATCGATGACACAGAGCTGATTGGTGATCACAACAGATGTCCCCTTGTAGTCCTTTGCCCTCTTGAAGACCTCTTCAGTCTGTTTGAGGTCATACGGGTTAATGCTTTGCACGAATCCGGCACCCATGCTCCTGCAAAGAGCTTCCAGAGAAACTGCCACGGTATCTTCACCAGTGGCAGTCTTTCCCATACCAGGATTTGGCTGGTGACCGGTCATTGCAGTGATACGGTTATCAACAATGGTAACAGTGATATCAGCCTTATTATAAATAGCATTGAGAAGACCATTCATCCCGGTGTGGAAAAATGTGGAATCGCCAATGGAACAGCATATTGGTTTTTTCTCACCTGCCTGATACATCCCACTTGCAACGGTTATGCTTCCACCCATACAGAGCGTGGTGTCAACAGTGCCGCTCTGGATCCCAAGAGTGTAGCAACCTATGTCACTGGGGAAAATGGCATCCTTGCCATACACTTTTTTCATTACATGGAAGGTTGCCCTGTGAGAACATCCCGGACACATGACAGGAGGACGCATCGGCAGCTCTATCCTGCATGCATCGTAATCGAAATCCTCACCCGTATCAATTGGAACATCGGTTCTTTCAAGTCCGAGAACCTCTGCAAGGACATCCGCACATATATCGGCATTGAGCTCGAATATTCTTGGGACAGGACCCTGTATTTTGCCGATTATCTCTACGTTTGAGCCCGTTTCCTGTGCTATGATCCTTACCTGTTCCTCAACTACAGGCTCCATTTCCTCGAAAACGATCACTGTGTCAGTGTTCTCAAGCAAGGTACGTATCTTATTCACAGGAACAGGACAGGTCCCGATCTTGAGGAAAGATGCATCCACATCCTGCTTTATGATAGCTTCTCTTGCATAGACGGAGGCAATACCAGATGCAATGACACCAAGTCTGGTATCCTCGCGGATGTCCAGCTTGTTCCAGGGAGAGTCCCCAAGTTCATCGAGGATGTCCTTCTGAAGCTCCAGAAGGCGACCGTGCTGTACTCTGGCATTGCTGGGCACCATGACCCACCTTTGAAGATCTTTCCGGAAATCCGCAGCAGGCCTGTCTTCGCATACAGGCCCGAGTTCCACATCGGACTTGCCATGAGATATGCGTGTCGTGGGCCTGAAGATCACAGGTATCTGCAGCCGGTTGGATATTTCAAACGCATATGGCATCATGTCCTTTGCTTCCTGAGGAGTGCAAGGATCCAGGCACGGAATGAGAGAGAATTGTGAATACCTGCGGGTATCCTGCTCGTTCTGTGATGAGTGGCATGAGGGGTCATCTGCAACTATGATGACCATACTGCCCTTGATACCGGTGTATGCGAGAGTCATCAGAGGGTCTGCTGCAACGTTGAGCCCGACATGTTTCATAGTAACCACGGAACGTACGCCTGCCATAGAAGCACCGGCTGCCACCTCAAGGGCAACCTTCTCATTGACCGACCATTCTACGTAAAAATCCCTTTCCTTCATTATTGCCAGTGTACCAATAATCTCGGAAGACGGGGTCCCCGGATACCCGGATATGACCTGTCCTCCCCCTTCAACGATACCGCGCGCGATTGCAACGTTTCCAAGCATATACTCGCGTTTTCTCATGAGAATCTCCTGCCAGCGTATACTTAACGATTATTAATAAAGATATCTAAAGAAGGCGAAACCGTGACAGTGAGTGACATTGTTTGTTCTTTGAAAGCCATAAAAGAAAACTCCAACTAATGAACCCTGCGATTGAATTTTGAATACTCAACTTCATTATCGATAAGTATAAGAGCAAAGAACAATGTGCACTATCACTATAGTATATAATAGAGACTCTTAGTAATCTTACATCCCTCTTTTAATAAACCCAAGGTGGTCCATTTCATGGTTCTGGAAATTGAAGAAAAGGTCGTTGAGGCAAAAAAAGCATCCATAATCCTTGCAAGTGTCAGCACGCAGGCAAAGAACTCTGCTCTTCAAGCAATGGCAAAGGCACTTGACGATAATCGTGATAAGATTCTTGCAGCAAACCAGAAGGACGTTGAGACTGCAGAGAAATTGAAAAGGAAAGGTGAGCTTTCACAGGCACTTGTAGACAGACTCAAGGTAAGTGACAGCAAGATAAGTGGAATGATCGAAGGTATCCGTGATGTTGTAGAACTTGAGGAACCTGTTGGTAAGACCATCGGCGCCCTTGAACTTGACCAGGGGCTTGAGCTCTACCAGGTAAGCTGTCCGATCGGGCTCATTGGTGTGATATTTGAGGCACGTCCCGATGTAGTGCCACAGGTAATGTCCCTCTGTCTGAAAAGCGGGAATGCCACCATATTCAAAGGGGGAAGCGAAGCACTCAATTCCAACCGTGTTATATTCGATCTCTTAAATGAAGCCGCAGAATCCGTAAAGAGCATGCCGGAAGGTGCATTCCAGTTGATGGAAACAAGGGAGGAGGTCAACGATATCCTGAGCATGGACACATACATAGACCTGCTTATCCCAAGGGGGTCCAATGCGTTTGTAAAATACATGCAGGACCACACAAAGATACCGGTCCTCGGCCACGCAGACGGTATCTGCCACGTATATGTCGATAGCGATGCAGACCTCACAAAGGCATACGACATCTGTTTTGACTCCAAGGCCCAGTATCCTGCTGTCTGCAATGCAATGGAAACACTGCTTGTCCATGAGAAGGCCGCTGAGAAGTTCCTGCCTACAATGGCAAAGATGTTTGATGAATCCGGGGTGGAAATGCGCTGCGATGAACAGTCCTATGCTATCCTGGAAATGATAGATTTTCTTAAAAGCATCCTCAGAGCCACCGAAGATGACTGGAGTACCGAATACAACGACCTTATAATTTCTATCAAAATAGTCGGATCGATGGATGAAGCAATAGAACACATCAATACCTATGGCTCACATCACACAGATGCCATCATAACCGAAAACAAGTTCAAGAGAAAAGTATTTACAGACCTTGTAGACTCATCCAGCGTCATGATCAACGCTTCCACGAGATTTGCAGATGGCTTCAGGTACGGAAAAGGTGCTGAGGTTGGCATCAGCACCAACAAGATCCATGCCAGAGGACCTGTTGGTATGGAAGGACTGCTTATCTACAAGTACATACTTGTTGGAGACGGTGACAAAGTAGCAGACTACGCCGGACCTGAAGCCCGAAAATTCACGCACAGGAAGATTAACAGGAAGATCTCGGACGTACTTGACACTACATCGGAATAAACTGTAAACGATCAGATACAATTTACAACAGAGGCATACTTTTGCTCGACCGCAAAGAGATCTTCAACGATATCAACAAGATAGTAATAAAGATCGGCACATCTTCTATTAATACGGAAGATGGAAATCTCGATCGTCCATTTATGGACAGGCTCGCTTCCCAGGTGGCAGCTCTGCATGAAACAGGCAAAAAGGTAATCCTTGTAAGCTCAGGTGCGATAGGCATAGGTATTGATATGCTCAGCTTTGACAGCCGGCCCAGGGAAATACCAGTCAGGCAGGCCTGTGCAGCCGTAGGCCAGAGTGTGCTCATGCAGGAGTGGAGCAACTCCTTTTCCAGGTACAACCTTAAAGTCGCACAGATCCTGCTTACATACGAATCTTTCTCAAACAGGCTCACATACCTGAACCTGAGGAACAGCATATCCACATTGCTCAGCTATGGGGTCATCCCCATAATCAATGAGAACGACCCTACCTGTGTTAACGAGATCGAAGCCACCTTCGGTGACAACGATAAGCTCTCTGCAATGGTAGCAAGTAAGATAGAAGCGGACCTCCTGATAATACTTTCCGATATCGACGGCCTCTATGATAAGAACCCTAAACGTAATCAGGATGCTAATTTCATAAGTGTTATCTATGAGATCACTCCAGAGGTGGAAAGTTACGGTGGCAGCCCGACCAGCATGAAAGGTGTCGGCGGAATGAGGACAAAGATAGAAGCCGCCAAGATATGCCACATGGCTGGTTGCAACATGATAATTGCGAACAGCAAAGCCGAGAGCATTATCAAAAGGGTTCTGGATGCTGAGGATATAGGTACCCTTTTCGTCGCGAACCAGGAAGTCCACAAGAACAGGATCAGGTGGATACTACTCTCCAAAACATGCGGCTCAGTGGAGGTTGATGCGGGTGCAAGGGATGCCATTCTTAACAGCATGAGCCTGCTGCCTTCGGGCGTAATCAGTGTGGAAGGCAGTTTCGGCAGGGGAGATATTATAGAGATAAAATGTAATGGTGTTACCTTTGCCAAGGGAATCACCGATTACAGTTCAGGGGAACTGGAAAAGATTAAAGGTATGCATACGGATACGATAGCCGACATCCTTGGTTATAAGAACTATAACCATGTCGTGAAAAAAGAAAATATTGGACATTTCAGTAAGGAATGATATATAGGGAAAAGTGGCACCTTCCCTTATACCTTCACTAATTTTAAGGACACATAATATCCGATCGTATCTGTCAGCATCCCATAGCCCACTTTTTGCTTTCTGGAGCTTTTGTACGATTCAGGATCCGAAGGCAGGACCATATCTGAACCATACAAAACTTGATATCTGAAAAAAGTACTAACAATGGACAGAACAATGATCAATGAAAAGAACCCTGGATCTGCAATAGAACAACGTGTTCTAAAAAAAATCAAGCCTTCCGCACAAGAGAAGAAGAGACTCTGCCTGACTGTTGATGAGTTGCTTGAGAAAGCAGATATTGCAGCCGGGAAACTGGGGGTAGCAACCAGGGCGATGCTTGTAGGTTCTGCTGCCAGAGGTACATGGATATCAGGCACCCATGACCTTGACATCTTCATCTCATTTCCAGAGGAGACCAGCCGGGAGGAACTTGAATCATCGGGCCTTCTCATTGCCAGAGAACTTGCAAAGGAGGCGGAAACCTATGAGGAGAGGTATGCGGAACATCCTTATCTCAATATGAGATACAGAGGATTCGATGTGGATGTGGTTCCATGTTTTGCTGTTAGCTCGGCATCTAACATAAAATCAGCAGTCGACAGGACACCTTTCCATAACAGATTCGTTAAAGAGCACATCAATAACCTTCAGGATGACGTCATGATATTGAAGCAGTTCATGAAAGGGACCGGTGTCTATGGCTCCGAACTGCGCACCCAGGGATTCTCAGGATACCTAACGGAACTGCTGGTTATCCATTATGGTTCTTTCAAAAAAGTCGTTTTCAATGCGTGCGAGTGGAAGCCAGGGATGGTGATCGATCTGGCAGGACATGGAAGTGTGGACCACAAAGAGTCCCTTGTGGTTGTGGATCCCACCGACCCCAGGAGAAATGTTGCTGCTGCACTCTCTATCGACAGATTTGCTCAGTTCATAGAAGCGTGCCGTTCCTATCTTGATGGTCCTTCGTTGAGATTCTTTTTCCCCGAACCGCAGGAGCCCCTCGATGACAGGGAGATCCATATACTTATTCAAGAGCGTGAAAGCTCATTCCTGGCAATTGTTTTCGATACCCCGGATGTTGTGGAGGATGTGCTATATCCACAGCTTGATAAAATGCAAACAAATATCAGGGCATTACTGGAGCAGTATGAGTTCACAGTGCTCAACAGTGGTACATGGGCAAACGGGAGATCGATCGTTCTTGTGGAACTTATCTCATCCACCCTCCCACGGGTTAAAAAACATCAGGGACCACCTGTATGGGTACGTAGTCATGCACAAAGTTTCAGATCCAAATATGAAGGATCGAATGAGACCTTCTCACTTTACATCGAGAATGGAAATTATGTCGCAGATATCAGACGCAAGTTCCCAACTGCAAAAAAACTTATTGAGGAGAGATTAACGACCTGTTCCATGGGTAAGCATCTTACAGATGCAGTTGAAAAGGGGTACATGATACTTGAGAACGAACAGCTCTGCGATATCAAGGATGACAGTTTCAGGGTGTTCATGCGAAAATGGATAAATTGTGTAGATACCGGGTCTTTCAGATAAGACCTTCAAGTCTTTTCTGATAAAAGAAATACTGCTGGGCATAGCCGCAATACTCTCCGAAATACATGCGGCCCCAGTTGCCGATCTTGCTCTTTGTGACAACGCCGTTAAAGAAATCATGATGCCCATAGACTGTCCTAACAACCTTTTCTACGTGAGTGTCTACGGGAAAAGCCTCCATTTTTTCGAATGCGAAGAGAAGTATGCAGTCTGCGACCTTCTCTCCGATGCCCTCAAGGAACATGAGCCTCTGTTTTGCAGCATTGTAATCCAGTTCGAAAATATCGTCAAGTAACAGATCCCCTTGTTCCACATGTCTTGCAGCCTTTATCACACGTCCTCCCCTGAAACCAAGCTTGCACCCACGGAGGTCATCATCACATGCATGGACCAGTGAATGAGGTTCAGGAAAACTATAGTGGCCATCTTCTATCTCCTTTCCGTAATTCCTGCACATCACGGAAATACCTCTTTTTATGTTAGGAATGCTCCAGGCGGTTGCAAGCATATAGGATATGAGACATTCCCATGGATCCTGCCTGATAAGACGAAGCCCCCTGTACTTTCTTATGGCATCACCCATGAACTCATCCTTATTGACATTCTGCAGGATACTGTCAAGGTCATCATCAAAACGGAAATAATTCTCAAAAAATGATCTCGACAGCCTGGATTTTACCAGGACCTCACCGCTTTTTGGGTCCTGCTGCAAACGTGCAACTTCACCATTCACAACCCCGACCCACCAGCTGTCAATATAATCCCACCTGAATACCTGGCCGCAGTCCAGTGTGTAGTTCAGGTTGAAGTTATCGCGGAAAAGTGTGTACATTATCAGGCCCTAAGTTCAAGTTCTCGTAAGAATATGGCGGAAGAAATAGTATCACCAAGTCCAACAGTAGCTACCGGATCACCACATAGGCGCGTCGGAACAGCGCAGATGAAATGTTCACGGTACTTTCTGAAAATAGAATCCTCCCTGGTAATACCATCATCCCCTGAAGGGATTTGATCAGCAATATTCTGCACCTGTTCCTTCCCATATTTGCTCCTTCCTATAGAAGAAGCTATTTTAAGCAGGTTTTCCCTCTCATCAAGCTTTCCCGAACATGCAAAAGCTGCAGCACAGTTGACCCCGAAGTGCAGGGTTTCAAGTATGTGTTCCGCTCCTAAGTGCATGTCTGATGCCACAGACAGCACAAACTCCCTCGTATGGATCTGGACCCTGCCCGGACCTGAAACTTCACAAAGGGATACTGCGGTCTCAAGTATGGCTTCAGCGTCCATTTCCAGTATACCGGAGGTATCCAGTTCACTCATATGAGCAAGCATGGCAAGTTCATCTTCGTTAATGCCTATACTGTCTACAAGGGGAAACAGACTGTTAAAAACATCATATGCCATTTTATCCGAAGAAAAATGACCGAATTCCACATGTATGTACAGTTTGTTGTTGAGAACTTTCCATTCTTTCAACTGGTCAAGCGATCTGTTCAGTTTTTCTACATAGCTGCTCCCGTCAGGATATCGTTCCCTCAGCAAATGGTAACCAGAGATTAACGCCCCATCCATTTCGCCAATGTGTTCAAGGGCATACCTGCTGAACTGCTCATCGATATGAAGTTCGAAGTTCAGGGGATCGTAGGTCGCAATGAACCTGTTCTCCCTTGGAACGGATATAATGTTTTCAATAAACCTGAACTTCTCCCCCTTCTTGAAATCGAAGACAAAGTGGATCAGCTCGTTCTCGTCGCTTTCAAAGGTTGAAAAGGCTCCCCCGGACCCATCGATCTGTATTTCCCCGCCATCCGGGATGAATATTGCCTTTCTGGAGAAGAAGGACATCTGTAATTCGGAGGGATTCGCCACATTGGGTATGACCCTGGATGCACCAAGTTCAGAAAGGACATTTGCCATGATACCCATATTGCCACCCATCCTCAGAAGCGAACCTTCAAGGAAATTATTCCGAAGCCAGCGGGAAACTTCCTTGTCACGCACCATCCATTCGGCACCGGTCCCTTTTTCCATAGATGTGAAAAGACCTGCAAAAAAATCAGGAATGGAGGATATGAATCCCGGAGGATCCTTTATCTTTTCACTTATTTCTTCTCTGTAACTTTCAGCCATTTCGGCCATCTGCGAGCCGTCAACCTTATAGATGGCATCAATGTTGGCATTGTAACCGCAAAGGATCTTCATATATCTACTCCGGACACTTTACTTTGTCCCTGTCCCTGATCTTTGTCAGCAGTGCAGCAAAGGCACCTGCGGATATGGCATCACCTATACCTACAGTACCTGCCGGATCATGCACGACCTTCGTAGGAACTATCACCAGGCTATGCCCGAGGGCATTAACACATCCTTCCTCGAACTCATCCATGGAACAGATACCTTGCCTTATGAGATAGGCAGCCAGGCTTTGCAGATCTTCATACCCTTTCTCATAAACAGGCACTCTAAGGCCCACTTCCGCATCATCTATACTGCTGATCTTGCCAATTGAAGCCTGGGTCGCGGCCAGTATGGACGCAAACAGGAGGGCCTCCCTGTGGTCTTCAATGGTGACAGGGTGGTCTTCCGATACCAGTGATATGAAATGCCCCAGGGAATGTATATTGACTATCTGCAATTCAAGCTCTTTCAGAAGTATGACAGCACCCTCATAAAGGGCTATAACACTTTTTTCGTCTTTGCTCATGACAGCGAAGGCAAGTTCCTCATATCCCAGGACATTGAGAGCGTTAGCAACCTCCACTGTGTCAAGGCCCAGGGAAGTTACGTGTTTTTTTACGATGTCGGTTAGTATTGCCTTGCGGATGACCTTGTTCTGTATGGATGTGAATTCCACGTGGATTGGCATGTCGGCATTGCATGCTTTAAGGGACTCGATGACATTCACAGCCTTTTCCACATAATGGTGATATGTCAGGCCATCCCCGTACTCCTCCCTTATTATCTGGTAACCTGCAAGTATAGCACCATCTATATCCTGCCTTAATTGAGGAATACGCTCGTAAAGTTCACTGTCCATGTCTATGCGCAGCCAGTCCGGCCTGGATGAGACGATCAGGCGGTTGTCCCTGGGCACTGTGAAACATTCTCCCGCACAACAGACATTCATTCCCTTGGAAAATTCGATTATCCAGTTTACCTTGGGTTTTTGGCCATGGTAGTTGATCTGTTTGGGGTGTTTGAGCACGAGTTCACTGTCCTCGACTGCAGGATACTTCAGGTTAGGAGTATCCACAAAGTACTCAGCCTGCTCTTCAGACAACCATGGCACATAAGTGATCACTTTATTCAGACCCAGATTTGCAAGCAGGTTGGACATGATTCCGGCCTGCCCGCCCATGCGGGCATAATCAAAAACAAGGTTATCCATGAGCCAATCATGCAGATCAACTGTATGGGTGGGCACTTCCGCAGCCTTTCCATCACGCATGGAGATGATCAGGCGGGCCATAAAGTCAACAGGGCTGTCTATCACCCGGGGATACCTTGCCATCTTTTCCTGAATGGCACCACATCCAAGGATGCCTACAAGCTTCTTCATTTCTTCCTCGTTTATGTGCTTGATGGCATCGATATTGCTGTTATAAGCTACGAACACTCCCCTGATATTACTTAATGAACCTTTAATATTCTCAAATGCTTCTGCGTACTGCTTCTCCCAATCTTCTATTTCCATAGTCTCACCCGGTGAATATAGGATATGTCAGGAATTTATATATAAAGATTGGATGTGAGAGGCTGATTTTTCCTACAAGCCATTTTTGAATATATTACCTTCGCTACAGCACCCTTTATTCTACTTCCGGCCATCCTCTTTGCCCGGTCAGACACAACCATCGGGTTCCAAACACGCAGGTTGCAAAGTCTATAACCCAAAATATGACATATAAAAAGATTAAAATGAAGATTCCTTAAGCCATTCATTGAAATGCCTTGATCCGGCAAGTAGCTATTATGTAACTATATAAGATCATCTTTTGATAATCTTTTCAGGTAGTATACTCGGCATTGATCCTGACATAATCGTATGTCAGGTCACAACCCCACGCCGTTGCATTAGCATGCCCCATGCCGAGGTCGGTTATAATGAAGATTTCATTGCAGGCCATGATGGATTTGAGCTGCGACAGGGCTTCCTCGTCGTTCCTGACAACCTTACCGTCCTTTACAAGTTCTACGACCTCGGTACCGGCTGAGAAAGAAAGGGATATCTTCTCCTGGTCCATATCGGCACCTGAATAGCCAGCTGCCACTATGACACGTCCCCAGTTGGGATCCTCACCGAAGATGGCCGATTTTACCAGAGGAGAGCGGACGATCGCCTTTGCGACAAGACGGGCATCCTCTTCGGTGACTGCACCTGTTACCTTGGATTCTATGAGCTTGGTGGCGCCTTCACCGTCGATGGCTATCATCTTAGCAAGCTGTGTGAGTACGAACTCAAGGCCTTTACGGAAGTCATAGGTATCGGGAGTGATGCCGGATCTACCTGTGGCTGTTACCAGTACCATATCGTTGGTGCTCGTGTCACCGTCCACCACAAGCATATTGAAGCTCCTGTCAACGGATTCTCTGAGACATGAACTTAGCGTGTCCGAAGGTACGACTGCATCTGTGTAAACAAAGGCCAACATGGTGCCCATATTGGGCTCGATCATTCCCGAACCCTTGGCAATACCTGCTATGCGGAAGCCTGATTCCATCTCGATCGCCACTTCCTTGGGAACCGTGTCGGTAGTCATGATGGCACGGGCTGCCTGCATACTGGCTTCGGATGTATCCGAAAGTACATCCGTGACCTGAGGGAGAGTTTCCTCTATCCATGCAAGGTTAAGCTGGCGGCCGACAACACCTGTGGATGCGACACCTATCAGCTCCTCATCCAAATCCAGGTTACTGGAAACCAGCGATGCCATCTTCCTTGCACTGGCAATACCCTGATCGCCTGTGAAGGCATTAGCATTCCCGCTGTTCACGATAATTGCGGCAAGCTTCCCTGTCCCTGCAATGTGCTCACGGGTCACTACCAGAGGTGCTGCTATCACTTTGTTCCTTGTATAGACCCCGGCAGCATTCCCTTCTGCCTGGATGACTGCCAGTCCCATCTTCCCGGTTTTTATGCCTGCTGCACGGACACCCTTCACCGCACAGATACCGCCTTCAATGAAATTCATACAATCCCTTCTTACAGTTTGCCAAGTCCGCGGATAATGTCACCACGGGTAACAATACCGACAAGCAGGCCGCCTTCGATGACCGGCAACCTGTTAATCTTATGCTTTGTGATGATCGCAGACGCCTTCTCTATTGAATCTTCCGGAGAGATCGTGTACACATTCGTTCTCATGATATCTTCCACAGGTTGTGATCCCACGTCGTCAAGCATGCGTTTAGTGTCTTCCCAGTTGATCAGCTCCCGGATAGGCACCTCAATGACCTCAAAGGGACTGGGAAGCCAGAGTCCTCCATGCTCCGGAACCTCGAGCAGCCGGAGCAGGTCACCTTCGGATACAACACCCACGACTTTGCCATCATCTACAACAGGAAGACCGCTTATATCGTTCTGCTTGAGCAGCCGTGCAACATCCCCTATAGTATCATTCGGGCTGCATACGACGACATCCGGATTCATCACATCTTTAACTTTCATGGATATACCTATTTCTTAATTCTATTTCAGCATTGCCGACATCTGCTTAAGGAGCTGCTGCCGCATTCCAGAGACCTAGCTTTTCATCAAGCCCGAACATGAGGTTCATGTTCTGTATCGCCTGCCCGGATGCACCCTTTACGAGATTGTCAATGGCAGACACTACTACTACACGGTTGTTCCTCTTATCCGCCTCAAAACCGATGTCACAGAAATTCGAACCCCTTACCGAACCAAGAGAAGGAAGACCGTCAAGCACACGCACGAACGGCTTGTTACGGTACATATCCTCATACAATGTCCGAACATCATCCGTGCTCATCTTATCCTTTGTGAATACATGTGCCGTGGTCAGTATGCCCCTGATGGCAGGCACAACATGCGGAGTGAAACTGATGTTGGTCAGGGAATTGTCAAGTCTGTTGAGCTCCTGAGTGAATTCTGCCACATGCCTGTGGGTGGTCAGCTTGTACGCCTGCACGTTCTCCGCCATATTGGGATAGTGTGACGTTTCGGTAGGTGCGATTCCAGCACCGGTGACCCCTGATTTGGAATCGAATATCACCGAGCTGATCATTCCCGCCTTCGCCAGCGGAGCTGCCGCCAGCGATGCTCCCGTAGGATAGCACCCCGGATTCGCAATGAAACTCTGTTCCGCGACTTCCGGGTGAAGCTCCACAAGCCCGTATACCGCATCCCTTGGGTCACGGTGTTCGAACCCGTAAGCTTCTTTGAATGCATCGGGTTTCAGCCTGTAATCCGCGCTCAGGTCTATGACCTTCAGGTCACCGCCAAGAAGTTCCGGCACGATATCCATCGCAGCCCCATGAGGTACTGCAAGGAAAGCAACATCACAGCTCTCCCTGGCCTCTCCAGGCCCAAGGTCCTGGAACTTAAGGTCCAGAAAACCCTTTAGATGCCGATGAGTACCGGAAACAGGTTTTCCTGCAAGTTTCCTTGAAGTAGCTGCAACAATATTGACCTCTGGATGGTTCAGGAACAGGCGCATCAATTCCCCGCCCGTGTATCCCGAAGCACCGATAATTCCTGCGTTTATCATGATATCACTAAAAAGTTATTATCGATTATATAGTGAAAAAGTGGTTGTAGTGGTATAATGGTTGCGCTTTGATCAGAGACAGGAATCTTAAAATTGACCATGATCGTTTGCCGACCATACCAGTACAAATAGAAGATCATAGCAGGTTCTTATTAATATTAACAGAGATGGAGAGCTTGTAGACGGCCTAACGACCGGCTGCTCCATAAACTGTCAAACGACCGACTACTTTGTAGACGGTCTGTCAAAGAATATATTCTTACCCTTCACACTAAGCGGCAAAGCCATTGCAACATCCGCATCAATCATATCAAAATAGCATGCTGCCGCTCCTGCACTATACAGTACCCTGTTATCAACGCACAGGTCCTTTGCCTTTGATGCCGCAGATCCCACGGCAATTCCGAGGTCCATGTACTTGATCATGCAGTGGGGACCTGTGAACTCCTTTTTCACTTTTTTTGTATCAAGCATTTCTTTACAGGTCTCAAAACCACAGGCTCCACAGTCAAGGCCACTTGCACCGGATGGCTTCAACCCGATGAGAACTATTGCATCAGCATCCCTTACATTATTTGCATCCCTTATCAGGAACTTTAATCCTTTGACCTCGCTCAAATCTTCCATTTTATTTGCAAGCTCGGCCTTTTCAGCCTCGTCCAGCAGGCAGGTTATGATATCGTCAATACCCTTACCTTTGGGTGCGGTCCTCGCAGCCACAAGTATTGCCTTTGCAAGCATTTCAGTTATGCCGGTCTCAGGGTTCAGTTTCATGGAGAAAAGAAGGAGAAGCTTCTATTTATGTCTTAAGATAGGAAAGTTCCGGAGAACCCCCGGTCCGGCTCCCGGCCTTTTAGGATGAAGGATATGTTCATCCACATCATTTCAAATTCAGATCTATCGGACCTGTCCCGGAAGAAGAGGGGGTCTTATCATATTCAATCCCTTCGGCCTTCAGGACACTTTGTACCGAACCATCGATTATGTCTGTAAGTATGTCCCGGGGAACCAAAGTTACGGCGGAAAGGAACCTCAGGTGTTGCTCACAATCACCTGCCTCATCCAGGATCTCCACAAAAGGGGTTCCATGAGCGGATGTAAGATTGGCTTTTATAAGTCCCTCTTTGAACTTGAGTGTCATCTTGACGTGACCTATGAACTCAGGATTTACCTCCTGTAACTTATCCTTTATATCCGATAGCAGATGCACAAGCATGCTGGTCACCCTGTCAGGGTGCAGACCAGGAGTATGCAGGGAATATTCTCCCGAATAGCTGCCTACACCTGACATTTCGATGGAGTTTAGGTCCGGGCCCGTGTGCCCGGTCACACTCTCACCTGCAAGCAGGTCCAGGAAGCGCTGGAATCTGGCATCAGCTTTCTTGGCAGAGAATTCAACAATGATTGCATCGGGATTCAGTTGTAATACGGTTCGGGTCGCTGCAGCGATGGTCTCTGGATCCACCAGGTCTATCTTGTTGATGCAGACTATCTCGGCTTCTTTTATCTGGTTAGCTATAAAGACAGGGATCTGATCGAGCTCCATATTTATCCTGCTGGCATCCACAAGGGACACTACCGGAGCAAAGGTAAGGTCTTCAAGACCCATAAGCTCTATATGCTCCTTTATCTGCATGGGAAAAGCAATTCCTGTAGGCTCTATGATAACGACATCCGGGTTATATTCCTCCTCCAGGGTCTGCAGAGTGTATTCCATACTGATGCGCAGAGAGCAACATATACAACCGCTAGTAAGCTCTTTTGTGACAAGACCTGACTCAGATATCGTCTCGCCATCAATACCTATCTCGCCGATCTCATTAACAATTATGGCTATTTTGTGGCCTTTGTCTATGAGATGCTTTCCGAGGTTTCTCAGAGTTGTCGTCTTTCCGCTTCCCAGAAAACCACCTATAATTATAACTTTCATTTCTTTCACTCTCGATTACAATAATATGATTTTTCAAAAGCCACTACATATCTGAAGATCACTGTTTCAGAGGCAGACGGAAATGGAACGTGCTTCCCTCTCCTTCGATGCTCTCAGCCCAGATATTCCCACCATGGTCCTCAACTATTTTTTTGCATATATAAAGACCAAGGCCTGTTCCACCGTACCTGCGTCTTACCGATGAATCTACCTGATAGAACCGTTTGAACAGACTTGATATCTTGTCTTCGGGAATACCAATGCCAGAATCACTTACAGATACATGGATAGAACTATCATCCACATACGCACCGACACCTATCTTTCCGCCCTTTGGAGTGAACTTGATCGCATTGTCTATCAGATTTATAAGCACATCCGTCAGTTTATCCCTGTCACCTCTTATTGAAGGCAGGTCTTCCGAAATATCCATTTTGATAGTGATATCTTTTTTCTCAGCCTGTAAAGCCAGGTCCTGTATAGAATCATTGATGATCTCAGATATCATGATCTCATCGAAGGAATAAGAGAGCTTCCCCGCCTGTGCCCTGCTGAGATATAGCAGAGAATCCACAAGTTTGCGGAGACGTTCGGAATTACGGACCACTGTATCAACCGCCTTTTTCTGCTGCTCATTCACAGGACCGAGAGTACCGTCAGATATAAGCTGGCTGTACCCCTGTATGGATGTCAGGGGAGTCTTGAATTCGTGACTTACGTTTGACAGGAACTCATCCTTCATCCGGTCCAGGGACTTCAGATCCTCGTTTGCTTTCGAGAGCTCGGCATTGGCCCTGGAAAGTTCCCTGTTCACATGGGCAAGTTCAGAAGTAAACTCCCGGAGGGTGTCCTCTGTCTTTTTTTGCTCCATGATCTGCCACATTCCTTCCATGAGCAGGGTCAATTGTCTTACATCGGCCTGATCGTACGGATTCCTCTTGTTTCCAACACCTGCCACACCGACTACTCTTTCACCGTCAACTATGGGAACGCTCATGTAACGCTTCATCCTGATGTGACCTTTGGGGTACCCCTGTTTGAACTCTTTATAGTTCTCGTAATCGTTGACAATAACAGGACGTTTCTGGCGGACCGGTTCTCCCCAGAGTCCAGTTGATTCAAGCAGATAATCGAACTTCCTTTCCTCCACATCGCAGTCCAGCATTACGTTCCTTGACCAGGAATATATACTGAGGACCGTTCCCTCTTCTTTCAGGAACGCGAGATATCCCATCTTGCTCTGGGTAAGCCTCACAGCCTCTTCCTGCACGAAATCAGCTATTTCCTTTAATGACCGGTTTGTCATCTGAGTAAGCTTAAGAAGGGTTTCGAGCCTTGACTCATCCAGATGCAATGCCTCTTCAGCTTTTTTGCGCCCCGAGATATCCTCAAAGATACCAATCCCGCCCAGCAGTTTTCCATCTTCGGAGATGCTCGGACTGAAATCACCTTTTATCAATACGGAAATACCACTGATAACGGTATGGTATTCCCCTTCGAAATGCCCTGTCTTCCTTGAAAGAGCATCTTGAACAGCCTTTTTCATCCTTTCATCCTTTATACATGTGACCATGTTGAAACCCAGGATGTCCTCTTTTTTCTCAAGGCCTATTATTTCAAGGTATTTATCATTACAGTGAGTGATCGTACCTTTTTCATTGAAATGGAATATACCAAGAGGAGAGTTCTCAAAGATCATACGGTACTTCTTCTCGGCTTCAAGTACAGCCTCTTCAGCTTTTTTTCGCTCTGTGATATCTATTATGATACCCTGATAGTATGCAGGTCCTCCTTTCTCATCTTTTATGAGATAGGACCTCTCCGTGACCCATCTTGTCTCTCCGGAACTTGTCAGCAGGCGGTATTCTTTTGAAAAATAAAACTTCTTCTCGATCTCAAGCTGTTCAACGGAGGTTCGCAAGAGATCGATATCTTCCGGGTGGACTATATCCCCGTATACAAGCTTGCCTGATATGAAATCTTCCGGCGTATAACCAAACTGGGTAATATTCTCAGAAATGAACTCTATCGGCCAGTCCTTTTCAGCACGCCAGAGAACAGCAACAACAGGACTCTTCCTGTAAATATCCTCCAGTTTCTCGAAGGATCTGAATTTATCCCTTAATGTTTTATGACTGATCTTTTGATCGAATATCTTACCAATAGTGCCCATCATTCCAGCGTATGAACCATCTGCATCCGTCAGAGGGAGCAAAACCCCGCTATGGTAGATGTACTGCCCGTCCGGTTTTATGAAAGGGAAAACATCATACGTTTTAGGACGAAGCTTCTCTTTTGCCATCCTGAAAAGTTCGATGAAACTCGGTTCATCTTTATCTATTTGCCTTGGCACGAACCTTGCCAGTTTCTGTCCGATGACTTCCTCTTTTGAGAAACCGGATATTGATTCCATGCCTTTGTTAAAGTATACTATTCTGTCATGTGTGTCGACAGTCCAGACGCCTGTCCATATGTTTTCGAGTATATTTTCAGGAAAGACCTTTTCCTTGATCAGTGGTTTGCATGCCGAAGAACTTTGAAGCAGGTCCCACCGGCCATTCTGTTTTATTATCGTGCCATCATGAGTCCTGATGATGTCAAGTATTTCCGACCTCGTGCGGGCCTCAAGAAGAAAAGCGAACAAAGCAACAATGTCTTTCCTGCGTATGATATCCATACCTTTTTTCTCGAAATCGGCAAATCTTTTCCAGGAATCCTCTCCCACTATTGTGAATTTATCGACTATCCGGAGCCCGGTGTACCCTTCGGATGTAGCTGAATCATATATATCTTCCCATTTCAAGAGAGTTCTTTCGGATAAGGGTTCTTCACTTGCAATATAGCATTCCGTGCAGGGCATTATCATTAACTGGCCGCTCCTGAGATAGGATTCTACATCGATACCCACATCCTCCAGGAACTTTTCCGCACTTTCTGAGCTTATCTGGCCCGAAACTGCCCAGACACAACGTTCGTTCCCTTTCAGACCGGCACCCAGAAATGCAGCCACTACACTCATAAATTCTTCAGTGGTTTCGTACAAAAGCGAAAAAGAGTTCCCCTGAGGCATATCAAGTGCAAAATCAATGTTAGAATCTATTGTATCAGCTCTGATGCTATGACCCCGCAGTTCCTGATAACTGTCAATATTACTTAATTATCCCTCTCGTATATGTATTTAAGTGCGTAAGGAACTGCCCATCCGGATAAAGACTTATCCGGCATAATATATCCTGTATACCTTCCCGGCATTGTCATCACTTACCAGTAACGAGCCGTCTTCTGCAACTATAACATCCACAGGCCTTCCGATAACAGTTCCGTTATCATCCAGCCAGTCAGTTGCAAAATCATTGACAACCAGAGTATCCATGTCAATGTTCACTATTTTGTACCCTGTAGGCTCCTCGCGGTTCCAGGAACCATGATAGCATACGAAAAGGTCGCCCAGATATTCCTCAGGGAATGTATCCCCTTCATAGAAAACAAGTCCGAGAGGTGCGGAGTGTGCCTGCAGGTCCACTAGACTGGGTGTCTTGTTCTCACAGACATTCTCATCCGAAATGCTTGTATCGAATTCCGTATCGCGGACATTATCACTGTAACAGACAGGCCAGCCGTAATCGTTACCTTCCTCTACCAGATTAATCTCATCCGGCGGGAGGTCATCGCCAAGCCAGTCGCGTCCGTTGTCCGTAGCATAGAGTTCCCCAGTCTCAGGATGGAATACCATACCCACGGAGTTTCGCAGCCCGGTGGCAAACACACTGCAATTGCTGCCGTCAATGTCACACTTTGTGATAGCAGCCCTGCGTTCATCCTCCTCGTAACACACATTGCATGAGGAACCTATGCTCAGGTAAAGTGAACTGCCATTCACTTTCACTGTTCTTGTTGAATGGCCCCCGCCGGGAATATCATCGATAAGGATCTCGGTACTGTTCGCATCTGCGACCAGGTCACCGTCATCATCCCTAACCCGGATCACCTGATCCTCTTCTGCGATATAGAACCAGCCGTCGGAGTAATCCAGTCCATGTGGGTAGTTGAGCCCGGAAATGAACACTCCCACCTCATCAGCCCTTTTATCCCCATCCCTGTCCGGCAGCACAGCTACCAGATTTCTGTTAGGTATGGATACATATACAACTCCATTCTGCTGCAACAGCATGCGAGGTCCCGGGTCAGGACCCGGATAGGATACAAGACTGTTTCCAAGGTCATCTGCATATGTTTCGATAACAAATCCTGGCGGGAGGGATATCTCACCGGTTCCGTCAACTCCCACAGAAGGCCGCACTCCGAAATAATTGTATGCAATGAAAGCAAATATGGACATCAGCACTATAACGAGGAGCAAGCTCCACCAAAAGCTCCTGCCTGAAGAATCTTTTAACATGCTATAACCCTGATCTGTCTTTACTTTAATTTGATCACGAGGGAATAAAAGGATTTGGTGGTCATGGTTCAGCATTTTCTTTGAAAAGACCTTTCATCCAGCAGTATTTTCGCAATACCTGCAACCATAATTATAAATAATTACAAGTTTTTTTATTTTCAGTAAATACTGAAACTTAAGTGATATTATACAGGTGGAAGATAAGAAAATGGCCGGAGAAGATCCTACAAAAAGAAAACATGAGTGGATGAGCAAATTAGAGAAAGAGGGAAGACTGAAGGCAAATCCTACAGAGGACCATGCCATCGGACTCAGGACCCTTCAAAACCCGACACGCAGAAAGATCCTCAAAATGCTCAATGGCTGTTCATTATGCATAGAAGAAATAGGGAAAAAGCTGAACCTCAGCGACTCACAGGCAAAGTTCCACGTGGACATGCTGGAGAATGCACTTTATATTGACAGAATAGATAACAGCGAACCTACGATGTACCAGCTTTCCCCAAGAGGAGAAGGTTTTCTCCAGAACGTGGAGGAGGTGAAATAATGCATGATCAGAAAAAGATCGATGAGATCGACAAGAAGATCGGTTTTACCTCTATGAAGGATGCCATTATGAAAGATGGAGCAATCGACAGGAGAACAAAGAAACTCCTTGCGATCTCAAGTGCTGTTGCTGTTGGTTGCGATAAATGTTTTTCAACTAATAAGAAGCTTGCAAAGGATGCCGGTATTTCAGATGAGGAAATTGAGGAAGCAATACTTGTTGCCTCGCTCATCAGACTGGGTTCCGGGCTGAACTATAACTGGAAAACGATAAATGACGAATGACAGAAGGGTTTCCTTGAATAATTGCAATCTGGAACGACCTTTTGTGAAATGCTGAAAACTGACAGACCCCAGGCACTTTTTAGAGAGAACGACATAGGGACAGATATTATGGTTAAAGTCGCGTATTTCACGTATTCCGACAAACTTCAAATCTTAAATTGAGGGCGATCCGTGGACAAGAAAAGAAAAAAGGTAGCAAGAGCACCTTTAAATCCGGGTGATAAAAGAGGTGAAAACAACACCCGGCGATGCCCGTTGCTCTCCCCCAGGAAAGAGACTAAAAATGTAGCATGGATACCTCATGATCCGGCAAGCCCGAAAGAAGAATTTACCGAACTCATAACCCAGAACTTAAGATCAGAAGGGTTCGACGAGATATCCTCAAGGATCGTCGGAGTTCTTTTCATAGAAACCGAGGAAATGTCACTCGAAGAGATATCCATAGAGACAGGATACAGTTTATCTGCAGTCAGCACTGCCATGAAGAGCCTTTCACAATTCCATATTGTGAGAAGGTTTCAAAAACCAGGTTCAAAAAAGGCTTTCTTTTTCCTTGATAAAAACCTGGTATCCATCAGTGCGCAGGCACTTAGAATGAAATATGACAGTGTGATACTCCCGTCCAAGAAGATGCTGCCCGATATCATCGAGAAATATGAGCAGGAGAGATTGGAGAGATCCCGGAGAGAGCTTGAGATAATTACCCACTACTACAGGCAGATACTTAAACTCGAATCGATTGTAGGGGATTTCCTTGATGAGATGGAGAACATAGTTCATCAAGAAGAATAAAAGAACGATCATTTTCACCTTGCTCACAACAGCATTATTAACCATACCGACTATCTAGGTATCCTAAAATTCCAAGGATGAGAAATAATGGACGGGAAAAAACAAATATACCTTGCAGGCCCTCTTTTTTCAAAGGCTGAAAGGGACTTTAACCTATACCTGAGGGACAGACTTGTAGAGATCGGATACAAGGTATTCCTGCCACAGGAAGACGGGGAGGATAACCTTTCAAGTAGACTTGAGGACAGGGTCAGAAATGTATTCATAAATGATGTGAAAGGTATCGACCAATCGGACATAGTGCTGGCCGTGCTGGACGGTGGCAGCGACGTTGATTCGGGAACCGCGTGGGAGATGGGGTACGCCTACGCAAAAGGTATACCAGTATTCGGACTTAAGACCGATTTTCGAACCTTCGGGGATGAAGGTATTGTTAATCTCATGATGGAAATGTCTGTCGAGAAACTTGAAAGGGATGTTGAGAATATCCTGAAAGTGCTCGAAGAGTTCAGGTAAACAGATAGTCTTTGCTGAATTCTCAGATAACCTAATTCTTCAGGGTTTTGCTTTAGCAGGAAAACAATATATCTGCACAAAGGATAGATTTTTTACAATTGGCAGCATCGTTACTCCAATCCTTCACGGAAGAGTAACATGCTGCAAAGATTCACTTCTCTGTTCCCCCTGTGGGCTGTAATCCTCTCGGTAGTTGCATTGTTCTATCCGGATATATTCCTCCCTTACAGAGATGCTATTCCCCTGCTACTTGGGATAGTGATGTTCGGCATGGGAATGACCCTTTCTGCCAGGGATTTCCTGCTCGTGCTCAAAAAGCCGGGAGTAGTACTTTTCGGAACTGCTATACAGTATACCTTGATGCCTTTGATAGGTTTTGTTATTTCAATAGCATTATCCCTCCCTCCTGAACTTACTGCAGGTGTCGTACTTCTGGGCTCCTGCCCCGGCGGCACGGCTTCCAATGTGATATGTTATCTTGCCAGAGGAGATGTGGCACTTTCCATTGTACTGACCTCGGTATCCACCCTTTTATCTTTTATAGCCACACCTCTGCTCACATGGCTCTATATCGGTCAGACAGTTCCCGTTGATATATACGGGATGGTGATCAGTATCCTGCAGATAGTGATAGTTCCGGTTACTCTTGGCATCGGGCTGAACACTTTTCTGGATACCCGTACGGACAGCTTCCGACATGTTTTTCCTGCAATCTCAGTAATAACAATCGTGATCATAATAGCTATAATCATGGCACTGAACAGGGATAACGTCATATCTGCCGGCCTGCTTGTGATGAGCGTGACCATTCTGCATAACCTGCTGGGACTGGCAAGCGGTTACGGGCTTTCCCGGCTGATCGGGCTCAGTGAGACAGAGTCCAGAACTATCACCTTTGAGGTAGGTATGCAGAACTCCGGCCTCAGTGTTGCCCTTGCCATTGAGCACTTTTCAGCGATTGCAGCATTGCCAGGTGCTCTCTTCAGCATCTGGCATAATATCTCCGGTTCATTCCTTGCCTCCTACTGGTCAGAAAGGAAGGAACCAGAACAACAGTAGTTATTTTGATCGAACGTGAAAAGCAAAAAAGGAAAAATCGGGAAATCATTCTTTTAAGCAGGCTTTTTCCCGGATATCTTTTTCAAAGACTTCTCCATTAGGTTCTTTTTCCGAAAATATCTGGCCTTCAAAACAGTAGACTTCGGCACCTGTGGCCCAGGCATCCGGAGGAAGCCCGGCCTTCAGACATGTATGACCCAAAAACTCCACCTCATCCATCTGGTTCTCAGGTGCCACCTGCGGAAGAAGCAGGCCCTGCCTGTAACCACTCTTGACTATCAAACCATGCCTTCCGATCTTAATGGAGGACGGGAGATCCCTGGGTTCCACATTAATTTGCTCGGGCCGGGTCAGGACGGTCACCTCTATGGTAACGAAGGTCATCTCATCGATTCGCACAGGCGGAAACCGGGGGTCCCTGAAACCTGCAGAGATAGCGGAATCGGTAATCGCATGCTTCAGAGGGGAATCGCCATACGGATGGCCGATACACCCCCTCAGCTCTCCATTCTTGGAAAGGGTCACAAAAACTCCCCGGGGCTCATCAAATATAGAGGGAAGCTGTATCTCCGAACCATCCATCATTTCACCTGTCCGCAGATATGTCTCTATAGCATCCCTTGCAAGATGAACAGCTGTCTTACCCTCTTCTTCCGTAAGCAATACTGCTTTATCTTCCATACACACACTCCGATCACTGTCATTTGTTGCAAGCTTGGGTTGTTTTTCAAACCTTTCAACTTGCAAGGCCCTTATGGACCATGATTAGAGTTTGTAGCTCATTGGTTATGTCTGTATCGCGAGGCAGCATCCTTAAGTGATTTAATACCGGGAAGAGTCATACCTGCAAGATAGTCGATACATGCACCACCACCCGTGCTCAGGTGAGAGAACCTGTCATCATAACCCAGGTTCCGGATCTCGGCTGAGATATGCCCTCCCCCAGCGATCGAATACTCTGAGTGCACGGCTGCTTTTATAATCTCATGGGTCCCCAGTGCAAAGGAATCCTTTTCTGCAAGACCTGCAGGCCCGTTAAGCACAACTGTCTTCGCATTCCGAATCTCTTTGGAATAAGCTACAATGCTCTCAAGTCCAATGTCATTTATCGGGAAGCCGTCGGCAGGAAGTTCATCAACCTGGACCTCAACCCTTTTCCCATCGTCATTAAGAGCAACATCTATAGGAAGGCCGATCTTTCCGTCGAACTCATCCAGTATCTGTTTTCCACGCTCGATCTGATCGAGATAACCCAGGGATCCTATGAAATCCATGTTGACCTTACCTATATCGACTCCGTTTGCAGAGAGCATGACGTTTCCCACAATTCCTGTAAGAAGCACCCTGTCTGCACTTCCGTTAGACAGTACATTCTCGGCAACCTTCAGCGAATCGTCCACCTTTGCACCCCCCAGCACAAAGATGCAGGGACATTCACTACCCTTTAAACCCCTGTCAAGGGAAGTGATCTCATTTTCCATGACCCTTCCGGCTCCGCTTGGCAGGATCTCGGTAAAGCCTGTGATCGAGAGCTGAGATCTGTGAGACACCGCAAAGGCGTCATTCAGGAATATATCCATCAAAGGTGAGAGCTTTTTTACCATATGTGTATGGGAATGCTCTTTTGCAGGGCGTTTAAGGCTCTCCTCTGCATAGAACCTGACATTTTCAAGCAGTATGACATCCCCTTTTTGCATTGAAGATATCCGGGACCTGGCATGACTGCCAAAAATGTCATCCACATACTCCACCTCTTTTCCCATGTATCGCGACATGCGTTTAGCATGTGGCTTCATGGTTGTGAAATCACTTTTTCCGGCCCTGCTCTGATGCGCAAGTAAGACCACTCTGGCATCTTCAAGGTCCTTTAATGTGGGTATATGGCTTTTTATTCGCATATCATCAAGGATATTCTCCTCGGGATCCATAGGCACATTCAGGTCCACTCTCACAAGGATTGTTTTTCCATCCACGTCAAAATCATCGATAGTAAGATAATCTCTAGAAGTCAAATTTCCATCACCACTATATTTGTCACCTGTAAATCTTTGGCAATATAGACTCTATATACATAATATGTTTATGTGATATAAATACAGACAACCATCATTCGTTTTGGTGAATGAACCGATAATCCAAAAACTAATATTTGTTGACCTGTAATCATCAATGGTGATAATATGAAGATCATAGGTATTTCAGGAAGTCCTAAAGCAGGCGGGAATAATGATAAGCTCATTGAGAAGATGCTTGGTATAGCAAAAGAAAGAGGTTTTGAAACAGATACAGTACTTATCTCAGAATCGCAAATTGCCCCCTGCACAGCCTGTGGAGTCTGCGGCAAAGGAGAAAAATGTCCTGTGGGGGACGATATGCAGCCGGCATATGACAAACTTTTACAGGCAGACGGTATAATAGTCTCATCACCTGTATATTTTGGAACGATGACTGCGCAGCTCAAGGCACTTTGTGACAGGAGTGTCCTGCTTAGAAGACAGGGTTTTAAGCTAAGCAACAAGGTGGGCGCAGCAATGGCCATCGGAGGGTCAAGGAACGGAGGTCAGGAAAAGACCATCCAGTCGATCCACGAATGGATGCACATCCATGGCATGATAGTGGTGGGTGACGGAGGACATTTCGGAGGCATACTCAGAAAGCCTGCTGAAGAAGATGAAGAAGGCATGAGAACAGCAGAAGACACCATCAATAAGTTGTGCGATGTTCTTCAGATGATAGAATGAACCGAAGGACCTATTAGAGGAAATGGACAAAAAAAAGATGAGGGAATTCTAATATAGAAACAATATAGAAACCCTTTAAAAATGACCCCATGAGAGCTGATTAAGCTCTCTGCTCATATATCAGAATTCCAGATCCATACTTGCGGCGATCGACCTCAGGTCAACATTACTTTCCAGGAGTTCCACTATCCTGTCAAGTTTCACCTGTTGTTTTATGTGAGCATGACCGATAAGTTGCTCCATCCTTTCTATTGTGGTCATTGTATCGCTACGCACAAGGATCACAGGGATACCTGCTTCTTCTGCGCTTGCAAGGACAGCGCCGCTGGGCAACATATTTCCTGTCAGTATCAGGCACTTGACTCTTGTTTCAATGGCAGCCATCTGTATATCAGCCCTGTCACCACCTGTGATCACAGCCGTGTTGGGTAATCTTCGGAAGTACTTGATGGCAGAACCTGCTTCCATGGCCCCTACAAGATAGTTATCGACAAATTCTTCAAGACTTTCCGTACCTACAAGGATCTCTGCGCGCAGACCTTCAACGATCTCAGAAATAGGTACCGATCGAAGGGTCTTATCCTGGGGAATCACCCCGAACACCTTAATGCCTTTCTTTTCCAGGAAAGGAACAACAAGCTCGGTAACCCTCTCCATCATGTCTGCTGGTACCTCGTTAAGGATAACACCTGCAAGTATGTTCGGGTCCTGTATTATACGTAGATCGCATAATATGCGGTCGACAGCATAAATGGAATCGAAACGGGTCACAAGCAGCATTCTGGTCCCGATCTTGGATGCGATCTCGGGATCCGAAAGGTTGTACATAGCCCCTCCTCCGATACCCCCCGTACCTTCGATGATGACAACATCCTTACCTTCCGAAATCGTCGAATAGGCTTCCATGAGCCTCTCATCAAGATCCTTTTTTACACCGATCAGTGCATCATCTATCAGACTGTCAGTCAGATGGATTGGAGTAATCGTTTTTGTAGGGTCATCAAGTCCCAGCATTGATTTGATGCCTTCAGCATCCTCATCTGTAAGAGAGCCGTGAACGTCTATCAGAAGATTTCCTATCGGCTTCATGTATCCGACCACATGGCCCCTGTCACGGAGTATCTTACCCAGTCCCATACAGACGGAACTCTTACCTGAAAACTTCTCTGAAGAACTAACCAATATCGATGCCATTATCTCGCTCCCTTGAACCTGATTTTCATAATAACTAACCCTGAATTGTAATATTGATACATCTTATTTCACATCTATAGTGAACCTTACGTCCATTGCGACACAACCCTGACCATCCTGCATCACCATCAAAGGATTGATCTCGAACTCCAGAATCTCAGGGAAGTCCGTTACAAGCTGTGATATCCTTATAAGCGCATCAATGATCGAATTGATATCTGAAGGCGCCTCTCCTCTGACACCTGCAATCAAAGGATAGGTTTTTATCGATGACACCATGTGTTTTGCTTCATCGGTGCTTACCGGTGCCACAGAAAAGGAAACATCCTTCAGGAACTCCACATAGGTTCCACCAAGCCCGAACATGAGCAAAGGACCAAATTGTGGATCCCGGTTCATACCAATGATAACCTCTTTTCCACCGGAGACCATTTTCTGCACCTGTACACCCGCTATTCTTGCCTCCGGCATATAACGATGCACATCCGACATCATGGAATTATAAGCACGTTCTACATCATCCGCATGCCGGAGGTTAAGACGTATACCTCCCACATCGGTCTTGTGAGATATATCAGAAGAGACTATCTTCATTACAACCGGGTAACCGATCTCCTCAGACACACCTACTGCTTCCGGAAGTGTCTTCACTATCCGGGAATCGACTACCTTTATACCATAGGAGGACAGTATGTCCATGGATTCAAGACCGAGGATGCGGTTCTTATTTGAAACGGCATCTTTTATTATTGCATCCGTAGCGCTTTTGTCTACACTTATCTGCTGAGGAGAGGAATGTTTTCGGTCCTTTATCGAATAGTATGTGCAGAGTGCGTCCATACTGGTAACAGCCCGCTCCAGAGAAGGATAATTGGGGATGCCGTTCTTTTGTAAAGTCGCTTCTCCTTCCGAAACACGTGTTCCACCTGCAAGATTGCATAAAATGGGTTTTTCCGAATCCCTGATAATATCAACTATCTTCTCCGCTATCTCCGTCACTTCTGTCATGGCCTGGGGTGAAACAAGAAGAATTATGCCATCCACGTTATTATCCGCAAGTACGGTTTCCAGAGCGTGCGCATATACATCCGCACTGGCATCCCCGAGCACATCAACGGGGTCATACAGGTTTGCAGCAGGAGGCAAGGTACCTCGCAGCTCATTGATAGTTGATTCCTCGAATGAGGCAATGTTAAGTCCTGCACTGGAACATGCATCTGCCGTCAGTATGCCAAGACCTCCCGCATTGGTGACGATGGCAATATTCCTTCCCTTCGGCAGAGGATACGCTGAAAAAGCCCTGGACAGGTCAAGCATCTCTATCAGGGAATCTGCCCTTATGACCCCGCTTTGCCTGAAAGCTGCATCATAGGCAGCGTCAGAGCCTGCAAGGGTTCCTGTGTGGGAAGACACCGCCCTGGAACCTACAGATGTCCTTCCGGATTTTACAATTATCACAGGTTTGGACCTGGTCACACTTTGTGCGATCTTTATAAAATCGGGCCCGTTCTTAACCCCTTCCAGATAAGCAGAAATTACAGCAGTTGAGTTATCATTCTCAAAGAACTCCAGGAAATCGTTCTCATCCAGGTCTGCCTTGTTCCCAAGACTGACAAACTTGGAAAAACCGACATTGGTCCTGTCCGCCCAGTCAAGAGCCACCGTACAGATAGCACCCGATTGTGACATCAAGGCGATATTACCTTTGTGTGCCATGTTTGCCGCAAAGGTTGCATTAAGACCGGAGCCCGTATCAATAATGCCAAGGCAGTTTGGACCTACCATCCTGACACCGTATTTCTGGCATATCTCAAGGCACTCCCTCTCCAGACGGGCGCCCTCTACACCTGCTTCCTTGAAACCTGCAGATATGACAACAACGTTTGCTATACCTGCCCTTCCACACTGGTCTATGGCTTCAGGTACAAATTTTGCAGGTATCACAATAACAGCAAGGTCAACTTTTTTCTCCTTTGGGACATCAAGGATGCCCTTATAGGCACGAAGCCCGAGTATCTCACCGTCATTGGGGTTTACCGGCACGATATTCTCAATACCGTTTGCCATCAGGTTCTCAAGTACCGCCCTTCCGACCTTGCCCTCTTTCCTGGAAGCGCCTATCACTGCCACACCATTCGGATCAAACATTCTCTCAAGCATAATATTCCCTGAATTTCCCTTGCTACATCTAAGTCTCAATTATAGATAAAATATTGGGAAAGATGTTAGATGAACTATCTTCATAGAAATAACGAATTTTGGTTTAAGTGTGATATCACTAAAAACTATTTTTTGAGACGTTTGAATACTTCTTCACCCTGATTCCTCAGCTGAGGCCCAATTTCATCAAAATTGATTCTGTGTTTTATAGCCACAAAGCCGATTGTCCATAGTACGAAAAGTCCGATTCCCAGTATTAATAGACCATATGATAACATGGAACTGTTTGAAGTATCGGCCACATTGTCAGCGCCGGAAGAGCCACCATGGAAAAGGCTTCCATTATCTTCCGATCGATCATCTTCTCCTTCTGCCAGAGAATTAAGAACTGTGTTTTCGTCTGCACTCACTATGGCAAATGGCGAGAATCCCGGGGTTTGAGCTGTATAATACACATATGCATCATCTTCACCGGTCCTTTCTGTGGCCAGGGCCCCCCACTCATTATGATAGTTGTACAGCAGGATGGAATCATATCCGACATTGTTGGATTCAAGCCATTGTTTTTCGACTTTGAAGTTCACTTTTGCTTCCGTGAATTTGTAAGAAGAATACTGACCATTCCCCACCCACACATTCAGGTTTCTGTAAACCAGTCCGGGAGGAGCCTCATTTGCAAAAACAGATGTACCCTTTAACGATTCAACTATTGTCTTGACCTGTCCTCCGCTTACCTGCGGAACAAAACTGACGGACGTAATAGCATGATCTCTGTCAAACTCGAAAATCGCTTCTACTCCGTTAACAACAGACAGGAAGGCGAAATCCGTGACCTCGATGTTTTCATAATTCTCCTGTGTTCCGATGTATGGGTCGAGACGTGTACTTTCTGAGTCTTCGGAACTGAAGCTGGAATTTCCGGTAGTATCTTCAGAGCCGGCAGTATCCGTCGTATCACTGCCATCATTACTGCCGGGATCAGTAGTATTTACAGTGTTACTGCTGCTCTCTTCAGTAGTCCCGGAATCATCCGAAGTATGTTCACTGTCATCCCCCGAAGAGTCATTATCTTCACTAGGGTCATCCTCCCTGCCTTCATACCCTGCATTACCAGATGAATTATCATCTCTCTCGTCATTATCTCCCTCTTCATCATCTCTCTCGTCATTATCTCCCTCTTCATCATCTCTCTCGTCATTATCTCCCTCTTCATCATCTCTCTCGTCATTATCTCCTTCGTCATCATCTCTCTCGTCATCATCTCTCTTGCCATCATCCTTCTTGTCATCATCTCTCTTGCCATCATCCTTCTTGTCATCATCCTTCTTGTCATCATCCTTCTTGTCATCATCCTTCTCGTCATTATCTCTCTCGTCATCATCTCTCTCGTCATCATCTCTCTCGTCATCATCTCTCTCGTCATCATCTCTCTCGTCATCATCTCTCTCGTCATCATCTCTCTCGTCATCATCTCTCTCGTCATCATCTCTCTCGTCATCATCTCTCTCGTCATCATCTCTCTCGTCATCATCTCTCTCGTCATCATCTCCCTCGTCATCATCTCTCTCGTCGTTACCGTCACTTCCGCTATCAGAAGGATCCGCAAACACGGGTACGGATGTCACCAGTAGTAAACCGGTACAAATAAAACAGACAAAAAGTATCTGGAACATGCGATGTTTCTGTCGCTTTACTTTCAGTTCATCCAATAATGAAAAAAGATTCTGAATAAACACCACCAACATATTTGCTTTGGTTTTGACAGTGATAAATACTGTAGAAACTATATTCAGAATCAGAATTTCCCGGGACCTTGTGTTGACCGGGAATTATGTTTTAAAAGGAGAATGGATAAATAATGCTTAAAACACCTGTAAAGCTTCCCTTTTGGATATGGCGCCAGCTATTACTGGGAGATTACTATTGATATTATTGATATAAATGTTCGCAATGTTCAATAAGTCTTAATCAATGTATAAAGGACAGGGGCTGAAACCCCACCCTGCACATTCTTTCAAAAAAGATCCATAGCTATTTTTTACTACGTCTGTAGCGTTTCCCATCAGGATTACCAAATTGCGCCCGAAGGTTTCCATAACACTGTTCACAATATTCTCTCTTATTATATCCCAACAATCCAATGAAAACAACTCCCAGCAGAACCAGGATCAATACGGTTGTTCCTGTTGATCTTTCATTCTGAGTTGCGATGTTGTTCTCTGGTGTTACCATATCATCCACGGAGTTTTTAACATCATCGTCACCTTGAACGGACTCTGTCTCCCCCTCGCTTGCTTCCACATTTGTGATCCCTTCTTCCACACTTGCAATAGCAAACGGTGAAAAGCCGGGAGTTCTGGTAACATAATAGTAGTACACATCATTCCCGCCGGTAAGGGAAGTTGGTAACTGCTCCCATGCATTTCCGGAATACCTTAACAGTTTTATCGAATCAGGATCAACATCGTTGGCATCAATCCAGCTCTTTTCCACCTTGAACACTACCTTTGCATCGGACATAAGCTCAGGAAGGAACTTCCCGTCTCCGACCCATATGTTCATGTTCTTGTAGACATTCCCCGGCGCAGCCCCGGAAACAAGAGTGGAAGTTCCCTTTAGAATTTCAACAACGGTCTTTGTCTGCCCACCATTGAGAGCCGTAGTGAAACTGACAGATATTATACTGTTGTCCTCTATGCCGAAACTGAATACTGTTTCTATGTCCTTTACCACAGGTTTAAGCGCATAATCCTTGAACTCGATGTTCTCGTATGCCTCACCTGTAGTCTGTGAACCACCACCTCCACCGCCTGAACTTGCTGTTTTTTCATCATCTGTCGATGCTTCTTCTACTGTTATTGGAACTTCCATATAAACATAACATTTCCCATCACTTACAGAAAAATTAACATAATATGGCCCTTCCTGATCAGTAGAAGGAGTCCAGTTAAACAGACGGGCAGAGTTGTCAAATGTTGACCCCTCTGGCAATTCACTTATCACTGAATAATTAAGATCATCCTCATCCGGATCAGTTGCATTTATCAAAAACTGGAGGTTCTTGTTTTGCTTTATTGTCTGAGGAGGGACATCAACAAACTCAGGAGCTCTGTTCATATTGTCTATTATCTCAATTTTATAATCTAAGCTAGAAATAGGATATGAAACAGAATTGGCAGTCAGTTGCGTGTTATTAAAATAAATACTAGTATTCCCGCTTTTGTTTGCCTTGAAAGAGATATCAATAACAGGCGTCAGGTTAGTTGCATTGAGTTCATCCATATCATTCAACTCAATATAAACAGAATCATTATAGATGATGTTGCTAATATTACCTGTAACATTATTACTGGTATTAGCTCCGATGAACTCAAGAATACTATGATTAAAACTTAGGGTCAGGTTCAAAGATGTTACGTTACTGCAGTTACTACAGTTTCCTATAGAAATAGAAATATCAGATGTATCCCCTACATACATAGATAATGGTGATTCCGGAGATACAGATGCGGTTGGATCCGATGCTGCGCTCACGATCGATACAGGATTCAAGATCGAAAGCATAATCGAAATGCTTATTAAGATCCTAATATTATTCAATGATCTCTTTTTAGAAGCGTTTTTAATGGAAGGATGCATTAGTACCACTCTTGATGACAATTTATAGTTAACTCCAGATCGACAACATCTAAAGTTATACTCCACTTTTTATTTAGAATACTCTAATTCTCTCAGGATACCCTAATAAATACTCTATATTCTGTGCGGACATTCAATGTATTTACTGACGTCCCCACATATCTCCACTAAATAGCAATACACAATAATATATTATATATTTATTTATTTTAGCATAATTTATAAAATTGTATATATTAATCTATGGACGTTAAATAAACAGGGATCAATTACACTTGAGGGCCTACCTTGAAAATAAAACATACCTTTATAGCTGGTTGCAGAAAGAATCTGTAATATCCAATTCACTTGCAATTATAGTAGGCACCCTTACGGGACTTGCCATCGCTATTTACGGCCGTTCACTTTTCTGGGTATTATCATCAGAAGTGGTATTATCAAACTTTATAATAAAAAGATTAGTGATAAGACCTAGCAGGAAAACGGATTGGAGAATTGAGAATCCTACTTCAGATCATGTGACTATTTTTCCCAGGAAGTAGCCTGGTGTTGCATCATATATACTTACACTGCAGGACATTCCCGGTCCAAGCCCGCAATCCTGATCGCATTCAGGTATCACCACAGGGAGATATGAATCCGTACGTGCCATCATACCCCTTAGTTTTGCCTCTTTGGATATAAAAACAGTAAATTCACGGCCAATAAGAGCATTCTTGGAATCAAGTTTCATCTTTTCACATACATCATGGAGTACATTTGACCTTTTGACAGTGATGCGGGAATCTATCTGCCTGTATTCCAGAGCCTTTGTGAGTGGCCGGGGAGTATACCGGGAGATATTCACCTTATCAGGCCGGAACTCTTTTACCCAGCGCAGGGTCCTTTTGAAATCCTCTTCCTCCTCTCCCGGGTACCCCACTATGATATCAGTGAAAAGAGTCAGGTCATCAAATCTTTCCCTGAATCTTCGGATGACATTGTTAGCCTCTTCAATGCTGTGATAACGGTTCATTCTCTCAAGGACACTGTCTGAAGCCGACTGTACGGGAAGATGCAGCAGTTTGTACACCTTCTCATTCTCAAAGGCATCGAGCAGGTCATCAAGTACAGGAAGCACCGAAAAAGGATTCATCATCCCGACACGCACCTTAAAATCCCCCGGTATGCTGCAGATCATATCCAGCAGTTCCGGAAGCAGTACATCCCCATCTGTTCCGTATTGCCCATTATCCTGTGAGGTCAGCCATATCTCCCGACAACCTTCGAAAACAGCACTCCTGATATCCGCAACGATCTCCCGGGGTTCAAATGACCGTAGCCGTCCCCGGGCAATACTTACGATACAGTAAGCGCATGAGTAGTTACACCCCTGTGACAGCTGACATATGTGGATATTGGGATTGAAGCGCATACGTGGCACATCCTGGAATCCCTCGGGTTCTTTCTGGAAAAACTGTGCATTTTTCTGACCGCTGTAGAGCGAATCGAGCAGCATGCCGATCCTTGAGATAGAATTGACACCCAGTATGTGCGCATCCGGATTCTGTGCCAGAATTTCATCCAGCTGGACCTCAGGCATGCAGCCTGACACCACTACTTCTTTTCCGAGTTCACCTGCTTTCCTGATCTTATGCAGGATCTTCTGCTCTGTGGTATACTTAACAGTACAGGTGTTAATTACCAGTACATCGGCATCCTTTTCAGGAACTATAGAGTGACCCCTGTCCCGGATAGCAGCCTTCATGATCTCTGCGGATGCCTGGCTGGCGGAACATCCGTATGTGGATACGTGAACTTTCATTATTTTAATTTACTGGAACCGCAATACATTGCGTTCCTTGTCATTGATGTAGATCGTGTCTGTGAACTTGACAACACCTGAAGTACCCATTGCAAGGCTGTGAACCCTTGAATCGCCATCCCCGAAAAGGTTCACTCCGCGTAGGACGGAACCGGAGGTCACACCCGTGGCTGCAAAGATCACGTCATTGCCGGGTACAAGGCGCCCTGTGTCCAGTACATCATTGATGTTATCCTCTGTGATCCCCATGCCTTCCAGTCTTGACATCTTCTCTGCCTTTTCCTTTGCGATCTCATCTTCAGACTTATCGTTGGCAACGCTGGGAAGTACGAGACGGGCAAGTATCTTACCCCCAAGGCACTTGAGAGCGGCAGCCGTAAGCACAGCCTCCCCGGAACCGCCTGAACCGAGTACCATATGGACACCCGAACCTCTTACGGCGGTGGCAACACCAGGCATGAGATCTCCGTCACTTACCAGATTAACACGCGCACCGGCTTCCCTTATTTCTTTTATCTTCTGGTCATGCCTTTTTCTATCCAGGATCACCACAACGAGCTCATCAACACTTCTGTCCAGTGCTTTTGCAACGATCTCGAGATTGTACCGGACAGGGGCATCAAGGTCAATCATCTCTTCAGGGTGCTCTTTCTCATAACTGACAACCTGGGGCCCCACAACTATTTTGTCCATATATATGTCAGGACCATGGAAAAGTCCGCCCCGCTCAGCCATTGCCATCACGGAGATCGCACCCGGGAAACCATTAGCTGCAAGGTTAGTACCTTCGAGAGGGTCCACGGCGATATCTACCTCTATATCCTCTTTCCATGTACCGACCTGCTCCCCGATATAAAGCATAGGAGCTTCGTCACGTTCACCCTCCCCTATCTTGATGATACCTTTCATACCAAGACAGTTCAGCATTCTTCTCATGGCTTCCACTGACACATGGTCACAGAAATTCTTCTCTCCACGGCCGATCTGATAGGCTGCAGCAATAGCTGCCGCCTCGGTAACATGTAACAACCTGGGCAGAAGCATGTTTTCGATCAGTCCTGCGCCGTTTATCATATGTTCTGCGGTTTTCGGATGAGTCATAATTCGTTTCCCCTGATTTCAATAAATAACAACATAAATAGATTGGTGCTACCTGTATTAACAATTTCCATATTAGAATGTTGGCTTTGCTCTCCTGGGTGCCTATTTCAATACATCCACAAGAGCCACTCTTTCAAGAACCAGTTCGGGTACCATCTCTTCCCCTACAGCCCCGATCTCTTTCTCTGTTATATCGAACTGAGAGAGAATAGCTTCCCTCTTGCGGGCAGAGTATTCGATAACATCCTTCTTACATACGAGCCCTCCCAGTTCTGCCAATGAACAGGATATATTTTCAGGGTCACCCAGTACGACAAATACAATGTCCATCTCCCCTTCGTGTACCCCCATTAAAAAAGCATCCCCGATCTGCCTCTTTCCCGATGCATACCGCATTATCTCTATGCCCGGATCATTGGCGGCGTTACATTTGTTAGCTATTGCACGCAATGCCTTTTCAACAGCAAAGGCAACATGCTTCTCCCCTACAATCATCCCTGCATTCATAGCCTGGATAATGGTCCCGTTCTCCGAAGAGACCGATGATATTTGTTTAAGGAAACCGGGAATATCCTTTATGACAGTATGGCCGCAGAATACTCTAAAATCCATGTGCTGGAATTGGAGTTATCCCGGATAAGCATATCGGTATTATAGAAAAGGACCAATGTGGACCTGCGCAAATTATATTTTCCGGGAAAGCAGATTAAATATGGGAGGTAAGATCATATGGACAAATCATGTGATATGCAAGTGGGAGACCGTTACTCATGTGGAAACTGCAGTTTTGAGATGGAAGTAATTGTTCCCTGTGACATATGTGATGAAGGAAGGATAATGTGCCCATGCTGCGGCGAACCTTTGCATCCGAGAGAGTAAAAAGCTCATCAAAATATTTTTTCAGGATTGTTTTGATTCAGATCAGTTAACTAACGAAAACAGCATTTATTTCCGTTTGTTTTATTTAGGTTGATAATTATTAGCAGCACAAGAACCTAATATTAGAAAGATTGTCTTTTCAAAGTTAAAGGCATAAACTAAGTGCATGTTTTACTAAGCAAATCATAATTTCAGCAGGGATTAAAAACCGGCGTGAGAAGGTGTGAACAATGGAACAGGATTATAATCCGCATGTAATGGAAAAAAAATGGCAGAGCCGTTGGAATGAAAGCCGGGTCTTTGAACCTGAACCCGACGAGAGGGAGAAGTTCTTCATAACCATCCCTTATCCTTACTTAAACGGCAATTTACACGCCGGACACACCCGGACCTTCACGATAGGCGATGTGGTCGCAAGACATAGAAGGATGCTGGGTTACAATGTGCTTTACCCCATGGGCTTTCATGTTACCGGGACCCCCATAGTGGGACTTGCGGAACTTATCGCCAGCAAGGACCCGCAGACAATGGACGTGTATTCCAGGCTGCACAAGATCCCGGAGGAGATCCTGCCCTCACTGGATACGCCGGAAAAGATAGTGGACTACTTCAGTGTAGAGGCTGAAATTGCAATGCGTTCAATCGGATATTCCATTGACTGGCGCAGAAAGTTCACCACCACCGACCCTACATATAAGAAGTTCATTGAATGGCAGTTCAATCTGCTGCATGAAAAAGGCCTTATTGTGAAAGGATCACATCCTGTCAAATGGTGCCCAAATGATAATAATCCTGTTGAGGACCATGATATCCTGTATGGGGAAGAGGCAACTATAGTCGATTACACATTTGTGAAATTCGAGTACGACGGAGTCATCCTGCCCTGTGCCACCCTGCGACCAGAAACAATTTTCGGGGTAACCAATCTCTGGGTCAACCCGGATATAGAACATGTCAAGATAAAGGTCAGAAAGGACGGGAAAGAAGAGTTCTGGATAGTCAGCAAAGAAGCCTGCAATAAACTCACATACACCGACAGGGAAGTCGAATTTGTAGAGAACGTACCTCCGGAATCGATCATCGGGATCAGGGTTAAGAACCCGCTGACAGGAAAAGATGTCATCACACTGCCCGCATCCTTTGTAAAAGGTGGCAATGGAAGCGGAATAGTCATGAGTGTACCGGCACATGCTCCCTACGATTACCTCGCAGTCAAGGACCTATATGATAAAGACCTTTCAGAATACGGAATCACTGAGAATATCAGGGATATAGAATTCATATCCCTGATAGAAGTGAAGGATTTCGGAGAATACCCTGCAGTGGATGCTGTCGAACAGCTGGGGGTCAAGGATCAGAAAGATCCGAAAGCAGAAGAGGCGACAAAACTTGTGTACCGACGTGAGTTCCATGGCGGTGTGCTCAAGGAAAATACAGGAGAGTATGCAGGCATTGCTGTCGCCAAGATAAAAGACGTGCTTACCCGGGATCTTCTTGAAAAGAGTATTGGAGAGGTTTTCTATGAGTTCAGCGAACCTGTGGTTTGCCGCTGTGGAACGCCCTGTGTTGTGAATATGGTTAAAGGACAGTGGTTCCTTAACTATTCCAATCCTGAGTGGAAGGACAAGGTTTGCAGATGTATACAGAATATGGAAATAATCCCGGAGGAGATACGGGTAGAGTTTAACAATAAGGTCGACTGGCTCAAGGACAAGGCATGCGCCAGAAAAAAGGGACTTGGTACAAGATTGCCCTTTGACCAGGACTGGCTTATCGAATCCCTCGGAGATTCTACCATCTACATGTCCTACTATATCACCAATAAGTTCTTTTCACAGGGTATCCTGCCTGAACAACTGAAACCATCTCTTTTTGACTATGTTCTGCTCGGGAAGGGCACAGTTCAGAAAACCGCAGGGGATACCGGGCTCGATGAACCACTCATCGCAAATATAAAGGCAGATTTCGATTACTGGTACCCGGTAGATCTCAGGTCATCCGGAAAGGATCTCGTTCCAAACCACCTGTTGTTCTTCCTTTTCCACCATGTGGCAATATTCGGGGAGGAGAAATGGCCACGTGCCCTGGCTGTAAATGGGTTCGTGTCACTCGAAGGCCAGAAGATGAGCAAATCAAAAGGACCCATCCTGACCATGAAAGAAGCCGTAAGTACATATGGTGCCGATGTTTCGCGTATGTACATCCTCTCCAGCGCAGAACAGACACAGGATGCTGACTGGAGAAATGCAGGGATTGAAAGCGCAAAAAAGCAGATGGAGAGATTCTACAAACTGGCAAAGGAGATCATAGACTCCGGAGCACAATCTGGTATTGAAGGTGAGCTGCACCTCATCGACCGCTGGATGCTCAGCAGGCTGCAGCAGTTCGTGAGGGACACTAACAATGATATGACATCCATCAGGACCAGAGGTGCGTTGCAGAACGCCTATTTCCTGCTCTATAATGATGTAAAATGGTACCAGAGGCGTGGCGGAAAAGCAGTCCTCTATGATGTGCTTGATACATGGGTACGCCTGATGGCACCATTCACACCCCATATCTGCGAGGAGATCTGGCATGCAATGGGACATCTCGGAGGAGATCTTGTATCCCTGGCACCATATCCTATATTCTGCCCGGAATATGTGGACAACGATGCAGAGCTTGCTGAGGAACTTATCTGTAATACACTGTCGGACATTGAAGAGATAATCAAGGTCACAAAGCTCACCCCTAAGAAGGCTGTGCTTTACACATCCCCTTCATGGAAGACAAAAGCATTCAAACTTGCTCTGAAGATGTTGCAGGATGAAGACCTTAACCCCGGCAAACTTATCAAGACCCTTATGGCTGATTCTGAAAATCGCCAGTATGGTAAAGAAGTGCCAAAATATGTGCAGAAGCTTGTCCCGGATATCACCAACATGAATACCGAAAGATTTGAGATGTTGCTTGGTTTTGACCTTGATGAGCAAAGCGTACTCAGGGAGAACGGTGAATGTCTTGCAAATGAGATCGGATGTCCGATCGAGGTATATACTGCAGATGCTCCGGAGTATGACCCCGAGAACAAGTCAAGGTTTGCAGCACCACTTCGGCCTGCAATATACCTTGAGTCAACTACCACCCTCTGAATAGGGTGGCTTGTCCTTCTATGTTCCATTTAACAGGACAGAGGACAATGGGGTAGTTGACAGATACCCCTGGATGATATATTATTGGAAGCGTTAATATCGGCATTTTCAGCATGTCCGCAATTGACACAGAGGAACTCTGATTGAGTTTTTCTGTTCTTTTTGTCAATGTGTCTACACATCGAGCATTCTATTGATGTGTTTTTTGGGTCTACTTCAAATACTGGAATACCTGCGAGAGTAGCTTTGTATTTGAGGAAAT
>NZ_PGGK01000008.1 GCF_004745425.1 Methanolobus halotolerans | reverse complement strand
ATAATCACCATTTCCTCGAAATAATGGAAGATATAAAGGTTCAGACTTATGGAAGACCAAGAACAAGACCATTAGAGGTACTGGCAGATCCGGCTTATGATGATGTGAAGATAAGGCAATATCTAAGGTCCAGAGCAATCAAAAGTAACATACCCATCAATATCAGGAACACTAAGAACAGAAAAAGAGGAAGACCTACAAGATTTGATTCTAAATCCTACCATAGAAGAGGGGCTATTGAACGATTTTTTGGATGGCTGAAGATGAGATTCAGAAGATTAGTAATCCGATATGAAAGACTTAATGTAGTGTTTAAAGGACTCTTAGATATTGCATGTTTCATGGTGTGTTGGAAAAAGCTATGAATGGAGTTTTGAAACCAGCTCAAAAAATGAATTCACAAAATTATCAAAATCCCTAACATTCGCAAAGGCCTGGTTTGAAAAATTCAAACCATATATAGAAAGTGTAATTGGTTGAGTTCAGGCCTATAAAATAAATGATATTATTTATTGTGATAACAGCCAAAATAAATAAAACATCTTCTCTAATATAATGATAATACGTGATAGAACCTCTGTTCTCCACAATTTTTGTATATTCGGAGATTCGTATATAGGATTTAAAAGCTTGCAGCATAGTTATTTTTTTGAAACTTTATATTAATGAACATAGAATATTGATTTTGATTTTGTTCGTACTTATTAGAATAGAATGATTAATCATGATGAATCTCAACAAACTATAAATACTATTGATACTAATAGTGTCATGATCAAACATGACAGAATACCAAGTTGACCACAGTGCTTCCAACTTTGCAACGCTGATAGTTTCTCTATTGGTCTCACTCTTCGTGTACTACTCATACCTGAGCTATCACGGAGTATTATAATTATCTTCTCTGTACCGCAAAAGCGTGTAGGATCGAGGACTACATGAATAGGCAAATGGATATTTACCATCCATTTGTTTTTACTTTTTAATCATTCGTTCATTGTAAAAAACAAATGTGCATACCCGGAACTGTGTATGCACATTTTAGATAAGTTCTCCTAATATAAATTGCTCTTTTTTCAATAAGTCTCTTCATCCCTGTGATTAAATCCTTTGGTGTAGTCAAGATAGTAAGCTTTTACAGGATCTACCTTGAAAAGGACATATTCATCATTTGATGGCATATCTGACATGAACGGATACTTCTCTGTCATCATACCCAATGCTTTATTCACTTCTTCCCTATCTGTTACAAGAGATGCTTTTCCCTCCATCTGGACCCCTTTTATCTCCATAACATTCACATCATCCTCGTCCACCGTGAATGCAACATTAGGATTATTCAGCATGTGAGAGACTTTATGGGTATTCTTATTTGTAGTAAAGTATACCTTAGACCCTTCAGATACATAGGCCATGGTGTGGACCATGGGTCTGCCTTCCTGGTCAACAGTCCCAAGGTTCAGCCAGTTGTGGCTGGAAAGGTAATTGGATATCTTCTTCCTTATTTCTTCAGACATTTCAAACCCCCGAATTTCTGAATGTTTCAATTAATAATACTAAGTTTCAGGTGATTTAAATATGCTTTGCAAGTAGTCTGCTTCATTTTGATGTTGCATTCCTGCTGTTATCATAATCAGCATACACCTTGGTGAATTCAGTCATAATAGTCACTATGATCGCAGTAATGTATATCCACAATAATATAGCTATCAGAGATCCAATACTTCCATAAACACTCGCCGGGTTGCTGAACATTAGATACAGGCTGAAAGCGTACTTGCCAAGCGTGATAAAGACAACGGTCAGGAAAGACCCTGCCAGGACATATTTCATGTCCAGCCTTGTTTCCGGAAGGACCCTGTAAAGGTAAACGAACAAAAGCATAATCACAAGGAAGTTGAGGATGGAGCTACTGTACTGGATCACATTTAAAGGCAGAGGGAATATGGACTGGAAACTGCGGGATATGTTCATAATTATAACTTCAAAGATAGTTGATAGCAGGATTATAAGAACAAATGCCAGTACTGCAAGTATTGCTGAGATTCTTTCAGATATGGACTTTTTATACCCCCCATAAGCCCTATCGACATTCCACATACCATTAATCGTTTTCTGAAACTGATTAAAAAGATTCCCTGAGGTCCACAGAAAAAGCAGGATACTTATGATCAGTCCCAGAGTAAGAGTACTTGTGTCCGGTATCTGCTGAAATAAAGAGTTCAATGTATCTATGGTGGCCTGGCCTGCAACATTTGAAACATAGTCTATGATCCTTTGCTGTAGGGCCTGATCACGTACGAACATACTTCCCAGTGATATCGTGAACAGAAGCAGAGCAGGTAAGCTCATTAAAAATATGAATGCAAGGGCAGCACTATCGGTCATTCCATCATAGTCGCTCCAGCGTCGATATGTTTGCACGGCTATTTCTTTGATCTTACTCATGTAATCCATTCCCTGTTCTAATTTGCTATTTAATACAATATACTTTTATGCATTACAGGTTAATGGTCTGACAAAAATCAACAGTAACTGTAAAAAACAGCAGCTTTGGAACTTATTTAATTTCTATGACCAAGCATTAAATCGGAAACCTTTTGTATGGGTGTTGCATCAAGGAGTTTGGATCTGGATAAAATGCATAAATAGTTAAGGATATTTATCCTAAAAACCCAAAATGTTCATAATATTGCAGTTAAGAAGATAAGGCGAGGCACCTGATAACCACCACGCTTATGGTGCCTCTTTCCTTGCGAATCCGGAATATCCCCATATTCCGAAAATTTAGTTTACTAACCCGCGGCTTTTCCCTAACCCGCAATTACCAGAATAGCTTATTTTTATTTAACCTGAACCCTTCTTAATCGGAGACCGGGTTATATAATTCAATGCCATTGAAAATTCAATCGTTTACTTACGAACAAAACTTGATTTTAAGCTTGCCTGATGCAATTTAACCTGATTATGGCACAGAATCTAACGATAAAATCAGAGTATATCATCATCTTCAATCTCAACATCAAGTACAGGTAGCTCCACAGGGTTCCCGCTGCCGTCATAACACTTCCAGTTGTTGCTTCCATATGGATGTCCTGCTATTATGTGTCGTGTCCCTGTCTTGCTGAACAACCGCAGGTCAGCTTTCGAGGGTCTTATGGCCGAACTCGGATGGCTGTGCACCGAACCTACGGCTGAGATATTTGGCATCATGAAAAGCTTCAGGACAGCGTTGATCTCGCTCGATTCTGTGCCCGGGAGAATAAGCACATCGGTTATTATACCGTCCTTTGCCTCAAGGAGCCCTGCAAACTCGTTAGGATAGGTTGATCTGCTGACCTCCAGAATAAAACCAAGGGTCTCCCTGGCGATGCCTTTTACCTCGATGTTCTTTTTCATTAATGAAGTATTGTCACGACCGCTTATAAGATTTTTTAAATTATCGGATCTGTTTTTCCGGGTAACAGGAGACCTCAGACAAATACCAGGTACAAAATGCCGGATATCAAAGCACCTGCAAAAGTTGCGACAAAATTGACCCCGCTATTTGAAAGCATACCTTTTTTCTGCAGGGTTGCGCCCAGCAGGCTGTCAACGTTTGTGCCCAGGAACCCACCTGCCGTGGTGATCAATATGACCATGGTGGCACCTTCAACCATCCCAAAAACAACTGGCAGTATCCCTATGATCATTGACCCCAGAATGGCTGCAAATTCCCCGAGAATTGTTACTGCCCCGTCAACTCCTGCATTTGCTGGCTTAAGAGTGGTTATCATGATAGGCTGGGTATGGGCAGTTGTACCGATTTCACTTGCAAGTGTGTCTCCGGTGGCAGTGGCAACCGTTCCAAGATATGCGAAGATTATCAGTTCTGCATATTGCGGATATATCCCGTAGCAGATGGCAAGTACGAGAGCGGCGGTGCTGTTACTGAATACATTCTCATAACTGCGTACTCCACCTTCAGACTGTGCAAGGCCGATGGATTTCTTGTACTTGTACTTGTACTTTGTAAAGACACCCCCAAGTATGAAAAATGTGAGCAGCAGGATGAACCAGAACACCTCACTAAAGACTATTATAAGGACACCAAGCAGTGCCGCACTGAAAAGTGCCGAAAGGTCGGCTATTCTGGTCCTGTAAGCAAAGTAACCGAGAACAAGGGAAAAAATAAGAGCTATGGACATCTGGGAAGGGGGTACTGAATATCCGAAAGAGTGAAACATCCACATGGCCATCCCAGATCCCAGCGGAACCGATATATTATCATCAACTCTTGAAGGGATGGATTCGAAAAGTGCACCTGTGATCGAACCAATTACAGCCACGAAAAATATCAGATTCCTGCTAGCGTTGATATCTCCCCAGCCAGCTATCCATGCTCCTGCCAAATAGGCTGTGACTATACCTACTCCTAACAGAACTATACTTGAAGGGAGCAGATAATTCTCCGTTTCATCACAGGAAGCGCCTTTATCTCCATTGATTTGAAGTTGTTTGCGGTGACGAATAAAAGTAGCTGCACTGCTACCGAAAGTGGATATCGCCATAGTCCCGCCGATCACATACAGCGGAAAAGAGAGTGATGTGAACTCAAGCAGAAGGCTGATCAGCAGGAGTATGGACAGTGACAGGGTCAGGTTCTGGGCGCTTCTGATACCGTCGTTAATACCGTCGGTAAGCATTTCCCTTGAACCGGGAAAAGGTCTCTTGTAAAGGTATTTTTCAATGGTGGGATATTCCCTGAAATGTCCCAATACGACCATAGTCAGCAGGCTGAATGCCAGAAGTGTCAGGGTGTTGAAGAGTGGGAATGCAAATATAAGCAGGCCGAAAGCTGCATGAATTATCTGTCGTCGGTATTCATGTTCCATCTTTTCCAGGCTCTCAAGGACTGCATGCATAAGGATCGTTTTGTTTTTGATTTAATGAGTACTTGATAAAAGTATAAATCAATATTGATTATTTAAGTATGTTCTCATCATGCTTTATTCTATGGTTTTATATAGGTTATTATTTATATATTTTGATACAAAATGAGTTTTTCAAAGGCACTTTGATACAAATTCATCACCAATTTCCAGGAAGATGAATATATTAAAATATGAAGAAATCTTAAAAAACCCGGATATTACAGGATAGTGCATCTGGACGGACCAATCTTTGAAGTGATAGATATGCAGGAAAAAATAAAAGAAATTGCATCCCGCGTCCGGGAATTACGTGAGATATGCGGCTTCTCACCCGGGAAGATGGCAGACCTTATAGGGATACCAGCCGACGTCTACAGGAAGTATGAGAATGCTGAGGAGGACTTTCCGGCAAGTGTCCTTTTTGAGATCGCACAGCATCTGAAGGTGGATATGACAGTATTACTCACAGGTGAAGATCCCCGGATGCATGTATTCACAGTTACCAGAAAGGACAGGGGCGTAAGTGTCGACAGGCGCAAGGACTACAAATACCAGAACCTTGCTGCTAATTTTATCCATAAGAAAGCTGAGCCTTTTGTGGTAAAAGTAGAACCAAAAGCAGAGGATTCATTATCAATGAACTCCCACCCCGGACAGGAGTTCGATTATGTACTTGAAGGCACACTGAAGGTAGTCATCCACAATAATGAAATAATCCTGGAGGAAGGCGATTCTATTTTCTTTGATTCCAATTACGCTCACGGGATGCAGGCAATAGGTGGAAGACCGGCCAGGTTCCTGGCAGTTATTTTATGATTCGGAGGAAAAAATGGCTTCATTACTTGACAGGTATGTATCACGTTCAGAGTTTGATTCATACGAAGATTTTAAAGAGAATTTCAGAATAAACATTCCGGATAACTTCAATTTTGTATATGATGTCGTTGATGTCTATGCAAAGGAGCAACCTGAGAAAAAAGCACTCGTCTGGTGCGATGACAGTGGTGAGGAAAAGATATTCAATTTCAAGGACCTTGCAGACTACAGTAATAAAACTGCAAATGTGTTCAGGAATTTAGGTGTCCGTAAGGGTGACAGCGTGATGCTCATGCTCAAAAGCAGGTATGAGTTCTGGTTCTGTCTCCTGGCACTGCACAGGATCGGTGCCATAGCTGTTCCTGCAACCCATATGCTAACTAAGAAGGACATCGTCTACAGGGTGGAGCACGGTGATATAAGTATGGTGATCTGTGCTCCCGACGCAGGTGTACTGGACTGTGTGGACGATGCCTCCGCTGAGGTAAGCTCAACTCTGAAGACAAGGGTAGCAGTCGGTATGAAGAGAGATGGATGGGTTTCCTTTGAAGATGAGATAGAGGCCGTATCAGCTGATTTCGCCCGTCCTGCCGGAGAAGAGGCAACAAGCAACGATGATATATTGCTGAATTATTTTTCTTCCGGTACAACAGGATTTCCGAAAATGGTGCTTCACAGGTTTACGTATCCTCTGGCCCATATCATTACCGCTAAGTACTGGCAGAATGTGACCGATGGTGGACTACACTACACTGTAGCCGATTCCGGATGGGCGAAATGTGTATGGGGAAAGATATACGGCCAGTGGATAGCAGGAAGCGCTGTTTTTGTCTATGACTATGAAAGATTTGCCGCTGACAGGATGCTGGACAATGCAACAAAATACGGTGTCACCACCTTCTGTGCCCCTCCGACGATCTACCGTTTTCTTATCAGGGAGGATCTGAGCAAGTATAATTTCAGCAGTCTGGAATACTGTGTGACCGCAGGAGAACCACTGAACCCTGAAGTGTATGAGAAGTTCCTGGAGATCACAGGTCTCAAACTCATGGAAGGTTTCGGGCAGACAGAAACCATCGTTACCCTGGCAACCTATCCCTGGGTCGAACCCAAGCCCGGCTCCATGGGAAAACCCTCTCCAGAGTACAGTATAGAACTGCTCAATGCAGAAGGCAAGCCGGCTGAGGTCGGTGAGGAGGGAGAGATAGTGATCGACACAAGTTCTGGTAATCCTCCCGGCATCTTCACCGGGTATGGCTCGGAGCCCGATAGGACCAAAGACGTGTGGCATGATGGTTACTACCACACAGGTGATATGGCATGGAAGGATGAGGACGGCTATTTCTGGTTCGTCGGAAGGGGCGATGATATTATAAAGACATCCGGTTACAGGGTGGGCCCCTTTGAAGTTGAAAGTGCCCTGATAGAACATCCTGCGGTACTGGAATGTGCTATAACAGGTGTTCCGGACCCTATAAGGGGTCAGGTCATCAAAGCTACCATAGTTCTCACAAAAGGCTATGCAGCAAGCGAGAAGCTTAAAAATGAGCTTCAGGACCATGTCAAGATAGTAACGGCTCCTTATAAGTATCCTCGTGTGATCGAATTTGTCACCGAGCTCCCAAAAACCATCAGCGGTAAAATAAGACGCGTGGAAATACGTGATCACGATAAAGTGTCAAAATGACTATATACATAAAATGCATTCCCGAACCGGCAAACAAATACCTTTTTCCAGGCTTATGGGTACTCTGTCCGGGAAATATTGTTTATGCTATTAGTGAGGTTACGATATTATGTCAGATCTTCAAGAAAATAAGGAGCCTTATCCGGTCATTAACATACTGGAATGCAAGGCTTGCGGGCGCTGTATTGCTGCTTGCCCGAAAGATCTCCTGCAATTAAGTGTCGATCTAAATGAAAGAGGTTACCGCTATGTGGAATATTCAGGCGGAAGTTGCACGGGTTGTGCAAACTGTTACTACACCTGCCCCGAGCCACTTGCAATAGAGATACACATTCCCTTAAAAGAAAAGTAAAAATCAGATTATCAAGGTGATCAAAAGTGGCAACACAATTGGTTAAAGGAAATACGGCGGCAATTATAGGTGCCCTTTATGCGGGGTGCGACTGTTATTTCGGCTATCCCATTACTCCGGCAAGTGAGATCCTTCAGGAAGCCTCCAGATATTTCCCACAGGTGGGAAGAAAGTTCGTGCAGGCTGAGTCAGAAGAAGCTGCCATCAATATGGTATACGGTGCCGCAGCAGCTGGTCACAGGGTCATGACAGCATCCTCTGGTCCTGGTATCAGCCTGAAGCAGGAAGGCATCTCGTATCTTGCAGGTTCAGAACTTCCCTGCGTAATAGTCGACATCATGCGAGCCGGTCCGGGACTTGGCAATATAGGTCCTGAACAGGGCGACTATAACCAGGTGGTAAAAGGTGGCGGTCATGGTAATTACAAGAATATTGTGCTTGCCCCGAACTCTGTTCAGGAGATGTGTGACATGGTTATCAAAGGATTTGACCTGGCTTTCAAGTACAGGAACCCTGTGTTCGTGCTGGCCGACGGTGTGCTGGGTCAGATGGTGGAATCCATCCAGTTCCCGGAGGCTGCAGTTCATCCCGGGATTGACACTTCATGGGCCGTAAGCGGAACCGCAGAAACAAGAAAGAACCTTGTATCATCTATATTCCTGGATTTCAACCTGCTTGAGGATTTCAACTATGCTATACAGGAAAAGTATGCGATAATCCAGGAGAAAGAGGTGGAATACGAAGATCATATGACCGAAGATGCCTCTATTATCCTCATATCCTACGGAATCAGCAGTCGCATATGCAGATCTGCTGTGGACCAGGCAAGGAAGAAAGGGATCAAGGTAGGTCTTTTCAGGCCAAAGACACTGTTTCCTTTCCCGAAGATGGAACTGAAGGCTATTGCCGATTCAAGGGATTGTAGTTTCGTTTCAGTGGAAATGAGCAATGGTCAGATGCTTGAAGATATACAGCTCGCAGTCGGGTCTGACAGGAAGGTGGAACTTGTGAACCGCATGGGCGGAAACCTCATTACTCTGGACCAGGTCATGGGCAAGATACGGGATATCGCTGCGAGGGAGGAGTGATCATGACTGAGAAGATAATTAGAAGTTCAGGTCTGTATCCTGAATTTCCGCGTAAGGGCGGTGCCGCGCCAACGGCAACTCATTATTGTCCGGGTTGCGGGCACGGGATTATCCATAAACTCATCGGTGAGGCAATGTCTGATCTTGAGATACAGGACCGCTCCATCATGATAAGCCCAGTTGGCTGTGCTGTCTTTGCATACTACTACTTTGACTGCGGTAACCTTCAGGTAGCTCATGGAAGGGCACCTGCGGTAGGAACAGGTGCTTCCAGGGCAGAAGATGACGCTGTTGTCATTGCCTATCAGGGAGACGGTGACCTTGCATCCATAGGCCTCAATGAGACGATGCAGGCTGCAAACCGTGGTGAGAAGATGGCAATCTTCTTTGTCAACAATACTGTTTTCGGTATGACTGGTGGACAGATGGCCCCGACAACGCTCATCGGAGAGAAGACAGTAACATGCCCTGAAGGAAGGGACCCCATGTCCACCGGATATCCGCTTCATATGTGCGAGATCCTGAACAACCTGAAGGCACCGGTCTTTATAGAACGGGTCTCTGTTTCAGATATATCTCATATCAGAAAAGCCAGAAAAGCTATCAAAAAGGCCCTTGAGATACAGCGCGACGGCAAAGGGTATGCCTTTGTGGAAATATTGTCCACCTGTCCTACCAACCTGCGGCAGGATGCAGAACAGAGCACCCGTTTTGTGAATGAGGAAATGGAAAAGGAATTCCCGCTTGGTAACTTCAGGGACCTTTCGGCAGAAACAGAACCACTGAAGAGAGGTAAGAGTGATTTTTCAAAGGCTGCCATTGACAGATTGTTCAACCTTGAGACGGAGTCCTCACCCGATGCCATACGTGACCCCGGATTCCCTGAGGTGCAGATAAAAGCTGCAGGTTTCGGGGGGCAGGGAGTGCTGAGCATGGGACTTACCATTGCGCATGCTGGCTGTGATGCAAGTCGTTTTGTTTCATGGTATCCTTCGTACGGGCCTGAGCAGCGTGGAGGCACTTCCAACTGCTCTGTGGTAATATCAGGTGGGTCCATCGGCTCCCCTGTGGTTTACACTTCGGATATCCTTGTGGCCATGAACAAGCCGTCTCTTGAGAAGTTCGCAGCTGATGTAAGGGAAGGCGGAGTTATCCTCTATGACTCAACCATAGGGGAATGTGATATTCCTGCAGGTGTCAGGGGAATAGCCGTACCTGCTGTCAGAATAGCACAGGAAGCAGGTTCCGTGAAAGCTGCAAATACCGTAATGCTTGGTGTGATGCTGGCACTTGGTGTTACAGGTCTTTCCGGGGAGAACTTCCGTTCCGCAATAGCAGAGACATTCTCCAAGAAACCAAAACTCATATCCCTGAACCACGATGTGCTGGAAGCTGCAGTAGCATGGGCAATGGAAAATGTATGATGTGTGTTCGGGCTTTGAACAAGCCTGAACTATTTCCTTTCCTTGCAGAACTATTTATACCTGGAAGGTCAAATCTTATTCAGGAGCGGTAGAAATGGATGAAAATGGTGTGATTGAAGCAACAGATGAGAACTGGGAAGAACTTCTCGGGAACCAGGAGAAACCGATGGTGGTTATGTTCTACCTTCCGAAATGTGTTCATTGTAAGGAGATCGAACCATATTTCATAGAATACTCCAGGGAGTTCCGGGATTCGTGCACTTTTGTCAGGATGAACGGGCTTCTCAGTGCCAGGACTTCCAGAAGATACGGTGTGAAGGCAACGCCTACTTTCAAATTCTTCTGCCGTGGAAAACCAATAAAGGAAGAAGTAGGTATTATCTATCCATCTATACTTCGCAAATCCATTGAGGATCTGGTAAAGCACGGCGACGAATGCGTGCTGCATACAACTCCCATGCCGGATGAGGTATCGCCCTACGAATGATTGCAGGCAGGACTATGCGTACCTGTCCTTAATATTTTCATCATCTGCAACCGGTAAACTCATAAGCAGATCTCCCGTGTTAATCCTGTCATGATCCGGGAATACAAACTTTCTGAGCTTGATTTCTTCCCTTTGCTGAACCCTCCGGAAAAGCAGGAAACCTGTTCTAATCATTACTTTGTTTTTAAGGACCGGAAAATATTGCTTATATCAGGGGAAGGTGATCTCAGATTACCTTCTGCATGTAATATCACATCCTTTAAGATAGATATCCAGAGAAAACAGTATCTGGGTGAATTTGGGGGTTTTTCCTGCTTTGCAGCCGAAACAATTGATGATCTCACTGAAAATAAGAGTGTCGTATTTGAGGATATCAGGAAGTTGCCGGGCATTATTGGAGAAACAGTTGCAGCCATTGCAGGCAGGGCTGTTCATTTGCTTGAGTGGGATAAAAACACTCTTTATTGCGGACACTGTGGCTCGGGGACACTCTGGAAATCTGATGAAAGGGCAAAAGAGTGCACTGAGTGTGGTTTACTGTTCTTTCCGAAAATATCTCCTGCAATCATTGTCATGATCGAAAAGGATAATAAGATCCTGATGGCAAGGTCCCCACATTTCCCGCCGAATCGTTACGGCCTGATAGCGGGTTTTGTTGAGCCTGGTGAGTCCATCGAAGAGGCTGTTGTCAGAGAGGTAATTGAAGAAGTGGGAATTCGTATCCGGGGCATATCTTATTTCGGGAGCCAGCCCTGGCCGTATCCCGATTCCCTGATGATCGCTTTCACAGCAAAGTACCTGGAAGGAGAAATACGCTTCAATGACGGGGAAATAGAAGAAGCGGATTGGTTCAGCTATGATGAGATTCCCCATTTACCGGGCAATACCAGTATTTCCGGAAAACTGGTGGAACATTTCATATCCGGTCAGAGAATACGATCTATATAAAAAATATGGATTTCGGATTTCTACAGAGCCTGGATTTCATTAATAATGTCTCTTTCAAACCTTTTTTCCAGAATGGCATATGATAAACTTCTAAGAGATTCAACTCCCGCCCAAATATACATAAGAATTATCTATTTGCAGTTTTCATGTACATATTATCTATTTAAATAGTTATAAGTAACATCTTATTATAGGTTATAAGAAGGTGAGTGGCTTGATACAAAAGATTGCATTATATACATTTGTTTCTTTGTTATTTGTATTTGTATTTTCGCAGACAGGTGCAGCTTTGACTTATTCTGGAGGTGGGGAATGGAACTTCTCGGAAGATATTACCATCATGGAAAATTCAGATCAGAACCTGGTCAATTATCAGGTGCTTCTGGTCCTCAATAGTTCCAACTTCAACTTTTCCAGTGCTTCCCCTGCAGGCGAGGATATTCGTTTTACCTCAGGTGAGACGCAGCTCAAATACTGGATAGAGGAATGGGACCTGCAAAAGGAAACAGCTAGTATCTGGGTAAGGGTGCCATATATTGCTGCCAGGGGAAACGCAAAGATCACAATGTTCTATGGTAATCCCCTTGCAATCGATGCGAGTTCAGGTGCATCTACTTTTGAATTCTTTGATGATTTCGCCGGCCCCAACATCAACTTCGGTAAATGGGACCGGTACTACACAGGCGGGGGCGAGATCGATATAAACGGTGGTATGCTCAAACTGATCGTTCCGAAGTTCCATCCGGAAGATGTCTCGCAGGTGAAATCCGAGGAGACTTTTGCGGTGAACTCCATGCTAGTGACCAAAAGAAAGAAAGTGACCACCGGAGAGGACAGCCGCGGACCAGTTATCGAACAGGGATTTGTTGACCCTCACAATGAGAACCGCAATCAGGTAATTGTTCGTACGGAACTTCAGAATGAGACCTATGTGTCCTGGGTGCTTGAGAACCAGAAGGGTGATGCACGTTACTTCCCGAAAGATATGGCATCCCTGAATGTGCCTGAGGATACCTGGTACACCACGGGTGTTGCCTGGTATGTCGAAGATGAACTTGGAAGGGTCGCATTCTTTGAGGACGGTTCCAGGGTCAGCAGTATGGACCTCGCATCCACAGAGGAAGCAAATTATGTGCCCATAACAGATATGAAAGCATACCTCTTTGCCAGCACCTATTCAGATGTTTCCAAGAATATGGGATATGCAGCATTTGATTATGCATACGTGCGTAAGTTCGTTCCTGAGGAGCCAGCAGTGATCATGGCAACAGCTGCAGTGCTAATGCAAGAAAATGATTCTGAAACTACTCCTGCACCTGTAAAGATCAATATCGCACCCCCGGATGGCAAAATAAATGCCATCCGGATCTTCGATACTGCAGGATACAACGATTCTACAATCGCTGATCTGAAGGACAGTGGTCTGAATCTGGTGATGCTCAGAGTGGATTCCGGGAATATATGGAGTCTGGAGAGATTTGTGAAAAATGCTCATGACAACGGCATGCAGGTCTATGCAATGCTATTAAGTGATCCTGAAAGAAATACAGAGGACAATTCTGCATCTGTTCGGGAGGCGGTTGATTCGGTCATGGATTATAATAACAAGTCCCTTGCAGGTTTTGACGGGATAAACATTGCTCTGAACCCATGCAGCGAAGACCCGGAAACAGCCTGCGAGGACAGTCTGATGTTAGTTGAGGGTATACGTGAAAGTACGAATAGTAGCCTGCCTCTTGCAGTGGATGTGCCATTCTCATATGACCGATCGGCAATCGGAGAGGTTTCGGATCATGTGGAAATCTTTGTTATCCTTACCTATGATGCGGAAGGTAATTCTCAGGATTCCACTGCTAACATTGTTGATTCCATTGCGGCTAAGATGGGAGAGATCCGGGCAGCAGGAGGAGATGCACTGATCAGTGTTGCGGTCGATGATGATTTCATGACGGATGAAAATGTTCAGGAACTGCTTGAAAGATTACAGGACTATTATGCACAGGACCCGGCTTTCATGGGTACTGAGATTGTTGTGTACAGCGAGTATCTCGATTACACCGAAGTATCACCGGCTACCACCGAAGAAAGTAGTCCTGTACCTGGTTTCGATATCATTTTAGCAATCGCTGCAATATTTGTGCTGGTATTTACCGTAAGGAAAAAATGATGTGATAGGTTCACATCATTGTATTTTTTTTAGTTCTGTTTTTCCTTCAGCAGGGCAACTGCCATATCTCTCAGCTTGAACTTCTGGACCTTGCCGCTTGCTGTCATGGGATATTCATCCACGAAGAATACGTGTTTTGGCACTTTGTACCTTGCTATTCTTGAAAGACTGTAGTCACGAATGTCCTCTTCTGTAAGATCGATGCCGTCAGCAAGGACAATATAGGCCCCAACGATCTCACCGTATTTCTCATCGGGAATTCCTACTACCTGTGCACTCTTGATGCCTGGCATGGTGAACAGGAACTCTTCAAGCTCCCTTGGATAGATATTCTCACCACCACGTATTATCATGTCCTTTATACGGCCGGTGATACGATAGTATCCGTCCTCGTCCACGGTAGCAAGGTCCCCGCTGTGCAGCCATCCGTCCTTGTCGATAGCGTGCTCTGTCATTTCAGGCATTTTGTAGTAACCTTTCATAGTATTGTAACCGCGGCAGCATATCTCCCCCTGTACGTTCGGTCCGACAGTTTCCCCTGTATCGGGATTGACTATCTTCACCTCGATCTCAGGCATCGCTGTTCCAACTGTACTGACACGACGCTCGATAGAATCATCTGTACTGGTCTGGGTAAAGACAGGTGATGCTTCTGTAAGCCCGTATGCAATTGTAATATCCGTGCAATGCATCTCGTTGATAACACGCTTCATTGCCTCGATGGGACAGGGAGAACCAGCCATTATGCCTGTTCTAAGTGAGGAAAGATCGAACATCCTGAACATCGGGTGGCTGAACTCAGCAATGAACATGGTCGGTACGCCATAAAGGGCCGTACATTTCTCTTTCTGGACTGCAGCCAGCACCATGAGGGGATCAAACAGTTCAAGCATAACAAGCGTGCCTCCGTGGGTCAGGGCTGCAAGTACCCCCAATACGATTCCAAAGCAGTGGAAAAGAGGGACCGGGAGGCAAACCCTGTCATCCTCAGTTAGCTTCTGCCTCTCTCCGATATAGTATCCGTTGTTCAGGATATTATGGTGAGTGAGCATGACACCTTTCGGAAAACCCGTGGTCCCGGAGGTGTATTGCATATTGATGACATCATCTTTGTTAAGTGTCTTCATTATCTTGTGGATATCTTCATCACTGCTGTGCTGTCCAAGAAGGAACAATTCACGGGTGTTGTACATTCCCCTGTGTTTTTCCTGACCGATGAAAATGACATTTTTCAAGTGCGGGAATTTCTCACTCTTCAGGCTTCCACGATTCTGTGTCTTGAGTTCGGGAACCAGTTCGTAGATTGTCTCGATGTAGCTTACATCCCTGAAGCCGTCTATTATGGCAATGGCCTTCAGGTCTGCCTGTTTCATGAGATATTCTACCTCATGTATCTTGTATGCGGTATTGACCGTGACAAAGACCGCACCTATCTTTGCTGTTGCGAACAGGAAAGTGAGCCAGTCAGGTACATTGGTTGCCCATATGCCAATATGGTCTCCCTTTACGATGCCGATCTCCAGCAGGCCTCTTGCCAGCATGTTGACGCGCTCATCGAACTCTTTGTAAGTGAACCTCAGGTCCCGGTCGGGATAGACAATGAATTCCCTTTCAGGATCCTTCATAACCTGTTTCTCGAAAAAATCACCAATTGTATCATCTGTAAAAGGCATGATCATATCTCCCTGGATATCAATTACAACTGCTACTCTCTTTCTGCAGATGCTCTTCAAGTTCCTTCCTTATGTCATCCGGTATGGGAACAGATCTCTTATTGATAAAATCATAGTGGACGATCGTGGACCTCCCGATAGCACCAATTTTCCCGTTTTGCCATGCTTCCTGCGTAACAGTGAACGATGAGTTACCGATCCTTGATACGTAGGTGATGACATCAACATCTGCTCCATAGAACATTTCTCCTACGTAATCATATTCGGTTCTTGCCATAATGAGCTTCCAGTTCTCATAGCTCAGGTCAAGGTCCGGGGTGAACAACCGGAATATCGGATTACGTGCCTGTTCGAACCATATGGCAATGGCAATATTATTGGCATGCTTCAACCCGTCAATATCGCCGAATCTTGGAGTAACAATTGTTTTGAACATATCGATCTTCTTTCTTAGTAAGGAGCATATACTATTGCAAGTATCTGTGCATCGCTGTCCTTGGCGTGAACGTGGTGTGGAACAACAGAATCATAGTAAATACTGTCACCTGTGACAAGATTATACCTCTCTTTGCCGTAGATTATCTCTACCTCACCTTTGAGCACATAAATGAATTCCTCTCCCTCGTGGGAAGATAATTTTTCCTCTTCTGACTTCGGCGGGTGCACATCAATTAAAAAGGGCTCCATATGCCGGTCTGCCTTGTTCGCAGCAAGGGAAAAGAATTCCAGGGTGCTGGTGTCACATTTATCACAGTTGCCTGAGAAATGTAGTACACTCTCCGATCTGCCGGACTTGACAACAACCGGTGCGTCGTGGGGAAGATCGTCAAGGAAGGTTCCCAGTCTCACGCCCAGTGCACGGGCGATCTGTAAAAGGGGTGTCAGGGAAGGGACAAGTGCTCCGTTCTCAAGCTGCTCGATCAGTTCAGTATTGGTATTGCTGGTTTCTGCCAGTTTTTCAACTGACATATCATGCGACTCTCTTAACTGGCGGATTTTGTTGCCGATCATATTCTTTTCTGGCATGGTGCTTTCCTCATATGGTTTTTCGTGAAAACAAATGAACATAAGACTTACGGTATTTTCAGTTATAATAATTACCTTATTGTAGTGTTCTAACATCTTACAGGTAAGGGATTTTATGAACGTAGACCAACTAAGGAAAGAGCCAACTATAATTAAATTATTCGCTTTGACCGATTAGGCAGATAGCACCAAAACCGGATACACGGCAGTGCTCTGGCATTACATGATTAAAGATGGTAAACTCATGCCAGATTTCTGCATATTCGGGTTCAAAGGATGCTTATAAAAACATTCAGTTTGCTATAAATAGTACTGCCTATAAATATTACACAGGGATGAGTGACTTAAAGGAGCAATGAAAGTATGAAGAAGCCCTTACTTGATTTGATATTTGCATCCGATAAAAGAAAGAGTGCACTCTTATTACTGCAAAATGGCCCTCTGATGATGGAAACTCTTCTCAATTCCCTGAACACAACAAGACAGTCGCTGCTTCCACAAATGCGAATACTGGAAGAGCATCACCTTATAACTAAATCAGATGATTCTTTTGGTTTGACAACTATCGGGGAACTCATTGTTGACGAGATGGTTTCTTTAGTAGATACTGTTGATGTATTAGATACTGATGTTGGTTACTGGGGAACCCATGATTTGGATTTTATCCCCGAGTATCTGTTTAAGAGAATAAATGAACTTGCAGAGATACAAATAATAAACCCTCCCGTTGTCAACATACATGATCTTATGCAGGAACTGTACAATGCTTCAAAGGATTCAAGATCACTAAACCTGGCCACTGTATTCTATCATCCACAATTCCCTGAGCTGTTTGCTGACCTTGTTAAACTTAACATACATGTGTACCTTATTATTTCCAGAGATCTACTCGACAAATTTACAATTAAAGTCGGAGAAGATCTTGATGAACTGCTTAAAAGCCAATATTTCCATCTTTCGGTTTACAGCAAAGAAATGAATTTCATGTCCTTTGCATACAGCGACACATTTTTTAGAATCAGTCCACTGAAAAATACAGGAGAATATGATTATACCTATCTTATTTCTTTTAATGAACAGGCAATCGAATGGGGAAAAGACTTATTCGCATATTATTTCAATGACTCAAAATCGGTATATGAACTTTAAGTAAGTATGTTCCTTTTCAGTATCATTAAATCTGATATTTTGGGCTCTGTAGAAATCCTCATTTGAATCAAACAAACGACCTTGGCATACCTGCCAATGTTGTTTACTATTAGTTTTATTTTAATCTCTTTTACCTGATTCCTTAACTTTATGGCCTTTAACTCCCCCATATTTCCTTTTGAGTACTGAGAACATAGTTTCAACCAGGCTTCTGTTATGGTAGAGTTCCTCATCAAACTCTTTTATCATTTTCCTACGATAGAATCCTTTGATCTTTTTCCTCTTCCTGTTCCGTAAAGGTATCATAGCTATCTCGAAACTATTCTCTTGTTAGTGAATGTATAGGTTCACAATCGTATCCTTTGTCCATGACATAGTAGCTTGACCTTCGAATTCTATGACATTGTTTCAACAATGTTTTTGCATGCTTTATATCGTTGGCAGGTTTACCTGATATCTTAAAACCAGTAACTATCAACTTATCAGTATCAACAGAGATACTTACTTTCATGAATGATCTGCGTTTCTTCTTTGTTCTGAGTGAATAATAGTAACTACAATGGCCACTTGTAAATCCACTTGAATCAATAGCATTAACATCTATTCTGTCTCCATGTGAATAGAACAGATCAAGTGTTTGCTTTAATAATCCATTGAAGTAAACAGATTTAATTCTTCTAACGAACTTATGCAGAGTGTTCCAGATTATAAATCTGGAACTCCCATTCAAGCTATGATTTAATGGAAAGTGAAATGTGGAACTTGTTTTAATCCAATTCTTGACTTAACTGGACCCATCAGTTGAACAAGTTCAACATTACTCCTGCAATCGGTATTCAGGTACTCCTTTAACAAAACCAAGGCTATTAGCTGATGCTGCGTATATTTCCTCTTGGAATACTTACAACTGTAGATCTGCAAATGTGAGTATCCTGATGCAGTTAGCGCTGCATCAACAAACTTTAAGTACTTGTTAGACTGCCATCAAATCGAAGATTTAATGGGAGTTCCAGATCTTTGATCTGGAACAAAATACTAAACATCCCCTTTGTGTTTTCTGTAGCAAGCAACACTTTGGGGTTTTATCCTTTTTAAACTATTATGTGTAAAATGGAATAAAAAATAGGTTTTCTACAGAGCCGTAAATAGTGTAAATATCGGATTTCACTGTAAGCTGAATGCACAGTAGACAGAAGCCTATTGCTTCTTTTTATTATATAAATAGCTTGCCATATATAAGTGGTTGCCTACTATGTACAGACCAATAATGTCCCTTTTGAGGTGTTCGAGTTTCTTATCCACCTTGACCATCCGGGCTTTCCTGCCTTCATTGAAGGCTGGAGGCTTGATGATAAGAGAACCATCCTCAGCGTACAGAATAGAAAGTGGAGAACCGGATTTAAGCTTTGATCTGACAGCCCATTTCTTCGGGATTGTGATAATATACGTAGACTTACCCGTCACCTGCACTTTTCTGGTATCCATAGCTAAACATCCGACCTTTCTTTCAATACAACTGACAGCGCAGGATGAATTAAATAGGTATCCTTAATAGATATATAGTAAGTGTATAGAATATATAGTCAATTTGTTCAAAAATGAATTGGTCCCGGGATTGAAAATATACTCACTTCAAAAGATATTCCGGATTCATCCTTCCACCCCGTATCATATGGTCTGTCAGCACCAGTGCCACCATTGCTTCAGCCACAGGAACCATCCTCGGAGGGATAGTCGGATCATGTCGGCCATGTATCTCAATGCCGGTCTCTTCCATGGAAGCTACATTTACACTTTTTTGCTTTTTTGATATAGAAGGCGTGGGTTTCACAGCAGCACGACAGATCAATGGCAGACCTGTAGACAGGCCACCTATGATACCGCCTGCGTTGTTGCTCTCGGGAACGATCTGCCCGTCATCCACCAAAAATGCATCATTCATCTGGCTGCCTTTCATGCGTGCACACTCAAAGCCCACACCGACCTCCACACCCTTTACCGCGCCTATACTCATAAGTCCCCCTGCGATGTCTGCATCGAGCTTGCCGAATACGGGCTCACCCAAGCCTATAGGCATACCTGTTGCAATGATCTCAACAATGCCACCGATGCTGTCACCCTCATCACGTGCAAGTCTCACTTGTTCAAGCATCTTCTCAGCTGCTTCCAGGTCCGCAGACCTCACTGCAGTTCTTTCAACATTGTCACGGATAGCCTCAAATGTAACAGGACCGGCTTTTATTCCACCCAGCTCGATCACATGTGCAAAGACTTCGATGCCGAAAAACATAAGCAGTTTTTTTGCAATCGCACCGCCTGCGACCCTTCCGATCGTCTCCCTTCCGGAAGACCTGCCACCTCCCCTGTGGTCGCGAAAACCATACTTCTCCATGTAGAAAAGATCGGCATGCCCCGGACGTGGAATGTCCTTAATGTAATCATAGGCACCGGGGTTGGCATTCCTGTTGCGGACAAACATGGAAACAGGAGTACCGGTAGTCACACCCCCAAAAACACCAGAAAGTATCTCAACAGTATCGGACTCCGAACGGGGTGTCGATACCTCGCTCTGACCTGGACGTCTTCTGTCGAGTTCCTTCTGCACATCCACCTCGGAGAGCTCGAGCCCTGCAGGTACTCCGTCAACGACTACACCCACAGCATTACCGTGGGATTCTCCCCATGTTGTGATCCTGAACGAATGACCAAAGGTGTTTCCTGGCATAGTCTTATAAAATCCCTGATTCTATTTATAATTGTAACTGTTATCCTCAGGCTCGATATGTACAAGCACTTCTTCGATGCCCTCGAAGGCTTCTTTCAATCGATACTGTACGATATGAGCTACCGTATGCGACTTATATGTGGGCATTGAAGGGTCAACCTCCACATGAAGATCCACATACACACAACCTTCAGGCCCACGGGTGCGAATATTGTGGCAACCCATGACTCCTTCCACCCTGCACACAACACCACGTATCTCCTCGGGATCTATACGTGATTCATCACAAAGGACTGAAACACTACTGAAAATGATTTCCATTCCCGCATGCAGTATCACAACGGCCACAAAGATAGAAATAATGGGATCCACCATGGGATAACCTGCTCTGATAGCTAGAAGACCTAGCAGCACAGACATGGAAACGTAAATATCACTTCTCGTATGAGCGGAATCTGCGAGCAGGACCTCGCTTCGGAGCTCATTCCCTTTCTTTTTCTCGTAAGTTGTGACAGTATAGTTCACAATCATTGTTCCAAGCATTACAAGGAAACTGATCGTCGTGACTTCAGGAATGCTCCCGTTATCAAAGCGCATCAGTGCAGAGCGTACTATTTCAAATGCAACGGCCCCCAGGATGAATGCAATGAAAACAGCTGCGATGGTCTCGAATTTCCGGTGTCCGTAAGGGTGCTCCGCATCAGGAGGCTTTGAAGCTATCTGAATGCCAATGAGACCTATAACATTGGACACACCATCAAAAAGGGAGTGATAACCGTCAGATTGCATGCTCAGCACATTAGTCCACATACCATAGCCGATTTTGGCAAAAGCAACTGCAAGGTTCAGGAAAAGTACGTACCACATGACTCTTTGTATTTTCCTGAACCTTGAGTCCATAGTTTGCATACTAAGGTCTATTAACCATGTACAATATAAAATCTATGATTCCCGTATCTAAAAAAGGAAGGAAGACCAACAATACCGTATGTGCGAATATATTAATATATAAAAGATATAGTATTAATCAGGTGATATTTTGAGATCTTGTCCAAGAACACTGGCTTTAATATGCTCTTCATTACTCCTGATAGTAACCTCAACGGGATGTATGGAGACTCCTGCTGCATCCCCTGCACTGATTGATGAGACCACCCTGGAAAATCACGGATGGTCACAGGAAGGAGAGATCGAGTATAGTACGTTACAACAGAGTATTTCCGATTCAAGCAGCATCAGCTTCAACAGTACGTTTGTCAAATATCGGAATGAACGACTGACATCGGATATCATTGACCAAACGAACAGTTTCAAAGATGCTTACAATATCCCCTTCGATTCTGAGTTTCCTAAAATGGATGCCTGGATAAGCACCAACCGTATCACCCTTCCGGGCGGAGCAAAACTCCCGATCGACATGATATCAAAGATGACTAACAGAAGTTTTAATGATATGTCGGAACAGAATAATATAAGGAACTTCAGTAAGATCGAGACCAGAGAACTGGTTATGAAAGAAGGTAGCGTTATTTACGTATCTATCTACTCCGGCTCAGCCTCTGCACAGAACTCCAGCCTGAACGTACTTGGGTTAGTAGCAGCATTCGGCAATGAAGATTCTAGCACTATCGTCATAGGAATGACACCCAACGGGAGCCTGCCGGTCAATATCGGACCTGTGGAAGCGGACCTGTTCACCATTGATGGTAATAAGGAAATAGAAGAAATGCTTGAGCTGATAGCTACAATTGAATAATACAGACAATGACGGAATATACTTTTTAATCATGCATCCTTTTTGATTAATATTTCCTGCAGGGAAAACGTACCTATACAGATGACTTTCATAACCGGAAAATATAATTCGGATTAGTCCTGAGTTGAAGAACATGGTAAAGATCGCAGTTACTGGAAAAGGTGGTGTAGGCAAGACTACACTCTCGGGAACCCTTGCACGCATGCTTGCAAGAGAAGGTTATGATGTGCTTGCCATCGATGCGGACGCTGACATGAATCTTGCTTCGGCCTTAGGCGTGAAAAATCCGCCCCAGCCCCTCACCGATTACAAGGACCTTATCGAAGAGAGAGCAGGAGAAGCCGGAGGCATGTTCAAGTTCAACCCGAAGGTCGATGATATCGTTGACAGGTTTGGGGTTGTAGGCCCGGATGATGTGAAAATGCTTGTTATGGGCACCGTTGAGAAAGGTGGGAGCGGCTGCATGTGTCCTGCATCGGCATTCCTGCGCGCTTTCCTGCGCCATGTGGTCCTCAAGGACACCAGTGCAGTGATACTGGACATGGAGGCAGGCATCGAGCACCTGGGCAGGGGTACCACCCGGGGAATAGACCTTATGGTGATCGTCGTGGAACCCGGCATGAGATCTATCGAAACAGCCCGGCGCATTAAAGAGCTCTCCGAAGGTATCGATATCATTAACCTGGCTGCAGTCATCAATAAAGGAACTTCTGCCAATATAAAACCTCATCTCGAGAAACTTGGTATCCCGGTCCTGGGGGAAATACCCTACGACACCGAACTCGTGGAAGCTGACTTCCATGGACTGGCCCCTATCGATGTCGGAGGCAAATGGGTGGAAGCTGTAACGCAGATCAAGGACAATATGCTTTCCATGGTCCGGAACTTTGAAAAGCAAGTTTGATACTGCGGTTTTAAAAAATGCCCATCAAGATAATACATCAAAACATAGAACCATACATAACCAAAGATGGATCTTCTATCAGGGAACTTATGCATCCGGAGGTACATGGGAATCATTTCCAAAGTCTGGCGGAAGCCACTGTACCAGTGGACGGTTCAACCATATCTCATAAGCACATCAGCGCAGAGGAGATATACTACATCCTGAAAGGTAGTGGTCATATGACAATCGAAGGAGAAGGATTTGGTGTGAACGAAGGCGATACTATATGCATTCTGCCCGGGGAATCCCACATGATCCGCAATACCGGGAACATACCTCTTAAGATACTATGCTGCTGCTCTCCTCCTTACTCTCATGATGATACGGAATTGTCAGACTGTTAAAGAAAGTAAAGTATCACAGGCAACAGGATCACACCCATTGCATGGCTCTTCCGGACTTTAAGGAATGGTGCAAGCATCCCAATTGAAGTGGATACTGCAAATATCATCAGTCCATAAATGCCTGTGAAAAGCAGGACGATGACGGAAAGGACTGCTAACACCATATAGCACAAAAGCGGGTAATTCATCTTAGAGAGCGTTCCGTGAACCCTGTCACCTATATAGATCGTGGAAAAGTAGGAGAGAATCGCAGTCAGCGAGACCGCACAGAGGAAAAGAACCATTGAAGAGATATCAAGTTCAATACCTCCGAGCAAACCGCCTATGACAACCATTGCCCCGTTCCTCGACTTACCAATAACCGCAAGGGCTACCAGAGCAAATATTGCGTTGCATGTATTCACTCCCGATACAGAGACAATGAACTCCTTTGCAGGATCAAGAAGTAATTCTTCATTGCCATATCTCCCGAATCGTTCCTGATCTTCTCCGGATTCTTCCCGGATGAACAGCCTGGCAAAGACAGTTGCCACAGATGACGATATGCCAGGCAGCCATGCAACCAGGGAACCCGAAAGGCCACCAACGAAGATTCCCCTGAAGATGCGCTTGCTTCCAAGTTCGATGCGGCAGCGGAGCTGGGCCGGTATCACAGGGCTGGACATCAGACTTATAATAAGCTGTGACGAACCAAAAAGACCACTCAGCAGAGGCAGCAGTATCGAAGGCTCGCCCAGAAAGATGAGAGGTGCCATCAGGTGTTCGGTATTAAAAGCAAGTACTCCCAGTGAACCGCTTAGCAGAAAGACCAATATTGCATAGGACCTGAACTTCCATCTTGAGAGCGAGCCCTGTCCATGGACGAACTCCCCCTTTTCGGTAAGTATCATCACAATTACGACAAATATCAGTATCAAGGCAAGGTAGGATTGTATATGTCCATATGCACTTTTGATCAGCATCGAGAGAGGCAGCGCTATTACCAATGCAAAGGCAACAGAACCTGCACTGCCAAGCGCGGACAACCTGATAGCTTCCGCCCCGCGCCCTTCCAGCAGGAGAGTGTGACCAGGCAGTACTGCAAGCGCCATATCATCGTTCGGGGCACCGAGAAATATTGCCGGGATGATGTCATGGAACGTGTGAGCTACAGAATTTGAAAGGATCATAACTGCAACATAGAACAGAGGTATACCGTTGTCCGACAGGAACGGTGAGAGCGCAAGTAGTACCAGTGCGAAATTGTTGGTGTGTATACCCGGAACAAGTCCGGAGAATACTCCAAGGAAATAACCTGCAAGAACTGAGAGTATGAACAGTACAAAAGAGATTTCACCAAACGATATCATTCAAATTTTCCTTATTTTTTAAGGAAGAATATTTGCAGCCTATTTAATTTTTTCTTTTTGTGCCTGCATGGCCAAGGCTACGGAATACAGGACAGATATTTATATCAATATACCTTTGCATGGACAGGACCTATGACTATAAAATGTGATAAATGCAATAAGGACGCCATCATCTATCAGAAATACTCAGGTATGCACCTGTGCAGGAAACATTTTACCGAGGATGTTGAACGTAAAATAAAACTCACCATTCGGAAGCATTACAGCATCAAAAGGAACGAGACCATTGCAGTAGGCCTGAGCGGCGGAAAGGACAGCAGTACAACACTCCATATACTGCACAAAATATTCGGCATGAGACCGGATATCAGACTTGTTGGTATTTCAATAGATGAGGGCATTGAGGGCTACAGACCCCAGACGATTGAATCAGCAAAGGAACTGACCGAGGAACTGGGTATTGAACTGATGGTCAGGTCGTTCCGGGAAGAGTATGGTAAGACCATGGATGACATAGCACCGATGCAGAGAGAGAAAGGTGCATGCAGTTACTGTGGTGTGCTCAGGAAATCATTGCTTAACAAAACAGCATTGCAGATCGGCGCTACAAGACTTGCTATCGGCCATAACCTTGATGATGAGGCCCAGACCGTTCTCCTGAACCACCTCAAAGGTGACGTGTCACGTCTGGTCAGGATGGCACCACCAAAGGAACTTGAAGGGCTTGTCCTGCGAATGAAACCTCTGAGACAGATACCTGAGAAGGAAATTGCCCTCTATGCTTATCTCCATGACCTGCCACTTGGTTTTGGGGGATGTCCTTATGCACATGAGGCCATGAGAAAGGAAATAAGAACACTTCTTAATGATTTTGAAGTAAGGCATCCCGGTACAAAATATGCCCTCCTCAGCGGGTTCGATAAGATATCAGGAATACTTGGAAAAGAATTTCCGCAGGAAGGGCTGTCTAACTGCAGGGTCTGCGGGCAGGCCTGTACAGGAGAAATTTGCCAGGCCTGCAAACTACTGGGTAGAATTCAGTGATCCAGCAGGTAATCATCAAAGGAATAGAGTTTTTTGTCATTCCTGTTAAGATAGAAGCGTGTCCACCAGATAGTGATCAAGGGCCTTATTATAATAATACTGAGTAAAAAGTCGGCAAATGTCCACATCTGTGACAACACATCGTTGTAACTGAAGATGTTACCTATAATACCAAAAATCACTGTAATTCCAATGACCAGGGACCAAAGTATCAGTGCAGGTACCTTATTGGACATGAAAAATGACACTCCATCCCCAATAGCACTTACAGGGTCAAGACGATCGATCACAAGTGCATATTCGACGAATATCAGGATAATACTCAGTAGCAAAGCATAGAATCCCCATATAAAAAGCCCGAATATCAGCAAGGATGTACTTGCAAGAGCCATACTAGGATCAGCAAGCAGATCACCGATGTTCCCGATCGAAAGGAAGCCAGGTATCAAAAATATCACTCCTGCCAGTGCAAGCAATGATACCATGACTTTTAAGAGAAACAGGTTAAAGAAGTTCTTTGAGCCGTATGAGGACATATCTCCTACATTGGTGTCACCCTTCTCTAATGCCTCTTTGGACATACCTATGGCACCTGCAGTGAAAAACGACTGAACGAGCATGTATAATAGAAAGAAAATGATACCAAAAGCAATGAGTACCAGTAGGTTATCCGAGAGCAGCGACTCAAGAATATTTAGCATTGCATCCGGGGATAATTGTTCAGGATCTATATTGCTGCCTGATATAACAGGCATAATGAACAACATCACAAACAAGAAAGCAGCCAACATTGAAAGGAGCACTGTTACAAGCACCTCTGAAATAAAAGGTATGCAGATAATCAGGTTCCTTTTCCATGTGCTAAAACCTCTTCTGATAATTGTACCGATGTCTTCATTCATCAATAATCTTCTCCGGAGACATGTGCACTATGGGCGGTCACTTTATATTTTTTGTGTTGATTAGATAACAGGTATATAATAAACAGACAATGTACAACAATTTTACAAGTGCGGCAAAGGTTATTATAATTTTCCTGACGGCAATAATTAAATATAATCATGTTAATTGTAGAGATTGCGCGGGTACTTTTTTCATACATTAAACCCCACTCCCCAAATACATTAAACCCCCACTCCCCAACCCGCGCACTTCTTTTCATAAACAGTATCTGGTTTGCATTCATTTTTGGTTATTACAGCCCCCATAATTATTGATGATCTGACTCAAAACGTTGATATCGGTTAAAATTATTGGGATCCAGGTCACATGACAGGATTTAGAACTGCAAGATGCAAAAAAGCTTTTTGTCATTGTAATTCTGAGACTGAATTAACAATGTCACAAGAGATATTCAAAAAAAAGATTATTTCCGGCTTTCACCGGAAATTAAAATATTCTTACTTTTTACAAAAGACCTGCGCCTATGAACAGTGAGGAGAACAGAATCGCAACCATGTTCACTACCTTGATCAAAGCGTTGAGTGCAGGTCCGGATGTATCCTTGAACGGATCACCAACGGTGTCACCGACAACAGCTGCCTTGTGAGCTTCTGAGCCTTTACCACCATAATTTCCGTCCTCAATGAGTTTCTTTGCGTTATCCCATGCACCGCCACCATTGTCCATTGTAAGTGCAAGCAGAAGACCTGCGACAATGATACCAATAAGAAGACCACCAAGAGCTGCGGGACCGAGTATAAGTCCGACCAGCAGTGGTGTGAAGATAGCAAGTGCACCAGGAATGGCCATCTCACGAATCGCTGCTGCTGTGACTATATCCACACATTTGCCATATTCAGGTTTTGCTGTTCCTTCCATAATGCCAGGAATCTCGCGGAACTGGCGACGAACCTCATTGACTATCTTGAAAGCTGCCTTACCTACAGCCTGCATCGTAACAGCACTGAAGACGAAAGGAAGCAGTCCGCCAATGAAAAGGCCTACAAGGACCGTTGGCTGGTTAAGGCTAAGAGCTGCAGCGCTCAGATCCACCTTGTGTGTGTAATCTGCAAAGAGAGCCAGGGCACCCAGAGCTGCAGAACCTATGGCGTATCCTTTGGTAACTGCCTTTGTGGTGTTACCCACTGCATCGAGTTCATCTGTGATCTTGCGTACACTGGAAGGCATGCCAGCCATTTCTGCAATACCGCCGGCATTGTCAGTAATAGGACCGTATGAGTCAAGTGCTACGATCATCCCGGTCGTTGAGAGCATTGCTGCTGCAGCGATCGCAATTCCGTAAAGGCCTATTGCCGGGTTTGCCGCTCCGCCTACAACGTAGTATGAGGAAAGGATACCACTTACAATGATGATGACCGGAAGTGCGGTACTCTCAAAACCGAAAGCAAGCCCTGAAATGACGTTTGTCCCTGCACCTGTTTCAGATGCTGCGGCAATCGTCTTTACCGGGCGGTAGGATGTCGAAGTATAGTACTCTGTGATAACCACCATGAGAACCATGATGACAATACCCACTAAAGCTGCATAGTAGAATCTCATGTCGCCCATGAGATAAGTCGTAACGAAATAGAAAGCTACAAGAGACAGAACTGCAGAAACTGCTACTCCTTTATATAACGCTTTCATAATCTTGCCATCACTGCCGACCTTCACGAAGAACATGGAGATGATGGATGCAAAGATCGCCACTGCACCAAGGATGAGCGGGTAGAGAATCGCGTTTGTATATGAGTCGAGAATCAATGATCCTAGAAGCATTGATGCGAGAACTGTGACTACGTATGTTTCAAACAGGTCAGCACCCATACCGGCACAGTCACCGACATTGTCACCGACGTTGTCAGCTATTACACCTGCATTTCGCGGGTCATCCTCGGGAATTCCGGCCTCGATCTTACCGACAAGGTCCGCACCGACATCTGCTGCCTTGGTGAATATCCCACCACCGACCCTTGCGAAAAGACTTATAAGGCTGGCACCGAAACCGAATCCCACTACAAGGTCCACATTACCGTAAAGGATGTAGAAACCACTTGTACCTAGTAGTGCAAGACCGACTACAGCAAGACCGGTAACAGCTCCACCACGGAACGCAACGGACATGGCCTTTTGCAAGCCCTTTGATGCTGCATTTGCTGTCCTGACATTGGCCCTGACAGATACATTCATACCAACGTACCCTGCAACTGCAGAACTTATTGCACCGACAAGGAAGCCGATAGCCACTTTACTACCATCCTCAAGGAGTGCGAAGATTAGTACTGCAAGAATTACAGCTACTACTGCGATTGTTTTATATTGACGATTCAAATATGCCATCGCACCCTCCTGGATAGCACCTGCTATTTCCTGCATCTTCTCTGAACCAGGATCCTCTTTCAGGACACTGCGTGCAAAGAAGCCGGCAAATAACAAACTGATAATACCAGCAAGAGGGGCGAGATAAATTAAATGTTCCATATTAAAACTCCTCTTAATTAATACTATACGAATACTGTAACTTTCAAATGTTTTTATTCCACAAGTGTTACCGCATACAACAAACCATTGCTGGATGGCATGTTGCACAAATTTTTACAACTCGGCTATAATGCATAATATAATATATAAATGTAGGCAGAGATAAGACATTCCGATATTAACCTATCGATTGATGCTTTTGATCAGAGTCCTCCGCCGACCTGTAAAACTTCAAAACCAATACTTTCAGGTACATCCACCCTGAAAACAAAAACATTGTAACGCAGCCTTCTGGCAACTGCTATTGCATTCTTCTCTTCCGGTCCCAGCTGGCCGTCAGTACTTGCAATGCAGAACGATTTCTTTGCATCTCTTACAAGGAAATCAAAGTGCTGCCCGTAGTCATCCAGGAATTTTACAAGTTCTGCAAGTTCATCCCACTTCTCACACATGTGAATGTTCTTGGTTGCGGAATTGCTCACATACCAGTCCCGGCTCATATAGGGATAGGCATCATATTGCTCCTTGAGGTCTTCATATGCCTTGTGGATCACAGACACATCATCACGCAGGTCCACCCATTTCCATCCCTGTTCTGTGAAATATCTTGCCGCAACAATAGCAACTATCTTTTCCATATCCTGTTTTTCAAGTTCCATATTATCACCTGTAGGCTAAATGATACTTATCACATTTAACTATGTATACATCTTACCAGAACAAGTTAAAAATCGGTCCGATTCGGGTTTTGTGTATCAGATATTAAAATACTGCACACAAAAGAGGAAAGAGCCTGTGAACAGATCTCTTTAGATTAGAACTTATCGTCCTGCGAATAACTCCTTCCGAATTTCAGGGCCAGTTCTGCTTTTTTAAGTTCTTGGCCAAGGTATGCTGCATGTTCCATCCGGGAAACCAGTTTCATGTCCAGAATGGTATCCATGACCTCACCTGCGCTCCTGCCAACGATGGAAACGGAATCGTGTTCTGCAAGGATGTAACCTCCTTTTCCGTAACTTTCGGGAATTACATTTATCCGGATACTGCCTTTCGGATCAACGGTCCACATCCTGCTCTTTTCTGCCCGGACAAAATTATCGGGCATAACGGCATCCGTACGCCTGCGCTTCTCTTTTATCTCGATCAGATCTATGCCAAGGTCCTTTGGCGAGCTTTTGCGCTCCTTTGTAAGCATCATCATCTGCGAAGCTTTCTTAAGTTCCTTAATGGAACCCTGGGTCTTGTTGCTGTATTCGGGAGTGAAAAGTATGCTTACACCCAAATCAGCTGCAATACCGCAAAGGGTTGCGTTAACACCTGTGGAATCTGCATCGATGAGCTCTGTTACATTACCGACACCGAAGAAAATGGGAATTTCCGGAAACATTTCGTGGAACTTGCTGTACCGGACAATAGAAGATGCGATTTCGTGTCCGATCGGGTCAAGCACAGGATCGGCGATTATCTTTCTGACACCCATTCTGCGAGCTTCATTGATATTCCTTATAAGGCTATCCAGACCCTCCCCGGAATCAGGTATAATTACCGATGCAACATCAGAGCTCGCAAGTCGGGGAGCAATAGTGCTTATATTGCTGCTGTCCAGACTGAGAACCATATCGACACCAATGTCAAGTGCCCGGGAAAGCAGTCCGGGATCGAGTGTATCAATACTGACAGGAAGCGATGTCACCGACTTTGCGACCTTTATGGCATGTTCGACATCATCGGCTTCCGCATGCAGGGAGGCACCGAGATCAATAATATCGGCTCCTTTACGCACGAAAGACTCTATTCGCCCGGACAGAGTATCGGTATCCTGACCGGTGGCATCGACCACTTCTGCCATGACCTTCATACGTGAATCGCCTCCGAACTTCAACTCACCTACGGTCATTAAGGGAACTGCCAGTTCTTCCAGTTGCTTTACCTTTTCCAGAGCCATTTCCCGTCTAACGTCCGCAAGCAGTTCACATGCAGGTAGTTCGGTCGAAAACTCGACACTGCCGACAAAATTCAGTACAAAACCCAGGTCGTAAGCATGCTTGGGACCGAGGCGGATCTTGCATCTGAGTTTTCTGGCAAGTCTTGAGAAATCACCTGACACAAGACCAGGGATGAGTATCAGGTCGTATTCAGCATTGTGCGCCTTATTATTCGTGAACTGAGGAAAATCCGCCTCAATGGCTGCCATCAACTTGCGGGGAGTGATAAATGCCGCAATCTGAGTATCAACAATCAGCACATCAGTATCCATGCCTACCGAATCTCTCACAGTCTGCTCTGCAAGGTGACCTGTAGCAACTAGTACTTTCATGCCTTAGAATAGTAATTTATACAGATAAGAATATCCTTTAAAAATAATTGCAAAGCCGGATATCAGCAGTCCGGCTGCAAAGTATCAGGACAGGTTCACTGAATGATGTCGATTATAGATCCGCCACCGTTCCTGGTGCTCACCGGATCCACGACAGAGCGCCTCGTTTTGTTGACCGGGGTGCTAGCGTGCCTGTATGCCCTGGGAGTGTCTGAAACCGGATTTGACGCGGCTGAAGCTTCGTTGTACTGCGGACCAAGTACCTGGGCTGACTGGACACCGGTCATGATAGCCATGACACGTACCCTTCCCTCGTACTCTTTGCTTATGCGGGCACCCCATATGACATTTGCACGTGGTGACAGTTCATATGTGAGTGAAGCGGCGATATCCTCGGCTTCCTTAAGGCTGAGATCCGGGCCTCCTGTGATATGGACAAGGCTTCCGGTTGCGCCCCGGTAATCAACATCAAGTAGTGGATGATTGAGTGCCGAGCGGACGACATCATCACTCTTGTCCTGATTCTTGCTCTCACCCACAAGCATCACTGCAACTCCGCCGCAGCTCATGATAGCCCTGATATCGGCATAGTCGAGGTTGATGAGTGAAGGCTTTGTGATGGTTTCGGTGATACCTTTCACTGTCTCTGATATCAGCTGGTCCATAACTGAGAAAGCCTGGTCTATAGGAAGGTTTGGGACATACTCCAGCAACCTGTTGTTATCGAGCACGATAACTGTGTCTGCAGCACGACGGAACTCTTCAAGCCCTTCTTCGGCTTTGACCGCCCTTGCCCTTTCAACCCTGAAAGGACTGGAGACCATACCTACAACGATCGCTCCCTGCTCCTTTGCGATCTCAGCTACTACAGGAGCGACACCTGTACCGGTACCTCCTCCCATACCTGCTGTAATGAAAACAAGGTCTGCGTTCTTGAAGACCTCTTCAAGGGTGCCGCGTGCAAGTTCAGCTGCCTTGGCACCTATCTCGGGATAGCCTCCTGCACCCAAACCACGGGTCAGTGTCTTTCCCACAAGGATCTTCTTGTCCGCACGTATAAGGTCAAGATGCTGCTTGTCAGTGTTGATCGCAACAGTCTCAGCCCCCTCGATCCCGAGGTTGTAGAGTCTGTTAATAGTGTTGTTACCTGCACCGCCACAACCCACAATCATGATCCTGGGCTGACCAAGAATGTCTAGTTGGTCGTCTACTGCTATCGTTTGGCGGTACTCTTTTTCTTTTTCGGTGTGTTTTAATGCTTCCTGGACTATCGATTGCACATTCATCCCCTCACGGATATGTTACATCGCGGTATAGTATTCGCTTTTTTGATTCTGCTCTTGAACGTTGAACCATTCATCAACGTTTATCGACGTTTCATAATTCTGTGATTGCTATATTTCCTTTATTGTTTTTATACTTATGCTTTTATGCAACTGAAATATGAGAATAAAATGCCACCCTCAAACTATAAGTACACTCCAATCCCTATGTATCACAGAAATATAAAGCGAAACAAACAACGTCATATTCCATATTTAAAAATAGTAATATATAAGCATATCTAAGTTGCTTTTTTATATGATAGGACATATAGAGTCCTAAACTACAGTGGCTTAGATGCTACTGTTTTCAGTGCTGAAGAACAGTGATCCTTTTAAGAAACAGCTCCTAACAAGGATATCCTGCCACTAGGATCATAAATAAGATAAAACTCACATTCAACATCTGGACAGGAGAATTTTTTTGAACGGAACCACCCTTGGACTAACACTTTTTTTAGTATACTGGATAATTGTTATCGCCCTGAAGCGAAAAGGTATACTGGAAAGATATAATATTTCTACATACGGCCCTGTGCTGATGATACGTACCACGCGGGGACTCAAACTACTGGACATACTTGCCAAGCCAGGGAAAGCCTGGAAGCTGTACGCAAACATCGGCATAGTGCTGATGTTCATAGGCATGGCGGCGATGTTCCTGATAGTTATACTCTCAGATATAGCATTGCTCACTTCAATAGGGGACAGTACCCTACCCGAACCTGGAAAGTTCAACGAGGCAAGGAACATTTTCCTGATACCCGGAGTGAACGAGTTCATACCCCTGACATGGGGAATAATCGCATTGATAGTCACCCTGGTTGTACATGAGTTCTCACACGCCATCCTCTGCAGGGTTGAAGATATCCGGGTCAAATCAATGGGAATACTGCTCGCACTTGTACCCATTGGAGGTTTTGCCGAGCCGGATGAAGAAGAACTTTTTGGCAAAAAGGAAGAAAAAGAAGATGAAAAACCTGACCCATATGGCGACCGCAGGCTAGGAATTGTTGTCGAGGACAACGAAGCGCAGAAGCAGACTCTGCGCCACGAAGAGATCCCGGTAAAAAAGGCTGCAACCAGGAACCAGAGAGCAAGGATACTCGCAGCAGGCGTGATGGCAAACTTCGTTGTAGCCCTGATAGCCTTCTCTCTGCTCTTCGGACCTGTGCTCGGTGCGATGGCACCACTCGGAAATACCATGGTGGTGGACGTAAATGAAGGTTCCAATGCATATGCTGCCGGGATCAGGGAAGGCATGGTCATTACGCAACTTGATGGAACGAACATAGGCGATGTAAATGAAATGCTGTTTTACCTTGATTCCGTTGAAATTGGGTCCACAGTTCAGGTCCATGCTGCAACAGACAGGGCCGTTTCAATATATGAAGTGGATGTCACAGATCCCGAACCCGATATATTGGGTATAATGGTACAGGACATCGTTGAAGGGTCACCTGCTGAAGAAACTGGTTTTGAGCAAGGAATGTACATACTGAGTATAGACGGACAGATTATGAGAACCGTCTCGGATTTCACTACATATATGAGTGCAACGTCCCCCGGTCAAAATGTCGTAGTGGAAGTATCCGGCGGACAGGATATTACCAATGAATACGAGGTCGAGCTTGCACAGCACCCCGATGCAGACAAAGGTTACCTGGGAGTCTATACCCAGGGAGACGGATATGTTGAAACATCTCTCGGATTTTCAGTTGGCGAGTTTCCTGCGCACGAATACCTGGAAGTCCTCAGAGAGATCCCCTCAATGCTCACCGGAATCACCGGCTGGGTTATAATTCTCGGATTACCGATCATCGGGATTACCGGAGAAGGATTCCCGGGATTCAGCGGTACACTTGCGCAGTTCTATGAACCTATAGGCTGGGCCGAGCCTCTGGGAATAGGACTGTTCTGGATAGCCAATTCCCTGCTATGGATCGGATGGCTCAACTTCTATGTCGGCCTGTTCAACTGCCTTCCTGCAGTACCCCTGGATGGAGGACATGTTTTCAGGGATTACATGTATGCTGCAGTCTATCGCCTTACAAAGAACGAGACAAAAGCAGAAAATCTGTCCGCCACAATATCCGCAACATTTGCATTGCTGATACTGATGTCATTTATACTGATGATATTCGGACCATACCTTGTGCATGGATTCTGAAAAAGGACAAAAAGCCAGAAGGATTTGAAAGATCGAATAGAAAAGAGATATTTTGAGTTGAAACAATGAAAAATATTCATCTTTTAAACAAAACGATCATAAAATCTATAGTATTTGCCCTTGTTGTAGTCCTTACTTATATCCTCATCTTCATACAGCTAATGAGGTATGAGCAACAATATGAGTTTGCCGACTTCTTCAACGGTCTTTACTGGGTAGTGTCCACAGTGACCACTGTAGGATATGGGGACATCGTTATGGTTTCAACGATCGGTAAAATATTCTCTGTATTCGTGCAGCTATCAGGCATACCAATTGTTTTCGGTATTCTCTTTACCATTGTGATCATACCCTGGCTTGAGAAGAACATACATTCAGGTGTGCCCACCAAAACCGGGGATATGAAGGATCATATTATAATCTGCGGATACAACAGACTGGTCGAAACACTTATCAGAGAACTAAATGAAGATGACATACCATATGTACTCATTGAAGAGGAACAAGATATCACCACGGATTTGCTTAAGCGTGGAATAAATACGATCTACGGAACATTTTCCGAAGAGGAAACACTGAAGAATGCAAATATAGGCACTGCACGCTTTGTTATTGCAAATAGCTCCGACGCGAGAAATGCTAATATAGTTCTGACAGCCCGCAATCTGAGCGATCTGAATATTATTGCTATTGTCGAAGACAGTTCTAACAAGAAATATCTTAAATATGCTGGAGCCACAAGCGTGATATCCCCAAAAGAGCTTTACGGAAGGTTCCTTGGCAGAAAAGCCGCCGACCCTTTCCTAAAAAGACTCACAGGTGCCACCGAGTTCTTCGATGGAGTCAGTATAGTAGAATTCCCGATCTATCCGAAAAGTCCCCTTATCGGAAAAAGCATCAGCAACGCAGCCATCAGGGAAAAGACCGGAGTTAATGTTGTAGGCATGTGGAAAGGAGGAAGCCTGTCCTTTAATATCAGTCCCGGGGACGTTATTCGGGACAATTCTGTGTTACTAGCTGTGGGTAGTACCGACCAGCTATCCGAACTTCGGAAACTGACCCAACGCCTGGAGTGACTCTATGGATGTAACAAAAGACGGACATCTAATCGTATTAGGTTGCGGAGATGTTGGCAAACGAGTGATAGAAACCCTGCAACATGCAGATATCGATTTTGTCGCAGTGGATTCCAATCCAGATGCATTCGAAAATACGGACTTTAAACATATTGTCGGTAATGCAACTCATGAAGATGTACTTGTGGAGGCAGGCATCAATAACGCATCAGAAGTCATTATTACCCTCAATGATGATACTGATGCGATATTTGCAACACTTATAGCACGCGGCTTAAACCCAAAATCCACCATTATCTCAAGGGCCAATTCCTACAGATCGATCGACAAGATATACAAGGCAGGCGCCGACTATGTTGCGGCGCTTTCTATTGTAGCAGGACAGATGCTTGCGAAGATGACATCACATTGCCTGGATGCCTCCTGCAAGAAAATGAATGAGGATATCCTGCTTTACCAGGGAATAGATATCGAGAAGCATCTGATCCCAAAGGATTCTGAGTTAGTTGACAAGACTATGGGAGAGCTGGATCTAAGTACATCAGTAGGATGTACCATAATAGGACTAGAGCGAAACGATGAAGTGATCACTGATATTCTTCCTTCGACCATTATCCTCGAAGATGATATCATCGCAGTCGTTGGCAGTAAAGAAGAAATAGATCACTTCAAGGAAAAGTATGTAAATAAATAGAACTGGAAAACATACTCATACACAGGTGTTAAGATAATGGAAGATATGTTGATCGTAATTGCTGTTTTTTTTAGCTCGATCATATTCTCTATGCTCGGCCTTGGCGGAGCTATCTTCTATGTACCTTTTTTCTACTGGACAGGTATGGAGCTTGTTGGTGCTATCACCACTTCTTTGCTGCTGAACATAGTTACTTCGGGCTCTGCGACCGTGATATATTTGCGAAGGAAACTTGTGGACCTGCATATTGCAGTATCGTTTATAATAGCTTCTGCAACAGGCGCTCAGATTGGTGCCTATTTCACAAGACTGGTCCCGGTTGATATCCTGCTGCTATTTTTTGCCATACTCATGATAGTTGTCGGACTGGAGATGATTTTTGAACGGATAGAGGGGTTCTATCGGGGACAAGACATTACAGGCGGTAAAAAACTTGTACTTGTGCTTTCAGGCGGTATGATAGTAGGGATCCTATCAGGTATGCTTGGGATTGGGGGTGGCTCGTTCATTGTACCTATTCTAGTATTAATGGGTTACGGAATCAAATATGCTGCTGCTACTTCAGGGTTTATCGTAATATTCACATCCCTTTCCGGTTTTATAGCCCATCTGGATTCATGGGAGCCTGATACCTCACTGATAGCATACATCCTGGTAGCTTCATTCATAGGTGCACAAATAGGATCGCACCTGATGTCCGGTAAAATCGAAGCTGGAACCCTGAAAAAGCTGTTCGGCGTGATCCTGCTGCTCATGGCCGCAAGAATCATAAGCGGATCGCTGTGACAGAAACCTTTAATACAACCCGTAGCAATCAATACATCCCCGTGGGCTCGTAGGGTAGCCAGGATATCCTCATGGGCTTCGATGTGACTATGTCACGAAGTTACCCATTGACCCGCGTTCGAATCGCGGCGGGCCCGTCTGCTATATCTGGTTTTGATCATTACTATGTAACAGACCTACTGATGAATACAGATTCTTTTAGCCTTTAACTTATTTTAACTAGTTAAAACTGCGATTACTCGGTACCCTGCAGAACCAGAAAAAGAACAAAACTCAGTTGATGTTAGAGTTGATCGACTGCAAAAAGAACAGATGAAATAGGATAAAAGAAGTACTATTCCCGGATTTCGCTTATATGACATAAAGATTTATAGGGCAGTTAATCTGCCATTAAATCCATCTCGAAACCCACTACCGGTTGTCCCAGGCCGAAATTGACGATGGCCTGCGGGTGGAACTCGCCCATGACACCGATCTTTTTACCATTGACGATGATATCCGCCCTTCTGCCTTCCAGGAATGCAGGATCTGATGATTCGGAAACCTCGTATTCAAGCATCCTTTCCCGCATTACCGCATCTACCAGTTCCCTGACCTCGGTGAAGTTGGAATGGGCATTGATAGATACTGCAGCAAGATGAAGGCCGGTCTTTACGTTAACTATCACATCACCAACCTCGAATATACGTTGAGGGAGCTCCCTGTGCTGATTCATTGAGAGTATTTCCATAAGGTTTGGGAGGATGGTGGTCCGGACCATGGTCTGATCCTCACTGATGGGGTGCATAACATATGTCACATCATCAGTACTCTCACGATTCATCCATTCGAAGTGAACTTTCGCGCTCGTCAGGGTAAAGGGCATGACCTGTTGATACCCGAGGCCCGTCATAATCTCCCCCATAGCAGAACGTATGTCTGATATCTCATGGGAGCTTCCAACTGTCGCGTTCATGGGGAATATCGCTGGTATATTATCAAAACCATATCCAATGGCAATATCCTCTACTATGTCAAAACTGTCCAGAATGTCCGCACGATAGCGGGGTATCATAACCTCAAGGACACCTTCTCCAAGTTCTGTTGCACCAAATCCCATGCGATTAAGTTGTTTTATTATCTCTTCTGTCGAAAGTTCCAGACCTATCAGGGAATCAATCTCAGAGCTTTTCAGGATCTTAACACGAGGCATCAGGTCAAGAGGGATATGCTCTGTGCCGTCGGCCTTGACAACCTTAACAAACTCGATCTGTCCGCCACGTTCTGCAAGTGCTGTTGTTACAATGTTGAGTGCTGTATACACCTCATCACCCAGGCCTGTAACGTCCACTAGCAGGTCAGTGGTGTTCTCGTTTACCATCGTGAGTGTTCCATTGATTATCGGCGGGAATGAAAGGACATTGTCATTAGCATCCAGTATAAGAGGATAGTTCTCAAAATCCTCAACAATATGCGCGAATCTCACACCCTTTGGGTGCTTCTCGAGCATCTCCCTCATGGACATGGGTTCTGTAAAATCAAGAGGGATAAACTCAAAGCCGGGGTCTGCTGCTATATATCGGAATGGTGGCTGCACCTTTGACAGGTCGTGCACTCCGATGGATACTTTCTTCCTGTCACGTCCGAGACCCCAGTGAAGGGACTCCTGCAGGTCCATAAGGCTCTTTATGGATGCAGAGCTGAAATTTATATCTCTTACAACCGCACATCCGAATACAGGACGGATGTGCTCTATTGCAGCATCCTTTGTAATCTCAATTTTGTACGGTTTAACTTCATACTCACGAAAACCTGTATCTATATCAAGGAAACCACGCATGGCACGTGCCACTCCCTCAACACTATAGAGATCCGGGCGGTCAGGGAAGAACTCGATGTCTATGGACTCTTCTTCTATGCGTTCGATGTCCGCACCAATCATCGGCACACGTTTAATGATAGTATCCTTATCGGTCCCGGTAAGCTCTTCAAGATCTTCATATGGCAGGGTTATTATGGGCATGCAGGATATCCTCTCAATTCCAGATTACTTATCATATTTCCACCTGAACATATCAACCCTTGGATTTAACTTTTTTGAGTGAACTACAACTGGACAGGGTTTTTACAGAAAAGCAATTCCAATCCTGTTCAATTCTATACCAATTCTATGTACATGTACATAAGATTTAAAGGGCAATTTGTACAGATATATAATAATATAGGACATATTATCCATTTTCCGGGCATATCATGTACATGTGGATTTTAAGCATGTACATACATAGTACACAAGAGACTAAGAAAAAAGATCAGCAAACAAAATAAAGTAAAAGGTGCGGGTTTTCCACCAGTTGGTCCGGCGGTATCCACCCGATACAATAAGTTTAATAATATGTATATTTATAATATAAATGCGATAAATCTAATATGATCTACATAATCTATAGTACGGTCTGACATAGATCTACTTTAAACATTCATCAAACGGTGACATTAATGGCTGATGCTCAAATAGAAGATCCTAAGAACAAAGAGCTTGAAAAAGCCAAAGAAACAGATGAAACTGATGAAATACCACCAACCAGTGATGATCTGTCCGAGGCTGATGACAACTTTTCTAGTTCGAATGAACATTATCAGATAGATGAGGATGAAAGTGACGGCTCCCTGGAGACATCAAGCCTTCTTGAGAAGTTAGCTGAAATCAAAAAATCAGATCAAAAGCTTGAAGAAGAATTCACCTCGATCATCCATAAAAATCCTCTGAAAAAAGATCATACATATGAGGCAAAAGAAGTAAAAACATCCTTTTCTCCAGATATAACTGCAAACTCAGAGGTTTCTGTTCCTGCAGAAGAGGAGGAAAGCTCTGGTCCCGGATCTGATACTTCAAAAGATGGAAACATTTCAAGCATTGATAAAGATGAAGCAGAGCTGAACATATTACTTCCGAAGTCCGCGGGTTTCGGGCCTAAAAAAACAGGTTTTTTCAGGAAAAAGAAAGATGAGATGACTTTACCTGAAAAAGATGAAGAAGCAAAGGTCAAGGTCAGGAGCATCCTTGAGGAAAAAGCCAGAGAAGAGAGCATAATCACCGAAGGAAAAGAAGAAGAAGAAGAAGAAGAAATCAAAGATCAGGGAATCACTCTAAAAGATAACAAAGAAGAAAATGATGAAAACAGTCTCGTAGGGAAGATTAAAAATCTTTTCAAACAGGCAGAGATAAAGATAGAACCCTATGATCCTGAAGTACACGGTGCTATTACTGAATTCAGAGGCGTGGACGGTTATCAGGAAATAGAACGCTACTGGGTAAATGAACCATATACATTTATTGTCATACTTTACAATGAAGATATAAACAATCATCTTTATTACGTAGTGGAACCCGAGCTTACTGAGTTTGAAGAAGTCCTCCTTAACGAGATAAGGGACAGGCTTCGAGATGTACTCCTTGTGGAAGAGATCTCCCAGGACGAAGAGGATAAAGAGAAAGTCCTTGACACCAAGATATGGTCAATAATCCAGGATTATACTCTTGAGCTCACACCTTCGATACTTGCCAAGATATCTTACTACATCAAGAGAGATTTTGTCCGTTTCGGAAAAATAGATGCCCTGATGTATGACGACTCTATTGAAGATATTTCAGGTAACGGGCATGATGTTCCCATATTTCTTTATCATCGGGTTCAACAGAATATCGCTACTAACATTATTTATAAAGAGGAAGAACTGAACTCTTTCATTATCCAGATGGCACAAAGAAGTGGCAAGCACATCTCAGTGGCTGAACCCATGATCGATGCCACGATGCCCGATGGTTCCAGGATACAGATGACACTGGGCACATGTGTCACTGCCCATGGAAGTACTTTTACGATCCGTAAGTTCAGCGATACCCCGATAACTCCGGTAGACCTCATTAAATGGGGCACATTCTCAGCTGAGGCCATGGCATATCTCTGGCTTTGTATCGAGAACAATAAGAGTTTGATATATGCCGGCGGTACGGCTTCAGGTAAAACGTCATCCCTTAACGCAATATCCCTTTTCATTCCAGAAAAGTCCAAAATAATTACCCTTGAGGATACACGAGAACTGAAACTACCTCATCCTAACTGGATACCAAGTGTCACCAGGGATTCGTTCACTGCAGATGAAAGAGGAGCAGTGGATATGTATGATCTCCTTAAAGCAGCGCTACGTCAACGTCCGGAATACCTGCTGGTAGGCGAGGTCAGAGGTAAGGAAGCGCTGACACTTTTCCAGGCAATGTCCACAGGCCACACAACATTCTCAACAATGCATGCTGACTCCGTTGCATCGGCCATTCACAGGCTTGAGAACCCCCCCATAAGTGTTCCGCGTACAATGATACAGGCATTGGACATTATGAGTATCCAGGCGCAGACATACTCAAAGGGTAAACGCGTGAGGAGAAACCTCAAACTTGTTGAGATCATCGATATCGATCCCAATACCAGGAATATCAGGACCAATGATATCTTTGCATGGGACTCCGAATCGGACATCTTTGTAAGAACAGGTGAATCCAAGGCCCTCTTTGATATAAAGATGCGCCGTGGCTGGGGACAGGGAAGGATTGATCAGGAACTGTACTATCGCCAGAAGATACTTGAGTACATGGTGAACAATAGCATCAGCGATTTCAAAGAGATCTCAGGAATCATCAACGCATACCAGTCAACACCTGAGAAGGTACTCAAGAAACTGCAATTAGCCTGACAGCGGGGGTTACACTGTGACAGAAAATAAAAACTCCTCTGAAATTGATACATCCGGAAAAGAAGAATTTGAGATCGAAACATCTGACGGGCTTTCTGACAGCGAACCAGAAACAATTGCTCCTGCAGATAAACAGGCAAAGAAGAAAAGGAAGACAGGATTCGCTGTTGATCCATATATCAAAAAAGCCTCTTTATATTTCAATATCGTAAAAAGGATACCGTTCATTCTGCTTGGAACCCGCATCAAGGCAAGGAAGCAGAACTATGTGAACCTGCAGAAACAATTGAACCAGGCACGTATACCAATATCTCATGAAATGTACATTTCAAATGCAGTATTCTATTCGGTACTGGCAGGGATCTTAGGTGCTTTTCTCGGACTTTTCCTTACATATGTTATCATAGGACTTATCGGCCTGCCGGAAAATATCACTAAGCTAACTTTTACGCCGAGCATGGCATTCCTCTTGCAGTATAAGGAGATATTCTTAGCTTTCTTCATTACTATTGTTTTTGTTGTAGGCCTGGGAGGCCTGGTCTATACGATCTTCGTGCTATATCCCGGGTTCCAGGCAGGCGAGAGGAAAACCAAGATCGATATGCAACTTCCTTATGCTGTGACGTTCATGTACGCCCTTAGCAAAGGCGGAATGAACATAATCGATGTTTTCAAGGCGCTTGCACGTTCGGAAGACACATATGGTGAAGTCTCAAAGGAAATTGATTCCATTGTAAGGGATATGGAGTATTTCGGGCACGATCTTAGAACAGCACTCACAAACGCGTCTGAGATCACACCTTCCGACCGGTTCCAGGACCTGATCTATAACCTTCTGACAGTCATCGACAGTGGTGGGAATATCCCTAACTATTTCCGAGATAAATCAGAGCAATACCTGATCAAATCCGAGGTAGATCAGAAAGGGTTCCTTGAAACCCTGGCATTGCTTGCCGAATCATATGTAACTGCATTCGTAGCAGGACCGCTGTTCATTATCATCATGGGAGTCATGATGGCGGTTATGGGTTCCGGATCATCAACCATGGTATATGCGATAATCTATGCTGTCCTGCCAGTAGGATCCCTTATGTTCGTAGTCATGATCAGTATCATTACTCCTACTGAAATGGGAGAGCCGGAACTACTCGGTACGAACACTGTTCTGGACCATGGCATACCTGATATACCTGCACATCTTGCACCGGCCTATGACGAGAATGGAGAACTTATCGGCGAAACAGAAGAAAAGGTAAGAGAGAGGGATAATTTCGAGTCGTTTACAAAATCCAAGAAATCCCTCACCCTAAGAGGTATTATCAAGGATCCACTTGCCCCGATGTTCCAAAACCCTCTTGCTACGCTTGCCATCACAGTCCCACTTGCACTTATAATAGTAATAGGATCCGCATTTCTGAACGCGGACAGACTTGGTAACCTTGCGCTGATAGTAGAATTCATTGATGACAAGATCGTTTTTGCAATTCTACTTATAATCATACCTCTTTCGGTATTCTATGAGATCAAACAGAAGAAAAAGAAGAAACTGGAAAGTAGTTTTCCTGATTTCCTGAAAAAACTGGCAAGTACCAACGAAACAGGTATGACGCTGCGAGATTCCATAAGACTTATGGCAAGATCTGATACGGATGCCCTTAGCTCTGAAATCAAGAAGATATGGCATGATGTTTTCTGGGGGCTTGAGGTCAATGACTCTCTGATAAGGTTCGCCAACAGACTAAGGACGCAAGTAGTTACCCGTTCTCTCTCCCTGATCACAAAAGCAAACGAATCCAGTGGTGATATCGGGGAGGTGCTCATGGTCGCCGCCAGGGATGCAGCTTCCGAGCAGGGGATGAAAAGAGAACGCAACATGAGCATGATGATCTACATCGTAATCATCTACATCTCATTCCTGGTCTTTGTAGGTGTTATTTTCGTTATTTCAACAACATTCCTTACAGAGATGGCCCAGGCCGGAAAGCAGATGGCTGAATCAGGTTCAAGCGCGGGAGGTTTTCTTGGCAGTTTTGATATGGAAGCCTACACCCAGCTCTTCAAACACGCAGCTATCATCCAGGGACTGAGTTCAGGCCTGATGGCAGGCGCAATGGGCGAAGGAAGTATTATGGCAGGTCTTAAGCACTCGACCATAATGATGATTATTGGATATGTTATATTCACTCTGTTCATCTGATGGTCAGTTTAAAGTAGGCTGATGAACGGATAGAATATAATGAAAGTAGCTGGAATAGATGAGGCTGGCAAAGGACCTGTGATAGGTCCCATGTGTGTCGGCGGGGTATTGATCGAAGAGTCAAAGATCACTTCCCTGAAGAACCTGGGTGTAGCTGATTCAAAGAAGATAGCTCCTAAAAAACGGGAACTACTTGCATACCAGATCGAAAAGTATGCTGAAAGGGTATTTGTCCTTGAGATCGCACCACAGCAGATCGACGAATTCCGCAAGCTGATGAGCATGAATGACATCATGGTTCTTGCATTTTCAAAGGTACTCGAAGAACTGCATCCGGACGAAGCATATGTTGACGCTGCCGATGTTAATGAGGAAAGGTTCGGTAAAAGACTTCTCCAGAAATATGCAAAAACGCACCCTGAAAGGGCAAAAACAGTCTCAGTTGTATCCAGACACCAGGCAGATGCAATATATCCGGTCGTTTCCGCTGCTTCCATAGTTGCAAAGGTCCGCAGGGATGCAATTATCGAAGACATCAAGAAGGACATTGGTATCGATTTTGGCAGTGGCTATCCTTCTGATCCCAAAACAAAACAGTTCCTTAAGGACTGGTTCAAGAATCATGGAGCTTTGCCTGACATAGTAAGGCATTCCTGGAAAACGGCTGAAAATGTCGTGACAGAGAATTCCGGGCTATGATCATGCGGGTTGCGACAGAAAAATAAAAAACAGAAATAATCCTTTATCTCTGTTTCCTGTACAAAGCATACACACCCGCAAGCATAAGTGAAATTACACCAATTACCACCAGAACATTAAGTGGGTAATTCCGGGTTGTAGTTTCCACATCTTTTGATCCCTCACCTGGAACAGCATCTTCATCATTTACAGATCTCAGGGAAGCTTCTTCGGTAACTTCAACAGCCTCTGTATCAGAGCTGATCGCAAAAGGTGAGAAGCCCGGAGTCTGACTCTCGAAGTAAACAAAGCGGCCATCTTCTGAGGTCACTGAAGTAGAAAGTGCATCCCATGAGTCATCTGAGTACCTGTACAGCTTCACAGTATCAGTTCCAATATTATTTTCCTCCAGCCATGATCTCTCTACCCTGAAAACAATGCGCAAATCTTCAATATTCTCAGGACTGACGAACCCAGCCTTGCCAACCCAAATGTTCATCTGCTGATAAACATTTCCGGGAGCATCTGTCTGCGCGAACGAGGAGCGCCCTTTCAGTATTTCAAGGACGGTCTTGATATTTCCGGAATTCTTCAAAGAATTGAACTGGATACCTGTTATGGCATTACCTTCTTTGTTGAACTCGTACATTACATGGGAATCTTTATTGATGTAGATACTCTGCACTTCAGTTATGAGGACGTTCTCATACTTCTCACCTGTTGTGACACCGCCACCACCTCCACCGCTGCTACCACTGCTTCGGGATGTCTTTTCTGATGGCTTCGGACCAATCCAGAAGTTAGTAGTGAAGGTCTTTTCATTACCCGTGTTATCTGTTAAGGATATTGATGCAGTATGAGCACCTTTGGCCAGACTTGTGGCATTATATGAAGCTGAAGATGCATTTATCGTTGCATTGTTTGTCACATCAATATTGTCAACTATCATACCTATAGAACTTGTATTGATACCTGTCCTGGCGTCACTGTAATAGAAACTGATGTCCACAGCAGTTGTACCTACATCAAAAGTCTTGCCGTCTGCAGGTGAATAATCCCCAATAACAGGTGCGGTCTTATCGACATTGACTGTTATATGCGAAGTTGTATCATTGATATTCTTTGCAATATTCTTTGCAGTATCCTTTGCAACAGCCGTAACAGTATAATTCCCATCAGGGACAGAGGACAGATCAAACTCACCAATCCAAGTGCCATCTTCATTGTTTGCACTGATAGTTTCTGTGAAATCACCGGAAATAGATGACAATGTAATATCCACAGTTGCTACATCTCTTTCGGACTCGGATACCTTAACCAGTAATTCCGAGTTGGCATATACAATATCTCCCTCATTAAATGTACCTGAAATATCATCAATAACAACAGTTGGAGCCGTGTTATCAACGGTCACGCGTATCTCCTCTGAAATAGAATCACTCATCAAACTAAGATTATACATTCCACTTGGAAGAGGATCACCCTGCTGGTCTGTTGCATCCCATTCAAAGGTGTACTTACCTGATTTGAGCTTTTCAGTGATATTTTCAGTTAGGACAACATTATCACTACTATCAATTATTGAAACTACCGTTGACTCCGGATCGGTTCCACTTACATTGACACTGATATCCACCGGATTATTGGTACTTATGGTTTTATGGAATTCTGCCTGCAGGTGTAGAGTATTTCCTTTTACTTCGATGATTTTAGTCTCAACAGGAGACTGCTGCAGGTGGTCCCTTACACTAAAGTTAATGGTATGTGTTCCAACAGAAAGAGATGATGTGGAAAAACTTGACTCGTTGCTCAGGAAGTTATCAATATTGGAATGCCATTCATAGTCATTGTACTTTATATCTCTTCCATCCGGATCTATGCCGGTCCCGCTAAATTTGATTTCCTGATTTTTAAAAGCAGGATTGGGAGTTATAGAATCGATGGTAGCTATTGGAGGAATATTCTCCAGAACTACCACAGAACCATAAACCGGATCTGACCACTGTTTTTCACTGTCCACAACTTGGTAACTTATAGTATGATTGCCTACTGATAGGCTTCCTGTATATACGTTCTTTCCTTTACATAGTAAACCATCTAGATCTGAATACCATCTATGAGCATAACGTTCTGGGATGGCACTGTAGTTATAAACATGTATACCAGTCATGTTAACTTGCTCACCCCTGATTGCAGGATCTGGAACGATAGAATCTATCGCAACTACCGGACGTGTATCTGCTGAGATATAACCCATCTCTGTTAAAGAATCCGTTCCATTAGCATTACTTACCGTCAGACTAACATCAAAAGTACCGGCTTCATCAAAAACATGCGATACGTTCTGCAAGGTTGAGTTATTGCCGTCACCAAAGTCCCATTCCCATGAAGTCGGCTCTCCACTTGAAGTGTCAGTAAACCAGACTTCCAGAGGCACTTTGCCTTCTGTGACATCCGCAGAGAATGAAGCAACCGGAGTTTCGGTTGAGTTATCTGAAGCATTCACAAGACCTGTACATAAAAACAATAAAATTACCATTGTAGTAACTAAGTTTATTTTGATTATACTACCACCACTCAATATAAATAAGGACGTAAGTTAGATAAAAATGTTTCTAAACAATCCTTCAAAAATGAAAGAATATATTCAGGTAAAGAAAAGGATTTTCAATATAACCAGTTTTAATGAATTAATTTCAGTTTTATTGCAATTAATCGCAAGTAGCTTCAAAAAAGAAAATATATAGAGCACAGGAATTACCAAATGGCAATTATTGCTACCAAATTAAAATAAGACACTTCAGCGGCCTGAGATATACTCAGCCATTGATTTGAAAATTTTAAGTCCGTCAGCTGAACCCAGGATATCTTCAGATGCTCTTTCAGGATGTGGCATCATACCAAGCACGTTCTTCTGAGTGCTGACGATTCCGGCAATGTTTTCCTGTGAACCATTTGGATTTGCCTCGTCTGTGACCCTGCCTTTCTCATCCACATACCTGAAGGTAACCTGATCATTTTGCTCCAGCCTTGCAAGAGTAGGTTCATCCGCATAGAAATTGCCTTCCATATGGGCTATAGGGACATTCAGGACCTCGCCTTTCTTAAAACCTGTAGTGAATGGAGTTTCCGTGGTCTCGACCCTCAGGTATGTGGGTTCGCATCGGAATTTGGGATAATTGTTTGTGGTCAGTGCACCATCAAGAAGACCGGATTCTGTGAGCACCTGAAAACCATTGCAAATACCTATGACAGGCTTGCCGGCTTCCACCTGTTTCCTGACTGAGTTCATAATGGGAGTACGTGCGGCTATTGCACCGGCTCTGAGATAATCACCGTAAGAGAAACCACCAGGTATCACAATACCGTCAAACCTGTCCAGGTCCTCTTCCTTATACCACACAAGCTCGGCATCAACACCCACAACATCCCTGAGAACATGAAGAACATCAAGGTCGCAGTTGCTGCCACCAAACTGGACGATGGCAATGCTCATTCTAGTTCCCTCAGGAATATTTCGTAATTATGGATTATCGGGTTTGCTATCAGTTTCTGGCACATTTCCTCTACGTTTACTCTTGCAGCATCGATATTCTTTGCTTGAAGGGTAATAGTGTACTTTTTAGCTGTCCTGACACTGTCGGTCCCATATCCCAGGTGTTCAAGAGCTCTTTTAATTGTTGTGCCCTCTGGATCGAGCATACCTGCCTTAAGTTCGATAGTTACTTCAGCTTGATACTGCATCTTTGCATCCTCAGCTCTGTTTAAATAAGAATTATTAATGGATATCAGGCTTAAATAGAGCACTCTATATTATAATCTTTGCCTCGGTTCTGAGCCTATGCAAGTGATTTCCTGGCATGGATAAGTCGTTGTACAACAGTCACATGAGTAAACACGACTATAATAAATATCGACGCCCCAAGCATCCCCGTCATGGCCCCGGCTATTAGTATAAGCATTCTTTCCGGCCTCTCGGCAATCCCGATATCCATTTCCCGGGCACCCATAGCCTCTGCCCTGGAGCGAGTATAACTGACAAGGTAGGAGCCAATGATCGCAATAACGGTCCAGAGCCATAAAGGCGTGGAGAGTATATACATCTGGGGGATGCTGCCTGCTATAAGACCATAGATGATACCTGCGAATATCAGTGCATCGGCATATCTGTCACAAACTGAATCAAAGACAGCACCAAAGGCACTCGAGGAACCATTTGCTCTGGCTACCGCGCCATCGAAAGCATCGAAAAGCCCGCTTAACAATATCATCAGAGCACCGGATACAAGGAAACCCCTTGCAAACTGTATTGCGGCATAAACGCTTACAAGAAGGCCAATCAATGTCAATGAATTCGGAGACATGGGTATTCTTTTTGCTAATGGCAAGATTGATACCCTGATATTAGATTTTAGTTCGCTGAACATATAGTTCCACCTTAGGTCTTCTCAGGATTCCATCATAATTTATTAGTTTTTTCATCTGTATTGGTTAACTGTAATGTTTAACTTTTCGTATACATCAAAATGATATCATAATGATGATAGTGATTATATTGTAGAGTGCAGACAAGTTTATATAGTAGATTGAGAAACGAGAAAATATATTCAAATCAAGCATGAGAATCCTGTGATCAGATCAGTTGTATGGAGTACTGTCATTAAAATCAGATTTTAAGCCGAGGCAATGGAATGAAGACCGAACGTAAGATCATAGTATCAGAAAACGGAAAACTGGTTCTGAAGAAGATATTACTCTCAGGCAAGGATGGAAACGGGAAGCATTTCTACCTATTCGACCAGGACAAAAAAAAGGAAAAGAAAGAGAGTTATTACGAGCATGCCGAAAATAATTTCCTGCTTATCGGCCTCCTTCAAAGGATCGATATGTCCCGATTGAATAAAGAAGAGATTACCCAGCTGATGTACAGGAAACATGAGAAGGAAGAGAGGTTCTTAAAAGCAGGCGAAAAGCGGGGCTTCAACCTCGGAGTTGACATGGACCCCGATGAGATCCTCAGGTTCTATATCTCTCTTACACCTGAAGAAAGAGTATCCCTCAACTGCAAGCCTTGAAACGGTCTTGTGAGTGTTCAAACTTACAATCGTTTCATCTTCCATGAATACTCCCGGAATTTCTGCTTTAGTTCTCTCTTTTTTGTTTATTACCGTTTTTCATATTACTTTTTGTTCCTGTTTACTATTTTGATTCAAAACTTTTATCTGGCAGTATCGGTTTAGTATTTCAGAAACTCAATTGAACATATACATCTTAAAACCAGGAAAATGTGCGGAATTACAGGTTTTTTTAACAATGACAATGCATTTGAACTGACCCTGAGATCCATCGGGACCATGAAGGACAGGGGTCTTGACTGTATAGGAATATGCGGACAGGACTGGTTTGAGTTCGCAAAGGAGACAAGCAGATTGAATATTCCCAAAGATAGCTATATGAATAACATACTTGGCCACTGTCTCCATTCCATGGTCGACTTTGTCAGACAGCCTATAACAATTGTTGGAAAGCTGTCTGCCAACTGCGAGATATACAACTGGAGAGAACTTGGGGAAAAGTATGGCCTTACGGCAATAAACGATGCGGAGATGCTCATAAATCTCATAGAGCTGAAATTACAGGAAAACAATGATGTATCCGAAGATAGCATACTGCAAACGATCGATGACCTTCTTGCCGAGATCATAGGAGTATATGCCTTTGCTTACTGGAGAGGAGATAAAGTCTATGTTGCAAGGGATATAATCGGGATCAAGCCCTTATGGTACACTACCTCTGAAGGGTTTGCCTTTGCATCGGAAAAGAAAGCTCTTGCAGGAAACGGTTTTGCAGATATTAAAGAACTCAACCCCAGAGAGATGCTTGTCTACGGACTGCAGGACAATTCACTGCAGCGTTTTAACAGAGAGTTCTTTTCCATCGTACCCGAGAACACAAGTTCTTTTGATGTGATCAAGAACGATTTTATGGAACTGCTGGAAAATGCGATATCAATACGTATCCCGGATGAGAAGTTTGGTATCCTTTTCTCCGGCGGGCTTGACTCCACTGTAATCGCATACCTGTGTAAGAAACTCGGAAAGGAACCCGGAATCGATTTTACATGCTATACAGCCGGACTTGATGATGTGCAGCTGCCTCCTGATATAGAACATGCACAGATGCTGGCTGAAGAGTTAGGCCTCGACATAAAGATCAAAAAAGTTACCCTTGAAGAGGTTGAAGAATACCTGAAGGCAGTTGTTCCGCTTGTGGAAGACACTAATGTCCCCAAGGCAGGAGTTGCACTGACAATGTATGTTGCCTGTGTTGCAGCAAGAATGGACGGTATACGGGTAATGTTCTCAGGTTCCGGTGCAGATGAGCTGCTGGCCGGATATGACAGGCATAAGCGCTCCACCGACATCAACAGGGATTGTTATGCGGATATACTAAAGATATACGAGAAGAACACTTACAGGGATGATGTTGTTGCAATGAATAATAACATCGAATTACGTGTGCCTTATCTGGACAAACGGTTTGTCGACTATTGTCTTAAGATCCCTCCAAAATACAAGATAAGCGCAGAACAGAACAAGCTAATACTGAGGGAGACTGCCATGAGCCTGGGCCTCCCCGAAAAAGTTGCCTTGCGTAAAAAGCAGGCTGCACAGTACGGAAGCAGGTTCGATAAGGCTATTGGTAAGCTTACTAAAAGAGCAGGTCACTCTACAAAGACCGGGTATCTGAAGCAGTTCTACGCTCAGCCCAACCTGAAACTCGGAGTGCTCTTTAGCTCAGGTAAGGACAGTAATTATGCAATGCATATTATGCAAGAGCAGAACTATGCCGTGGAATGTCTCATCACGATAAAGAGCCAGAATCCTGATTCCTATATGTTCCACACACCGAACATCGGCCTTGCACAACTGCAGGCGGAAGCAATGGGCATTCCCCTGATAGAGGAGATTACACCGGGCGAAAAAGAGAAAGAACTGGAGGATATGAAAAATGCCATTCGCAGGGCCAGAGAAGAGTTCGGTATTGAAGGAGTTGTCACCGGAGCACTTTACTCAAATTATCAACGTGAAAGGATCGAGAAAGTTTGCGATGAACTCGGCCTTAAAGCCTTCTCCCCCCTATGGCATATTGACCAGGAAAAAGAGATGAGACAGCTATTGTCAATTGGTTTTGATTTTATTTTCAGCAGCATTGCAGCCTACGGCCTTGATAAGAGCTGGGTCGGACGCAGGATAGGAGAGAAGGACATTGACAGGCTGGTCCGGCTCAACGAAAAGATAGGCCTCAACATAGCAGGTGAGGGTGGCGAGTTTGAAAGTTTCGTGCTTGACGGTCCCATGTACCATAAAAGGATCGAGATCAAGGAATTGGAAGTTATAGAACTTGATGAGTACACAGCAAAAGTGATAATAAAAGATGCCATACTTGTCGATAAGTACTGAGAACTGGCATCAACTGCAAGAATATAAATACTGTTCACCTCATAAGTGCTAGTGAGAGTAGTACAGGGAGTGGAATATTTTGGAACTTACAATGGTAATACCCAGTTACTGGGGAAGGGACAGTAGTACTGGTTGGCAGGAAGGGGATGCTGTTTATGACCATCCCATCCCGATAGATGAGGAAGGTACGCTTGACAGGGCCATCAGGAGCATCGGGGTCCTTGATGATAAGGATTTCAGTCTCGTGGTGCTTGCAGTTGCAACTTCTCCTGATATTGAGAATGAGGTCGAGAAAAAGGTAACGGAAATTGTTGCACAGGCTGCGTCTGATGCCGGGGTGAAGGCAATGGTTTTCGGGCCTTCGCATCTGAAAGAGATCCACAAAATGATGGATCAGGATGGGAAAGGCGAGTATGCAGATCTCCTGCAGCTCAGAGGATACTCTAATGTACGTAATATGTGTCTTTTCATACCCCACATACTGGGAGCGGATGCTGCGGTACTTATCGATGATGATGAGGTATTCGAAGATACGGGTTTTATCGGCAAGGTCAGGGAACATATCGGCCAGGAGGTCGACGGCAAAAAGATATACGGCCTGGCTGGTTACTATCTGCAGCCTGATGATGACTTCTACGTGCCTGTTCCTGAAGATGCCTGGGCACGCTACTGGGGCAAACAGGAGCAGATGAACAAAGCCTTTGAATCAACAATCGCATCACCACCCCGCATAAAGGAAACACCTTTTGTGTTCGGAGGTAACATGACAATCCACAGGGAGCTCTTCAGCAAGATACCTTTTGACCCTAATGTCAGACGTGGAGAAGATATTGATTACATTATGAACGCAATGATGTTCGGTTACAAGTTTTTCCTGGACAATGAGCTCCATATCAAACATCTTCCACCTGAAAAGAGCCATCCGCAATGGAAGCGTCTGAGAGAAGATATATATCGCTTTGTCTTTGAAAGGGAAAAATTAAGGCATCAAAAGGGAAAGGAAGGAATGAAACAGCTTTCAGCGGAGGATTTCGGCGAATACCCCGGTGCTTTCTTTAAGGATGATCTCGATGACAGAATAATGAATGCCTGTATGCTCCTATCAGCCGAGTATCGCAGAAATGGCGACATTCAGGGCGGCGTCGAGACCTTGCAGAATATACCTATTTCCAAAAATGATGCAGTGCCTTCTTTCAACCCATTCGGTCATCTGATAGAACTACAGAAAAAATGGGAGCAGCTAATGGATTATACAACTGATGAGAAGGTAAGGGAAAAGTATCAGGCAATTATAGGGAAAAAAAGGTAGACCTGCCAGTCCTGCTGCAGTACCACCTTCAGACCCTGATAAATTGCACGTAGATAAATCCCAGGGTCATCACCAGGAAAAACAGCAGTCCGGTCCAGCTCAGAATCCTAAGGACCATGCCGGGGCGTTCTTCTGCCGGCACATTGCTCCCATTCATCACTTTATAATTTATATAAGCCAGAATCGGCGAAGTTACAAAGCTGATAATAGCTGCAAAGCTCAACAGCTGCAAGAGGTTGTTGACAAAGTACATTACGATCAAAGAAGCTATTATTACTGAAAGCACTATCCAGAACTGGAAGATTGGTTTGAAGCGCCTGGAGCAACTGTCACTTACCAATGTACAGCTTGCTGCCAGTGAACGTGGATAACCATCAATACAGGTTATAGTTGTGCTGAACATTGTGATAAAGGCAGCAGTCAGGATGAGCGGTTTTGACCATTCGCCAATATTTGCCGAATACAGACTTATCAGTTGCTGACTGAATCCGATACCTCCACTGGCAAATTCATAGCCGGAACCGAACATGATCAGTTTGCCCAGAGCTACAAAGGCCACAGCCATTAAAACTGCCATGACGTAACCCAGGTAGAAATCAATGGAAGTTTCCCTGCTCGTAGCAAAGTGACCGGTTTCTTCTTCACGGCTGAACATCCACAGACTCGACCAGGCTGATAGATCCACAGGTGCCGGCATCCAGCCAAGCAGCATTATCAAAAAAGGAAAAGCCATCCATGTCCATGGACTGGGACCGACAAAGTCCGGCGCTGCAACAGGTCCGTGTGTGAATGCCAGACCCAGTGCAACCATTGTACTGAGCCCGAGCAAGACTATGGCAGCTTTAGCCAGCTTATCCAGTACTTTATAGTGACCTATCAGGATGACAACACCACAGATTACCAGAATTCCAACCGTGAAAGTGGGAATACTGCTACCGTTGAACCCGTATCCTGCAAACAGCGTACCACTTATCATGGCCACCCCAGCAGTATTAATGATGCCGGTCAGGATGTTGATACCCAGAAAGATATATGTAGATAGAACCCTGCCGCCGATACCCTGCCAGAAGACTTTCACCAGTAGCAGCCGTATAGCGCTGACCATACAGGAAGAACGGGTATTTGAATAGATTGGCCAGTATAATCAGCCCCAGAAGACCCCATCCATAATGCGCTCCGGCCTGGGTCGACCAGACCAGGTGCGATCCGCCGATTGCAGAGCAAGCTACCAGAATACCAGGTCCGATAGCCTTAAAAAGATTTGTACGGCTGTCAGAGCCTGTGAAAAGATTTCTGTTGATCTTTCTTAAGATATTGGTATGACTGCCAGGATACTCAGCAGCCACCGGTAGGCTTGCATCAGTTGTTGGTTGCGTTTTGTTCATAATTGCTTCTCGTAATAAATATCAGATGTCAGATACTAAAATCGGCCATTGTTTTTACAAATTTATAAATATATATACTTTTTGATTATAGTAGTCTTTTCCGGTATGTTCCGATACTTATGGCATACTGATGTGCCAGGAACCTGAGGATCTGCAGCCATTGACGCAGATCAGTTGAGAGAATCTATTATTGTAAATGGAATAATGGTGTAAAATGGAGGATTATTCATGATTCTTATATAGAAAGGATATTATTATGCCGCTGAGAGTTTAATGAACAGGTATTGACCGTGAAAAGATATACCTGACCATCACAAGGAAAGCATGCTGCAGAACTAAGATATGGATCGAGCTTCGATATAGGATAATTGATGTCTGTGAAGATTTGCCGGATAGAACATAAATATGACAAATCAGGGATTCGGTTCGAATAAAATGTAATTTTACAAAAAAATACTTGTACTTAAATCTTTGCCATCGCACCACCAATATTACTGATTTTTGATTTGTTTCACTGGCAGAACGAAAAACATGAATAGAAAATATTTGATTTGTGTTCCTCTTATGGGAACTTTTATAAAGCAATGAGTAAAGCACGGTATAAGAGTAAAATGATGTATTGATTTCAGAAGTTGATTGCATAAATGTAGTTAACGCTGTTAACATGAAACCAAAATAATGTTAATGTACATGCCGCAAAATAGCTTCCAATAAACTACAATCAGATCAATAACATGAACATCACAAATTACATGATTTCCATCCAAAATAAGCGTTTAGTGCCCGAAATATAGAATTTTTTATATAAATAAAACAAGTATGCCAGGTAAATTATGATGAAGGCTGAATTAATAAGCACCGTGTTCCTATCAGAAAAAAGGAAAAATACTTTAATTACGTTAATGGAAGGACCGGCCACTATTGATGAAATAAAAGACTCATTGACAGGAACCACCAGTGCAATAATGGCTCAGGTAAAAATACTTCTTGAACAAGGGCTCATCGAACAAGAAGAAGATGAATACAGATTGACCAGTGTTGGGAGGATAATTATGAAAAGAATAAAGCCTCTCATAGAAACACTGAATGTATTAGAGGAGAATAAGGATTACTGGCATAGCAAGGACCTTAGTGCAGTTCCTGAATTCCTGTTGGACAGAATTGGTGAGTTTGGTAATGTCATGATACACGAACCGGACCTGAATCACCTTTTCGAACCACCAAAGGACTTATTAACCAGTCTTAAAAAGACAAAGAGTGCATCTACATTTTATTCATATTTCTGTCCTAGCTGCCCTTGTAATTATTCAGAGCTGGCAAAGAAAGAAGTTTCTTATGATCTCATCCTCACAAAACCCGTCTATGAACGATTAAGGGATGAATATACCGAACAGCATAACGCAATGATGGAATCCCGAAATTCGAATATTTACATCTGTAATGATAATATATTAAAAGTTGGTGCTCTTTCGGTTACAGACGATCTTATGTTAATAGCTTTTTTCAATAAAGACGGAGTGTTTGATCATAAAAAGGTCATCTGCTTTGATGAAAGTGCACGTAAATGGGGTAAAGACCTCTTTTTACATTACAAACAAAATTCAGAAAAGATTAAGTAAAAACAGAAGCTGTAAAAACAAGTTCACAGGGAATAGAAAAGTAACTATTCCTCTCCATGGACTCTGTGTCCTTTGTGGTTGCATCTGCCTACAGTTGTGATTGTGACATGGGGATTCCTGCAGAATAAATTTAGTTTAATGTTAAAAACACAATCTTATCTATTGCTGTTTGTTATACAAAGTTGAATCCATTCATGGGTTTGATATTATCAATGGTTTGTTCTTTTTCTTTACTGAAGTTTTTCTGCATGCTGTAAATCCTGAATACAACATTTGCAATAATCATAATTTGAACCTGGAAGAATGTGTTGATAATAATACTTGTATTGATTAATTACCTGAAGTTATTATATATAAATTCACTTTGCTATTTGATTATGGTCACAATTACAGATTCCTGAATCTGTTTGCTGACCGATGGTATTATTTGTAAAATCGGTGGCAGGAATGAGAAAGGATTCCTTTCCTGTCAACTAAATTAGAAATGGGTGATTAAATCATGCCAGCAAAAGATTATGCACCAATAGATCAAAATTGGCTCGAAGATGCAGGAAATTTATGGACAACACCTTGGGTTGACAAACCATCTGAAAGAGTTATTGTGGACCCAATTATTCTGTCCCACGCTGCAAGCTTGTTTCGGAAGAATGCAGGGTATTTCTATCAGAACCCTGATGAAGCGGTAAGGATGGTATGTGCTGCCTGTGAACTTTATGATGTCACTCCTGTAGGCCACTATCTCTACGCAGACTACTGGGGACTGGACTACGGAGCGGAGATAAAGATGCAGACCAATTCTCCGCCAGGTATTACAAAGCGTCCGATAAAGACCGCTGAAGATGTCGATAACTTTGAAGTCCTGGGTACAGATGAACTGGTTAAAGGTCCGACCCTCACAACACACTACAAAGCACTTGATACAGTTTTAGAAGAATATCCTAAAATGTTCGCACCTATCACTCAGCTGGGAGGTACAATGGAAGTAGCAACCAACTGGGCTGCTATCGAAGACGTCTTTATGTGGATGATCACAGAACCTGAGGTCGTCGACAAACTTTGTACCAAAGCAGGTGACCATATGGTAAATGCCTGCAGAGCAACAGCAGAGAGATACGGTGCAAACGTTATGATCACCGGTTCGGTTATCGCCAGTGGAGACCTCATGGACAGGGAACAGATAAAGAGATTCAGTTTCCAGCCAGTTTCCCGTGCAGTTAGAAAGGTTCTGAATGCAGGTGCAGGTCCGGGTGTATACTATCACCTTTGTGGAAACCACACTGATGACTTTGAGATGTGGAAAGATGCTCCAATGAGTCCATTCACAATTATGCAGATCGGCTATGACGGACAGAACATATTCCCAACTTCAAAACTGGTAGAGAACTTTGGAGACAGATGTACATGTTTCGGGACAGTCGATACAAAAATTGTCGACCGTGGCACTCCTGCACAGGTATATGAACAGGCCAGGGACCAGGTTATTGCCGGAAAGGACAGCCCGAGAGGGTTCATTTTAGGAACTGCGTGTGAATGTCCAACCAACGCTCCACCTGTGAATGTCCATGCACTGGTAAAGGCTGCGAAGGATTTCGGGAAATATGAAAAGTTCTAAGGATAACTGGCAATCACACAGATAAAATAGAGAGGATTAATCATGGATATAAAAATAACTGAAGAACTGGACAATTTATTGAAGGACAACGGTATGAAAAAGGAAGAGATCCAGGAAATGATCGACAATGCAGAGTCCAGCGAAACTAAGTTGGAAGCCAGAGATGGTGATATTTCTATTGCAAAGGGTGTTTCAGACAACCTTACCATGTATGCTGTCTACTCACCATCCGAACTTGTTAATGTATATGCCCATAAAATGAAGATTCTTGGCCTCACCGGTGGAGAACTTGATGACATCGAATATGATGACACAAGTGACTGGGTATGTGCAAAGTGCGGTGAAATAGCACTTGAGAGGAATGTAGACATGACATATATGGGCGTTACAAGGCCAGGCCCGGGTATTGTATGTCCGAAATGTAATGAGTTCTACATTTCAGATGGTGTCGCAAAGACACTGAAGACTGCCGAATCGATCCTGGAAGAAAAGAGAGCTTAAATAAACCTCAAAATCCCGGAGATACAATTTGAGGGGGATATAATGGAACAAATAGGGACAGTCCAGAGCCTGTGTCCTGAATGCCTTAAGAGAATAGAAGGCATCAAGTATGTAGAAAACGACAGAGTATACATAAAAAAGGAGTGCGCTGACCACGGTAGTTTTACAAGTCTTGTATCCATGGATGTGAATCACTACCTGCAAATGAAAGAATGTTTCGATGTGGACAGAGCAAAAGCCAAAGAACCTCTAACGGATACGGAAAAAGGCTGTCCTTTTGATTGTGGCCTGTGTCCCTCTCATAAACAGGATACATGTCTGGCAGTAGTGGAAGTGACTGACAGATGTAATATGAAATGCACTTACTGTTTTGCAAATTCATCAATGGATGCCAGTCTTGATCCTGATATGGAAACTATCAGGAAAATGTTCGAAACGGTTAAGAGATGCCAGAACGATCCGACCTGTATTCAGATATCCGGCGGAGAACCAACTTTGAGAGACGATCTTCCGGAGATCATCAGAATGGGCAAAGAAGTAGGAATAGCTCACATAGAGTTGAACACCAATGGTATCAGGATAGCCAGGGATCAGGACTACTTTAACAGAATAGCATCTGCCGGCATAGATGCAATTTATCTTGGGTTTGATGGAGTATCCGATGATGTCTATAGGCAGAGAACAGGAAGGGATATGATCAATGTCAAGACCGAGGTCATCAACAGGTGTGAAAAGGCAGGAATAGGTGTCGTTCTCGTACCACTTGTAGCAAAAGATTACAACTTACACGAGGTCGGCAGGATCATAGATTTTGCAGCTAGCAGAGTTCCGGCAGTAAGGGGTGTACATTTCCAGCCGGTATTCTACTCTGGAAGGTCCCCTTCCGAGATGCAAAACAGGGTGACTATACTGGAACTGCTTGAATCAATAGAAGAACAGACCAGCGGACAGCTTAAGGTTAATAACTTCACACCCTCCCTGATGCCACATGCACACTGCGGTGCAACTTGCCTGACACTAGTCGATAACGGTGGATTTCTGCCATTAACGAATCTTTCGTCAGGAGCAGTGCAATCCGCATCGGATGTGGCAAGCAAGACCAAAAAATCAATTATGGGCCGATGGAAAGGCCTTGAAAAAGAAAAGGAATCAAAACAATCCTGCGGGGATTTGCTTATTAAAGGCTCCTGCTGTGAAAAACCACTCAGTGATATAACTGTAAAAAGTTCATGCTGTGAGAAGCCACTTACTTCGGCCATCCCGGGATCAGGTTCCGGTCTTAGCGGTGGATGGGCGGATTTTATAGAGATGAGCAAGAATAACTATCTCACGATATCGACAATGGCATTCCAGGATGTCTGGTCGTATGAGCAGGACCGTGTTGAGAACTGCTGCATACATGTTGTGACGCGTGATTGCAGGTTTATTCCTTTCTGCAATTACAACATGACCAGCTGTAACGGCGACTTCCTGTACAGGAATGCTACCTGATACCACTATTTTCTTTTTATGTTTTTCCAGTTTCAGAAAATAGATTACTATAACAGAGCAGGAGGCAGAAACTTGAGTCTTCCCTCAAAGATAAATACATCTATCCGTATGAGTGTGGCAAAAAGAAAACTTGAATCCAGAAAGATAGAACTTCGGGACGGAAACCCGCTTGAACAGTGGGGTCTGGCTAAGATCAAAAACGATATAAAGAACAATAAAGAGCTAAAGGAGCTCTTTGGCCAGAAGGAGCCAGACAAAAACGACATTCAAGAATATAAGCTTTTCAAATTCAGGGAACTTATTGCATACGCTCTTGAGAACAGCCCTTACTACAGAGACCTGTATACCAGTGCAGATATCTACCCTTCAAATATCCGGAGCTACAAAGACCTTGAACAAGTTCCGCTGACCGAACAGGAAGAACTTGCAAACAAGCCCTACCACTTTCTTTGTGTTTCAAGAAAGGATATCGCCCGTGAATTTACAAGTTCAGGCACAACAAACATGCTCAAAAGAATGGCATATACCCAGGGAGAGTTGCTGGAGATTGTGGATTCCGTTATTTCCGGACTTAAGATGGCAGGAATGGATTCAAAGGCGGATACGCTGCAGATAATGTACCCCACCATAACAGCTACCTGGGACCCCGGACTTGTCCTGAGCAAAGCATGTGATCTTGCAGGTTATAGTTCTGTGATCAATGATTCAATGGATGTGCATGAGCAGATGAATACAATAAAGGAAGCAGGCACAACTATAATCATAGGTACTTCGTCCTTTCTTTATGAAATCTCAAAACAGATCCGTGAACTTGTAAAACCAGGTGAGATGGGTATTAAAAGGATTATCTGTTCATCTGAGCCCCTGACCGAGGATATGAGAGAAGAGATCGAGAATGCATGGGGATGTAAGACCCTTCGACAATGGGGAATGACAGAACTGGGACTGGCCAATGCAATCGAATGTGAGCATCAGAATGGCTTCCACCTGAATAATCCCGATTTTCTGGCGGAGATCATAGACCCTAAAACCGGGAAAATACTGCCGCCTGGAGAAAAAGGTGAGCTCGTAGTCACTACCCTGAGAAGGAAGTGCATGCCTCTTATCCGGTACAGGACAAGGGACATAACTTCACTGATCGACGAACCATGCAATTGTGGTGCCTGCTTGGACCAGAGGATCGGAGATATCGAAAGACTGGTGGCATAAGTCTAATACTTCCTTTTTCTTATTCTTTACAAAGAACTGTGTATCAGAAAAAGGAAGGATCGGATTAAACAGTCCTGAGCATCGGTTTCTCACTCTCACTACCAATCTCATTTAAAACATCCCGCGAACCAGATACAACTACTGAGGACATAATCTTACCTGCAAGTATCCTATCCCTGAAACCAAAGAAGGAATCGTTGATAATATCCTGTTTGCCTTCGATCTCGAGGATATTGAGCTGGAAGATTTTGGCAAAATCTTCTATTTTCTTATCGTAATCCTCTGTATACTGCAAACCGGTATCGATTTTTATAACGGCCTCATAGCCCATGGAATCTAGGACGAACTTAGCCATCTCGACATCTTCCCTGTTCTCAATGAACCCGCTATGCTGGAACATTTCCTGCCAGTTCTGTACCCACATCGGGGTCATTACTATGGTGCTCTTCCTGTTGAAACCGGCTATCATCTTCAAAAATGACTTCCTGCCGCCAACGACCGCACCAATGCAGTCGTCAACTATCCTTCCATCACTGTCTCTCAGAATAGATACAGGACATGGTAACTGTTCCAGGTCTTTATCTATTCTTTTTAGAACATTTCCGCATAGGCCATAGAATAAGAATATACCATCAGAGAAGTCAGATATTTTTTTAACGTTCATATAGACTTGTTCTCGAAGGCATTTCGGGTCACCGTGCAATGAAAGACCCATGATGTTGATTGTAATGACATAACTATCGGAACTTGCTGATCCGCATTCATCTGAAACCTCATCCAAAGGCAGGAACCTGTAAGATAGACCAGCCTTTTCCATTTTTTGGACCATACCGGTGCACTCTTCATTTTCGATGATGATAATGTCATCTATTCGGGAATCCCTGCACAAGATATCAATAATCTCATCCTCAAACATCCGGCATCCGGTTATGTTCATTACTGTCATACATGTATCCTCTTTATACATATATTGTATCAGAGGCTTTGATATTGGCACAAGCATTTGTTCGATCAGCGCTGTAGTCCATCACAAAACTTGTGTCATTGTTGATCATATCGATATTATCAATACCTTTGATAATTTTTGCTTTATCGATAACTACATATAAGTATATGCTTAACGCAGTTAACAGTATACATATTTATATACAGGACCGTAAAATCAAATACTAGTACATAAAACAAGTGGAATTATATGGGAAACAGTAAAAAGGAATAACTTTTAAACGCAACGCACAAATTGTAAACAGCTATGAACCAAATGCAATTCAGTTTTTCTTCCTGAACCTGCAGTTGACATCGCATTCCCTGTTATATATCATATAGTTACAGGTCCCGGATATCTCAGGCATTTCCCATTCTAACTCCAAAAGTCCTGAAAGGTATCTCATTCCTTCTTCAAGTGATATACGGGTTGTTTTTTTACAACATCTGGCTCCGCCTGACCTGGCAATTGAGTTAAGGGCCCTCGAAGTCGCAAGATTGGCATGGGAACGTTCTTCGGGTGTCAGAGGTGTGGCACCAAGCAGAACGCTTACAGCAATACCAACTCCGACCCCTGCGCCACATGCTCCGTAGAGACCACAGTAACCGCCTGGTACTGTTCGTCCGCGTTTGATGGCCTCCCGGACAGCTTTTTCCTTTCTCAGTCCCCTGTGATTCTTGTAGGCTGCCACGAGCACAGCAGGTACAAGAGCATGGTGTTCCGGGCCGTGCATGTGGACCGCCGGATGCTCCATGATCTTTTCCGCTATAATGAAGGGATTGTCCTCATTGGTACTCAGGCAGACATCCCCGATTACTGCAAGAGCCTCTTTCGAGTGGCATTTATTGCAGATATAGTGACCGTTCCTGCAAAGAAAATATGTTTGCTCTTCGGTTTCGCAATAATAGCATCTTCCGTTTATCGCCTGATCCAGATATTCGACTTCAACATCACACACCAGACAATTGCTCCTGTTTTCTGCTGCCGGGACAGAAATATGGGGGTTCAAACTTGTTTTTATTTCACAAATATCACAGACTTTCTTATCCTTGCATACAATATCCATTTAATCACCTTTTACATATCCTTTGATTCTTTTTCTGGTTGAACATCGAATATATGCTGAAACCTGCTTTCACTCATTTCTTTCAATTGCCAGCGTGCAATTCTCATGAGCCAGCCAGTGGGCAGGCGGCAGACCAGGGAATGTAATAAACCAAAACCCCTGCCGGGAATAACAATGTCTTTACCGGACTGCATTGCTCTGTACGTGTCAAGTGCAACATCCCTTGCAGTGACGGACATCCATGAACTGAAGGCCTTAGCCCCTTCCATTTTGGCAGATATCCGGAAACCGGTATCTCTTACTGCTGTGGGACAAACGGCCAATACTCTTACTTTCAATTTGTTTTCCTTTAATTCATAATTGAGGGCCCGGCTGAACTGCAATACAAAACTCTTGCTGGCACCGTAGGTGGCAAAATAAGGGCTTGGTTGGAAAGCTGATACAGAAGACATATTGATGATCTTTCCCTCATTGCGTCCTATCATCTCTTTTATGTATAGACGGGTCATCTTGTATACTGTTAGCACATGTAGCTGCAACATGTCAAGTTCCCGGTCCTTATCGATGTCATGGAAAAAACCACAGGTCCCAAAACCTGCACAGTTTACAAGTACATTTACCTGAATACCATTCTTCTGAGTGAATTCATGAACATTGTTTGCAGCATCAGGAAGAGTCAGATCCTGCCTCATGAACATGATCCGTATATCCGGGTCAATTGTACTCAATCCATACTTAACATCTTGAAGATCTTTGAGATGCTTGTCAACTAATACAATATCATAACCATCAAGAACGAAGAGTTTCCCCAGCTCTCTTCCGATCCCGCCTGCTCCACCGGTGATCAGAGCAGTTCTTCTGTCTGCTTTTATGCAAAAATCACAAGGATTGTTGCTGTCCGGCATGTTCACATCCACCTGTACATACTTTTGATCAGTTTCCCAATGCGATTCGTGTAAGGAGGATAGATAAGACCTAAAGAACCCCATTTACGTTGAATTACGCTTCTGGTATTGGAAAATTCCATAAAGCAATGAAACCCAAGTGATCTGCCCACTCCACTGTTATTATTACCTCCGAAAGGTAGCTCGGGATTACTATAGCCGAGCATATAATCATTGATCACTGTACCACCTGATGGGTTTTTTTCCATGAAATACCGGATATTGTCCTTATTATTACTGGCTATGTAAAGCATCAATGGATTCGGGTTGCCGCTGATTATCTGGTTTACCCTTGATCTGTTATTATAGGTGATTATAGGGAGTAAAGGGCCGAAGATCTCTTCCTGCAGAATATCCATTTCTTCCGAGACATTGCCAAGGAGAGTCGGCGTAATGAAACGGCCATGCCTGTCAAAATCACCACCGTACAGTACACATGCCCCTTTTCCCAGCGCATCCTCAAACAGATGTCGAAGTCGCTGAAAATGGTGATCACTTATGATCCTGCAATAATCAGGTGACTGATCCACACCTTTATCCTGCTGGCAATAGAACTCTCTAACCGATGATATGAACTCATGGATGAATACTTCTTTTACCGATTCATGTATAATGAGATAATCAGGACTTATGCAGGTCTGGCCACAGTTAATGGATTTGGCCCAAGCTAAACGTCTTGCCATTTTAGGTATGTTCGCAGTCTCATCTATAATTGCCGGAGACTTTCCGCCAAGCTCCAGAGTAAGACTGCTAAGATACTTTGCAGCTTTGCCCATGACTATCTTTCCAACCTCGGGACTGCCTGTAAAAAAGATGTGGTTGAAAGGTAATTCCAGTAATCCGGATGCAACCGAAGCATCACCTTCGATAACCGCCACTTCTTTCCAGTCAAACAAATGATCCATCATTTTTTTTATATAAGCTGACGTATGGGACGATATCTCACTTGGTTTTAACATGACGGCGTTGCCCGCAGTTATAGCGTAGACCAGAGGAACAAGGGAGAGATTGAGGGGAAAGTTCCATGGCGACATAATGAGTACTACACCCTTGGGTTCATAGCGGATATATGACCGGGTACCTGCCAGAGGGAGCGGTGTGGGAACTTTATGGTCCCGGAGCCAACGGTGCAGATTCTTTCTCAAATAGGTTATCTGAGTTTGAATTACACCCACTTCAGTTGCCAGGACCTCTACATCCGGTTTCCGCAGATCCTTGTATAAAGCATCGAACAGTTCCTCCAGATTATCCCGGTCCTTCAGATAATTGTCTATACGCATCAAACGTTCCATTCTTTCCTTTGCACATGTCAGTGCAAGTTTGGAACAATTATCTTTCTGGCTCCTGAATATAGTTTCAATATCCGGTTGCATCCAATGCATCACTTCTTTACATTTGATATTTCATGTTTATACTGAAATAAAGCCAAGTAACGAGAATATATAGAAAGTAGTTAGTACAGCAGCAGCTGCGGATTCCTTTGTGCTCCTGTTATTCCTGCCCTTTGCCAGATCATTTATTGTAAGGCAGACCCAGAGAAGGAATACATACCCTGCCATAAGGGACAAAAGTGAAAAATCCGGATGGTACCATGTACCAAGCATTTCACCGGTAAATTCAGTAAGGACAGTGAAAAATGCTACAAAATAGGCAAGCCTTAAACCTTCAAGTGTCCTGAAAAGCATGAATGCAAGGGTGAATTTTATCAATATACCAACAGGATTTGCAGACATATCGAACACAAGGTAGTCAATGGCAAATAATACAGCCAGACTTAAAACAACAAAGTAACTGGTGAGACCAAACCAATGATTGTTGGAATATTTTCCCTCAAAGTTCTTCCATAACTTATGGGATGACCAGAATATTGTTCCGTAACCTGGTATCAGCCATATGGGAGAACCACCTACAAATCCTCCAAGATATGTAAAATACCCGTATCTGACGCCAAGGAGTTCATGTACGTACCCGAACACTGAAGCTATAATAAGGAATATTCTGCCTTTTTGTTCACTGTTCTTCCAGAAAAGAACCCATAACAGGGAAAGGGCTATTGTTGGTATGACCTCGTCAACCGTAACCCTGTAGTATACAAGAACACTGAATATCACAAAAAGCATGAACGTAAAAAAGTAATGTGGATTGTTTAGAAGTATTCTGCTTTTTTCTTCAAATGAGTTTTTCAGATCATTAGAAGGTTGGCTTTGAGCATTCCGGATACCTAAAAACACTCTTAATTGAGACATCATATTGATCACTACATTTTACAGATATTGCAGGTTGATTCAATTATTATTCCAATACTTTACGGACCTTTGCTGAAAAATAAAAAGAGCCAGTGAAATATCACTGGCAAGGGAAGTGTGGAGGTAGATTTGTGGATAAAATCGATTCTGTTATCTCAGTTATCCAGATACTACCGTACCAAAGGATAATTTCCCCGGACAGAAGGTGACCTGAACATGAAAGTTACTATCCGAAGAAATTATCTTTGATTTTAATATGTGTGTCCTTTTGCCATCTCTATCATTGCCTGAAGGTTTGCATTGGGAGTCTTGCTCACGATCCCACATCCGGGTCCCAGGAGTCCTGCCCCTGCAGCCAGTAAATCCTTTGATACTTCCCTGATCTGTTCTGGAGTCTTTTTCCACAGGACACTTACAGGGTCCAGGTTTCCAATTATAACTGCACTGTCCACTTTGCTCAGAGCGGTTGCTACATCCACATTCTGGTCTACACTTATAGCATCCACATCTGATGATTCCATCAATGCAAGACTTGGAGTAGTATCTCCGCAGATGTGCAATACCGTGGCCACGTTCAATTCGTGCATTGTATCGACTATTCTTTTGTGTGCAGGTACTACAAACTTCTGATAAAATTCGTCACCTATGAGCATGGCACTTGCCGTAGGATCAATGATGACCATGGTGTCGGCTCCGTTATCCACCATTTTCTTCGCATAGGCAATGTTGAATTCTGTAGTGAGTTCCATAAGTGCGAATGCGAACTTCTCGTCAGTCATAATTGCCATGAACCAGTCATCACCATTCATATGCTGTGCAAGAGAGAAAGGACCCAGCATGCTGCCCATGATCGGAAGTTCATCTCCGTACTTGCCCGCAAGGATCCTGATAGCATCACAGACAACACCAATCCTTCCTTCGCTCAGGTCATAATCTTTGAGCTTTTCAATATCCTCGATCGATTTTATCACATGACCCACAACGGATGGTTGCTGTTCTTTTGTACCTGCCTTGATCTCACAACCAAAGAACTCAGCTTCGGCTGTAATATCGAAGGGAACACGCACAGCCTCGAATCCAACGACTGTGTGACCTGCCTCAGCAAGTGTTGCCATTTTTTCCGCATCTTCATTAGCTTCCGGCCAGAAAGCACCACATGCTTCCATCTGTTCCACGGTTCCTGTTTGTGTAACGGAAATTGCTGGCATTCTGTCAACGCTTTCTCCTCTTAACGCAAGTGCCAATCTCTTTTTAGGTGTATATTCATCCATTAAAGTGAACTCCTGTAATCACTTGTTATCGTTTTACTAAAATGTGATATAAAGTGACTGAGACCAGGTGACGATGCAGACTCCTCCCCTGGCCTGATCAGGTCCCAGTCACCAGTTCTGCAAAAGATCCATTATGACCTGCTCCTGTTCACATCCTGGACGGGGTGACGATGGCATGGATGTACAGGAATACTCCTGGATCTTTTGCAGGTTTTCATCTTAATCCCATCTGCCAGGTGAAAGTGACTCAACTGCTTCCTTTGCCCACCTTGCAGCTTCCATTGCATCGGTCTTTGTTGCATCAGCACCGATCTCTGTTGCAAAATCAGCAGTTATAGGTGCACCGCCAACAATGACCTTCATATTGTTCCTGATACCTTTGCTATTCAGACCATCCATGACCCTCTGCATATTGTCCATGGTTGATGTCATAAGTGTGCTTATGGACATGACATCTGCCTTATTTTGGGCAGCTGCTTCGACAAACTGTTCTACAGGTACATCTTTTCCAAGATCAATTGCTTCAAAGCCTACGGCACTCATCATGGTCTTAACAAGGTTCTTACCAATGTCATGTACATCTCCTTCGACAGCACCGATTACAAGGACTTTCCTTGCACCTGATCCTTCTGTCTTGATATGAGGAATAAGCACATCCATACCTGCATACATTGCATTGGAAGCCATCAGGAGATGTGGCATAAATGCCTGTTTATTCTCATATTTCTCGCTCATGATCTCCATTCCTTTTGCAAGACCGTTTATTACTGCTATGTAAGGGTCAACCCCCTCATCCAATGACTTTTGTGATAATTCAGCTGCCTGATCTTTCTTTCCGTTAACTACTGCTTCTGTCAGTCCGTTGATGATCTCATTTTCTTCCATAGAATGCCTCCTGATTTTTGCTGTCAACTCTCAAAAACTCATTTATTATTGACAATTCATCATACCTTATATGAATATAAATAATAACTTATGGTAATTAATCAACGATATAAATATTATCGACACTTTGTTCTCTGTTCAAAATGTGGATTTTGCAAATCAGACATTCTGGATTTATGGTCTGCAGTAAAACTCTGGTAATGAAAAAGAGAAAGCCTTTGATAATATCAAAAGCTTGAATATTAACTGAATTTGAGTATAAATGGTCTCTATGCATGCAGGGAAATTGATTGATTGATTGATTGACTGATTGGTCAAATATTTCTGGCTATCTCATTCGCCCCTGTTATTGCTTCCCAGACCCCCCCGGATCTGCTTGAATCCCCGACACAGTATATCTCCGCTGCAGTTCTATCTTTGAGAAGATTATAATATAATACATCGTCTGCATGTCCACCTGTGGCAAATATTACAAGATCAGTCTCAATAGTAATCTCTTCCAGATTGTCCGGATCAAGTTCTTTTTGAAAAGGAACATTAACATTCGCCGGAATTAAAGCTTTCCAGGGTGTAAATGGGTCCTTACGTGCCCTGTTCGCTTTTATATAGGCTTTCCTGTCTGAAAAGCCTGTGACCTTTGATGCATTGTACACCGTTATGGGTCTCTTTAAACAATCTTCCCTCTTTCCCGATGGAGAACCTTTGCCCATCATCATCCATAAGATCTGAGATCTGTTGGCCATTACGGTTCCTGGCATCAGTTCCTTATTCTTCCCAACCAGGGACACATTTATGCCTTTTTCATAAGCCAGAGAGTAAGCAATCTCGCAACCCAGTATCCCACCCCCGATTACCAGGACATTGTCTGAGTTCTCTGGCAATTCCATATCCTTTTGCAGGAACTCCCTGGCTTCAATATATCTGATCTTTTCCAGACCTGGTATGGAAGGGATAATTGTTTTCAGACCGTTGCAGCAGATAATCACACCGAATTTATTTTTGACATCATCTGCTCTTATTTTCTTATTAAACTCAACTTTCAGACCATCCCCTTTCAGGATGTTCAGTCGATGCTGGAGATTGTCAAGATATCTTCTTATATCATGTTTTATCTCCATCTTGCCGGCCAGACACAACTGTCCGCCTATCTGCCCGGTCTTTTCAAAAAGGGTTACATCATGTCCCCTCATATGGGCTGTCATAGCTGCTTCACAGCCTGCAGGGCCTGCACCGATTATGGCGACCTTTTTTACGAGATCTGCTGGGACCAGCTTTTTAGTATCTTCAAAACCAGTGTAAGGATTTACCGAACAACATGGATGTCCTCCCTTTTTGAATGATTCTATACACCCTTCATGATCACCTATGCAGTGAATTATCTCTTTGATCCTGCTTTCTCTTACTTTAGCAGGCCAGTAAGGATCTGCCAGGAGAGGCCTTCCAAGCATTACAAAATCCGCCCATTCCTCCTTCAGAACTTCCTCGGCCTTTTCAGGTTTACCAAGCTTTCCGACTGCTATTACCTTTGCATGTATGCCTTCATGCCTGAAATGGTCCTTTAACCTGCCAGCCATTTCCCTGACATACACAGCATCATCGAAATAGGATGGCGGATGTGGCCAGAACCAATTATCGTAACAGCCTTTATCTACATCGAAAGCATCCACCCCGGCTTCATAAAGAGCTCTGCAGAACCGTAATCCTTCTTCAATTGTCCTTTCTTTTCCACGAAAATGTTTCCTGAATATCTCGTCTCCGTAACTTTGCTGAAGAGCCTGGGTCAGACCTATTCTGTATATAACAGGATAATTGTCTCCACACCGTTCCTTTATTTCCCTCACAACATCTATTCCGAACTGGAACTTGTTCCTGTACCTGCCAAATCTTCTTCTGTTCCAAGGTGCGGAGGTCAGCTGGTCCATAAGGTATCCTTCATGACCATGTACATGTACACCATCGAATCCGGATATCTTTGCATTTGCTGCACTCTGTCCGAACATTTTAACTATCTTTTTAATCTTATGATCGGATAGAGGAAGATGAGGAACCCCGGGCACGTAGAAATTCCGGTTCCATGAAGAAGATCTCAGGATCTTCCCTTTCAATGCAGGCTCAGGGGAGCCGACTCTTCCAAGACCGGCGGATAGCTGGATGAATATTCTAGACCCGTATGGCCGCACACCTGCTGTAAGATCCCTCCAGCCGCTGAGACGGGTTCTTGATGAGCCATCTATACGGGGAAAATAAGTTGTGCCGTTCTCTTCCGAAATAGTAGGATCAATACCATAAGAAACAGGTACCAGGCCAGTTACCAGAAGACCGGTACCTCCTTTTGCCCTTTCGATGAAATATTTGATCATCTTATCAAGGGGACGGCCAAAGGGATCCGCCATATTGATATTGCCTACAGGAGCCATAATTATCCTGTTTTTCAACTTACAGTTGCCAATGCTACCGTGCTCGAACAATTTTTCAAATGTCATCGTTCCTCATAATATGGCTGATCTTAATAATTATATTCCGATTGTGCTTGCAAGAAAAGAAGGTCAAAGCAAGCAGCATGATTTAAAGTACAATCTTTCCTTTGTTTCTTATAATGCAAGAGAGTATGTACGCATTCAGGACTTATATTTAATCCTGATATTGAGTAGATGGCGTTGATTATATCAAAGCCATTGTTTTTTCTCCGGCCGAAGATTTACTATTATTGCTTGATTTCATACAATAATTCGTTATATATATATCCAAAAGCAAATTTCATATCAGAAGTCAGAAAGGTGAAAAGAGATGTCCGATGAAAAGAGATATGTCGATGATCTTACACGTGATGAAAGGTATTCTTTTGAACTTCAGCGAAAAGGTGTGAACAAGAGCTTTTATGATGCTAATAAAATACTTCTTTGCCCGGAATGCGGCGGATCTTTCAATCTGTTCTATTCAAGAGCAAAACTTTGTGCCGGATGCCCAAGTCTAGTAAGGGGATGTGAACTTGCCAGATGCACACATTGCCATACCGAATTCCCTTTGAGAAATCATATGTCTAAAAGGGCTACCAGGACAACATCCAATTACATTGAATCAGTTGTAAAAAGATATCATGACACTTTCGGGGAAAGACCTGGTCAATGAGATATTCAGAACGATCCGGAATGTCTGAATGCAGGGGAGCTTGGCGGGGTTAGATGTTCACGACCGTCAGGTTCAATTAAGTACAAATAATGATTAAATTCCAGAAAGTAAAGGTAAGTGATCCGACCATGAAAACAGAGTTGATAAGTACTGTATTCTTATCAGAAAAAAGGAAAAACACTCTTATTATGTTACTGAATGGACCAGCAACAATTGATGAAATAAAGCAGTCTATCAACGGTACTACAAGTGCAATAATGGCTCAGGTGAAAATACTTATTGAACAGGGACTCATCGAACAAAAGGACGACGAATACAGACTAACGCATATAGGCCAAATCATTTTGAAAAAGATCAAGCCATTGATCGAAGCATTGAATGTTGTTGAAGGAAATAAGGAATTCTGGGATAGCAGGGACCTTAGTGCAGTACCTGACGATCTTCTGGACAGAATTGGAGACCTCGGAGATGTTACGATACATGAACCGGATCTGAATCACCTTTTCGAACCACCCAAGGAATTACTTGTTAGTCTCAAAAGTAGTGCAAATGTCTGCACTTTCTATTCATACTTCTGTCCTACCTGCCCTTGTAATTATTCAGAACTGGCAAAAAATGAAGTAAACTATAATCTTATACTGACAAAACCGGTCTATGAACGATTAAGGGATGAATATACTGACCAATATAATGCAATCATGCAATCTCAAAACTCACATTTGTTCGTCTGTCATGAACAGATAATAACACCAGGTGCAATCTCTGTCACAGACGATCTCATGTTGCTATCATTTTTCAATAAGAAAGGCTTCTTTGATCATAAAAAAGTAATAAGCTTTGAAGAAAATGCACGTCAATGGGGTCATGAATTCTTTCTGCATTATAAGGAGAATGCAGAACAGATCAAATAACTATTTTTATATAGCCCTGCTTCAGAATGATTGTCATTCAGAGCTTTATTCACCAAGTATCTATGCTTTTGATAAAATCAAAGATGTCAATTGTTCTTCAGCCGTTGTTTTCCTGCAAGCTTAAGATCCTGTATTCCTTATTCCCAAAATCTATTATCTGAATTGAAAACAGCAGGTTGATAATAGTAATTATGTTGATTGATTACCAGAGGTTATTATATATGCTTTAACCGGATACTGTCATTTGTCCCTGTCCGGCACGGATAGAGAAAAGCAGATGTTGAATATGTGATTGCATAGTATGGATCTATCTGGTCTACCTCCGGCATTCAAGTCCAACTTTCAGAAATATTCACCCTATACCATTTCTGCAGGGCTGTGCAATATTCTCACTTTACATCTGCTCTACTTTGCGGGGTCTCTCCACACTAAAAGGCCCTGCAGAGTAAATTTAGTAAAAATAAAACTATCTGTAGAAATTAATTTTTGCTTCTGAAAGGTTTTACCAGCAAGTAGAAAAACCGTTTTGATTTAATCGACTGCATTATTTTTATTGTAACCTTTTCTTTTATCAAGCACATTGTCTGGATCCGATGCATCGACTATATCGCTAGCTCTTATTTTTTGTTCGAAGTCGTTATTTATACTTATCTCACAGATTGCCTGTATGCATAATTGCACGGACTGTTAAGCAATAATGATTGAAGATTTACTAAATTGTACGGAGGATCAATTTGTACGGAATTGCATTGGATCTGGGAACAAGTGGATTTCGTTTGCAGCTTTTAAACATTGGAACCGGGAATACCATAAAAACAGTAATGACAATGAAACATCCACTCCCGGGAGGAAATGTGATAGACCATCTGGGTTTTGCGATTCAGGTAGGGGAAGATAGTGCACATAAGATAATCACCCATACGATCTGCAAAATGCTTGATGAGTTGCAGGTTCCCCTCACCATGATCAGCAAGATCGCTGTATGCGGAAATCCGATTCAGCTTTCCCTTTTCCAGAACATAGAGATAAGGGACCTTGCCTATGCCGGTAAGAACATGCAGAAAAGGCTTGGTATTGAAAATGTGAAAAGGGGTATGATGATCTATAAAGGCTATGAGATATTCGGTAACGATTCCGGTCTGGATGAATGTGAAATTATCGTGCTCCCTTCAATTGAACATGAGATAGGTGCCGATGCCCTTGCAATGATGATCAAGACCGATTTCATTGAACAGGAAGATATTGCCATTGTGACTGATTACGGAACCAATGCCGAAATGGCACTGAAGATAGGTGACCGTATAGTAACATGCAGCGCAGCAGCAGGACCTGCTATAGAAGGACAGGGTATCAGATGCGGGATGCTTGCAAGTCCCGGTGCGATCTCCGATGTGAATGAAGAGCACAGTTACTGGAGAATCACTGTTCTGGATGAAGATATGAAAAGCGGGAAGGGGGACCTGATCGATCCGATAACCGGCTCCATTGTCGAAAAAGGTGAAGTTCAGTCCCGGGGAATCACCGGAACAGGTGTGATCTCTGCCATATCACTGGCGGTCAGTACAGGTATAATCAAAAAATTGCCTGAAATACCAAATGGAAAACTTGTTCTTGGTGAAAATATCTGCCTTACGGATAAAGATATCGCTGAGGCCGGTAAAGCCATTGGCGCTATAAGAGCCGCACACCTGACGTTGCTAATAGAATCCGGTGTAAAATATGAGGACCTGAAGTATATGTACATGTCAGGTGCATCAGGTACCTACGTAGATGCGGAAAAAGGTAGAAAGATCGGTCTTGCACCAATATTCACACAGAAAATAATACAGTTTGGAAATACATCTCTGGAGCTTGCAAAGGATATAATTCTTGGAAACTACGAACTCAAAGAGATAGAGGATCTTGCTGAGAGAATAAAAGCAGATCACATAATGCTGGCTTCAAATGAAACTTTCAAGAATATCTATGCATGCGAACTTGCCTACTGGACCGAAGGTATGCAGTATGAGACGTATAATTATTTCCTTGAAGCCTATGGTATGCCACGTTTGCCGGATGTTACCTGCACACCGTCAATTCAACACAGGGTCAGCAAGGATATCGAAGATACAGGATATGAAGGAATCCGGATCATAAAAGACCTTGATATGATCATAGAAGAAAAATCACACGGATGTATGCAATGCAGAATATGTGAACGCGAATGTCCCGAGAATGCCCTTCAGGTAGTGCCTAAGAATGGTGACATATATGTTGACTATACCGCACATCTTTGCCTGGGAATAAGCTGCAAAAGGTGTATAGGAGTATGCCCTGTAAAAGCTATAAAATACAGACATATAAAGCCGGTTTCCATAGGAGGTCTGCCTGCGGTATAACTCTCTCATACTTTTGCTGATAGATTTGCTTTTGATAAAATAGAAACTCTTGAATGAATCTCAAATTGGGAAAAAACATGACTGAACAATCACATCAACAGATCAGCATGGAATCAATAATCAATAATAGTCCTACTATTGTGATTTCAAGGAAGATCGAAAAGGATTTTCCAGTAAAATACATATCTAATAACATATGGCAATTCGGATATACGCCTGAAGATTTTTACTCAGGCGAAGTTAAATATCCGGATCTGATCCACCCTGAGGATCGTAAAGTTGTCTTAAAATCCTTCAAGTACCTGAATAAACAGCTTAGCGAATTTGTTCAGGAATACAGGGTTATAACCCGGTTTGGTGAGATTCGGCATGTTGAGGACAGGGTCCACATAAAAACATATGGCAACAAAAGTGTACATCTTGAAGGTACCATTCTGGATGTCACCGAACGTAAACATCATGAGATGATCACACATCAGCGCAGCTCGAACAATGGAAAGCCACTTAGTGAAATTTCTCTTGAAGATGTTCTGGGACTGCTTGTCACGAATGCGGAAAGGGTGCGTACCGGTCTGACATGTGCGGTTATGTTGCTTGACAAGAAAAAAAAGCATATATGCCGCGTCATCGCACCTAACCTTCCTCTGTCCTTCAAGGAAGAAATGGAGGGTCTTGAGATTGGATACGGAGTTTGCTCCGGTGGTACGGCACTCTATTTGGGAGAAAGGGTAATTGTCGATAATATAGAGGAGCATCCCTATTGGGCACTACATCGGGAAGCTGCAAAGAAAGCAGGTATCAAGGCCAGCTGGGCTGAACTTATAACAGCTTCTACAGGAGAGATACTTGGGGTTTTCCTGATGTATTTCAATTTTCCAAATAAGCCAAAGAAGACATGTTTTGAGTATCTTAAAGCAAATGCGGATCTGGCAGCCATTGAGATCGAACACAGGATTGTTAATGAAACATTCAGAGAATCCGAGCATAAGTTCAAAACTATCTTCAATAACATCAACGACCAGATATATGTAAGTGAACTGAACGGAAATCTAATTGATGTGAACCAGGTTGTTGTTGACGATCTTGGATATTCAAAAGAGTATATTCTGAAATCATCACCTATGGATATTGTACCTTCCTGGTACATACAGCGTGCCTGTGAACTGATCAAAGTGATCGAAAGGAATCATAAGGCAATGTATGAAGCTGCAGCCATCCGCAAGGATGGTTCTGTAATTCCTCTGGAAATAAATGCACGGATGATCAATTATAATGGAAAGAAGACGATACTCTCAGTCGGACGTGACATCACAGAGCGTAAAAAGGCTGAAAAAGCCAAACAGTTGAATGAATCCCGCCTGGAAGCACTCATCAAGCTCAATGAAATGACAACTGCTTCTTTAGATGAGATATCGGAGTTTGTCAAAGAAGAAGCTGTTCGCCTTACTGAAAGTAAACTTGGATATCTTGCATTCATGAACGCTGACGAAACTGATTTGATCATGCATTCATGGTCTAACTCTGCTATGGGTGAATGCGGTATAAGCGACAAGCAATTCATTTATCCTGTAAACTCCACCGGACTGTGGGGAGAGGCTGTAAAGCAGAGAAAAGCCATTATCACAAATAATTATTCTGCTCCTAACTCGCTGAAAAAAGGGTATCCTGAGAGGCATGTCGTATTGAAAAGACATATGAATGTGCCTATATTTGACGGAGACCATATCGTTGCAGTCGTAGGTGTTGGGAACAAAGATGAAGAGTACGATGAATCAGATGTGCGCCAGTTGACACTTTTGATGCAGGGAATGTGGAAGATCATTCAGAGCAAACAATTGATAAGTGCTCTTAGCAAATATTCCGAAGAGCTATCAAAGGCTAACACAAAGCTCAGATCTGTCAACATGATGAAAGAAGAATTCCTTGAGGACAGTCTGAAAAAAGGTCATGACTTTTTGCACGGATATGATATACTTGATGATGAGACACTTAACCTGCTGGACGGTTCACAAAAAGAGGCCATTTCAACCCTTCTGATGAACTCGGAAAGGTTAAAGCTCCTTATCGATGCCATCCTGTATAGCAATATGCAACAATCCGGCAGAATAGAATACTCATTTGCACCGGTTAGCATAAGCAGCGTCCTGTCGGATGTGCTACTTAATCAGATACTACTGATAGACGAAAAGGAACTGGCACTGGAGAAAGATATTCCAGTAGGCCTTCCTCCTGTGAAGGGTGACAGGGAAAAGCTGGAAGAAACATTTCTTTACCTTATCCATAATGCTATTACCGTTACACCTAAAGAAAATTGTATTCGGGTAAAGGTATTTGACGAAGGCAGTCATATCCATGTAACTGTAATAGATAACGGTGAAGGTATTGATGAAAACCTAATACCTCGCCTGTTCTATAAGATGTATCAGGTGGATGACACGATATCAAGGATGTATCAGGGACTTGAATCAAGCCTTTATATATGCAAGGATACTGTGGTTGCGCATCAGGGGAAGATCTGGATTGAAAGTGAAGTAGGGAAGGGTAGTATATTCCATGTGACACTCCCAAAATGGATCGATACGGAGAAAACATAGAATGTGGATATGATATTGTGTGCAACTACCTGGTATCCTTTTGTCTCCTGAAATCCTTTATTTTCTGTACAATGTTCACACATTCATCAATTCACTGTATATCCAGTCTGAACTACTCTAAGAGAGGCTATTAAAATGGAAGAAGCAGGATGTTCAAATGCATACAGGAACTCTATTGGAATAGAGTTCATACGGATTCCGGAAGGCGAATTCAATATGGGCTCGCAGATAGACGAAAATAACTGGTATGACAACGAAAAGCCGGTCCATAGAATTAACATCGGAAAGGCATTCTATCTTAGCAGGTTTTTAATCACACAGAAACAGTGGGTCGAGATAATGGGCCATAATCCTTCTAAGTTTGCAGGTGATACCCATCCTGTTGACAGAATTTCATGGAATGACGCACAGGAGTTCATTAAGAAACTAAACGAAAAAGAGGGCACTGATAATTATCGTCTGCCCTCTGAAGCTGAATGGGAGTATGCCTGCAGGGCGGGTACGACCACTAAGTATTCGTTTGGTGACAGCGTATCCGAGCTGTACGAATATTGTTATTATGGTAATTTTGATATTGGTTCCCATCCAGTAGGCCAGAAGGAACCCAATCCATGGGGATTGTATGACATGCACGGGAATCTGTGGGAATGGGTTCAGGACATTTACCATGACAGTTACAAAGGCGCTACCGCAGATGGCAGTTCCAGGGAAGATACTGATAGATCTTGCAAGGTCATGCGAGTACTACGCGGAGGCAGCTGGCAAACCTCTGCCGCAGGGTGTCGGTCTGCTAGTCGTTACTATTACCCACCGGTTACACGCCGTAACAGCAGTCGCGTTGGTCTGCGCCTGGCCAGAGAGATATAAGCATCCTTACTGATTATGATAACGGGAACCAGAATGCATATAATCAGGGAAAATAAAGATGTGACTTCTGAGGACGATAAATGGATACAGGAAGATCTAAGCATGAATAAGGAGATTCTGAAAGAACAGAGGGGTCACTGGGAAAATGTATTTTCAAATAATTGCTCGAAATTCGGCGAAAAACCAAGTGAATCTGCTGTATGGGCGGCTGAGTTGTTTAAAGAGGAGGGAAGAAAAAAGATCCTTGAACTTGGAGCCGGCCAGGGAAGAGATACACTCTTTTTTGCAAGGAACGGCTTTGAGGTCTGTTCTCTTGACTATTCTGAGAAAGGCATCCGGACCATAGAACAGAAAATACGGGATAACGAATTGTCTGAACATGTAAAGACTTTATGTCACGATGTAAGAAAAAACCTCCCGTATGAAGACGGAACCTTTGACGCATGTTATTCGCATATGCTTTATTGTATGCCACTTACGATTGCCGAACTCGAATATATTTCAAGAGAAATCAGAAGGGTCCTCAGTCCCGGCGGACTGAACATCTTCACTACACGACATACAGAAGACCCGAAATACAAAACAGGAACCCACAGGTGCGAAGATATGTGGGAGATCGAGGGCGGGTTTATCGTACATTTCCTGAGCAAAGAGAAAATTAGTCACCTTTCAGAGGGATATGATATTATTTGCATCAGGGAATTTGATGAGGGGTCTCTTCCAAAAAAGCTCTTCATGGTTACTCTTAGAAAAAAGTAAACAGCGGGCAAAAGCCCAAAATGCTATCTATCCAGGAAACATCTTACCTGCATGGGTACGCAAATAGGAGCTTTACTCACAAAAAAGCCGATCACATACGAAGAAATATCTGGTAAAGTGATCGCCATTGACGCATATAATACAATTTACCAGTTCCTGAGTGCTATTCGCCAGAGTAATGGCTCCCCACTTACAGATCCTTCCGGAAATCCTATATCGCATCTTACCGGTCTGTTCTCAAGGACCAGCAGGCTGAGAGAATCAAACATCAGGCCTGTTTTCATTTTTGATGGAAAGCCGCCGGAGATGAAAAAAAATACTCTGGAAAAGCGTAAGGAATTTAAAAAGGCTGCAGCCATCAATTATGAGACAGCTAAGGACGAAAGCAATCTTGAGGACATGAAAAAGTATGCACAGGCCACTTCCAGGATAACGCCGCAGATACTCAAAGAATCAAAGAAGATCCTTGAGTTGATGGGCATTCCCTGGGTACAGGCAGAATCCGAAGCTGAGGCACAGGCTGCTTTCATGGTTTCACGCGGGGATGCCGATCTTGTTGGTTCACAGGATTATGATGTATTCCTTTTCGGAGCCGAGGATGTGGTCCGCAATCTGGGAAGTACAGGAAAGCGAAAGGTTCCGGGACAGAAGAAATATGTAACAAGGAAACCGGAGCATATCTCCCTCGCCGGCTCCCTTAAAGAACTGGATATAAGTCGTGAAGATCTTATAGATATAGCCATCTGTACTGGCACGGATTTCAATGAAGGCATCCATCGTGTGGGTGCAAAGACCGCTCTTCGGCTCATCCGCAAACATGGAGATATCAGTACAATAATCACGGAAGAAAAAAAAGACATCCGTGCCTGCGTTTCGGTGGAAGAAATCAGGGAATTCTTCATGAATCCGCCTGTAACAGCCGATTATAGTCTCAGGTGGGAAAAGCCAAAGTCAGGCAAACTGTTTGATTTTCTGATTACTGAGAAAGGATTTTCTGAAGATCTGGTTTTGAAGAACATTGATATCCTTGAGTGCAGGACAGGTAATGAATGCCAGTCATCTCTTGGGGACTGGTGAAATCCATAGTAAAAGAAAAAAGATCTGAACACAGGCTAAACAAATGTACCTTTGATCAAACTGTTTAACTCTTAATTTTCGCTGGTTTTTGATGGGTGATCTTCCAATCAATCACCTATTAACTTTTCATACCAATCAGTGTTCAACAGTTACAGCTGGTTGCTCAATGATTCCCACGACACTGACCTTGCTTGTCCATATGATGCTCCTTAGTTTTACACAGTTACTGAAGCAACTGTTGTCACGACAATAATAACAAGGGAAGCAGTATTTAAATTTGAGGAACTGGAAAAGATGCTGGAACCAAAAGGCTTTGAAAAAAAAGGATCACTACAGAGACGAACGAATATTTATTTATATATATAGAAAGTAAACCATATTTATGTCATCCACTTTAAGATATACATATCTTTTTCTTAGTATTGTACTCACTGGTGCGCTGATCATAGCTTCCGGATGCATTTCTGAACGTGGAGTTGAATCTGCAGACACGGATGTTGCCATGGAATTGGCCAGCTTGACGTATTACACTGAACAACTTCCCCCTTATAATTACCAGGAAAATGGAACTATACAGGGAATCTCGGTTGACCTGCTGGAAGCAACAACTGAAAAGATGGGGAATAAAATATCCCGGGAAGAGATACACCTGGTCCCCTGGACCGAAGGGTATCAGGAGGTTCTCACCCGGAATAACACAGTCCTCTTTAGTATGGCAAGAACTTCCGAACGGGAGGATCTGTTCAAGTGGGCCGGTCCGGCCTATACCAACCGGAAGGTACTGTTTGCCAGATCGGATAGGGGAATCAGTATTGAAAACCCTGAAGACCTGAATGGTTATCGTATAGGGGCAATCACCGACGATATTGCTATCCAGTATCTGCTTGATATTGGTGTGAACCAGAGCCAGATAGTTACTGAAAGTAACACAGACACTCTAATTACTGCACTGGATAAGGATGAGATCGACCTCTGGGCATACCCTGAAGCATCTGGCAGGTATTTCGCTGAACAGACGAACGGTGACTACAACAGCTATATAGTCGTATATGAATTACATTCCCAGGATACTTACTATGCTTTTAGTAAAGACATCCCTGACTCCATTATCCAATCCTTCCAACAGGCTCTCGATACAGTGCGAGATCAGAAAGATGAGCAGGGAGTCAGCGATTACGAACGGATCGTCTATCAGAATCTCGGGGTCAGCTGTGCCCCGCAGACATTCACTGATGAAGCAGTGGTCGCACTTGTGAATACGACCGCCACGGCAATTGAGGAGAACGCTACCGATACATTCCGGCGCATCAACGCAGGTGAAGCACCGTATAAAGACCATGAGAATCCGGCCCTCTACACCTTCGTATATGATGTGAATGTGACAATGGTCGCCCACGCAGATAATATCCGATTGGTCGGTACCAATTTTAAAGGGAAAACAGATGTTACCGGTAAATCTTTCCGTGATGAAATTGTTACCGGAGCTCTGGAAAATGACACAGGATGGGTGGAATATGTGTATACGAATCCTGTACATGCGAATTTGTACTACAAGACCACATACTATCGGTTAGCCAGTGGGAGTGATGGGAACTCCTACATTGTATGCAGTGGCAATTTTAAAAGTTGCTTTATATGATGTCTGAAAATTTCAAACACTACTATTTGAGCAAAGCCGATGAATGTAATAACGGTTTATGTTAAATAAAAATCTGTAGTGATAGAGCTTACTGTCAGGATGGGGGTTCCTGACATCAGAACACGGATGGAGCAAGTATAGTTCCTGATACGGGTGGGTAAATAAATGAATCAGCTAACAGAATGTCCGGAATGTAATGCACACATACAAAAAGTGGATAGAAATGTACAGCACTGTGAAATTTGTGGATACTGGACCGAAACCGGAGCTGCCAGACTTGATCCTCTAATGGTATTTACATAGATATGAAATCTTAGGGGTATACACAATGTGTTATTGGGTTAAATTTTGGGAAAATGAAAAAGTACTCCGAGAAGTACCACTGCATGCAAATACAGAAATTGAGGCTGAAAGTTTTCCAAGAAGACTTTCCACATATAAGTCGCTTTGAGTTGATAAGACCTTAAAAACCTACAAAAATTTAATTTATCTTTTTTTTAGATTCTATTTTTCATAGTTTGTTACTGCAAAAAAGGAAGCGAGGAATACTTCCTTACATGAGATAAAACTAAGTAATAACAGTCTTAGCCAATGACCTACAAGAGTATTTTTTGTAAACAGAATAAGCATGAGTAGTAAAAGGTGAGAATTTATGTTCAAAAATGATATATGAGTTCTACAATAAATGCCTCCATTGTGCCTAGAAGGGCATTTTTTAGACAACAACCGCGTTAAGATGGATTGCCATCGGTAGTTTCATGCAAACTACCTATTTTCTGAATTTTTCGATAGAGCACCTTTTTTGAGTTTACATTATGAAAATATGTGGAACTATATATGAGAACTAAGGTTCAAAAACCATATATGTTTTCTGCGAAAATAACTTATTGGGTGCCCGTATCAATGAACTCGAAGAACCCAACCAACTTTAAGCGAATTCTATTACAAATAAGGACAAAGGGCACCCTTGTTTATGTATTAAGGTAATTTTATTAAATTAATCCTATCCTCAAACATTCTCATACAATGTTTTAACGGTATTGAAAGTTAAACCTGTATATTAAAATGAGTGAATGGTAATACAATATTCAACCTAACTTGAGTTCCATTAAAAATATATCAAGTGCTAATTACTTTTACTCAAGTATATTTGTTGACAAAATCTATATATTAATAACTTGTTTATTTTATGTATTCCTTTGGTTGTTGCTTTGAAAGACATTAATACAGGATGTGCTACAATAAAGAGGCCATTACTTGATGTGATATTTGCTTCTGAAAAGAGAAAAAACGTATTGTTATTGTTGCATGAAGGTCCTCAAGAGATGAATACTTTTCTCATGTCACTGAGTACGACAAGACAGTCACTATTACCTCAGGTACGCATACTGGAAGATCACCATCTTGTGAATCACTATAATGACACCTATGAGCTGACGACTATAGGGAAGCTTATCGTTGATGAGATGTTTTCCCTACTGCCTATAGTTGAAACTTTTAATACTGATGTTGATTACTGGGGAACTCATCAACTCGATTTTATTCCATCTTCTCTTTTAAGTAAAATGGGTAAGCTTAAGGATTGTACGATAACAACACCTTCTTTTGAAGACGTTTTTGAATTAAACGACGAAATCCTGAAAACATCTCCAATTTCATCAGTGCATTATGGGATTGTAACTTTTTTCCACCCTTTATTCCCGGATTTTTTCTCAAGAATGATATCAAACAACGTTAATGTTTATATGATATTATCCCACGATGTGATTGATAAGCTGAAAACTGACCACTCTGCACTATTTTATGAGGTTATGAATAGTGAATTATTCCATTTGTTCGTGTACCCTGAACAATTAAGCCTCATGGCTGTTGTACTGAACGATTACTATGTGTTTATGCGATTGCTAAAAAATAATGGCGAATACGATAACACTTATATCCTCTGTAGCAGTGAAGAATGTCTTGAATGGGTAAAAGAGTTCTTCGAACACTACCTGAACAACTCTATTCCTGTAACAAACATTTAGCTGTTACTTGAATCACCTGCATGGTTTCCCTGCTTTCTGCTTTATCAAGTATATCTATCAAAGATGCAAATTTCTCCACCAGTAACATGCCAATCGTTGTCAATTCATAGGTGTCACTATGATTTCCGATTAAGTGGTAGTCCTGTAGCAACTTCAAGTGAGGACTTAATGTCTGTTCTTGTACTCCCAATTGAGTACTCAAGGTCCTCATGTCTTTGCTTTTCTCTTTCAAAAGGATTAAAGATTCTGTTCTTACTTCTGACTCGAACAGGACTTCCATTAAGGATTTGTTTTTCAATGTTTCCCCTCCTGGTTTTAATTGCAGCATAGGTAGTGCTCATTTACCTTTGCAGAATACAAATACATGTAAAGTGAATAAGATAACATCTACTTAAATAGAACTCATCTTAATTTGTAACGTTAAATATAGTTATTATATAAGCTTATATTACAATGCTATTCTTGCTCTAAACTCGTAAAGAGCTCCAAAAAATCGTCCTGTCTTTACAAGGATGCATGTAGTGTCCTTTATGAGCCATAGTTTATAAAAGTATGCTCTTGAGTTCTGAAGCATTCTGCGAGGAAATATAGACATTTTCACGGAACTACTTAAAATATTGAAGATAGCTACAATTAAGCACAGAGAAAATAATAACAACTCCAAAGGGACGGGAATATAGGAAATTGCTAGTGAATTGAATAACCATTGTATTTTCACAGTGAGATGTGCAATTATTTCAGTAAATGATCCTTAATAATTATGCAATTAAAAACATCTTAAACAATAAATTTATTATTATCGTTAATAAAAGCAATCATTAATAAAAAAGTTAGAATTCCTTTGAAGATTTACACTTCTAATGTTCCTTCAATTTTGCCACCATCATAATTGCATCGAGTATTAATTACACTTTGAAGCATAGGCTTAAATTCAGCATCTTCGTCATATGAAGCTGGGTTTTCGTATTCCAATCTATTTCTTTTTTCCATTGTGTCTATTGACCTAATGTGATCCCCTCTGTTTATAGATTTTATTGGAAGTGTGAGTTCGAATGAGGCACTTGCTGATAAACCATCAATCCTTGAGGTGCCTCTCTTTAAGAATCCGGGATATTTCCTATCCCTCAACTCCACTCCCAATAGCTTGTAAGCGACCCCCTGCTCACAAACTCTAATAGGCTTTGGTTTTATTTAACCAAATCCATTCTTAAATCTACGAACAATGTTATTTTCATTTTACAAATGAAAATTCAATACGATTGTATTCTTGGATTAATATATACCACACATACCATATATTCAATATATATGGCTATTTAGTTGGTTATAGGTATATTGCGATTTCTGCATTTCTGTTTCATCATTCCTTTTCCACCATATCTTCAACACATGCACCTTCAAGATCACGTATCCTCACATTGATGGATTCGCTCACTTCAGTGCAGAGTCATACTTAATTATATAATAATTTTAGCAAGTGCTCACATTTCTGTTACAGGTGTGGAAAAGTTAAGGTAGTGCTCAAAAAAGTTTCTAGCCCATATAAGCGCATTTTGATTGCAACATCGGAAATGCTTGTTATCAAATCCCCCATCACTTCTTAGAGGACTCATCATTATGCAATAATCATTATACATCCATGATATAAAGTCTATATTTTCTTGATAAACAAAGAAATGAGTAAATTTACTATTAACTAATTCTTTAAAGCCTGTATCATTATTAGTTCTCTGTTTGTCAAACAAATCATTGGACATTATTACGTATATGTGCACATTATTTGAAACGAGTTCATGGAGCAACTTGGTTGAATTTGGGAAGAAAGCTGCAGTGATTGCGAAGTAAGATGTGGACTTTCTAGAGATTTCATAGAATTTATCATGTATTTCATACATTTCCGAAATGCTTGGAGTTATTCTTTCGCATGCTCCTAGTTCATTTATCCTTTTTAAAAGATGAGGTGGGATGAAGTCAAGATTACGGGTTGCCCAATAATCAATATCTACGTCCAAAACATCAAGAGTACTTAAAAGAGGAGCCATCTCATCGACAATGAGTTTCCCAATATCCGTTAATTCATAGTTATCATCCTGTTTATCAATCAGGTGATGTTCTTCCAGTATCCGTATCTGTGGAAGCAGTGCTTGTCTGGAAGTATTCAGGTAATTAAGAATAAAACCCATTTCCTTAGGACCACTCTTCAATAACAGTAGTACATTCTTCCTTTTGTCGGATGCAAATATCACGTCAAGTAACGGCTTCTTCGTAAATTGCATTATTTTTAACCCCATTATTCCCGATACAAATTAAGTAGCAATTATATATAAAACCTATTCAGCGGCTCTGTAGAAAACCTAATCGTGATCAAGATCATTGGGCTTAATCCTGTAATTATAATCATAGATTAGTGGTACATTCCAAATTATAGAGATTCTGAATTATTGCCTGAATATTGTGGATTTCTACAGAGCCGAAAATATGTAATATTTATAAACTTTAAACTCTTATGGAGTGTTGGAGTGGAAATCGAATGGGTGTTAAAGAACGGATGCCTGTAGACATACAAATAGTGGCTGCAATGGTACTGCTTTTAGATATTTTCGTATTTGTTTTGCCTCAAAGTACTGGTTTCATACGTGCAGCATCTGGCATGGTGATCCTATTGTTCCTGCCGGGATATGTCCTGACAAGTGCTCTGTTCCCTGGAAAGGATGATCTTGAAGGGATTGAACGCCTTGCTCTGAGTCTGGGTCTGAGTATAGTGATCGTACCTTTCACCGGTTTTGCACTCAACTACAGTCCGTGGGGTATAACACTCGGACCTATTGTGGCAATACTTTCTATTTATATTCTGTTCATGTGTGTGATCACGATCTTAAGACGCCATCAATTACCAGAAGGAGAAGCGTTCTCCATCAGTTTGATTTCGGTCTTCAGGGCTTTCGGACATGAGGTCACATCCAGAAGGTCCGGACTGGACCGAGCATTGACAATATTCCTTTTGTTCTCTGTTATTCTTGCTACGGCAACGATTACATATGTCCTGGTAACTCCGAGGGAAGGGGAACAGTACACCGAGTTCTACATACTCGGTATGAACGGTACGGCAGCTGGTTATCCTGCCGAGCTGGAAATCGGCGAGAGCGGTAATGTGATACTGGGTGTGAAGAACCATGAAGGTGAAACCGTGAACTACAGACTGGAACTTCGTCTGGACAACAGGCCCCTTCATCTGGCAGAAGAATATCGGGATATACATATTGAAGACGAGGGCGAATGGGAGAACACTGTCACTTTCACCCCGGAGGAAGAAGGTGATAATATGAAATTGCAATTCCTACTTTACAGGAACGAAGATCTTACGGAGCCTTACAGGGAACTCCATCTATGGATCGACGTAGGGGGGGATCAGGATGCGGTTTGAGGGAGACAGTCCAAATAAGAGGGATCCTTATGGCGTGATGTCAGTTTTCTCTTTGTATTCGGGGATACTGGTTATATTTTTCATTTTGTTCATAGTGCTTGCAGAGATGCTTCTTTTCACAGGTATGGTGCAGGCAAGTCTTACTTTGCATTTCCTGGCACTTATTGGTATAGCTTTTTCAACAATATGGGTAAGGGACAGGAATATACTATACTCCCTGCAGGCACTGATGCTTTTGCCTCTTCTGAGGATAATCAATGTCTCGATGCCTCTGCCGGATGAGTCCATATTTATTTACGTTATCATTTACATTCTTATGCTGGTGCCTTTGTTCCTTTTAATAAGGCATCAGGGTCTGTCAGCAACGGATCTCGGTGTCACGTTCAACAAAATACTACGCTATATACCACTTTCGATAGTAGTGGGCCTGTTAATCGCGGAAGGCGAATATATTGCCATGGGTTCTGCATACCTCTCTGCAAACCTTCCGATGCAGGGTATGGTGGGTATTTCCATTCTTATCTTCCTGTTCGTGGGAATAGTTGAAGAACTTATATTCAGGTCGATCCTCCAGTCACGGCTTGAAGTGTTGTTCGGCCTGAATGCCGGACTGGTATTTACCAGCGTGCTTTTCGGTATTATGCACGCCGGTTACGGTGTACCTTCCGGGATACTCATCACAACACTTGCAGGTTTTGTTCTGGGCTACATGTTCCAGAAGACCCGCAGCCTTCCTCTTGTTATACTGACACACAGCTTTGCCAGTATTTTCCTCTTTGTGATCATACCTGTTATGGGGGCTGGGATAGGAATTATCTGATCGGGTGTGCAGGTAATTTCATACAAAAACTAATTATAAAATTTAGCAATATAGATTAGAGCATGCTTAAACACAAAGACCGTACCAAGTCCAACCTGTATGGTATCAAGGGTATGCAAAATGTATATTCATGGCAGGGTCTTGCAATACATTTTAAGAACAGTTCCAGGGTGAACAAGTGTGATGGCTATGACTCCTGTCTATCGGATAAGAGGTCCCGGGCATGTAACTTTTCCGTTAAGAGGCAGGATGCTGTTTACATGCTCCAGTCGGAGTTCAATGTGAGTATAAGTCTTGCTGAAAAACTGATCGATACGCTCATAGACATGAGTGTAGCCAGGACCATGCGCTGCTATAAAGGAGGAAGTGCCTGTTTCGATGAGGGCATGCGTATAATCGTTTTTGATGAGGATCTCTGAACGCGATCAAAAATGGCGCAATCAAAACTTTATTAAGCCAACAGGATAATCCTGCACCCATGTTTACGATTATCACAGGTGCGCAGTTTGGTGATGAAGGCAAGGGAAAGGTAGTTGACCTTATGTCCGGCAACTATGATCTGGTTGTCCGTTTCCAGGGAGGGGACAATGCGGGTCACACTGTGAAGGTTGGTGAGGATGTATATAAGCTCCATCTCATTCCCTCTGGTTTCCTTCTGGATTCCAGGGTGCTGATCGGTCCGGGTACGGTGCTGAACCCGGAGGTGTTGATCAGGGAGATCGATATGCTTGCAGAGGGAGGTATTGATATTGGTCCGGAGAAGCTCGGGATAGATGCCAGGACCAGCATAATAATGCCTTATCACATAGAACTGGATGGTCTCAGGGAGTCCAGACGAACAGAGAAGATAGGTACGACCAAACGCGGTATCGGTTTTGCTTATATTGATAAGGTTGCAAGGGATGAGATCAAGATGGCTGATATTGCCGATCACGCACGTCTGCTCCGCAGACTTGCCGAGCTTGCACCTGCGAAAGCGTCCGCCATAAAGGAACTTGATGGCGACCCTGGTATTGTGACCGATGAGCAGCTGGTCGCGAAATATGTGGAGCTTGGAAGGCGTCTTGCTCCTTATATTACTGATGTGTCCTATGAAATAAACAAGGCGCTGGAGGGGGGGAAGAATGTGCTTGCAGAAGGTGCACAGGGTACCCATCTCGACGTTATCCATGGTACACAGAAGTTCGTGACATCATCATCAACCATAGCCGGTTCTGCATGTGCTAACCTTGGTGTAGGTCCTACAAAGGTGGATGATGTGCTGGGTATAGTAAAGGCTTACATCACCCGTGTGGGAGAAGGGCCCCTGCCAACCGAACTGGCCGACGAAGCAGGTAAGCAGATACAAGAAGTTGGTAAAGAATTCGGTACCACGACCGGCAGGTCAAGACGATGTGGCTGGTTCGATCTTCCTCTTCTGAAAAAGGCAATATATCTCAACGGTTATACATCTATTGCGCTTACAAAACTGGATGTCCTGTCCGATCTGGATCCAATAAGGGTGTGTGTCTCATATGAACTGGACGGCCACGTACTGGACTACCCTCCTGAGGATACTGCCGTATTTGCGCAGTGCAGGCCTGTGTATGAGGACCTGCCGGGGTGGGAGGGAGATCTCACAGGTATCAGGAGCTTTGAGGAACTGCCTCAGGCTGCGCAAAGTTATGTTCTTTATCTCGAAAAGAGGATGGGTGTCCCTATAGAGTATGTGTCTGTAGGTCCTGCAAGGGAGCAGACCTTCAGAAAAGAAACGGGTAACTGATATTGTGCCGAAAGGCGTATATACTTCTCAGGAGTTAACAGAACAAACTCCAGCACGAACGAAACCAGATATTTCATTGAGTCCATGAAATTGATAATATCTAAGTTACAAGGAGAATAAAATGACAACTGCATATGATGTTCCTGCAGCCGATCTGATCAGCAAGATCGCAGGTAAACTTAAAGAGAACGATAATGTTAATCCACCTGAGTGGGCAGCATTTGTAAAGACCGGTGTACACAAGGAAATGCCGCCAATTGATAATGAATGGTGGTATACGCGTTGCGCCGCTGTCCTCAGGACAGTAAATAAAGAAGGTCCTATCGGAGTTGAAAGGCTACGCTCCGTGTATGGTGGCAAGAAAGACGAGGGTTCCAGTCCTTCCCATAAGGCAAAGGGAAGCGGGTCCGTTGCAAGGGTGGTACTTCAGCAGCTAGAAACTGCAGGTCTTGTACGCACACTGAAGAGCGGTCGTGTTGTGTCACCTCAGGGACAGTCACTGCTTGATAACAGTGCATACGAGGTAAAACAGGAACTGATGGAAAAGATCCCGGGGCTTGCAAAGTACTGAACCCGGTTACCTGTTCAATAACACTAATAAGGATGTACTAACATCTCTTTTAGCTAGGTGAATTACATGGCGGATGATCTTGAAGAAATAAGAAGGAAAAGGCTTGAGCAACTTCAGCAACAACAGGCTTCTGAGCAGATGGGTGCAGGCGAAATGCAGGCTTCAATGCAGCAGGAGCAGGCAAAAGCTGAAATGGATGCAAAGAAGCAGGCACTGCTCCGCCAGATCCTTACACCGGAAGCGCGTGAGCGTCTGAGCACATTGAAGATGTCTCGTAAAGAGATGGTAGAGCAGCTTGAATCCCAATTGATAATGCTTGCCCAGAACGGCAGGCTGCAGTCCAGGATTGACGATGAGAAACTCAAGCAGCTCCTGGTCCAGTTACAACCTAAAAAGCGCGAGCCAACCATAAAGCGTATGTGAGCTGGCTCTGAATGCAGGTCTTTGTTCTTTTCAGCGGTGGAAAGGACAGCTCCCTCGCAGCTATTCTGCTGGAGCCGTTCTTTGACGTCGAACTGGTTACGTTCAGTTTTTCGTTGCTTCCCGTAGGGCATATTGCTCGTGAAACGGCTGAAAGTCTGGGATTTGCACACAGGGTTGTTCAACTTGAAAGGTCTGTGCTCGAACAAGCTTATAATCTGGTAATTGAGGATGGCTTCCCTAAGAACGCCATAAACCTCATTCACAGAGCCGCAGTTGAAAAGCTGGCAGCGGACAATGATATCAGTTTCATTGCAGACGGGATCAGGCGGGACGATCGTGTCCCTGTTCTTGAAATGCCTCTGATAAGGAGCATTGAGGATCGGCATGGTGTGCATTACATATCTCCTTTGAAAGGATACGGGCGTGCGGCTGTTAATGAACTTGTCAGCAGGCATCTTGTTATCGAGGAAGATCGGAGTGAGAACGTCATCAAAGCCGATTATGAGACTGAATTGCGGGAACTGATCAGACAGAGGGACGGTCCGGAAAAGATCACAGAGGTCTTTCCTGCACATGTCCAATCCCATGTTATTGAACGAAAGAAGGTACAACCCAATGGGTCGAATCAGGCATGTACGCATGATTAAAGATTTATAGAATGGTCATGTTATAGATTCAGACCTTGATCGGTACTTTATATAATAATTATAATCCATAATAAAGGTGAGACAAGTGAGTCACAATACCAAAGGACAGAAAGCGAGGCTGGCTAAAGCTCACAGGCAGAACCAAAGGGTGCCTGTCTGGGCAATTGTCAAGACCAACAGGAAGGTCGTCGGCCACCCCAAGAGAAGACATTGGAGAAGAAGCAGTCTTGATGTGAAATAAGTAGGTGATGATTATGGCAGATGACGCAGTAAAAGAACAGATATACACTATTCCTCTTCGTTCAGTAAAAGAAGCTCCTAGGTGGAAAAGATCTACCAGGGCTGTTAAAGTGATAAGGGCATACCTCACAAGGCATATGAAGGTCGCTCCGGATATGATTAAACTGGACAAGACTCTCAATGAGAAGCTCTGGGAACGTGGTTCCGAGAAACCACCATTATCGATCCGTGTAAGGGCCGCAAAGTTTGATGACGGAGAGGTACAGGCAGAACTTGCATAAACTTATGAAACCTATCATCTACAATAACAAGATATACGGTAGAGAATGATACATAAACTGAGCATTAATGAAAGCCCTATAATAGGGGCTTTTGCAACCTGCACCGAGGAAATCGCACTGGTCTCCCTGGGAACAAAACCGGACATTTGCAGATCACTCGAAGATGTGCTTAAGGTCCGTGTAATATCGACACTTGTCAATGACAGCATTGTAGTAGGCTCTCTTTGCAGAGGTAATTCCAATGGTCTGCTTGTTCCAAGAGGTGCAACCGTAAGGGACCTTGATGAACTTGACATTCCATTACACAACTTGCCAAGTAAGTTGAATGCGGTTGGTAATGTAGTTCTTGCCAATGATTCTGCAGCCCTGGTACACCCTGAACTGAGTGACAGTTCTGTGGAAAAGATTGCAAAGGTCCTGAAGGTAGACGTTAGAAAGGGCACGATCGGGGGCATCCGGACCGTAGGCATGGCAGGAGTTGCCACGAATAAGGGTCTTCTTGTACATCCGAGGGCAAGCAGCCAGGAATTAGCATCTCTGGAAGAACTCTTTGAACTTCCGGTTGAGGTCGGGACCAGTAACTTCGGTACACAAATGGTGGGTTCCGGTGTGGTCGCAAATTCTAAAGGTTATATTGCAGGCTCACAGACAACAGGGCACGAACTTGGAAGAATCGAGGATGCGCTGGGTTTCTAAGATATATTTATTCTATACAGGTTTTACAGGTGATTCATATGAAGACATTCCAGGTTAAAGGCACTTTCAAAGCAGGCATTGCATGGGAAAATTTCACAAAAGAAGTTGAAAGTCAGAACGAGAAGAACGCCCTTGATAAGGTGTATTCCTTATTCGGAAGCAAACACGGCCTCAAAAGGGGCTATGTCCGGATCGAAAGTATAACAGAGGCATGATATCATGGCTGGTATGAATGAACAGGACCCTCGGGCACTTGTCATGCAGCACCGGGAGCTCCAGAAGCGTGCAGAGATGATCCAGCAGCAGATCACTATGGTGAAGATCTCTGTGGATGATTGTACTAAAGTCCTGAAAACGATCGAAGAGCTCGTTAACATCGAAGAGGGCACGGAGATGATGTTCCCGATAGGCTCCGGTTCATTTGTATATGCCAATATAGGTCGTGTCGATAGGATCGTAGTAGATATCGGTTCGGGTGTTTCCGTTGAACGGCCTCTCAAGGATGCACAAGAGATTATGGAGAAGCGTAAAGCAGAGCTTGAGAAGGCATATGAGAACATGAATGCTTCCATGGCCCAGGTATCTCAGCAGATGCAGGCCATTGAAGCTGTTGTCTCCCGGCAGCAACAGGAGCAGCAGGCCCAGGGACAAGGGCAGGTTCCACGTTGATCTTTTCGACCTTTTATCCATCTGCAGGTTTGGTCAAGTGTTCAATAAACTCAAATCAAAACTAAGTGGCTTCAAAGAGAAGCTCGGAAGCAAGATTAATGAAAAGGCCGTAGATGTAGAACACGAAGAGGGGAGCACATCTGCTGAAACGGTCGAATCTTCCGAACCTGTGCCATCTTCCGAACCTTCTTTAGAAGCTGAGGTGGCTGAAACAATTGTTTCGGATGTTCCGGAAGTGTCGGTGGAGGCTCCGATAAAGCTTCTTCCTGCAGAAGAAGAAGAAGAAGAAGAAAAATCAACTGAGGGAAAATCCGGAAACCTATCTTTCTGGAAAAGAGGCAGAGCAGTAAATCCAGAAGATCAGGCACCTGAGCCTTCAATAGAAGAATCTGCACCTGAAACGCCTAAAAAGACCGGCTTTGCACAGAAGGCGAAGGCTCTCATGTTCGAGCGGGAGTTCATCCTTGAAGAGGATGACCTCGATGAGCCCCTCTGGGAGCTTGAGATGGCTCTTCTTGAGAGTGATTTAGCTCTGTCAGTTTCCGAAGCCATAGTAGAATCCGTTAAAGGACAGCTGGTAGGTACAAGGCGTCGTATAGGCAAGAATACGGATGATATCGTTGAAAGTGCACTCCGGAATGCCATACTCGATGTTATGAGTGCTAATATCTTTGATTTTGATGAGTACATAAAAAATGCCGGAAAGCCTGTACATATCGTCTTTGTAGGTATAAACGGTACTGGCAAGACAACATCCATTGCAAAACTTGCAAAGCGCCTGAAGGACCAGGACTACTCGGTGGTTGTTGCAGCAGGTGATACTTTCAGGGCAGGTGCCATAGATCAGCTTGCAATTCATGCAGACAAGGTCGGCGTAAAAATAATCAAACATCAGGAACAGGGTGACCCTGCTGCTGTAGTCTATGATGCTGTACAGTATGCAAAGGCACACAGAGTCGATGTGGTACTTTCAGATACTGCCGGACGTATGCATACTAACGTTAATCTCATGGCGCAACTAAAGAAGGTTTGCCGTGTGAGTTCTCCTGATCTTATGATATTTGTTGATGAGGCTGTAGCAGGTAATGATGCTGTGGAGCGTGCTTCCCAGTTCAATGATGCCGTTCCTATCGATGGTTCCATTCTCACCAAAACAGATGCTGATGCAAAAGGCGGTGCAGCTATCTCGATCGCCTACATAACAGGCAAGCCTATACTTTTCCTGGGGATGGGTCAGGGATACGATGACCTGCAAAAGTTCGATCCGCAATGGTTCGTGGACCAGTTATTTGCAGAATGATCCTCTCCCTTATCTTTTATTGACCTATTTCCTGCAACTATCTTTAAGCTCGGATGCAAGTTCTTCTATCCTTTTGTTCACATTGTCACCTGAAGCGATGATATTAACAAAAGCAGAACCAACGATTACAGCATCAGCACCTGCCTTCATTACTTCGGAAGCCTGTTCTTTGTTGGATATGCCAAAACCGACTGCCTTTGGAACATTTGTGTGGATACGTCCGAGTATGTTCTTTGTGGACCCTGCAACATCGACTCTTTCTCCAGTGACCCCGAGTCTTGAGACTATGTAGACAAAACCGGAAGTTTTCTCAAGTATGTATTCCATTCTGGGTCCTGTTGTCACAGGAGTGATGAGGAATATAAGGTCGACACCGTTCTTCTTACAGGCATCATGCAATTCATCTGATTCCTCTGCCGGGAGATCTGGTACGATTATCCCGGTGATCCCTGACCCTGCACAATCTCTGGCGAACCTCTCTATTCCTCTTTTGTATATCAGGTTATAATAGGTCATACAGACAAGCGGGACCTTTTCCCTGATCGATGCAGCCATCTCAAAGTAAAGGTCCGGGTTCATACCCGCTTTCAGCGCACGGGTGGATGCAGCCTGGATGGTCGGTCCGTCTGCAACAGGATCTGAGAATGGTAGTCCCAGCTCCACTATGTCCGCACCACCCTCTACAAGCGCATGCACTATTTCCTTAGTAGCTTTAACTGAAGGATCACCTGCACATACATAAGCAATAAGAGCTTTTTCCTTCTTTTTCTCAAGTTCGGTAAATTTATCTGCTAGTCTCACAGGCAAGCCTCCTTTTCCTGTTTTTTCTCTCCCTCTTCCTTCAATCTGAATACCGATTCAAGGTCCTTGTCTCCTCTTCCGGAAAGATTGATGACCACAAGGTCTCCGAGCTCTCCTGTTCCTGCCATTTTCATCACATATGCTACTGCATGGGATGACTCTAGTGCAGGTATTATCCCTTCAAGGCGGCTGAGCTCATAGAATGCTTCCAGTGCTTCGTCATCACTTACGTTACACGGTTTTATCCTGCCAATATCTGCAAGATAAGCAAGTTCCGGTCCCACGCCTGAATAATCAAGACCTGCGGAAACCGAGCTTGACTCGAGTATCTGTCCGTCTTTATCCTGGAGTATGAGTGTATGTGCACCCTGAAGTATCCCTTCTTCACCAACACAGAGAGAAGCCGAATGCAGTGCCTCTTTCTCTGTGGTCTTCAGTTCTTTGCCGCCTGCTTCAACAGGAAAGAGCATGACTTCCTTATCCTGGATGAAAGGATGGAATATTCCCATTGCATTGCTTCCACCGCCTGCACATGCAACTATGGAATCCGGGTAGCGTCCTTCTTTCTCCATGATCTGCTCCCTGACCTCCTTTCCGATCACGCTCTGGAAATCCCGCACTATCATTGGATATGGATGCGGACCTACTACGGATCCGATGAGATAATGTGTGTTCTCGACATTGGTGACCCAGTCTCTGAGTGCTTCGTTGATGGCATCCTTCAGGGTCATCGAACCTGATTTTACGGCATGCACTTTACATCCCATCAGTTCCATCCTGTAAACATTCATGTGCTGGCGAATGACATCTTTTGCGCCCATGTAAACCTCGGAAATAAATCCCATGTTGGCAGCTGCCATGGCAGTTGCGGTACCATGCTGTCCGGCTCCGGTCTCAGCAATAATGCGCTCTTTTCCCATATATCTGGCAAGAAGTGCCTGCCCGAGTGTGTTATTCAGCTTATGGGCACCACCGTGAACAAGATCCTCTCTTTTCAGGTATATCCTGATGCCATATTTTTTACTGAGATTCTTTGCAAAATAAAGAGGAGTTTCCCTGCCCCCAAACTCCTTCATATAATAGTCAAGTTCTTCAAGGAACTCAGGGTTATTTTTGTATCGTTCATAAGCTTCTTCAAGCTCCGTTAGTGCAGGCATCAGCACCTCGGGAACGAACTGTCCTCCATATTTACCATACATTGATCTTTTCATGATAACTCTCCATCAGTTGCATTAATCAAGCGCATCGACAAACTCCTTTGTCTTTGCGTAAATATCATCACTTTTGATTATGGATGTGCCTACAAGCACTGCATCAGCTCCGGCTCCGATAACTTTTCTTATATCATCTGTGCTGTGTATTCCACTCTCACTGATAATTATATGACCTGAACCGTTATTCTTATCGTGCTCTCTTACAACCGGGGCAAGCTCAAGTGTAGTATTCAGATTGATCTCCAGAGTATTGAGGTCCCGGTTATTGATGCCGATGAGCTGTGCCTTTGTTTTGAGGGCTTCTTCGAGTTCTCTTATGTTGTGGGTCTCAACAAGTGGTTCAAATCCTTTTGATATGGCTATATTTACCATTTCATCAAGGTCGCTTCCAAGAATACCTGCTATTAGTAATATAAGGTCACTTTCAACCTCGTCGAACTGGATCTTATCAATTATAAAGTCCTTGCGCAGCACCGGAATACTGACATTCTTTCTGACAGCTTCGAGATTGCCGGTCGATCCGTGGAAGAACTCGGGTTCCGTAAGCACTGATATTGCCACTGCACCAGCCTTTTCCATTTCGGATGCTATATGTGAAGCATCCGCTGGTGAAATGTCCCTGAGTTTTTTTCCGGGTGATGCAGGCTTGACCTCTGCTATTACAGGTACTCTTCCTTGTGCTTTTTTCTGCCGGATGTCTGAAATGATACTCTTTGTTCTGGAATTACTGTGTGGAGTTCTTATTTTTGGATATTCCATTCTGGCAGTTCGTTCAACGGTTGCCTGGACTATTTCCTGGATAACAGAGTGCATAATAATAACCATTTATGTTCTAAAATGTACAATGGCGTACATTGTGCTGGTACTATTTAACGGTATTGGGTGAAACGAATAACATAGATAGGTGCTTTGTCTCTTTTGGATTGTGAGTTAATATAAAAAAAGGAACTTCTACTTAAATCTCATCGATGTTCTTCAGTCCGCAAGTTCCGCATTTTCATCAGATACTGCAAATGTGTAAATATTAGCAGCATATTTCCGGATGTCCAGCTTTTCCTGTACCGTCATGGGCGGGAAATATGCAAGATATGCTAGTACGATGCCAATGAGGACGAACAGTCTGGAAAATACCTGCACCACATCTATGATTGCAATGACGTCAGTGAGCATGAAATCGAAAACAAATGAAATGGCTACCAGAGGCAGAACCGTCCTGTAGCGTATTCTTTTTGGTAATTTTTGGAGGAATATGAGTAAAAGCAGTCCCAGTATCATTGATGTGGGTATAACGAAAAGACCCACCAGGTAAATGTGGATCGCAATATCGCTGTTAATACTGAAAAGAGATGCCCATTCGCTGACATCAGGGCCGACTATGCCGCTCTGGTACAGGAATGCAAGATATGCTGCACCTAGCAAAGTGAATATCAATGACAGGTATTCGCCTGTTTTCTTGCTTCCGGTGATTATATAGATAATAAAGAATACCAGGGGCACCGAGACAAAGGCAAAGGGTACTGCAGATATGAAGTAGAGTATTGCATCCATCTCCATATTGCCCGTATATGCTGCTATTGTGCGGATGCATGTGGGTAAATATGTAAGTCCTACCAGTGTCCAGAAAATGACAAGTGAAAAAAGAGCTGGTCTGCTGTTTTCAGGGTATTGTTCACTTTTTGCCAAAAGTACCCATGCAAACGCAAGGGATGAGATACCGATCGCAAAGCAGATCGTACTGCTTAGTAGTAGTCCTGCACTCATTCTTTCCTCAATAATGTATTTGATTATTTATATTTATATATTTGGATTGTGTAATTGTGACGAGTTTGTAGTTTGATATTTCCAACCAAATGATATTTATATATTAATTTAATATATACTAAATAAATACATATTTATGTATTTATAGGAGGATTGTACATGAAAGCAAACAGAACATTCTCAATGAGAAATAACACCCGGGCCCAGGTGGGTATTGGTACCCTTATCATATTCATCGCCATGGTGCTCGTCGCGGCTGTTGCGGCCGCCGTACTGATACAGACATCCGGTATCCTGCAACAGAAAGCCCAGTCTACCGGTAAGCAGTCAACTCAGGAAGTATCTTCCAACCTGATGGTCAAGAACATCGAAGGTGTGCGTGCTGTAAATGGTAGTGATACTTCTGAGACTATTGACATGCTTAAACTCCAGGTAGGTCTTAATGTTGGCAGTTCACCTGTGGATGTCAATCAGGTAGTAATATCCATAACTGATGGCTCGATTGCACATAATCTGGTTTATGCCGGTAATGATAAGACGTATGATGGTACTATGACAGGCTTTAATGACAGTGCTAATGCGAACCTGAAGACCTTACTGACCAATGGGACAAATCCTACTAAGTTCTATACAGTTGACAAGATACGTGACGAAGATCGGTCATTCTCACAATCCAATCCTGTAATGAACACAGGAGATCTCATTATTGTATATCTTGCAACTACGAATAATAACTCCGTAGGATATTCTCATATGGGTTCCTTTGACACAGAGGGAACTTTGGTTGACTCTCAGCTGGAACTCGTTCCAAGGACTACCGTGAACATAGTATTGACTCCTGAATCCGGTGCAGCTACAATTGCTGAGTTCGTAACACCTTCTTCATACGGTGTCAAGGAGACCGTACAGCTCTATCCGTAAGCTGAGAACATGTACAATCAACTGTACATGTTTTTAAGGAGAATGTATTATGAAAGCTAACAAACAACTGTACCTCAGGAAAGATACACGTGCTCAGGTAGGTATCGGCACTCTTATCATATTCATTGCCATGGTTCTGGTAGCTGCAGTCGCTGCGGCTGTGCTGATACAGACTTCCGGCGTCCTGCAACAGAAAGCTCAGGCTACCGGTAAGCAGTCCACTCAGGAAGTATCTTCCAATATCATGGTCAAGAGTATAGAAGGTGTTCGTGCAAAGGACAATTCTACTACTATGGCCGGCAACGTTTCCTTGCTGAAACTCAATGTAGGTCTTAACGTTGGAAGTTCTCCTGTGGATGTAAACCAGGTCGTTATTTCTATAACGGATGGTACTACAACCAATAACCTGATATATGCCAATAATGACAAGACATATGAATCGGCAATGGATAACTTTTCTTCGGATGGCACTGCAGCTGAGAATCTGGAAGCACTGCTCTCGAACACATCTACACCGGGCAATAATGCAAAGTACTTCTTCACTGCGGATAAAATACGTGATGAGGATGGTTCTTTCAGTCAGGAAAAACCTATTATGAACACAGGTGACCTGGTGACGCTCTATATATCCACAGTTTCTGCAGGTGACACCAGCTTTAAAGAGGTTGGTTCTATTACTGCTGCGCTGAAGGATAGTGGTCTTGTTGTGGGGCCCAGGGCGACTATGAATATCGTGCTGACTCCCGAGTCCGGTGCTACAACAGTTGCTGAGTTTGTAACTCCTTCTTCATACGGAATCAGGGAAAACGTGCAACTCTATCCATAAGGTGATTCTTCACCTTATGCTTTCTTTTTTTTTAAAACTGATCTTTGGTATCAGTAATAATATGACAGAATATAACACAAAATCTTATGTTCAGTCTTTATTTTTATTTCTGGTATGATCTCTGGTTTTTACCAAAATATTGTAATAAAAACCTAATAAAAGCATTAAAGATATTTATATCGAACTTATGTTTTATCTTTAACAGTTGCTAAATAAATCTCAGTAGGTCACGTTTCATAAAACAATCTGTTTTTCAATGCGATAACAAATGCAGAAAAATGTAAACTTCAGGGTTTTGACCACTTAGAACAAGAAGTTCTTTTATTTTGATCTGTATGTTATGTATTTCACAGAAGACGTTAGTTTTTTACTAGCATCAATATACAATATGGCATAGTGCCCACCCACGGCAAATACAAACTGGTAGATTTGATGAATTCAGGGCATTCTTTCTATTATTTCGCCTATTCTCTTGTTCTTTTTGTAGAAATTTGTCGTGTCTTTGAGGAAGTTTGATGCGGTAATGCCTTTGTCTGTAATGATGTATCCGCCTCTTTTAACCTTCTCGGCCAGTCCTTCAAGCTGGAACACAGTTTTCATTTTGCTTCCGATACTTCCCTTGTCTGCGAATTTATCAGTGTACTCACGTATCTCTGAGAACTCTGTGATCTTGCCTTCATTCTTACTGAGCACTTTGAGTATCAGTCTGTACTGTATATCTCCCGGTCCCTGGTGTATGCCCAGTGACTGGTAGAACTCGGCGACTTCCTGCTCAAGCCTTACATCTATCTCTTCAGACAATGATGTCGGCCTCCTCTTCATCTTCGTTATCTAAGTCAGTGTCTTCTTCATCTTCTTCTTTTTCGTACAGGTTGTACTCATATCTTTTTATACCGAGTTTTTCCTGAAGTGTCATCGGGGGGAAATAGGCAAGGAATGCCTGCACTGTCCCGATGAGCACAAAGATCCTTGCAGCCAGTTGCATTGCATCGTCCAGTGTGATCATGTCCGTAAGCATGAAGTCAAATACAAATGAAATGGCTACCAGGGGCAGAGCAGTTCTATAACGCAGCCTTTTTGGCATACGCTGGAGCAAAATAAGAGTCAGTAGCCCTATTATCATTGCTGTGGGTATTACGAAGAGCCCAATCAGGTATATGTTTATGGCAATATCGCTATTGATCGTGAAAAGTGATGACAGGGGTGTAATTACGGGACCCAGTACTCCGCTGGAATAGAAGAATGCCAGGTAAGTAGCACCAAACAGGACAAACAGGAATGATATGTAGCCGCTTATCTTCTGATCCCCTATAATAACATACAGGATAAAGAATACCAATGGCACTGTGACGAAAGAGAATGGTATTGCAGTTACATAATACAACATCAGATCAAGTCGCTGGTCGCCCATGTATGCAGCTATCATCCTTATTGTGGTGGGCAGGTATGTCAGGCCTACAAGAGACCACAGGGCTATAAGGGACCAGAGGGCAGGTTTGCTCTTATCGTTGTGCTCCGGGTAACTGCGGGCAAGTACCCATGCAAAGGCAAAAGAAGAAATGGTTATTGCAAAACAGATGGTTGCATTTAACAGCAGGCCTGCGCTCATGTCCTATCCTCTAATATAATATTTAATAGTATTTACTTTTTATTATATAATAGTATCTTGATAGTACAAAAAGATGCTGTTTGGTGTTTATCATTTCCAACCATACTTATTTATATTAAGTATTTTTATAATAATAGCATATCCAAAAACATAAGGATATTATAGGAGGATTGTACATGAAAGCAAACAGAACATTCTCAATGAGAAATAACACCCGGGCCCAGGTGGGTATTGGTACCCTTATCATATTCATTGCCATGGTGCTCGTCGCGGCTGTTGCGGCCGCCGTACTGATACAGACATCCGGTATTTTGCAGCAAAAGGCCCAGTCTACCGGTAAGCAGTCAACCCAGGAAGTATCATCCAACCTGATGGTCAAGAACATCGAAGGTGTACGTGCTAAAAATACCACTGGTGATGACACTAATCTTTCTGAGACCGTTGACCTGCTTAAACTTCAGGTCGGTCTTAATGTTGGCAGTTCTCCCGTAGATGTCAACCAGGTAGTTATATCCATCACCGACGGTTCGATAGCACATAACCTTGTATATGCAGGCAATAGTAAGTCATATGAAGGTTTCATGGATGGCTTTGATGACAGTAGTAGTGCTTCTGTAAATCTGGAAAAATTGCTGACTAATGGAACAAATCCTACTCAGTTCTATACAGTAGATAAAATCCGTGATGAAGATCAGTCTTTTTCACAAGCAAATCCTGTAATGAACACTGGTGATCTTATTATTGTGTACATCGCAACAGTATCGTCTGAAGGGGCTAATTATGGCGCGATTGCATCCACTTCAGGGGAATTGAAGTCATCAGGTCTGGAACTTGTTCCAAGGACTGCTGTGAACATCGTATTGACGCCGGAATCCGGTGCAGCTACAGTTGCTGAGTTCGTAACACCTTCATCTTACGGTGTCAAGGAAAATGTACAACTGTATCCGTGATGTGACTAATGGTGTGTAGGATTTTTACACATCATTCTATTTTCACGGAGATGGTTTCAATGAAAACAAACAGAAAAACCGGAGTATCCGTTAATAACAGGGCTCAGGTGGGCATCGGTACTCTTATAATATTCATTGCTATGGTGCTCATTGCTGCTGTTGCTGCTTCTGTTCTTATACAGACTTCCGGCATTCTGCAGCAGCAGGCCCAGTCTACCGGCAAGCAGGCGACTCAGGAGGTTTCATCCAATATTGTCATCAAGAGCATCGAAGGTGTCCGTGCAAAGAACAATGCCAGTGATATAGCAGGCAATGTCTCTCTGCTGAAGATGCGGGTAGGTCTGAATGTAGGTAGTTTCCCTGTGGATTTCAACCAGCTGGTAGTGACTATCACGGACGGGACAAATACCAATGATCTGCTCTATGCTAACAATGATAAGACATATGGCAACTCGATGAGTAATTTTTCCTCGGAAGGCACTGCAGCTGAAAATCTGGCAGCCTTGCTCACAGATACTCAGGCAACACCGGGACATAATGCAAGACATTTCTTTACGGCACAGAAGATAAGGGACGATGACAGGTCTTTCACCCAGGGAAATCCGATAATGAATACCGGGGATCTGGCAATCATTTACCTGTCAGCGGTGTCAGATGGTGACATGTCCTTTGCGTCAATAGGTGAAACATCTACCGCCGGGAATCAGAAGGATTCCAATCTTGATATCGGGATACGTACAAGTGTGACAATAGTACTTACACCAGAATCCGGTGCAACAACAATGGCTACTTTTTTAACTCCATCATCGTATGGTACAAGGGAAGCAGTCCAGCTCTATCCGTGAGCAGGACTTTCCTTATATTTTTATGAGGGATGACATGGTACAAAAAAATATTTTCTTAATCTTGATCGTATTATTCTGCTGTTTTGCCATACCAGCTTCAGCAGAGGTCTCGTTTACAAACGATATCGACCTGTATGGTGATTCGGTTACATTCACCTTGATCGAAACATACACCGATGAAAACGCCCGTGATTTCAGGGACGAAATGGATATCGATGGTGATGGGGTTGTAAATGCTTCCGAGACCGGTAAATTCGAGGAAGATTACCTATCAAACGGAGGTGTGCAGTTTCTGGAGTACATTATGCTCGACAATGGTTCTGTTCAACTGACAATTGATTCCATAGGTATTCATTTCGAAGGTGCGGAGGGTCAGGTGAACAGCTCTGTCCTGAATGTGACAACAACAGTGCAATATGGTCTGGACTCGACTATCTCTTCCGGAGAACATAGTATATGGGTACTCGGTCATCCCCTGATAAATAAGATAGAACTGGTTCTTCCGGATGGCACTGAACTGGTGTCCTATGACGGACTTGACAACTCATCGCAATCGTTCAAGGGCGGTCGTGTTGTGTTAGAAGGTGCCAGCGGCATACGCTCCTTTATGAATGGGGATATGCCTGCGTTCGAATATGCGGTGCATGTGGATATCCGGGAAAAGCCCTTCTACAAAAATAAATATTTCCTTCCGATTCTGATTATCATTGAAATAATGCTTGCATCAATAGCATTATATATAATTAGAATGAATAAAAATAAATGATCTCTAAAATCTATGCTCCCTACTTCATTATCTATCTGGTGCTCACATGAAACACAGGTCCGCGTACATAATTTGTATCCTTGTCCTTGCATCCGTTATCTTCCAGAGCGGGTGTGTAGGCAAATCTCCTGAAGAGTCCGTTGAATTAACTGTTACCGACTTCCTGAACGCCATCAATGAAGATGAGCCGGGTCTGGCTTTTGATCTGTATGAAGGTAAGGACTTCCTTGCACCTGCAAGTATCACGATGATATTCAATAATAAAGATATCCGGGCAGGCGGGATCAAGGAAATAAACGTAACCTCTGTACAGATATCGGAGAAGCTTGCTATGGTGGAAACCGAATGCATTGTCTCGAGTCTGGATCTTTCGGGGAAAGAAAAGAACACATTTTCCACTCCTGTCTATTTCAAACTCCAGAATACCGAAGTTGGCTGGATAATTACTCGTGTATCTTTCACTCCACTGGAGATGGGCGAGGCTACGGAACTCAACATAGAAGTCAAAAAGACTGTTGTAGACGATATAGCCGATAACTCCGGAATAATCTTTGCCGCCTCGGTCATGATGTTGGGTTCAGGTCTCTACCTTAATAAAAAGGACAAGGATAAAAAGAAAGTCCTGGAGAGGGTAGTAGATATCAGTAATGCTACTTTGATAGCTAATGAAACCCTGGCCCAGTGCATCAGACTGGTTCCGGCGCAGCAGGTGATGGCAGGTAAAGTAACAACTGTAGACGTATGGGTAAAGAACTTTGCCCGGCAACCCTATGAGAACTTTGCAGTCACAGCCAAATTCGGGAACACAATGGATGTTGAGAATACGAATCTGTTCTTTGATAGCATTGCACCCGGAGAAACTACAAAAAAGACATGGATCATCAAACCCAAGGTCGCAGGCTGGGTGTGTATAGAAGAACCCATTGTGGTTTTTGAGTATATGGGTACCAAATATACGGGTGTGCTTGATCCTTTATGGATCCAGGTTCAATAAATATCATTTAGGGGGAAACGATGTCCTTGACAGAGAACGGGAAAGATAAGCGGAATGATCGGAGATCTCCGGAAAAAGATCCTGATACGTTAAAGCAAAAACTGAATGTAGCTATGTCTTCCTGTTTTTGCGATATTCCTTCAAAAGGACCGGACGAGAATCCCGAACATGGTACGGAAAGTTTACCTGACATTGTGAAAGACGGACCGGATGAAGATATAAGCTTACCAGTTAAACACGAAGTTGCAGGCGGGGACTGTATTATTGGTCCCGAATATCCTGCATGCGATGTAGATCCGAAAGAAACCCCGTTTTCAGCAGATTCCGGTCCTGATAAAGATGCAGATCTCAATACTGAGATATTTTCCGGTGCATTCGAGGAAATTGAATATCAATCCGTTGAGATCGAGATGGCTGAAGAGCAGTCTCCAACAAAGTCCGAAGAGGTCAGTTCAAAGTATGAACAGATCGTAAAGGATGCTCTGAAAGCCTCTCCTAAACAAAGAGTAAAAACGGTCCTGGACACTGAGTTTAAAACGCCATGCCCGGTTTCAACTGATAGGCAACAGGCTTTTTCCGGTAACATTGAAACAGAGGCATGTTCCGTTCAACAGAACATGAAAACTCCTGTGCCCCAAAAAAATCAAACAAGTTCTTTATTCGGAGTTCAATCAAGACAAAAACAGAATATGTTTTCTTGTGGCTGGAAGAAGGATGTCCAAAAGGATGAACTGTCGCAGGAAGCGGCAGATGCAATAACTTCCGGAGTAGCATTTCTGTATGATGAAAAACACGTTGAGCATAGTCCTTCTTCCCTGTCTCTGCATGCTCATGAGAGTCCCGGGCGTCTCATAAAAGCAATGTGGTACCTTGAAAAGAACGGTATATTCAGGAATGAACAGTGTTCACTGATGAATGATTTCGATATGGCCTCTGATGAAGATCTTCTTAGGGTCCATGATGACTCCTACATAAAATTCGTAAAATCCTATTCGGCAGCTGGCGGAGGTTTTCTCGGGGACAGCACATACATGACATCCAGATCATATGAGGTCGCAAAATTATCTGCAGGGGCGGCTATAAAGGCAGGTTCTCTTGTTGCTGACGGTAAATATCCGTATGCTTTTGTAATGACCAGGCCTCCCGGGCATCACGCAACTGGAAGTAAGTATGGTGGCTTTTGCCTTTTTAACAATGCAGCCATCCTTGCCAGGTACTTGCAGGAAAAAAAGAATATAGGCAGGATAATGATAGTTGACTGGGACGCACATGCAGGGGACGGTACGATGGATATATTCTATAAGGACCCGACAGTTCTTTTCGTATCTCTGCATCGTGATCCTCATGGTTTCTATCCAAGGAAGGGCTTTTCAAAAGAGACCGGGGATGAGGCCGGCAGAGGTTATACCGTTAATGTGGAAATGCCTGTAGGCGCAGGTGATGAGGAGTATTCACTTGCCTTTGAAGAGGTCGTCATCCCTCTTGTAAAAAGTTTTGCTCCGGAGTTCATAATCTGCTCATGTGGGTTCGATGCATACTACAAGGAAAAGAACATAGGTATGAGTCTTACATCAGATGGCTTTCATAAAATGACCTCGATGATCCGGACTTTGTATCAGAAGAATTTCGTCCTTCTGATGGAGGGAGGTTATCATGACTTTAACGGACAACTGTGCCATAGCGTTCTAAGTGCACTGCTTGAAGAACCAAATCCTGTGAGTGATAGACCCGCGATATCAAGTTTCAAGAAGAACCAGCAGCGACAGGTTTTGATGGATACCAAGATGAAAATCGCCGAAGTGAAAGCACTTAGATCGATTTTAATATGAGGTGCCTATGGTACGGATTGGTCTGACACATAATGTAAACCATAATTCACATGATCCTGTGTTAAACGGTTTTCCCGGACCGGAGAATCCTCAGCGGTTACATCAGATATTCACTTATCTCTCGGAAAATGGAATTCCCGGCAATGGGTCATGCTCCTTGTTCAATTCAGAACCGGCTTTGATCAAGGATATTTTGAGGGTGCATACCAAAAAATATACTGATCTTGTACAGACAAGTACCAGGCAGTCTGCCAGACAGCTCGGTAAAGATACTTATCTCTGCGATTCTTCTTTTGAAGTGCTCCTGCATGCTCTGGGTTGTGTTTTGAATGCAGGCAATCTTGTTATGGACGGTACCTGTGATCACTCATTTGCTCTGGTCAGGCCTCCGGGTCATCATGCAGGTATCGATAACTCCAGTGGCTTTTGTATTTTCAACAACTCTGCCATTCTTGCACGATATTTGCAGGAAGTATATAGGATCAAAAAGATCGCGATACTAAATATCGATGCACATGCTTCCGACGGTACCTATAGCATTTTCTCCGCCGACCCTGATGTACTGTGCATTTCAGTCCACCAGGATCCTTCCACATTTTATCCATATAGTGGTTTTATAAAGGACATTGGTGTCTATCCTGCACTTGGTCTCTCCATTAATATGGAAATGCCATCCCGGTCAGGAAACACAGAATACGCGATGTTCTTTGACGAGGTTGTAGAAAAAGTACTGGATAAATTCAATCCGGAAATCATACTTCTTGAATGTGGTTTTGATTCCTATCATAAAGAATCGCTGGCACAGCTGGACCTTACTGTTGACGGCTACTATCGTATTGTTTCTAAACTTGCAAGCCGATGGAATATGGTATGTCTGTTGGAAGGGGGTTATCATGAAGATATGGGTTTATTGGTATCCACAGTGATCGAAGGACTTATGGGCAAAAGGACTATTCAGGATGAGGTTGATCCGGTATTGTTGCTGGCAAGCAGAGATACGAGCACCAGAAAGATCTTTATGAAAAACTTATCTAAATTGGCGATGATACTGGATCCATACTGGGAATTCAGTGATACCCTATAAATGGTTGTAATCAGATGATCGAACTTGCAAAAACCAGCGATGGCTTATCTTTCTGCGTTCCGGAATACCCTTTTGAGCTTGACAAACTAAAAATTGGAGAGTTCATCTATTTTAAAAAACATCTGGGCATGACAAATTACATGGCTAATTTTAAAAGCTGGCTTAAAAGACCTGCTGTTGTTTTAGTATTGGTGCTGTCAGGAAATACTGTTGTTGGATGGTCCATGAATGAAAAGTGGAACTCACCTTCAACGGACGGGAAACCAGTGTATGTATTGCGTGCTATTGAAATTTCCCCTCAGTTTGCAAGGAAAGGTTTGGGAAAAAATATATTTTATCTTATATCAAGTGTACTCACGGGTCATATCATAACAAAACCTGTTAACAAAGCAGCAAAGATATTCTTTGAATCTCTATACTTTGCTGAACCGTCTTCAGGCTCAACGGTTCATTTAAGCGATCATCCTGGTTATTTCATACTTGAAGATGGTAAAAAAGAATTGCTGTCCTGTGAAGGTATTTCTTTATTCGGGGAAAATATAAGGTCCTGCAGACTTAAGATATTCCCGAAGGGAATAGTTCCCGGGGGTATAAGAGAATATGTCGGGCCATCAGAATCTAAAGGTTTATCCAGTCTTGATAATGAGGTCACTGTTGAAAAGAAAACTGATATTTCAGATTCGTGTAATGATGGGTCAAAGGCTGATCAGGGTCCTATAGTGTTTGATGGTAAGTATATAGGAGAACAGAAAATGATGTCTCCCTGCAAGTGCGGACATTATGTGGTATATAAGTACCAGGTCGCTGGAAAAAAGAAAGGTATTGCTTTTATCTGTGCAGAATGCAATACTGCAAGATATTTCCTTCCGCTTAAGAGCTAGGCATATCCAGTGACTATTCCTGCCACTGAAGTGGCGACATCTAAACTTTTGTGCACGCGGTCCGGTCGTTTATTTGTTATACCGGTTGAAGTTCTATTCTCCTGTAAATCAAAACCGGACTGGGTATGAGTATACACTCTTGAGTTCAGGTTTGGTCAATTTCCAACCTGGAAGTATTTTCTTTTATCCAAAAAAAAGGGCAGGGTAAGTTTCACTTATCCTGCTTAATTGCCAAGGAAATCATTTACCCTTTCGGGATTGTTCTCTATCCATTTTGATGCTGCGTCCTCAGGATCCATTCCGGCATCAAGGTCTATCATAATAGCAGCTATTTCCCCGGTGTCCATTTCAAACCTTGAGATTATTTCGTATACTTCCGGGTTATCTTCCTGGAAACCATTTCTTGTAAGCATGACAATGTTATCACTTTCTCCGAAAATCCCTTTAGGGTCTTCAAGGAATTTAAGGTCCATGCGTGCAAAAGTCCAATGCGGCTCCCATAGAGTTACGACCACCCATTCTTCATTATCTATTGCTTCCTGCAAGACTGTGGACATACCTACGGTACTGCTTGAATGCAGTTCATAATCCAGGTTGTACTCTTCTATTGCTACTTCACAGTTTTGCATAATGCCTGCACCGGGCTCAATACCACGAATAACACCGTCGAATTTATCACGGTTTTCCTGCAGTTCCTCAATGGAGTCTATTTCCACATATTCCGGAACAACCAGACCACATTTTGCACCTGAGGATACATTGTTGACATAAACGATGTCCTCTCCGTATTTATCCCAGTAAGGTGCCTGAGTAGCCGGTAACCATGCACTGGGGAATACATCAATATCATCCTGTGCTACAGCCTGATAGATACCTCCCAGATCAGCCACTATAATCTCTGATTCATGTCCTTCTGATTCAAGCACATGCTTCAGGACATTGGCAGTGGCACGGCCGTCATCCCACGAAGGTATACCTATAATGACTTTTTCTTCACTTATAGTCTGTTCAGTCATACCTTCTGCTGCATCTGCAGAAGTCGCTTCTTCTTCCTGGACGCATCCGATTGCCGCAAAACAGCCAAGTATCAGTAAACATGCAAGCATAATTTTTGCTTTTTTATTCATTTTTATCCTCCTGTATATTTCGCTTTCTAAAAAGAATTCTAACTCAGTTCTGTACTCGGGAATTATGCTGTTATCAGAACTGAATCATGAATGGTTTCAAGCTAAAAACGATTTTAAAGCAAATTTTAAAGCATAATATGTCTCCAAAATATGCTGTTCGAGATTATCTTATTTGGTTTATATAAAATTTTGGCTCTGTAGAAATCCTCATTTGAATCAAACAAACAATTTTGGCATACCTGCCAAGGTTGTTTACTATTAGCTTTATTTTAATCTCTTTTACCTGATTCCAGTGCTTCCTAGCCTTTATTTCCTCAC
>NZ_PGGK01000007.1 GCF_004745425.1 Methanolobus halotolerans | reverse complement strand
TGACAAAGGTAAGGAAGATAGGTAAGAAAAAGCAGCCGGTTGAAGAATATCTGAAAATGCAGCGTCGTTTTAAGCACCTTTTTACAATGGAAGGTGGTGAGGAAGAGATTGCAAAGATACAGGCGATCGCTGACAAGAACATTGAAGAGTTTGGGTTGTAACCGGCCCGCTCTTTATTAATTTATTTTTATTTTATTCTGCAGTGGAAATAACAGGGTTTCTAAATAATCATTCCAAACAATATTCAGTGGTTATAACCATGGACCGGGAAATTCCCTTAGTACCCGACAACACCGCTAACTTCGAGCGCATCTTTGAACTTCTGAGAAAAGAATACCCCAACGCTGCACCAGCTCTGCATTTCAAGAATCCTCTTGAGCTGCTGGTAGCAACCATTCTCTCTGCCCAGTGCACGGATCGCCAGGTGAATCAGGTCACACAGAAACTATTCCGGGAATACAGGACAATCGAGGATTACGCCAGTGCGGATCTCACGGAATTCGGCAGGGATATATATTCCACCGGTTTCTATCACCAGAAAGCAAAGCACATTATAGCAAGTGCACATATCATGCTCACGGAGTTCGAAGGCCAGGTGCCCTACACCATGGAAGGCCTGCTCAGGCTTCCGGGGGTCGGCCGCAAGACAGCGAACATCGTGCTTTCAAGGGCCTTCGGCAAGATCGAGGGGATTGCAGTGGACACCCATGTAAAACGTCTTTCCCGGCGACTGGGTTTTACACAGGAAACGAACCCTGAAAAGATCGAGCAGGACCTTATGGCCATTGCAAAAAGAAAGGAGCTGGAAACCCTCTCTATGACGCTGATACTGCACGGACGCAAGGTCTGCGTGGCTCGTAAGCCCATGTGCGAGATGTGCGTGGTCAATGAACTATGTCCCTCAAGCAGGGTCTGAAAAATAAAGATTTACCATATTCTGAGACTTGTGATATAGCTTATTATTATTTTTCCATAGACTTGGCCCTCAAATCTTTCGGGAATTTCTCGATGGCATATCTCAGAGCAGTACGGGGCATAGTCTTCTTATTTTTCATGACGTAGTCGAATATCTCCTGCTGATGCTCCCTGCCCGCTTCCTTGAGCATCCAGCCGTACCCCTTCTGGACAAGGTCATCTTCATCCGTCAGCAGCATGTCAGCGATATCCAGCACATCCTCCAGGAAATCTCCCCTGCGGGAGGGCAGGATCAGGGTAACAGCAGCAGCACGCCTGTACCAGCGATTATCTGAAACCGTCCATTTCTTGAGCGACTCAATATATTGAGGGTATATGTCAATGAACGAACCTATCGTATGATTGCACAGGGTGTCACACTTTGCCCAGTTGTTGGCATAGTCCCCGACCCATCTCTCAAAAACAGTGAAATCCTCGGGCTCATACTTATCTCTCAGATAGTAGGACCATTCGAATGCGATGAATGATTCTTCCATGTAATCCGAACTGAGAAGGTCCTCACAGAGCGCGAATATCTCCGGCTTGCTCTTGTCAGATATTTTCTTGAAATAGTTCTTTGTCATTTTCCTGACGGCGGCGGTTTTTACGCCGTAGGACTTGATCTCTTCCTTGAAGAAACGAGTTGAGCTTGATTTTGTTTCTTCGTTGGAGTTTTGTTGGAGTTCTTGTCTGATATCGGAGATTATGTCATTCATAATTATATCCTAAGTTAAAATATAGATAATAATTTGTGCTCAGGAAAAACTAAAGCTCAACCATCATCCCGCAACCATACTCACCAGTCGGTCTCCTGAAAAACCCGAACTTCTCGTAGAAGCTCTCCATACCCTTTGCACACATCAGGGTTATGTAGGAATATTCCTGCACATTTTCTCTCAGGTATGACATTGTCCTCTCCATAAGTGTTTTGCCAATACCCTGTTTCTGGTATTCGGGCAGGACGATGACATCCGCGATGAAAAAAATGAAACTATCGTCTCCCACTATGCGAGACATGCCGATAATCCTGTCGTTCTCGATAGCACAGACGCAGTAGTTGGAATTGGTTAGGCTCTTCTCTATTGCTGTTTTGTTGGGGTAGGGCCAGTCTACGGACTTTCGCAGGTGGATGTATTCTTCAATAGAGGGGAGTTTTTCTTCGATGGTGTAGTTGGTCATGGATTTACAATACTTAGGCAATCATCATGAATCAAACTTCCCACTTGCCCCACTTAACAAAACTTCTCTTCAGTACAAACAATGCCACCGGAATCAGAATCACAGAAGCAATCACAAAGTGAAAGTTCAACTGTGCAAGGAAGATCATTCCCAGCACCACAGGACCGATGGCAAGTACATAGCCTGCAAAGGTACCGGCGTTGTATAGTGAAATGCTCGTGTTGAGCCCTGTAAGGTATACTGTCACCGAAACCATGTACATTGACACAGCAACGAACAAAAGAACAATATGAACTATATCAAACAGCCTGCCGGTGTAGACCGTAGTTATTATGATGATTGCAAGAGGGATTACGTTCAGCAATGAATAACTGTTAAGTTTGCTTCTCAAAATATCGGGCACAGTTAGCGGAAGGAAGGCATATGAGCTGAACATATCGAACTCCACCAGCCAGTTATACATAGAGGAGGCCATCATGCCTACGACTACTGCAAAGACCACGAGGATGTCCAGTCCGGGAACTAGTTTTAAGAGTTGTGGCAGGAACAACCAGATAAGTGCAACCGGTACCAGGAAAGAGAAGACTATTTTCCCGACACCCCCTTCACTGCGGCTGAGATCCAGGTATTCCTTTGCCACAAAATGAGAGTAACCGTAGAAACCCAGGCGAGCAGCGATTCCCTTGAACCTGTTCCTGTAATGCTTCTGGAATTGCGGATAATCCACTTTGAGGAAAATTATAGATATTATCGAAGGTACAAGTACAAGTCCAAGACAGATTATAAGCAGGTCAACGGACGGAGCGATATACATAGCAAGCGGAGGAAGTACATACAGCTTTTCAGGTCCGGTACCCTGGAAGAGAACCAGGAGCACTATCGATACAACGAAAATCAGGAAAAGCGCCTTCTTTCCCAGATTTGCATATACCGTCGACAGCAGGAAAACCAGTGACAAACCTGTACAGAAAGACAGGAATAACGTCATCAGGAGTATAAGAAAAGAGTAATGTATGTCTATAATGAACGCACCAGCCACGAATCCTGCAGTGAAGGGTAAGACATAAAGGAAAAAATAATAGATAACATCCTTAACAATGAAATTGGAAAAGATGAACCTTTCAGAGATTGGAAGTGTCCTTGAGGAATAGGCCAGCAGACTTGCCTGACTAAAACGCCTGTTCATGACCTCCCTTCCAAGCAGACCGAATCCTCCCACCATGGAACCCATAAAGAGAAGCAGGTAGTGCAGTCCCAGCAGCACATCCGCCTGGCTGATGATCCTTCCAAAAATCATCATGGAAAGCGAGAGCAGCATTGAAATTGCAACTATAACAACCGGGAAAAGGGCAAAACCCCTGTTTCCAAAGAATGAGGAGTGCATACGCCACTCTTCCTTCATCATGCTGTTAAAGAGTTCGAACATAACCGGCACCTCAGTTAACAAGTTCAAGGAAGAACTCTTCCAATGGCCTGCTGCCGATAGCAGAGTCATCCATCCTCCCTGAGAAGACCAGTTTCCCCTTGTAGATAATGCCAATATCAGTACATATTTCCCGGGCGATCTCCAGGATATGCGTGGATATGAAAACTGTGCCGCCCCTTTTCACATAATCCTGAAGGAAATCCTTCACCTTGCGCTGCATCAGCGGATCGAGGTTGATGAGAGGCTCATCGATTATCACAAGTTCGGGGTCATGGAGGAAAGCCTGTGCCAGCATGAGTTTCTGCCTGGTGCCTCTGGAAAGGTCCTTGCAGAGCACATCCTTCTGTCCCGCAAAGTCCAGATACGAGAACCACCATTCACATTGTTCTTCCAAGTTCTCCAGTTTCCTTATCTTAGCAACAAAGTACAGGTATTCCTCAGCTGTCAGAAAACTTGGTGGTGTTTCCTGCTCCGGAACGATGCCTGTAAGCTCCTTTACCGTCAAAGGATTGGCAAGCACATCAATACCGTGCACAGATATCTCACCTGCCGTGGGCCTGATCTGGCCTGTGAGCATCCTGATCATGGTTGTCTTTCCAGAGCCATTGGGACCCAGCAGGCCGAACAGGCCACCTTTTCTGACCTCGAGATTTACGCCATCTACGGCCATTGTATTGCCAAAGTGCTTCGAGAGATCTGTTACGATTATCACGGCATCTACCTCATATCACTTATTTAGTGTATTCTATATTGTGAAAAGTATAAAAAGATGAGGCAGATACAACGGACTTAAGTTGTGAGAAGTTTAACAGCCATCATTCTCAAACAACTGCTTTGCGAACTCCATCCGCTCTCCAAGACCCGGCCCCTCGAACTCCTCTGCAACCTTTTCCAGCAGGTCGGGTATCGGCAAGTTCTGAGGGCATGCATCCAGGCACTGGCCACACTGGGTACACTGAGATGCAAAGTTCGTGTCTGCTCCCCTGAGAATGCCTCCGAGCTTTGCGGCGTACATCATCATCAACCGGCCCTCATCGCCGAATATATGCAGGTTATTGTACATCTCGAAGCAGGCCGGGATATCAACACCTTCCGGGCATGGCATGCAGTATCTGCATTCAGTGCAGCTGAGCTTCATGAGCTCACGGTACTTCTCTGCAACCCTGTCCACAAGACGCATTTCTTTTTCGCTCAGGGAACCTGCAAGACCCTGCTCTGCAACCTTAAGGTTCTCTTGAACCTGGTAAGGCTCTGTCATACCTGAAAGCACTACCGTGACATCAGGATGGTTCCAGACCCAGCGCAATGCCCACTCTGCAGGACTGCGTTTTACATCGGCCTCGTCCCAAATATCCATTACTTCGGAAGGTACCGGGTCTGCCAGATTCCCACCTCTCAGGGGTTCCATGACCACAACACCAAGACCCCTGGATGCGGCATACTCAAGACCTCCCCTGCCTGCCTGGACATTCTCATCCAGGAAATTGTACTGGATCTGGCATACATCCCAGTCATAGGCATCAACTATAGGTTTGAAATCCTCGGGAGTGCCATGATAGGAAAAACCTGCATTGATAATACGCCCGTCTGATTTGGCTTTGTCCAAAAATTCCATGACACCAAGATCTCTGATATTTTCCCAGCTGCTCTCGACCAGGCTGTGTACCAGATAATAGTCAATATGATCGGTATTCAGTTTCTCAAGCTGGGCATTGAGGAACCTGTCCATGTCCTCAGGTTCTTTAACCATCCATTGTGGCTGCTTTGTGGCAAGTTTCACCTTTTCCCTGTAACCGTCTGCAAGTGCACGCGCAAGGAAAGGTTCACTTTCCCCCATGTGATAAGGCCATGCGGTATCCACATAGTTCACGCCATTGTCTATGGCATGCCGGACCATCTTCGTGGCCTTTTCCTCATCGATGCTTCCATTATCTTTCACTGGCAGACGCATGGCTCCAAAACCAAGTATTGAAAGCTCATCACCGTTCTTTGGCATTTTCCTGTATAACATTCTGGCCCTTCTTAGGTTTTCAATTGAATAAGATGATCTCACAAATGACTAGTAGTACTTATGTAATTATAAAAAATTACTTTCCAGCCAAATATACTTATTTCACCAACATTGTTATGAAATCCATAGGCTCCTTAGCATCCTCTATTCCATGGCTTTTGACATCTGTACGAACCTGTCTTCACACACACATTTCTCGATCATATGTGTTAAATATGCCTTGCATAGAGTTTTGTATAAATACTTTATGGCATCTTTGCAAAGGAAATATAAAGCAGCAAATAATTCAACTTTCTACATGCTTCCTAAAAAAGCCTCAGAAAACAAAACACCCCACTTGCCTGAGGATTATGATACCAAGATCTCATCTGTTCTTCCTTTTTACACATTCTTTCATCAGGAAACTATCAACCTTGTTAAGTCACTGCCATCACCCCCAAAGGTGTGGATGGACACGGGATGTGGTACAGGCTCACTTGTAAGCAAGGCAATCGGGCAGTTTTCCAACACAAGATTCCTTATGCTTGACCCCTCAGAGGGAATGCTGGAACAGGCAAGAGAGAAGCTGGCATCGTGTAGTACTGGGAGACTTGATTTTCTGAAAGCTTCACCAACACAGGAATTCTCACAGGAACTTGATGAGAGCCCGGACGTTATCACCGCTATCCAGTGCCACCATTACCTTGACCGTGATAACAGGGCAAGGGCCGTAAGGAAATGCTATGAACTTCTAAAAGATGGTGGCGTTTTAATCACCTTTGAGAATGTCAGCCCGCTTACTGAAGAAGGAATCTCTGTAGGAAAAAGATACTGGGGAGAGTTCCAGTCCAGACATGGCAGGACTGACGAAGAAATAGAGGTCCATCTTGAACGTTTTGGAACCGAATATTTCCCGATAACAATTGAAGAACATCTGGAACTATTGAGAAAAACAGGCTTCAGGACAGTGGAAATGTTCTGGTATTCCTATATGCAGGCTGGTTTTTACTGCATCAAGTAAATACTTTCCGAAATCTTAAATTCCATGCCGGACAACTTTCAATGGGAATGGGAAAAAGATTATATCCTGTTCTCTGAGGAGGATCGATTATGGGGGAAGCAAGTGAATTTCCACCGGGGTTCGAAGATGTGCTGAATTTCAGACTTTCAGATGCTCTTTTCGGAAGAAAGGCACGTCGTTTCTTTATGGGAGCATCCATACCTGACGGCTACTTCAAATATACGTCTAAACATGAAGCAATGCCATTGTCAGAAATAGAGCAGATGACATTGCTGACAGCAATGGGAGGAAACACAGGCTGGCAAAACCTTATCATGCGGGCGCAGCGGTATGCACCATATCTTTCAAACTATGCCGGTAGCGCCGGAAGCAGGACATTTCCATCGGCAGCCGGCTTCCATACAAGCGAACTGTTCTTTACGGACGACGATGGCGTCTACATCCTCAGGACAAGGGATGCGCCTGAAATGGCTCAAAGAAAGGACAGCGGTACATTCAATCCTGAAGAACTGCTGGAAGCGCATCGCAGCCGCATACATAAGATATATGATGGACGCCTGGAACTCCCCGCGCAGACACCTCATGTAGAGGCACACAATACCTGGGTCGTCAATCATCCGGGTACCACTCTGGTTATCCCGGCGGGAGATCTGGCACAGCATGTACTGGCAGGTATATGTTACTACGTGCAGAACGGAGTCTGCTTCTATGATGATGTGAACGGGGAAAAAATAGACGGAATCGAGCAGTTTTCAGATATTGTGGACACAGAGGAACCATATCCCATCACTTTCCTGGAGATGTGGTCTCTTTCTGAACTGACCGCAGAGCTCTCAACATCCTGTTATGCCGGGATGCTGATACTGCAGGCCATGGGACTTGGAGGATGGATGTTCAATGGGATCGACCCCTTCTCGGTACTTGGGGCAAGCGGGGACCCGCAAGTGAAGGGACTTGGATTCAGGTACGATACCGATGAGCGGTGGCCACTGCCAAACCCCACAGGAATAGATGGTGTTTTTGAAGCTTTTACACCGCCACACTATCGTGACATGCGCCATGCGGTGGATACGCTCATGGAGAGAAAATTCGGTACAGGAGGACCATTCAACCCTGAAACACCGGGCTACTACAAGGACACGCCGGGGGTCCGCAGCAGTGCACAGATTCCGGATGAGCATTTCCGGGAATGCGTCGCTCTACATGCCCAGTATATATATGATACCTTCGGTAAGTTTCCGGGTACCGTGCCCAGTATCTTTGTCATGCCCTACCTGCAGGCACAACACCTTGATCTGGAATTCTATGACAGGTTCTATGAAAAAGGGGCTTACCTGAAGACACATGCTGAACATATGCAACGGTGGCACCCGGACAGATGACATATATCATGCTCACAGTCTTTTTCAGGACGGGGTCAGACCCGATGCCTGCAGCAAGGTGAGAATATGGAAGATGAGACAAACAAAGACGGAAGCAATAATGTATCTGCAGGATCTGAGGATTTCGGGAACGTTCCTGTTATCCAGGCAGAAGATCCCGGCAAACTTGAACTGGATAAAGAAGGATATTTCATAATCGTGCCGAATCCTGAGAAAATGATGATAATGGCTAAACACTATTCCTACGACAAGGAACTGCTGAGACTCATTGAAGGCCGGGATGCGAAGTCTATCTACCGCACTATTATTAAATACGGATGGGCAAGCACACTTAACCATGCCGCCTACCTTGGCCAGGAACTTGTAAGAGCTGAGATCGCAATGAGAACAGGATTTGATTACATTCAGGGATAAGACAAAGTGAACTGATAACTAATATCTCAGCAGCGCACCCACCACATTATTTGAATCCAGGAAACCCTCCTTTTCCAGGAACTCCACCTCTGCACCTGTGCGCTGGGCAAGTTCGTAGAGTTCCTCCAGCACATTCACAGTCGATGTCGGTCCTCCGCACCTGTCACATTCCTCTGGTGGCCGGACATTTGCCTTCAGGTTCTGGCATCTCTCACATATCCAGCCCGGTACCGAAGAGCCTTTTAAGATCAAGAGCACGTTCACTCTTGCCTGTTCCAGGGCACTCCTGACATCTTCCACTCCGGCTACAGCCAGACCACCCTTTAATATCTCACTTTTGAGCTCCTTTGACCTTTTACGTGAGTTTGCAAGCTCTTCTTCCTGTAATGCAGCGTCACCCGCCTCGATGAGCTCATCCCTGGGTATATCCATTGGCACGTCAATGATGTCGAGTATCTTTGCTTGAATATCCTGCGGAAGTATTTGAATAAGCTGTTGTTTTGCATCCCCGGGTCCGGCAATGACCAGTCCCCTTATCTGTAACTGTTCACACGTGCCCTGAACATTTTCCACAACTTCTGAGAAGAATGATTTTATCGCATCTTTCCTCAGGCGATTGAAGCGCATCTGGCTCCAGCCTCCCTTTTTATGCTTGTTCATGAGATCTGTGGACAGATGTTCTTTCTCTTCTGCAAGGTCCGAGCGTATGCAAACAAATCTGGCCTCTCTTGAATCCACAAGAAGCACACCATAATCCTCGTAGTCCGCCCTCAGCCTGGCAAGGGGCAGCAAAAATGGTGATGTGTCAAGGACAAGGAATCTCTCCGGTTCAACAGCCAGCCTGTAAACATGCAGGAAGGATTCCGATGAGCATGCAAAGATGATCCGGCCTTTCTCACCGGAAACCGCAGATCCGAATATCAGGTCCTCTGCCATGTCAAAAGTAGTTCCGAATTCTTGCGAAAGGTCGGCAGACAGCACATTCTTTATCGCCTTTACCCTGGTATCCACGAAGATCCTGTTCAGATGCTCATTTTCCCTGCCGCCTACGGGCAGATAGACTGAAAGATAAACATCCTTTTCAGCATAGATCTCAGCAAGGGTCCTGATATCTATATCTGTTACAGGAACGGAACCATCGGGAATTATCCTCCGAAAAGACTCTTGAGGCTTCATGAGAAAGACTGATACTCCCTGATACTTAATACCTGGGATTAACAGAGTGCTTAAATGCCATTGTCAATATAGGGTGTATGGGATATGGAAAATTTTCACTTTTGAAGGACAGTAATCACTGATCTTTCTCTGGTGGAACCGGTTTGAAATGATACATAGCAAAACATATTTAAAATGGTTTTGTATTGTTAACAGCGTTAACTAAAATATTACTGAAGAAGCAGGGCAATAACATGGGCAATGGAACAGAAACGGAACTGAAAAAATGCACTATCCTCAGTTCTATTATCGATAACAAGTATCGTGCACAGATACCTGAAATTGTTGACAGGATCGCTAATAGCTGCTCTGACAAGAAATGTTTTGACCATGTGGATGCAGCGATAATACCCTCCAGGGAATCTATGATAGATATAATAGACCTGATAAAGGACGTGCTGTTTCCCGGTTATTTCGGGGACCAGACAGTTGACAGAAGCATTTTACCCTACCACATAGGTAATGAAGTAACAATACTTTTCGAGAGACTCTCAAAGCAAATTACCGACAGCATCATCCACGAATGCGGCAGATATGAGGAAAACTGTGCCGAATGCATCGAACGTGGCCAAGAGGAAACCCTCAAATTCCTGGAGAAGATCCCGTATATACGCTCAATGCTGGCATCGGATGTCATTGCAGCTTACGACGGGGACCCTGCGGCTAAAAGCTACGATGAGATCATCTTCAGTTATCCCGGAATATTTGCTATGACAGTTTACAGGTCTGCCCATGAGCTGCACAGGCAGGGAATATCGATAATCCCACGGATAATGACCGAACATGCTCACAGTCTTGTCGGAATCGATATCCACCCCGGCGCCAGGATCGGAGAAGGGTTCTTTATAGACCATGGGACAGGTGTTGTCATCGGTGAAACATGCAGGATAGGGAAGAATGTTCGTGTCTACCAGGGTGTTACACTGGGATCCCTGAGTTTCCCCAAGGATGAAACAGGAAATCTCATTCGCGGGGAGAAAAGGCATCCTACTATTGAAGATGATGTTATTGTCTATTCAAACGCCACAATCCTGGGAGGCGATACAGTCATCGGAGCGCGTTCAGTAATCGGCGGTAACGTGTGGCTGACCAGATCGGTCCCTCCTGACACCAAGGTTGTTATCGAGGAACCACATTTGATATTCAAGGAGAAGCACTAAAAGAGGGGAGCACAAGGTAATGAGCAAGATATACGAAGATATTACTAAAACCGTTGGTAAAACACCACTTGTAAACCTGAACAGGGTAACCGAAGGGTGCTATGCAACTGTGGTTGCAAAACTCGAATCCTTCAATCCTTTGAGTTCTGTAAAGGACCGTATAGCTCTGAGCATGATCGAAACCGCTGAAAAGGACGGACATATGAAACCTGATACGGTCGTTATCGAACCCACATCCGGCAATACCGGTATCGGCCTGGCATTTGTATGTGCAGCAAAAGGATACCGCCTGATCCTCACCATGCCTGATACAATGAGCATGGAAAGAAGAAAGATCATAAGAATGCTGGGTGCTGAAATCGTTCTTACGCCCGGTGGTAAAGGGATGCCTGGAGCCATAGAAGAAGCGGAGAAAATGGCAAAGGAGATGCCTGATTCCTTTTTACCGCACCAGTTCATGAACCCTGCAAATCCGGAGATCCATCGCCGCACAACTGCCGAAGAGATATGGAGCGACACCGGAGGAGATGTGGACATCCTGGTCGCCGGAGTAGGTACCGGAGGTACTATAACGGGAGTTGCCGAGATTATCAGATCCCGCAAACCTGAATTTAAGGCAGTTGCAGTGGAACCCGAGGAGTCTCCTGTACTTTCCGGCGGCAAACCCGGACCCCACAAGATACAGGGTATAGGTGCCGGTTTTGTGCCCAGGGTCCTGAACACTGATATCATAGATGAGGTAATCCGGGTAAAGAGCGAAGATGCTTTTGAGACTACCCGGATACTTGCCAGAAAAGAGGGAATCCTTGCGGGTATCTCGTGCGGTGCAGCCCTTCATGCGGCTCTGGAAGTTGCCAGAAGGAAGGAAAATAAAGGAAAACTTATTGTGGTTGTATTACCTGATACGGGTGAAAGGTACCTGAGCACACCGCTTGGAGATGTAGGTACTGAGACGAAAGCTGCATGACATTCAAAAAGCAGGATGTAAACTAAAAGAGTTAACCATAAGAACCCTCCGCCCTAAATACAAGCAATGCAACGCGTGATAATCCATGCTGATATGGACTACTTCTATGCTGCCATTGAGGAGCGTGAGGATCCTTCCCTTAAGGGTAAGGCAGTGGTTGTTTGTATGTACTCCAACCGCGGTGAGGAGGGCGGGGCCGTGAGCACATGCAACTATGTAGCAAGGGACGCAGGTATACGTTCCGCAATGCCATGCAGGCAGGCAAAGTCGCTTGATCCTGATGCCGTGTTCCTGCCGGTACGCAAGCATTTCTACGAAGAGGTCTCTGCAAGCGTAATGGAGATACTGCGTTCGAGCGCCGATAGTGAGGAAAGTTTTGAAAAGATAAGCATTGATGAGGCTTTCCTTGAAATCACCCGCTCCTCTGAATCTGATTTTGACAATGCCCGGGAAATAGGCATGAGGATTAAAGAAGAGGTGAAAGACCGGGAAAGGATTACCTGTTCTATAGGTATAGGTCCCAACAAGCTGATAGCCAAGATGGCATCCTCTTTCCAGAAACCTGATGGTATCACAGTTGTAAGACCGGAAGACATGGAGGATTTCCTCAGGCCCATGCCAGTGAATAAATTATGGGGCATCGGCAAGGTCACTGGTAATAAACTTGCAGAGATGGGGATCAAGACAATAGGGGACCTGGGTGAGCATGATATAATGGAACTTATCAGTGTTTTCGGGAAGAACAGGGGGACATGGCTTAAGCAGGCGGCTTCAGGTATTGATGCCACACCTGTACAAGAAAGGACAGCCTCCGACCAGATAGGCAGAATGGCCTCGCTCATGCATGATACCCGGGATGAGGAAATGATCTTCTCATTACTTGAAGAGCTTGCCGTAGATGTTCTATCCAGAGCAAGATCCCGCAAGGCCGGTTTCAGATCCGTGACCGTAACAGTTATTTTATCGGATTTTAAGATGTCTACAAAAAGCCGGACTTTCAGCCATCCTGTCTCCGACATGGAGTCCCTTCACGGGAGTGCAAAAGAGATAATGCAGCAATTCCTTGAAGAAACCACACTGAACTTCAGGCGCATCGGGGTAAGGGTAGGGAGCCTTCACGAGATGACAGGACAAAAAACCCTGTTCGACTTCTGAGGGAAAATTATGCCCGAACTGAACAATGATAAAAGAGATAACAGGCCGGGTGGAGACAACTGGAAAGCGGGACTTTACGACATCATCTTCGAGACCGATACACCTGCCGGAAGACATTTTGATATACTGCTGATCATAAGTATACTTCTGAGTGTCCTTGTGGTAATGATGGACAGTGTCAGTTTCATGAGAGCTGACTACGGCCGGACACTCTATAATATAGAATGGTTCTTCACGATCCTCTTCACAATCGAATATGCCCTCAGGCTTATATCCGTCAGAAGCAAGAGAAGATATGCTACGAGCCTTTTCGGGATAGTGGACCTGGTGGCGATCATACCCACCTACCTGAGCATCCTGCTCCCCGGCAGCCAGTTACTGCTTGTGGTCAGGATACTGAGAGTGCTACGCATATTCCGTGTGCTCAAGCTTGTAAAATACATGAGCGAAGCCGACCTGCTTATGAAGGCCATGCGTGCCAGCAGCAGGAAAATAACCGTTTTTCTTTTTACAGTCCTTGCACTTGTAACTATCATGGGCAGCCTTGTATATCTCATCGAAGGTGAGGAAAACGGTTTTACAAGTATACCTGTAAGCATCTACTGGGCTATTGTCACCATGACAACTGTAGGCTATGGGGATATAATACCTCAGACCTCCATTGGCAAAGCCCTGGCTTCCTTTGTAATGATACTCGGTTACAGTATCATAGCAGTACCCACAGGTATAGTGACATCTGAAATCAGTTTTGCTTCAATTGAAGAAAGGAAGAAACGTAGTCTGATGAAGAACTGTATAAAATGCGGAAACCCGGACCATGATGCTAATGCCAGCTTCTGCAAGCTTTGTGGTGCACAGCTCTGATATTTTAATGGCATATTCACTTTTTACTGGTATAACCACTTATATCCAAATCATCATTATTATCATTCATTTTTGCATGGATACGTATAAATAAGAGAACAGGATAAGTTTTTTCAGGTGCATGCAGGCTTTACGATTGTGCACCGTTGATATAGTCTGAAAAACACTTGCAAAAAGAGGGATCGATATATCAAGCTATGAAATGAAAAACGAAGAGGAAAAGAATTTCCAGCTTGATCTTTTAAGGAAGGTACTCGGGTCAGTCCAGGATCTTGTTGTAGTTATAGACAGGGACCTGAGGATTGTGACAAGCAACTGGAAGAACTGTGATTCTATTGCTTCCATTGAAAAGCAGGGAAACCCTTACTGTTATAGCTGTCTTATGAAGCGCAGCACCCCCTGTGAACCATGTCGTTTGCTTGAGGTCTTTACGACCGGCCACTGCAAAAGATTTGAAATTGAAGATCCTCTAGACGGAAAGACAAAGCTCATCGAATTGTCTCCTATTTTTGATGATAATAATCGTGTATCTATGGTCGTGCGCCATTCAAAGGATATCACCGAGCGCAAGGATGTGGAGAAGAACCTGAAAATGAGGGAGCGACAACATGCAGCAGTTGCAAAACTAGGTCAGCAGGGACTGTCCGGAGTGGAACTTGATCTGCTTATGAAGGAATCCGTTAAACTTGTTGCACAGACCCTGGATGTGGAATATTGCAGGATTATGAAGCAGGAAGAGGACGGAGACTTTGTGATGCTGGCAGGGTTTGGCTGGGAAGGCAAAGAAGAAAAGGCAGAAGACCTCGGGGGAGAAGAAAATGACAACGGTCAGAACATACTCTGTTATACCCTGTATAAAGGAGAAGCTTCCGTTGTCGAGGACAGGGATACAAAGGACAAATTCAGCGGTTATTCATTACTCCGGGATCACGGCCAGGTGAGCGGGATGGATGTACTGATCGGCCGCATGGATAAGCCCTTCGGGACCATGAGCGTTCATACGAACCAGAAACGGATGTTCACAGAGGACGACATACATTTTGTCCAGTCCGTGGCCAATGTACTTGCAGAATCGATCAGTCGCAGGAAAAATGAGGACAGGCTGGAAAAATACGCACAGGAACTCGAGGCCACTACCGAACTTAAAGTTCTTTTCACTGATATCCTAACCCATGACCTTCTCAATCCTGCGAACATCATACGCGGATTCACCGAGGAACTCATTATCCTTGAGGATGATCAGAGCAAGCAGAAGCTGCTTAATAAAGTGCACAAGAACAATGAAAAGCTCATTGAAATGATGGAATCAGCTGCAAAGTTCATAAAACTGGAGTCGGTGAGAGATATTATATTCGAAGAGCAGGATATTGTGCCCATACTGGAAAAGACAATAAGGAATTTCAGGGACTGTATTGATAAAAAGGATATAGATCTTGTATTCGATCCGGTATGCAGCTGCAGGGTAATGGCAAGCCCTCTTATCGAAGAGATCTTTATAAATCTGCTCAGTAATGCCATCAAATACAGTCCTGAAAAGGGAAAGATCATCATCAGTTCTACTTGCCCTGAAGACGAATGCAGGGTACAGATCACGGACTTTGGTCCCGGTATCAGTGACAGGGACAAGCCACAGATATTCGAGAGATTCAGACAGGCTGATAAAGGCAGTGTCAAAGGAAGCGGTCTTGGCCTTGCGATCGTAAAAAGGATTGTTGACCTTCACATGGGAAGAGTCGGAATCGATGACAACCCGCTTGGCAGCGGAAGTATATTCTGGGTCAGTTTAAAAAAGGCCAAGTGATTCTTTTCCGGGATATGCCCCAAAGAGTTTTTATCCCACGCTGTCCAAAATACATATGGGTTATAAGATTGCGGTTTTAGAAATATTAAAATCCGTGGGGTATTAAAGTGGAAGACAGCAGGATATCATATCACGATTCAGTGCGCACTGTTTACAAACGAATAAAGGAAGACGGCATGACAAATGTCTGGGACCGTTATGAGAGCCAGGGAATGGGGGGTGACCCCGACAGGAGATGTGCCTTTTGTCAGGCGGGCGTACGCTGTGACCTGTGTTCCAACGGGCCTTGCCGTGCCAACGCAGCAAAGGACAAGAGAGGTGTCTGCGGAATCACTGCGGACGGAATGGCAATGCGCATGATGATGCTGCGCAATGTTATGGGCGCATCCACCTACCAATACCATACGGAGCAGACTATAAAGACACTAAGGGCAACTGCAATGGGAGATACTCCATTTGAGATCCGTGAGGAAGGTAAACTGCGCACCTTTGCAGACAGGCTGGGGATCGATACCAGTGGCAGTACAAACGATGTGGCCCTGAGACTTTGTGACTTTGTTGAAAACGATTTTGACAGGGAATACGCAAAGCCAAGTAAAATAGTCGAGTTGCTTGCACCGCAGGAACGACAGAATTTATGGAAAGAACTCAATATCTTTCCCGACGGGATCCATTCCGAGATGATGCGTGCCACCAGTTCCTGCCTGACCAATGTGGACGGTGACTATGTCAGCCTGACGCTCAAAGCAATGAAACTCGGGATCGCAATGGCTTACCAGAGCCAGATAGTCAATGAATACTGCCAGGATATGATATATGGTATCCCCAGACCGCATAATATGCGTGTTGACCTGGGAGTGCTGGACCCGGATTATATCAACATTCTCCCAAACGGCCATGAACCCTTCCTGGGATTTGCTCTGGTGCAGCTGGCAAGAGAGCAGGAATGGCAGGATAAGGCAAAAGAGATAGGAGCAAAGGGGCTGAGGATCATTGCCAACATCGAGACCGGACAGGAAATGATCCAGAGATGGGAGATGGATGACGTAATGTATGGCTTCACCGGGAACTGGATAATGCAGGAAGCGGTGCTTGCAAGCGGTTCTGTTGATGTGTTCGTATCCGACATGAACTGCTCCATGCCAATAGACCCTCTGTATGCTGAAAAATATAAATTCAAACTAATACCTGTAAGCGATCTGATCTCTTTTGAGGGTGTAACAGAGCGAATTAACTATGTTCCAGAGAAAGCCCGTGAGCAGGCCAGCAGACTTCTTCAGATGGGGATCGATAATTTCAAGGAGCGCAGGGAATCCGTTAAGCCTGTTACCGGGCTGCCGATGAGTGAAGCAGTGGTAGGTTTTTCCACGGAAAGCATACTTGATGCGCTGGGCGGGAAACTCGATCCTCTGCTAGATGCTGTCAAGGACGGGACATTAAAGGGAATGGCAGGCATGGTGTCCTGCACCACACTCAGGGATTTCGGACACGATAACCACACCGTCGATATAGTGAAGGAACTGATAAAGCGCGACGTACTCGTGCTTTCCATGGGATGCGGCAACGGCGCCGTACAGGTCGCAGGACTGTGCAACCCGGAAGCAAAGGAATTTGCCGGCCCTGGTCTGAAAAGTATTTGCGAGGCGCTTGGCATTCCTCCTGTACTTAGTTACGGGACCTGTACCGATACCGGCAGACTTGCAGACATGCTCGCCGCAGTATCCGGGGGGCTTGGAGGAGTACCGTTACCCGATCTTCCGGTTGTTGCGACAGCTCCTGAATATATGGAGCAGAAAGCAACTATTGATGCCGTTTTTGCCCTTGCCCTGGGTCTTTATACACATGTGAACCCTGTGCCGACTGTGACCGGGGCTCCGAACCTTGTAAAATTGCTGACAGAAGACTGCAAGGACATCACCGGCGGACTGCTTAATGTGGAAACAGATACTGTGAAAGCAGTTGACTTGATGATGGAACACATCGAAAGCAAACGTGAAAAGCTGGGAATCTGATAGTTCATGGCTTCCGCTGCTGGCAGGCTATAAAACTGTAATATCAAAACCGCAATATAGCGAAAAACGAATTTCAATATTTATATAAATAACCATGACATTTATATGTCCATGGAGATCCTCATAACTGATATCGTTGATGCTGCTCTGATAATCGGTGTCACTGCAGTTTTTCTTTTTGCTGACATCATTGCAAAGAACCATCTGAAAATCAGTCTCAAGGATATCGGTGCAGATCTGGCTCTGGGCGCATTTTTAGTGCAGCTTGCTTTCCTGACAGACCTGCTTACAGCTCAGGAAATGAGCTATTTCAACAGTAATGTCGTTCTTGCGGTCTGCTTTGCTATTTTCTGGGTAATATGCCTCTGGCTACCGAGTAAAAAGGATATACTAGCCGATATGTTCTCATACACACTTGGGATATTTGCACTTGCCGCATCAATAATGCATTCCCTGGGAACTCCTAATATCACGGGGATAGCAATAGTTGTAGCTGCCTCATTAATCCTTTCCGTCATAGGCTTCCTTTTTGCAGACCACCTGAGAAATGAGACGGTTACTCAAAGGTTCCTTGATATCAGCAAAGAGATGAACATCTATGAAATGAACGAGAACTATCGGAAAATAGATGCCTGTAGAGGAGGTATTGACCCGTTTCAGCCCATCATCGATATTATTCGGGGAGCAATAAGGAACGATGATAACCTGACAGCTACAAGAGGAATACGCTCACTTGCTGTTTTTGGTTCGGAACTGGTCAAGGCCCATGAGAACACTTCCTTGGTTATCAGTCACCTGAACATACATCTGTACGGGCTTGGTATGCTGGCAGAAGATGAGAAGAACAGGGATCTCATAATAGAGGTCATAGATGCCTTTGAAACCATAGCATGCAATTGTGTGGAAAAGAACATGGAGCAGACCACATTACAAACAGTAAATCTGCTTCATAACTTCTTTAGACTGCACACCGAAAGAAGTTTTTTCCCGGCTCTTGGCAGAATAGAATTGATCAAGAGATCTGAAACGACTGCTGACCTTTATAATGTCCTGATGAAGAATACGATCTCCTCTCCAAGGCATAAATTCGCCAGGGCCAGCGGAAAGATCGGTGAGGCGGCCGCAAGTTACAAAATGATAGAAGCTGCGGAGAAGTCCGTTGAGCTTTTAAAGATAATTGCAATCGATGCAGCATCCAAAAAAGATATCGATACTCTGGAATATGTGCGCACCGCACTTGTGGAAGTTGCATCTATGGTCAAGGAGAACAGGCTGGAACACCTTGAAAAACAGATTATCACTACACTGCGAGATATCTGTATCAAAGCCGTACAGGAATCATCTGACAGGAAGAAGAACGACTCACTTCCTAAGGCTGTGGCAGCACTTAGAGATATCGGAGAGATATTCGGGGAAAGGTCTTATCTTGATGTTACAGGCTCCCTGAAAGACATAGGGATCGTTGCCGCAAGAAGGCACTCTGATGCAAAGGTTTCCCATGTGATCCCGCATATCGAGCATTTCTGCGTGCTGGCCTCGGAAATGGAAATGGACGAACAGGCTTCACGCTCTGTGATCGCGATCATGGAGGTATGTGAAGCCTCAATAAGAGAACAGATGGTAGAATCAACCGCCAGGTCATCAAAGACACTTGCCAGCCTGTCGAACCGGGGAAATCTTACGATCTTTGTCAATGAAGCTGTTTTCGAACTTGGGAAATACAGGGAAATGGACAGGGAAATGTTCGCTTTGTTCGAGAAGACATACAATAATTCCGGTGGGAAGTAAATCCTGTTTTCGAAGATTATATGTACTGTCATTGTATTCTAATATTGCTGAGTGGTCACGTTATGGATGTAACGGACCTCAAGCATTGAATTTATACAGACCTAAGCAAAAACAAAGCAAAAAGACAAGTTTAAGCTTGGGATTTAAGCCTCAGACAAGGGATTACTATGGAAATCAACGGAGTAGAAATTGAAGATACTTTCGCAGAAGCGTTTCCGATCAAAATTGCAAGGGTTCTAATAACCGCAGCTACAAAGCACTGGGCTGAAGTGGCTGCCCTGGAAGCAACCGGATTCGGTACGTCTGTCATTATGTGTCCTGCAGAGGCAGGCATTGAAAAGTTCGTAGGTCCTGAAGAGACACCTGACGGAAGACCTGGTGTTTACATCCAGATCTGCACCTTCGGATACGAATCACTTGAACACCAGCTACTTGAGCGCCTCGGCCAGTGCGTACTCACAGCTCCCACAACAGCTGTTTTCAACGGGCTCCCTGATGCTGAGAAGCAGTTCAACGTCGGTTTCAAACTCAAGTTCTTCGGTGACGGCATGGAGTCCGAGACAGAAGTAGCCGGCCGTAAGATGTACAGCATCCCCATTATGGAGGGTGACTTCCTCGTAGAAGAGAATATCGGAGCAGTCGCAGGTATCGCTGGCGGTAACTTCTTTATCTTCGGTGACAGCCAGATGACAGCACTCACAGCAGCAGAAGTTGCAGTAGACGCTATCAAGGACATGGAAGGTACAATCACTCCATTCCCGGGTGGAATAGTTGCAAGTGGCTCAAAAGCAGGTTTTAACAACTACAAGTTCATGAAGGCAACTGCAAACGAGAAGTTCTGCCCATCCATCAGGGACAAGGTCGAAGGCACCGAGATCCCGGAAGGTGTAAAGGCAGTTTACGAGCTTGTCATCAACGGTCTTGACGAGGATGCAATCCAGGGAGCAATGAAAGCAGGTATTGAAGCAGCTATCGCAGTTCCAGGTGTCTCAAAGATCACAGCAGGGAACTACGGCGGTAAGCTCGGCAAGTACAAGTTCCACCTGAAAGACCTCGTTTGAGGTTTTTATTTTTTTATCCACTTTCTTTTTTTCCGGTTATTTATTCAATAGCCTTCATTTATTCAATGATCTTCAGTTATTGTAACTCTTCTTCTCATACATTGTTTCAGACCTTAAAATCCTGGATTCAGATCAAATATAGATGAAAACCGGGCGAAAAGAATATATTGCCCAAATTATAATTTCTTATTGGGGTAGGAATATGAATGTGGAAATAAGCAAGGTACTGATAGCTACCGACGGTTCTGAAAATGTAAAGAATGCAGTGAACTGGGGTATCGGGCTTGCAAAGGCAAACGATGCTAAAGTCACTGCTTTATATGTAATTCCACCTTCTGGTATTTCTCTTGCAATGCGTGGGGAGATGTGGGCAAAGGGAATGAAAGAGCACTTTAAAGATGAAGGGCAAAAAGCCGTCGAGCATGTCATGGGCGCAGGCAAAAAAGAAGGAGTGGAAGTTAAACCTGTAATCATCGACGACAAAAATCCCTCCGATGCAATTGTGGATTATGCCTCGGAAAATGATATAGACCTGATAGTAGTGGGAACACTGGGAAGAACAGGGCTCAATCACATCATGCTGGGAAGCGTTGCAGAAAATGTTGTCAGGCGTTCGAAAAAACAGGTACTTGTAGTACCATAAGAGCAATAAGAGCAGGCTGCATTTCTTCCATTTTTATTTGACCAGCCTGTATTGTTTTATACATATATATTTATACATGTATTGTTCAATGACGCCACAGGACACTACATGGAACAAATAGACAGGCTCACCAAACTTCTAAGAGACACATCCTTGAACGCATTAATTGGCTGGTCAATGGTATTTGTACTATTGCTGCTGGGTTTTGTGAATCTGATGGACGGCAGGTTCACCTGGTTCATTCTTATCATTCTTGTTATCTGTATCATAACAACTCCCGCGGTTATACTGCGCAATGTTTCGGTGATGCCCTCCTGGTACTTCATAGTAATAGCTATCATGCCCATATTGGGCAATACAACAGCTTATCACCTGTTTCTCACAAGCATACCAGTATATTTCGCTGTGGCTACTATTGCTTTGCTGCTGGCAGCCGAGATAAGTTGGTTCACTTCTGTGCGCATGCATTATAAATTTGCCATACTTCTGGTGGTAATAACCACACTTGCAATGTCAGGTCTCTGGCACTTGCTCCAGTGGACTCTAGACACCAATTTCGGAACAACTTTTCTCCTTGACGACCGATCATACGAAGCTATCAATGCTGCTGTAATGTATAAGTTCATATATGCCACGATAACAGGTATTGCTGCAGGCATGCTTTTCGGACTGTACTTCAGGAAAGTGAGACATGACAGCAATATAGAATTTCCTCCGGGAAATCCCATGGTAACATCGGGATATACTGCATCCAGACCACCCGCACCCATCCGCAGGCTGCTTGGTCTCTCTGGCAAAAAACAGGAACTTGCAACAAGGATAATGCAGGCCGGGCTTTTTATATTACTCTTAGTAGCAATCTTCCTGAGAGACATACCCACCACCGTGAACGCCATCGCAGGCCTGATCATCACATTTGTACCTGCTTTTATCAAAAATAAATATAATATCGCTATTGACCCCGGACTTGCACTGTGGATCACACTTGCCGTTTTCCTGGATGCCCTTGGGACCTTTGCATTCTATGACAATATCGCAAGATGGGATAATATAACACATGCACTCTCGGCAAGTGTTGTTGCTGCTGCAGGATACGTACTGATAAGAGCTATTGATATATATACCGATGAGATCTATATACCACCGAAAGTATTGTTCCTTTTCATTCTGTTATTTGTACTTGCGACCGGCGTCGTCTGGGAGATACTTGAGTTTTTGACCGATGAGCTCACAGCAGCATTTGGTTACAAGGCCGTACTGGCACAGCACGGTATCAATGATACGATGGTAGATCTTCTGTTCAATCTTCTGGGAGCTATCATTGCAGCTACATGGGGAACTGTCTATCTCTCAGATATATCCTATAGACTCGCGGATAAATTCGAGGAGATGTACCCTAAAAAGAATACCAAGTGAAGTTTCTGGGGACAAAGACAATTTAAATGTTGTAAAAATAAGATTGAGAAGATGTGGAGCAGATCAGCTCATTCCCAGAGCCATAAGCCCCGCACTTATACCGCTTTGAATGACCTCTATGGGGTTGAGACCCGTGACCTCAAACATAACATAAACTCCCAGGAAGGTGCCGATCATGCTTCCGACATTTGCAAGGGCTGCCACCATTATGACCCTGAAGAGATTGTTCTTCATCATGTCTTCAGTACACTCTATATCAATCATTCCCTTAAAATCATCTGTTGTAGGGTTACGGTACTTCGCCTCGGTAAGTCCGGCGAACCAGCCTGCAGCCATCATAGGGTTAAGGGATGTCAGCCATGCAACCGAGAAGGCGGTCAGTACAGAATACGGATGACCTCTGGCAAGGATCGCTCCTGCAGCGCTGAGCACACCATTGATCACGAACCACCAGGCAAAGGCCAGCATCATTATCTCGAAGGGTACGCCGGATATTATGAGTAATGCAAAGGTTGCAAGGGCAATGCCGACAATGAGAAAACCGAAGAGCTTCATAATACTGAAGCGCTTTTTAGGGGTTTCTGTCTCATATTCCACTGGAGGGAGCGTACCGGGATCCTTGAGATGTCTCTGGATGCCTGCCCTGTGTCCAGCACCAACGACAGCGACTATTTTCTTTCCCCCGCCAGCTGCGGCCCTGAGAAGGTTTCTGGCCATATAGGCGTCCCTCTCATCTATCAGGACCTGGACCGCATTGGGGGAACTCTCCCTGAATTCTTCCACGAGCACGGAAACTATGTCCTGATTGGTTATGGTATCTATATCGATATCCTTTGTGCCACCTATGCCGAGCACCGCAGCAACAAGGCCGGACAGCATCTTCAATTTTTCAACAAACCCCATCTTACCCCAGAAACGTTGCAGGGTGATCTGGACATTTCTGTCTATCAGCAGAATCCTGGCACCACTTGCCTCTGCTGCCTCCATGGCAGAGATCATCTCGGCACCCGGCTGGATACCCATCTGGTCAGCGAATTTCTTCTGGACATGGGCAAGCAACAAGTGTACTACATAGAAGTACACCTTGCCCTGCTTAAGCAATTCCTTCACAGGGATAGCTGTGTTCTCAACGTTGCCTTTCAGTGAATCGTATCTTGCCTTGCACAGTTCCACTGCCACAATATCGGGTTTCTCCCTCTCTATTGTACTGACAACTTCCCTGACACTTTTCTCGGATACGTGGGCAGTACCCACAATTATTATTTCGGAAGGCAAGATGTCTGACCCTTCAGCTCTCCGGGATCCTTCAGATGGAACGACATCCACGACATCTTTCACAATATCAGTTTCCAACCGTTCATCTATGGATGGGGTAGGACTCACATCATTATCCCCTAGGTAAAGATTGCTTGAATCACTCAGTTTGTATTCACTCAGTGTTCCCTGCGAATCGTCAAAATTACTGGATTTCGTCAATTGTTATCCTCTTTAACTTATTCATTTAGCAACATCATGGTCCGCATAAGGTCTGATCTTGAAAGTATCCCGACCAGTTCTCCATCGCTTACGACAAGCAAACGCCCGATATTATTTAAGGTCATCACCTTGAACGCATCAGATGCAGTGTCCCCTGGGGCAACCGAGATTATGTCCCGGGTCATAATATCAGATACAAGGGTCGCAAAACGGTCGTTCGGGAGGATGTTGCGTATATCTGTAAATGTCACAACACCTTTTAAAGAGTTACCCTGCATCACAGGATAACCCAGATGCTTGTTCTCGAACATTAACTTTGCAAGCTCCTCCACAGTGATCTCCGGCGGTACGGATAGGACGTTCTCTGTCATAATATCCCTGACTTCATATTTTTCCAGAAGTATGGAAATAGTAGTCGACTTGTCCTCCTCTGATGCACCGATGTATATAAAGAAAGCTATCAGGATCAACCACGGATTATAGAACAGCCCCAGCAATCCCATGAGAAAGGCAAACATCTTCCCGAAACTGGCTGCGTAATGAGTGGCTTTGATGTAACTCATCCTTTTTGCATACCATGCCCTGAGCAGACGACCGCCATCCATCGGAAATGCAGGAAGCAGATTGAAGAGTCCAAGTACTATATTGATGGAACCCAGTATGTAGAACATAAGATAGACAGATGTATCCGCATAACCGGAAAAAACTGATGCCGTGAAAAAATTCATCCCAAGAAGTGCCAGACCGATGACAAAACTCACAAAAGGACCTGCAAATGCTATCCTCAGTTCCTGAGAAGGTACTCTGGGAATCTCCTCCATAGAAGAAACACCACCAAACAACAACAAAGTGATATCCTTGATCTCCACGCCGTATCTCTTTGCAATATAGGAATGTCCGAACTCATGCAACAGTACGCAGGTGAAAAGCAGGATCGTTGTCAGAAGAGATAATGCATAATTCAGGATCAACGGAGTAGTTCCTGCAAAACCAAGCGGTGCCTCATTAATAGAAAAGACTAAGACGAAAACAGGAAGGATCAGCAAAAAAGTAATATGGAGTTTTACAGGTATCCCCATTATACTCCCGATCTTCAATGATGTCTTCATGGTTTGTTGTTAGACGACCTTCGTATTTAATTTTATCCGGGAATAAGAGATAATAAAAAGAAAAGCGGCAAGAAAAGCATCGCTCCTCGGGTCATATTTTTGATGTGACATGGACAGAATAATACTTTCACTATGCTTGGATCATGAGTATATAATATAGATACAGATTGTAATCCGGCACAGGCCTGATGCACACACGCCTTACAAGTTTCAAGGCATGGTGGCATCAGCCTTCCCCTCTCAACTTTCTATTTGATCTTTCTCTCATAACTCTTTATCAGGCTTTAAGAGCTTTTTCAAGATCGTCGACAAACATATCAATGATGTCAAAATCCAGATGTGGCATGATGACGATTCTTAATGCTTTTGGATTCTGGGTGATGGAAACATGCCAGTCATACTCCCTGCAAAGCCTGGTCCGCAGTGATGTCGGATGAGGAACGTACAGTGTTACGACATTCATAACAGGATCTATAGCAGGCTGAATTCCTATGCTCTGCACCTTTTTTACGAGATACCTTGTGAGCTCCATGCATTTGTTGACCACTTCTGTGTAACCTTTTTTTCCGAGAAACATCATAACAGCATAGGTTGCTGCAACGGCTCCTCCACTTCGGGTCCCGGTTAAGGTGTACTGGGTATCAACAGTAAGATAGGGTGCATGTACCCGGAGATGATTGATGTACTCAAAATCCCTGAAAAGGAGGACACCTGAAGGGATAGTGCTAAGGCCCATCTTATGGGGATCAACCGCTATCGAGGTAATTCCCGGAAGGGAAAAATCGAACTTATACTTCACAGGAAGAAAAGGTAATATAAAACCGCCAAACGCTGCATCGATATGCAGTGGAAGGGAACGAGAGATTGCAAGTTCGGATATCTCTACTATCGGATCCACCTGCCCGAACTCGGTAGAACCTGCGATAGCAACCAGCCCGACCGTATTCTCATCTATCAGAGATTCCATAGATGGGACAGAGACTTTCATATCATTGTCCAGATCGGCTTTTCTGACATCTACATCCAGAATATCGGAAATCTTGTCAAATGAGAAATGAGCAGATGCAGGTACTACTATGTTTGGCCTGACCTTTGAACTATCATAGGAGCCTTTATCCCTGGAAAAATTGCGCATTGCCCGTACAGCCTGTATATTGGATTCCGTCCCACCGGTTGTGAGATAACCTTCAACGGAACTACAACCGTATATTTCACCTAACATGAGAATTATCTCCTTTTCCATCTCATGGGTTCCCCTGAAAAGACCAAAATCACCCATGTTAGACTCAATGAATTGCATATGTGCCTTCACAGCTATTTCATGCGGATAAGTACACATGGAACTAAGAACACGCTGATATCTGAAGTCCTTTTTTTTCGCATTATCAAGAAGAGTGAAGATTTCTTCTTCGCTAACTCCGATTTCATTCATTTGTACACATGAATAATGCCGGATGTTTAAAACCGTTGTGTTTGAGAATAGTTCTTTGTTTTTCTGTTTAGTTTCCTGTTCAGATTTTTGCTTTTATTGATTTTTATTATATTGCCTGTATTGATTATGTTATTAGCTGTATTCATCATGTCTTCTATTTAGCAATTTTTTTTGGAGGATTTTTGCGAATATGCAGAATAGTATAAGTGTTCTGCTAAATTTTTTTATGATAAAGAGACCAACCCCATGGTTTCTACTGGAAGCTTATTTTTCTTGTTGTGTGTTTTTGTTGGAAGCAATCTTTATATATCAGTAAATCTATACTTACAATACCATATATTTTTGAAATTTTAAAAAAAGATGTTTCACATATTTTTTTGAGCTTCCAGTAGAAACCATGGGGTCTCTCTCCCTTATAAATATTCCAATGGAAATAAAGGGGTTTTATTCCACAGGAAACTTCAACGTTTATAACAATCTTAATAAGCTGTACATAATTTTCCTCAAAAATGTTTTCTAGAGCATGTTTTTGTTGTTTATCTTATGTTATTTATTCAGTTCCACTTGAAACAGGGGGGTCTCCACCATAAGCATTAATAAGCTACTCTTCCTATGTATCCCTTGGAACAAAGAGATGGATGAAAAACGCTCTATTTGTCTTTATAATTCTTGTTCTATCATAATAATTATAGTCTTGTTAATGAATGGACAGGGTGACATTAAAAATGCAAAATAAGTCATTGGATGGTTTGTTTCAGGAATTATTGGAAAGCGAACCTATTTTCATGAACAAGGAGGTTTTAAGGCATTCCTATACTCCGGATTCTTTAGTTCACCGAGATGATCAGATCAACAGTCTCGCTTCCATTCTGGTTTCCGCTTTAAGGGGAGATACTCCCTCAAACATCCTTATTTATGGTAAAACAGGTACAGGAAAAACGGCTGTTACACGTCATATTGGTATTGAACTGGAAAGAAAAGGCGAGTCTCTTGGTACGTCCTGTAAAGTAGTTTATCTGAATTGTGAGGTAATAGACACTCAGTACAGATTACTTGCCAACCTTTCAAGACAGTTCGGTGAAGATGTACCGATGACCGGATGGCCTACTGATCAGGTGTTCGCAAAGTTCAAGGATGCTATCGATTCTGAAAAACAGGTAATTATCATAATTCTCGATGAGATAGATAAATTGATAAAAAAAGGTGATGATGTTCTTTATAATCTTTCCCGTATAAACACGGATCTTGAGCAGGCAAAAGTAAGCATGATCGGTGTTTCCAACGACCTAAAATTCACTGAGTTCCTGGATCCCAGAGTCAAGAGTTCTCTCGGTGAGGAAGAGATTATCTTTCCTCCATATGATGCGGACCAGATAAGTGACATTCTCCATGAAAGAGCACAAATCGCGTACAAGGAAGATGCACTTGATGAACTTGTCATACCTCTTTGTGCTGCTTTCGCTGCCCAGGAGCATGGCGATGCAAGGCGTGCATTGGATCTTCTCAGAGTTGCAGGTGAGATAGCAGAACGTGAGAACAAATCCAGAGTAGAGGAACAGCATGTTAAGAACGCCCAGGAAAAGATCGAGATTGACCGCGTGGTCGAGGTTGTGCGCACGCTTCCCACTCAATCCAAACTCGCTCTCTATAGTGTGATGATCTTAAGGAACAATGGCTACAGGAACGTCACAACAGGGGAGGTCTATAATGTATATCGCCAGCTCTGTATTCATGTGGATATGGATATCCTTACCCAGCGCAGGGTAACCGACCTGATGTCCGAGTTGGACATGCTGGGCATCGTCAATGCCGTGGTAGTGAGCAAAGGCAGGTACGGCAGGACAAAGGAAATAGTCTTGAGCGTACCCATAACAAGCACCAAGAAAGTATTGTTCGAGGATTACAGGCTAAAACCCCTGGATGGTTTTAAACCTGTAATGACAACCCAGCTGCATCTATGATCACAGGTTTGGGAGCATCAGCCGCAGGTAACCCAGATATGGTATTCTGTACTGTGCAACACCGATAACCCATTCTTCTTTCACTGGCAAGAGATAACTTACCTGGCCCTGCTGGTCGTAGTATCGATTAGTTTGCCTGTTGTCGCCCTTTGTTATGTAACCAGAATGGGGTGCCTCCGGCCCGTCTTCCCACATGGGCTCTCCCTCTTCCACATGATACATCGCTCGGTGTATGATGGGCGTAACACCTTCCTTTCCGTAAGGCTTGTACAGTATCACATCTCCGTAAGTTCCAAAGGATGTGTACTCGTTCATACCTTCCGAGTATGTCACAATTTCGGTCCGGTCAATGCTCTTTATGAAAACAATATCACCGACTTTCATATGTGGTTCCATGCTCCCTGACTCAACGGCGACCATGGGAGTCCACATTCCAAAGACTACCTGTGAAAAAGAGGCAAATATCAAGACGGCTATGAATACTGATAAAATATCACGGGTAAGTGATACGTAAAAGTTATCACTTTCTTTAAAGGCCCTATATTTATCTTTGAAGGTCATTTCGTTCCTGCCTGGATCCTAGAATACAAAAGAATATTTTAGGATAAGGAATATACCTGCAGCCAATAAAATCTTAACGTATGGATTATTAATTGCAATTCAGTTATTGTTTGTTCATACTTCAAAAACACTCCCCGGTCAACCATGAATGAAGTCGATGTCCTGACGGTTTTTATCGAAGAAGGTTATCAGATAACTGCTGAAGCAGTGGAACTCATATGTTCCCATTGTTCTCCTGAGAAGCTGATACAGCATGTCCTTGAAAATATTGATGCATCCGTACTGGTTATCGATATGGAGCATATAGACCTTGAAACGGTTGGTACTTTTGATACTGGTCCTGATTCCGATGACACTTTTACGATCCAGGCTTCAAGACCATTATCATCGGTTGTTACCAGTAACGATCTTTCCTTATCTGATAATCCCGTATCTGTTATTTCGGACATCTCTGATAATTCCACCTGCGTGGGTGAATATATAGAGTTTGTCCAGTTCTTCAGGAACCGTTACAGCAGGCTCAGTGAGATCATACGTTCCAGAGTCAATGCAAGACCTATCGAAAGCCTGAGCAAGAATCGCTCTCCTGGACTGCGGGGAGGTAAGGATTTCGGTGAGGTCTCCATAATCGGCATGATTTCCAATATCAAGAGCACCAGTAATGGTCATAAGATCCTGGAAGTTGAGGATACCACGGGTTCGTTCTCAGTCCTGGTGCGCATGGCCGATAAGGAACTGTATGAACAGGCCACACACCTTGTACTGGATGAGGTAGTGGGTTTTTCCGGTATTCTTACAAACGACGGAAAACTGATGATAGCCCGGAAGATAATCCTTCCGGACCTGCCGAACACCATGGCCAAAAAGAGTGGAAGCTCCGGAAAAGCAGTTCTCACCTCAGATGTACACGTCGGCAGTTCCACCTTCCTTGAAGAACCGTGGGAGCGCTTTGTAGATTTCCTGAAAGGGGATACTGATAATGAAGCCCTTGCTGCTATTTCAAGGGAAGTGCGCTACCTTGTGGTGGCGGGTGACCTGGTCGACGGAGTAGGCATCTATCCCGGACAGGAACATGAGCTCACCATCCCGGATGTGTATGACCAGTACCGAAAAGCTGCCGAATATTTTGACGAGATACCAAAACATATAAAGGTGATAATTTCTCCGGGAAACCATGATGCTGTACGCCAGGCTGAACCACAGCCAAAGCTCCCCGAGTGTATCAGGGTCGACTTCCCGTCCAACGTTACCTTCGTGGGAAATCCCTCAATGGTGGATCTGGACGGTACGAAGATACTGATCTACCACGGGCGCTCTATCGATGATCTTGTTGCTGCCGTACCCGGTGTGTCATATCATGCACCTACAAAGGGTATGGTAGAGATGATGAAGTTCAGGCACCTGTCCCCGATGTACGGAAGCCGTGTTTCCATTGCACCTGAAAAGAACGATCATTTCGTGCTTAGTCACGTGCCTGACATATTGCATTGCGGTCACGTGCATACCGTGGGTGTGGAATGGTACAAGAATGTGCTGCTTATAAATTCGGGAACCTGGCAGGACCAGACAGAGTTCCAGAAAAGGATGAACGTTGTTCCTACTCCCTGCCAGGTACCTGTTGTCGATCTTGCTACATACAGGACGAGCATTCTCAGGTTCGATGAATAGTGAATTTTAAAGACTCTTCTCTTTTATCTGCAGGATTGTGTGATCCATGGTCTGCTCAGGGCAGATAGCTACACAGCGCCTGCAACTGGTGCCAAGACAATGCTGGCTGTCGATATTTGCAAACCTCTGCCCGTCCTTCTCAACTATCACAACGGCATCTTCGGGGCATTCTTCCTCACATTCGTGACAGAGAATACATTTTTTTACTGGAGCTTCCAGTATTATACCGATATCTGTTACGATTTCCAGTCCGAGGATTCCCACATCTTCGATGTCCCTTTTTACTCTTTTTTCTATGTAAACCTCACCAAGGTCCTTCGGGAAGGCCGGGAGACCGTACATCTGCAGCATTTGGTCATACATCTCACGGGGCATTCCATGCTGCCATGTGGAAAGTTCGCAGACATATATATCCTTGAAGGTCTCGCTGGTTGCCATCATGATATGGTCTGCCTGTATCTTTCCTGCAATAGCGGTAACTTCCTCGAGCCTTGAACTGTCGATGGCCAGCTTCCTGGCAAGTCCGATGGAAGTGTTACCGAACTGAATTATCCCCTGGGAAAACCCCGGAACAGAACCTATATGTCTTGCCTTTTCGGCATCCACATACGTGCCGGTTGCCCCGGACATGTATGAGTATCTGAGGTCCTCCAGCTTCATGCCGGCCTCGACCATGAGTGTCATATGTGCCGCCCTGATGGCACCGATAGCCTTCCCAACCTCTTCGACATCCTTCTCAGTAATGATTATCCCGTCACCGAGGATCAGTCTCCCGTTGGGGAGTTTCGGAAGTTTTTCTATAATCCCTGTCTTCAGGGCCAGTGCAATGGTGGAAATAACTCCTGTACCTGTGATACCCTTCGGGACCATCCCTGTACTTTCAATAGTCTCCCCGCTGACCGGCTCGACCAGTGGTCCTTCTACTGGATTGATGGTACCATCCAGGACTGTAAGCCTCCAATATCCATTCTCGAAGTTAACATCGCTGATGGCACCAGGACCCGCAAGCATTCCACAGGCAATCCCCTGACCTTCGATGGCAGGGCCTGCAGCCGCACTTGCTGTCATGATCCTGCCCCCGATCTTTAATGCCATCTCTGCATTGGTACCATAGTCCGTTACAAGACAGATCTCTTCCTGGTTGATAAAATCCGTTTCCAGCATCATGGCAAGGGCATCAGCCCCGATCTCGTGCTTGATGGCAGGCGGTACGACAATCTCACAGTTGTCCATTTCGAAGATGTCCTTGAATATGTCGTTTGCAGGGAATATCCTTGCCTCCCTTTTGACATCCTGGACACCCAGGGCAGCCTGCTTGTTCTTTCCTGCATATGCAAGATCCCTGATCTCCAGGTTCTGGAAAAGTGAGAGCTGGATCGGATTCCCGCAGACTGCGATTCTTGCTATCTCTTCAGGTCTTACTGCAAATTTTTCCAGCAGCTTTCTTACTGTTTCGATCATAAGCCCGTGTGCAACATCAGCTCCGGTGGTTATGGCAAAGTCGAGATGGTCCATCACGTTCCCGCCGGGAAGGGGATGCCCCATGGTTATCACTGTTTTCACAGTTTCCTGCTTTTCAAGATCTATCAGCTGCGATCTAAAACCGCTAGTTCCAAGGTCCAGGGCTATTACGTACATTTCTTATTCTCCTATGTTTTCAGATAACGGAATACAGCATGGAGGCAACTCCTAACACTAGGGGTTCCATAACCAGGTCGACACGATACTTGCTGCCGATCTCCGGAGGCAGGCCGCATGGTATACCGGGAGTCGAGACAAGACATCTTTCCTCGATCATGCCTTCGGAAATTGTGTCTGCATTAGGTGTGGCCTCGAATACCATGGAAAATTTCTTCCTGTCATCGCTGCAGTAGGGCTTTATACCCAGCTCATCGACAGCCTTCTTGAGGAAATCCTTGTTCGGGTCACAGGCATAGACATTGAAACCCTTGTTCACAAGGTGGCACGCTCCTGCATAACCCACCCTTCCAAGTCCGATAACAAGTATATCCTTTGAATTTGCTTCCTCAAATCTTGAAGCAATATCTGCATATATCACACCGGTTGCTACATGGTTGCTCACGATCTTCTCGTTACGAAGATTATGTGCAACGAATATATGATCGTCTGCCATCAGTATAATGTCAGCGCCCTGTGAAACGGCCTCGTAATAACCTGTGATATCGGGGTGCTCGGTTATAAATCCCTCAAGACCGAAATATTGCACAATAAACAACAGTGATGACGTGAAGTTGCCGATTATCCCGTTGCCTGCAGTTATGGGGATAATCCCGATTTTCGGGAAACCAAGTTCTTTTCCATACAGCTCCTCGCATATTTGCTTTATATTAAGACCTGTGACTCTTCTTACTATCTCATCGTTCTCCTCGAGCTGTACTGACAGGTTCTCAAGATCCTGCGGTGTTAAAAGTGCCACTTTTACTCCTCCATATTTTTAATTCCGAGGTACTCCCTGACAATACTGAGCCCTCTTTGCCTGTGATTTTCAGCTTCCTCTTCCCCTGGACCCCAGCTCATGAGGGTGAAGACCCTTGTGCTCCCGGTGCATTCGAAGATATCGACACCTTCGGAGGTATAGAATACATTATAATCAGTACCCTGTGAGATGACGTGCTCGCCAACCGGTACAAGTTCACCTTCCCTTAAGCCGAGTTGCTCAAAGGTGCAGTGATATCTGTCAGGAACAGTCTCTAAGATTTCTTTTTCTTCGATACCTGTCAGGAAAGCCTGCAATAACATCTCGACAAGATTTATGCCAGAAGAGTGGTAGACCACAGAAGGTGTCTGACTGGGAAACCTGGCATCGATCTCCAGAATTTTCAGCCCCTCTGGACTGTCTATTGCCTCGATGTCCATTATTCCCCGAAGTCCCATGCTCCTTGCCAGTTTACATGAGATATCCCTCAGTTCCTGGTGATAACGGGCTGGGGTCACCATATGGCAGTCATATGTTCCGTCCACATGGACCTTTGTTTCCTTTGCAAGCATAAAGTGCTCTCCGTCACCGATAACCTCAAGGGAAACGATATCTCCCTGTACATACTCCTCCACAAGCATGGTCGGATCAAGCTCCTCAAGTTCGCTTTCATCATAAATAATAGAAGTACCCACACTGCTGCTTTCACACGGAGGTTTGATAAAATACGGAGGGGATGCGGGATTGTCAGCAGGTGTGGGTACGTCAATGGAATAAAAGAAGTCCTTGGAACGTTTCTTATCCATGCTTATATTATAGGCATCAAAATCGAATAACACAGGACAGGACAGTTCGTCTTTCAGGATCTTGAGAAATCCGATGGTCTCGATGTTCTCATTTACAGGGATGATGGCATCCACATTTTTTGAGATTTCCCTGAGTTTATCAGGTTCCGCAACTATGTCGAAACAGTGGAAACTGTCAACAGCGTTGCTTATCAGGGGCTTCTCTCTGCGGTCCACAAGCACAACTTTCATGCATGCTTTGTGTGCAAGGTATGTAACCTCGAATCCCTGAAGTTTGCCGCCTATGATGCATATTGTTCTCATAGAGCTACCGCCGGTACTTCAGGATTCCTTCTGACAGACCTTTTCAGGATCTTCTCAAAATCAGCCCGGCTTGCAGTTTCCATGCCCATGTTCCTGAGGGTCTGAATAACACTTTTAGGGTCCCGGTGTCTCTCAAGACCCCTGTCATAGTTGACAACACCTTCAAGGGTTGAATCAGAAGGGATTATGGATGTTACAACGTTTGCTCCGGCGTTCAACCTGTGTACCATGCCGGGAATACCTTCCAGGTCCAGAGATGCCGGTATGAGCCTGTCAGGGAACAAAAGTCTTAGTATTGCTATTATTTTAAGTTCTTCCCTGCTGGATTCAGGGTCCCTTTTTCCAAGGGGGGTCCCTTCCTGTGGAACAAAGGTCATGACCCTGACCATGTCAGGTTTGTTCTCTTCCATACCTCTCAGGGACCTGATAGTTGATTCTATGTCATTCCCAACACCGGTCAGTATCCCGTCTTCAACACAGTAACCTATACTCTTTGCAAACCTGCGTGCGTTGACCCTGTTCTCAAAGGACTGCCCTACTCTCAGTTGTCTGTAGAGTTGCCGATCATGTGTTTCCTGATACAGGGCAAGGAAGTCGGCACCACTGTCGTAGAGTTCTCTCAGGGATCTGGTTCCCATGACTCCAGGAGATATCATTATCGGAAGGTCCAGCTCTTCCTTAACGGCCCTGACAAGGTCTGCGAACCTTTCAGGACGTTCATGGAAATAAGGGTCTTCACCCATGGTCAGGTCGACCATGTGAATATTGTCTCCCTTCAGGGTCCGGCATATGTCCCGTACTTCCTCAATTCCGAGACGGTACCTGTTTATGCTGTTTGATTCCCTGTAATAGCAGAAAGTACATTTATTCCTGCAATAGGTGGAAAAGTAAATAAAACTGTAAAGGAAGACCCTGTTTTCAAAAAAGTGGTCCCTGATCTTCCTTGAAACATAATAGAGGTTTTCAAGTTCATCCTTTTCAGTAATGCTGAGCAGTTCCCGGAGTTCATTGTCGGTCAGATCCGAACCGCCCAGTATTTCCACTGCAAGATTGTCGAGTTCTTTTTGTGTCATATTCTTTAGCAATATACCACCTCACAGGGTTGTGCAGATGCCATTGTAGTATGACTCGGACCTTGCAGCACGTTTGATGTTCTTGTAATTATGTTTTGCTTTCAGTAGTCTTTCAAGCCCGAAGCCTGCTCCTATCCAGGGTTTGTCAATACCCCAGTCCATATCCATGGGTATCGGTCCTACAACAGCGGAAGAGAGCTCCATGTTCTTGTACATTACATCCATGGTCGCACCATAGACCATGCAGCTGTCGGGAACGATCTCATATTCGATACCCAGGAAGTCCAGGAACTCACCGATAAGGAATTCAAGCTCCTCTTTTGTGCACCTTGAACCCATCTGGCAGAAATTGAGCATCGTGAACTCTTCAAGATGACTGTTACCGTCCGATTCCTTGCGGTAGCACGGACCAATCTCGAATATCCTCACAGGATCGGGGAGCACGTTATCGAACTTACGCAGGTGGTTGTAAAGACCCGGAGCAAGCATGGGTCTCAGGCACATATTGTCACCAACCCTGAATATCTGCTCCGAGAGTTTCTTATCTTCGCCGACCCCCATTCTTTCCATATATTCGAAGGGGATGAGTATGGGTGATTTGACCTCAAGGAATCCCATGTCCACAAAGAACTCTGTTATTGTCCTCTCAAGTTTACCGAGCAGGTTTTCCCTGCTGTTCTCATACATTTCCCTGATGTCTTTCTTCCTCTGGCTCATCAGTGCGGATTCCAGTTCTGCAAAGGAACGTTTCTCCTTTGAGAACGAAACCATCTCTCCGGGCCCCAGCAATGAAAGTATCCTGTTCTTCTGGCTCTGGGTAAATTCAGCTTTCACGGGCTTGACCGGTTTCTGGAAAGAGTGGTTGGCGGCCTTCTTTACCTTGGGTCTGTGGGTCCTTGGCTGTGGTACGAATGTCTGTGCAGCAGCTGGCTTGGTTTGTTCCAGGACCGGGTTACCAGGATCAGTAGTTAAGGATGCTTTGGTCGGACCGGCCTGTTGCTGTGGTGAATTTTTTACTGGTGCCGGCATATCCGGTATTTCACTTGTACGGGTGTCATTCCTGTATGAATTGAATTGTGATGAAGGTACGGTCCTGACCGTAACTTTGACCTCGTTCTTAGAGACCTTTGCTGAAAATTCTTTTACCTTTTCTTCCGGGACACGACATCTTTTACAGGGTTTGCGGAATTTATGGTTCCTGAGGGACCTTGCGGCTCTGCTGGATCTGGAATTCCTGACCTTGATCACTTCTCCGCAATCCATTGTTATACGCAGGTTCTTCTGGGATGCTTCGCAACTTCTTATCCCGTGCAGGTGTCCGTTTCTCGACACCCAGAGACCGTTTTTGGATATTAATGAGTCTAATGGCTTTTTTTCCATGCTGTCAGCTCCTTGTATCGGGCTCTTTTTTGATCATTTCCTAGAATCCGAGGAATTCGAGTGTCCAGTTACTTCCTGTGCTTTTCGTGAATAACATTTGATATCCTTCCTTTCATTTAGTGCATTGCTATTGCCAGAGATGCATGCATTTTTGCATTTAAAGGCTCTGCATCGTTATTGTACTGCATCGGGTCCTGATAGCTCTGGATCCAATACAACTAAGAATCTCCTCATCGGCATATATATATATTGCCCATAATTGCCAGTATTTATAGTTTGTCTAAAAATGCAATTATTGCTTATATATATAGATATTGATTCATTCGTTACTAACAGGAAAGAAGTGACAGGGATGCAGACCTGCACCCCTTATGGATAAGGCCCCGCTCATTAGACCCCGTTCATCTGATATGCGTGTCACTGAAGCCGCCTGACAGTTGCAGATCATATGCCATGATCGGGTCTGATTAATACTTGATCACGCTGATATTTAGCATCATTCTGTCATAATATGCAGCTGGTTTGCAAATTGTCAGAAGATGCGATACTTTGCAGATCCAAAGCTACATATAAAAATAGTTAACAGCTTAGAAAAATACCTCTTAATTATCCGATTGAAATAATGTCTCAGACACTTTGTTTCTGATATTTATAAAGAGCAACTTCGATGATGGTACGAAGATCGTCCTCAACAAAGGGTTTTAGTATATATCCTTCCGGCTCTGTTTGTTTTGCTCTTTTAAGTGTCTCTTCATCCGAGTGTGCGGTAAGATAGATCACAGGGATACCCAGCTGTGTTCGGATTTCCTGTGCAGCTTCGATACCGTCCATTTCCCCCTTGAGCCTGATATCCATAAGTACAAGGTCCGGAAGAAACCCCTTTGCCTTGATGATGGCATCTTTACCCGATGCAGCTACACTGGGCACCACATATCCAAGTCTTATTAACCTTTTCTTTATCTCCAGTGCGACAACGTTCTCATCCTCAACAACCAGTATTTTTGCTTTATTCAATATTTACACCCCTATTTAACTTCATTAAAAATGATTGTGAATTCGGTTCCATTGTTTGTAGCAAGTTCAATGCTACCGTCTATCTGGTCCACCAGAGTTGTAACAAGTTGCAAACCTAATGACTCCGTATCCCTGAAGTCGATATCAGGTGGCAGACCGACACCGTTATCCCTGACTTTCAGAATAAAACGGCTGTTCTGGACTTTCAGGTCCACATTGATAGTCCCATGTTCTGCGTTGTTAAAAGCATGTTTCAATGAATTCGATACGAGTTCGTTGATAATCATACCAAGGGGAACTGCAGTGTCAACTCCCAGATACACATCATCGATATCTGAATCCAGTTTGATGTTCTTATCATCGAACCCGTATGATCCAGACAGGTATTTGAGCAGGTTCTCTGTATAATCTGCAAAATCAATACTGGACATGTCCTTTGACTGGTACAGCTCTTCGTGTATCAGAGCCATTGACCTCACACGGTTGCGACTGTCCATAAAAGCTTCTATTACATCGTTGTCCTTGAAGTTCTCGGATGCAAGGTAAAGCAAGCTTGAGATCACCTGCAGATTGTTCTTGACGCGGTGGTGGATCTCCTTCTTACGTATCTTCTCGGTTTGCAATAATGCCTCTTCGGCTTCTTTGCGTTCTGTTATGTCAAGGATTATACCCTGTATGGTAATACTTCCGTCGTGATGTCGATAGATTAATGTCCTTTCATCGACCCACCTGATATCACCTGCCTTTGTGAAGATCCTGTATTCCCAGTTAAGCTCGGTGGATCGTGCATGATAGTATCTGGACAGATGCAAATGTGTTCTATGCGAATCATCCGGGTGGACTATATCGGCATAGTTTATGCGGTTGGATGTGAAATCCTCGACCGAATAGCCGATCTGCTCCACATTGCGGGATACGAATTCCACAGGCCATTCCTTTTCGGCCTTCCATTTAAAGACTATCACGGGACTGTGGTTGATTATGTTCTCCATCTCTTCCTTTAGCTCGTTGGAATGCTTGAGCTCTTCAGCATACTGGGTCAGTGCCTTTTCGGTCTGCTTCCTTTTGCTGATATCACGCACAATAGTGATAACTGCATTATTTCCTTCATATTTGACAATGCGGCTGCTGAGTTCCACAGGGAATGTCGATCCGTCCTTTCTCATATGGACCGTCTCAAGAAGATTGCTCTTTAATTTACAGAGCATACGGATCCTTCTCAGCAGATCCCTCCCGCTGTAGGAAACATCGAGATCCATCTGTGTCATTGTAAGGAACTCAGCGTGTGTATATCCCATTCGTTCGCATGCAACTTCGTTCACTTCTATGAACCTGCCCTGCAGATCATGAAGGTAGATCGCATCATTGGGACTCTCGAACAGTATCCTGAATTTCCTTTCGGAATCCCTGAGCGCCTTTTCTGCCCTTTTCTGTTCGGAAATAGCCACGCTTAAGGAGTGTCTCGTCTCCTCTATCCCATGGGTCAGTATTTTGAAATCCCCTTCCCCATGTACACTGACACTGCGGGAGAAATCATTTTTCTGTATGGCAGTAAGCACTTTGGTGGAGTCTGCAACTATATCGTTCAGAGAGTCCGCAAAATCATCCAGTGTATCACCCAGCTGCTTGAACTCACCCTTTAGCTCCAGTTTGGTGCGTGCTTCCAGCTCGCCTTTTGCAAGTGCATTTGTTACCCTTATGGTTTCACGCATAGGAGCGATCACAGCTTCCAGAATATCGTTAAGTCCGGCAGGAATTTCCCTGAAATCCCATTCCACATCGGTTTCGGCTCTGGTATCCAGTTTACCGTTGACAGCATCATTTGCTATATCCCTGAAATTGTTAACTATATTGTTTATGGGAGTGGTTATCGATACTGCAATAAGATAGGAGATCGCAGCCATAAAGGCTATTGAGATCGCAGATATCACCATCAGCCTGTTTCGCAGGTATGTTGCTCCTGCATACATCTCTTCTTTGGGGACCACCAGCACGAAGGAGTAGTTCCCTGTTTTGACAGGCTCATAGAACATGACCACTTCCTTACCTGTGGCCGGGTCAACGGTTTCCAGGCTGCCGCCTTTTCCCTCTCTGATATCGTCAGCAGCTTCGGATATTTCAGGGATGTCGAAGTCGTAAAGGGTCTGGGTGCCCATCCTGTCCTTATATTCGGGGTGTGATACGATAATTCCTGTGTTTCCGGTCACGAATGCATAGCCTGTATCAAAGGCTCTTATATCACTGACCTCTTCGTCGATGTACTCCAGCGATACGTCCACGCCTGCAATACCCACAAACTCTCCGTCCCTGAAGATGGGTGAATCGAAGCTGACCATAAAGATACCTTGGTAGAAATAGGGTTCTGTAACCACTGACATCTTGGTTTTTTCAGGCAACTGATAGTAGTCCTGCTCATCGTAGAATACGAGAGGCTCAACACTGATAGGTCCGTTGATAGTGTTCCAGTAGGGTACGAATCTGCCTGTCTGATCATGGCCCGGGGTACCTGCATACTCACTGTCCCGGTTATCAAAGGCATTCTCCTCATATCCCACATAGACCCCGGTGAGGGAAGGATACTCCTCCAGGACATTCTCAAGGATATTGTTAACCTCTTCCCTGTCAGCGGACTGGTACATCTCCATGGTGCGCGCAAGAGTATTTGCAATGGCCATGTTTGCCTTCATATCACCGTCGAACTGGTTTGCATAATGCCTTCCCATCTCCACTGATTGCTGATACGCCAGTTCCCTTTCCTGTGCAATAACGGTTGAGATGCTTACGGCCGTTGAAGCTGCAAGTACCAGAAAGACCCCGATTACGATATACAAGGTAAGTTTGGCCTTTATAGGCATCCGGCCGGGTTTGAACATATGGAGCGTTTTCATCTGCTACTACCCTTTAAGCTCATATGATCTTAGTTTGTAAGATTCGAAAAGTTCCTCGCCCCATTCCATGGAACTTTCTGTAAAGCTCACTACGTCCCTGTGGTCGTACTTTCCGCTCAGACTGAAAAAGCTTGCCATGAATATCCTGTCTGAGACCACTACTGAAGGCGGGATCATTCCTGCATTTCCCGTCCTATAAAGGAACAGGTTTGTATTTTGCAGTTGCTCCATTTTTTCCTTTTCTTTTTTGCAGTCTTCATTCATTCTTTCAAGTACGGGTTCTGTGACTATCAATGATACCCGGGTACCCTTCTCTGCAAGCTCGCAGTAAAGTGGCATGTACAGGGGATGGTATATAGAGAATATGGAGTACACAAAACCGGACTCTCTGAGACGGCTGAAAACCTGTTCAGGTGGATCGAACATATGGTTAAGGTCAGGTTCGATTACCTGATAGTTCCCGATTTCGCCTATCCGGTCCCGAAGTTGCTGCGGAATGGCAGTCAGGTTCCGGTTGGCCCAGTACTCGGTGTTACCTTCAAACATATTTAGAACTTCATCCATAGGCTTCACACTTTCAGTGATCAGCTTACCGATAACAGACAGTTGATAATTTCCATTCTCATTAAGGATCAGTTCTTCCTCTCTTAGTTCTTTGAGAGGTAATATCAGGGAACGCCAGTTTACCCCAAAGGCCTTTTTAATCTCCTCCGGGCTCTTCGGACCGTCCAGTAATAAGAGTAGCAGTTTCCTTCTTTTTTCTGAAAACCAGACCATTTCCAGAAGAGAGGACCCCATTCAGCTCATCTCCGAAACACTTAACCTTGGTTTCGCAAACTTTCCGGAATAGACTTTTCTCGAGTTTTGCCTGTAATGATCGAAAAGGTCCTGACACCAGTTCAGAGCACTTTCATCAAAGCTTATTACATCCCTGTGATCGTACCTTCCTTCGTTATTAAAAAGGCAGATGTAACTGAACCAATCGGTCACTGTTACCATGGGGAGCCTGGGATTTCCTTCATAGAGGAATATATCCGTATTACCTTTTTCTATCATCTTCCTGAAATCTTCCTCATTTTCCTGCTCCAGTTTCTCCAGCGTCTCTGCTGTCAGGAAAAGTGTTATTCCCACACCTGAAAGGGATACTTTTGAATAAAGGGAAGGAAAAGCAGGATGAATATATGAAACAAATGTTGTGATGTGTTTTGATTTGGGGATATTCTCTATAAATTCTCTTGGAAGTTCGAACAAATGGTTCATATCGGGCTCGATCAGAAAATAGTGCCCCAGTTCGCGGATATTGCTGAACAGGTGCGGAGGTATTGCATCTATATTGCGACTGGCCCAGAAATCCCGGTTTTCTTCCACAATCCGCGAGTTTTCCATAAAAGGAAGCATGTTCTTAACAATGATCTCCCCCACGGATGTCAGACTGAAGTAGTCTCCTTCCTGGATAATAAGATGTTCATACCTGAGTGTCTTTATCTGTGGCATTATAGACCTGGTTGTCACATTAAGGGATCTTTTAATCTGCTCGATATCCCTTTTACCCTCGCTCAAAAGCAGAAGCAGGTTTCTTCTTTTTTCAGAAAACCACACAACGTTGACAAGTGATGATCTCATACTCTTAGCATCCTGGTTATTAGACTTGTTTGAATTAGTATTATATTAATGTAATTTGGCTGTGGATCAACATAAGTGCTTACAAGTCACAAGGCAGATGACAATTAATATACCTTCTGCAAGTACCGTGTCTCTGTAATATTTGTTGCATGTAGGGAATTATTGCGTCTTTCTCAGATACACATGTTAAGAGTAATTTAGGGCAGTCAATGGAAAATCAACAAGAATTATACTATATGTTACGATGTCCTTCCATTCATTAGATGCGGTTGTCCGTTGAATATCCCCGTTACGGATTGATTTTTCGGGGAACTGAATATTGGATAGTTGCAACACTATAAAAATAATATTAAATAAAAAATACAAGGTGAATCAATGGGAAAGCAAGAAATCTTAGACAAACTCAGAGACTCGATTGTCAAGCAGGATATCAACAGTACTGCAACAGCTGCACAGGAAGCACTGGATGCGGGTATCGGTCCTGTTGAAGCTATTGAAGGAGGGCTCTCAGTAGGCATGAAGATCGTAGGAGATAAGTTCGAGGCAGCAGAGATCTATCTGCCACAGATCATGATGTCTGCAAAGGCCATGAACGCCGCAATGGAGATTCTCACACCCGAACTCGAGAAGGCGAAGGTAGGCGAGGGTGTGGGAACGGCAATCACTTTTGTACAGGAAGGAGACATCCACGACATCGGTCACCGCTTGGTATCAACGATGCTTGGAGCAAACGGTTTCAAGATAGTTGACCTGGGAGTGGACGTTCCAAACGATTCTATTATAGATGAGATCAAGAAGCTCAAAGGTCACAAAGTAATCCTTGCAGGTTCTGCGCTCATGACAACATCCATGCTAGGACAAAAGGATACGGTTGAAGCTATCCAGGAAGAAGGTCTCAGGGATGATGTGAAGATAATGTTCGGTGGCGCACCCGTGTCCCAGAAATGGATCGATGAGATCGGAGCGGACGCAACAGCAGAGAATGCAGCTGATGCAGCACGTGTGGCTCTAAACATCATGAAATAAGGAGGATCCAGAATGACATTTACAAGATCAGTTGATTGTTTTGAGTTCTATGACCGTGCAAAGAAAGGTCAGAAGACGAGCCAGGACGACTGGGACCTCATGACCATTCCGATGAAGGCAATTGAACTCAAGCAGAAGTACAACCTTGACTTCAAGAACGAGTTCGTTCCTACAGACAAGGGCATGATGGAAAACCTGTTCAAGGCAGGCTTTGAGATGCTGCTTGAGTGTGGTATATTCTGTACCGACACAAGCCGTGTGGTAAAGTATACCGAAGATGAGATATGGGACGCTATTAACAACGTTCAGAAGGAATTCGTTCTCGGAACCGGCAGGGATGCCGTAAACGTCAGGAAAAGAAACGTAGGCGATAAGAGAAAGCCGATCGTGCAGGGTGGTCCAACCGGTTCCCCCATTTCCGAAGATATGTTCATGCCTGTACACCTGAGCTATGCTCTTGAGAAGGAAGTCGACACCATCGTCAACGGTGTCATGATGACGGTCCGCGGCAAACCTCCGATCCCTGGAAGCCCGTATGAGATCCTGGCTGCCAAAACAGAAGGCAGGCTCATCAAGACTGCAGCTGCAATGGCCGGCAGGCCAGGCATAGCCATATAGGGACCTGAGACTTCCCTGTCAGCTCAGGGAAATATCGCTTCTGACTGTGCCGGTGGCCAGATCAGCAGCGACAGCCACGAGGTCTCCCAGCTCAATGAGCTTAAGATCGACCTTGACGCTATCAGTGTAATGGCCCATTATCAGGGTAACAGTGACATCATCATGGATGAGCAGATGCCTATCTTTGGTGGTTATGCCGGTGGCATAGAAGAAACTGCTATCGTTGATATCGCAACCCACATCAATGCTTTCGTGATGAGCAATGCAAGCTGGCATCTTGACGGCCCGGTGCATATCCGCTGGGGCTCCACCAACACCCGTGAGACCCTCATGATCGCAGGCTGGACGTGTGCAACTATCTCCGAGTTCACCAACATGATCTCAGGTAACCAGTACTATCCATGTGCAGGTCCGTGTACAGAGATGTGTCTGCTGGAAGCATCCGCACAATCCATGACCGACACTTCCTCCGGCCGTGAGATCCTATCCGGCGTTGCAGCAGCAAAAGGTGTTGTCCAGGACAAGACCACGGGTATGGAAGCCAGGATGATGGGAGAGGTCGCAAGGGCAACCGCAGGTATGGAGATCGAAGAGGTTAACAGGATACTTGACAGCCTGGTAAAACTCTACGAGAAAGACTATGCAAACGCACCAGAAGGTAAGACCTTCCAGGAATGTTACGATGTAGCTACCGTAACACCAACCGATGAATACGTAAAGGTCTACGAAGGTGCCCGCAGGAAGCTCGAAGAGCTCGGGCTCGTATTCTGAGACCCTAACTCACTGTGATAACATAGTTTATCACTTCCCTAGCAGCCAGCGTCTAATCACCGCTGGCTCACTCTCTATTTTTTGAGAATAATTACATTCCAAAACTAATTTTCGTGAGTCTATAGGCTCTTCCCGCAGTTCCTGCAATTTTTAAGTTATTCAATGAAATGTTTTTGAAGAAGCCCTGTTCCCGATAAAAAAAGATGTATCCGGGTGCTCAGTTTTAAACCGGCTCTCCCGGGAAATCTCCAAGAATGTCGTATGAGACCTTTCTGTAGAGTGAGTTGTATTCTTCGGTGGGTTCGAGATCGTATTCGGATTTTATCCTGTAACATTTGTCGAAGGGTTTTCCTTCGGGTGGATTGTTTAGTTTGTCCTCATACTTGGAGTATATCTTTCCTACCAGCCTGTTGGCCTCCTCTAAGGACAGGTGAGTTGCCATCTGCGATATTTCACCCATGAATCTTGATTCGACGCCTGATGAGTGGTCGGGAACTCCTCCACGTGCTCCTACCGGTCCAAGTAGAATATCCCTGCCGCATACGGTATCTCCGATCGCCTGGGCTGCGGTCTCGCAGAACATCATTTCCGTGCATATGCCTGCCGCATTCCAGTAGTATCTTGCTGTGTAATAGTTCATGTTGCGGGAGACGGCAAGGGATGAGAGATTGGAAGCCCACATTATCTCTCTGGCAGAAGATGAGCCACTTTCCACATGTACAGCTCCGGAGGCGTGGATGCTTGAATGTGCAAGTACCTTTGACTGCAGGGTCTCAGCCACATCTATTATTGCCAGCCCTTCGGGTGATCCGATGCAGGGTCCGCCGAAGACAGGCACCTGGCCGGAAATATAATGGTTTCCGTGTTCCTGATGGTAGATACACTTGGAGAGTGTTTCATAATCAGTCTTCAGGTCATCCATGTATACTTCCTGCGGGTCGTTGCACGAGTAAAGTTCATCTGATGATACAAGCAAATATGAAGTGGGAAGAGTTGGTGTGCTGGGCCCTAAAAGTGCGAGACCTTCACGTCCTCCTATCTTTGTGGCAATCCTTTCAAGCCTTGCTGCTTTCAGAACTGACAACATCTCAAGGGGACTCTTTGGCCGGATGTATTCCCCGCAGAATTGTTTCATCGCTCCGCTATAAATTCCCTGGACAACGTTTTCCATTGCTGCGCTTAAGTTAATGTAGACGAAGTTCTCTTCGGAAACACTACCTCCCATTGGTCCTCCGATAATCACTGGTGGGATGGAAGCCAGTGGATATCTGTGAGGCACGGTGATTTTTTCCTTCTGTCTGCCTATCTCAAGAGGGTTGATAACGTTAAGTGATTTCAGGATATCCTCTTCATCTATCTGGATGACTCTTTGTGTACTTTTGCAGTATATGCCTACGGTATGCAGGAGCTCGATGCCTGCTTCGAATGTGGCATCTGCCATTTCAAGGTCAATGGGTACGAAACTATTCCCGTCATATTCAATGTCATATTTTAAGGCAAGTTCTTCTGATCTCTTGAATACTTCCAGATCATGTCGTTTTTCGGTTTTGCCCTCGCCTTCAATTGCACTTTTGAGATATTTGTACATGTTTTGCATATTTTCACCTTAGACCGGAGCAGATTTATACGATCTATGTGGCACAATATTGTAATATTGCATATAATCTTCTGTTTATGTATAAAAATGCTTATTTACACATATATTTATAGTTTTTTCTAGGTTCTCTAAGTATATCTGCGTTGCCAGTTCATAGAAATTTAGTTCCTGAACTCTTTTTTTGCAAACGGGATTTGTCTGTTCGAATAGATCGCTCTAGTGAAAATTGTTCTTTAGGAACCATGTTTTGGTGCAACATACAGTTTCAATTCTGTTACTGGTGGGGCAAGTGATATATTATTTATATTTTATGCTTACTTCCCTCTTATTCAGAAACACGTATATTTTATGCTGCTATCAATATTTTTTACGTATAAAGTGATTTATATTTTGAAGACTGGTCTGTTTTTTTCTGGAAAATAAGCATCTTAAGAAGCTTTTTTCTTTATTTCTCACTATATGTTCAGCATATTCTAAAATTGAATTTTTCTTCTACTTATTCTTTACGGGTCAGTTTTGCGTATATCTCATATTTAAATTTACTTGACGCTTAATCGTAAAATATATATCCAGGCAATCTGCATTTCATCTTACTATACATATCAGGAGCTTAAAATTATGGTTGAATATACTCCAAAAGAAAGATTAGCACGTGCCTTGACCGGTCAGTCCGTTGACAGGATGCCAGCAGTATCAGTTACCCAGACAGGGACTGTGGAACAGATGGAAGCCAGCGGAGCCTTCTGGCCTGAGGCTAACGATGACGCAGAAAAGATGGCAGCACTTGCCGAAGCAGGTCACACTGTCGTAGGTTTTGAGGCTGTACGTGTTCCTTTCGATATTACAGCAGAAGCTGAGTTCTTCGGCTGTGAGATCAAACAGGGAACTCAGGAACAGCAGCCTTCAGTAGTTGGTCATGTTGTAAAGGACGCAGAGGAGATCAACAAACTAAAAGGCTATGACCTTGATCATGGAAGAATCGGAGTCGTATGCGATGCTATCAAGATCCTTGCAGACAAGTATGGTGATGAACTTCCAATTATGGGCAGTATGATTGGTCCTTTCTCTCTTGCCCAGCACCTCAATGGTGACGACTGGTTCATGGCTATCTTCACGAACGAGGCCTTTGGCCTTGAACTCATGGAGTTCACAACCGATTTCAATGTCGCCTACGCAAAGAAGATGGTCGAGAACGGTGCTGACACCATGGTCATCATCGACCCGACAGCCAGTGCACAGCTCATCGGTGCTGAGCTCTATGAGAAGTTCGTCGTGCCTTACCACAAAAAGATTGCTGACGCAATGCATGAGCTTAATGTTCCTGTAGTATTGCACATATGTGGTGATACCACTCAGGGCCTTGCACTTATGGAAGCCTCTGAAGTCGATGCTATCAGTGTTGACCAGAATGTGGACGTTGCAACTGCAGTAAGCAAGGTTGACAAGGCTGTGATCGTGGGTAACCTTGATCCCGTGAACGTGCTCTGGAACCAGACACCTGAGGTCGTAAAGGAAGAATCCCGGAAGGTCCTGGATGCAGGCGTAGGCCTTCTTGCACCTGGTTGTGGTATTGTCAGCAAGACACCTACCGAGAACCTTCAGGCAATGATCGAAATGGCGAAGAGCCACAAATATTGAAACCATTCTGACAGTTGTTTATTTCTCCGGGCTGAATTCTTCAGATGGATTGTACCTCCTTCCCCGGAGAATTTTTTCTTTTCAGTATAAACTTACAGCATTAAGTATCCTGAGAATCTATTATCCATATGGATTATATCAGCGATTTTTTTGGATTTATGAAAAAAGCGACAACAGCGGTTCAGACGGTGGATGCAATAAGAAGACGCCTGGATGCTGAAGGCTTTATAGAATTGAATATGACCGAGCCATGGATGTTGGATTCTATGGGGAAATACTATCTGGCACCCTATCCTTCCATGCTGGTGGGCTTTACTATAGGAAGCAATCAATATCTGACAAAAGGAGTAAAGATGATTGCTGCCCATACGGATAATCCCGGATTCAGGGTCAAACCCAATCCTGAGACGGACAGTGAAGGACTGGTGACACTGAATGTGGAGCGATACGGCGGCCCTATTCTGAATACCTGGTTTGACCGTCCTTTATCTATCGCCGGAAGGATCGCGGTGAAGTCAGATAAGGTGCTAAAGCCTAAAGTAATCCACCTGGATTTTGAAAGACCAATACTTATCATCCCGAATCTGGCCATCCACATGAACCGCGAGGCCAATAAAGGTGTGGAGCTCAAGGTGCAAAAAGAAATGCAACCCCTCCTGAGCCAGTTGATTGAAGATGAGATCAAGGATAATTATCTGCTGGATCTTGTTGCGAAGGAAGCCGGGGGGAGTCGTGAAGATATTCTGGACATGGATCTGAATGTCTATTGTTGTGAAGAAGGTATGTTAGTGGGAGCCAGAGAAGAATTCATCTCTTGTCCGAGGATCGATGATCTGTCTATGGTTTATGCTGCTATGGAAGCTCTTATAGGATCGAAGCATAAGGATGGGATCAACATGGTGGCATTCATGGATAATGAAGAGATAGGCTCCACAACCCGGCAAGGTGCGGACTCCATGATGCTGAGCACGATCCTGGAAAGGATTCTTATGGTAACGCCGGGAATAGAAAAAGAATTCACCAGTCAGATGATGGACTTCTTTGTGATATCAGCTGATGGCGCTCATGGATTCCATCCCAATTACAGTGAAAAGAACGATATCACCAACAAACCTGTAATGAACAAAGGAATAACTATTAAGATCAGTGGAAATCGTTCATATGCATCAGAAGTGGAGACCATTGCAGCTTTCCAGCAACTCTGTGACAGAGCAGGTGTGAAATATCAGAAATTCACGAACCATTCAGATCAACCGGGAGGAAAGACTCTGGGTCCGTTGCTCAGCAAATATCTGCCTGTTCATGTGGTGGATGTGGGAGTGCCGATGTTGGCAATGCATTCGACCAGGGAGCTGATGGGCAAACAGGACTTCCTGGATTCCATCAAGATATTCAAGATATTTTTCCAATTAGAGGAATGATACATACTTTGACGGATTTAACTTTATCAGAATATGTTTTGCCTATACTCATACTTTATATATACTGAAATTTTAATTACAGCCAAATGTCCAGAAGAAAGCAAAAGGTCCATGATATCACGGACTTTAAAAGTCTGCTGAAAAAACAGGGCTACAGTCTTGCCGGCAAGCATTCGGCTGTGAAGACTTGTCTCTGGCTTGGCAGGGCAATCAAAAATGAAGGTGAGTGTTATAAGTCCGCCTTTTACAGTATACAGTCCCATCGTTGCCTGCAAATGACCCCGACACTGATGTGCAATCAAAAATGCCTGCATTGCTGGAGACCAACGGAGATCGATGTGCCCATGCCCGGAGACTGGAACTCTCCAGTGGAAATAGTGGGGTCTTGTATCGAATCTCAGCGAAAGCTCATATCAGGCTTTGGAGACTCGGCTCCCAGAGACCTCTGGATGGAGGGCAATGAGCCCCGGCATGTGGCTATATCCCTATCAGGGGAGCCCACGCTTTTCCCGCATCTGCCAGAACTCATAGAGGAGTTCAAAGAACAGGGCTTTACTACCTTTGTAGTGAGCAATGGCACTGTACCTGCAATGATGGCAAAGATCGATCCATCGCAACTTTATATGAGTCTGGATGCACCGGACCTGCAAACTTACGAAAAGGTCTGCGCCCCAAAGTCTCCTGAGTTATGGGACAGGATAAATGAATCCCTTGCAATACTTAAGAACAAAGATACAAGAACCGTCATACGTATAACTTTGATCAAGGGTGTGAATATGTTCGATCCTGAGGGCTATGCTGAACTTATAAGGAAAGCAGAACCGGATTATATAGAGGTCAAGGCTTACATGCACCTGGGTTTTTCCAGGAAGCGGCTGCCACGCGAGGCAATGCCTTCTCACGAAGAGGTGCTTGACTTTTCCGGGAAGATCGCAGAGAACCTCGGATACAGGATAGCTGATGATGTAGCGGTAAGCAGGGTAGTCTTACTTTCAAAGGACGGCTCGGTCTCGCCCCTTGTCTGACTGGCAGGATGCGGGCCTGTCACAGTCCTTGTCACAATCTATATTTATAGTTAGATGTCATATGAAATAGCAATCTAATCGAAGATAGGAAATAATTATAGTTCACTTCAATCGCGGAGTATTTTCAATATGTCTGAACAATCTGCTCATTCTAAGTATGAATTCAAGAAACAGTTAGAGGAACTGCGAACCAAGAAGGGTCGTGGTACTGAACTGGTATCACTTTATATCCCCCCCACCAAGCAAATATCCGATGTCACCTCCCAGCTCAGGACAGAGCACGGCCAGGCGGCCAACATTAAATCCAAGGTTACAAGAGATAATGTTCAGGGTGCACTGGAATCCCTGCTTTCCAGGCTGAGGTATGTAGAGGTCCCTGAGAACGGTATTGTGTTCTTCACCGGCGCTGTGGACATCGGTGCCAACAAGACAAATATGGAGTCCATGATTGTCGAGCCTCCGCAGCCACTGGTAACTTACAGGTATCACTGTGACTCCTCGTTCTTCCTTGAACCACTCGATGAAATGTTAAGGGACGTAAAGACGTTCGGTCTGCTTGTGCTTGACAGGAGAGAAGCCACGGTGGGCCTGCTGGTAGGAAAACACATTGAATCATACAGGCACCTCACATCCTCGGTTCCCGGAAAACAGAGAAAGGGTGGTCAGAGTGCTCACAGGTTCCAGCAGCTGAGGCTTATCGCCATCCATGAATTCTATAAGCGTATTGGTGAAGCTGCAAGTGATGTTTTCCTTACAGTCGATCATAAGGATTTCGAAGGTGTGCTCATCGGAGGCCCTTCCCCTACAAAAGAAGAATTTGATTCCGGGGATTTCCTGCACCATGAATTGCAGAAGAAGATACTGGGACTGTTCGATACCGCCTATACGGATGAGTCCGGTCTTTCCGAACTTGTCAATGCTGCCAGTGAGAGGCTTGCTGATATTGATCTAATGGTTGAGAAAAAACTGATGCAGCGTTTCCTTGCAGAGCTTGTATCCGACTCAGGAAAAGCTGCCTATGGTGAGTCACAGGTCAGACAGAACCTGACTATGGGGGCTGTGGAGATATTAATGATATCCGAAGGTCTCAGGGCCGAGCGTCTGACCCTGCGATGTCCCACAGGTGATTATGAGAACAAGGTAAGCAGGAATTTCACACCGGGTGACCAGCCGGATGATGATGTATCGGGTCAGTGTCCCGAGTGCGGTAGCAACCTTGAGATCGTTGAAAGGGTCGATGTGGTTGATGAACTATCCGAACTTGCAGATCAGATGTCAACGGAAGTGGATTTTATATCAACGGACTTTGATGAGGGTTCTCAGTTGTTCAGCGCTTTCGGCGGAATAGTTGCGATACTGCGTTTCAATACGGGTATATGATAGTACTTTGAGGTGTTATCTTGTTCCTTGAGTTTAAAAAACAGGTTACTTCAATTCTTAGGGATGCCATTGCGTCACTGGGCCTCCAGACGGATGATCTTGGGCTGGAAGCATCCCAGCATGCAGATATTGCTTCAAAGGCCGCATTCCGCCTTGCATCACAGGCCAGACAGAATCCCAAAGAGCTTGCTGAAAGGATATCCGAAGCCATAATCTTGCCGGAAGATTCCCTTATAGGAAAGATCACTACGGTCGGTCCCTATATCAATATAGATGCTAACAGGAAATATATAGATGAGACCGTTTTCAGGATAAGGCAGGAGGAAGCCGGCTTCGGTGGTGGTTTCTGTCAGGGAAGGATATTGCTGGAGCACACATCAGCAAATCCTAACGGTCCTCTGCACGTAGGTCATATCCGCAATTCCATTATCGGTGATACACTCATGCGTGTGCTCAGGCGTGCTGGTTATGATGTCGAGACCCAGTACTATGTAAACGACATGGGCCGCCAGATAGCAATTGTCTCATGGGCACTTTCCCTGTTCGGTTTCGACAGCTCAAGAAAGCCAGACCATGCGATCGCAGATGTTTACATAAAGGCCAATGCGGAGCTTATTGCAAATCCTGAAAAGGTATCTGAGATTGATAGCCGTATGCAGCTTGTTGAAAAAGGGGATGAGGCGACCATCAAGAGTTTCGATGATGCTGTTGCCTTTGCGATAAAAGGTATCAGGGAAACGTTGCAACGTATGAATGTCACTCATGACAGTTTCCCGCATGAATCCGGTTTCATTCGCTCGGGTGCAGTTTCCAGGATCGTCGGGGAAATAAAGGCTATCGGCAGGACCGAAATTGACAACGGTGCCCTTGTTGTAGATCTTTCGGATTACGGTTTTGAAAAGACCCTGGTTATCCAGCGTTCCGATGGTACATCCCTTTATACCACACGTGATCTTGCATACCACGAATGGAAGGGAGAGAGGGCCGACAGGATGATAGATGTGCTGGGTGCGGACCATAAACTGATATCGGGACAGCTCAAGGCGACATTGAATGCAATAGGCAAGCGTGAGCCTGAGATTGTGATATTCGAGTTCGTTTCACTTCCAGAGGGCTCCATGAGCACCCGCAGAGGCAAGTTCATCCCGGCGGATGAGCTGCTTGACCAGATCGAGAAACAGGCATATGCAGAAGTGGATAAACGTCGGCCTGAGATGCCGGATGAGTTCAAGAAAGAGGTAGCAAGAAACGTGGGAATAGGTGCAGTCAGATATGATATCGTGAAAGTCTCCCCTGAAAAATCCACAGTCTTCAACTGGAAGGAAGCCCTGGACTTTGAGAAGCAGGGCGGTCCCTTCATCCAGTATTCGCATGCCCGTGCCTGTAATATTCTCAAAAAAGCTGAAGAGGAAGGATTGTGGGACCCTTCCAGGCCTATCGACCCGTCTTTGCTTGTAGAGGATACGGAAGTGGATCTGGTTAAGAAGATGGCATCATTTGACAGTGTTATAGATACTTCTGCGAGGGAGCTCAAACCCAATGCAATTGCCATTTATGCAAGAGAGCTTGCCGAGTCTTTCAACCAGTTCTACAGGTTCGTTCCTGTAATAAATGCCGAGGATGAAGAACTGAGGGCAATCAGGCTTGCATTGGTGGACTGTGCAAGGATAGTACTTGCAAGTGCACTTGATACTCTTGGAATAGCTGCGCCTGAGTCTATGTGACCAGGCTTGCAATTCTTTTTTTTGGATGTGTATTGCTTTTTCTGAGTTTTTGCTGTTTGAATACGGATTTCCTGGTATGCAGGAGGTTATTGTGGAACATGCTGACTCAGGGATGCACATAACACTTAAATATGACTGCAGTCATTAATGACCTCGGTCATCTATTCTGTGAATATTCTTGCAAAATAACTATTGAGAGGTCGATATGTCCCTTCGTGAGAAAAAGAAACTTGAAACTAAAAATAATATCTTCGAAGTATCCGGAAGGTTATTCAAAGAAAAAGGTTTTGAGAACACGACCATTGATGAGATAACCAGGGAAGTAGGGATAGCAAAAGGTACATTCTTTAATTATTTTCCAACAAAAGGGTCTCTTCTCTTGTATTTCAGAGAACAGAAGCATGAATTGATCCATGAACTGCTTGAAGCTGAAAAGTCAAAGAATGTTCCTACCAAGGAAAAGATAAAGGGCTTTCTGGTCCTTCTGGCAGAAAGCTACGAGAAGGACAAAGAACTTACAAAATTGTTCATACTGGAGTACAAAAGGTATGCTGTACATTCCGGGTTTAGCCCGGACAACGGAAATAGCATGCATTATCGCTTTAGCAGGATTCTACATGATTTTCTTGAAGAAGGTGCGGAAAACGGAGAGATAAAAAGCACAGTTGACTTGGAAACAGCAGCTGAAATGCTGAACGTTGTCTATTTTCACACTCTCATCGTATGGCTCAGATCAGAGAACGATTTCCCGTTTTCCAGGAATATATCTGCAAAAATAGATCTGTTATTCGAAGGTATCAGGAATTGAACTAAATGTATGCAATAGAAGTTGAAAAACTTACAAAGAAATTCCACGGTTTCGTTGCTGTTGACAGTATTTCTTTCAGCATAGAAAGAGGTGAGATATTTGGTTTGCTCGGCCCAAACGGTGCAGGAAAAACGACAACCATGTCTATGCTTTCAACAATGCTTAAACCGACATCCGGCAGAGCTTCTGTCAATGATTTTGATATACTGAAAAGTGAAGATGACGTAAGAAGGTCCATAGGTATAGTATTTCAGGACCAGAGCCTTGACGAGGAACTGACAGCTCATGAGAATATGGATTTCCACGGGAGGCTTTATCGTGTGCCAAAAGACCTGAGGCAAAAAAAGATCACAGAACTTCTGGAGCTTGTCGAGCTGGAAGACAAAAAAGACAATCTGGTAAAAACCTTTTCAGGTGGAATGCGAAGGCGTCTGGAGATCGCAAGAGGATTGCTACACGAACCCGAAGTACTTTTCCTGGATGAACCCACTCTTGGTCTTGATCCTCAGACAAGGAATCGTCTCTGGCAATATATCGAGGAACTTAACAAAGAAAAAGGAATCACATTGATCCTTACCACTCACTATATGGAAGAAGCTGACAGGCTCTGCGACAGGGTTGCAATAATAGATAAAGGAAAGATCATTGCGATGGAGACTCCGGAAAATCTCAAGAAATCCATTGGCGGGGATGTGATCACAATCAGTTCTCCGGAAAATGATGATCTGCATGCAATGATCAGGCTCCAGCCATGGGTCAACCATGCAGATCTACACAATAGTTCCGTTACGATAAATCTGAAAAATGCGGAACAGCACATCGCAGAAATTGTAACTCTTTCTTCTGCTAACAAAATTACGATAAATAACATCTCCATCCATAAACCCACTCTTGAAGATGTTTTCCTGCACTACACGGGCAGAACTATCCGGGAAGAGGAAGCTAAAACAAAAGATCGCATGCGGATGATGCGAAGAATGAGGACGAGATAATATGGATATCGTATATACTATCTGGCTGAGGAGTGTAAAACGATACCTCCGCTCCAAAAGCAGGATAATCGGAAGTTTGGGCATGCCTGTTTTCTTATTACTTGTGCTTGGTCTCGGGCTGAATTCAGTTGTAACACTTCCTGACATGGAACAGGGTTACACCGATTTTATCATACCGGGTATTATTTCCATGAGCGTGCTGTTCACCTCGGTATTCTCAGGCATTCAGATCATATGGGACAAGCAGTTCGGTTTCCTGAAAGAGACGTTAGTGGCCCCTGTATCAAGGCTGGAGATCATGCTGGGGCAAACAATGGGCGGAGCTACGACTGCTGTGATCCAGGGACTTCTGATCCTTATTCTCTCATTGTTTATCGGACTTAGTATCAACAGTATCCCGGGATTCCTGGTGGCAATAGTTTTTATGGTGCTCATAGGGCTTTCTTTCACAGCCTTTGGAATTGCAATTGCATCAAGGATGGAAGATATGCATGGTTTCCAGCTTATAATGAATTTTGTCATATTCCCTATATTCGGACTTTCAGGGGCATTATTCCCGATTGACAGCCTGCCGCCATGGGTGAGATCCCTTACACTTCTGGATCCGCTGACATACGGTGTTGAAGGTATCAGATACGGTTTACTGGGGACATCTCAAATAGATCCCGTTGTCAGCTTTGTAGTGCTCACAGGATTTACGATTTTTATGGTGGTCTTTGGCGCCTATCTGTTCAGGAAAATAAACATATAACCCTTCATGCGGTTGAAAAGATATATCTGAAAAGGGTCCTGGTAAATATCTTCCCTTTTGTCTTATTTTAACATCTGTTCTAGACATCTGTTCTAGAAATCTATTTCTTCAGGTCGAATGCCCACCTGCTGACCCCGGGTGCCACATTACCGCATCTGCGGTAGGATTCGACCTCAAATCCCATATTCTCATATCTTTTAACAAGCTTTGGTATCTGTTCTTTGACCTTGAAGGTATAGAAATGCAAGTGGCCACCTTTTCTCACAAGTGGGGAAACGGCTTCCAGGAAATGATCCATTCCATAAGGTGTGGGAATTATAGCCCTGTCAAACTTACATCTGATCATTTCCGGGATATGGGCTGCATCGGCATTAATGATGCGGACTCTGTCTTCCACTTTATTCAGCTCGCAACTCTGTCTCAGGGATGTGCACGCAAAGGGGTTCATTTCCACTGCAACGACCGTTGCACCTGCCGCTGCAGGGGGAATCGCAAAGGGACCGACGCCGGCGAAAGGTACCAGCACGCTCTCTCCGGATTTTACCTGCGATGCTATTCTTTTCCTTTCAAAGCCCAGTCTTGCGTTGAAAAAGACTTTTTTAAGATCTATACTGTAGACAAATCCGTATTCCCTGTGAATAGTCTCAGTGCTATCACCTGCCAGTATCTCAAGATCGGCAACTCTTCTGTCACCTTCAAGCTTTGAGACCTTGTTCAGCACCGTTCTTATGTTGTGCATACCCCCCATTATAGCACCGGAGATCTCCGGTTTGTATCTTTCCATTCCCGAAGGGATGGCCACAATGGCGATATCTCCGATAATATCAAAGCGGTCGGAGAGTTTTTCAAGTTCGCTCCCGGGTATCTTTCCCTGTAGTTCGGTTTTGAGGCTCATTTTCTCATTCTGGATCTGGCTATATGTCACAAATACTTAAAAATGCGGCATTGCTAATTAAGCATAGCTATTTCTTTATCCTATACTTAATCAAAAGAAGGACAGAGTATCTTAGCATTTCAAGACTCCTGGTATAACATTTTGTTTTTCTTCTCAGCCTTGCCAGAAAAGGTATGAATATGCTGTTATATCCTTATAGTGTATAGTTTCTGCTTTTGATCGTGTATGGGCATTGTATATACTCAACCGGATTCAAAAAAAATGGTTTACTGAATAAAGATTAACTATACTTTTTATAAATGTATCTGTTCAGGACAATTTCATATTTCGCAGATATTATTTTTCAGTGCTTCCGTCAATTTTATGTTTTCGGAGTAGTCAACCTTTACATCCAATATCCATACCCCGCCCGCATCAAGCGCTTCCCGGAGTTGGGGCCTGAATTCTTCTGCAGTTTCTATCCTGGCTCCTTTAGCCCCGAAGCTCTCCGCAAGTTTCACAAAGTCCGGGTTCGTGAATTCGGTGCCTATACTCTGGTCGAACTGTCTCCTTTCATGCCATTCGATAAGTCCGTATTTGGAGTCGTTGAAAATTACAACCACAAAACTACATCCGAGCCTGACAGCTGTTTCGAGTTCCTGCAGGTTCATGAGGAATCCGCCGTCGCCTGCTACAGCCACTAACTTGATTTCGGGTTTTAAAAAACTGGCAACTATAGCAGCAGGAAGTGCAAATCCCATGGCAGCAAGACTATTGGACATAAAGACAGTGTTTGCCTCATAAGCCGGGAAAAGCCGACCTGCCCATAGTTTATGAGCTCCTACATCGCTTACAAGTATATCGTTCCTTGACATGCATTCCCTGATATCGGAGATTATCTTCTGGGGTTTGAGGGGGAAGGATATATCATCCTTATAGTTCTCAAGCTCGGCTACCATCCGGGAGCGTACGCTTTTGAACCTTTCCGGCATTTCCTTCTTTAAACCGGACTGCTGATTAAGCTTGTATAGTGCCTGCCTGATATCTCCAAGCAGCATCAGATCCGGGATATAGCTTTCATCTGTCTCGGGATGGTCGGAATTTATGTGGATTATGCTTTTAGATCCGTCCGGGTTCCATGATCTGGGGCTGTACTCCACATAGTCGTATCCAACTGTTATCACCAGGTCCGCTATTTCCAGGCCGCACATTATGTGGTCCCTGTCCTTGATGCCCATCGATCCTAGATATTGCTCATCATCTGCCGGTAGCGCCCCTTTTCCCATGAATGTTGTGATAACCGGCAGTCCGGAGGATCTAACAAACCTTCGCAGCTCATTGGCAGCAGCACCTCTGAAAACACCGTTACCCGCAAGTATGACCGGCATTGCACTTTCTCTTATCATATCAGCGGCTTTCTTCAGGTCCTGTTCATCGTGCATGGTTATATGAGGGTGGATCTTCCTGAGAAGCGGTTGTTTTGAGCTGTTCTCCCTTGCAATATCCTCTGGAAGTTCTATATGCACTGCACCGGGCCGGTCAGTGGCGATATCAAAGGCCTTTCGTATTATCTCGGGGATGAAATCCGATCTCATGACCTTGGAGTTCCAGCTTGTGACCTGTTTGAACATAGTTACGATGTCAATATACTGATGTGATTCCTTGTGTGTCTTCTCAAGTCCCGACTGGCCGGTGATTGCCACCAGGGGTGCTTTGTCAAGATGTGCATCAGCTATTCCCGTTGTAAGATTTGTAGCACCGGGTCCCAGGGTTGCAAGGCACACTCCCGGTCTGTGTGTCATTCTACCGTAAACCTCTGCCATGAAGGCAGCACTCTGTTCATGCCTGGTGACAATGAACCTTATCCCGGACCTCGAAAGAGAATCTGTCAGGTCTACGGTTTCCTCACCAGGAACACCAAAAATATATTCTACTCCTTCGTTCTCCAGACATTTTACGAAAAGGTCACTTCCCTTCATTTTTTAATACACCTTCAATGATTTGATCTGCATGAATTCCTGCATGCCCACCCGATACAATTCTCTGCCAAGACCACTTTTCTTTAAACCACCAAATGGAAGGCGCGGATCGGATTCTACTTTATGGTTTATGGCAATGACACCTGCCTGGATATTCCTGATCAGCGTCATAGCCCGGTCTCTGTCCTGACTCCATATACTGGCACCAAGCCCGAATTTTGTACTATTGGCCAGTTCCACAGCTTCCCTTTCATCTTTGAACGTAACTATAGGTGCCACTGGTCCGAAAGTTTCCTCCTTAAGGACAGGAGCACTTCCTGTTATGTTACTGAGTACCACGGGTTCATAAAAGAAACCGTCACCTCCCATGAGTCCGCCTTCGAGAAGGATGTCAGCACCCATTTCTAGGGTTTCATCGATCTGCCTCTTTAACTTGTCTGTCTGTTTCGCATTTGCAAGCGGCCCCATCTGCGTACCCTGTTCCATGGGATCGCCTATCTTCAGTTTCTCTACCTTGCCCACAAATCTGTCAGTGAAGTCCTCCGCAATGCTTCCAGCCACGAGAAAACGTTTGGCAGCAATGCAGCTCTGTCCGGAATTACGGAACCTCGCCTTAACAGCATCCTCGGCAGCTTTTTCAACATCCGCATCTTCCAGAACTATAAACGGGTCACTACCTCCGAGTTCCAGCACGAACCTCTTCATGTAATTACCTGCTTCAGCTGCTACTTTTTGACCTGCACCATCACTCCCGGTGAAGGATACTCCACTTATCTCTTCCCTGGATATCAGTTCGGAGGCTGCCTTGCCACTGATAAGCATGGTCTGATATGCTCCGGGAGGCAGGCCGGCTGCACAGAATATCTTTTCGATCTCAAGGGCACACATGGGTACATTGCTGGAATGCTTGAGCAATACAACATTCCTGGCAGCAAGTGCGGGAATGGCTGCCCTCATAGCCTGCCAGAAAGGGAAGTTCCATGGCATTATATTAAGGATGGTACCCATTGGCTCATACAGAAATCCTGACGTTTCCGCGTCCGTATCTACAAATTCAGCCGCATGGAATGTTTCCACGTTCTGGGCAAAGAACTCACTCAACCAGGCACACTTTTCAATTTCTCCCAGGGATTCTCTGATGGGCTTGCCCATCTCCCGGGTGATCATTTCGGCCAGTTCCTGTTTCCTTTCTCTAAGTAACCCTGCGACATTTTCAAGATACGTGGCCCTCTCAATAGGCAATGTGCCCTTCCATTCCCTGAAATCTTTTCCGGCCCGTCTGATCTTGTCTTCCACTATGTATCTGGTATCCAGTTCAAAATCCCCGATTATCTCTCCTGTAGCAGGATTGACAGATTTTATACTTTCCATAATCAATATCCCCCGGTAAAACTCATTTTAAGGAAATAACTCGGGAATAGACCCGACTACTCCCCCAATTTTTACTTGGATTTGATTACATATAAAACTGGTTGCATACGGGAATACAATAAGAGCAAAGTAGGAAAATAAATTGAAAGTGATAAGATTACACTAAAAAAAGAAGTTTCTCATTCAGTTTCTCAGAGTATCTTTATGGATTTGATGTTCATAAACTCATAGAACCCGTGTTTCGATAGTTCCCTGCCCATCCCGCTTTTCTTGACTCCGCCAAATGGCAGACAGGCTTGAGGTGTACAGAATGAGTTGACCCCGACCATTCCGGTTTCAAGTTCAGAGGCTATTCTCATAGCTCTGTTACGGTCCTGGCTCCATACGCTGGCACCCAGTCCGAACTCGGAATCGTTTGCAAGTTCAATGGCTTCATCCTCAGTTTTCACAGTAATTATCGGTGCCACAGGTCCGAATGTCTCCTCTCTCATGACCTTCATATTCCTGCTAACATTACTGAGGACAGTTGGCGAGTACATGTAACCCTTGCTTGCCATTCGTCCACCGGGAATAAGGGGTTTTGCACCCTTTGATATTGCATCACCGACCTGTTCTTCCAGTATCAGCATCTGCTCATTTCTGACCATGGGTCCGATATCAGTCTCAGGGTCCATAGGATCACCTATATTCAGGTCGGTGGTCCCTTCTACGAACCTTTCAGTGAATTCTTCTGCCACATCTTCCATTACAATGAAACGTTTGGCCGCTATGCAGGTCTGTCCGGTGTTGATAAATCGGCTTGGTACACCAACTTTTGCAGCCATTTTCACATTCGCATCGTCAAGGATGATGAAGGGGTCGCTGCCACCGAGTTCCAGTACTAACTTCTTCATGTTGCGGGCAGCATTTCCGGCAACCTTCACCCCTGCATCATGGCCCCCGGTGAAGGATACGGCACGGACTTCATCCCTTGAGATAAGTGAGGATGCTGTATTCGCGTCTATGATCAATGTCTGGAAAACACCTTCCGGAAATCCTGCTTCTGTGAAGATGTTCTTTATTTCCAGTGCACACATGGGAACATAACTGGAATGCTTGAGCAGCATGACATTCCCTCCTGCAAGTATATGTGATGCCGCGCTGAGCACCTGCCAGAAGGGGAAGTTCCATGGTTTGATGGCGAGGATGGTGCCCATGGGTTCATAATGTATCATCGAATCACATGAATCTGCTTGTGCAGGCTCGGGTTCGAGTATGCTTTCTGCGTTGTCGGCAAAATAATCGAACATATCGGCACATTTGCTGACCTCCGGAACAGCCTGCTTGATGACCTTTCCCATTTCGGTACTTATCAATTCTCCATATTGCTGTTTGTTCTTACGTAACAGGTCCGCGAACCTGTGCAGCAGTTCATTACGCTCGGAAACATCAGTCCTTTTCCATTTCTTGAAGGCTTCAACTGATCCTTTGAGTATCCGGTTAACCTGCTCGTCAGTATGCATATCTACTTTGCCTATGACTTTGCCTGTTGCCGGATTGATGGATTGTATAGCTTTCATGGTTATAACCTGTAAGATGATGGGATGACTATTATATAATGTCACATATTTGCCATTATTGATTGATTGATTGTTCACCCGGACAGGGGACTCAGGCCATTACTATCTGCACAGCCGTGGGATACTTCTTCATGATGGAATATGCTATCGACCTGCCGACCCATATCTTACCTCTTTGCATGCGGCGCAATTTGCTCAGGTCTCCCAGTACCTGGAGGGCAAGCAGAGCGCTTTCATCATTGAGATAACAACTGTCAGGGACGTTCATACTATTGAAAAAAAGGACTGGCAGTTTGAGTTTATAATGAAGTTCTCCGGGGAGATTCTCCCGGAAAAACTGCAATGTATCTTTATCAAAAAGATGGTCTTCTCCTGCCTTTGTCTTTGATGCCGGTCTTTCTTCTATCAGGAGCTGAGCAAGACTTTTACGCTCGGTAACTATTCCCTCATTTATCTTGCTGACCTCAAGTCTCATCCAGCTCATAAGGACGTCGTCGGTTGCCGGTCTTGTCTCAGACATTCCATCTCTCCGCATTCAATTTCATAATTGCAAGTTTATACCGGTATTGGTCAAAAGCATCTTGCAGTTAAAAAAGGTTCACCATTCCAACTTTGTAAGTAAGTAATACTTATGGATGCCCTGGACTTTTGAGGGTGGGAACTATATAATAGAGAATTTTGGCTTCAAAATAAAAATTCTTAATAGCAATTTAAAGAAAACAACTCTCTGATATAATTGTATATTTACTTTCCCTCCACAGGCCAGATATAAATTCTTTAAATCCGACTTATAATTATGGACGATCTGGAGAGTATAGCGGAAAAGATACGGACCATGGAGATCCGTGGTGCAGGAAGGATAGCTGTTGCAGCTTCGGCGGCACTCAGGGATTATGCAAGAACCCTAGGCTCGCTGGATATCGAGGAGTTCAATGTAAAGTTGGAGGAGGCTGCAAGGACACTAGTGGAAACACGCCCGACGGCTGTATCTCTCCCCAATGCTGTGGAACTTACCAAAAGGCACAGTTCTTTAAGGGTTGACGAAGCCATAGATGAGATCGTGGATAATGCTGACAGGTTCATCACCAATGCAGGCGAAGCCTTGGGTAAGATCGGCAGGATCGGTGCTGAGAGGGTCCGTGACGGTGATGTGATCATGACCCACTGCAATTCCCATGCTGCTATTTCTATTATTAAAACCGCCTTTGATCATGGTAAGGATATATCGGTGATTGCCACTGAATCCAGACCACGCAGACAGGGTTTCATTACCATCAAGGAACTGAGCGACTACGGGATCCCGACAACTCTGATAGTAGATTCGGCTGTCAGGCTGACCATGAAGGAAGTAGACCTTGTGGTGGTGGGTGCGGATTCCATTTCTGTTAACGGCGCTCTCATAAACAAGATAGGGACATCTCAGCTCGCTCTGGCAGCACAGGAAGCCCGCAGGAATGTAATTGTGGCTGCAGAGACCTATAAGTTCAGTCCCAGAACCCTGCTCGGAGAAATGGTGGAGATAGAGGACCGCGATAGTGATGAGGTAATAGATCCTGAGATACTGAAAGAGCTTCCGAATCTGAAAGTGAAGAATCCCGCATTCGATGTCACACCTGCAGAGTACATCGATCTAATTATCACTGAAGCCGGAGCTTTCCCGCCTGCAATGGCTTTTACAATCATCAAAGATTATCTGGGGCTTGAGCTGACATTATGAGAAAGGATTCGAACCTTTCCAGTCTCACAATTTTATTCATAGATCAATGAAACATATTTCATTTTTTACCCACTGTTGCAATGTAAATAGTAAATTCTTTCTCACCGTCAATCCTGAGCAATGCGTTCATATTATCGTCAAGAAAAGCTGCGATGGCGCAGACCCCGCAACCTACCGACTGTGCACTCAGGTAGAGATTCTGGCAGACGTGACCCACATCCAGGTGAAGGTATCGGTATCCTCTTTCACCGTATCTCCATTTCATCCTGTTGGGTACGGCTGTCCAGATGAACGTGACAGCACTGTTAACTACAAAAGGCTGGTCAAGACATGCTGATCTGATATGCTCCGCAATATGCTCTCCAGCCTCTATACGGGCAAGTTCATGTTCAATGGGGAGGAAATGATACAGCCCTTTATCCAGTCCTTCTACATTGTTCACAAGTAAGTATGTTTCAAGTGCATGCCTGGCCCCTGCAGAAGGTACCGTCCTGAAGGTTACCGAATCTTTGGATTGCTTGACACCCTGGGTGCACCAGAGAAGATAAGACAACTCTTCAAGGGAGATTGGCTCCATTCTGTAATTGCGAGTACTGGTCCTGCTTTCGATGGCTTCTCTGAGATCCGTTCTGTCCACCTGTATATCCTTTGGATCCGGAAGGTCTAATACCGGTCCCTCATCCTCAGATACCGATTGAAGAGGCGGCTGAGGATATCCGAGTGACTGGTCTGATCTTTCAGCATACTGGAACTTGGTTCTTTCCATAAATTCTTTCCCGATTCCGTTCATCCCATGACCCCACATAGATTATAGAAGAGATTGGCTACCAGTCTTTTATATTTATTGCTTTTATGACGATAAAGGAACCTTCTCCGAATCCTTCAAGAGGCTTTTCAGGTACTTTTATCTCATGCGGAGGTCTGAATAATGTCTGCCTGAAAACAGGTTCTTGGAAACAATTATCTTTAAGGCTTTTTATGAGTTCACTTGCTGAATAGAAACCGGCGTTCCTGTAAAAATCCTTATGTGATCTTTTCTTCCGGTATTCTTTCCCAAGAAGACTGTTGCGTTCGATGAAAGCAATAATGAGTTCTCCTCCGGGTTCAAGTACACGATGTATTTCCCTGAATGTGCTTTCCTTATCCGTGAAGCAAAGTGAGGTGACCATCAATATGAGTTTTATAGATGAGTTTTTCAGAGGCAACTCTTCTGCAACTCCTATTATCTGCTCTATGCCACGCTTTCCTGCGATCCCGATCATCTTTTGTGAGGGGTCAAGCCCGTAGCCGATACCCAGTTCGGATGCGAATCTTCCTGTACCGACACCGATTTCCAGGCTTTTTCCGGGGATTATATCGGGCATTAACTCTCTGATCGCTTCAAGTTCAGATTCATAGATCATCTTATGCTTTTCGTACCAGTCGTCGTATATTTTCGCATAGGTGTCAAAAGGACTCTCTTCCATAAGCAACGCCTTGTTATTTTACTTCACCTGGGTAAGATTTGAAATAAGAGAATATAAAACATTTGTTATTTGTTTTGTCTTTTTAAAATATGATGATATGTTGCCAATGGTCAAGTGTGAACGAACTCGAAAAAAGAGACTTTAACTTTGTGGGCCCTACAATGACTATGCCCTCATGCAGCTGTGGGAATGGTCAACGATTACGTGTTTAATCGTTTAAGGTATATGGAATGCACAGACATACAGTAGTATCAGGAAATTTCCGGTTCCTGCAGATCTCTGGATGGTGGAATATATCCCTCTCTTTTAAAGTACCTGTGTAAGTAGATCACGGTTGCCAGAAGAAAGGAGAGCAGACATATCATATACAGTGTTCCGGACTCTGTTATCCCCAGAAAGGGATTTGTTTGCAGGGGCCACAGTGGTAGGATATCGATATAGAGGAAGGAGTCAAGTAGCACATGGTTCCAGGTCCCGAGTAGTGCACCCGTTATTATTGACATGAAAGAATAGTTCTGTTCTATCCTCAGCATACGGGTAACTGCTTGCAGGCGCTGCCTTTGAGAGTATAGTAAGAACGATAGCATAAAAGCGATTGCTGTTGCGATCATAAAAGTGTGGAGCGGACCATGCAGGGGGCGACAGCCCGTGAACAGGCAGTATATTGCTCTTACATCGATTATGATGCTCCCCAGAAGAATAGAAATAATGGAAACCTTCTTCTCAAAAAGTTCTCCGAGAAAGAAGGCCGGTCCGAGATGAAAGGGTGTGAAGGGCATTTCATCTCATATTATACGGCCGTACGGGCTTTCCTCATAGTAGCTCAGGAACTGGTCAACAGCTGCTGCAGTGTCAGCTTCAGAACCGAAGAGCAGGCTTGATAGTGTAGGTCTGTTCATATACACAACAGTTGGCTGGTCCTCTATGCCTCCCAGTGCCGCTGCCCTGTCAAGGGCATAATAGAAGTTGCCCAGTTCATCAACAAGTCCAAGCTCCATTGCCCTCTGGCCGGTATAGATCCTGCCGTCTGCAAGCTCCCTGACATCTCCTTCGCTCATGCTCCTGCCTTCTGCGATATCTTCCACAAAGTTAGCATACACTTCGGCAACGACCAGGTTCGCATACTCCTTCTCATCCTCCGTGAGACCTCGCCATGAACCGCCCATATCCTTGAAATCGCCGGATTTTGCTATGTAATACTCAACTCCCTCTTCCTCGTAGTAACCTGAAAGGTTCTCGAACATCCATATTGTGCCGATGCTTCCCGTCATTGTGGACGGATTGGCAACTATAAGATCGGCAGGTGCGGATATGTGGTAGGCTGCACTGGCTGCAACGTCGCCCATTGATACAATTACAGGTACACCGCTTTCACTTGCCCTTCTAACCTCAGTATATATCTCTTCTCCTGCGGTGGAAGATCCTCCCGGGCTGTTGATACGTAGTATTATGGCCTTTACATTCGCATCGGCGGTTGCCTCCCGGATGCTTCCGGTTACGCCCTCAGATGTTGCATATCCAAGGCCTCCGGGCACGCTGCTGGTAAGCAGGGTTCCCTGGACATAGATCACTGCTACCTTATCGGTAGATGGATACAATCCGCCACCGAAGGCATGGAAGATTATCACGAAACTTGATCCTACGATAAGTAAAAGAACGGCTATGATTGTTATGTATTGCCACTTGCGGCTTTTTTTACCGGAAGCTGGTGCTTTGCCGTTGTAAGGATCACCAGAGGAACCTGATTTCTCCTCTTTTCTTTGGTCTCTGTTAATATCATTATCAGTTACTGGTGCCTGCTTATTAGATACTGTATCTGTTTCTGCTTTATCATCCTGTTCTGTCTCTCCATAAGAATACGGGTATGTATGATACCCGGCATAATATGAAGTATCTTCTCTGCTGTCAGGATCTTTTCCGCTCATCAGTAAATTACCATCCTCACATAAAATGTGCGTGAATGTTAAAAAACCTTATGTGCTTCGCAAGCGAAATATATTTTATAATTGCAGTCAATCAACACCAGATATACTGATCATAGTCATTACGGAGAAAATACATGCCAAATACCCCTTCTGATAAAGCCGTACTTGTGACATGCGGCCTTCCATACGCCAACGGGAAAGCTCATGTAGGGCATCTTAGAACCTATATCCCTGCAGATGTCTATGTGAGATCCCTGAAAAAGAACTCACAGGAAACAACATTTGTCTGCGGTTCTGATACCCATGGTACTCCTATCGTTGTGAATGCCGAAGAACTTGGAGTCACGCCGAAAGAACTCGTCAGGAAATATCACGTCCACTTCGATGAAATGTTCAAAAAAATGGAGGTGGTGTTCGATGCATTCGGTACTACCGATGATGACACAAACCATAATCGTACACTGGATATCGTTAGTAAGCTCATCGAGAAGGATTATGTCTATCCGAAAGTAATAGAGATAGCCTATTGTCCTCAATGTGACCGCTTCCTGCCTGACAGGTATGTTGCAGGCACATGCCCTCACTGCGGAGAGAAGGCGCGCGGTGACGAATGTGACCAGGGCTGTGGAAAGCACCTGGAGCCCGGTGAACTCAATGAACCCGTATGTACCATATGCAGAGGCCCTGCAGAGTACAAGGAACAGGAACACTTCTTCTTTAAACTGTCCGAGTTCAGTGACTTCCTTCAGGAACACCTGGAAAAGCTTGGAGGTACCCTGAATGCACGTAACTATGCACTTGGATGGGTAAAGCAGGAACTATCAGACTGGTGCATTACAAGGAACCTTGAATGGGGTGTGAGATTCCCCGGGCATGATGACCTTGTTGTATATGTGTGGGTGGACGCACCTATAGGTTATATCGCATTCACAGAAGAATGGGCAAAAGCTACCGGGGGTGACTGGGAGAAGTTCTGGAAGGGTGACTGCCCGATAATTCACTTCATTGGCGGGGATATCATCTACCACCACTGTATTTTCTGGCCGGCGATGCTCAAGGGGGCAGATTACAGCCAGCCTTCTGCAGTTGTTGCGTCGGGCATGGTGAAGATTGAGGACAGGACTTTCTCAAAGAGCCGCGGTTATGTGGTCTGGGTCGAAGAGGATTATCTGAACCATGGTTTCCATCCTGATCTTCTCAGGTACTACCTCGTAAGTTACACCTCACATACAAAAGAGGTTAATTTCTCATGGAAGATATTCCAGGACAAGATAAATACCGAGCTTGTGGGTGTGCTGGGTAATTTCCTGTACAGGAACCTGCTCTTTACTTTCAAGAACTTCGGTGAGATCCCCGAGGGTGACATCGATCCGGAGGTTATAGAAAAGATAATTTCCACTACTGAAGAAGTTATAAGGGCAAACGGAGATTATGAGTTCAAGAAGGCCGCTGATACTGCAATGGCTCTTGCATCATATGGTAATTCATACTTCCAGTCAAACGAACCCTGGAAGCTCATAAAGGAAGATAAGGAAGCCTGTGGCAAGGTTGTCAAGAACTGCATACAACTGGCCAAGGCACTTATACTGCTATTCGAACCCATGACACCGGGCAGTATGGAAATAGCCTGGAAACAGATAGGAATGAACTCTGATGTCCACACAGCTACCTATGAGGAAGCAACCGTTGCTGTGATAAGCGGCACCAAGCTTGCAAAGCCTCAGATCCTGTTCACCAAGCTGGAGGATGACAAGATCGAAGAAATGGAAAAGATTTCCTCAAAGCGAGTAAAAACGGCAATGGCAAAGGAAGCAGGCATCAAGGAGGTAGAAAAAATGGAATTCAAAGAAGAAATAGAATATGACGATTTTGCAAAGCTTGACATCAGGGTCGGTAAGATCGTTACTGCCGAGAAGATCAAGAAATCCAAGAAACTCCTGCGCCTTGAGGTCGACATCGGTGACGATTCACCAAGACAGGTTGTTGCGGGCCTCGCAGAATACTACGAGCCCGAAGAGATGATCGGCAAGATCGTGAACGTACTAGTCAACCTCAAGCCTGTGAAGCTCTGCGGTGTCGAGTCCCGGGGAATGCTTTTGGCAGCTGATGCTGGCGAGCGGGTTTCCTTGCTGACGACTGATAAGGAAATGGATCCGGGCTCCTGTATCAGGTAGCTCGGATTTTATTTTTTTTTTTTTTGGGTTGAGTTGTGAGGGTCTATCCGGCTTTTAGATCTTTGGGGACTTCTGTGAGTTTGAAACACATGCAGTATACGTAAATTTTTATATTATGTAAAAAAGAGACGTCTGTAATATGGATTTTTTAGAATTAGCAAAACAGCGTTGTACTACACGAGGATTCACAGGAGGGATAATAGGCAAAAGCCATCTTGACAGAATTTTGTCTGCCGGACGTGTAGCACCAAGCGCTTGTAATATGCAACCGCAACGGATCATCGTTGTTCAGCAATCAGATAATATCCTCAAAATCCAAAAAGCATACCGAACTTTTGGTTCTCAATGTGTTCTCATTGTATGCCAGGATAAAAGGAATGCTTTGGTAAGACCATTTGACGGAAAGTGTTCAGGAGATTTAGATATTGGTATTATTTGTGACCACATGATGCTGGCAGCAAGGGAATTGAATATTGGAAGTGTAATGGTTGGGCTGTTTGACCCTGAGATTATCAGAAAAGATTTCAACATTCCTGAATACATCGAACCTACCGCATTACTTCTATTAGGCTATCCCGATAAAGGATTTTTGAGTGCTGACCGGCATATCACTGAACGCAAAACGCTTAGTGATACTGTAATGTATGAAAGCTATAACGAACAGAGCCAAGTTGCATTTAAGGATTTTCAATGAGATTATTCAGTCAAAATAGAAGGAAAGCTTAAAAATCTACTTCTCCTCATTCTGCTCAAGCACCATCTCAAGATAGGAAGTCCTTATAGAATCCTCCTCTCGGATTCCGAACTTTTCCAGGAAAGCGAATATGCGTTCGTTGTGGAACTCAATATCTGACTCGGTGGTTATCTCAACCTCGATGAACTCTCCGATATCTCTAACATTGTCAATGCAGATGGTCAGGCCTTTGAACCTGAATATCTCTCTTGTCTTCCTGACCACGCCGGACTCATAGAATCCAAGCGCAAGCAGGATGCTGCGTGTGTTTGAACCGTCCACCTCTGTCTCGAATTCCTCGCGGGTCTTTGCAACTGTTTCCAGCTTCTTTCCTTTGTAAGTGAGTACAGACCTGCCGTCAACTGAACGTATTCTCAGTGCTTCGTCGGTGTTTGCAAAATCTCTGTGAGGAGCATTAAAATAGGTGTCGTAGTGTTTCTCGACACCTATGAAATTAGCACCCATGCCTGACAGCAGTTGTTTTGCCTGCTGGTGATCGACACGGGCTTTTACTTCTATTTCTATCATTTATGCAGGGACGAACTTTGTGCCGTAATATATCATTCCACGGTCGCCGCTCTGGCCGAGCTTCCTGAACACAGGGCTGACCTTCATACCTATGCTCATATCCTTTGCATCGCCTACTATCTGGGTAGTTAGCCTGGGTCCTTCCTCAAGCTGCACGATGGCAAGGACATAAGGTGTCTGTCCCTCGAAGCCTTCTGCTGCGGCATGAATAACAGTATATGTCACGACCTCCCCTTGCCCGCTGAACTTGAAGTCCTCTATCTCTCCTTCGCGCCTGCAGGAAGGGCACATGTTGCGTGGCGGATAGAAGTATTCTCCGCATTGTTTGCAGTGCGTACCAACCAGATTATATCTGGCTATCTGTTTTCTCCAAAATCTTGGTACTGACATCGTGATCACCTGTTCCTCGAGAATATGTGTACCACAGCAGTTGCACCTGAACCGCCTACATTGTGGGTCATTCCAATCTCTGCACCGTCAACCTGGCGTTTGCCTGCTTCTCCGCGCAGCTGCTCAACAATTTCAATAGCCTGCTTGACGCCGGTCGCACCCACAGGATGTCCGCATGCCTTGAGCCCTCCCGAGGTGTTCACAGGTATTCTGCCTCCAATGGCCGTTTCCCCGTCGAAGGTGACCTTTCCACCCTCGCCTTTCTTTGCAAATCCAAGGTCCTCGATGGCACATATCTCGGCAATGGTGAAACAGTCATGGACCTCTACAAGGTCAATATCCTCCGGCCCCATCCTTGCCATCTCATATGCCCTCTTGCCTGCCACGACCGATGCATCCAGGGTAGTGATATCCCTTCTGTCATGCAGTGCAAGGGTGTCGCTTGCCTGACCCGTACCTTTGACGTATATAGGAGTGTCAGTATACTCATGGGCTATGTCTGCAGGTGCCAGTATGACGGCTGATGCACCGTCGGTTATCGGTGAACAGTCAAATATATGCAGGGGATCGGCGACCATTATGGAGTTGAGCACGGACTCTATCGTGATCTTGTTCTTGTACTGTGCTATCGGATTGAACTGGCCGTTCTGGTGGTTCTTGACAGCGGCAGATGCAAGCTGTTCACTGGTGGTGCCATACTTGTGCATATGCATCCTTGCTATCATAGCGTACAGTCCCGGGAATGTCGCTCCCATGATACCCTCCCATTCCCTGTCGGCTGCTGCAGCCAGGGCGGAGGAGGCCTTTGCTGATGGTACGTCTGTCATCTTTTCCACGCCGGCTGCTATGACGATATCGTCCATGCCGGAAGCAACTGAATAGATGCCCTGTCTTAATGCCAGCCCGCCGGAAGCACATGCTGCTTCAACGCGGGTGGAGGGTATGTGCAGGTTCTTTGCAAGGCCTGAATAATCTGCTATGAGCGCACCGATGTGCTCCTGCTCAACGAATTGTCCGCCGCTCATGTTACCGACGAACATTGAATCTATCTTCTCGCCGGTAATCCCGGCATCTTTAACGGCACCGACTCCTGCCTCTACGACAAGATCCCTGAAGGAACGGTCCCATTGCTCTCCGAAAATGGTGTTCTTCACACCGATGATTGCAACTTCTCTCATTTTCTCACCTCACGCCAGCCTGATTTTTCCCTTGTGTCTTGCATATTTTGCATAGTCAACATATACAGGGTCAGCAAGCAGTTCCTCTACCTTGGGTGCGCTGTTGCGTATCTCCTCTATTTTGTCGGTGACCGTGATACTGAATGCATCGGAACCTGCACCCGACCCGAAAGCGGTTGCAAATATCCTGTCACCTGGCTTTGCCTGGTCCAAAGTTGCTGCGATTCCCATCATGCAGGAGCCAGAATAGGTATTTCCAAGTCTTGGTACGACAAGGCCCGGTTTGATCTGCTCTTTACTGAAACCCAGCATCGATGCGACACGTGAAGGGAACTTGCCATTTGGCTGGTGGAACACTGCATAATCATAATCATCAGGTTTTGTGTTAATCTTCTGCATAAGTCCCTTCGCGGCATTTGTTACATGCTTGAAGTATCCGGGTTCACCTGTAAAGCGCCCCCCGTGTTCCGGATATGGCATACCTTCGCGCCTCCAGAAGTCAGGAGTATCTGTTGTAAATGAGTATGTATCCTCGATAATAGCTGTGAGTTCTGATTCCCTGTTGCCTATAATAAATGCCACACCGCCTGCGGCAGCAGTATATTCAAGTGCGTCCCCGGGTGCTCCCTGGGCCACATCGGAACCGATGGCAAGTCCCAGATCTATCATCCCTGAGGCTACCAGTCCCATACATGTCTGGACTGCGGCTGTACCTGCCTTACATGCGAACTCGAAGTCCGCAGCGGTCAATACAGGTGTAGCACCTACTGCCTCGGCAACTATTGTACTTGTGGGCTTTACTGCATATGGATGACTCTCCGAACCAGTGTACACAGCACCCACTCTCTGTGCATCGATCCCGGCTCTGTTCACTGCTGACCTTGCAGCTTCAACTGCAATGGTTGCTGCATCTTCATCAACATCCGGGACTGATTTTTCGTTAACCATTAATCCCGCTTTTAGAATATCAGCATCATCCCCCCATACGCGGGCGATATCTTCTATTTTTATCCTATATCTGGGGATATAGGCACCGTATGAGACTATCCCTACACTCATATTAACACCGTTCTGATTTGTTTCCATTTTAAAAATTATTCCATAATATGGTAATCACTGTATTTTCTCAGTGCTTCAACCATTTTGTCGATGTCCATCGTTGTTGCAAGAAGGGGGATCCTATCTATTTCCGCCATTTTTTTTGCCATAAGGTGCACTTCGTTCCCACGCAGGCCGTGCATAACAACGGCTCCTGGTTTCAGGTTTGTGACCCGAATGGCAACCATCGGTGACTTTCCGGTGGTTACTTTTGTAAATATCAATGCCCTTTCAGTGCTCCATCCATAAAGTTTCTGGAACTCATGTGATGAAAGCTCAAGAATTGCTTTTTTACTGTCGACGACCGTGAATCCGTACAGTGGTTTTTCAATGCCTTTATGAACGACATCACCTTCAATAAGGCTTGCAAGCTTTGCCATCTGCATAGGAAATGTATATTCGTAAGTGGCGTAAATGGCCTTTGATGTTTTCTCTGTGAAAAGCATCCCCTCATAAGCATGAATTTTCTGTCCTCCTCGCTGTGCGTCTACTTCGAGAAGAGCCTCAACGATCCTGCTTACAATAAGCGTGCCTGGTGATTTCCTTCTGCCGCTTTCGTAATCACTGATCACTGAAGGCGAAACACCCAGGTAGCCTGATAGGTCTGTCTGGGCAATCTCGAAGTTCAATCGCCATTTCTTTAATGCCTCGCCAGGTTTCTCAGAGAGAGTTATCTCGCCTGCCATCTTTTCTGCAAGATGCCGGCGAACCATTCCATGCGATTCGTCTTCCTTCATGCTTTGTTTCCCTAAGGGTAGATTCACATATATATTTAACGAATGCAAGTTCGTTAATTGACGATTTTTCGGTGGTCGGACTAGTTACAAATCATTCGGTTATATATAGTATGTTCTATATCCACTATAAAAATATGTTTCTCAAAACGCAGAAAATAGGGGTAAATGTTTCGGAAATCGTATTATATCTTATGTGTCCCAGAAAAGTCTATTATTCCTGCCGCGGACATGAAACGTTCCCTGCAGCCACATTTTCCTACATAGGACATCTGATTCTTAAAGAGATGGGCCTGAAATATCCTGATCTGCTGAAAACATATTCGTCAAAAGACGATGATATCTTAGCGGACCTGGAAACAATGTTGTTAAGAGTAAGTGAAGAGCTTGCATTCATCTATCCTGAAGAATTTGCATGTGTAAGTTCGGACATGATAGAAGAAGCCATCACACATGTGCGATCATGCATCAATGATATGGGTCCGAATCTGCTTTCGTTCATTACTGATGACAGTTCCGGACAATTACGGGAACAATTAATGTCTGCAGAATCAGGGCATCTCTATCACTCGGAAAAACTCGATCTCAGCGGGATACCTAACTCTATTATAGACATTGATGGTACTTTGTCTCCCTTACTTGTCAAAACCGGCCAGTGTCCGGAACAGGGTGTATGGAACAATGATCGCCTGCATGTTGCATCCCTTGCAATGCTCATGGAAAAGAGCAATAATTCTCATGTGCGTTCAGGTATTGTGGTTTATGCAAGGCAGGGTAGTATAAGGAATGTCAATGTCCGCTCTGATGACCGGAGGAAGGTCTTGCAGGTACTGGGCAGGGTGCGAAAGGTTAAGGGTGGCTCTCTTCCTGACCGCAAGGAAAGTTCTCTGTGTGAAGATTGTGCTTATCTGGAAATGTGCAAGGTGCAGTCATCCCTGGTATCTAAATTCTTTTGATCTACTATAATAAGCACCCAAAAGCTATTTAATTATTGACTCTTGAGGTCGTACAATGTCAAAACCTCAGTATCTTGGTGAATTGCTCCTTTACTGGTGTCCTTCCTGTAATGTGCCTGTACTTGGAAAAGAATGTTCCTGCGGAAAGACTACAAAGCATGTGACCGTAACCCCGCCCGGGGATATCCGTCCTGCATTCAAGTACGAGATCGATCTGATCAACTCCGTTGCATTAGAACAGTTCAACGCCCCTCTCATAACAGATGATCGTCTGGTAGTCTTGAACAAGTCTCCCTATGATGACCGTATGGATGAGATCATTGTCGACGGTGAGGTACTTGGTAATATTCGGTTTGAGATCGAGCACCTGCGCTGGGCTCTGCTGCTCAGAATAAACGGTGCCAGGAGAATATTTGATTTAAGTGACAGAAATTCACTGAAAAACTGGGTGCTAATAGATAAAGGTGCAGAAAAATTCATTCTGGGTGGTGCAAGCGTGCTGGCACCGGGGGTAAGTGATGCCGACCCGCATATTCTGGAAATGGACGAGGTCGTCGTCTTGTCCAGTGAGGGGAAGGTGCTGGCAGCAGGCCGTGCACGCATGAATGGTTCCCTTATGCTTGAAAGGGGTAAAGGGGTTGCGGTAAAGGTGAGGTTAAAGGAAGCTCCGGCGGACATAACTGTTCCCGAAGGTGGCAGGACCTGGAAAGATGCCGTAGCTGCCAATGAGGGATATTTGCATGATTTTGTCGACCGCTCTCATAAGTTCATACGGAATGTTGCTTCTTCCGTTGATCGTCCTGCAACAGTATCATACTCCGGCGGTAAGGACAGCCTTGCTGTGCTGCATCTTGTGGATGAGTGCCTTGATGGCTATGAACTTCTTTTTGCCGATACAGGTATCGAGTTCCCGGAAACTGTGCAAAATGCATCTGATGTTGCCAGGCATTACGGCAAACCTTTGAGGACCATCAGTTCGGGGGAAGCTTTCTGGGAATCTGTTGACAATTTTGGTCCGCCAAGCGTGGAGGTACGCTGGTGTTGCAAAGTTTGCAAACTGGGTCCGATCGCACAGCTCATCAATGATAATTACGAGGGTGGATGTCTTACATTCATAGGCCAGCGAAAGTACGAGTCCGGTGCACGTGCCAAAAGTGAGAGTGTATGGAAAAATCCCTGGGTGGGTAACCAGGTGGCAGCAGCGCCGATACAGAACTGGACCGCGATGCATGTCTGGTTGTACATCTTCAAGCATGACCTTCCCTACAATCCCATGTATGAGAATGGTTTTGACCGTATCGGCTGCTGGCTCTGCCCGTCATGTTCGCTTGCTGACCTGATAAGGCTCAAGGAAACTCATCCTGATATGGAAAAAAGGCTTAATGACTGCCTGCTTTCCTACGCAGAGCGTATGGGGCTGTCTGAAGAATGGGTTAAACATGGTTTCTGGCGCTGGAAAAAGCTTCCACCTCAATTGCAGGAGATTGCAAAGAAGAAAGGAATAAACCTTGTTCCCACAAGCAGCGGCCCTGGTAAACTCAATTTCTGTGTCACTTCCGGTTATCGTCCATGTAAACAGGGAGGTATCTCTGCAGAAGGTGCCTTTGACGCAGCCATTGACCTGGAGAAGCTGGAAGATGTGGGAATGCTGAATGCTGTGGGCAAGGCAGCTTATATGGAAGGCGTGGTTTCCCTGCTCCGGGGCGAGGATCGCGTCCAGGTTTTTGCTTCCGGGACAGTTACTGCCCGTAGTGATACCGACAGGAAGGCAAGATCCTTGATGTCTAAGGTCGAATTCTCTATTCGCAGGGCCCTGCTTTGCAGTGGCTGCGGGGTTTGTGTCGGCAAGTGCCCGAATAAGGTGACACGATTGCGAAAAGGAATTGCTGTTGTAGGCAATGGCTGCACGCACTGTGGCGTGTGTATCGAGGCCTGTCCAGTTGTTAAGTTCAATTCCTGAGGCCACAAAAGTACTATTTTCGGGATTTCGATGTCCTATTTTTTATTTTTAGGGTTGTGTGACCAGAAACCTTATACCTGATCGCCGCCAATATTTCTCGGTGATTTTTTGGTAAAAAGAGCACTGCTCAGCGTTTCTGATAAGACCGGCATTGTGGATTTTGCCCGTGGACTCGAAAAACTTGACATACAGATAATCTCAACCGGTGGCACGGCACGTATGCTTCGTGATGCAGGTATAGGGGTGACAGATGTATCTGAAGTTACCGGTTTCCCGGAAATGATGGGCGGGAGGGTGAAAACTCTTCACCCTATGATCCATGGCGGCATTCTCTGTGTTCGTGATGATCACGACCATATGGGGGAAGCTGAAAAAGTAAATGTAGAACTTATCGACCTTGTAGCAGTAAACCTGTACCCGTTTGAAATAACAGTCTCAAAAGAAGGCGTCCTTCTTGAGGATGCCATAGAGAACATCGATATCGGTGGCCCGGCTATGTTGCGTTCGGCTGCAAAGAACTATAACTCGGTAACAGTGGTCTGTGATCCTGACGATTACGGATCCATCCTGAAGGAATTGCGTTCAAGCGGTATAATCTCCCAGAAGACCAGGGAAAAACTTGCTGTAAGGGCTTTCAGGCATACTGCTGATTATGATGCTACTATAGATACATATCTCAGCAGAGTACTGCTGGATGAGGAAGTCCTGCGTATGAATTTCAATGGTGGTGTCACTCTCAGATACGGAGAGAACTGGCATCAGGATGCTAAATTCTACAAAGAGGTGGGTGTTTCAGGTCCGGTCCTTGCAAATGCGAAGCAACTTCATGGGAAGGAACTTTCATATAACAACTATATAGACGCTGACAATGCTCTGCGGACGGTAAAGGAGCTGGGTCCTGGCAAAACAGCAGTCACCATTGTAAAACACAATAATCCATGCGGTCTTTCAACGGGTAATACGCTTCTCCAGGCACTCGGAGCTGCCTGGGATGGTGACCCGATATCTGCTTATGGCAGTATAATCTGCACGAACACTGTCTTTGACCTTGAGTCTGCACAGTTCCTGAACGGTAAGTTCATCGAGATAATCCTTGCACCAGGCTTTGAGCCTGATGCTCTTGAATATCTCCGGAACAAAAGTGCTAACCTCCGGCTTCTTGAACTGCCTGATCTGAATGAGGAGTTCGAGGTCCGGGACACTTATAAATACGTCCTGGGCGGGATGCTGAAACAGGCCCGTAACATGGGAATATATGAGAAATGGGAGACTGTAACTCAAAAGCCTTTCCCGGAAGAGCTGCGAGCCCTGTCAGAGTTCTCCCTTCATGCCTGCAAATCCGTTAAATCGAATGCTGTCACCCTTGCCTATGAGTATTCCGATGGTTGTTATATGATGCTTTCCATGGGGGCAGGACAGCCTAACAGGGTAGATTCCATCAGAAAGCTTGCAGCCACTAAGGCCAGGGAGAATCTTGCTGTGATCTATGAACGTGAGAAACCGGATATATCCTTTGATGAATATTGTGAGCATATTTTGTCAAAGTGCGTGATGGCTTCGGATGCTTTCTTCCCCTTCGATGACAGCATCGTGCATGCAGCTGAAAATGGGATCATGTATGTTCTTTCCCCTGGTGGTTCTATCAGGGACAATGAAGTCATATCCACAGCTGACAGGCTTGGTGTCTCTATGGTTTTCACCGGGATGAGGCATTTCTTACATTGAGTGCTGTGCTCCTTATGGGGCATCGCCTTCGTTTATTTTTTACTTTGCCTGATCGGTTATTGCTACTATCGATGTTCTGGGGCAATGTAAAACATTTCAAAGATTGTATCAGTTTCTTTAACTGATAAAATATATAAAGTATCACAACTTCTCCTCTTAAAGTAAGCATGTTTTATGTCATCGTACATTATAGCCAGACCAACTGATGTGATTGCAATGAGATCAAAAGGGTTGCTAAGCATATTGACTTATTCGGAAAAACGCAAAGATATCCTTTTTTTGCTTGCTGACGGACCAAGAACTCTTTCCGATATAAAGGAATATTTTAAGGTGTCCTCCCCCGAGATATTCCCGCGGCTCAAGGAAATGGAGAGTTCAAATATGATCTCCAAAGATGACAAGATTTACTCTATCACTCCAATAGGAAAAGCTATACTGAAGCATTACACGCCATTTCTGGATATACTTAGCACTATAGAGAAGAATGAGACTTTCTGGAAGGAGCACATGCTGGATGATATTCCTGAAACTTTACTTGAGAATCTTTCAGACCTTCTTGACTGTGAGGTAGTTGCAGATAGTATTGAGAATATATATGAATCACATAAGCTATTCAAAGAGAATATCGGTAAGTCCAGTGTTCTAAAAGGTGTTTCATCTATCTTTATCCCCAGCTATCCTGACTTCTTTGTTGAGCTTGTCAACAACAATGTCAGAACTTCCCTTATATTGACTGAGAATGTTTTTTTTAAAGTAGTGACCGAACACAGGGAGAAGATAGAGATATATCTTAACTCTCCGGATTCGGAACTTTACATCATTGAAGATGTCAGGCTTGCCTTTGTGGTTACTGACCAATTCTTTTCTATGTCACTTTTCTTTTCCAACGGTTCTTATGATCCCCGTCATGATATGGTAGGTCATGATGCATCGGCGATCAAATGGGGAAACGACCTTTTTGAGCATTACAGGAAATTGTCCCGTCGTGTCACCTCCATTTAACCATTTTTTAAATTATAAGGCCGGTAACTGTCTTCAGGCCTATTGCCGAGCTTGACTCACCATCCACAAGGAAAAGTCGTCTTGTTTGCCTGCTTTTGTTTTCTATGTCCACCGGGCGGGTGAAGTTTCTGATTGTCACAATGCCTGCAAGCAGGCTATAGAATAGTATCACAGGTTCATGGCCAACAGTTCCGTTAAGCAGGAAGAACATGAGTGTGGAATGTGAAACAAGATGCATAAACAGGAGAAGCTTTCTGGTATTTTTTTCACCAAGGCTGACAGGTAATGTTCTTATTCCTGCCATGAAGTCACCTTTGACGTCTTTGAAATCATAGACGGCTGAATTGACAAAGAGCTTTGTTCCGAAGAAAAGGAATACCAGTAAAGTGGGCAGCATATTTTCAGCAGAGGAGCCTGCAATTCCGGCAATGAATGCTCCCCACGTAAGTCCGACAACCGTGTTCTTGACTCCCATGCTGCCTTTGAGCCTTAATCTGAATTTTCCAAAAATCAGTCCTTTGGTATAGAGGTAGCCCGTAACAAGGGGGAGAAAAGCAATGGTAAGCAAATTGTCTGTAGCAAGTACGAAGGCTCCTATGATAAAACATATCAATGCTACAAAGAGTGCAAATTTAGCAGATGCTCCTTTTAGTTCGGTCCGGTTGACGGTGTCCTCTTCAGTATCCATTGCCCTGTCAAGCGTATAAACGGCGTATATGATAAGTGCTCCTGCAATGCAGTGCAAAGCGACACATTCTGCCTGGATGAGCAAAAAGGCAATGTATATTCGAAAAGCACCCGAGATCGAAACCAGCAGGGAACTCTTCAGAAGATAAAGTGTGGCTGTTGTTCTGGCGTTAATGAAAAAGTTATTCAGTACGTATTCGTTCACTGAGGGGTCAGATAGGTTTACTAATCCATTTGAACTCATAGTATCAAATGGTGTAAAACGCCGTAATATTACTTGCTCAGTATAATCTTAAATCATTAAGCTAATGTTATAGTATAAGTATAACTAACCACGACAATACAAATAGCAGATACTTATTGCCGGGTGAGTTCAGGCTATGTTCTTTTTTTAGGTTGCGGTACTTTGCCTGACTTGTCTTATAACTTTTATAAAATCTTATATGTATAAATAATTTTGGGGCTTGCATATTATATTCAATGATTTTATTATATTATCAGGCTAATCTTAGTTCAAGGTTAATATATATATTCTAAAGACAGATGGTAAATAAACGGTCTTCAGCAGACATTATAGGGAATAAATATCTTTAAAATAGTTTTATTCTTCATATGTAGGTGCGTGCGTAAAAAATGGCTTTTGCATATACTATTACAAATGAAATAGCTTGTTTCCATCCCAAAACGGATTTCCTGCACAGAAAGAAATCAAAGTCTACAATCGCTTTCGATCCTGATCGAAATTATTTGAATCATGATCTCATTTACCTGAAAGGAAATGAAGGTACTTGTTATTGGATGGACTCAAAAGGCCTGCGGATACACTTTTGTCATGTTGGTACTATAAATGATATATCACTGGAAGATATCAATTCAATATTGACTACTGTGCTTGCATCAGTATATTTTTTTGATGAAGAATATATCTTCAGGTTTGCAAAGAGACTTTTCTCAAAGATGGGAGATGCTTTTGATATGGGTTCCGATCCGGATGGTACTATTGATGTCCTGTTGGGGTGGAAGTCCATTGCCCTGCTTATTCTCTCGTCGGACCATTACGTGAAAGCAAGCATCGGGGTCAGGATCGGTCAGGATGATTATGGCATTCTCTCTTAGTATTATTTAGTCTCTATTCTGTTTCTTGGCTGCTGCTTGCGTAAAGAAGCAGGCATCCGCTGAATGCAAAGAAGATCGGGGCAATAGGTATTGTGCTGAAAGAACTGTTCCATACTGCTGTCGAACTGATAAGTGTCATCACTGCACATGCAATAAGCAGTATTGCGATGGTTCGGATACTCAGTTCCATCTCTATGTTTTGCCGGAAAAGTTCATAGAATACAACTGCTATGCACAGTAAAGCTGCCATTGACCAGGTAATCGTTCTTAATGAGGGCAGGAATCCTCCATAAGAGAGTAGCGTAAGTTGTTTCAACAGGTCCACAAAGATCGTTCCGTACTGCACATCGAAATTTGCATAAAGGACAGAGAACTTTATACCCCAGCCGCTTGAATAGTCACTGGTATAAAAATAGAATTCCCATGGGGTGATAAGACATATCAGGGGCAATATCTTCCGCAGTAGAAAAATATCTTCTGGGCTGATTTTTATATTTTGCATGGAATATAATAATTGCTTTTATTATATATTCTTCTTCCTATCAAAAGAACACCTATATATAGGACTAAGAGTTCTATATATTCGTCAAAATAACGATTATTAAAGAGGGATTACAATAGAAACAAGAAAGGTTCAGCAGACTGGTGGCTCTACATATATAATTTCTCTTCCGAAACCCTGGGCGGATAAGGTTGGAATTAAAACAGGAGCCAGGGTCAGTTTATACCCGCAACCTGATGGTAAACTTGTTATCGATCCTATCCACGATTCCCCTCCTGCAAAGAGATGTCACATCGATGTTACCGGCAGGATGGGTGATGTCCTAAAAAGGGATCTCATTGCAGCTTATCTTGTAGGTTCCGATATAATTGAGATTAGGGCTGAAAGAATACTTTCCGATCAGAAGAAAACGATCAGGGAAATGTGTTATAAGCTGATAGGGCCGGAGATCATAGAGGAAACTGCTAAAAAAGTCGTTATACAGGACCTGCTGAACCCGGATGAGATCTCCATAAAGAAAAGCGTTCGTCGTATGTTCCTGATATCTAACTCCATGCATATGGATGCAATAAAGGCTGTTAAGACCCTTGATAACGATCTAGCACTTGATATTGATCACAGGGATGACGATGTTGACCGCTTGTTCCTGTTGATCGCAAAACAGTACAGGGCCGTTCTGAGGGGTGCCAAATTACCGGATGCAACGGATACCTCTATAGATGAGTATCATGATCTGAGGATGGCAGCAGGTCCGATTGAACGTATCGCGGATCACGCCCGTAAGATAGCCAAGGTCACTTTCACTCTTAAACGACCAATACCTGAAGACATCATGTCCATGATCGAGAAGACAAGTGACCTTTCCCGCAAGATCGTTGAAGATGCCATAGATTCTCTGTATAACTCCGATGTTAATCTTGCTAACCAGGTGATTGACAGAGTCGAAAAAATGTCTCCCCTGATCACAAAACTCAATGAAGCCAGTTTGAGACTGAACTCAAGTGAAACCATAGTTGCTATGGGAACTGTCATTGACAGTATTGACAGGACTGGTGACTATGGTGCAAATATAGCTGAAATTGCAATAAACTCTGCTATGGCGAGTCAAAAATGAAAAAGATACAGTTAAGTCCGGATTGTCAGTTATAACTTGACAGCTTATCTTGAAATAGTGCTATTGATACAGGCATATATAATAACAAATATATGTCAATGATTGTTTATAGTAAAAAATGATTCAGAAATCCTAACATCCGATGGACGGAGGGAACGAATGGGTGTAATAAAAAGGTTTAAAAAGAATTTTGCAGAAGTTTTTAAAAAACTGTTCAAAAAACAGAACGCACGTATTGGTATCTATGGTCCGCCGAATGCCGGTAAGACCACTCTTGCTAACAGGATTCTCAGGGACTGGACAGGTGATGCCATGGGCTCTGTCTCTCATGTTGCGCACGAGACCAGGCGGGCAAGGAGGAGAGAAGGCGTGACCATAAAGGCCAATGGAAATTCTCTGACACTTGATATCATTGATACTCCGGGACTGGCCACAAAGATCGATTTCCATGAGTTTATGGAACAGGGTATGGATGAAGCCGAGTCCAAAAGACGTGCAAAAGAAGCTACCGAGGGTGTTATAGAAGCTGTGAAGTGGCTCGAGAACCTTGATGGTGTAATTCTTGTGATGGATGCTACTGAGGACCCTTTCACTCAGGTCAATGTAACTGTTATCGGAAATATGGAAGCCCGCAATCTCCCTCTGCTGATAGTGGCCAACAAGGTAGACCTGCCGGAATCCTCTGCCACGACAATAAGGGATGCATTCCCACAACATCCTATGGTTGCGATATCCGCCCTCGAAGGAAAGAACATAGACACCATGTATGAAGAAATCGCAAAGAGGTTCGGGTGATCATGATGCAGGGTTTTCAGATGGATCTGATATCGGAACACAGGCTTGCTGAAATGACTCCTGTTGAAAAAGTCAGATTCATCATTGATGAGGTCATGGAAGGTAAGATACTGGTCCTTGAAAAGGGTCTTAGCCCTTCGGAAGAGGCAAGTCTTATCGAGATGACAATGACACTGATCGAGCCTGACGGTTTTTCAGGCATTGAGATGGAAAGTTATCCTTCAGAGGTCGATACTTCTTTCCTTGGTAAGATATTAAAAAAGAATGTCACAAAATCGAGACTTACGGTTATCGGGCCTGCGGACCAGCTGAAGACCCTGAAGAGGGACCGCAACATGATAAGTGCTCTAGTCTCCAACCACAAGTGATTGCGTGAACTTGAATGAGGACAAAAGAAAACAAAGAAAGTCTGATATCTCCTCACCTCTCTCTCTCATCATTTGAGATGGGAAGGGATGATGTGAATGTGGTATGTACATACGGTAAAATCTCCATCTGGTTCGGACGTCAGGTTCCCGATGTGGTCATTGGTCAGATATTTCTGGGTATCTCCAGGATAGACCAGGCAGCTGTTCATGAACTGGAGATGGTCTGTGATTTTGACGAGATCACGGATTTTGAGAGCAACGGTTATGTGCTGGTATCCTATGCAAGATCAAAGGATGGCTACAAGACCACATTCAATGTTCCTTTCTACAGCAAGAAGGCGCTCTTCAATCTCGCAGGTTCTGTAACCAGAGAACTTAAGAATGAGAACGCAGTTGTGGATTGCTATTGGACCGGCGATGATTCTGATATCATGCGTCTGTATGAAGAACTCAGTAATATCAAAGGCTGGAAGATAAAAAATATCAATTACAAAGAAGATGCAAAAGATAAGCATTATGAATAATGTTATTACATTTTTACTTATGTGAGGTTATCAGATCATGAATGAAATAGATATGACCGAATGCGAGCATCTAAAGTCCTCTATCCTGCTGATGGCAGTACACCTTGAAAAACTAGCTGAAGAAATTGATAACGACTCAATAAAAGAGATGCTGACAGAGATTCTGGACGCCAGGCATATTTTTGTATTGGGGGCAGGAAGGTCCGGTCTTGTAGGCAGGGCTTTTGCCATGAGACTTATGCACCTTGGTCTCTCTTCCCATGTCGTGGGCGAGACAACCACTCCCGCTGTAAGCAAGGGGGATGTGGTGATCGCAATATCCGGTTCAGGGCAAACCCGCTCAGTTTCGGATCTTGGGAAAGTTGCAAAGGATATCGGTGCTACTTTGATAGCAATTACTTCCAATAAAGACTCCAAGCTCGGGAATCTTTCAGATGTGGTTGTAGAACTCCCCGGAAGGACCAAAGAAGATATCGGTGGATATCTGGAACGTCATATGCGTGGCGAATACAGTTATCTGACCCCGCTGGGAACTTCTTTTGAGACTTCAGCAAGTGTTTTTCTTGATGCTGTTATTGCAGAACTGATCTACATTACAGGTGCATCCGAAGATGATCTGAAGTCAAGACATACCAATATCGAGTAACGGTGATAAACGATGGCTAACCCGAAGTTTGCACAAAGGGTTCTGGATATAGATATTTCCGGTATACGGAAAATGTTCGAAGCCGCTGGCTCAGATGCTATAAATCTTGGTCTGGGGCAGCCGGACTTTGATACGCCCGGGCATATAAAACAGGCTGCGATCGAAGCTATAAACGATGGCTTTACAAATTATACTTATGGTGCAGGTATCCGGGAACTTCGTCAGGCCATCAGCTACAAGTTCGAGAGAGAGAACAACTTCAGCGCTACGCCCGAGGAGGTCATTGTCACATCCGGAGCTTCGGAGGCACTGGAAATAGCAATTGCCTCACTTGTGGGCCCCGGGGATGAGGTAATGATCGCAGATCCGGGTTTTGTTTCATACAATGCTCTTGTGGGGATGATGGGTGGAAAGGTCTCTTCACTTCCCCTGGGGGATGACCTTACCATCAGGCCGGAGGACGTTGTAGAACGGATAACTCCGAAGACCAAAGCATTTATCGTCAATTCTCCTGCAAATCCTACCGGTGCGGTTCAAAGTAAGAGTGACATGAAGGCATTCGCGGAGATAGCCGATGACCATGGTATCACATTGATCTCGGATGAGGTATACGAGCATTTCATCTACGAAGGAGAACATGTGAGTCCGGCCAGTTTCTCGGATAATGTGATCACGGTCAATGCCGTATCCAAGACATATTCCATGACCGGTTGGAGACTTGGTTATGTTGCTGCCAGACGTGAATATACAGAGCAGATGATAAAGGTGCATCAGTATGTCCAGGCATGTGCCAATTCCATTGCACAGAAGGCAGCAGTTGCGGCTCTGGAAGGCCCTATGGAACCAGTCATCCGGATGCGTGAGGAATTCAGGAGGCGCAGGGATATCCTTGTTAAAGGTCTTAACTCCCTTGGCATGAAATGTGATCTTCCAAAAGGTGCCTTTTATGCATTTCCGCAAGTGGAGGACTCGGCAACGGTTGCAGGAAAGTTGATCTCCAATGGTGTGGTAGTAGTACCGGGAACCGCTTTCGGGGCTCTGGGGGACGGCTATATACGTCTGTCCTATGCAGCTTCCCGGGAAGATATAGAAAAAGCTCTGCAAATAATGGAAAACGTGCTTTGAACGCTAACAAATGTACTAATAAATCATAAAGAGGTCAAAGACCTCTATTCCTTACTTTTTTCGACCATTGCGATCAGCTTTCCCAGAACTTCCTGTACTCCTTCTCCTGTAGCAGTGGACATCTGCATATCTACAATATCCAGTTCTCTGAACTGGGGAAGGTCGGACTTGTTCGCAACGACAAGCAAGGGCAATGGGAACTGTTCTCTTACTTCCTCTAACATGTTGGTCTGCTCATGGATCTCATAGCCACAGGTCTCGCTGGCATCAATCATGAAAAGTACTACGGCATTCAGATGCTTTAACGCTGTGATGGCCTGCAGTTCAATTTCGTTCCTCTCAGACATCGGCCTGTCGAGAAGTCCTGGTGTGTCCATTACCTGATACCTATCATTCCCGACCATAAAGTGTCCTATGGATACGCCTTTTGTGGTGAAGGGGTAGGATGCTATCTCAGGTCTTGCTCCTGTTGCCATGGAAACAAAACTAGATTTGCCTATATTGGGATAACCTGCAACTACAATGGTAGGTTCATTGTGGACGTCGGGTAATTTCCTGAGCTTGTTACGTGCCTCATTGAGGAACTTGAGTTCCTTATCTATTGAACCCATGATAGATCCAAGGCGTCCAAAACACTGTTTCCTTAATGATACAGGGTCTCTTGAACGCCGCATCTTGCCGACATACTCCCTGGCAATCTCATGTATCTTGGAACTGGCCCAGTCTATTCTGGCGAGGGATTTCCTCAGTTCGTCAACACCTACCAGTATGTCTGCCATCTCATAATAAAAAGGTGGAAGGTCCTCAAATGTGGGGAAACGGCGAACAATATTTGCCAGGTTGTCTGTAAGTATGTTGGCAGAGGTCAGCACCATTGACTCATTTGCTTTGAGTAGTGTTTCTCTTCCAGTGACCTTCTTCCCGGACATTGCCCTGGTTGCTCTTCTGAACGCCTTATCCACCAATTCATCTGATGTTTGGACGGTGTGGATCTTTTCAAATATCATATTCTCTTTACCTGTCGGGCTCAATCACCTGAAGATATAAATTTGTATTCCTTGCTTTATGGGCTATGTTCTTTTTAAAGTATCGTGTAGTTGAAATACTACAAACATATATATCCCTTTTGAGTATTGTATTATTGTTTTAGGGAACGGTGATTTGATGGAGCTAGCTCCTATCCAAAAAGATATTCTGATTGCTTTGATAAATCTTCAGAGAGAAAAAGACCGTGCTGTAAAAGGCGAGGAAATTGCTGAACTTATAAATCGCAATCCTGGTACTGTTCGAAACCAGATGCAATCCCTTAAGGTCCTCGGGCTCGTAGAAGGGGTTCCCGGTCCGAAAGGCGGATATAAGGCCACAGGTGTGGCTTATGAGGCACTCAGTATAACAGCAATGGAACACGAGGCGCAGGTGCCCATTTTCCGCAATGATATAGTCGTGGATGGTGCAACTGTGGCGGAGATAAGTTTTACTACGGTCCGTCATCCTGATCTATGTCACGGTATCATTAAAGTACTTGGTAACATCAAAAGTTTTGAACAGGGAGACAAAGTCCAGATGGGTCCGACGCCTGTCAATAAACTGGTTGTCCGCGGTGAAGTTGTGGGTCGTGATGACACACATAACACTCTGGTATTCACAATAAATGAGATGATCTCTCTTCCCAAGAAACCTGTGAAAAACTATGCGCGTATGAATATCATCTCGATCAACGCAAACGCATCCATACAGGAAACTGCAAGGTTGCTTGTCGAGAATGGTATACATGGTGCACCAGTGAGGGATGGCGAGGAAATAATTGGAATAGTGACTTTCACCGACATTGGAGATGCAGTGGCAAGCGGCAAAATGACTGCAAGGGTTAAGGAAATAATGACAAAGGAGCTGATCACCGTGGATGCGGAAACTTCCCTGTATGATGCAGTAAAGGTTTTCGATAGGCATAACATCGGCTTTCTGCTTGTTGCCTTTGAGGGTGTGCCAAAGGGGATTCTCTCTAAGAAGGATATTTTCCATGAACTGACTGTTTATTAAAAAATACTAAACAGTCGTTTTGCTTTTTTGCCTCTGAAAAAGTTGTGGCTAACTGCAGGCTCCGGTCCGGCCAATTCAAGCATTCTTAGCTTATTGCCTGAGGCAAAAGAAGTAAGGAGAAGGGCACTTATAGGTGTTCGTGTATCTTTGCAGCCTTACGCTGACCGCTTACAGGAATCCGGAAGGGTCTTATTCTCTGCGTTTTTTGAGCTCTTCGGCTATTTCCTCAAGAGTTATCCCTTTTGCAGCAAACATTACCAGTAGATGGAAAAGCAGGTCAGACGACTCATAGATGATCTCTTCTCTTCTATCTCCCTTTGCCGCCAGTATTGTTTCAATTGACTCTTCTCCTACTTTTTCGAGTATTTTGTCAATACCCTTTCTGTGGCTCAGCAGAGAGCATACATAGGAACTCTCAACCGGTTTATTCTTACGTTCAAGTATGACGTCATATATCTCATTGAGGATAGAAAGGTCAGTTTCGGACATGTTTTATCTCCTGTAACAAAAGAAGGGCATATCTGATTTATGTTCATCTGTGATCCTGTGCGGATCAGGGTAGCATTTTTTAAAAAATAGTATGGTGACGTTGGCTGTAATCGACACAATATGACGGGAATGTGTTGGTAATCCAACGTCTTAAACTATCATATTAATTTTATCATATATCTGTTTTGGTCGCAGGTCAAAGAAAGATGAGGCAGAAGAGGCTCATACCTTTCTTGGGTCTGTGATCTCTCCGGTGAGAGCTGAAGCAGCTGCTGTTGCAGGTGAGCTAAGGTACACAAATGATTGCGGACTCCCTTCTCTTCCTTTGAAATTACGGTTGGATGTTGCAAGTCCGACCTCGCCGTTGCCCAGAAGTCCGAACGATCCGCCCATGCACGGTCCGCAACATGGTGATTCGACTATTGCTCCGGCTTCCATGAACTGCTCGATGTAACCTGCCTTCAGGACCTTCATATATTCCGTCCTCGATGCAGGAATTATAAGGAGTCTCACATCTTTTGCCACGGGTTCGTCCCCCATCATCTTGGCAACTACTTCTATATCCTCGAACCTTCCGTTGGTACAGGAGCCTACAAAGATCTGGTCCAGCTTTGTGCCTTCGACTTCGGTAACAGGCTTCACATTGTCCACATTGTGGGGGCAGGCAACCTGTGGTTCGAGTTTACTGACATCGTAATTCTTCACTTCCGAGTAAACGGCATCCTCGTCCGACTTCCAGTAGGGGTCAAGTTCAAAATCCGGAATGCGTTCCTGGAGATACTTTTCAGTTATACTGTCCGCTTCGATTATTCCTGCCTTGCCCCCCATCTCGATTGCCATGTTGGACACTGTCATACGCTCTGAGATTGGCATCTCTCTGACAGTGGAACCTGCATATTCGGCAGCCTTGTATCTTGCTCCTTCTACACCGACATCTCCGATGAGATGAAGTATCATGTCCTTGGAATACACGTGCTTCTGGAATTTCCCGTTCACTTCGAACTTTATTGTCTCGGGGACCTTGAACCAGAGTTTGCCTGATGCGAAAACGGCAGCCATGTCTGTTGATCCTATGCCAGTTGAAAATGCTCCAAGTGCTCCATAGGCGCATGTATGTGAGTCAGAACCAACTATAAGATCGCCCGGCATGACGTGGCCCTTCTCGGGCATTACCTGGTGGCAGACTCCCTCATACACGTCGTAGTTTATTATGCCCTGTTCCCTGGCAAACTTTCTGAGCATGATATGATTGGCAGCTGCGTTGAGTGAATCGGCGGGAACCTGGTGGTCAAAAACGATAACTATCTTGCTAGGATCCCATACCTTCTTTTCTTCTTTGTCCCTCATAATCTCATAAAAGCCTTCGACTGCAAGGGGTCCTGTAATGTCATGGGTCATTGCCCTGTCTATATCGGCCATTACGAACTCTCCGGCTTTAACCGCCTTTCCGGAAGCCTTCGAAAATATCTTCTCAGAGATTGTCATTGCTTGGTCAGTGGTGGACATGGTAATCATTTTACAAATTTAATCTGTTATAAATCAATCGATGATCTGTTTTATTCTCAGGGCAGTCCTGTGAATTCCTCTGCTATCATGTACTATATACTTAATAATACCTTCCAGTATATTCTCAAAGGCCTTATTAACATTTTCAGGTCCCTGCTCGAATCCTTCGTACTTTTCGTAGAGCAGGATCGTTTCCTGTATCTCTGCAATATATCTGGAGCGCACTTTGCCCGCAAGTTCCAGGCTTTGCTCAATTGATATGTGCTTCCCGAGTCCCTCACATTCGGATACATTCAATTCTCCATCTTGCATGTAAAAGGGGTAGGTGCTGCACAACATTGGACGTACTTCATATATACTGCAACTGTTTCCTGATCCTTTCTCCCGGATGAAGGTGCAATCTCCGTTTCTTTGCTGACACATTTTCCACCCGAATGTATGGATGTTGCCTTCTCTGTCAATAAGGTCCCTGTTATCTTCGAGATAATTTATATCAGGCAGGGCATCAGTTCCCTCTGTGAGGGGTATGGACACCTGTGTATGTCTGAACCCCGTGTGACCGCATATTCTCTCTATTTCTTCAGGGCTCACTATTACCGTATTGTCTCCATGTTCTTTCCTGCAGCATTTACCGCACATGTTGCAGTAAAAACCGATACTATGTATTTTTGATGCGAGTTCCTCAGGGTCTGTTCTTTTTGCAGTCTCAAGCTCTTCCCGGAGACTTTGTATAAGATACTCCTTGAATTTGACGCTCATCTTCATTGTTCTAAGTGAAATTGATATAAGGATTTATTGTCGGATTATTGGTATGTGTATGTCAACTACGGCAGATAATGTAAATCGATAGTTTTCGAAAAAGGGATTCTGGCTCATTCCAAGTCAGTTATGTATAATTCATAGTATACTATTTTTAATATACTTAGAAAAAGAGCTTCTGTTCAATATACTATTCTATGTACAATATTAGATAAATCCTGTTTTTCAATATTCTCTTTCTCTATGCATGATCTGTCTTAAAACAGCTTAATATATATGATTTCCTTGTTAAAGGAACCATAAGCATCATTTGCATTTTTTTAATCCCCACACGGTTGCAATCAAGAAAGACTTTGCATGATCTTGGTAAGGCTTGTTATCTGAATTAATTTTGCAGCTTGCCCGTCTGTGTGATATGTATGATTAAATAATACTTGCCAGGGATTATGTTTTTTCCATCTCTGCCTCGTCTTCATCGCATATGACTGTGATTTTGTCATAAATGTGTTCTCTTGTGGCGCAGGCAGCATAAACTGCATAACTTGCATACTTTCTATGTCGGATCCGCCTGTGCTGATGAACTTTCAGGTTCCTGCTTTATGCGTATGTATGAAATAGTATGAATGACTGCTTTGCCACTCCATATTAACTTATTACTGATTCATAATAGGACAATCCTTTTCTTATGAATTTGCCATGCAGCCATATGTCATAATTCCCGCATGTTATTGGTTTTTAAGATATGGGTATGCTCATCAGGTCGGCTGAATTATTCAGGCGCAAACAACGGCTTGTTAACGGGTCGACTTCTCATGCCGCATGAACTCAAAGTCATATTCAGGAAAGTATATATTTCAAATAGTAAGTAATATAATATGTTCAATATAGTATGTGTGGTCTTGCACGTAGTTGTCCTGCAGCAAAGCCGCATGTGTGTTGTGATTTAAAAAAAGATTGCATGAAGAGTCATTATTCGCCGTTCTCTTCAACACCAACGGCACCCAGGAATCGCTTGACTACGGCTTCATTGACCAGCCGCAGGAGGGTCTGCCTGTCTTTTGCCGAACTGAAAAGTCCGAGTCCTATCTGTGCTGCGGCTGCATTGGCATGTCCGCCCGCATCTTCTCCGAAGGCACGTTTCATGACATCTCCCAGATTGACACGTATGTCGTTGCTTCTTCCGGAAATAAAGATCTTGTCCTCGCTCACTCCGAAAACCAATGTCGTGGAAATACCTTCAAGATTCAGTAAATAGTCGGCAGCTTGTGGTAATGTATCCCTGTCGCGGATACTGCCAACATTTGAAAGCAGGTAACTCCCTGTTACCTGTCTGTTATTGATAGCTTCTCCCAGCACATCCAGTGTCTCGATTGACATTGAAGGACGTTCGAGCTGGTCCAGGACGTCATGGTCCGAGAGCGGGTAAAGATATGATGCAGCTGAGAGATCGGCTGAGTCAGTATTCCGCTTGAAGTCCATTGTGTCGGTTCTTATTCCATACAACAGAGCTGTCGCAAGCATGCTATCAATATCCACATTAAGTTCCTGCAGGTATTTGGTAACAATTGTCGAAGATGCGCCCACGTTCGGACGTATGTCTATGAATTCCGCATCGATCTCAGCATCCGTGATAGGGTGGTGATCGATAATTACTCCTATGCTGGTATTCGGGGGCAACGGATTGTTAGCCCCCGGGACCGAGCAGTCGATAAGTGCTATCTTATCGTAACTTGCCAGATCAACATCCTCTATCCTGTAAAGGTCAATATCCAGCAGATTTACAAAAGCCTTGTTTTCCTGATGTCCTATCTCTCCATGGTAAACTATGTCCGTTACGACATCATAGGAATGGGCAATTGCCATTAAGCCAAGTGCACCGGCAATGGCATCAGGATCTGGATTGTTATGGACCACAATGGCAAATTGTTTACCTCTTATGCCTTCGAACCATTGTGTCAGCTTGTTGCCGCGCCGGAGCCCTTCTGCACGTTCAAGTGATCTTGAAAGGGATTTGGCAACCATTCTTGGCGGCATGATGACAAGGTCTGCACCCATTGTCTCCATTTCCTGCATGTTGATAACGTCAGGAGCTCTTGCAACACAGTAAACATCCCGGGGCACCTTCTCTCTCACATTCGCAAGAGCCGCCTTGTTTGCTTCCGGATCTGAACTCAGGATGAGTATGCCTGCAAGATTTTTAGTGTTGATCCTTTCCAGAAGCGCAGGGTCACTCACGTCACCTACAATGGCTTCATAAGCTTCATCGCGCAAGGTTTCCACTTTCTGTGCATCCTTGTCAACGATTATCAGGTCCTTATCAAGTTCCCTGAGCTCTTTTGCCAATGCAAAACCGAAACTCCCACTGCCAAGTATGAGGTATGTGGGTTTTATTTTTATCCTGTCTGTTGCACTGACATCTTTTGCAATGGCGTTAATCAGAATCCCTCCATTTTGTGTAGAATCTGCCTAATATATCTAAAGAATTGCGGTAAAAGAAAACCAGATTTAACTGAACTGGTAATTAAAATGTTTATCAAGGGATAAATACTTAACTTTATTTCTTTCCTGGTCCCATACTGGTATTTGGTATGCTTCATATCCTTTCCTGCGCTTTTTCACAAGGTACCGGGTTTTTAAGGCCCTGGCTAAAAGTTTATGTGGTTTCACTATTATAACCTAACATGAGCTAGATAAAGTTGTGACACGGTAATATCGGGATCGGTCACTTTGAGTGTCGGTCAGGAAACGGATTCGTGAGGTTTCAGCAGATTCCGGCATATAGGAAACAGATAACCATGGATGCTATTACATTTTCCCGTATGAAAGCCATAGATGCCAACTGCGCATATCTGGGAATGGATCCTCTGCAATTGATGGAGAATGCAGGTGCAGGTATTGCACGCGAGATCAGTTCCAGGTTGCATTCAGGAACTGTGCTTTTCATAGCCGGAAGGGGTAATAACGGTGGAGATGCCTTTGTGGCTGCAAGGCACCTTGCAATTGAGGAAGGCTACAGGATAAAAGTTCTTCTTCTGGGACACAGATCCCGTATCAGGACCGAAGAATCCCTGACCAATTTCGGATTGCTCAGTAACAGCGGCATCAGTGAGATAAAGGAAATTTCTGATTCCTCTGAATTGAGAGCGTACCATGGCTGGAGTGAAGCTGATATTGTAGTTGATGCCGTGCTTGGTTCCGGGATAAAAGGTGCCCCGAGGGAGCTGGAATCAACTGCAATAGACCTTATTAACAGTGGCGGCAAGTTCGTTATCTCTGTGGATATTCCTTCCGGCCTGGATCCGGGTGCCAGTATACCTGGAAAATGTGTGAATGCAGACCTTACCCTTACGTTCCACAAGATGAAAAAAGAGCTGCTTTTGCCTGATGTCGGACAGTTCACAGGTGAGGTAAAGGTCATAGGGATAGGTGTCTGCAGGGATGCAGAGAGTTTTGCTGGCAAAGGTGACATCATGAACCTGCGCAGGAGAAGCCAGACATCCCATAAAGGTGATTCCGGAAGAGTACTGGTCATCGGCGGAGGGCCTTATTACGGAGCACCGGTGTTCACATCAATGGCAGCCCTGAGAGCCGGTGCGGACATAGTAACACTGGCAGTCCCTGAAAGCATTGCAGATACTGTGGCCTCCTTTTCACCTGACTTTATAATATCCCGGTTACCCGGGACTTTTCTTAAGCCGGACCATGTCCCCCGGATTCGTGAACTCCTGGAGTCTCATGACGTGGTGGTCATAGGGCCTGGTCTGGGGAGGGAGAGAATGACACGGGAGGCAATTGCCCGTATACTTGCTATTTGCAAAAGAGCTGTGATAGATGCTGATGGCCTTTATAATCTTTCCTTGCCTGCGGAGAGGAACGGTGAGTTCATAATCACTCCGCATCCAGCGGAGTATGCCCGGCTTGCAGGCGACAGACTTCCTGGGGATTTTGAGAAAAGGAAAGATATTGTATGTGCTTTTTCGAAGGAAAAACATATTGTGACACTTCTAAAAGGTAGTATTGATATCGTATCAGACGGAAAGGAAGTAAGGCTCAACAGGACCGGAAATGCCGGTATGACCGTGGGTGGCACAGGTGATGTACTTGCCGGGATCGTCGGAGCACTGTTCGCTGTCAACGATGCAATTGATGCTGCAACCTGCGGATGCTTTATCAATGGGATGGCAGGGGACTTTGCTTTTGAGCAAAGAGGAAGGGGCTTGCTTGCAAGTGATATTCTTGAAAAGATCACTGATGTGATGAAGGGGTTATGAATATGGGAAAGGAAGAACGTAAAATAGTTGTTGACATAGAAAGAAAACGTGTGCGTATAACGATCAGCCATGGTGAGGATGAAGAGATATTGAAACTCAGCCTTGATGAAGCAAAGAATCTGCAAGAAAAACTAAATAGCACCATTGAGGATTACTTCCAGAGGCAGGATATAAGGATTGACTGAGAAAACGGTGATCTGTTGAAAAAAGAATTCACACACATTCAGGACGACCGGGCGGTAATGGTTGATATAGGTAATAAGGACATAGTTACTCGAAGAGCTGTTGCATCCGGAGATATTGTCCTTAGCAGGGATACTCTGGAAATGATAAAAAAAGGCACCATTGAAAAAGGGAATGTTTTTTCAACCGCAAGGGTCGCTGCTATCCTAGCCGTCAAGAGAACTCCTGAAATGATTCCTATGTGTCATCAGATCCCGATCACAAGTGTTGATGTGGATCTTGCAATCGACGATGATCATGTTTCTGCAGTCGTGGAGGTACGCTCGGTAGGCAGGACCGGCGTTGAGATGGAAGCTCTTACCGGTGTCTCCGTATCACTCCTTACGGTTTGGGATATGGTGAAATCTGCCGAAAAGGACAATACAGGCAACTATCCCTATACCTGCATACGTAACATAAAAGTCGTTGAAAAGATAAAAAGCGACCAAAACTAATGTATGATATGATACATTACCAATACTAAAAATGAAGTTCTAAAGAGGTAAACTATTTGAAAATCATAGGAGGACCCGCATCTCAGGCTCTTTCGTCACGTGTTGCAAGGGAACTTAATCTGGAACCCACGGTAAGTGATTTTACCCGGTTCCCTGACGGTGAGCTTTACACGCGTATACTTGATGCAGATGTCGACGAAGTAACTATTATACAGAGCACAATGACCGATCAGGACTTTGTGGCATTGCTACAGCTGATCGATGCATGTGAGGATTCACCTGTCATCAATGTTGTCATCCCTTACATGGGATATTCAAGACAGGACCGAAAATTCAAAACAGGCGAGCCTATAAGTGCAAGAGCTATTGCAAGAACAATAAATGCAGACAGGGTATTTACTGTTAATGTGCATAAAGCCAGTATCCTGGATTATTTTAATGCCGATGCTTTTGATCTGGATGCAGCACATATTATCGGCTATCATCTCAGGTCTCTAAGCCTTCAGGACCCTTTACTGGTTTCCCCTGACCTGGGAGCTCTTGATTTTGTAGAGAGAGCTGCAAAGGAAACAGGTTTTGATTATGATTATCTTGAAAAGACCCGTCTTTCGGGAGATACGGTAACCATAAAAACGAAAAATGTGGATGTCAACGGCAGGGATATAGTGCTCCTTGACGATATGATAGCAACCGGCGGGACAATGGTCGAGTCAATAAAGCTGCTCAAAAGCCAGGGTGCAAGAGATGTCTATCTGGCCTGTGTGCATCCGGTGCTGGCACGAAATGCCGTCATGAGGCTCTACAACTCCGGTGTCAAGGATATAATCTCCACCGATACAATTGAAAGGATCCAGAGTTCTGTAAGTGTTGCACCTCTGATAGCTAATGCTATCAAAGGAATGTAATAGTATTGATTTGTAATAATAATAGTTAGAGGTGCATGAACATGACGTTACCTGAAGTCTGCCCCAGGGACGGGGTATCACAATGTAAGAAGGCCGATTGTCATCTTTATATCATAGACTGGCGTTCAGGGGATGAACAATGTATCATCGGGTATAGTTCTACACATAAACAGATGTCAAGATCCTCGCCTGTTGTGGACACCTATGCAGATAGGACACGCCTGAAACGCGAAATCAAAAGGGTGCAAACGACTACCGAAAATTCTTCGGCAAGGTCATTTCAGGAAACAAGTCTTCCTGAAAAAAGGCATTCTGAAATAAGCTCTTCTGAAACAAGGCCCGAAAAGCCAGTCTTCTCTGAGAAGAGAACAGGTTCAGAGACAGGGTCTCCTGTTCAGGATGAACATGAAAAGGACAGGTTTCATGAAAAAGTAGTTTCAAGTGACAAAAACACTACTCTGATCGAATCCAGCGCAACTCCGGATGATAGTCAGCCAGTCCCGAGGAAAAGAAAGTCCATAGATGATGTGATGGATCTTGACCTTCCGGATAACTATGAGGAGGAATTCTGGAAATAAATGTTTCTTTTATCCTGTATTCATGAAAGATAATGATATTCTTGAGATCTATCAGACGCTTCTGGATGAGATGGGTCTCCAGTACTGGTGGCCTGCAGATACAGCTTTTGAGGTTGTGGTTGGTGCGATACTGACTCAGCAGACCAAATGGTCCAATGTTGAAAAAGCGATAGAGGACTTGAAAATCCGGGGTCTGCTTGAACCCGTTTCTCTTGTGGATGTTGATATTTCCCTTCTGGAAGAACTTGTCCGATGTTGCGGTTTTTACAGGCAGAAAGCCTCAAGGTTGAAGAACCTTGCTTGTTTTTTCATGCAAAATGACATGGAAACACTTTTCTCCATTCCAGTTAATGAACTCAGGGAAACCCTGTTATCGATCCGGGGTGTAGGTAACGAGACCGCTGACTGTATAATTCTTTACGCAGCTGGCAGGCCGAAATTCGTTATAGATGCATACACTACCCGCATAATGAAATGCATGGGTACGAAAGGCAGCTACATGCAATTGCAACAGCTGTTTGAGGATAATCTTCCCGCGGATGTTGATCTCTATAAGGAGTATCATGCTTTGATAGTTGAATATTCAAAAGCCTTCTGCTCAAAGAAAAGATGTGAAGACTGTTTACTGAGAGAGAAGATCCGCAGATAAGGAATTTATAAGCATGGACATTGATGCATACGAACAGATATATGGTGCCCTGGACGGGGTCGATGATGTTGCCAGGGTGGCAGAACACTTCTCCCAGCCAATAGGAGTGATATATTCGATACTGAACCAGAAAACGGTCACAGATGTCAAAAGAAACTTTTCAAAAGTACAAAGCAAGAGCAAAACTCATCTGAGAATGTGGAAAAAGGGTAAGACCATCGTCCAGATAGCCAGTAAGAACAGGATCCCTGCAACTCTTATGGTCTCCATGCTTCTGAAAGAGATGGGGATACCAAAGAAGTCCTTTGTAAAGAACATCGACGAACTTCCTGACATGCGGCTGAAGAATGAAGTTAAGGAAGCTATTGACTCCGATTTCTTTTTCTCTCCAAGGGCGCATGAACTGCATACCATCAAGGGAAAACTTGGAGAGGACATCCTTGAGGCCTGGCTCGTGGAACAGGGAATCTCTTTTAGCACAGAGGAAGATCTCCGTGAGATGGGAATGTTAAAAACGCCGGATTTCCTGCTGGATGAAGATATGGAAATAAACGGTATGAAAATATCCTGGATAGAAAGTAAAGCTTTGTTTGGTGATGAAAGGGAACACCAATATTATTTAAAAAAGCAATTCATCGATTATGAAGAAAATTATGGTACCGGTATGGTCGTATACTGGTACGGTTTCATTGACACGATCACAATGAACGGACACCTTATAAAAGATTATCAGTTCTTTGGAAAGGACTGGGGCATAATCGATGAACTGCTTAACTACGAGACTCAGTGGTAAATACCGACATCTGCTTCAACCAGTTTTTCCTGAACAACAGTTATTTTCGGAGTGTCTTCGAAGACATTCTTTGTGTACACGTGAGCGACTTCCTCTTCGTCGTACAATACTGCTTCTTCATTAATGGTTGCGTGGTTGCCATGGATGGCAAGGAACGGCAGTACTTCTTCGTTTGTGGGGTCTCGCCTGTTTTTCATATAAAAGATGTCCATGGATGTGCTCAACGGCATATCCTCTCTGGTGGTGGTTATGCGGGTCATCATTACTAGACTAGTTGGTAATTATTAATACCTTACGGTTCGCACAAATACGAACAATCTGTATTAATTGAGAATGATAAAGGCGCCAGATATCAATTTTTTAATATTAAGAAATTGCACATTCCGGGTCAGTCTCAACGGTCACTGTGATAAGTTACAACATTTCCTTCCCTTTGACTGCCTTTCACATTTGGGGCACAGTTCCGCATGACGCATGTACTGACAAATATGGTCCAATACGATATCTGATGTAGCGTGTTCAAGCAGGGATGCTTCTTCCGTAGCTTTTTCGGGTTCTATTCCCAATACCTCTGAAAGGAATCTTCGGAGGACTCTGTTACTGTGCCTCAGTTTGATCGCCTGCTGGCTTCCCAGTTCTGTCAGCTCCACTCCGTAATATGGCCTGTAATCCACAAATCCGGCTTCTGAAAGCCTCTGGATCATTTCGGTGACACTTGGGGCTGATACGTTTAAAGCCACAGCAATCTGGTTTGTTCTTGCCGGTGAATTGTTCTTCCTTACCAGCAGAAAGATGGTTTCAAGATATTCGTCTGTGCGTTCCGGATACATTCCGATCTCTCCGATTCCGTATAATTACCGTAAGCAACTAAATAATATATGTTTTTTGAATTTTCTGCTGACTCTATGTTCGGGTATCAAGTGCCGAAGGGAATAATTTTACGGAATTTTTGTCCTGTCTTTAGCAAAGGTTATAATGGTAGCAATAATTAAGGTAAGAATCTCTTAGAGATGACTAGCATAAAATAATAATTATCGGTCTCATAATGGTGAAAAGAATGGCAGATATCACACACTGGGCGGATGTAGTTGCAGATGAGGTCCTTCAGAAAGGAAAGAAGCACCTGGTTGCAACAGGAATCACGCCTTCTGGTCACATTCACATAGGTAATATGCGCGAGGTAGTAACAGCAGATGTAGCATACAGAGCTCTGCTTGATAAAGGTGCACAGGCCGAGTTCATCTATATTGCAGATACCTACGACCCTCTCAGGAAGGTCTATCCTTTCCTTGATGAGAGCTATGCTCAGCATGTGGGAAAACCTCTTTCGGAGATTCCCTGTCCATGTGGGGAACACAAGAGCTACTCTGAACACTTCCTGGAACCTTTCCTTGTGGCCCTTGAGCATCTGGGAATACGTCCCAGGGTCTATAGGGCTGATGAACTTTACAAGCAGGGTCTTTACACGGATGCTATTAAGACCGCACTGGTGAAGAAGGACGAAATCGCAGCTATCCTCCAGAAAGTATCGGGGAAGACTCCGGCAGAGGATTGGAGCCCTTACAACCCTGTATGTAATGTATGTGGTAAGATCAACACGACCCATGTCACGGGTTTTGACCTGGATGCGGAAACCGTGGATTATACCTGCTCCTGCGGTGACCAGGGTACTGTCTCTATGAAGGGCGGAGGAAAACTCACCTGGCGTGTGGACTGGCCGGCACGCTGGAAGGCCCTGGGGGTTACTGTAGAACCCTTCGGCAAGGATCATGCTTCCAGGGGGGGTTCATATGACACCGGCCGTGCTCTGGCAAAGGAGATATTTGAATATGAGGCTCCCTTCCCGATAGTGTATGAATGGATCATGCTGGGCAAGGAAGGAGCGATGTCATCTTCTACTGGCGTGGTCGTTTCGATCTCGGATATGTTGAAGGTTGTTCCTCCTGAGGTACTGCGTTATCTTATCATCCGTACTAAACCCGAAAAACACATTAAGTTCGACCCTGCTCAACCTCTGTTGAACCTTGTGGATGAGTTCGAACGTATTCACTCTATGGATGAGCCCGGCTCGTATGAAAGCAGGCTGATAGGATTGTCGCATGCAGCAGGTATATGTCATACTGACATACCCTTCAAGCACATGACAACCATTTATCAGGCTGCAGGCGGAGACTTTGATCGGATAATGAATATTGTCAGTAGGTCGGGATACAACACTGATAACGAGAAATGCATAAAGGAACTGGCTGATAATGTAGGCAACTGGCTTGAAATGTATGCACCTCCTTTTGCAAAGTTCAGTGTCAAAGGCGAACTTCCGGTTCAGGCAGCCAGCCTTTCAGATGCCCAGCGTGCTTTTCTATCCTCATTTGCTGACATACTTGCCGGCAGCGGTGAGTTGAGTGGTGAGGACTATCATAACATGATATACTCTGCAAAGGATCCGGGTTCAGAACTACATATAATGATGGCAAATACATCAGGTGTAGACCCTGTGGAAATGACAGTGGAGCCTAAAGACCTGTTCAAAGCTATTTATACTTCAGTTTTAGGTCAGCAGTCGGGTCCTAAGGCAGGCTGGTTCCTTTCGTCCCTGGAGAAGGACTTCCTTATCGAACGTTTCAGGAAAGCTGCAAATTACAGACCCTGATATGAATGATCTGAGTTTGTCTCAACGTGCCTGGGAAGAGGAGTACAGGCATGTTACCTGGGGTGGATCCAGGTCCATTTCTGCAGTGGAGGATCTACTTGCTCCTGGCTCCTTTGTACTGGATGCAGGGTGCGGGAATGGGAGATACCTGCTTCCTCTTTCAAAAAAGTACCACGTCGTAGGTAGTGATATTTCTCTGGTTGCTCTCTCCCGGGCAAGGAACTATCTTGAAAAAAGCGGGCAGCATGCCGTATATGCTGCTGCTTCTATCACACATCTCCCATTTTCGAACGACTCCTTTGATGCCGTCGTCTGCTACGGTGTGTTGCAGCATCTTTTTGCAAGTGAGCGGTCGCTTGCTGTTGAAGAGCTCATTAGGGTGCTCCGGCCGAATGGTTTGTTATTTTTCGAGGTTTTCGGTACTAATGATATGAGATTCGGTGGAGATGAGGTTGAAAATAACACTTTCCGCAGGAAAGGCGGTATAATCTATCATTATTTCACTGAGAAAGAACTCGAACTGCTGTTCAGGGGGTTCGATATCGGTGAGATCAGAAGTATCATGACTGAAAAAATATTCCGGGGTGAGCGGTACACCCGTCATCATATAAAAGGAATCGCTCGTAGTTTAAAAAGCGATATTTAGGTAACTCAGCAATATTATCAGCAAAGCACCGACAACTCCTGCTATGGCGCAAATAAGGATGACAATCCACGAATATGCGATCCCGAGCCCCAGTACGGCGTTTGCGACAATTAGCACGATCAGTCCAAGAATTGCATTGACTGCCATTTTCGTAGCTGTTTTTAATAATTTGTACAGCACAAATGCAATTATAATAGCTACAATAAGTATCAGGATTTCATTGACCATAGTGACCACCTTTATATTGTCTTGGTTAGTATTTAATGATTACTAAAAAATTCCTCCTGCACTTGTGTGACCTGTTCCAGTCCTGACAGGAAAGTTATCATGATTTTCTGCAATTCCTGTTCATTTGCGTATTCACTTGCAACAAGTCCCGGATCACTATTTCCGAGTATCATTGCAGAGACATTGGCCTGCGGGGAGTGCAGACAGAGAACGGGCAGACCAAGCTGCAGGGCACTGCAGACCTCATAGCCAACTCCGATCGAAGGTGTACTAACCTCTGCTATCAAGCACTCACTTTTCCTGAGAAGTTTCATGTCGTGTTCGTAAATCTCCTGTTCCGTCATGAGCGATTCTGCTTCATCAAGTGCCGGGTCTGCTACGTGCCAGCTAAGAACCTCATGTCCTTGCTGCTGTAGCAGGCTGCACATCTTGATGTACATATGGAGCATTTTCCGGCCACCACGTATGGATGCTGAAAGGAATACTCTCATAGGACGCCTCTGTGGAGGTGACCTCTTGTATATTCTTTTGATATATTCTTGCATTTGCCTGCTCCTGTCCGGAGGCCTTCACCAGAAAAATACGAATCAATTGCTTCTCTGTATGAGGTCGTGATCTTTTCAATAATTACACTGTCTGTCATTCTTGCATCGACCCTGAAACCTGAAACACTACTCTCTATCAACTGAGGTATGTCCTCCAGCAGGCAAAGCTTTTTAGAATTGAAGATATGTGTCCTGCCTGAACAGTCGGTTACTGCAGGAAAAACAAACCCCTTTTCATCTGTAAGCTCAAACGCTTCTGTCCGGAAGGATGGACTGGTACCCTTGAAAGATCCTGTAAGATTGGAATGAATGCAGTGCTCGGATACCATTACCTGAAGCCAACCGTGAACAATGAATTCAGTATTCATTCCCTGGCTCACCCTTCTTATCTGTTCCAGGTTCATTTCCGGGGAAAGTACCACAGACCTGGCACCTTTTTGAATCAGAAGTGCAGCACTATCCCTGTTAAAGATATTCAGATGACTATCTGCGATTACCGGTATCTCATGCTGGAGTGCCTTTCTCAAAATTCCGGTGTTTGCCGCAAGGATGCCTTCAAAACCTGATCCTTTTGCAGCATTCATTCTTTTTTCAACCACGGGCATCTCGCTATCCTTCACGATGGAAGGTGTATGCAGGTAGATCGGTACTTTTGCCTTTCCTGCCAGACTGGCTGCCCGATCCAGGTCTGCATCATCCTGCATGCAGTGCTCTCCATCGTAATATATGATGTCTGCACCCCCGGATATCGCAGAGTCTATAGATGCCATGTTGCTGACACTTACGTAAAGTGATGGTTTCCTTGTTATTTCAGACGAAATAAGCTCTTCAGTAACGGTATATGGAAAGTGTTCTGTTCTTCTTCTGCTTCTAACTCTGATTTTTTTTAGTTCTTCCACAGCCCTGTTTCTGGTATCGTTCATCTCTTTTATAGGAACGAAGATATCTTTTCCCATAGAAATATCTATATCTTTTGCCTCGAAGACAGTGTTGCCAAGCTTTCCAAACTGCTTTTTGATATCATCTTCAGTGGTCGCTTTCTTTATCGCAGGTTCGATGACATAATCGGAGCTGGCTCTGACCTCATTGTTATCCTCGTCCCTGACCATCAGTTCTATCTTTTCTCCGGGGAATATTCTCACTTTCAGAAGAACAGATACTTTCCTGAGTTTTCCGGGCGATTCGAACGACTCTTTCAGTTCTTTCATAAGAGAACTTTCGAGCGTCCTGTATACTTCGGTTCCCTTGGTATGCGGGATGTCTGAAGGGATGCTGATAACATTACCCCTGCCTGCTTCTTTTGTGAACTTCTCTTTTACGTACATCTGCTGAACGATAGTCCCCGACTCCTGCTCTCCTTCAAAACCAATGCCATCGCCTGCTTTCAACTTTCCTGACAGTTCCAGGGTGAGACTCCTGCGCCTCTTGTCATAGCCTATGACTTTTCCTATCCTCACCCCACGATTGTAAGGTCTTTCCCTGCTCATAAGGGTGCTTCCTGGGTTGCCTTTGAAGTAACCGCTGGTGAAATCCCGATTGAACAACTGTTCAAGTTGCAGCTTTTCTTCTTCGGAAACAAAGTATTCGGCGGGATTTTCCATGTATCTATCAATAAGGCGGCGGTAAATGCGTACCACGCCAGCCACGTATTCGGGCCGCTTCATACGTCCTTCTATTTTTAAGGATGCAATGCCTGCTTCCAAAAGTTCAGGCAGGATCGGGGAAGTGTTAAGGTCTCTGGGGCTAAGCAGGAACTCTCCGGTGGTGTTTACTCTCTTTCCTTTGCTGTTGAGTTTGTATTTCTTCCTGCAGGGCTGAGCGCAGTATCCTCTGTTACCACTTCTTTCCCCTATCATACTGCTCATCAGGCATTGCCCCGAATAGCATATGCAGAGTGCTCCATGCACAAAGGTCTCAATCTCCATACCTGTACTCTGTCTGATGTCCTTTATCTCTTCAAGTATCATTTCCCTTGCAAGCACTACCCTCTTCACACCTATGTGCTGAAGGAAACGTACTCCTTCAGTGTTGTGTATGGTCATCTGCGTGCTGGCGTGGACAGGCAGCCCGGGTACGAATTTTGTTGCAATTGACAGAAGTCCCATATCCTGTACAATGATGGCATCCGTTCCAAGTTCCTCCAGTGTGCGCATGAGCACTAATGCTTTTTCGATCTCTGTGTCCTTTATAAGTGTATTCATGGTGACATAGATCTTCACTCCCCGCAGGTGAGCGTAGTCCAGTGCCTCCTTGAATTCATCTACTGTGAAATTGCCTGCATATGCCCTTGCACTGAAATCCTCTATTCCGAGGTACACTGCATCGGCACCGTTCTCTACTGCCGCGATGAGCGATTCCATATTCCCGGCAGGGGCAAGTAGTTCGGGTTTTGATATCATCATGAACTTTGCATTATACTCATAATAGCTATATAAAAATGAAGATGAAAGATGAAAAGTCCAAAAAAGAAGAAAGCAGATCTAAGCCCGCTTTCTGAACACGAAGAGTTTTATTATGAAAACACAGACGACAATTACCACAAGGTTGTACATCGATTTGAACAGGGGCACATATTGCCATTCTAACCATGTTCCTATCACTTCCTGCATGGAGAAATAGAACTGGATAGCTGCAATAAAGAGCAACAGCATTGTTATCCCAAAGACCGCCCATCTGAAGTATTCTTCAGGGCTGGTCTTTTTCTGATCTGTGTTTCTGGTACTTGCAGTATATCCTTTATTCATGCTCTCTTCCCCGGTGGGAGGGGTGCTGATGGCGTTATATCCCTCATGTCCTGTCCTGTTTCCTTCACTCATGTTTTCCCCTCCTGTTTCCTTTTGTGATGATCAGCAATGCGGACAATATAGTGACTATCGCCATCGTAGCCCCGAATCCCGGAGACTCTTCTGAAGGATATGTCTCTTCGACAGGCATTTCAGTTTCAAAATCTTCCTCTATGACAAAGTCGCTTGTCTGGATATTCTTGTTCTGGACCTTCTCTTCGTTACTGATGACCTTTTCAGGGTTAAGCTGGACGTAATCCTCACCTGTCATTACTATGATGTCCCCGTCCCATACGCTAACCTCGACGACATAGTTGTAGTTGTCAGGGACCGTCAGGCTGACTGTACGGATCGCAGTTGCTTCAGGCTCTATATTGCCAGTGACGGTCCATTCCTTATCTGCCAGAAGCCTGGCATCAATCTCTCTTGCTTTGACGAGTATCCTGTAATTATCTGTGGACTTTGAACCCTCATTTTTCACGTAGATGTCATTCTCGATGAGGACCTTGCCGGATGTCACGTTCTTCACCATGAAATCCATCCCTGAGATCTGGATACCGACTTCCTGGAGGTCGGTTGGCATACCATCGAGGTTTCGGATCGTTATTGAAGAGCTGGCCTTTCTCTTTTCGTCCTCATAAAGGTTGAATAGAAGTATGAAACTCCCCTGTTTAGGAAGTCTGATGGACTGGCTCACTGCAGTAATCCCCTCATTCTCAATAGTTTCGATATCTTTTTCCTGAGACATTTCGAGCAGCCCTGTCTGTTCACTGAAGGCTTTGATTGCAAGTTTCGTGTTTGTCTCGCTGTCAGAACCCCTATTCATTATGTAGGCTGTCACGTTCAGATCGACGTAGGAACTTTTGACACTTTCAGTAGCCATCTCAATATCTGTTATTGTGTAGCTGCTCTCTTCTTCAAAGTCATTTATGCATCCTCCTGAAACAGTGAAGGATCCGATGATGAGTAAAATAAGAATGAAACGTATTTCTCTATCTCTTTTTTCATTCATGTTCTTCTGTTATACAAGAGAAGGGATATTATTTAAACATTATGAAATATTTATTTAAACTGTGCTAAATTTTAATCTCTGATAGCAACAAATATCTCGTCTATATCCGGCAATGAACGCGTCTCATAAACTTTTATATATTTTACTTTGAGGTCTTCATCAATCAGGATGCTTGCCCGCTTTGATACTCCCATGTCCTCATTGAACATGCCGTACATCCTTGCCACTGCTCCATGCGGCCAGAAGTCGGACAGGAAGACCGTCTTCTCAACTCCCAGTTCCTTAGCCCATGCTTTCTTGGAAGGCACGGAATCAATGCTGATCCCAAGGGCGACTGTATTCATGGAACTGAATTTCTCATAGTTCTCTTCCAGCAGTTTCATGTGCTTTGCACACCCCTGGGTCCAGGCCAGCGGATGAAAGGCGAGTAATATCTTTTTACCTTTGAGGTCATGAAGGTGTACTACATTACGGTTACTGTCTCTGAGTGTAAAATCCTCAATAGTCTTGCCAGTCTTTAGTTCGTTCATAACTAACCCCCTGAGTTATCAATAGATATGGGGACCAGGTCTATAAAAGATAATCCTGTCAGTCAGGACAAATACATGGCTTCCTGCCGCACGTGGGGCACTTATCGGGATACTTCTCAAGAAATGCCGCCTCAAGGTCTATTCCGTAGAGGTTTGCCAGGGCTCCCACCCAGGCAAAGCAGTCCGCAAGCTCTTCTCTGATATTCTCACAGTCGTCCCTGCGAATAGCTTCTGCGAGTTCTCCTACCTCTTCTACAAGCCAGAGCATGGTTGCGGCAGGGCCGCGTTTCTTGTCATTGTGTGCGTACAGGTCGGACATCAGTTGCTGGAACTCTGCTATCTCCATATCATCACCGGTTCAGAGCCTTACAGGTATGCTCTTCTCTTTGAGGTATTCCTTTGTGTCTTTAACAGTGTATTCGCCAAAGTGGAAGATGCTTGCTGCAAGAGCGGCATCGGCCTTTCCTTTTACAAAACCTTCATACATATGATCGGGATTCCCGACGCCACCGGATGCGATTATGGGTATTTCCAGCTCTTCGGAGAGTTTTTTTGTGATTGGAATGTCGAAACCGTCATATGTGCCGTCCCGATCCATACTGGTGAGGAGTATCTCTCCTGATCCAAGTTCCTCTACTTTTTTAGCCCATTGTACGGCATCGATACCTGTGGGCTGGCGCCCTCCGTATATAACCACCTCGTACCATGCAGGGGTGCCGTCTTCCAGTTCGAGTATGGTTATGTCGGGATTATCCACTATATTGGTATTCCTCTTGCAGTCGATGGCTGTGACGATGCACTGGGCACCGAAGATCTCCGAGGCTTCTTTGATAAGCTGAGGTTTCTTCACAGCAGATGTGTTAATGGAAACCTTGTCGGCACCCGCACGCAGTATCTGGCGCACGTCCTCGATGGAGTTTATGCCACCTCCCACGGTCAGGGGAATGAACACTTCATTTGCGGTCCTCTCGATGACATCGATCATGGTGGAGCGTCCTTCATGGGAGGCAGTAATATCCAGGAAAACAAGTTCGTCCGCACCCTGCTCGTTGTATCTTTTAGCAAGTTCCACAGGGTCACCGGCTTTGCGCAGGTCTACGAACTCTATACCCTTGACAACTGTTCCCCCGGCCTCGTCAAGCGTTACGTCAAGACATGGTATGATCCTTTTAGTAAGCATGTATGTTTGTGTCCTTTTCACCGTATGGTGTTATTCAAATCTGTCATCAAGTCTGGCAGATGTCTATCTAATAAGAAGACATTGATTTTTATTTAACACTTGTTATGCCATGGTCCGGATAACATCAGTTTCAGACATTGGGATAATAGTAAAGCGGAAGGGCTTATAACCCTTCGTTTTTCTTTTGCTTTTTAACAACTACAATTCCCAGAGCAAGGACAACAGCTATGCCGATTATCCAGAAAAGATAGCCAAAACCACTTTCATCTTTCACAGGTGTTTCTTCCTCTGTAAGGTCAGAAGTCTCAGAATCCTGCGATGATGGGTCAAGTGAAACTTCCTGTATACTCTCGGCATCTGTGCCGAACAGCGCATAGAGCGAGAAGTGATTCGTCGCTGCCGTTGCTCTCCCCTTTTCCCGGTCAACGGTTGTTGTAAGTGCTATCCATCCGTCTGAAGTGTGAGTATAGATCACAGGATTGCGTCCCTCGAACTCTGCCGGATCAAACTCGATAGTAATTATGACGTCCTGACTGAAAGTGGTTCCGGAGGGTCCGAAATCAAAGTAGAGGCCTGACTCTATGACCTCTGCAGGAGTATTTGATGGCAGGGATGCCGGGGTGGTGACTATTATCTTGCTCACAGGATTTCCGTAAGGATCAAGGGCTTTTGTTCCTTTGCCCACTGACAGTGTAGTTGATGCATCAGATGACTTTATGACAGTATCAGCTGTAATTTCGCCATCCCCGTTAACGGGCAGGTCGGTAACGGTTCCCTGTGATCTGATCCTTGCTGAAAGGGATTTGTCATGAGAACCTGATACTGTTGGTCCGGCAGCATCTTTGAAAAGACCAAAAGTACCGAATTCAGTAAGGTTTGCAGAAACGTAGTTATGGGTTGTATTGAGCGTGACACTTGGAACTTCAACCCACTGGTCATTGTCTGTCCTGAACAGTGAGATCGAAGCTTCAGTAGTATTGCTCATCCCCGAATCGTCGTAGGAATAAGTAATAAGCATATTTTCTGAAGCCAGGATAGTTGATGATGGGACAATGGACGAATGGACAATACCAACATACCCGTTGACATTCGTTTTGCCGGAAAACTGTACGGGGTTAGAATCAGAACCACTCAGCAGGATCCTGCTATCGTCGGTCACAAAAGATAGTTTTGCCAGGCCGTTCGTCAGTATGAGATCATCTACCATGGTGTTTGTTGACAGAAGTGTATAAAGACCATAATAGTTCCCAGCTGTACGGGTCGATGATATAACATTGTCAGAAGAAAAGCCAACAGCGATCCCAAATGAAGCGTCCATCTCACTGACAGTGGGGCTTATAGAGGATGAGTCTATGGAGCCAGACTGGCCCAAGAATTCAGGTGAGGATGCCGGGTCGAACAGAGCATATTCTTCTGTATCGACGATACTACCCATCTCGTCAAAATATGTGGTTAAAGGGTCCGTGCCCAAGGATTCAATATCCATAGTTGCAGCACTAACTGCCCAGTCACCGGTGCTGTCCATGGCACTATTGCCCAAAAGTGTATTGCTGTTTGAATCCTCCAGAACAAAACCGGCTCGGGAGTTAGTATTGGCAGTATTATTGATGAAAACGTTGTTATTTGAATATCTTAGCGCAATACCGTCCAGATCATTATCACTGGCAGTATTGTTTTCCAGGGTATTGTTGTCGGCATGGTAAAGACGAATACCAGCTTGTTCATTGCTGCTGGCAGTATTAGAAGTAAGTGTATTATTATCTGATCCTATATAGAACCCGTAAGAATTTCCATTGCCAGCGGTATTATTGATCAGCACATTGAATTCTGAACTGGTAAGATCTATTCCAACGAAACTGTCTTTTGCAGTGTTATCAGTCAGGTTATTGTTATCTGAATTAGAAAGTCTGATGCCTACCGGAGTATTGGAATCGAAATCATTGCTGGTTATGTCGTTGTAGCTGGAATCTATAAGATTGAGTCCCCTAACATTGGATGTAGAGGTACTATTGGATAATAGATTATTACCTGACATTGTCATTTCGAGGCCGTAAATATTGCTGTTGGCCACTACATTTTCGATAGTGTTGAAGTTAGAGTGAATCATGTAGATACCATGGTAACAGTCCGAAGCAGTAAAGTTCTCTATCCTTGAATTATTGGTATATGCAAACGCTATACCGTCATAACCATTTGATACGGAGAAGTCCTTGACTGTGACGTTGGTGGAGTTTACGACATATACCTGCCCTGCATCCAGAGGTACCTGCATATCTGTCTGGGTGATAAGGTAATAGAGCGGTTTTCCATTGACCATGTTGTTGGTGTCTATATTATGGACAAAATGCTTTAGTTCAGGGCCGTAAACACCAAAATTAAAATCGTTTGATCCCATGGTATTATTGGCCAGGGTATTGTTGGTCGAATCTTCCAGGAAAATGCCGTAATCGTTGGAACTGAGAGAACTGTTGGTTAAGATGTTGTTACTTGCATTAAGAAGGAGGATTCCTTTCTCAGTGTTATTTATTGCAGTATTGTCATCCAGAACATTGTAGTTACTCACATTATAAAGGTAGATACCGCTCTTTAAGTTATCACTTGCATTATTGCCGGTCAGGGTATTGTAACTTGAAACGTTAAGGTGAATGCCATGATAGGTGTTGTTAATTACAATATTGTCAGCCATGTTGTTGCTGTCTGAATAGTAGAGATTTATTCCTGATTCAGGGTTATCGACTATCGTGTTGTTGCTCAGGATATTATTTTCCGAATTATCGATATAGATGCCGTCACAACCACCGGAGCTGATCGTGTTGTTGTCTAAAACATTATGATTGCTTGAAGAATACAGGGAAATGCCATCCCATCCGCTTGATCCGATTATGCTGTCGGTAAAAGTGTTGTCAGTAGAGTTCTCAAGGTATATTCCATAAGTGTTGTTGATGGCATTGATATTATCAAGAGTGTTGGAATCTGAATTTACCAGTATAACTCCACCAGCGTTTTGTGAAACAGTGATATTCTCGACCCTTGAATTGTTAGTATATGCAAGCATTACACCTTCATAACCGTTAGATATTGAGATATCCTTTACAGTAATGTTCGCGGAGCTTACAATGTAAACCTGTCCTGCACCCAGGGGGATCTGTGTATCCGCCTGATCGACCAGATAATAGAGCGGTTTTCCATTGACCTGATTGCTGGTGTCTATATCGTGGACAAAATGTTCCGGATCCGGTCCATAGGTCCCGAAGTTATAACTATTCGACTCCATCGTATTATTGACCAGGGTATTATTGGCTGATCTCTGCAGATAGATGCCAATTGTGTTAGAACCGATCTGATTGTTGCTTATAGTGCTGTCATCTGAATTGTAAAAGTAGATGCCTGCATAACTTTCAGACACCAGGTTGTCTGAGATGTTACAATTTAAAGCTGAAAACGCGTAAATGCTACTGTAGTTTGTTGCGCCTGTGACGTTAAACCCACTAATTGTAACATTGCTGGCCGTGACATTGAATATGTGTGTGTCTATTGATGCTGCCTGAACGATCGTGTTTGCAGAACCATTCTCAGAGTGGATTGTGATACTTTTGTTAACAACTATGTTCTCAGTATAGATTCCATCAATGACGACTATAGTGTCTCCGTCAGTTGCATTGGTCAGTGCGGCGTTGATTGTAGTGTTCCCTGTTCCTTCACCGGCGATAATGTCTGCTGCGGATGCCATTCCTATGGTTAAGAGCAGGATCAATAATAATATTGGATATTTTAATGTTCGTAGTTTCGATGAGTTTATAAAAACCACCTTCTGATATCAAAAGTATAATTTATTATTTAAGACAAGCATAATATATAAAATACACTATATAAATAAGATAAAGTTTATATTTAAATTGTTTTTTGGTAATGGTTTCGTTGCTCAAAACTTTAACATGTATCTTCTTTCATTGGGTGAAAATAAATTCATACCCAGTGTATTCAGAAAAAAAACATTCTGTAGATATAGCTGTCGTGACAATTATGTGACCGTAATTATATGCCGGGGCCTTTTTTCAGATTATGCAGGACTTTCTCACACCAACAACACCGCAATAACCCCTGCCAGAAAAACCCCGTCGAAAGTCCCGGCTCCTCCAATGCTCGCAACCGGTGCCCCTATCTTGGTTATGGCGCTGAGGTTGAGCAGGTCGGCTCCGATTAGGGTGCCCATGGTGCCGCTCACGTAGGCTGTGATGAAGAGCAGGTCGCGGTTGGCTCCGGCCATGGATACTACGAGCATAGAGCTTAGTGCGGCTACAAGAGGGGGGATGATTGCGGGTGATACGATGCCGACTCCTCTGACGGGGCGGGCGACCATCTTGGTTACAAGGGAGACGATGGCGGTTGCGTATAGTGAGTATACGATGGCTCCGGGGAAGAGGATTAACAGGTATAGGGACACCATGGACGGGATAAGTGCGCCTCCTATATTTACCGCAAGGGTCGTCTTTGTCTTGAATGTCTCCTTGAAGGGGACTCTGTAGGAAACCCCGAATACCTTGACAAAGCGATGGTTCTCGATTGGAGTCTCAGACTCGATGGTTGTGAGGGGTATATTGATACTGCTCCCTATAAGGGATAGCAAGAGCAGGATAAAGGCATCACTCCATGAGAACCCTATCCTCGCAAATGCCGTGCTGGCAAGGCCAAAGAAGAGGATTGAGATGCTAAAGGCAAATAACATCACCAGTACAGCGGTGAAAAAGAACTTCAACGGGTTATAAAAAATCCTGTGCCTCATGGAAGTAGTTCTTTAGATTTTAAATAATTGTTTTCTTGTGAACCGAATGTCCGCTTATTCAAAATCGTCTGCAGATCTTGAGAGCTGGAAGTTCTCCTTGTTGATAGAATCGTCAGTGAATATCTTCCTGTCAATAAGAATCGGAGCATTCTGTCTGAGGGCCATGGCAATGCAATCGCTTGGCCGGGCATCAAATTCAATGCTGGTCCCGTCCCTGTCAAGCCTGAGCCTTGCATAATATATGTTATCGATCTTCTCATCGATAAGGACCCTTTCCACCTTTGTCCCGAGCCTTTCGAGCATGGTGACTATAAGGTCGTGCGTCATAGGCCTTGGCATTGTCTCATTTCTCAATACCGAGTTTATGGAAAGTGCCTCGGAATTACCGATATGTATCGGCATGAGCGAGCCCTCTTCGTCCTCAAGCATCACCGCGGGGACAGACCTTCCTACTATATTTACCATAAAGACACCCTTGACGGTGACTTCCTTTAAATTTGTATCAGAGTTCATATGATTTACAGGATCTTGGTTCGTACACTATTCACATAATAAGTTAACAATCATCATTACTTAAGATTTTCTAGGACTTTTGTTCAGATATCCGAAACCTCCACCTCCCGGGGTCTCAATGACAAAGACGTCTCCTGCACCTGCCACATATTCGGCCTTTCCTCCCAGTTCAAGAATAACTCCATCCTTTTTAACGATATAGTTACGTCCGACCTTTCCATCCTTTCCGCCGTTGAGGCCCGCGGGAGCCACCCTCCTGTGGCCGGAGATTATAGCAGCCCTCATCGGTTCCAGAAAGCGTATTTTCCTGATGACGCCGCATCCTCCGGTGTACTCGCCTTCCCCTGCGCTTTCCTGTCTTATGGAAAACTCTTCCAGTAGCACCGGAAAGCGCCATTCCAGCACTTCCGGGTCGGTTATCCTCGAATTTGTCATATGGGTATGCACCGCATCCGTTCCGTGAAAGCCATCCCCTGCTCCCGAACCACCGCATATGGTCTCATAGTACTGAAACTCTGAGTTCCCAAAGGTAAAGTTGTTCATTGTCCCCTGGGAACCTGCCATCACTCCCAGTGCCTTAAAAAGTGTATCCACGATTGCCTGAGAGGTCTCCACATTCCCTGCGACCACCGCTGCAGGATACACCGGGTTGAGCATACAACCCTCGGGTACGGATATTTCCAGTGGCTTGAGGCATCCCTCATTCAATGGGATATCCTCCTGCACAAGTGTCCTGAACACATAGAGTACAGCCGCCTTGCAGACTGCTACAGGCGCATTGAGGTTTCCGGGGTGCTGGGGCGATGTTCTTGTGAAGTCTATATGTGCTGCTCTTCTTTCCCTGTCAATGCTTACTTTTACTTTGATCTGGCTTCCGTCGTCAAAGACCTGCACCGCCTCTCCGTCCTTGAGGGATGTAGTAATTGCTCTGACTGCCTCTTCAGCGTTATCCTGCACATGGCTCATGTAAGCTTCCACAGTCTTGAGGGAAAAGCTCTCCGCAAGTAGTTTTAGCTCCATGGCGCCCTTCTCGTTCGCAGCTACCTGGGCACGGAGGTCAGCGATATTCTGTCGGGGATTGCTTACCGGGTATTTGCTGTATTGCAACCATTGATTTACTTCAATTTCGAGGAATTGCCCGTTTTCAACTATCCGCATCCCATCGGTTATAACTCCTTCCTCGTCGATGTGCCTGCTGTTAGGTGGCATGGAAGCAGGGCTGATGCCGCCTATGTCTGCATGGTGTCCCCGTGAGGCTACATAGAAGGCTGGCCTGCCTTCAATAAAAACCGGGGTAATCACAGTGATATCCGGCAGATGTGTCCCGCCCTTAAAAGGAGAGTTAACTATGTAAACATCACCGGGTTGTATTTCCCTGAACTGTTCTATGACCGATCGGACGCTTTCTCCCATAGAGCCCAGGTGTACGGGTATATGGGGCGCATTGGCAACAAGTCTTCCATCCATGTCAAAGACCGCACATGAGAAGTCAAGCCTTTCTTTGATATTTACCGAGTATGCAGTATTCTGGAGCGTATAGCCCATCTGTTCCGCAATGGACATGAAACGGTTGTTGAATATCTCAAGCATCACAGGGTCTGCTTCTGTGCCAATGTCCTGTGTGTCTGGGACCTGCCCCACCTTTGTGAGTATCAGGCAGTTAGTGGAAGTGAGTTCTGCTTTCCAGCCCGGTTCAATTACAACGGTTGTGTTCTCCTCCGTTATTATGGCAGGCCCATGGACTTCTGTTCCGGGTTTCAGGTTCTCACGTTTTATTATGGGTGTTTTGTGGAATTGGTTACAGGTGTACATGCGGGTACTGACGATTGCTTCATGGTTACCATTACCGGGAGGAAGTACATTATTTTCCAGCACATTCTCCCCGGAGCCCACGATCTCCACCGATATTGCTTCCACAATAAGCTCCTTATCTTCCATTGTAAACCCGAAACGTTTTTTGTGCTCGTGGTCAAAGGCATTGACAATGCCTTCCATTGTACCGGAATCAATTATCAGGGGGTTATCGGTTCCAATATACTTCACATGCACTCTGTGAAATGTACCAATGTTTTCTTCCCTTACTCCCTGAATGCGCATCTCTGCTTTTCCTTCCGTCTCTATTCTGGTGAACTCCGTGCTAAGGCCCAGGACCAGTTTGTCATCCAGCACCCGCTCCACAGCATACTCTTTCAGTATCTTCTGATCGGCAAGTCCCATGCCGTATGCAGAAAGCACACCTGCAAACGGGTGAATAAAAACAGTCCTCAGTCCCAGTGAATCCGCCACTCTGCAGGCATGCTGGGCCCCTGCACCTCCGAAGCAACAGAGTGTATAGTTCTTGATATCGTATCCTCGCTGGATGGATATCTTCTTGATGGCATTGGTCATGTTCTCTACAGCCACCTTCAGAAATCCTTCTGCAATCTTTTCTGCAGTATAATCCTCGCCTGTGAACGCAGTTACCTCTTCAGCAAGTTCCTTGAATTTCCTGGCAACGGTTTCCCTGTCAAGAGGCAGATCAGCTTCCGGGCCGAACACCTGCGGGAAGTGCTCTGGCTGTATTGTACAAAGCATGAGATTGCAATCCGTAACAGTAAGCGGTCCTCCTTTGCGATAACATGCCGGTCCGGGATCCGAACCTGCCGAGTCGGGACCTACACGGAACCTGCCGGAATCAAAATGGAGTATGGACCCTCCTCCGGCTGCAACTGTATTGATGTGAAGCATGGGTGAGCGCAGGTGAATTCCCGCAACCTCTGTCTCAAAGCTCCTCTCGTACTCCCCGCTGTAATGTGCGACATCTGTGGATGTCCCCCCCATGTCAAAGGTAATGATGTTCCTGAAACCTGCCATTTCAGATGTCCGGATGGCTCCGACTATCCCGCCTGCAGGTCCAGAAAGGATGCAGTCCCTGCCTCTGAAATACCGGGAATCTATAAGTCCGCCACCGGACTGCATGAACATCAGATGTGTCCTCTTGCCAGAATCCTCCAGTGTTTCTGCTATCATATCGATATACCTTCTCAATACAGGTGACAGGTATGCATCAACGACGGTGGTTTCACCACTGCTCACAAACTTCATCAGGGGGCTGACCTCATGTGAAAGCGATATGTGTGAAAAGCCGATCTCTTCTGCAATCCGTTTAAGCTGGAGTTCATGGTCAGGATAGCGATAGGCGTGCATCAGCACTATTGCAACAGACCTTATGCCTGCAACGTATACTTTTCTAAGTTCTTCCCGTGCCTTTCGGGTATCCAGGGGAACAAGTTCCTCGCCATGGGCAGTGTAACGTTCCCTGACCTCCACGACTCTTTCATATAACAGCTCGGGCCGCTTGATCTCCAATGCAAAGATATCGGGCCGGTTCTGGTAGGCTATACGGAGCGCATCCCTGAAACCCTCAGTGGTTACAAGGGCGGTGGGCTCGCCTTTACGTTCAAGCAGGGCATTGGTTCCAACAGTGGTACCCATCTTTATGGACGAGATTTTCTCCGATGTCAACGTATTTCCCAATCCTGTTCCCAGTATCCTGCGAATCCCATGCATCGCTGCATCTGCATAGTGCTCAGGATCTTCCGAGAGCAGTTTATGGGTAAACAATTTTCCTTCTGGCGATTTTGCTACAATGTCAGTAAAAGTGCCGCCACGATCGATCCAGAATTCCCATGTATCACTTTTTTCAGAAGGCATAATATCTCCCCGGAATACCTGCAAAAGGTCATCAATAGGTTCTATGTGCGGAACGGTTGAATTGAAAAATATCTATGCATTATACTTTTTCACTGCTGGCTTTTCAGGGTTTTGATTCGAACCTGAAGCCGTTAGCTCCCATAAGTGGTACGAAGGTCACGCCTCCGCAATCTTTTCTGACAAGACTGCCATCATCTTCTTTTTTTATGAGGTATAGGTGCTGATACATATCTCCCTCGGGTATTGCCATAAGGCCGCCTGTCCTGAGTTGCTCCACCAGTGCCCGGGGAGTGCAGGGTGCTGATGCCGTCACACATATCCTGTCGTAGGGCGCTTCCTGCGGGTATCCCAGACTGCCATCTGCAAGAATGATATCTACATTATCATATCCGGCTTTTTCCAGGTTGACCCTGGCGAATCCGGCAAGCGGTTCCAGACGCTCCACAGAGTATATCTTACCTTTACTGTCCACAAGTTCAGCCATGACCGCGGCATTATATCCTGATCCGGCTCCGACCTCAAGTACCTTGAGCCCTATCTCAAGCTCAAGCAGATCGCACATAATGGCAACCATATGTGGTGCAGAAATAGTCTGGGCGTAACCTATGGACAGAGGTGTATCGACGTATGATCTGTCACGGTGAACCTCGGGAACGAAAAGATGCCTTGGCACCTTTCTCAGCGCATCAAGTACTCTATCACTGATCCCGTAACTGCTGAGGGAACTTACCAATCTCTCCTTCTGCCTCGCATACTCCATGCTGTTCTGCCTTCTCCCCATCCCTGCCTTTTTGCTTCGTCTGCAAATACTCTCTTGATATCTTTGGCTTCGACAGTACTGCCTTTGCTGGACAGGAAGGCGCCATCTCGTTTCTTGATCTTGGTTATCCTGAAATCCGTCTGATCCGCTTTATCATCAGTTCCTATCGTGAATTCATATCCGCCGGGAACTCGCTTTTCAATAGCCTGTGTCTTTCTGCCCTGGTGTACGGATATCCTGACGATCACTTCATCGATGGCTCTTCCCCATATGGTATTAATATCCGGGGCTATTGCAGCATTGACTCTTTTTATATCTGTATCGATGGCAGTTACGATGATAGGATATACTTCATCGTTTTCTTCATCATCGATTATAATCTCGTCCTCAACTCTGATGACATCTTCGGACGTCATTCTATGCATACAGCTAAAGGATTCCTCTCCTCTGCTGATTATTACCTTCACATCGGCATTTTTCGGTCTCTCTATCGTGGTGGGATGAACGTTTCCGCATTCCTGGCACTGCACAATAATATTCTGACCTGACTTCAATACATCATGAGGCACCTCTATTTTAGGTGAGCATGACGGACATACAACTTCTACTTCATCGTTCATATTCTCAATAGCACCATTGTCCGGGATATGTAAATAATTAACTGAGTATGAAACCGGTCGAAGGTGATTTTTTACTGCTGTGCCGTTGTACGGTATCGACTAATCGGCAAGACCGTTTCTGTCGATAATAATGGGAGGCGGGATACTGTAAATTTAATATGTACGGCAAATCAGGTATTATGGGATAGGTATCGACCTGTTTCTTGAAGAAGATCCGGAGGGATGGAGAAACAAGACTGGAGCTTGTAGATATAGATACCGAATGAAAGATCCGGTTCTTTTATTTGACATTTATAGCCGTTTTTGATGGACAAGGTTACTAGCTATATATGCAGTCTTAAAACTACCTCTCACTTGCGGCATGGGCCGCGATGAATTCCCTGAGCAGCTTGGTACCGAGCAACGCACTCTGGCCATTATCGTATTCGGGTGATATCTCAACGATATCAAAACCCACTGATCTTGGTGCAAGAGCATGTATTATGTCCCTTACTTCAATATCACTTAGTCCGAAGGGTTCGGGTGTGCCAAGCCCCGGTGCATACGCCGGGTCAAGTGCATCCATATCCAGAGAAAGATATATCTTTGAGCATCCCAGGTAATCACTAATTTCTGAGAGAATTTCCTTGGTCCCTGTCTCGCGGACGTCATCCGGAGTATAGTATTTAATACCGTTCTCCTTTGCAAAGGCCCATTCCTCCCTGGGACCGCTGCGAACACCAATGGTCACATATTTGTCCGTAACTTCATTCAGGACGTGTCGGGAGACACATGCATGATTGTATTTGACACCGCAGTATTCTTCCCTCAGATCGAAATGTGCATCAAGTACGACAAACCCGATATCCTCGTCTGCATGTCTGGCACAGGCCTTAACGCATGGGAGGGTGAGCGAGTGCTCTCCGCCAAGCATGATGGGAAGCTTCCCGTCAGCGACAATAGGCTCCACGGCAAAGGAAAGCTCCTCAAGTGTCTCATCCACGTTCACGTAGTGTTCCAGGTTCCCGGCATCGTGTATAAGCAGGTCTTCGTAGTCAATATCAAAATAAGCATTGTAGGTTTCGAAATTCTCTGAAGCCTTTCTCATGGCATCCGGTGCCCAGCGGCTTCCGGACCGATATGATGAAGTGCCGTCAAAAGGAACGCCGAATATTACATATCTTGCAGATTCGTAGTCTGCAAGGGCATCCATCATCTCAGCTTTGTGGAACATCGTTAAAAAGAATGGGAAATGAGGCTTATCATCTCATTTCGATCTTCGATTTGCCCATTGCAGTAATATATGTGATCTCTCCGCCTTCTGTAACCCTATCCTTGTATTCCTCAGGTATGGTCAGCTCGAAGGTAGAGAAGTCACCCATGTCCATTAGCTGGGCAATGTTGCCTTTAACGTTAAGCACCTGGGCTGTTTTCCTCTCGACAATAGGTACATAGGTCTTGTCTGAGATAGGACCCACAAAGGATCTCTTCTGTCCATCGAACAGTCCTATGACATCGATCCTTGCTTTTGCAGAACCATGCTTTCCTGGCTTCGACTTTGATATACTCTTGATCATACAGGGCTCGTCGTCGACGATGACGTATTTTCCTTCTTTGAGCTCTTTAACTTCTACTTGTACTTTCATTTTATAATCCTCCAAATTCGAAAAGATATTAGTGGCAATAATTTGTGAGTATAATTCCCTATTCTATATATCAAGTTTACCTATGATTGCAGAAACCGGAACTATTTTATATCAGGCACTAAGTTAAACATTCAAGTATATAAATCAAATTGTTAGTTCTCTGTCATATCTTGCTCTGCCTGCACTTATTACGTAAATTAAGTCCCGGTTTCTCCGGCAATACTCAACTCCCCGAGTTTTTTCCGTGTAGGAACTCCGTTCTCATTCCATCCTCTGAAATGATGGTATTCTGACAGCGCTCTTTCAAACATTTCTTTGTCAATCCCGTCTTTTCCGAAGAACCTATCCGGTAAAGTATCATTATTGATCGGGATGCCTGGCCTTCTGTTAAAAACTCTCTCCAGGTTGTATATGCGCTCTCCTGCACAAAGTAATTCCTCCGCAGAGCGATCAACACCTGTTGCAGCACTCAGCAGGGCTGCAAGCTCGACCTCGCCCATGGCAAAGGCTGTGAAGGGGCATATCACCAGTGAATCGATAACTGCCGAAAGATTCTGGAAGTACTGCACAAGGGCAGCCTTGCCATCCAGGCCCTGTCTTTTGAGAAGCATGGGCTTTCCCATAATCTCGGGTGCTACCATAAATGCATTCAGGTGGCATCCTCCCCTGTTGGATGTTGCATATGCAAGTGCCATCCCTGCCATTTCCCGGGGATCATAGCCAGATATCTCCAGTCCCATTACGCTCATGCTGATATCCTTAGCACCCTTTGAGCAGAGATAAGAGTACGAACCGACAGAGAGTTCGCTCTTACCCTCGCCAATCTCTCGGAGAAGGCCTTTCAGGTCAAGGTCTGCGGCAGTGAAGGAGTTCAATTCCATATATGCAGCAATGGAAGCACCACATGACACCGGGTCCAGACCATACTCAAGGCAGATGCTGTTTAGCTCGATGATGGTTCTAAGGTCGTCGTTCCCGATATTCGGCCCGAAGGTCCAGACCGCATCATAGTCAGGAACAGGCGTACCATCGTTGAATGTTCTCTTGCATCCGATGGGACAGGCATCGCAGGGTGTTTTGTGTATTTCGTAGTTCTCCCGGATGAATTCCCCTGAGATCTTCTGCGCACCTGCAAATTCCTTTTTCCTGAAATTATCTGCAGGCAGGATGCCCATGTAGCTGAGCAGGTTCACAAAGACCGGTGTCCCGTAGCTGGCAAGTCCCTTGGATGCAGGAGGGTTTGCAACCAGAAGGCGGTTTGCCCTCTCAACCGCTTTGTCAAAAGCATCAATATCCGCGATCTCAGGCACATTGCTTCCTTTGACGACCACTGCCTTCAGGTTCTTTGAACCCATCACAGCTCCGTGTCCTCCGCGTCCTCCGGGATAAATGCGGTCATTGACCATGCTGGCCATGGGGATCATCTTCTCGCCTGCCTTGCCGATACATGCGACCTTTCCTCTGGATTCAAGTAGTCCGGTTATCTCGGTGGTATTCTTGCCCCACAGGTGGTCTGCAGGCAGTAGCTCAATTTCTTCGTCCTCGATGTGTAAGTAAACGGGCGTTTCCGACTTTCCGGTAATTACCAGTGAATCAATACCTGCAAATTTCATCTCTGCTCCGAAGCTTCCTCCTGAATTGGAATCAAAGATGGTTCTTGTAATGGGGGATCTCGTGCAAATGCTAAAATGTCCTGAAAGGGGAGCAGAAGTTCCTGTAAGGGGACCGGTACTGAAAATTATCGGGTTGTCCGGGCTAAACGGCCCAACTTCCGTCTCTGCCATCCTGTCCATGAGAGTGCAGCCCATGCCACGTCCGCCAATAAACTTCTCTGCATCCTTTCTTTTTGTTCTTGATTCGGTGATCGCATTGTTCCCGAGGTCAACGATCACTGTCCTTCCTGTCCATCCGAACATGTTCTCATCTCCATTTCCAGCATTTCCCTCTTAAACTCCACTTTCGCACCGCAGGTTTCCCCGCAAAATCCGCCAACTCCGGACGATGAGACTATCCTGTGGCAGGGTATCACGACCGGGTAAGGATTTCTGGCAAGCGCACCGCCTACGGCCCGCACTGCATCTTCTTTTCCTATGCGGCAGGCAAGCTCGGCATATGTGATCGTATGGCCATAGGGGATCTTCCTGGTCTCGGTGAGTACTTTTCTCTGAAATTCCGTGAGTTCTGAGAGGTCAAGCTCATGATCAGAGAAATCCACCTTTTCCCCGCTGAAATAACGCAGTATGTCCTGGAAAACAGTGTTCTGCCTCATTTTTCCTTCCTGCCGAATACCTCTTCCTCTATCTTCTCCCTTCTGTTCCTGGAATGTAGCCATCCTGCACCATGATACAGTATCAGCAGCGATGCTATGACGATAGCAACTATCAGGAAGGGACGGGTGGCTTCAAGGAGTATGGGATTTGCTTCATCCTTCTGTTCATAGCTTGGATACATTATATCGTCTTTGTCGTTGCTGTGACCCAGTCCAAGAGCGTGCCCTATCTCGTGTGTGGCCAGCTCTCTCATGGTCGTGTCTCCATACTGTTTCCATGCATAGCCCTGATAGTTGCCGACCTCCAGTACTATTTCCACACGCTTGTATTTGCCATCGATCTCATAGGGCCTTGCAAAACCTGCAACTCCTTCCGGGGCACCTGCATCCTCTTCCAGGTTCTCCACCCACATTATGAGGATATCCGCATCTTCTTCTTCAACTATGACAAAATCCGGATTGTAATCCAACTGGCCATTGCCACCATTGCTCCAGTACTCAAGAGCACTCTCTATCTGGGCCATGTAACTTGGACTGTAGTGCTCGGGGAGATTCCGGTCATCGATATAGACTGAGATCGTTGTATTTTCCCAGGGCATGGGATTGAGTTTTGGGTAAGCTTTGCTGCCCGGTGCAAAAAGCGTTGTGAAAAATAAAAGGACCAGGATGATCAGCAATGCGGTTTTTAGATTCTTGTTTGGCATTGTATCCCTGAACAGGGTTATTTTCGCTTCTACATATACTTATGCGACACAACCACACATTTCCTGCTTATATGCTTTACCAGCGTAAAAGTAATTATACTTCTGAGCAAATCAAGCGTATGCAAAAACAAGTGGCTGTGGTTTTCGACAGTGCAGGTACCTTGCTTCACATGTACCGTGTGGCAAAAGAAGCAAGTACCGGTATCATCCTGGAAGATATCCAGTCCACTCTTCTGGTAGCTCAGAAACCTCACCGTGCCCTGGTAGTGGTCAATGCCGATCTTGAAGATATCGCGTATTGTGATCCGCAGCTTACTCTTTATAGTCTGATAGACAAATATAATGTCAAACTTGAGATCAGTTGCGCAAGCCGTCCTTTCCGGGTTGATGAGGTATATAGGATAATCAGGAAAAGTAATGTATGTATAAGTGATGTGAACGATGTAATATCTATTGTCAAAGGGCATTGTCCGGATATATTCTATCTGGCTGCAGGCATTATAGTCGATGCACAGGAAAACCTTGTGTCCTATGTGCTGAGTACGGGGGGGAGAATGTACTCGGATACACCTGCAACTATCAGACTTCTGCAGGATATGGGTGCTGATGTCTTCATAGCGTCTGGAGATGGTTACCATAACCTTGAAAAGCTTGCTTTGTCCGTAGGCATTCCCATGAATGTTGTACATGGGATCGCTACGACCAGGGATAAGGAAAGGATTGTCCGGGAACTTAAGGAAAACTATGATTCCGTGGTCATGGTAGGTGACGGGATGAACGACATTCTTGCACTGAGGCTAGCAGATGTGGGTGTTCTGACAGTACAGCAGGGCGATGAGAGGCCTCAAATACTGCGTGAAGCTGCGGATGTGGTAGTTGATAACATTCTTGAGGTAGCAACAGTTGTAAAAAATATGTTTGACTTGCATACATTGCAAAAACAGAATCAATAGCTGGTTTTTAGAAGTTAACAGTGATAAATATGTGCGTTATGTTTATGTAGTGAGTTCAATAATCCAAATATAATTTATTTAAAAAATCATTAACATGTTATCATTTGGTATGTATGGGTTCTATCCAGTCAGTTTTGTACGCAGTGTACAAAACTGTTAAGTAATTTGCATATGTATGCATAGAAACCTATAATGGACAGTAACTCCCATGCATTCAATAAGCGGAGGAAATCGTATGGTAGTATTAATAGAGGTCAAAGACCTTTCACTGGAATTCGACGGTGTTAAAGCTCTGAAAGATATCAACCTGAATATCAATGAAGGTGAAGTGCTGGGTATTCTGGGAAGAAGCGGTTCAGGCAAAACTGTACTGATGCACGTCCTGCGTGGAGTCGAGGAGTATGAAGGCATAAGTGGTGAAGTTATCTATCATCTCGCAAGATGTGAGAAATGCGGTCATATAGAACCTCCGAGCAAGGCAGGGGAGGAATGCCCCGGTTGCAGTGACGAAACTTTAAAACCCTTTGATGTTGATTTTGTCAAACTCCCGCTGCATGATCCAAAGAGAAGGGACATCACCAAAAGGATTGCGATAATGCTCCAGCGTACTTTCGCACTTTATGGTGATGACAGGGTTATTGCAAATGTCGTGAATTCCCTGACCGAGATAGGGGTAAATAGTGAAGATGCCCTGAGCAGGGCAGTGGACCTTCTGGAAAAGGTTGAGCTTTCCCATCGCATGATGCATGTTGCCCGTGACCTGAGCGGTGGTGAGAAACAAAGGGTTGTACTGGCACGCCAGCTTGTAAGAGATCCAATGCTGCTGATAGCTGATGAGCCTACAGGTACTCTTGATCCCCGCACCGCAAAGGTCGTACATGACGTTATCGAAAAGGCCGTCAGGGAATACAACATGACCATGGTGATCACATCTCACTGGTCTGATGTCGTCGAGGACCTTGCAGACAATGCTATTATACTGGAAGAAGGTGCCATAGTCAGTCAAGGTTCGCCGGCTGATGTCGCAAAGGAGTTCATGCAGCGTGTATGTGTTATTGAGAAGGGATGCGACGTTGAGATAGGTGATCCGCTTATCAGGGTCGAGAACCTTGTCAAAAAATATATTTCTGTCAGCAGGGGTGTGGTCTATGCCGTTAATGATGTCTCCTTTGAGGTAAATGAAAGTGAGATATTCGGACTTGCAGGCACAAGTGGTGCAGGGAAGACAACGACCTCAGAGATACTTATGGGTATAGTACAGCCGACCAGCGGAGAGGTCCAGGTAAGGGTCGGTGACGAATGGATCGATATGAAAAAACCCGGGCCTGAATGCAGGGGTCGCGCCTTGCAGTATATGGGGATCCTGCATCAGGAATATGGTCTTTACAATCACAGGACGATCATTGACAATCTCACAGAATCCATAGGTATTGACCTCCCCTATGAACTTGCTGTCAGGAAAGCCATCAATACTTTGATGTCAACCGGTTTTACTGAAGATAAGGCAAAATCTATATTATCCAAGATGTCAGATGAGATCAGTGAAGGAGAAAGGCACAGGGTTGCGCTCGCTCAGATCCTGATGAAAGAACCGGTTATAATTGTAATGGATGAGCCAACAGGTACAATGGACCCGATCACAAAGAAGGATGTCACAAAATCTATCCTGACGGCACGTGAAAAGATGGGTGATACCTTTATTATCGTATCCCATGACATGGATTTCCTGCAGGAGATATGTGACCGCGTTGCTCTTATGAGAAACGGCAAGATCGTGGACATGGGTGACCCCCAAACCGTTCTCTCTCAACTCACAGAGAAAGAACGTCTGGAAGCAGCAGTGGATCTATGACAGGGAACTGAGAGTATCTAATTCTGCTTATATAAGAGGTGTTTGACACGAGTGATGAAATTAAGGTGGAGATTAATGGTTACGAGATCGAGTTGCAGGAAGGTTCAACCCTTGAAGATGCGATCAGGGTGTCAAACGCTCCTTATAGAAAAGGCACAGTAGTCGGAATCCTTGTAGAGAGAGGTGATCTTAAGGCAGAGGGCTCTCTGGAATATACTGTGAGGACATCAAAGGGTGATTTCAAAATCGAGCTGGATGAGACTCCTTCCCCTTCAAAGCAAAGATGGGTGTCTAGCTATGGGGAATACAGCGATCTGCCTGTGCGCTGGGTAAGTAAGGATGCCATTGCCTTTGGTCCTTTTGTTTCTGACACAAGCAGCGTCAGGGGAAACATGGAGTTCAAAGCCTTTGAGATCATGTTCGCTGCAGGAGGTGGCGATCCCGGTAACACACACCTCATTTTTACCCGGGATAAACATGTTGCTGAATATGGCGGACCTGAAGAAGGCGCATTCGCAAAAGTGATAAGCGGGAAACATATCCTGCTTGAGCTGGGTAAGAATGATCGTGTGCTGGATATTGAGCCCTTTATAGAATGGGAGCAGGTAGGAGAGCATATCTCCACTACGGATCTCTCGACAAGACTTGAAGACGGTGCGAAGATATTCACCTATCTGGAGATAGAGGTGGACCCGGAAGCTCCCGAAGGCGCGGAACACCTGTATGCGGTCACAAGGGATGGCGTGTTCAATATTGATTTTGTGTCAACGTCTTTCATTTCCGACCACCGTTTCCAGGGTGAGCTGGTAACTTATGAGAATTTTGAGCCGCGATCGGCTGGTTCTGTATTTGTCAGGACGGTGGGATATGGCTCAGGTAAATTGTTCATCGCTACGGATGACAGGACCTCGACCATCATGCACTCGGTAGTCGGCCACGTTGTCAGGGGTCTTCAACTTGCAAAAATGGCAAAGACCGGCCAGAAGATAACAGTAGAGAAATCACCTCCGTCCATAATGCTTCCGGGAATAAGCCATCTGGAAGCTGAAACTGAAATGGCTGGCATGGGTGTGGAGATTGCCAGGGAGGGATATGTGGAAGACGATGGTTTTATTGTCAGGCAGACTCCGGAGACAACTATAGACATACTAAGGGAAGGAAAAGTTACCCTTACAGGTGTGGACCCGCAACATCTTGTAAAGGTCGAACTCTATGATGAGCTTGCTCCAAAGACAATTGACTTTTTCAGGCATGCAACGGAAATGCAGTACAAACCTGTGGGTGTTCTGCCTGTTCTTATGACATATGATAATACTTATATTTTCAAGGCAGAAAAAGAAGCGGAGAAGTATAAGGAGATCCTGCCAGAGAACACTCCCCGGGGAAAGGTGAGTGCCGCTGAGATAGGTGTGACCAATCAGGCGGCCAAAAGAGCTGGTATGGTTGGTGTGAAAGCAGAGGATAGTGATCTTTTCGGACCTACCGGTGAGAAGTTCACCAATACGAACATTATCGGAAAGATCCTTGAGATGGATAAGCTCGCAAATCTCAAAGACGGAGATGTCATGTATGTAATAGAAAGCAGCCTGGAGGAAGAATAATGTCGGGGAAGGAAGATGATGTTATTACCAAGATCGTGGTGATAAGCTCTGACAGCGTCCTGCCTATAGATGCTGCAATGAAGATATACGAGTCCGAAACAAGTATAGTGATTAAAGAGACATGTTTCGGGACTATGGTCACAGGTCCGAGGAAAGATGTCAACAGGGTCATACAGGAAGTTGTTGACCTGGACAGAAACCATATCTTTGTGAAGGAAAGAGGTTTTCCTCCCGGAGATGAGAGGCGCTGTCGTGCAAGCAGGGGAGGAGGACCAAGGCCTGGCTTCCATTATCTGAGAGAAGAGGTCCAGATGCTTCCCATGATAGGTAGGGCCCTGGATGATTATGAGAAGAAGGTTCCTCTGAAAAAGACTCCGGAAAAGAAGAAGTTCGAGATCGAACAACTGGAAGATATTATCAGATCCGATTTATGAGGCATTATTATGGTAAAAGTCATTATTTATCCTACGAACAGCCTGATCCTTTCTGACCTGGTTGAGAGATTCGGTCACACACCCATTGCTATGATGGCAAAGATAAAGGAAAAGGTATCTACTGTGGGTGTGGATTCCCCTCCTCTGAATATAACACCGGAAGAACCAAAAATGGGATTGAAATATGCAGCAGTTGAAGTGCCTGCGGGTGTCAGGGGAAGAATGGCGATAGTGGGTCCTATGATAGATGAAGCAGAAGCCGCGATAATTGTGAACGAATCTCCGATGGCATTTGGTTGCATGGGTTGCGCACGTACCAATGAACTCACTAAATTCCTCATCAGACAACGTGACATGCCCATCCTTGAAGTGGACTATCCGAAAGGGGATGACGAAGCAAGGGAATTCGTTTACAAGATAGGTGAGTTCTTAAAGTCCCTACCGAAAGATGAAAAGGAAGGTGAAGAATGAAAGAAGAAGCCGTTGTAAAAGTTGCCCTGGTATCCTGTGGTTCTGAGTATGCCGGAGTGCACGGTGAACTAGAGTCAGTGGCGGAATCTGTCAACGCGCGGCTTGTGTATCCTGAGATTGATGTTTCCTCCCTGGATACGATCGGAAAGGAATTCGGTTTGGAGGCGGCAAGTCCTGATCTTCGACTTATGATGGCAAGGGCAAAGGCTGTCGTAGAAGGTATTGCAGATGTGGATGGTGTTTTCATTACTTCATGTTTCAGGTGCGCAGAAGCTGCTATCGTCAGGAACGAGGTAAGGCGTTATATTCACAGACATTCGGATATCCCTGTTATCAGCTATTCTTTCACGGAACGCACTACAGCTGCGACCCTTTTGACACGTATGGAGGCCCTTACAACCATTGCAAGGCGCAGGCATCTGCTCGCAAGGGAACATCAGAGCGGCCTGACCGCAGGTATCGATTCGGGTTCCACCACGACCAAGGCAGTAATCATGAAGGATGACAAAATAATTGGTTCCGGATGGGTGCCGACAATCAAGGTAATTGAGAGTGCGACAGAAGCCTTCGATCATGCGCTTGAGGAAGCAGGTGTAAAACGGGAGGATATACAGGCTATGGGGACCACAGGCTACGGTCGTTTCCTGGTAGGTGAGCACTTCAATGCTCAACTGATACAGGAAGAGATCACGGTCAACTCCAAGGGAGCTGTGTACCTCGCCGGCAAGCAAAAAGGTTCTGCTACTGTAATTGACATCGGTGGTATGGACAACAAGGCCATATCGGTCGAGGACGGCATACCGGGAATGTTCACAATGGGGGGTATCTGTGCAGGTGCTTCTGGACGTTTCCTGGATATGACTGCCAAGAGGCTGGGTATAGATATTACTGAACTCGGTGCCCTTGCGGTAAAAGGTATGCAGGAAAAAGTGAGTATGAACAGTTATTGTATAGTTTTCGGTATCCAGTCACTGGTAAATTCCCTTGCCAAGGGCTCGACTCCTGAGGATGTTGCCGCAGCTGCCTGTTACAGTGTTGTTGAACAGATATATGAACAGCAATTGCAGGAAGTCGATGTCAAAGAGCCACTTATACTTGTGGGCGGTTCATCCCTCATCGAGGGTGTTCCCAAGGCGCTCAGCGAACTACTCAAGATAAAAGTGCTTGTTCCTCCGAATTCCCATCTGATCGGTGCGGTTGGTAGTGCTTTGCTCTCTTCGGGATATGTAGAGGAGTAACTTATATGGAAGCTCTCGAGACCTTTATCGTCGAATCCACGGTTCCGGAAGAAGGTGCAGCATACAGGAGCATCATTTCGGATATTATCTCCGAGCTTGTACTGGGAGGGGCCATCGGAAGGATTAAAGTTGTCATCAGGCCGGAGGATTCCCTTTTTCAGATGGCTATCGTCCTGAGGGGAAGTCAGTCACCTGTGAAGTTGTCGGACTTTGCGGAGGTAGGATACGGAAATCTGGAAAAAAAAGAGATTAAGCTCACAATGAATGAAGAAAAGTATCTGCCTGCACTGCTGGAAAAGCTATGGGCAAGGTATAGCCGTGGCAATGTCATACAACCTGAAAGAAAGACCTTGCTTATAAGGCAGAAAGAAGACCCTGAAAAGGAGATTAGTTTCCTGGAAGAGATGCTAGTTGCCGATCCCAAACAAACCCTGTTGTCAAGACTGGTGGAAATGGCCATAAGGTCAACTCCTGAGGGTTTCAGGGTGCGTTATCACTCCATGAAGGACAATTATTTTATTTTCGTGGCGAGCGAGGACAACCTGAAATCCGAATGGATCGAGGAAGGACACATGATCCTTGAGCAACTACAGGAGGAGAAATAATGGCTGCAGTGCTTGAACCGTACATATATGAGGGTGGTGTCCATAAGCACACTCTTATAACCGAACTTCTGGAGGACCTGGGGGGATACCTCATTCAGAAGGTTCCTGCTGCAACAGAGGTCACTTTGATCATGCTGATACCCAGGGATGATGTTCATCTTATAGAGGAGCTTGGTACGAAACTGCTTGGCACTCTCACAAAGGCTCCGCTGACAGGTACGGAAATAGCCGTAGTATCCCCCACCCTGGCCTCTCATCACCTGCCTCACTCTGCCTGCGATGTTGCGGAACATCTTCGCAGGGATGGTGCGAACACTAATATGCTGGGTCTTGCAAGGGGGATGGGGAGGAGAGTTGCTCTGTCCGCGGATTATGAGCGAAAGCTCATCAATGAGCATGATATTGCAGTCTTTTCTTTTGGTACCTTCAGTGATTGTATCAGAAACAAGAAACCAAAGCTGCTTGAAGGTGTGCGGATCCCCAAAGTTGTGACAGGAGGCCCCGATCTTAAAACAGAGGACGTTGCCAATGCCGACGTATATGTGGGCAACATAGGAAGAGTAGCTCACCGCCTTCGTAAGTCGGAAGAGATAAGTTCACTTGATATCATGAACCAGAAAGTTGCCGACATTGTAAAGCAAATGCGTGAGGAGATTGCAAAGGACCCTCTGGCAGTACTGCCTCCCCGTGTCATGAAGGAAGTACATGAGCAAGTACCTCAGATAGGACAGGTGCTTGCGCCTGCTCCGATAACCCTGCAGCTTGATGGCCTGCGGATAAAACTTCCGTACGGGGAATTCCATGAAAAGATAGAGAATCTTGAATTCGATGAAGGTATAAGACTCTTCGAACTTGCAAGGATAACTCCGTCAAAAATGAAAAATTATATATTGGTCAAAATCAAACGTGAGTCTGAGGTTGGTTTTGCCATTTAGATAATATTCCGCTCTATAGTAGATGAGGCTGCTCTCATGGAAATCGAAAAGATACGGAAAATCCTTGACCAGGAAACCAATGAAGCTGTGGATGATATTCTTACAGATGTGGAAAAAAGATATGGTGAGATACCATATATTATCAATTTCATGAAGGACATCCCGGAGCTGTTCATCCCCCGAATGATATATGAGAACAGTGTCATGCGTGAGTTCAAACGTATGGATCCAAAGACCATTGAACTGATATGCGTAGCGGTTTCTTCTGCACTCAGGTGTGAGTACTGCCTTAAGACCCATGTGAGAGTTGCTAAAAGGCTTGGTGTGTCAAAGGAAGAGATATTCGATGCCATCCTGATAGCCTCCACGATCTCAAATGCTGCTGTATTAGCAGAAGGAACGCGCTCCCTGGACTCGGAGTTCAGTTGCCGGGAATCCCGGAGTTGTCAGGATTCCGAAAAAGAGAGTGGGAGCCAGACCTGCTCCGTATGTAATATAGTTTCGGAACTCCCAGAAGAAGAATGATTTTTAATAGAGGGGTGTTCCTCCTATCAGGACGCCTGCAATGTAGCCTAGGATAACGCCTCCATTCAGGAATGGCAGTCCTGCCTGCGGTTTACCTTTCATCACAAGTATTGTCAATACGGCGAATCCGGCAATAGTGCCTATCATGGCTCCCAATGCCGGGATATTTATGAATCCACCTATCCGGTATGTATCTGTAAGGAATATGTTTGCAGATACTACAAGTATGGTTGGCATGATGGCATCGCCAAGTCCCATGAAAAAAGCCTCTCTTTCCTCTCCTTCTTCTTTTTTGAAAGAATCCCTGATAAAGGAGTACTTGAGATGCTTTGGCATCACAAACAGTATAGGCAGGCGTAAATCCATAACTCCTTCAGCAAGGTCTATCATGTGTTTTGTCTTGTACACTGCAATTGCATCATATATCGCCAGGAGTGCAAGAAGGACCACTACCGGTATTATGGAAAGCGATATTCCGAATATGGCACTTGCTCCTGCACCGATGATGAGTCCGATTGTGTTTATCACATACCACTCCGGGAATTTATAAAGCAGGCCCGTGAGGATCAAGGCAATGGTTACAGACACTGCATTGTTGGTCATGATCGACATTTCTGTAAGCGACAGCAAGGCATAGAATACATAATACATTGTGGCACTCACTGCTAGCAATATGGTGAGTTGTATTATCCACTGCATTCCTCGTTTCATAGCCATCAATAACAGGAATGTGAAGATGAGTATGGCAATTATGTAAAGAATGCTGTTTGAGGCAGAATCAGGGTCTTCGAAAGCCATCATGTCTTCGGCCACCATGGGTGTGGCTAAAAGCAAGGCTACCAACTGTACAATTATAATGATACCTGCCATTGCAATCATTGGCTTGTATTCTTTAATGCTTTTTTTCTCTGAACTCAATGCATGAACTCCCGTTATTACAAATATTTATATCTGTTTCAAATATGTTATGTGTATATATATTTAATATTATGCCAATTCTCACTCGAATAGAAAATAATATAAATACATAGGAAGCCCATATAAGCAAAGAGGGAACAACAATGGAAAGCCGGGATATAATATTCTCAATTGTAATGGTAGTATCTGCATTTGTTTTGACCTATGAGTGGCTCGGAAGATTCACGTACAGTCCGGCAAATGCTCTGATAGTGCTATCAGCTATCGTGATGGTTGGATCTCTAGCTGCTATGATCCTTTCACTCGATATGCGCCTTAGAAAAATAGACAATATGCTTGAGGCAAAGGAGCGCTCGTTGAGGATGAATGTCCAGAGTGTTGAAGGCAATCTTGACCAGAAGATGAACGAGGTACTTGTAAGGGTTGATGACGTAATGAACTCCCTGGAGAGGACCCGTTACAGGTGAAGTATGCCTTCTTTTTCCAGATCAATGTATTGACATTAGTCCGAAAACCATATTAACAAGGTGTTCATACAGGGATTCAATGTTTTCCATTCTAATTAGGGGTGCGTAGATGCGCATTAACTTAGAACCGGTAGGAATAATTAAAAAAGCTGGTAAGTGTTCTGAGATCCTGATATATTCCGAGTTTGAACAGCTGATAAAGAACATCGCTGCAAAACTGGGAAAAAATGAATCTACAGAGCAAAGTCTCCTTATTGTTCACAAGAACAGGGACAACAACGACATTCATCAGGTACAGGTCACGAAAATAAATCTTATAGATCGGGTGGGAAATATCTTAAAAGTGGGGAAGATAGATGCAAACGATGATTCAGTCCTCGATGTAAGGCTGAACGAATAAATCTGCTATAATTCTGAAATAAAGGACGGTAATTAAATGGGCACTGATATAGGGGACCTCTTGAAAAAGAGGCCTGTGGAGTTATCAGGATTGTCTTCCAAAGTAATTGCCATCGATGCCTACAATACTCTTTATCAATTCCTGAGCATTATTCGCCAGAGGGATGGTACACCCCTTAAAGATTCCAATGGAAATATCACCTCTCATCTTTCGGGCATCCTGTACAGGATGGCAAGTCTTATGGAAGCAGGAATAAAACCTGTCTTTGTTTTCGATGGCAAACCTCCCGCAATAAAATCCCGAACAATTGAAAAACGTGCTGAGGTACGTGAGAATGCCATGATAAGGTCGGCCGAGGCCCGGGAAAAAGGACTTGCAGAGGAAGCATACAAATATGCACAGGCTTCCTCTAAGGTAGATGCCACAATTGTCGGGGATTCGAAAAAGTTGCTTTCTGGACTGGGAATCCCTTTTATGGATGCACCTTCGGAGGGTGAGGCACAGGCCGCCTATATGGTCAAAAAAGGGGATGCCGATCTCATCGGTTCCCAGGATTACGATTCCCTGCTGTTCGGCGCTTTGTCTGTGGTGAGGAACCTGACGGTTTCCGGGAAAAGGAAACTTCCCGGGAAGAATATATATGTAGATGTCAAACCCGAGGTGATCGATCTTGAGGAATCACTCTCCGAACTTGGAATCACTCATGAACAACTTATCGATATAGCCCTATGTGTGGGCACTGACTACAATAAGGGACTTGCGAATATCGGTCCCAAAAAAGCCCTCAAGCTTGTAAGGGAATATGGCAGCATTGAGAAAGTGCTGCTAGCAAAGGAAATAGAAATCACTGATCTGGAGTCTGTAAAAGCTTTCTTTACCGACCCACCTGTTTCCGATGATTATGAACTGAAATGGAGTAAACCGAAAAATGAGGCTGTCATTGAGTTCCTTTGCGAGGAACATGATTTTTCCAATGACAGGGTGATCAAGGCTCTGGAACGCCTGGAAGCATCTGCCGGAGGAGGTCAGCAGACCCTTGATCAGTGGTTCTGATCCCTTAAAAGGAGTGAATCGCCTGTCATCTCATCCGGCTTTTCTATGCCAAGCATATCAAGCATGGAAGGAGCCAGGTCAGCAAGTTTTCCCGGTCTCAGGGTGATATCCTCATCTGCGTTCACGAGAATGCACCTTACAGGGTTACATGTATGTGCTGTATGCGCTTTTCCTGTAGTGTAGTCCAGTATCTTTTCCGCATTGCCATGGTCAGCTGTGATAAATGCTGCTCCGCCTTCACCGGTCAGGGCATTGATCACTTTCCCGACACAATCATCAACAGCTTCAACAGCCATGACAGTGGCATCAAAGATGCCTGAGTGTCCCACCATATCCATATTGGCAAAGTTCAGGATGATAACATCGTATTTACCTGACCTGGTGCGTTTGATAAGTTCCTCTGTCACTTCATACGCACTCATTTCCGGTTTGAGGTCATAGGTTGAAATCTTCGGAGAGGGTATAAGGCATCTTTCCTCTCCGGGATTCTGTTTTTCCTTCCCGCCGTTGAAAAAGAATGTGACATGGGCGTATTTCTCGGTTTCAGCGATACGAAGCTGTTTCAGGCCAGCCTTGCTCAGTACCTCTCCAAGTGTGTCATGTATGCTCTGCGCAGGGAACGCGACCGGTACATCCAGCTTTTCATCATAATCTGTCATGGATACAAAGAATATATCCGGCTCTGCTTTCCTTTCAAAGCCTTCAAAGTCCTTATCCACGAAAGCATATGTCAGCTGGCGTGTCCTGTCCGGTCTGAAATTGAAGAATACCAGAGAATCGCCGTCTTTCACGGTTGCGACCGGATCGCCTTCTTCATCAACGATAACCGTGGGTTTGACAAACTCATCATTCTCTTCTCTGTCATAAGCCCTCTTTATAGCTGTAACCGGATCCCCTGCAACACTGCCCTCTCCCAGGGTGAGTGCGTTATATGCAAGCTCGGTCCGCTGCCATCTTTTGTCACGATCCATCGCGTAGTATCTTCCGGATACTGTTGCAACCTTGCCGAATCCTATCTCTCTGCTGTACTCTTCATGTTCCTTCATATCTTCCAGTGCGGCTCTGGGTGGCACATCCCTGCCGTCAAGGAATGCGTGTATATAGACATTCGCAAGTCCTTCCCTTTTACTCATCTCCACAAGCGCTCTCATGTGGCTCATGTGGCTGTGTACGCCTCCATAAGAGAACAGGCCCATTATGTGAAGTGATGAATTATTCCTCTTCACATTCTCAATGGCTTCAAGCAAGGCTGGATTTCTGAAAAAGGAACCATCATCTATTGATTTGTTTATCCGTGTATACTCCTGGTAAACGATCCTTCCTGCACCAATGTTAAGGTGTCCTACCTCCGAGTTCCCCATCTGGCCTTCAGGAAGTCCTACTGCATTGCCCGCAGCCTCCAGCAGACAGGAAGGATATCTTTCAATAAGACTGTCAAGAACCGGTGTTCTTGCAGCGAGAATTGCGTTGCCTGTTTTTTCATCTGTGTAGCCCCACCCATCCAGTATCATTAACAAAAGGGGCTTTTTGATCTGTGACATATGGTTTAAATATGTCTTTAGGTTCATAAATGCGTTGTCATTATTACGGACCCGTGAGTTATTCGTAGCCAGGGCTTTTTATTTAGGGTTTTCTTCGGCGGCGGCATGAACTAAAAATTAAACGCCTGTTTTTCCGGCTGGAGCAATTTCGGATCAGGATGCCCTGATCCGTGATAGGAGCAGGTTAAATGACAGTAAAAGATTGCTTTCAAACAGTATTATTTCACTGCTGCTTCTGTCTTTTTTTGTGGCACTGAGTACCGTGAATTCAAGGTCCTTTTCAGCCTCCGTGCGTATCAGGTCAAATGGATCTGCAAAATCCTTTCTTTTTTCTGTAATTGTCCTATGGATGTAGAAAGGATTCAGATAGTTATTAACCCACAGAGACAGCTCTTTCCGATATTGCACGGAAAGTGCCATGTTCCTGATCCTTATCAGTGCATGCTTTCGGTTGTCCTCGTAATCTTCAGTCCATTCAGGCATTTAATACCCCCGCATTTGGTCCGGACCGGGATTCAGACCATACCCATGTAAATATTGTTTTTACATAATAATAAATTATCCGGTCTCATTATTTATATTTACTAATTTATTTAAATGGTTTTTTCTGTTCGATATTTATTTATTCGAAGATAGGCCACTTTTATAGGGGAATGATTCAGTTTTTGGAGTTTAGAATATGCCGGAAAAGATCGAAAAGTCAGAAGAAGAGTGGAAACAGATCCTTTCAAAGGACGAATTCCTGGTCCTGAGAAAAAAAGGCACTGAGCCTGCCTTTGCCGGAAAGTACTACAACTTTAAGGAAAAGGGTACCTATCTGTGTGCAGCGTGCAAGCAGGAACTTTTCAACTCGGAGGATAAATATGATTCGGGTACGGGCTGGCCAAGTTTCACGAAGCCTATTTCAGAGGACCGTATCATTCGAAGGGATGATAACAGTTATTTCATGAAGCGCACCGAAATATTGTGTAGCAGGTGCGGCAGTCACTTGGGGCATGTGTTCGACGACGGTCCGCCATCCACCGGAGAGAGGTTCTGTATGAACTCTATATCACTTGATTTTAAAAAAAAGGATTGAAAGTAAATTAAATGCTGATCGAGGACAAAACCTCAATTCTACCTGACCGTGACCATGAGCGTCATATCAGGTACATCTTTTACGCTGAAGGAATATGTGCCGCTTTCGGTGAATGTGTAATAATGCATGTCGTTGTGGTCCATTTCCTGATCTTCGAAGAGACCATCATCGCTGACAAGCACATATGTGCCCTGGGGTTTGGCATTTCTCCATGCTATCCTGTCCCCTTTGTTGAGCTCAAGTTCAGAAGGTTTCATTACTCCATAGTATTCCAAAATGACACCGTAGTCTTTTCCGTCTCCAGCGACAGATCCGGGATCTTCTGCTGTATCCTCAAGGGATGTTGTCTCTTCGGTCTCCTCTCCGTTATCTACATTTTCGGTACTGTCAGTACATCCACTGACCAGCACACCTGCAAGCATTAATATTGTTATCAATGTCAGCCATTTCTTTATCATATTAACCACCCTGTATTTTTTTAGCATGATGCCTATTAGTTTTCTTCCCGGCGGCCATCACATTTGCAGTTGCTGTTTTCGGGAAAAATTTATACGGCATATGGTGAAATAAAAGCTATGGACATATCCTTTATATTTTTTATGTATTTGTTGCTGGTAAATATACTGACATTTTCCCTTATGGGAATGGATAAAAGGAAAGCAAAAAGAAATGAGCGCAGAATTCCGGAAAAGACTCTTTTTATGTGGGCGGTCGTAGGTGGCACTATCGGTTCGATAATAGGGATGTATTTTTTTCGCCACAAGACAAGGCACCCCTCTTTCAAAATAGGGCTGCCTTTTATACTCCTGGTCCAGATATTTGTCTTTATACGGTTCTTGCTTCCTCTGTATGTTTTTACATGAGCCGGGGTTTTTAGAATCCCAGCCTTTCCATTTCCTTGAGGATATTGGGTGTAAAGTCTGTAAAATTCTGGATTCCGCCTGTCCATGCAGCTATCATCATGGCATCCTTCACTTCTTCCGGAGTGGCTCCGAACTTCTTAAGCCTCTGGAGTATCTTTACCGCACTCTCGGTTTTCAGATTGGAGCATGCAATGGCAAAAACAAGCAGATGCTTATTCTTTTTCGAAAGCCCGTTATCCCTGTCGGCCCAGACCGCACTGTAAAGCCCTGAAAGTCCCTCTGCAAAATCCTCATTCAACTGTTTTGCATAGCGTACGGACCTTGGCTGGAATCCCTTAATGTCTTGTATTTCCTGTGTATCATCTGTCATAGTTATCGGTGAATATCTGGCAGGAAATGATTTAATGTTTTCTTAACAGGAAATACGGGTGAGCATATTCCCTTATTCAAATTTAATGATTGTAATTGCTCATCACACATTTTCTATAGTACCGGAAGGCCCTGGAAATCAAGCATAAAGACTTTTAGCAGTATGGTATGCACGCTCTTTCATTTCTTTTCCGGGGTTGTTAATGCTACATTCAAAGTTTCCCATGAAAAATATGTTTTTTTCCTGTGTCGAAAATAATAGAAAACTTTTAATGCTGGTTATCACTAAGTTCCTGTATGTCTCTTGAAAGCTATGGGGTATTAAAAGGCAAACCCAAAGACTGGATATATGGAACGGGCAGAAGTCCTCATTTTCAGATACTGGTTTACGATGGTCAGATGGAGCATCGTATTGCTGTTAATGTCAGATCACGTGTACCACCTTCTGAACTATTATATTATGTAGACGAGGACTTCGATCATCCGGTAATATCCAGGCTGGAAAGTCTGGATATGGGTTTTCATTCCCTCGAGGACAAGAAGGACATGTCACTGGATTATGTCCGCGGAGGACTATTTGACGTGTCTTCCATGGAAATGCTGCACCATGACATTTCCGGACCCGACAATGACCTGAATGAAAAGATCCGGGACTATGTCAAAGCAGCTATCAAAACGGAAGGAACTGTATATGCCTTCGGAAAAAGGTGGGGGCCTGATAGCTATTTGCAGGACAGTTGCTTTGGTTTCAGGCCAGGAAGCGGCATACATGATGTTCACATGAACCAGGGCAGTACAAAGAAATGGAAGGATGCCGATAAACCCTACCATGACGGAGGCCTGCTCATACATCTGCCGGAGGAGAAAAGGTGGGTAGCGCTTTACCTTGCTTTCCAGTCCCAGTGTTTCGTGACCGATGAGGTGACAGGTCATTGTAAGGAGGATACATCCGGGGAAGCTGTAGTTCCGGGGTGCTTAAAACACCGGAAGTGTACGTCTGCAGGTACTATAAGGATCGTTGCAGCCCTTGTTGACCCTTCTGGTGATGACCCTGGCCTGGAGACAATTACACTGATCAATGCATCCCCGGAAGATGTCAATATCGATGACTGGATGATCGTGGACAGAAATAACAGGACCTCGCTCCTGAAAGGGACTATTATGGCGGGTGCGGGGGCAAAGATCCACCTTTCCGGAAAAGGTGCCCAGTTGTACAACAAAGGTGGAAGTATCAGCCTTTTTGATGAAATGGGTGTTATGATGCATGAAGTAAATTACGTGAAGGAGGATATCAGGACTGGTTGGATGATCGTATTCTAATTTTGGTCCGTTTATTCTTTTTTTTCTGTTCATTAAACAAGTTTTAATAGTAAAATGAAGTAATAAAGTGGTATAAAATATCTCAATAATCGTTTCAAATATGAGTTTTGAGAGATGGGGATTCTTACAGATGTCTGTCCGGGTAGGGGAGGGTTACATGAAGAAATCATTGATAGAAATAGCTTTCATGTCTGAAAAAAGAAAGAAAGTACTTTTGCTTCTGCAGGATGGTCCTTTGAAAATGGGTTCTATCCTGAAGGCACTTGACACTAACAGGCAGGGACTGCTACCCCAGATTAAAATTCTTGAAGATTATCATCTTATCATTAAAAAAGATGATCAGTGCAGTCTGACAACGATCGGAGAAATGGTGGTTAAACAGATGTCCCCTCTTCTGGGAATTGTGGCCGTTCTGGATAATGATATCGATTACTGGGGAAGCCGTGAACTAAGCTTTATTCCGCCGGGCCTTTTGGACCGGTTTTGTGAACTTGGTCCATGTACGGTCATCGAACCTGATATCGCTGATTTGTATGAGATGAACCGGGATTTCAGTGAAAATATCAGGGCCTCAAAGTCCATGAATATGGTAACAACATTCCTTTACCCGGATTTTTTCACGCTGTTCGCTGATTACCTGGAACATGGGGTAGAGATCTCCATGGTCTTAAGCAAGGAACTGGCACATAAAATAAGCACTGATTACAGGGATGAATTCAAAGGCCTAATGAAGAGGGGTCGAGTAAATATGTTCGTATCCCGCTTAGAAATGCCTTTTCTATCCGTTGCATATAGTGACCACTGCATATTCCTCCGGCTTCTGAAAAAAAAACTCGTGTTCGACAGCAAACAACTTATGTGCTGCAGTCCGTGTGCACTTGCATGGGGAAAGGACTTCTTTAACAATTACCTGGAGCATTCTGCACCGATGGGTGATATATGATATACTTTTTTAAATGGGTGGTTCAAAGTTTAACGTGATTAAAAAAGATGTCCACGATAGAAGACAGGGTCCCTGCTGTTATTAATAATAGATGTGGTTATACAAGACAAGAGCGTATTTAGGGATGCGGGTCGTGGGTTTTGAACCGCAGTATTTGGGAGTGGAGTTTAAGAGAGATATTGGGGAATATCTCGGATATATAAGGAAAGAGACGCCTTAAAGCGTGGTGGTTTGTCAGGCGTCTCATCCTGCCTTCTCAGCCATGCGGGTTGAGTGAGTGGGGGTTGAAGGGATGTGCGGACATCCCGGATTCGTAAGGAAAGAGGCACCATAAGCGTGGTGGTTTATTGGGTGCCTCATCCTACCTTCTTAATCTAAGTTCAAAATGGTTTTTCTAGTATAAAAGTTGATTGCAACACCGGCAAGGGGTTGCCGGGGGGTAATTAAGCCGGAATTATCCTTTTTTTTCTTCCTGTTTGTCATATAAAAGATCCTTATCCGATTTTCTAAATGTAATATTTATTCCAGTAAAATAAGTGTGTACTGGGATGGGATTGTATCATTCATCGGGAATTTCTGAAGGGGTATGCCAAGTTTCTCCAATGTCTTATCCAGACGCACACCAAGACCCATAAGACAAGGTCTTCGAATGGTGGGATTATGGCATGTTCCATCAGCTCCGGCACAGCTGACGCCTGAATAATCACTGTTGGCACACCATGTGCACATGCCGGGGAAAGTGGCAAGGGCTGTATTGTATCCAAGACTCCAGGCAAGCTTCTCAATTTCGATACTTCCCGGTTGTATTCTTTCCTTGCGTTCTTTCATGACGGTCTTCAATGTGTCTTGGTGCTGTTGTTGTGTAATCACATCTTCCGGTGGAGATACACTGTATTTTATGAAGTTCTCACTGATCTCTCTGGAAAAGATGTTCTCTGACTTCCAGTCAGCCAGCAATACCCACTCATATTCACCAAGCATCTTTCTGAATTCTTCCACTTTCGGTATGAATGGCGGGCATACCTGGCTTCCATATCCATTACACCCGAATATGCACTTCAGGATTGTCCTGTTCTCGACTACAATATCTTTCGCAGGTATGAGTCTGATACTGTTTGCGCCCTGCTTCTTTGCTTTCTCTTCCAGGAGTCTGTAATTGTTGTCAGTTAACATAATCTGCGTTTATATGTCCAGCATTAGTTCTAGTTTTTGCCTCACAAAAATGAAAACTTATCCTGTGTCTCATGATAAATGCCATTTATGTTATTGAACTCGAAAGTTCACCCGCAAAGTAAAGGTATTTCTATTGAGCCGCAAAATATGATTAATGGGGCTAATTCATGAAAATAGGAATAATGGTATTTTTGCTTCTCCTAGGCATATTCTTAACGACAGGCTGTACTGATACTCAGGATGCTGACCCGGATATTGGGGATGCGGATGATCAGGAAGTGCTTCCAGTCGAGCCTGAGGATGTGGATTCAGAACTCCCGGGACCTGATGGTGCTGAAGTGTTCACTTACATAACCGAGGAAAATAACTACAGGACATGGGAACTGTGGCCATTGAGAGAAGAAATGTATGCAAGCACAAGTATCCATGGACCGCTGCTCACAACATATGTTTCGGAAGATGCCGAATCTGCTATCCGGAACAGAGCAGGCTCATTACCTTCCGGGAGTATGGCCGTGAGGGAAAGTTATGATACTGACGGGGAACTGAGGGAAATAGGCGTGCGTTACAAGGTGGAAGGCTATGATACTGAGCACAGAGATTGGTTCTGGGCAGCATACACCCCTGAAGGAGATATCATAGTCGATGGGAGGGTTGAGTCGTGCCAGGAATGTCACTCTGTAGTGGCGGATAACGACTACGTCTACACCAGCTACATCACAGACACACCTTACAGGGAAATCGATGTGGATATCCGGAACTACAGTTTTGAACCGGATTCTGTCAACATTTACGTGGGTGACACAGTTACATGGACCAACAGGGACTCTGCAGTACATACCATTGATGGCGGATTGTTCAGGTCTCCTCCGCTTGGTCAGGGTGAATCCTTCAGTTATACGTTCGCCAGAGAAGGCAGATACAGCTATATGTGCACCGTACATCCTTATCAGACGACAGGCCAGATCGTTGTAACAGGCTGATCTGCAATCAGTCTGCATTAACAGGGTACGTAACTATGAATATGGCATTTTATTGCCTTTCATTTGGCTGGTCTGTTCCCTGATACTATTAATTCGTTAGTACTATTAAGCATGCTAACTGTGTTGGAAATAAGGAGTGATCGTGAAGGCGGGGCACTGTCACCTGAAATGTGTGATCTGTGATCAATGCCTGGAATTGTAGGGGGTGAATTCTATTCAGGGAAAGGAATTGGAGCTTGAGGGTCAAACAGCCATTGTAACTGGTGGAGGCAGGGGAATCGGACGGGCCACCTGTCTGGCTCTGGCAAGAAAAGGTGCAAATATAATTGTAACCGCAAGGAGCCAGGACGAGATCGAAGAGGTCCGGAAAATGGTTGAAGATATGGGCAGCAAGTCACTTGCTGTCGCAGCCGACCTTCGTGAAGAGTCAGATATCAGGAGTATGGTAACAAAGTCCATTGAACATTTCGGAACTATAGATATCCTTGTCAACAACGCAGGTGTGGCTGTAAGGAAGCCCCTGACAGAGACCAGTGCAGAGGAATACGATACTGTAATGGATGTTAATGTAAGGGGCATGTTCCTCTGTATGAAGTATGTTCTGCCCCATATGCTCAGAGAAGGTCGTGGTAAGGTCATCAACGTTTCCTCCGGTGCGGGTAAAAGTGGGATCAGGCAGCTAGCAGTATACTCAGCTTCAAAGTTTGCGGTCATTGGCCTGACCGAGTCAGTGGCACAGGAGGTGTCAGGGAAGATCGGTGTACATGCGGTCTGTCCCGGCAGTGTTGATACTGATATGTACAGGTCGCTGTATCCTGATGAAGCATCTCTCAGACCTGAAGATGTCGCAGCAAGGATAGTTGAACTCTGTCTGCCGGGGTCTGGTACAGCTTCTGGATCCTGCGTTACAGTCTATGGCAATGGCTGAGGGGTACGGCTCATAAGAGGTTTGCGATAAAGGAATTGTTATTTAGACGATTCGGAATTCTGATCAAGTTGGATATATGATATAAATAAAAGGTGATAAAGGATGGAAGTTGTAAGCAGTGCTTTTGAACACGGGGAAATGATACCTGCCAAATATACCTGTGATGGGGATAACGTCAGTCCTCCCTTGCAGTTCAATGATCTACCTTCAACAACAATGAGTCTTGTAGTAATGGTTGATGGTATTGATTCTTCTTCAGGCACGATGACCCACTGGATAGTATGGAATATTCCTTTCGTGAAGTCAATAGCTGAGAATTCAGTTCCCGGAGTGGAAGGCAAGAATGGTTTTAACACTATATCCTATTGTGGCCCATGTCCCTCTTCAGGAACACATAGCTATTATTTCATAGTATATGCTCTTGATGCACGGCTGGACCTTCAGACCGGGACAAGCAGGAACGAAGTAGAAAATGCGATGAGGTCGCACATACTTGATAAGGGAGAACTGATGGGCAAGTACGGAAAGCAAACCTGAGCACATTATAATAAAAAGCCTGCAAACATGATGCCGGTGATTCACGTGCAGGTAGTTTCTGACATATAAGTTAAGTTTAAGTAATATTTTCAATAATCATCTATGGGGAGATATGGGTTCCGGATTTCAGGACATTCAGGTCTGATATCAGTTTGTTCTTTATGTCTATCATGATCAGATTAGTTTGAAATGAGATCGGCAAAGTATGTCTTTTATAAGGTGGGAATAATCAATGAAGAATAACAGGTTAGCTAACTATTTCTCGGCAAGTAAGGATGGTAGTGAAATCGTAAGTAAAAGAAAAGACTCCGGAAAAGTTCCCGATCTAACAGCCGGCAGTCAGAATAAAAGTTCACGGGTGTACGAGCGGGCGAGGGACTTGTACAACTGGGCTCAGCATTATCATCGTATAAATGTCAGGCCAAAGAACCATTTCTCATCATTCAGGATTGAACATTTGACCGATAATGATTCTATGCTTATAACAGGCAAGCTTGCAGACGGTTCATGGGATATTCAGCAATGGCTTATAAACAAAGGGGATATCCGCTTCGAGGATGGAAAAATCGTGGCAGATGATCCGAGAATACAGCACGTAGTAAGCCAGATGCATAATGGCCTGCGGTCTGTTCCCCGCACACGCGGGCAAGAATAGTTTTCCCGGGGGTAAATTCATGAAGATAGTTGTTGCTGACCCGATAGTTCTGCAACCTGAATATCATAAAAGGCTTCAGGAGATGGGTGAGCTCAAGGTATACAATACATGGCCCTCATCCAACGAAGAACTGATCGACAGGGTAAAGGATGCACATATTGTGATAGTTGGCAGGTACGGTTTCCCTGCTGAGGTTTTTGACGTTGCTGAGAACCTTAAGATGCTTTCCGTATGGCAGACCGGTTATGACCATGTAGACATTGATGTGGCTGCCAGACACGGGGTTGTTGTTTCAAATGTACCCGGCTATGCTTTTGATGCTGTTGCAGAATTCGTTTTTGCCCAGGTTCTCAACCTGCTTAGGCGTTTACATGAAGCGGACAGGTCTCTCAGAGAGGGTGAATTCGAGTGGCGGGATTACATCTGTGGGGCATACAGGGGTAATCAGCTTATGGGTAAGACCATAGGTGTGATAGGTACAGGCAATATCGGAAGCCGTGTAATAGAGATAGCACATGGTTTCAAGATGCAGGTACTTGCTCACACAGCCCATCCGGACCCCGTAAAAGAAAAAAAGCTGGGTGTCAGGTTTGTGGATATGGACACACTCTTAACACAATCGGATGTTGTGACCTTGCATGTGCCTCTTACCCAGTCAACAGAGAAAATGATAGGTGCTGAAGAATTGATCAAGATGAAGTCCACTTCCATTCTTATCAATACTGCAAGAGGTGAAGTGGTCGATGAAGCAGCCCTTCTGAGCTCCCTGCGAAGTGGCTATATTGCAGCTGCCGGGCTTGATGTGTTCGAGGAAGAGCCCCTGCCATCCAACAGCCCCTTCCTCAGGCTGAGCAACGTGTTGCTCACACCACACATAGCTTTCCTATCGGAAGAATCCCTGGATGAGTGTACTTCGGTAACACTGGACAATATAGGGCACTTCCTGCAGGGAAATCCGAAGAATGTGGTAAATGAGGATGCCCTTGGCAAGGAAAAAGGATAATGTTGCAATTAGTTTATACTTTATGATGCTGGAATGGCATCATACTTTGGAAGTGTGCTGCCAATAGGCTATAATGCCTGTAAAAGGTGCTGCTAAATGAAGGTGTGTGATTTAAGGAGTGGGGGGTGGTTGGTTGGGTGGTATAAAAAAATGATATCACACACCTTCTGTTTCGTTAACGGGGTGAATATGTAAATAGGTAAGCGTTTTAAAAATCTGGTGAACGATCATATACATCCGGTATTACTCTGGCAGGTTTTTTCCATGCTTGAGCAGGCGGATTGGGGATACGATCCATCTTCTGGCAATTGTAGCTATTGTATCAGGGAGGTCATTGGTCCTGGCTTACAGCCACCCGGACTTTTCAGCCTTCTCAAGCATTCCGTGTGATTTGACCTTCGGACGTGGGTCAATTCCCTTACGCTTTGCCATTACAATGTACATCATGGCCATATTTTGTCCTGCAGATGGGTTGGAGGCACCTGTTTGATGTGATATGGACTTCATTTCCGTCATGATCTGTTCGTTTGACATTTCCTTTATTTCCTGGATTGTTACCAATTTATTAACCTCTGCTTACTACTATGTATGTATAATGTATATAGTTATCATTGAATGGCTGAAAAAACAAAAAATATGACACTATATATATAGTTCGCATTAATAATAAAAAGACGGTCTCAAATGCATCGGGATGGTTATGATGGTACGGCAGGCAAATTCTCTGTGCCGCATCCGGGACTGCTCAAAAAACGCCAATCTATGCCGGCACCATGAGATAGTTTTAAAGGCAATGAAGTCTATTTGAAAGGCTGGAGTGGTTAAGAATGTTTATCCATACACATGATAGTAGATACCATCTACTTATTTTCACATCTGCAGAAAAAGCGCATAAGCAACTATCCGGGGTCAAAAAATGATTGCTGTGCAATCCCGGTATCCATGGGAAGAGGATCCTTACGATCTGATATCCCACAAAGACACTGACATACTTGTTAAAGATGAGCATGGAGTTGTAACTGTGGACTTCAAGAAACGCAACTGGCGTGAAAAAATTTAATTTTTTCTGCTTCCTGTATATTTAGTGTTTAAGAAACGGCTCTGTAGAAATCATCGATATTTGGATAAAAGTGAGTTATCAATATTTGTTTTCTCGATAGTGGTTTGGACAGGTCTTCTACAGAGTCAAAAAAAGCTTATTAATTTGATAGTAACCGTTGATTACACGGAAGATCAAACAAAAAGGTACATCTACGCAAACTTTGATGCCATGAATACGCTGATTTTAAGGCAAAAAATGGGTAAAATCGTAGTAATTAATGTGAAATTGTTTGAACTGTCAAATAGCTTTTCCTGAGAAAAAAAACGAAAATTTGGGTTCAAAGAGAAGACATTTTCTTAATCAAAGAGTAAAAACTGTCAAACTTAAGTTAAAAAATTGAACATTCAGAAGATTAGATTAAACCTTATTTATTGGAATAGAGTCCTTTAGATAATACTCGAATAATTCATTCCCCCATTTAATCGCAGAGGTGTTGCAAGCCATTAAGTATTTTAAATCGTAATCTCCTTTTTTGGTTAGTGTCCTCATCATAAAGCAAAAATCATTAGTACCAAAGGATGCAAAATTCATTTCTTTGGGGTACAGGAAAACTTCATTAAGTCCATTGTTAAGAAGATTTTTGACCTCTTCCATTTCATTCTTTATTTTGGAAAGGAGCTCTTCGGAAACTATCAGACACATCTTAACACCATTTTTATTGAAGTCCGCAAGTATCGATGCAAAGTTCGGGAAAAGAAAAGTGGTAACGGAATTCTGAAGTTTTGAATGCTTTGCTTTTTCAACAACGTTTTTATTGGGATTGTATACTTCTGTAGGAGATGTGTTTGAGACTACCTCACAAGGAATGATCTCATGAAGCCAATTTAACAGGGGTGGAGGAATAAAACCAAAGTCATGACTTCCCCAATAATCGACATCGGTATCAAACAGATCTATGGTACCAACTAAGGGATTCATCCTGTCAATCATAAGTTTACCAGTTATTGTCAGCTCATAAGAATCCTGAGAATGGTCAACAAGATGATGCTCTTCCAGAATCCTTACTTGAGGAAGTAAAGAATGTCTGGTTGTATCCAATGACTTGAGAAGAGACTCCATTTCCTGAGGGCCTTCTTGCAACAGAAAGAGTACATTTTTTCTCTTTTCAGAAGCAAATATTACATCAAGTAATGGTCTTTTCACTCAAGTCACCTCTCACAAAAAATATTAACTCTATCTTTGTAGAACTTATGTACAAATCTTATTTAAAACAGACCATTGATAGTTACTATTTTTGTTTACATTAAAATTTTTATTGTCTGCTTAGTTCAAGTTTCATATTTGTTCCCACATCTCCAACCTTTTCCTAACATGAGTGTTCAAAGTAACGGCTTATCAGCTTCAGCGTTCTTTTTCATATAGTATGATTTACACTTAGAGAAGCCATCTTTTCTCTTTGAACACGGCTGAAAGAGGCGGAGTCTATAATCATATAATGCAAGATCACTTTGATAAAATCGATGCTATTTATGATAAGCACTATATGTTGAGTTCGCCTGAACGAGGTATATACAGTTACATCAGAATCCGATTAAATTTGAACCTCAATATTGTGTAGATTCTCTACTTGTAAGAATAATATTATTCCATTTGTCCAGCAATTCACGAAGTGATTTCAATGATATAGGTTTGGAAATATAATCAACCATTCCTGCTTCAAAAAACTTCTCTCTGTCATTTTTCATCGCATATGCTGTCAATGCAATTATTGGAATATCCCTGTTTAGCACTTTGGACTCTGGACTTTGAATAATCTTTGTGGCTTCCAGCCCGTTCATCTCAGGCATTTGAATGTCCATAAGCACCAGATCATATGGTTCTGTCTCAAGAGCCTTTATAGCTTCCATGCCATTGTCAACAGCATCAACCTCGAATCCCAGGCTAATTAGCATGGTTTGAGCTACTTCCTGATTGAGCATGTCATCCTTGACCAGTAAGATCTTTAGTATATTGTCGCCGGTTTGAGTTAAATCTTCTTTTTCAGGTTTTTCTATCTGCTTTACTTCGGACTGTTTTTCCAGCCTTACGGTGAACCAAAATTTTGACCCTTCTCCAACTTTACTGATCACACCCATGTTTCCATCCATCATCTCGACCAGTTGCCTGGATATTGCAAGTCCCAGACCTGTGCCACCGAATCTACGGCTGTTAGAGGCGTCTGCCTGGGTGAACTTTTTCAAAAATAAGGTCGATCTTTTCTTCAGGAATGTCAATGCCTGTATCGATTACAGAAAAACGCAGCAGGACATTATCATCGTTCTGGGATTCAACTGAGATATGGATCAATACTTTTCCTTCTGAAGTAAACTTGATAGCATTACCTGTTAGATTGGTAAGAATCTGGGTCAAGCGGCCAGGATCTCCTTGAAGTAACAAAGGAACATCGGCTCTGTAGAAATCCTCTGAATTACGGTGCAAATAACAATACACAATAAATTTAAATGTACTAGCTGATATTGACGCCATTTTTCAAATAGAGTCAATAAATGCTGATTTCAAGAGGTTTTCTACAGAGCCGGAACATCATCTTTGAGGTCGTAGGATAGTTCCAGCCCCTTACTAAGCGCACGTAGGCTCATGGTGTCGACAAAGTCCTTGAGAAGGTTCAGCAGATCAAATTCCATCTTTTCAAGTTCGAGTTTACCAGCATCTATCTTAGAGATGTCAAGTACATCTTCTATAAGATCAAGAAGTTGTCCCCCACTTTTTTGTACAATTTGAGTATAGTGTTGTTGTACATCGCTCATCTCGGTTTCCATTAGTAGATCAGTAAAACCAATTATCGCATTCATGGGCGTTCGGATCTCATGGCTCATGTTGGCAAGAAACTCTGATTTTGCTACGTTGGCAGCTTCTGCAGCCTCTTTAGATTTTATTAGTTCTTCCTCTGCCCACTTACGTTCAGTGACATCAATTGAAGCACATGATACACCAGCAATTGCACCTGTTGAATCAAACAAGGGTTCAACTGTAAGGTCATAGAAAAATGGCTGACCATGTATAGTAGTCCGTACTTCTTCACGACGCATAACCCCTGTCTCTATAACACCACGTTTGATATTTGTCAGACACATGGCATCATTAGATGGCAACAGTTCATTATCGGTTTTACCTACAACGCTATTTGGATCAAATAATGGATTTGGATAATGAATCCAAGTATAACGAAGCTCTAGGTCTTGATTAAATAATATAACAGGTGAATTTTTAAGTGCCACTTTTAATCGTGTTTGACTTTCGTTCAAACTATCTGCAGTCTGTTTGCGTTCAGTGATATCTTGATTTACACCATAAGTCTTGATGGTTTTGCCATCATCGTCCTTGACTATAAAGAATCTGACTACCAGGTAACCTGTGCTCCCGTCAGCATAGAGAATGCGATGTTCAATGTAACGACTGAAATCTGGATCTTTAGCATCCAATGTCTTGCGCGTCTCCTCTGAGACCATATGACGATCATCCGGATGTACAAAACGCCTGGCATAATCCTCGATTGGCATTCTATAACCGCCCATTTCCTTAGCATTCGTGCGGAATATGGAGTAAAACTCATCCGAAAAAGTAAATATACCCTTGATAACATCGAGTTCCCAGTGGCCAAGCATTGCGATATTTAATGCATTGGATAATTGCTGCTGACTTTTATGTAGTTCCTCTTCTACATTTTTACGTTCTTCCTCTCTGCCAATGGCCGAGGCGGTGAGTCCAAGGATATGTTTGTCATTCTCACTGATATCTACATTATCCTGATACACGACACAAAGAGAACCTACAGCCTCACCGCAACATTTGACAGGATGACCGATATAGGTTTGCAGACCATATAATGCCACATTTGGATCTGTCCTAGCATAGGCCGTTTCGCTCAGATTGCGCACAATAAATGGTTCAGATATTCCGCGTTTGATTACGTCATAGCAGATGTGCCCTTGCGGTCGATCCTCTGATACATAGTCTGGAGGAGTATGCCATTGTCCAACAGAAGATAGCATGTCACCATTGAGTCGGTTGTATAGAGCACATCTACCACCAAGGAGTTCACCGCAAAGTGCTGTCAGGATGTTAATATTGGCTTCATAGTCGGCGCCCAAATCAAGCAGACTGCTATTTATTTTAGACAGCTGCTCCACACTTAGTTCGTTTTTCATTATTGTACCTTCTGTTTTGCCTATGGCGCACTTTTTTAGTCTGGTCAGACCATGATGCAAACTAGCTATATATTGAGCTGGTTTCAAAACTCCATTCATAGCTTTTTCCAACACACCATGAAACATGCAATATCTAACAGTCCTTTAAACACTACGTTAAGTCTTTCATATCGGATTACTAATCTTCTGAATCTCATCTTCAGCCATCCAAAAAATCGTTCAATAGCCCCTCTTCTATGGTAGGATTTAGAATCAAATCTTGTCGGTCTTCCTCTTTTTCTGTTCTTAGTGTTCCTGATATTGATGGGTATGTTACTTTTGATTGTTCTGGATCTTAGATATTGCCTTATCTTCACATCATCATAAGCCGGATCTGCCAGTACCTCTAATGGTCTTGTTCTTGGTCTTCCATAAGTCTGAACCTTTATATCTTCCATTATTTCGAGGAAATGGTGATTAT
>NZ_PGGK01000006.1 GCF_004745425.1 Methanolobus halotolerans | reverse complement strand
TTTTCAGCCTTCTCCATGCTGTAACACCAGAACCATAACGTTCAGGCAGGTCTCTCCATCTGCAACCTGTAGCTAGGACAAAGAGAATACCATTGATGACCTTACGGTCATCAGCTCTCTTTCTACCAGTTATCGGTTGTGGTGGTAAAAACGGTTTAATAAATTTCCACTGTTCGTCTGAGAGTTCTTTAAACCCCATTCAAATCCCCATAATACTATTGATGAAAGGGGTATTTATATTTTTGAAACCAGCTCATTGAAAGCAGTTTTATCCAAATCATCTAATAATCAGCTAAACAAAAACAAAATTGGAGAATTAATATGAAAGTAACTGTTTTCAATGGTAGTCCCAGAGGAAGAAAAAGCAATACCCATCGAATAGTTGATCCTTTACTGGAAGGAGCCAGACAAGCAGGTGCTCAGACAGAAGAGATATTCCTGGCAGAGCATAATATTAATCACTGTTGTGGTTGTTTTAGTTGCTGGACTAAAACTCCCGGAAAATGCGTGATACATGACGATATGTCAGATTTCATAGATCTTTTTTTTGAATCGGATTATGTAGGAATGGCCACTCCTGTCTATGGCTTGTTCATGACCTCAATCCTAAAGAAATTCAATGAAAGACTTCTGCCTACTGCAACTCCGCATATTCATAAAAATGAAGATGGAAGCTGTTATCATGAGGAAAGAATGCACTACCCCCGTTTTTTTATGATCGCAAATGCAGGATTTCCCGGAGAACACAATTTTGACTTATTTAAGACATATATGGCGCTGCAGAATCCCATACTGGAAATCTATCGTAATTGCGGAGGAGTATTAGAGGATTGGCCTGAAGAGAGTGTCAAAAAAAGAATAAACAAATTTTATGATGCGTTGCGAGAGGCAGGCAGGGAAATGGTCACCAAAGGTCAGGTTTCAGAAACCATCATTAAAAGTATTCATGCTGAATTAATCAGTGATGAGGAGTTTATGGCAGGAGCTAACCAGTACTGGGATGAAGAAATCACGAAAGGAGGATTATAAGCAAACAGGAGCAATTTTCAGAGAAGTATATGGACAATCTGAGCAATTGTAGAAGTAAACATATAAACAGACTACAAAGGTTCTGTAGAATCATCGACATTCTAGCGAAAATTGAACTTAACAATAATTGTAAAGGTGCTATCCATCATTGATAGATTTGCCAGTTTCAGTCTATTTATTGTGATTTTATAGGTTTCCTACAGGCCGGTAATAGTAAACCAAAAAACGCAACGACAATAATGTTGATTAAAATTAAAAATATTTTTATCAAAGATCAATTAAAGGTTAATTTCAATAATTGGTGTAGAGTATTTTAAGTAATGATCAAAAGAGTTCTTTACTCCCATTCAAGTGATTCCGGATAGAACATTAACCGTCTTCCCTATTCTGGAAACCTGAGGCTGTTTTGATAGCATGTACATGAACACCGGCAGTCCTGATCTGGAGATCAGTTTCATGACATTCATCATTGCACCGTTTATTTTCTGGTGATGGCTAAGTCCGTACCTGTCGAAGATATCTACAAGTCTGTCTATCTTCCCGACTCCGCTGGTAAAGCCCATCTCTTCACGTATCTCTTTTTCCATACTGAACACCAGCTCTATCCAGGCGTTCATCTCCCTGGTCAGATGTTTCCATGAGGGGTCGTCCATGATCATATAGGAGCGGCCTTTACGTATGTTATTGTAATATTCATGGAAGTCTTCACCTTCGGCTATTGTGTAGGCCTTTCCGATACCACCTGTGTGACTATCTGTTGTAACGGCCATCCCCTTTCCATAATATTTTGCAAGTAGCATTGAGAATATGTTCTTCTGTTTGAGGTCTTGTATGTTATATTCAATTACGGGGAAATGTCTGGCAAGTTCAGGTATTATAGGGATATTTGGTTTATCACTCAGTTTGAACCAGAAAGGGTGGTTATACATGTAGGGAAGATCGTTGCTTTTGAGATAGTCAATCAGGCTGTAGATATTGGATTCTTTTTTCACCAATCTGTCGAACTCACTGTACTGCTGCTTGTCGAATCCAAAAACATTAACATGTATGGTATGACCTACATTCTCCAGATCCTTGATGGATACCTCGACACCGGTAACGAGGTTTTTCGTCTTCCATCCAAGCAGATCGTAGGCTTTTACGGTATCGTGGTCTGTAAACGTTATGTAATCCATACCTCTTGATTTGCCCTTTAAGAGAAGGTTCTCAGGATGCATTGACCTTGCAGGAGGTACATCATAGGAGCAACAGGTATGCACATGCAGGTCTGCCCTGTGCCATCCGTTTTCCAGAAGCTCGGCTGCTCTTTCAGAAGAGATTATCCTCTGCTTATTGATATCTTTTCTACGAAACAAGGTACTCACGATCCTTTTTACTATTGTATTTGAGATAAAACAATATCATATACAATTACTATATATTTATTTACGACAAAATATAATTGCCCCTGAACTATAGGGATACAAAAATAAATACTTATGGGCTCTGTAGAATTGTTGAGGTATGGAATTGTAAGTTTTACTGGGGATGTATATACCACAGGCAGGCCCCTGTGGGCTTATAAAGATCCTCTAAAATATAAATAGCGATGCTGAGAATTATTTCAATGCTTTTCGATGAGCAGAGACTATACAAAGTAAATTAATCGACTTTGATATCTTTTACCTGAAGCTGGGTCAGAGCAAGGCGGCTGTCGTGAACACGTTTCATAAAAAAGAACAGAGATTTTTTGTGAGGGACTGCGTAACGTTCATAACGCAAAATATGAAAGTTCCGAAGCAATTGCAGGAAGGGGTCGATAATGGGTAGCTGACCGGGTTCGCAGGTACTGTATGCCGCTTAATAATGCGGAACTGGCACAATTGGAAGAGCACATCGCTGAGCTTTACCCACGGTTGACCCCCCGCTAAGAAAAAGATCTCTACTTGTGGTCGGGTTCATGGGTGCCTGCTTCAGAAGAGCTACAAGACAGGCCTATACTGCTATCTCTGCCCGGTTCAACTGTGCCGAAAATTAGAGTCTTATGCAGATTATACAGTTCTCGCATACAGTAAGAACGTTTATAAAATAATGGTTCGGAGCAGGGCCCCGAATTTTGATATTTGACTATGGTTTACTTGGGAACCGGTGGTTTAACAGATGCACTTCAGTTTCATATCGAAATACATTGCCCATGGTCCCTTTTCACGGATAAGGTCGCCTTCACCCCAAGCAGTCTCACTTCCGGCGCCAGACTTCTTGACATCAGCGTGTGCAGCCAGATAAACGATTTCTTTATCTCCCTTCTCACAATCAGATACGATGTCTGATAATGGTATCTTATAAGTGTAGCTTGTCACTTCTGAGAGTTTGCCACTCTTATATGGGAACTGTCCAGGTGCATGCTTATTTGGCTCTTCGGTACCGACATAGAGATGGGTGTCATGCAATTTCCATCCATCTGTAGTCTTGTATGTCACATAGAGATAGTCCTCTACAACCTTAGCATTAACATAGCCTGCGTCTATATGCTGGCCGGCTACCAGTTTGACTTTCTCAGAGCCTGTCCATTTACAGGTCTCCACACAGTCTATACTTACTCCGTTTGAATTCTGCGATGTATCTTCTGCCGATGCAACTCCTGCCAGAGCTAAAGTGGTAATAGCCACTAGCAGCATAATTAAAATACTGTTTATTCTACTCATATGAACCCCCATACAAAATAGGAAAAATGCTATTTAAACCCATTTATTAGATACTTATCAAAACTTCTACATTTCGATCACATGAGACATTATAAATAATGAGCAAAAAAACACAACAATATGCAATAAAGTGCATCTGCCTCCGATGCCGGACAAAATTGCTGGGAGTCGGTCAACATCATCGAAGCAGGTGGCAACTATGGCTGAAACCTTAAAGAGGGAAGTCACGCCTTTGACCCAGAGAACCCGAACAATTCTCCTGAAGAGGTGCCCGAAGTCGGCCTTCAGGGTGAACCCTTGATCGACCTGATCATAGAGTATTCAAATGCGAAACAGCCCGATGGCCTCGGAGAGGTTGTTGTCGGCGGATACGTTTATCGCGGCAGTGATATTCCGGAATTCGAGGGGCGCTACGTTTTCGCCGAATGGAATCGGGCGGGTGCTGATGGTAATGGCATCATCTTTATAGCAACACCCCCCAGAAGAGAACATCACCGAACAAACGTGGGATTTTACGGAACTCGAGGTAGCCTCCAACCAGACGGTTGGTGCCTATATCCTTTCAATCGGGCAGGATGCGGACCGTGAACTCTACATCCTGACCACGGAGAACTCCGGGCCGACCGGAGAGACAGGGAGGGTCTATAGGCTCGTTTCACCTTCCGAAGAGTCCGAACCGACCCAAACACCTGGATTTAGACTGTTTGCAATTCTGACTGGCATTACTACCGCATATTTCATAGGAAAGCGTTGATTAGCAGAAGAGTTGCAGGAGAAATGTGGATTACCCTCAGCTAAAAACTGAGGGCCTTTATATTTAATTTTCTGACCAATGCCAATAAGTTCATAGATCCTTCCACCAATTCCAGTGCTCCCAGGCCTTTATTTTTCACCATATTTCCTTTTGAGGGCTGAGAACATTGTTTCAACCAGATTTATTTTATGATAAAGTCCTTCCCTGAATTTATCGGAAAGCTAGATGAGATCGACAAACTCTATGCCGATACCAGAACAATCGACGAAAAGACGTATCAATTTATCTGCTTTGCACTTTCTATCAAGGCCAGGTCCAAACCATGTGTTCTCAAGCACTTTAAGAGATCACTTTAAGGGAGCACTTGAAGCTGGTACCACTGTAAAGGAACTTTCTTTTATCCTTGCCCTGATAATGAGGGAGGCAGCAGGTATCGATAACTGCTGGACCCACGATGTGATCGGTGACTGGAAAGAGATTCTTGAAGACAATGTATGTTACTCCTGTGCCGGCGACGAAGATCCGGAATAATACATAGCTTTAAATGTATGACATAACACACTCCTTTTTATCTGGTGATCTTAGACAGAACTGCTGAAAAACAGGTTTATTTTGAGTTAGACGCAAACTTTTAAAAGTACTGGCATTAAATGAATCTATAATATCAAAAACACTCCCGGAAAAAAGAAAAATTCAGAGAGAGAGAACATAATATGCCATCAGAAGTAACAGTAAATTCAGCTATATGCGGTTTTAAGCATAAGATTACCGGAAAACTTGAAGGAAAGAATGTCATAACCGATATCAATACAGAATGCAAGAAAATCGCCACCATCGCACATATGGAGATTCCGAAGAAGCAAACGATGAACATAAAAGAGAATTATGTAATGGACCAGGCAAAAGATACCTGTTGTGCGACATGCATTGTTCCTGCCGGAGTGCTGCACGTTTGTAAAATGGAATTGGGTATGCTTTCAAAAACACTGGCAAAGCAATCAGAAAGGATTAGTATTGAATTCAATGATGAATAAAGAGAGGATTTAGATGACAACAACGATCAGTGTAAACTCAGCTATCTGTGGTTTCAACCACAAGATAACCGGAAAGCTTGATGGCAAGAACATTATTGTGGATATTGAAACACCATGTGAGAAGATAAAGAAGATGTCACATATGGTAATCCCAATGATGGAAACCATGGATATCAAAGACAATTTTGTGATGGACAGAGCAAAAGAAATACACTGCACTCCGGGATGTATTGTCCCATCTGGGGTTTTGCATGTATGCAGGCTGGAGACGGGAATGATCTCAAAGACCCTGGCAAAGCAGGTAGGAAAAATAAGTATTGACTTCGATGAAGTCTGAATCCTTTATGACAGACAACACAGCCTCCCCCATGTACATTGAGCCGGGGAGGACTGTCACTAACAGGTAGCCTGTGTATTGATCCCTGAAAAAAGTGACAGATACCAGCACTATTGCAAACACTATATAGAGTGGCAAACTGGTATCACGCATATTCTGGCAATATAAGGCCCGCTTTTACACTGCCTTTAGGCTGAAAGGAACTGTGATTTAACCATCATTACTGCATTTCGCCCATACTGTCAGATCCTGAAATGAACTTCTTATATATGAAGAAAGCACCAATTATAATAAGTAGCCACAAAGGCAACTTCATCAGTTTTCCTATTAACCATCCTTGCATTAAACCCATAAACATCCTTTAATCTCCCCCGAGTTTATATTGAACTTATTCCGGCATTAATGTTGCTCTTAATCTTAAATATAGTTTTTGACTACCACAGAATCGCTTAAGCCACTATCTGACCGGACTCACTGCATTTTGAGTGTCTTTGCGTTGATAGCGACGATTACTGTACTCAGGCTCATCAACAATGCTCCGGCAGCGGGGGATAGTAAAATGCCATAACTGAAAAGTACACCTGCTGCAAGAGGAATTGCAAATGCGTTATAGCCAGTGGCCCAGAGAAGGTTCTGGAACATCTTCGAATATGTGTTCCTGGAAAGCATGATAACATCAGCTACATTTCGCGGGTCGTTCTTTACCAGGACGACATCGGCACTTTCAACTGCTACATCCGTGCCCGCGCCAATAGCTATCCCAACATCTGCCTGAACCAGTGCAGGGGCATCGTTTACCCCGTCACCCACCATAGCTACCACATATTCCTGCTGTACATACTTTATTTTCTCAGCCTTCTGGTGTGGCAGGACCCCGGCGAAATATTCATCCAGTCCTAGTTCCTCTGATACCTGGCGCGCTACGAACTCATTATCTCCTGTGAGCATCATACACTTGATATCTGCAGACTTAAGGCTTGCAATCGCTTCCTTTGACTCTTTCCTTACTATATCCGCAAGCCCTAGAGCTCCCACAGGTCTATTGTCCTCAAGAAGGAACACAACAGTTCTGCCCTGCTCTTCTATCTTCATGACATCATCATTTGTGACATTGACCCCGATCTCACGAAGATGACCGGGACTAATAACTTTCAATCTTCTGCCCTCAACAAGACCCTCTATTCCTTTTCCCGGCATTGAACTGAATTCCTCCGGGCTTTTGATATCAAGGCCCATTTCCTTTGCAGTATTGATTATACCAATGGCAAGCGGGTGTGCAGAGTTAGATTCAAGTGAAGCTGCAAGACCCAGTACCTCATTTTTATCTGCATCTGCAAGCGGTACTATGTCGGTGACTCCGAATTTCCCCTGTGTCAGTGTCCCTGTCTTGTCGAACACTATGGCCTGGACATTGCGTGCCCTCTCAAAGGCCTGCCGGTCCCTGATTAGCAAACCGGAGTTGGCAGCCAGAGATGTGGAAACAGCAACCACAAGCGGGATTGCCAAGCCAAGGGCATGGGGGCAGGTTATAACCATAACCGTAACAGCCCTCTCCAGGGCAAAAACGAATTCACTTCCAAAATATAGCCAGGACCCGAGTGTCAGCACACCAACACTCAAAGCTATTATAGTGAGCACCAGGGCTGCTCTGTCTGCAAGGTCCTGCGTCCTGGATTTACTTTCCTGTGCACTGCTGACTAGTTCGATTACCTGATTCAGGTAGGTGTCCTTTCCTGTTTTCCGGACTTCTATCTGAACAGAACCTTCTCCGTTGATAGAACCACCGATAACCTCTTCACCTTCACTTTTTGGAACAGGGAGAGATTCACCAGTCAGCATAGCTTCATTGACACTTGTTTCCCCTTTGATAACAGTACCATCAACCGGCATTTTCTCACCGGGTTTCACCAGCACCCTGTCACCTGTTTTCAATTCATCCACACGGACATCAGTTACTTCTTCACCTTTAAGAAGATGAGCCTCAGAAGGCATTATCTTAACCAGCTCTTCCAGTGCCTTCGAGGCTCCCATGACCGAGCGCATCTCAAGCCAATGTCCCAGAAGCATGATATCAATCAGTGTGACAAGCTCCCAGAAGAACATCTTGCCGGCAAGCCCGAAAACCACTGCAGAACTATACAGGAATGCAACGCTTATGGCAACAGCTATCAGCGTCATCATCCCCGGTGACTTGTTCTTCATTTCATCGAGGAAACCTTTGAGAAAAGGATAACCTCCATAGAAATAGACTGCAGCAGAGAGTAAGAACAGGATGTAATTCGAGCCCGGAATCGGAATCTCCAGTCCGGACAAACTCTGTATGGCAGGGGACAGGAGCAGGACCGGGACTGTCAGGACCATTGAGATGATAAATCTTCTCTTGAAATCCGCCAGCATGTGAGTGTGGTGGTCCTCGTGGCCTTTATGATCCTCATGTTCCATATGTTCCATCGCTTTCTCTTGTTTTTCCGGATTTTCTTCACTCATGCCCATATCTTGGAGATACCCCTGCAAATCTTTGTCAACAATAATATAAATCACTGGCTGTATTCATTTATGTGATTTGCGGAAGACCTGGTCCGATAAATTGTAATCGAAACAAGACATAAATATCCATAAGTCCTTTTTAAAGTAAGGAGGAATGGTTGATGAAAGAGAAGAGGTTGGTTTTTTTACTCCTTGTAGTCGTATTATCCGTATTGGTGCCAGGCTGTATGGAAACAGAGAGCGGGGTGAACGACGTTGCTCAGATATCAGATGCAGACGATCAGTGGAAAGAAGGAGAGAAGCCGGATGTCATCGATGAGGATGCTGCTTACGGAGAGAAAGTACCTGTGAACACGGAAAACGGGATTGAACCTATAACTGTGATGTTTACAGAAAATGACAGTGGAGAAATTGTGAATGTCATCAGGGGAGACACAATCATAGTCATGTTGAAAGAGAATCCCACGACAGGCTATACATGGAACCTTACTGCAAGTCCTGGTCTTTCAATGGTAGATGAATTCTATGAAGAGGAAATAGAGGGTAATCAACTGGTGGGAGCCGGGGGAACTCATAAATGGGTCTTTGAGATCATAGAGAATGAAGAACAGAACATTTCAGCGACCTACAAGCGCTCGTGGGAAGTAACAACAGGAAACGAGACTCAATTTGAGTTAACTGTAAATGTGATACCCGAAGAAAAACTGATAAAAGCAAATGGTACTGTAAACTACATAGAACTTGAAGGTGGTTTCTACGGAATCACCGATAAAAACGGTATTCGCTACGACCCTGTGAACCTTGATGACAAGTTCAGAGTGGATGGCCTTGATATCAACTTCACTGCATACCCCAGGGATGAGCTTATGAGCATACACATGTGGGGTCAGCTTGTAGAGATAAGGACAGCCAGGGTTATCGAATGAAATACTCAACGATTCAACTATCTATACGTATTTAAGCGGAGGGATAACAAATGGAGACTAAAAAGCAGAAAAAGGACGGAAAGCAGGAAGACCTGGAAATTCCTTCCCTGGAAAATGAGATAAAGAACTGGTGTGAGGCACCCACGGAAATAGATGATTCAAAAAGCGCCGATGACCTGGAGATCGATGCATGGTGTCAGGATTCAACTGTAAATGATAAAGATAACGACAAAAGTAAAAAGGATAAAAATTGATAGAAGTATCAGCTTTTTTGAAACACGGGCAGCAATGATCGGAAGTGAATTGTGTTCTCTTCATAGGAGAAACAAAGCGGGAAGACCTTAACACCTGCGTCGATGGCCTTGCTGAATGTTAATGCAAAATCAGGGTCAATTACCTTATTCGCAGAGAAGGATTCGGCTTCCTGCCTGAACACAAGTATCAGCACCACAGCTTCATGCCCTTCATTTCTTGCTTTGATCAGCTCTTCAAGGTGCCTTCTCCCGCGGATGGTAGGTGCATCAGGAAATAATGCTACACTGCCCCGGGCAAGTGTGCAGCCTTTTACTTCTACCCAGATACTCTTTTCTTTTTCCATAAGGAGAAAATCAAGTCTGCTGTCACCAAATTTCTTTTCAGGAATAACAGTGTCAATGCCATTCAGAAAAGGGATGATCTTATTTTGTATCACCCACTCGGATATCTTTCGATGCCAGGATGAGTTCACAAGTACCCATTCACCCATGATATCTCCTGCAATCAGATCCCACTTGGTCTTTCTCTTTCCTTCAGCTGCCCTTTTAAGCAGCACGCGGTTTCCAGGATAAAGTATATCTTCAAGCCTGCCCGGGTCATGCACATGTACCATTTCAGATTCCATAGTTACCGGTTTTGTGATATTCACAATGCAAAGGAATCTGTTCGGCCTGTCGACCACAATGCCCTCTGCATCGGTATTGATCATTATGACCTCCCGGCCGGAAAATGACCGGTTTCGTTCGTTAAAGATGTGACTGCACATCCCTGGCCACCTCTTCTGCAATAGTATCGGCAATGTGTCTCTCATAGTACCTGCCTGAGAACAAACCCTGTGTGGTGTCACGCAACTCAATTAAGCCATGCATAAGCAACTGGTATCTATGCGAACCATCGGATGTGAATATTACCGGGACAGTATCGTCGGTGCTCCTGAACTTTTCAAAATACTCGGAACTTCCGGTGGATGAATAGACAAACATCAAATCAATCTCCGATTGAGCGTGAACCGGGGTATAGAATAGGTCTCCGTCGGTTACTGACACGAACAAAGCCTGATCAGGATACTCTGCCTGCAGGTCAGAGGATACCAGCACATCATATCCTCCTGATTCAAGCTCTGCGCTTACCTTTCTGCTTAACATTTCATCATGTATCCGGTTCCTTTCGACAAAGAGATAAATACTTTCAGGCACAGAATCTGTCCTGTTACCTGCAGAGTAAGCGCCGATATTAGAATTGGCTGTATTCTCACTTGAGGCTACTCCAAAATCCGTAAAAGTGAAAATAATTGCACCAAAAAGTACCAACACAGTCATAACAGACAGCAGTATTTTCCTGTCAATACGAAAAAGTTTCATTGTCATCCTCCTTAGAAAGGATAAAATCATATTCATAATCTAAATAACTTTGTTTGTATAAGGGCGCATGTGTTTAAGTATATAGCAAACAAAAGTATGAACTGAAAAGAGGAATCTGCATATGGGATTATTCCTGATGGAACAAGAACTGGAAGAATATACTAAGATAAGCAAGAAGATAGAAAAAGTTCTCATCCAGCAACTTGACAAGATATGGAGAATAAGGGATGGAGTACCTTTCAATGGGAAGATATTATATTTTTATATTGAAGATGACAACGTTGTTGTACATACCAAAGACCCTGTTGACAAACTTGACCATGTAAATGTGATCAAGATTGAAAATCTGCTGAATGATAACAGGATAGAAAGATATAAAGAAGAGCTTGAAGAACAGGAAGACCAGTCGTAAGCGATTCATAAAAAAATTAAAATGGTAAGAGATCATATAATTTAATACAGCACTCTTAGAGCTCTCAGAGCTGCATTTTTAATGAATCCGCTTACATCTACATCTGCGTCACCCTGATCGATAGCATTCATAGATGTCCTCAGGGGTGTATCTGAATCAATTATCGTTCTTGCTGTTTCTTCATCGGTCTCTATGACCATTGTGGGTTCAACTTCTCCTGCTGAAGAAACCTCATCGAACGAGGTGATCATACCATTATTTGTTACCGCCTCTATCATCAGATTGCTGCCATCCTCCATGTCGATATCAATTAGAATGACCTCATTTCCGGCAACAGTTATGACCAACTGAGGAACATCGGAAATTCCGTCGTTGTATCGGACAACACTTTGGTTCAGCTCTTCATAAAGATTGTTGTTTGTTTCATTTGTTTCGTTCGTAGTGTTTCCATTGACTGCCAGAGCCGGGGCTGATAACAACAGGATTCCTGTAATCAACAAACCTAATGCTAATGCCCCCTTGTTGTCGATTATCATAGTATCGGTTAAAGTTATGTATGTATGATATAAGACCATATCCTTATAGCCATTTCCAGTGAACCTGCCCTGAGAACGCAGCAGAAAAGTTCCGGGTCAACAGCAATAACTAAATATTCGAATTTCCAACTTGATACAGGTGATATGATGGATTGTCTGTTCTGTAAGATAATTTCCGGCGAGATTCCTTCACATAAAATATACGAAGATGAGTTTGTGTATGCTTTTCTGGATATTTACCCCTGTTCAGAAGGCCATACCATAATTCTTCCGAAAGAGCATATTCCACGTTATACTAACATGGAAGAAACAGATTCCGCATCTCTTTTTAAAGCCGTGAACAAGGTTGCGAAGGTCGTGGAAAGAACACTGAATGTCCCGGGTTTGAACATAGGGATCAATAACGGGGAAGTGGCCGGCCAAAGCGTGCCTCATGTACATGTCCATATCATCCCGCGAAGGGAAAACGATAATGGAGGATCAATGCATACAATTGTTGAAACTCACCCCAATACAGATAATATCGGTGAGCTTGCAGAAGTGATCAGAAAGGCATTCTGAATTAAAATAAGGAGGTAAAAACTATGGAAAATGAAGATAAGGTCCTCGAAGCACTAAAAAGTGCAGGAAAACCACTCCGGCCAGGTGATATTGCAAAGATGACCGGTGTGGAAAGCAAAGAAGTTAGCAAGATAATAAAATATCTGAAAGATGCAGGTACCGTCTGCTCTCCTAAAAGATGCTACTATGCGCCTGCTGACTAGGCAGGGCATTTTTTTATGAATTTTAACTGGGCCGGAAAGGTCACTGATCATAATATTACCTACTGATCACTGTAATGTCAACAGTCCTTGTTCTTGGCCCGTCTAGCTCAGCTAGAAAGATACTCTGCCACGTACCAAGCACAAGTTTACTGTTATCGACATGTAAGGTCTCACTGCTGCCAAGCAGGACGGATCTCAGATGGGCATGTGCATTCTCATCTATCCTGTCATGTGCATAACCGGCATTTTCAGGAACAAGCCTGTCGAGCAATGCGAGAATATCCGCACGGAGCCCTTTCTCATTCTCATTTACTATTATAGCGGTTGTCGTGTGCCTGGTACTGACAGCACATATACCCTGCTGCACGCCACTCTTTTTTACATGGTCATGAACATGATCGGTTATATTTATCAGCTCTATCCGCTTTACGGTCTTGATCTTCATGAATACTCTTATAGAGATAATAAGTAAAAGGCATAAAAAATGCACTGTAAAAATGAATGTATCAAAGTTTCTGGAAAAAGAAAGAAGGAATCCGGAATACGGATAACTTCAATCCTCAGTATTCTGCACTATCTGTTGAACACAGGTTCTCAGATGAATCGTATTCATATCCATCAAGTGAAACATCGGTTACAGTAAAAATGAACTCACCTTCTGGATTCTTCAGGTGATCGGAACTGATGACAACCATGCCGTTAGCGTCTGTAACTCCCGAAACGGTCTTTGATACAAGTCCGCTCCAATCTCCTGTTACAGTTGCTCCTTCAACATTGTTTCCATTAATGTCAACAATCCTCATCTCTGCTTCACCCCACACGAAATAGTTCTTCCTGCCCCTTACGATGAGGTCCGTAGTAACTTCAAGACTGCTTACGTACATTACCATGGAAGGCTCAGAAAACTCAGGTGTTTCAGGAGAGGTTGTGGAATCGTCTTCTTCAGGATCTGCCAAAGGTTCTTCAGGAGCATTCTCTTCCGGATCCGCAAGACTAAGACCATCCACTGCTGCAAAAGCGTTCACGAGTCCATAACCATAATAATCATCCTTTCCCGTAGTACCTAGGTCTGTAGCGGTGGAATGAAGTCTTGAGCGGATCTCTGCAGGATCCCATTTCCCATCGCTGTCGGTATCATAGACCGTACCTGCTACATCGGTACACAGCAACAGGGATACTGCACCTGTAACATGTGGTGCTGCCATACTCGTACCGCTCTTTGAACCATATGAGCCACCAAGGAGTGTGGATTTTATACTGACACCCGGAGCTGCAAGTTCTATCTCAGGACCATAGCATGACCATGAAGCCTTATTGTCATAATAATCAGTTGCTGAAACCGCGATCACGGAGTCATACGCTGCCGGGTAGATTACCTCACTATTATAATTGCCTGCAGCAGCTACGATAACAATTCCGTTAGCATAGGCATGATCACATGCGTTTTTCAACGTTGATGAATAACCAGTACCACCAAGGCTCATTGTGATGACATCTACGTCATTGTCAACAGCCCAGTTGATAGCGGCAATTATATCACTGTAAGAGCAATAGCCAGTCTCATCGACTGCTTTCAGGGCATAGAGCCCTGCACCCGGAGCAGCTCCAACTACACCGAAACCATTATCTGCAGCTGCAATTGTCCCTGCAACATGGGTGCCATGGCCATTGTCGTCCATCGGATCTGCATCATTGTTCACAAAGTCGTAACCACCCAGGTAGTTAGCAGCGAGATCGGCATGGTTGTAGTCAATACCTGAATCCACTACTCCAATAGTGGTACCGCTGCCATTGAAACCAATCGTCTGTGCACTATCTGCGTTAATCCTGCTTATGCCCCAGGGAATCTCGTCTTCAAGAATCTGACCCTGGAGATCCGGCTCAATAATACCTATGTTCGGATTTTTTGACAGGGCTTCAATTGCCTTCTGAGGAAGCTCTGCAGCTATTGAGGGGATAATTGTATACTCATACTTCACATTCCCTCCGTGAGCTTTAACGAGATCTGCATCTGTCGTTCCTTTAAATGTGATAAGGACCGGCACCTTTTCGTTTTCATTTGTTTTTGCACTTGCCGTCATAGACGACAGAGAAAGCAAAATTGCTAGAACGATCAATATCGTTATTGTCTTTCTGGTCATTGAATCACTCGTTTTAATTCAGAATTTAAAATAATAGTGTAGTTGGATAATGACCAGATATAAGTAATTTATGAAACCTGATTGTAAATAATATAATTTTCTAAAAGTAGGAACAGTATAAAGCGAACCTGTTGTCAAAAGTGAATGTGGGATGAAGGATAATTAGAGGTTATCCTTCATGTTATCAGTACCTGGAAACACTTGTTTAAACTTTATCCAGGTTATCGAAATCCAATGTGGCAAAGTAATCTTCCAGTGTTTCAGCTCTTCTTATCTCCATGAAACTCTTATCTTCATTAAGCAATATTTCTGCTGAGCGGAGCTTTCCATTATAGTTGAACCCCATTGCATGACCATGGGCACCGGTGTCATGGATCACAAGAATGTCACCTCTTTCGACTTTTGGAAGTAGCCGGTCAATGGCGAACTTATCATTATTCTCACAGAGAGAGCCGGTAACATCATAAAGATGAGTAGGTTCTTCGTTTTCTTTACCAAGCACCGTTATATGGTGGTAGGCTCCATATATGCCTGGTCTCATCAGATTGGCCATGCTTGCATCCGTGCCCACATAATCCTTGTAGATATGCTTGAGATGCCTCACAGTAGTAACAAGATAGCCATATGGCCCTGTTATAACTCTGCCACATTCCAGATATACCTTAAGTGGGTACAGACTATTAGCCGTGATATTTTCATCATATGCTTCCCTGACACCCTCTGCTATCTTTTCATAGGATACTGGTTCTTGATCCGGCCTGTATGGGATTCCGATGCCGCCTCCAAGGTTCACGAACTCGAACTCAATACCAAGTTCCTTTGAAAGGTCAGCTGCCAGCTCGAAGAGTATCCTGGCGGTCTCAACAAAATAGTCGGGTTCAAGTTCATTAGATGCAACCATTGTATGGAGTCCGAACTTTTTAACACCTTTTTCCTTCATCAGTTTGTAACCTTCGAATAACTGCTCCCTTGTAAAACCATACTTTGCCTCCTCAGGATTGCCAATTAGGGTGTTGCCCTTTTTCAGGGATCCGGGATTATATCGGCAGCAGACAATTTCAGGCAGGCCTGCAGTCTTTTCAAGATATTCGATATGACTGATATCATCCAGGTTTATGATAGCACCAAGTTCTTTTGCCTTGATGAATTCCTCGGCCGGTGTGTCATTAGAACTGAACATTATATCCTTACCGACAATGCCTGTCTTTTCTGCAAGCACTAACTCTGCCATGGAGCTGCAGTCTGCTCCGAAGCCCTCTTTTTTGAGTATCTTCATGATGTAAGGATTCGGCAGAGCTTTTACCGCAAAATATTCCCTGAAACCATTAACTATGCTAAAGGCTTCCTTCAGTTTCCTTGAATTTTCCAGGATGTTCTTCCTGTCATATATGTGAAATGGAGTTGGGTGCTTGGCTATTATCTCTTTGATCTTTTCTTCCGTAAATGGTAGTTCTTTTGATACCATGATATTTCCTCGTTCTACAATAAATTCAGGATATAGTTCTTTAGAGGTTATTACAAAGATAAATAATTGTTCGGCTTCTCCTTGAAGTAACTTCGTTTTGCAGACGCATAATATTATATATGACTTGTTCGTATAGCATAGAACGAAATTCGGCTATAACCATAGTCATATAAATGAAGAAAACGCAAATATCAATGGAGATGAAACAATGGACGATAAAAGACGTCATGAAAATGACGATGAGTCCAATGAGAAAAAGATTGAAACGATTGACCAGCTGATTGAACACATACTGGACATGTTCAACGATACCATCAACGAAAGTAATAAGTCCGTGGTTCATGGTTTCACTATAATCAATCAACCTGGGAAGAATCCGACTATCTTTGGTTTTGAGGGGAGGAAGTCTGTGAAACAGCATGATGAAGAGGAGAAAGAAGGTAACTTCTACATCCTGAAACAAGATCCTTTCATTGAAGTTCAGCAAACTGGTGACAAAGTACATTTGATCGCGGACCTGGGGGCAGATGAAGACTGTATCGAGTACTTTGCTTCTGACATACAAGTGGAGATCAATATGATCGTTGATGGAGTAGGTCAATCAAAGATCGTGAGGTTGCCAACGAAAGTAGACCCGGCAACAGCGGAGTCCACATGCAGGAATGGCGTACTAGAGATCACCTTTGAGTATCCGGAATAAATATAACGTGATGGTTCATACCTATTTTAAACAGAGAACCATCCAATTTTAAATGACTTTCCGGAAAAACCTATTTAATTTTAATAAAACCTGTTTTAAAGGAATGTCTTCGTTTATTCTTCACCTGATTCACTTAGGTTAGAAAATAAGTTTTATATAGGTCTAAAAATAAATTGATATGTAAATCAGAAATCTGACCTATATTAAAAAAGGATGTGGACAGATGAGGAACTGAACAGCCTTCCCAATGTAGGCAAAAACTCAGAGAACAACCAGATGATCAGAGACCCTCGCATCAATAAACTGTACTCACTGGAAGAAACTATTCAGAAATCATTGGCATCGCCTCCCGGATGAAGATAAAAAAGCCTAAAAGTTATTTTGTATCATTGAAATTAGATTCAAGATATTCAAAGAAAACTTCCAGGTCATCATACCTCAAATTTGCATATTGATCAAGGGGAGTTGGCCTGTTGTTCACTATCACAAGCCTGCCCCTGTTCCTGATAGAATATAGGGGAAGAGATGCAGCCGGGTGAACCATCAATGAAGAACCTGTGACTACGAAAAGGTCCGCGCGGGAACTTTCATCTACTGCTTTCATGATAGCTTCCCGGTCGAGCATTTCCCCGAAAAAGGTTATATTTGGTTTTATAAGACCACTGCATTCATCACATTCTGGAACCCGGTCAGCCCTGACAATACTTGCAGTTTGCTCATAGGAAAACGTCTTTCCGCAGGACAGGCAGGTATTCTCTTTAGGAGAACCATGTATCTCAATAACATTCTTCGAGCCGGCTTTTTGGTGAAGAAGATCGATATTCTGTGTAATCACCGACTTTACAAAGCCCATCCTTTCGAGTCTTGCAAGTACGTAATGAATTATATTCGGTTCTTTTTCATCGACATTATAGATGAGATCCTTTGAATGGGAATAGAAGTAGCCTGGATCGGCGTGGAAATAATCTATATCGAATATCCTGTCAGCGTCAAACTTCCTGTAAATACCATTATTTCCCCTGAAATCAGGTATTCCTGAAAGTGTGGAAATACCGGCACCGCTAAGAAAGACACAGTGCCTTGATTCTGCAAGAAGTTTGATGAATCTGTCCATCGTTCATAGTTGAGAGACAAAGTTTATAGATTTTTCTTGATAGGATGTCTCCCTTTGATTCAAAAACCATTCTTGATAAATTCATTTACTCGAACCAGTTGATAGAATAAAGTCATTGTCGTCAGGAGAATAATTGACAGCCATGATCTTTATTGCACCTAGGATCAGTAGCAATATTGACAGGCTTATAATAAACTCATACTCGATATTCAGGGCATAGATTCCGGCCGCTATCTCATGCATTGTCAAGAGGATAGTAGCTCTGTAAGTATGTGAGTCTGATCCTCTCATGTTCACGTAGTCGATGAATGTATCAGACAAAAAGAATTACAAAAAATTATGATCATGACCAATCACTGAATATCGAGGATTTTTAAGGAACATCCACATCAATCTTCAACGATTGATCCTGGTTTGCGTTGCATACCGCAAAATATAAGCGGAACAAGCCACCTGATATCCAATGAACACAAAGATTATTAAAAAATATCCTCCGTTATTGGTGTTGAAACATATTTATAATGTTCAAACAGCTCTCTTCCCCACTCAAGTGCATCAGAACTGGAACAGAGCATATGGTTTATGTCTATTTCACCATCGTTGGTCAACAGGCGCAGCAGCAGGCGATAGTCATTAAATGCGATAACCTGGAAGCCCATTTCTTCAGGGTAGGCATATAGATCAAGAGAACCATTTCTTATAAGTCCAACAAATATCTCGTGGTACTGGGTCCGCATTATGTCAAGCACGTATTCAGAGACAATTATATGCAGCTTTACATCCTCCTGAACCATTTCAGGGAAAATATACGGGTAATTTGGATGGAAGAATGAAGTAACTACAAAAAAGGATTCAGACATGAAGGTCGTTTTGACGGTCTCCTGATTAAGCTGATAAGATTCCGGAAGAGGAAGATTCACTTCCTTACATTTTCTAAGCTTGCTTATTTTTTTAACCAAGTGAGGCGGAATGAAATCAAGGTTATGAGTTCCCAGGTAATCGACTTTGTTATCAAAAACTTCTATTATGTCCAGTAAAGGAATCATTTCATTAGTTACTAATTCCCCGATCTCTGTCAATTCATAAGAATTGCCCAGCTGATCAATCAGGTAATAATCTTCCAGAATTCTTATCTGAGGAAGTAAAGCTGTTCTTGTTGTATTCAGAGATTTAAGGAGAGTATCCATTTCACATGGGCCCTCTTTCAACAGCAAAAGCGTATTTTTCCTTTTCTCAGACGCAAATATAATATCAAGCAACGTTTTTTTCACCGATGGCACATCCTATTCAACAACTTGTTAATATCAATCACCACAATAAGATTTTTAATAGTAATATTTATACGAGGCTGTTATTCCTGAGAAGTCTTATTACAATTTTGAAGTCTGGCTGAGATTATGACTGCATTAGATTATCGTTAGTTAACAAAATATTTAATCATTTCTTAAATCAAAATACATTCAGGCTTATACAAAAAATATTTATTCGATGTTGTATGCATAGGGTCGCTCGCCCCACTTATCGAATATCCATTGTGGCTCTTAATGCATAATCAGTAATTCTCAAAATATGGCTCTGTAGAAAACCTATTTTCTACTCCATTTTACGCATAATAGCTTAAAAAGGATAAAAACCCAAAGTGTTAACTTGCTAACGAAAAACACAAAGGGGATGATTAGTGTTTTGTTCCAGATCAAATATCTGGAACTCCCATTAAATCTTCGATTTGATGGCAGTCTAATAAGTACTTAAAGTTTGTTGATGCAGCGCTAGCTGCATCAGGAAACTCACATTTGGAGATATACAGTTGTAAGTATTCCAAAAGAAAATATACACAACATCAGCTATTGACATTGGTTTTATTGAAAGAGTATCTGAAGACCGATTACAGGAGTGTTGTTGAACTTGTTCAATTGATGGATCCAGTTAAGTCAAGAATTGGATTAAAGCAAGTTCCACATTATACTACACTTCATAAGTTCGTTAGAAGAATTAAATCTGTTTACTTCAATGGATTATTAAAGCAAACACTTGATCTGTTCTACTCACATGGAGAAAGAATAGAAGTTACTGCTATTGATTCAAGTGGATTTACCAGTGGTTATTGTAGTTACTACTATTCACTCAGGACAAAGAAGAAACGCAGATCATTCATGAAAGTAAGTATTTCTGTTGATACTAATAAGTTAATAGTTACTGGTTTTAAGATATCAGGTAAACCAAATCATGATGCAAAACATGCAAAAACGTTGTTAAAGCAATGTCATAAAACTCGAAGATCAAACTACTATGTCATGGATAAAGGATACGATTCAGAAGCTATACATTCACTAACAAGAGAACAATTACAAGCAATAGCCATTATTCCTTTAAGGCAGAGGAAGAGAAAAAGGATAAAAGGATATTATCGTAGAAAAATGATAAAAGAGTTTGATGAGGAACTCTACCATAACAGAAACCTGGTTGAAACTATGTTTTCAGTCCTCAAAAGGAAATATGGTGAGGAAATAAAGGCCAGGAAGCACTGGAATCAGGTAAAAGAGATTAAAATAAAGCTAATAGTAAACAACCTTGACAGGTCTGCCAAGGTTGTTTGTTTGATCCAAATGAGGATTTCTACAGAGCCGACAGAGCAAAGTTATATATCTGAATAGAATTTACTCGGTCCTCATCTGAAAATAAATAAACAAATACATGCAACAGGTTTGTTAAAGCTCCTGCCAGCCGTAAATCTCTTCCGGCTGGCCTGCTTGCTTAAAATGCAAACTGATCGGATTTTAATCGTATCCTGAGCAAAATACGTTTAAATATTAATTCACTTTAACGATATGTAATTATTATGGGTGACAATAATGAAAGGCAGTCTTGGTCATGACCCCTTCGGGGCTAAACAGATTTTTGAAATGGATGGTAAAAAGGTAACTATTTACCGGTTAAAGAAACTTGAAGAGCTTGGCCTTGTCAAGTTATCAGCCCTGCCGTATTCCATCAGGGTCTTACTGGAAGACCTGTTAAGGAATATAGATGGTAAACTTGTCACTGAGGATGATGTAAAGAACCTGGCTGGCTGGAGTCCGGATTCTGTTCCTTCATCTGATATTCCGTTTATACCTTCAAGGGTTATACTTCAGGACTTTACGGGCGTTCCTGCAGTTGTCGATATCGCTGCGATCAGGTCAGCAATGCAGAGACTGGGAGGCGATCCTGCAAAGATCAATCCGGTGATACCCGCCGATCTTGTCATTGACCATTCGGTACAGGTCGATTATTATGGCACATCCTATGCACGTAACTGCAACGAAAAGTATGAGTTCCACAGGAATCAGGAACGTTATGAGGTTCTCCACTGGGCTCAGAAGGCCTTTGATAACATGAGAGTGGTCCCGCCGGCAAGCGGTATCATTCACCAGGTAAACCTCGAATACCTGGCACCCCTTGTACATCTTGTAGAAAAGGACTCAGAGCTGCTTGCTTATCCCGATACCCTCGTTGGGACGGATTCCCACACCACCATGATAAACGGTCTCGGTGTGCTGGGCTGGGGAGTAGGTGGTATCGAAGCTGAAGCGGTTATGCTTGGACAGCCTTATTACATGCCGGTACCGGAAGTTGTCGGATTCAGACTGACAGGGGAATTGAGGGAAGGCGTAAGCTCAACCGACCTTGTACTGACTGTTGTCCAGATGCTCAGGGAGCATGGTGTTGTGAGCAAGTTCGTGGAGTTCTTCGGTCCCGGCTACAAGACGTTGAATCTGGCTGATAGGGCAGTGCTTGCGAACATGGCACCGGAGTACGGTGCTACCATGGGATTCTGTCCGGTGGATGAGATCACTCTTGATTATATGGCGATGACCGGCCGAAAACAGGAGCACATTGATCTTGTCCGTGAGTACTGCAAGCAACAGGGCCTGTTCATGGAAGAGGGTGCTCCAGAGCCTCAGTTCAGTTCAACACTGGAGCTCGATATGAGTACTGTAGATGCATGTCTTGCAGGACCGAAGAGACCCCAGGACCGCATTCCGATCCAGGATATGTCCAGGGTATTCCATCAGACAATGAAGGAAGTCTTCGAGGCAAAGAGCCGTAGAGTACTGAATGGCACGGATTCGGACTACAGCAGGTGGCTTGAGGAAGGCGGTTACAACGTTGCTGAAGCGACGCATCCTCACATTTTCGGGATCGTCAAGGCCAAATGTGCCGATGATATAGTAAAAGTGACCCATGGGTCAGTGGTGATAGCATCTATTACATCCTGTACTAATACTTCCAGTCCTACCCTCATGATGGGTGCAGGACTGCTTGCAAAGAATGCGGTTGAAAGAGGCCTTAAGGTCAAACCTTTCGTCAAGACGAGCCTTGCACCGGGTTCCCGTGTAATCACAGATTACCTTGAGGAAGCGGATCTCATGCCCTATCTTGAAGCACTTGGCTTCCATCTGGTGGGTTATGGCTGTATGACATGTATCGGTAACAGTGGCCCCCTCAATGAAGTTGTTTCCAGGGAGATAGAGAACAAGGACCTGACAGTGGCTGCCGTACTCAGCGGTAACAGGAACTTCGAAGGCAGGATTAATTCTCTTGTAAAGGCGAACTATCTGGCATCTCCCATGCTTGTGGTAGCCTACGCCCTTGCAGGCACAGTTGACATTGATCTGAAAACAGAGCCAATAGCCTGTGATCCAAATGGGCAGCCTGTATACCTTAATGATATATGGCCCGGAAAAGAAGATATCGAGAGGTATACGCAGGAGTTCGTCAGGCCTGAAATGTTTGAAAAAGAGTATTCTAATGTATTTGAAGGGACAGAACTCTGGCGAGAGCTTGATGCTCCCTCGGGGCTTCTCTATGACTGGGATGCTGATTCAACCTACATACAGGAGCCGCCATTCTTCAAAGATTTCCCCATGGGAACAGAAGACATGAAAAACATAGAAAATGCATATGTGCTTGCCCTTGTTGGCGACAGTATCACTACCGATCATATCTCACCTGCAGGTTCCATACGCACGGACTATCCTGCCGGCCAGTACCTGATCTCAAAGGGTGTTGATGAGAAGAGCTTCAATTCATATGGCTCCAGGCGTGGCAATCATGAGGTTATGATGAGGGGAACATTCGGGAATGTCCGTCTGAAAAACAAACTAGTCCCCGGGAAAGAAGGTTCATGGACAGTCTACGTGCCTACCGGAGAAGAGATGCACATCTATCCTGCGGCAATGAAATATGTTGAGAACAACATTCCTCTGATCATTCTTGCTGGAAAGGAATATGGTACGGGTAGTTCCCGTGACTGGGCTGCAAAAGGGACCCAGCTCCTCGGTGTAAAAGCGGTCATTGCTGAGTCATTTGAAAGGATCCATCGTAGCAACCTGGTAGGAATGGGTGTACTGCCACTTAAGTTCCCGGACGGTGAGAATGTGCAGAGTCTTGATCTCACAGGTAGGGAGACATTCGATATCAGAGGAATTGAATCTCTGCAACCCAATGGTGAACTTTCTGTAGTTGCTGCGGATTCTGAAGGGAAGACAAAGCAGTTCAATGTCATTATATGTTTGAACTCAGATATTGAGATCGAATATTACAGGAACGGCGGCATCCTCCATAAGTTCCTCAGAGACAAGATCAAAGGGGAGTGATTTCCCCTTTCTCCTTGTTTATATCGCAATAATATTCTGTCCACTGTTCTACTCTAATCTCAAATGTTGTTTGCTTTCTTATATAATGCTTAAGCAATCTTTATATACAGCAAAGCAAATATTAAATTGAGGATATTTTACCAAAAAAATGCATTTCTTTGCTGGGGGCTCTTACTTGCAAGAAACAAAAAAGGGACTTGAAGGCATTGTAGCTTTGGATACGAGCATATCCTTTATCGATGGTATGCAGGGTATTTTAAAGTACAGGGGAATCGATATTGAGCACTTGGCAGAGATGTCTTATGAGACTATTTCTTATTTACTGATAAACGGAATACTTCCGGGTGAGCAGGAACTGGCTGCATATTCAAACAGATTGAAGAGCGAACGCCGTATCAATGGAGAGATGATAGATATAATGAGGGTATGTAACTACGGTACCGAAGCACTTGATTCTCTGAGGACCGCTATCTCCTGTACTGCTCATATGGATCATGAGAATGATAATAACTCACTGGATGCAAATAAGAATAAGGCAGTTCGCCTGATAGCGAAATTACCTACCATGATTGCCGCACTTTACAGGTGCAAAAGTGGTGACTTTCCGTTCCAGCCCGACGAAACTCTGTCGCACGGAGCTAATTTCCTGTACATGTTAAGGGGAGAGGCACCTTCAGCGATAGAGGCTGAGGCTATCGAAAAAGATTTTATTCTCAGTGCTGAGCATGAACTAAATCCGTCAACATTTGCTTTGAGGATTGCAGCTTCCACCCTGGCAGATGTGTATTCAGCCATAATAACGGGCCTATGCACCTTGAAGGGGCCTCTTCACGGGGGTGCCAGAAGGGGTGTAATGGAAATGCTGGATGAGGTTGCTGTTCCGGAGAATGCCAATAATTATGTCCTGTACAAACTCTCCCGGAAGGAGAAGATAATGGGCTTTGGGCACAGGGTTTACAGAACATATGATCCCCGGTCAAGGATATTCAAGGATATGGCAAAAAGGGTAGCAAAGGAAAATGGCGATCCTACATGGTATGAAGTAGCCGAAAGTCTGGAACATGTCATGTACCGTGAGTTCCTGGATGTGCGGGGGAGGCCCATATATCCGAATGTGGATTTCTATTCGGCTGTGATATACAAGTATCTCCGTATACCGCCAGAACTTGCAACTTCCGTGTTTGCTATAGGTAGGGTGTCCGGCTGGACGGCTCACTGCTTTGAGCAGTACGCAGATAACCGTGTCATCAGGCCAAGGGCACACTATATATGAATCTTTGCCGCATTTTCACTGACATTCTTCAGTGAAAGATTCATTTCCTCAAAACCCGCTTCAATATTCTCCCCCATAATGTGCATTATCAGCGGGGCAAGTATTCCACGAAACCTCTCGCACTGGACAAGACGCGTTCTGCTGTTGTCCAGTTCTTCTATCCTGAAGGCATGCTCGCCGTCAAAGATGCCTTTTATCCAAATGCTTCCTATCCACCGAAACTCCCGGACAGGGTCGACCTTCAGAACTGTTGGCTTGAATGACATGGGTTTGGAACCCGGAGGATGTAGTGTAACCTCCAGTTGAGAGCCTGTCTCAAGTTTTCCTTTTTTAATAAGCATGAAAGGGTTCCAGTTTTCAAAGTTTTCAAAATCAGTCAGTATGTGCCATACCTGTTCGGCAGGAGCATTGATTTCGATGTCAGTGCATATTTTTTGCATTAAGAAATAGACCTCCCTAAAAAAGGGATAATGTAAATTACATATTTTTTCTAAATACACTGATATGCAGTTTAGTATTTAAATTTAAAGTGTATTCTTCGTTCCATAGTAGTAATTCCCAAGAGGTATGAAGGTTGCGACCAGATACACAAGCCATCCGACTAAAGGCAGGTCACTCAACAAGAGCAGGATGAGCACACCAAGTACCAGTTCATGCCAGTGTTTTGATTCATGTCCTATCTTTGCAAATATATATTTGCCGATCCACAGGCCTGTTATCACTCTGGCAAAGTAAAGTACAGCCAATATCAGTAAGATTATGAGCACACCTATGGGTATACCTACCAGCGTGATCAGTAGCAGCGCCGCAAGTATCCATGCGCCAAGCATCAATCCTAAACCTGTCAGGAATGCCTTTACAGGCGAGGTCCTTGTTCTTTCTGCCAGAGCATTCATTTTCTTTGGCCAGATTGCTATAACCACAAGACCGATTATCGTGAGCACGACATACTGGAAGAGCCACCAGATGACAGAGAATACTCCGATACCTTCGTCTGCATCCCCCTCTACACCTTGTATGAATTCTACATCTCCGCCAACTGTTCCCTCAGGAATTGTGGCTCTCTCCGGGCTCATATACCTGAGATTACCTCCGATGCCTGCAGCAGGCAGGATCGTTAGTTCTCCTGCTTCCAGGTCAGCATGTCCATCTATCTGTCCGCCTACTGTAATCTCACCACCAGAACCCATTGCATCTCCGGCAACACTTCCAAGCATCTGCATATGTCCTGATCTGAATGAAAGCTCCCCTCCTATCGTTGACCTGCTGGCAACAAGTGCATCTCCGGATGCTATGATCAGATCATCCCTTACTTCGCCTTGCATATCCAGTGTTCCAGCTGCAACTCTGATGTCATCCCCGACACTTCCCGTAATGATAATATCTCCGGCCATTACTGTAAGGTCCTGTGTGATGTTGCCCCTGAATTCCACCCTCCCGCCGGCGGCTATTACATCTCCCATAACGGTCCCTGTGATGATTATATTGTTACCGGCTACATAGAGGTCGTCCTCTATAACACCATCTATAATCACCAGGTCCCCGGCCCGTGTGGTTAAAGCGGTAGCCGGACTACATAATGCAGTCAGGATGATTAACAGTAATAAGAAGATACCAAATGCTCTTTTCATGCTTCCCTCTAATAACTACTCTGAAAATAAGATGCTGTTATCATTTAAAAATTTTATTAAAATGGGGGTGTCAATCTCTTTCAGGATGAAGGTTTAAAAAAGACCGTTGATATGGAAAAAGAAAAGAAAAGAAAAGAAAAATAGTTTATATAGGTATATAGAAAGAAAATGTATGAGCCAGTGAATTCTCAGGGCTTGAATGCCAGTGCATTTGTTGGGCACGTGGTTATGCATCTTCCGCACTTAATGCAGTCTGGTTTATGCTCGTTGGTATGAACATCAAGCTGCATTGGGCATGATCTGTCACACTTTTTACAGCTGACACATTTGGAGTCATCCATATGAAGCTGGTATTTGCTGCCACCGATAAGGTTCTGTACTGTTCCCATTGGACAGAAAGTACACCACGTACGGGGACTTACTGTTATTCCGGCTACTAGCGCAATGGAAGTTGTCATGATACACATTATAACAAAGACCATGCCGATCTGGTTTATGACACCCTCTGTTGAGAGCAGCCTGTATCCCATGAATACCATCATCATTGCAAAGAGGGGAATCCTTATCCAGAGACTTCTTAGGAAACCAGGTATTTTTTTGTTCCTTGTGATCTTACCTACCCAGAAGTCATTGAAACTGCCTCTGGGGCAGAGATTTCCGCAGAACCACCTTCCCCTGAAGATACTGGTTATCATGAGCGTGGCAAAGACCACAAGCAGGAAATATCCCAGCAGTGGGAACCACAGTCCTGCGACTGATACAATTATAACAAGTATGCCAAGATAAGGAGTGATTTTGAGCATTATTTCACCTTTGATTTTGAAGCGTCAGTAATGTTGATTATGATGTCATCGTTTGTTCTTGTTTCTTCAGCCCATGCCTGCAGTTCGCTGTCCACACGCTTAACCCAGCTGTTGACTACCTGCATTATAAGCTCGCGGATCTCCTTCTTGCTGCGTACCTTATAGACGAAAAAATATCCACCGCCGTCCATATTATTCTGGGAGCGAATGAGTATATTGCGTTCATATAGTTTCTTCACGCTTCTCTGAACCGTTGAAAGATTAAGTCCCAGCTCCTCGGCAATATGCTCGGTATTGAGCCAGTTCTGTCCGAACTGCAGGAAATGCTTAAGTACCTGCAGATCGGCTTTTGTAAGGTTCAGGCCACATTTTATAACAGCTTCGATTTCAAATTCCTTGCAGGCAAAGTCGATCATATGACACCTCTGTTTTACAACAGTACTGTATTAAAGCGGCAGTATATATAAATGGTTTCAAGTACTGCCTACAATTGCCAAAAAGAGAAGTACTGCAAATTATAAGCCATTTAAATTTTCAACAGGCTCATGCATACCCTCCAATGAGCCTGTTAATCTCATCGCTTCCGATAATTCCCAGTATTTTCATATTACCGTCGATGACGGGAAGTGCGGAAATGTTATGCTTTTCCATTTTCTTTGCAGCACTCTCGATGCTTTCATCAGGGCTTGCGGTTATGACATCAGTTGTCATTATCCTGTCAAGTGATTTGTATTTCAGTGCCACGGCCTTGGATATGTCCCATGAGGTAACTATGCCTGCCAGTATATTGCCTTCGGAAACCACAGGCAGATGAGTAATTCCTTCCCTGTACATCACACGAGCTGTTTCCTCAATGCTCAGCCCTTTTTTTATCGAGACGATCTCACTCTTCATAATATCGGCAACAACAACATCCGACAGGAAATTGCTTATAAGGTAGTTCAGGTGCCCGGATTCAAGAAGGAACGCATCGTGGCCGTAATTAGACTCGATCTCTCTGTATGTTGCTTCTTTCCCATTGGCACTCAGTGCGGCTACTATCTCCCTGGACTGGTAGGGCGGGTACAACCAGTCTGAACTGACAGCAATGACCAGGAACTTGGTTTGAACATCCTTCAGGCCTTCCTTCAGAGAACCGTTCTTCGAGATGTCAAAATAATCCAGCGCCTTGGTGATATATAGATAAGAATTGGCATCAAATCTTCTGGTGAACGATTGTCCCTGGTAGTGGAGGTAGCTCTCGACTTCGAAATCCATATCCATACTGAAATCGTAATTCTGCTTGTTTTGAAGTCTTCTACTGAACTTCTCTTGCATGGAATCATCGCTAAGGTAAGTGATGTGTCCTATCATCCTCGCAAGGGCAAGGCCGTGGACAGGAGGATTCCCGAAGTAGTAGTTCCCTTTTTTCCATTCAGGGTCGGATACGATGGCTATCCTGGCAACCTCATTGAAGGCTATCTGCTGTGGGGAAGAACGGGCTGTTGTTGCAATGGCAATTGCATTTGCTACGGATCCCGGGTAGGACACAGCCCATTGGAGCACCTGCACTCCGCCCATGGAACCACCGATGACTGCAAATAGTTTTCCGATTCCCAGATGGTTCACTAAGTCCTTCTGGGCCCTGACAATGTCTCCTATGGTCATCACCGGGAAATCAAGGCCATATGGCTTTCCGCTGTCCGGGTTTACAGAGGACGGGCCCGTGGAACCCTTACATCCGCCAAGTATGTTGGAACAGATCACAAAATACTTGTCGGTATCCAGTGCTTTTCCGGGTCCGATCATTGAGTCCCACCACCCGGGTTTCCTGTCTCCCTGGTGCCACCCTGCAGCATGTGCGTCGCCCGTGAGTGCGTGGCAGACCAGAATAGCATTGCTCTTTTCATTGTTCAGGTTGCCATAGGTCTCATAAGCCAGAGTCACTTCTTTTAGCAGTTTTCCACTGTCTAGATGCAATTCTGAAGGGAAGTGATAATAATGAGTTTCGACCGTACCGACCGATTCATGCTTCATTGGGACCCCTTCAATGCCTGGTCGATATCTGCTATTATGTCCTCGACATCTTCAAGTCCCACCGACATCCTGATAAAATCATCCGTAACACCGGTAGATTTCCTTTCCTCAGCCGTTAACTGTTGATGGGTCGTGGATGCAGGATGGATTACAAGTGTCTTTGCATCACCTATGTTCGCAAGATGAGAGAGCAGTTTGACGTTGTTTATGAATTTTCTGCCTGCTTCAATCCCTCCTTTTATGCCGAATCCCAGAATAGCCCCGTATTTGCCGTTAAGATACCTGCCGGCAAGTTCGTGACTTGGATGATCCTCCAGTCCAGGGTAATTCACCCATTTCACAAGTGGATGGAGACTTAAGAACCTTGCAACATCAAGTGCGTTCTTGCTGTGTCTTTCAACTCTCATGGGCAGTGTCTCAAGCCCCTGCAGGAAGAGAAAAGCATTAAAGGGGCTCATTGCGGGTCCAAGGTCGCGTAGCAGGTGAACTCTCATCTTGATTATGAAAGCGATATTTCCTACCCCGGGTAAATTCCCGAAGCTCTCCCAGTACTTAAGCCCGTGATATCCCGGGTCTGGTTCGGTGTACTGCGGGAACTTGCCGTTGTCCCAATTGAAGTTTCCGGAGTCCACTATAAGACCGCCAATTGATGTGCCGTGACCCCCAAGGAACTTGGTGGCCGAGAGCACTACGATATCAGCACCATGGTCAATAGGCCGTGTGATACCAATGCCCACCGTGTTGTCAACTATCAGCGGGATACCTGCTTCATGTGCTATATCTGCAAGTTCCTTCAGATCGGGTACGTCCAGCTTGGGGTTGCCTATGATCTCCGTATAAATGGCCTTTGTCTTCTCATTGATAGCTTTCCTGAACTCTTCAGGTCTTGTAGAGTCAACGAACATTACTTTACGCCCGAGATCCGAAAACGTATTTTTAAACAACTGGTAAGTCCCACCATAAAGATTGTCTGCGGAAACGATCTCATCGCCCAGTCTGGTAACCCCAAGGGTCGCAAGGGTTATTGCAGACATACCGGACGAAACAGCCAATGCCCCGGTGCCACCTTCAACAGCAGCAACTCTCTTTTCCAGGACGTCGGTTGTAGGGTTCATAAGCCTGGTGTAAATATTACCGAACTCCTTCAGCCCGAAAAGGTTAGCAGCGTGCTCCGAATCCCTGAAAGTGTAGGATGCGGTCTGATAGATCGGTACTGCCCTGGAACCTGTTACAGGGTCCGGGGTCTGCCCTGCATGGAGGGCAAGAGTGTTGGGTCCGTACTGTTTCTCGTCCATGTTGTTTCCTCTTTATTTTCATCGGTCTGTGGTTTTTGCAGACCGTATAATGATCCTTGTTGAGTGATCGTATTGTATAGTAGTGCCAACAAGCATATAAATATTTGCATATAACAATTGTGAATAAATAACCAATGGTAATAAAAGCGTGATAAACTCCCGTTTTTAACACATCAATCAACATAGATATCATAACAGAAAAAGAAATTTTCTTCTGGACTGTCCGGGCGCCGTATCCGGTTGTCCGGAAATGCCTCAGGTTAACAGGCTTTGCAATTCCTCAATACTCTCGATGGCCGCTACCCGGAGTATACGTGCTTTCTGGTTCATCTGCCTTGCAAGTTCTTCTATCCTGCTGACAATGGCCTGGTCAGCAATATCGGTTTTATTTATACAGATGATCTCCGCACCTTCAAGCTGCTTGCGGGCATATTCGGTAAGCTGGTCCGCTTCGGTTTCAAAATCCTCTGCATTCACCACTACGACCACCGGGAGGAATTCTATATCCTGAAGTCCCATTCTTTCGATATCTTTTCTGATCTTATGCGGTATCACAGTCTCTTCCGCTTCAATGAAGACTATATCAGGATCGGATCCTTTTTTAAGGCTCATCAGGTTGTTTCTTATATCTGTATCAAGGGAACAGGGAATACAAACGCTGTCGATCTCCTTTGCCTCGATTCCAAGACCTTTTAATTTCCTCTCGTCGTAATTCATCTGACCGTTCTCCTGGATGATAACTCCCAGGCGCTTTCCCTTATCATTCAGATATTTTGAAAGCTTGAGTATGATGGTAGTCTTACCACTATCAGTTGCTCCTCCGATTACAGACACGTGCATAATTGAACTCCGATTATGTCTGATAACTGGTTTTTCAGAATACTATATTTACCTTACTGTCAGCAATCTGATTGTCTTTAATTTAGATAAGTATGGATATATATTATTAAAACATATCAAATTGCATAGTTGCAGGAGTTATGATTACTCATATTTGCTATATTGCTTGATGGATAGCAAACAATAATTTCAATTTTTACAACAGGAAAAACTATGTTCTATGGTGAAATGGACTTTTACGGTATATCTGCTATTCCGCATATTTCCACAATGTACTATATCGATTCCTCAAAATGGGATGCATGGAAAGTTCGCTTAACGGATGAAAATATAGAAATTCATACTGCCTCTAAAACAGATCTGATCTCTCTCAAGCAAATTGAATTTGTAGACAGGCCACTGTCACATGCTGTCGCAAACAAAATACAGAGTTATACAAAGCATGGCTCTTTCCTTGTAATTGACTACAGGCAAAAAGCGACAATTGGCAATGGAAATGTTCTTTTTTCTTTAGTACTTGCAGGCAAAAAAGAGGATGTATCCACTTTAAAACATCTGCTTATGAGCCTGCTGGGTTTGAGTGCCAATCCGGTGGCTGGCAAACTCCGGCCGGAAGAGCTACGTCTTTTATGCCTCTTTGCTGCTGATATGAACAAAGAGGACATCCTCCTTCCTCTTTTCAATAATGATAAGACCCTGCTTAAGAATACCTTCAACAATCTCAAAAAGAAGGATATGGTGGATGAGTACGCTTCACTCACGCCTTCGGGCAGGGACATTGTGGAAAAGGTGAGGGGCAGTGGCAGAGTTAAGATCGGCTCTGATATAGATACGAAGTTCGATGAGTTATCAAGGAACTGGGTTTGTACGGAAGAGCATTCAGCAAGTCCGGTAGCGAACAAGATCATGTGGAAACATGGAAATTCCGCACTGAGCGGCTTGGTCACAACAGAAGACTTGTGGAACTATCTGAATATAAGACATATCAGGATTGCAGAGATCAAAAGAATACAAGGCACGGGCCTTGGAATGTTGATGCATACATATGACGGAGCAACTATTTTTTTCTTATCCCGTGATAGTTCTGTTGTACTTGCACTCTATGGTATACTGAATAATGCTGAGGACAGGCAGATGAGGATCCTGTTTATGTTCTATCTTGTTTATGGATCCGAGAAAAATGTGCTGGCGTACCTTGGACACAATAATGATTATTTTGACTATCATTGTAAGCAGATGATACAAAAAGGCATTCTGGACGAGAACTGCAAAGGTATAACACAGAAAGGTCTGGATCTGCTATATAAGAAACTAATTGGGGATGTTTCTGTTTTGCTGGAGCACGACTCAGTCAAAAGCCAGTTTGGGGAATTTGACAGACTTGACCGGATGAAAAAGATAAGTGCTAAAAAAAGAGTCATGCGGGCCCTGCAAAAAAAGCACATGCAACTTAGCAATACAGTTTAGATACGCTCGCAGAGTAAGTGCAAATGAAAAAGGCAAAGATCAGGCCTGTGTCTGACTCTGCATCTTTTTCATTTCCCGTATCTCCTTAATTCTCCTGAGGATAACCTCTCCAAGGAAGATGATAAGGGCTGCCAGCAGGAAGTATAACTTCTGGCTTACGGTCTCACGTACCACTTTATGGGAATTCTCCCTTGCATCCGAAAGCAGGAGGGAGTGTGCATTATCCTCTGTGTATATCTTTCCACCATACTGCTTGATCAGGCGCGGGAAGTCTTCATTGAGACCCACATCACGGTATTCAATTGCATAGTTTACTGCAATGGGATAACCTGACAGGTCATGCATGCCTATGCTGTCCGGACTCACAGCAGCCTCATAGACATTGTTTCCTGTAAGCGAAATTGGTACGTCCTCACCGTCAAGTTTCAGGATGGGGAGCCCCTCGTCGTACATGGTAAGCTCGACCTCTACAGGCGTCCCGTACCAACCGTCAGGAGCTTCAACTACCGCACCCGTTTCCTCTCTGGGGTTGCCGATTGCCCAGTTCATGGTGGAAGATATTATCTTAGAATTGTTCCCGGAATACAGAGAAGTTGCCCAGCTGGCCTCTCCGCCCTGTCCATTATCGGCTGTAAGGGCAGCGACCCTTCCAAGACCGTATCTCCAGGTTGTGAGCACGGGCTTGCCGGTGCTGGTGATGACCAGTCTGTCAGCGCCTGCCTTAGGGGTGACATCGTTGAACCCGGTGATATTTCCTTCAAGCTCGACATTGCTTGTGATAAAGTGTTTGGGGTTAAGTTCTATGAGCGGATAGGAACTCAACTGGGTGTCGTTATCCTTGTCAGTGGGTTCTGGTAGTTCGTCAAATATAATATTTGCCCTTTCTCCTTGGTCTATGTGGAAGTAGGTCCCTCCAATCTCATTCATCAGCTTTTCTGCATAGTGAACACCTGAATCGTCAAGCTGTGAGGGGGCGCTGGACCGGATATGTGTGTAGTACATGTTCACACCATTCCCATGTATCTCGTCTGCAATCGCAAGGCTCTCGTCATATGATCTCTCTATCCCGCCGTCTGATATGATGATGATATCAAGTTCACCGGTCTCGGTCTGCAGCCATTCTTCTGCTATCAGAAGGCCCTCGTTGAGCGATGTCTGGCTTGTAGGTGTTGGCGTCAGGGTCTCTATATTATTTCTAAGATAATCCATATTGGAGGTACTTCCAAGATAGACAAGGCCATTCGAAACATCTAAGCCTTCGCTGCCAAACGCTATAACACCTACATATGCATCCCGGAGGTTCTCATTTTCCAAGATATATATGGCGTTCCCCAGAATATCTCCGAGTGTACCGTGATTTGCAGTACTCTCGGAGATATCAAGCATCAGTACGACATTTCGCCCTCCTTTCCAGTTGGTAGGTTCAGAGATTACAGGTAGTAGCTGCTCGATTTCTGAATCAAGATACCCTCCAAAGTTGAAGGAGCGCTCCCCTCCAACAACCACGATACCACGTCCGTCACGGAGGTATTCCTTTAGTTCCTCTACATCGGTCCCGGAGAAGGAGTTCGAATGTACATTGTCTATAACAATGGCCTTTGTACTATCGAGGTCTGAAAAATCATCCGTTGTCGAGACATCGTAGAGCTTATAGAGATTATAAGCAAGTGGAGAGTTTCTTTCAAGACCTATAGCCTGTATCTTTGGTTTCGGGATGGCATAAACACTCTTATAGAACTCGTTGTTGATGGGGTCACTGTCAGAACCTGAAGGAGTGATAACGGCTCTCAGTGTGTGTTCCCCCAATGTTGAGAATTTCACCCTGCTTACTGGTACTGATCTCTGGCGTCCGTTCTGTACGGCATTACCGCTCCTGATGAGTTCTCCATCACTGTATATTTCATAACTATAACTGATACTCTCATCGCCTGCCTGAGTGACCAGGATATCAAACTGGTTTTCGTTGCCCACGATGACTGTCTTATCTCCCTGGATCTGCACGTTCAGGTCATTTTTTTCCAGTTCCGGTTCTACATAGTAGACGGTTGTTCCCGTATCCTCTGCAAACTGCAGGGCTTCCTCAAGCTCAGCTCCCTGATTGTTGTTTCCGTCGGTTACCAGGACTATCTGGTTATCTCCCCTCGAATACTGCATTATGGCATCCCCGAGGGCGGTCTTTTCTCCAGTGAGCTGGACCAGGGTGGTGGGGGTGGTGGCGGTCAGATGTTCGTAGAGGTTGGTTGCAGTCTCGTCATTGAACAGCTTCATGCTGGCAGTTTCGTCGGATATCAGGACGATATCGGGATTCTCATCCGAGTCCACCCTTGCACTCAAAGTATAGGGGGACGCCAGTGCGGCCACAAGCAGGATGACAACTATGATCCTTGATATTATCAGGCTCTTATTCCTGGCCTTCTTCAAGAGGTAGATGCCGCCTATGAGTGTCGGTATGATCAGCCAGAGCATCTCGGGATCTTCCAGGTTTATGCTTGCCATTAGAGCTCACCACGCTTTCTGATTATATACAGTTCAAGCAGGACGAGCAGAAGAACTATGATTATCATGTATGTGTCCAGGTAATTTTTTGCTGTATAGGTGTCCGCACGCACGATACCGGGTTCGCCCTTTGCTTCTGAGCGCTCGATAAGTTCGTACCCTTCAAGAGTTGTGTCGGACTCCCTGTCGTTGTAGAGATTGACAGCTACCTGTTTGCCTGCCACGGTGTAGACTCCGACTTCGTTATAGTGTACTCTGTTCACTGTATCTATCCCGCCGGGCGTCTCAATATCCTGCACCTGTGCAAGTGCGGAGATCGCACCGGTCTTTAAGTTGTAGTCCGAAATGCTTCCGGTGCCTCCAAGCCAGCCCGCAAGCTTGAACCAGAAAACAGGATACTCCGGAAGATTATGGAAATTGTTCCAGGCATCTTCTGCAAATGCATCATTTAAACCCATGTAAACAACTGTACCATCACTTATAGTCCCGTAGGTAAGCACCGGTACTCCTTCGGTCGTGCTTACCAGCGTGGTGGCACCTCTTCTTTCAGTCGCGTTGAGATATTTATAGACCGCAACCTCGGCGAACTTGATATCTTCACTTAACCTTGTATCCTGTATGACCTCAAGCGTAGCTCCTCTTTCAGTATCGACCATTCCGCCGGTTCTGACAGGTAGCAGTGCCTGCAGATCGGTTCCGGCATTTTCTCCTGACAGGGCATCGCTTGCAATAAAGACCGCCTCGCCACCGCCATTAATGAAACCTCTCAGCGTTCCCAGCTCATCTGACGTGAGTGCTCTTTCCTTGTTTGCGATCACAACCACACTGTACTTTGAAAGGTCAGCAGGCACTCCTTCTACCAGGCCCGTCCTGACATTGGGCATAAGTGACAGGGCAGTGAGGGAAGGAAGTTTCTCTACATCCGATACCACAAGCATTTCCTTTGCGGATACCCTGGGTATGGATATATAAGCGGTATTATCCGCCATGAGGCTGTCAGAACCTTTGATCGTAACTTCGGTAATGCCTCTTCCAATATCTGTCACACGGAACTGCTGTGTGGACCGTCCCCGGACACTGAAACTCTGGGTGGTGACTGTTTCCCCGTTCCTGATCTCCAATTCCACCAGTTCCCTGCTGTTCCTGTAATTCTTTACAACACCGGTGTAGGTATAGGTCCCGTCGACTGCCTCTACCTCTCCCTGGATTATCCCTGTATTCCCGGTGCTCCTGCCAACAATGACATACTCGACATTAAGACCATATGACTGTGCGAGGGTTTTCGCATTGACAGGGTCATCTCCGTCCCAGTGTGCAAAGTCAGATATGACTACTATCCTGCCACCTTCATCAGAGAGCATTCTCATTCCGGCCGAAACGGCGGCTGAGATATCCGCAACAGTTGCCTTTGGCTCCAGTGAATCGAGTGTCTGGTAGGCTGCATCCGAACCTCCGCTCTCAAGCATGGTAACAGGGATGTTCTGGGCAAGTATGATGCTGTTGGTCTTGCTTACGTAGTCCCCGGCCTTTGAGATCGCATCATCGAAGCGGTCCTCGGTCTGCATGCTTGCGGATGAATCTATAATTATGACAGTATGCTCTCCGCTCAGTGGCTCCTGGGTCTCGATAAAAGGTGCTGCAGCTGCCAGTGCAAGCAATATCAACACCAACAACTGAATAAGGAACAGCGGGTCCTTAATGAGTTTTGTGATGGATGTGTAGAAGCGTTTTTTCTCTTCCTGTATCTTCATCAGGAACATGAGGGAGGGTACCATCACCCTTAGTGGCTTCGGGCGCAGCAGGTAGAGTATTACCAGGAGGATAACACTTGCAAGAGCTACCAGGGCGAGTGGGGTCTCAAAGGGCAATCTTATTTCCTCCTGGCGATAGTATGCAGGAATGCGTCAAAGATGGGCACATCGGTTGTGAATATGTAAAATTCGGCCCCGACCTTGTTGCATACGTCACTTATCCTGTTGATGTGTGTGTCCAGCTGTTCCTGGTATTCTTCCTTAAAAGAGTCACTCACATATGTATCCAGATTAACTTCTGTTTCAAGGTCGACCAGTTTGCTGTGGCCGTGGACCGTCAGGTCCCGTTCCGTGGGGTCAAGTACCTGCACGAGTATCAGATCATGATAAGAGAATCGATAGATTGCAGACTCAATTGCCTCTAAGTCTTCAAGGAAGTCAGAGATGATAATGATAAGTGACCTCGAATTAACGGCTTTTCCATACTGCGCGGTGGCATTATCTATGCCGGTCTTTCCTCCGAGTTTAAGGTCTTCAAGCCGTTCGATCGTTTCGAGGAGGTACTTTCTACCTCTTCTGGCCTTTGAGATGTCTATTTCATCGGAAAAAGTAGAGATGGCAAACTTGTCGTTGTCCCTTGTCACAAGGTAAGCAAAACCGGCAGCGAGCATAGTAGCATATTCGAACTTGGTGGTATTGTCACCTGCATAGTCCATGCTGTTGCTGGCATCCAGCAGTATGTGGGTCGTAAGGGATTTATCCTCCTCGAACTGGCGCACATAGAGTTTCTCGGTTCTTGCATAGGCGTTCCAGTCTATGGACTTGAGTTCGTCCCCCTTATGATATTCCCTGTAGCCGATCGTATCAAGTCCTTTCCCGCTGTGAAGGGAGCGCCTGCTACCTGCGTAGGTAGATGATACTTTCTTCCTTACGATGAAGGTAAAGCGGTCGAGCTGCCTGAAAAAATCGACATCTATGGTATGCTTTTTATCGCTCATTGCCTGCCTTTTGGATTAAGTTTTCCGGTCTGGCCGATAGCTCATTTGATCTTCTCAAGTATATTTCTGATCACCTGGTCAGTGGTAACACCTTTCCTTTCGGATTCAAAGGTAAGGATCAACCTGTGCCTCAGAATCGGGTAGGCCATAGCATTGATATCATCATTGCTTACGAAGTTCCTTCCCTGGATGAGTGCTCTTGCTTTTGCAGCAAGGATAAGGCCGATTGATGCCCTGGGAGATGCACCGTACTCGATAAACTCGTTCTTTATACGTGTACTCATAACTATTTTGATAGCACGGTTCTTGATGTCATCTGCAACAGGCATATCCCGCGTAAGTCTCTGAAGGTCGAGCAGCGTGTTCTTGTTTATCACCTTACCGACGGTGGGCATCACAGAACGCGTGTAGCGGTTCACGATCTCTATCTCATCCTCATACCGGGGATATTCCATTAGTATCTTGAGGAGGAACCTGTCAAGCTGCGCTTCGGGAAGCGGGAAAGTACCTTCCATCTCAATTGGGTTCTGAGTAGCAAGGATAAAGAATGGCTGCTCAAGTAAAAACGTGTCGTTACCTACTGTTATCTGTTTTTCCTGCATAGCCTCAAGCAATGCGGACTGGGTCTTCGGTGATGCACGGTTGATCTCGTCCGCAAGTACAATGTTTGCAAAGACGGGACCTGGCTCGAACTTGAAATGCTTGTGTCCGTCGCTCTCTTCAATGATATTCGTTCCGGTGATATCCGCTGGCATGAGGTCAGGTGTACACTGTATCCTGCTGAAGTTCAGGTCCATTGACTTGGATATGGTGGATATTGTAAGGGTCTTGCCCAGTCCGGGGTTACTTTCTACCAGTGCGTGTCCGTTACATAATATTGCAATGATTATCTGTTCCACCGTATTGTTCTGGCCGACAACTACCTTTCCAATCTCTTTGAAAAGAGTAGCAAACATATCTCCCGCAACTTTGTATGTTTGATTAAGATCCCTTGAATTCAGGTCACTAGCCATTTGTTCTCTCCTTTTTGTTAGTAATTTAAATGATCCTTTAATTTACAGTATTTGATCTATTCTTCAGCCAGCTGCTCGAAGTATGATCTTATAACGCTTTCGTAGCCGTCCGGAAATTCTTCGTAGTATGTCCCGGAAGGCGTGGCTTCAGGTGGTCCGCCGGGTGAATCCTCGAATTCCCGTAGTATCTCTTCGGACTCTTCATTCTGACTGAAACCTGTCCCGGTTCCAGGTGGTAGTGAGAGGTCAACTTCCGTCCCGTCCACAACGACGACAGTAGGTTCTCCGGTCAGGTCCTCATTGCCTCCATTTCCGTTCTGCTCCTCGTCATCTCCGCCCATCTCTACAAGATCGTCAGGATTTTCCTCTTCCGGAATAAAAGGGAGCCTGTCTATGAGGTCCTTCCAGTCTTCAGAAGTTGTATCAGTATGAATGTTATAAAAAGTAACAAAAGTCAGGGCTGAAACAGAAATAAGTATAAGCATAATTCCTAATGTTATCCTTTTTTTTCTCAGGAAATCGGATGATCTTACCTTTGTCAGACTAAAAGACACTACCTGTAGCAGATCGTTAACAATTATATTGTCAGCATTACTGTTATCGTATGCAGTACGAAGTCTTTCCTTCAGTTCCGGATACTTTTCCTCTATCTGCAGGATTGCGGCTGTCCTCTTATCTCTTATATGGATCAGGAACGTTAGTATCATGGACAGGAATGCAGCCATCAGCAGCATGACCACGGTCTCAAAGGCGATGCTTACACCTGTCAGGTCGTAGCTGTTTCCGGTGCGGACCTCAAAATAACTGATAAGCGGGAGTAACTGGTCAACGCTCAGCAGGAGCATAAGTGTGTATAATATGATAAGTATCGTGATAAAGTCCAGTATTCTATAGACCCTGCGGTACTTGCGGAGGGCCGATTCCTGCTTTTTTATAAAATCTCTGACATCCATTGCGGCACCGGTTCGATGTGACTGTACCTATTTATAAGTGATTATTCTTGAACATCGGATATGATCCTAGCATTTTCAACATTCCGACTTTTGACTCTATATTATATATTGCATCTTTTATAATATCATCGCTTATATGTCCTTCGAGATCTATATAGAATACATAATCACCAAGCGCACGCTTTGAAGGCCTGGACTCTATTCTGGTGAGATTTATCTTCCTGCAGGCGAACTCTTCCAGTATCTCATAAAGGGCTCCGGGCCTGTCACGGTCAAGACCGACGATCATTGATGTCTTGCCAGTATATATTCCCTTCTTCACTGCCGGGTTTTCCGCTGGGTACTGGCTACCTGCAGCGGCATCTCCTGAGCGTATCATAATAAGAAAACGTGTGTGGTTCTGCTCCCTGTCCTGTATGCTGGGGACCAGTACTTCAAGGCCGTACATCTGTGCCGATTCACGGGAAGCAATAGCCGCCATCTCCTCGAACTCCGTTGCAAGCTTTGCAGCATGGGAAGTGCTACCTGTGGTCCGCAGTTCCACGCCTTTAAAATGGTCCTTCAGGAACTGCCTGCACTGTGCAAGCCCCTGGGGGTGTGAAAGAATGATCCTGATATCCTTTTTCCTGCCCCTGGAAAGCAGGCAGTGCTCAATTGCTACTACTGTCTCTGCGATGATGGAGACATCATGTTCAAAAAGCATATCAAGTGTGACTCCAACTGAGCCTTCGATGGAGTTCTCCACCGGTGTTATCCCAATTTTAGCAGAACCCGTTGCAAGGGAAGAGAACACATCCTGTATGTCATCACAATATTCGAGAATATAACCTTCTTCACTGCCATTTTCAGCAAGCCATTGCATGGCAGCCTTTTCCGAGTAAGAGCCTTTAGGCCCTAGCACAGCGATTATCATTCTGGGCAATAGGAGTGCTTAATTTAAAGTATTTTTTGTCCCGCAATGGAAAAATCCACGATTTGAAGCTCAATACTCTCAATTCCTCACAGGATTATCTTTTCAGTCAGAGAAGTTCTCCAGCCGTTTTTCAAGTCGCTTGAGCCAGATGTCGATCTCAGAGGCCATGCTTTCGATGTTCCTGATGGAATCAATAATCAGCTGTTTTTCTTTTTCATCCATAGCAGCCGTTATGTCCGGAATGCTCATGAGCTCCTGTACCGCAGGCTTTAGTTCTACTTCCTTTTGCTCAAGCAATTTCAGTTCTGCTCTTATACTTTCCCGGGAATCTTCATCAGGTAGCTTTTTTAACCTTTCTTCCAGAGCTTTTCTTCTTTCCGGGAACATTTCTACGGTCTTATATATATAATCAATGTGGCGGGCTTCGATGGCCTTATCGAATATAATCTCCTCGGTCTTGACATCAGGTATTTTCTGTTCTTCTATTTCAACTGCTGTGTCTTCCTCTTCAGGAGGCAGGCATACATAGTCATTGCTGAGTTCTCTGCGGTTGGTAAAGGTAGGGGACACGATCTCAATATCGGCCTCATGCAGTGAGTCCATCACACTCTTTCTGAAATCGGACCTTGCAGTAATGACACTTTCAACATCCTTAAGCAGCCCTCCCACTTTATAGGTAACCGAAAAATCACCCAGATTCATTACATGTACAAAAGGATTTTCCAGCCCGATTCTTTCAGCGGCAAGCAGAAGATTCCTTTCGATGCTCTTGCGGGGGATGTTGTAACCCAGGGATACGCTGGTAGTGATAATTGTTCCTGATGAGCGAATCGTTTTGAGCGGGTTGAGTACCAGTGTGCTGTTTGGTATAGTGACCAGATCTCTGTCGATGGACTGGACCTGAGTGTGCAGGAAATTTATCTCTGTGACCCTTCCGAATGTATCGTTTATTTGGATGAAATCCCCTATTAGAAAAGGGTTGATGAGCCTGAGCATGATACCAGCCATGGCGTTGGCGACAAAGGTTGTCGAGGCAAAGGTGATTACCGCACCTATGATGATACCCACGAGTGTCAGAATTATATTCTTATCCTCAACCCCGATCGGCAGGGTGAAAATAATAAAGATAAGTCCGGTAATGAGCAATGAGAATATTATCAGTTGCTGGACTATCTTTTCCTTAGAAAAGACCGATCTCTTCCTGAAAAGATAAGTAAGTACCAGCACAAGGAACAAGGTTACAATAAATATTATAATACTTGCTGCAAAATCATCGAGTGCCATTTTTGAACCACCATTTGTCTATTTTTAAAACAGTCGTTGCTACGGGTACTTTGAATTATTTGTTTATTTATCTATATAATTGCTGCTTGCAGCTCTCAATACATTTTCCTGTCGGGCTTTTTTTCCCAGATCTCAAGTAATTCAAGGCATTTCTCCCTCTCAATCCTCACAGTTCTAAAATCAGGATCTTCAGCATCGCCACATATAAGGTCATAGAAGTGACTGTCATCAAATCCAATCTCTGCTACATCTTCCTTATCGGAACCAAAGTAAATGGTTTTTATCCTTGCCCAGTAAATAGCTGCGAGGCACATCGGACATGGCTGGGAAGTGATATATATCTCGCACTCCGAGAGATCGAACTTCCCGAGAACAGATGAAGCCTGCCTGATTGCAAGCACTTCGGCATGGGCCGTAGGGTCATTGGTCCTGAGCACCTCATTATGTGTCCTGGAAATTATTTCCCTTTCTCTGACGATCACCGCACCAAAGGGCCCTCCGTGGTTATGCAGGACTCCATGTCGGGCTTCGTCAATGGCTGTCTGCATGAAAAAGTTCATGGGTTTGTATTTATGCTGATTACTTTTAAATGAAGTGGTGGCATATCATGCAAAAATCATTTTTTATAGATGGAGCATAAAACTCCTGTGTCTTTAGCATAGGATGTGTAAGTGTCCATTAATTATATATCCCATAATGTTTTTGTTTTAATTATAACCACGATAACCAAGTGGCTACATTACATTTTAGTAACTCAAACACCGCAGGGACTGCGGGAAGAGCCTGTGGACTGGTGAACATAAGTTCGGGGAATGAAGCAGGAAGCCACGAAGTCTTTAGCTTCGGGATAGTTCACGAGCCTTCACATTTATGAAAAATATATTGAATTTCCGGCCCTGCAGCAACTTAAATGTTAGCCACCGAAGTGTTAAGAGTGTGCAAGCTGTGATCTGATAAGACCTCAACCGGGCCGGAACTCAGGTTTCTTACTATCGAATGTATCAATTTTCGACTTACGGGTCACAATCTCAGGTGTTTACATGCCTTCATCTACGGTAAATGCTTCAGAATCTTCTGACGGCACTTCAACATCATTTGTTGATGTTTCTCCCTTTTCAATGGAAATCACTGTTACTTCAAAGATCATAGTATCATTAGCAAACGGTGAATTAGCGTCCAGTACAATGTGGGTATCATTGACATCCTTGACAGTAATTACTCCCATCTGGGACATCAACTGTTCTCCAGGCTGAGGTACCTCGGTTGTGTTGGTGGCATTCTGGTATTCCTGGATGGGTATCTCTTGTACCAGTTCTTCCCTGTATGGGCCAAAAGCCTGTTCCGGTGGCAGTGTCAGTTCTTTCTGTTCTCCTTCGCTCATGCCGACAACGCCTTTATCGATTCCTTCAATTATCTGTCCGGACTCAACTTCGAACACCAGTGGTTCTGCAGTCTGCTCGATATTGTTATTTTCAGCACTTTCCTCATTGGATGTCTCAACGACTGTGCCGTCCTCACTCATTACAGTATAATCCAGTGTAACAATGTCCCCATTTTCTACTGACGCCGTCTGTGCAGAAAGATCCTCGGTATCTACACATCCACTAAGAAGCAGGGCACTTCCCAGTATAAGCATCATAAACAGTTTACTGTATCTCATCAGCTTCTCCGTGAGATAGGATATCATATAGTCATTTTGGTCTCACTTGATCAGTATGCACAAAACCGCTGTAAATGAGTGCATTCATTAATACTTCCTTGCATCTGGACATACCATAAACATATTTAACCCTAGTGCATTTCTGTATACTATAAAAAAGGTGTAAAAATGCAGTTAAAAGTACAGCCCATTGATATCAAAGTCGGCAAGTATAAAGTAGTCATGAACTCCATCGATGCGAAGGAGTTAGGAGTCCATGAGGGGGACAGAGTAAGGATAAAGGACCATGTGACCCTGACAGCCATCGTTGATTTTACAGAGGACATGATCTCTTCCGGAATGATAGGACTGTACCATGAAGTGCAGGAGCAGCTTCAGCGGGAATGGACCGAGACTGTGGAAGTAGAGGCTGCGGAGAGACCGAAATCCTCCCGTATTATCCGAAAGGTCATGGATGGTCTTAAACTGGAAAGGGACGAGATAAACGAGCTGGTGAGGGATATAGTAGAGGAGAATCTGAGTGATATAGAGATCGCCGCTTTCCTGACAGCTACTTATATCAAGGATCTCTCCGAGGATGAGACCGAATGGCTGACAAAGGCCATGATAGACACTGGAGAGAGAATAGAGTTCAGCACTTCACCGATAATGGATAAACATTCCATCGGAGGCGTACCGGGCAATAAGATTACTCTTCTCATTGTACCAATTGTTGCTGCTAACGGTCTGCTCATTCCAAAGACGAGTTCCCGTGCCATCACAGGTGCCGGAGGGACTGCTGACCTGATGGAGATACTTGCACCTGTAGAGTTTTCGGCTGAACAGATAAAGGAGATGACCGAAAAGGTTGGCGGTGTTATTGTATGGGGTGGTGCCACCAACATTGCACCTGCAGATGACAAGCTCATCAAGGTTGAATATCCTCTTTCCATTGACCCGCACTGCCAGCTTCTGGCTTCGATCATGGCAAAGAAAGGGGCTGTCGGTGCCCAGAAAGTAGTCATGGACATTCCGATGGGTGCAGGTACGAAGATCCTTGATGTAAAAGCAGGCAGGAAACTTGCAAGGGACCTCATAAGTCTGGGCGAGCGCCTGGGTATGGATGTGGACTGTGCTCTTACCTATGGTGCTTCTCCGATAGGCAGGACAGTGGGCCCGGCACTTGAAGTGATCGAGGCACTAAAGGTACTTGAAACCATGGAAGGACCTAACAGTCTTATTGAAAAGAGTGTCATAATTGCAGGTATGCTGCTTGAGATGGGCAGTGCGGCCCCGAGGGGACAGGGGAGAGAGCTTGCTCTTGAGACACTGAAGAACGGTAAGGCTCTCGCAAAACTGAAGGAGATCATCCGGATACAGGGCGGTAATCCCGATATAACCTCTGAGGATATCGCAGTAGGTCAATTCAAGGCGGACATCACAGCTCCTGCAAACGGATACATCATAGAGTTCTATAACAAGCGCATCGTACAGACAGCAAGGTTCGCAGGTGCACCCAACGATAAGGGTGCGGGTGTACTGATACACAAGAAACGTGGTCAGGTAGTAGAGAAAGGCCAGCCTGTACTGACCATCTATGCAGAAAAGAAAGATAAACTCAAAGACGCCGTTAAGTTCTGCAGAGAACATCCTCCCATATTCGTCGAAGGAATGCTTATCGAAAAGGTGGCTGATCTGAAGGAAATGTAATCTCTCCTGAGGATCAAGGTGTACATATGCAGCAAATTGTCATTCTCAGGCTCGGACACCGTCCGGTGAGGGATAAGAGAATAACCACCCATGTAGGACTTACTGCCAGGGCTTTTGGTGCCGAGGGTATGTTGCTGGCATCTGATGACCCAAAGCTTACAGAAAATATCCGGGATGTTGCAAAAAGATGGGGAGGGAACTTCTATGTCACAAACAATGTTAACTGGAAGACCGAGATCAGGAAGTGGAAGGAAGAAGGCGGGAAAGTCTGCCACCTGTCGATGTACGGGATAAACCTGCCGGATGCTGTTTCGGAGATCAGCCTGTGTGAAAAGTTAATGGTGGTAGTGGGTGCCGAAAAGGTTCCCTTTGAGATATACGAACTTTCAGACTGGAATGTTGCTGTGGGAAACCAGCCCCATTCAGAGGTTGCAGCCGTGGCAGTGACCCTGGACAGGATAGCCGGAAATGACCCCCTCAGAAAGGAATTCACAGACGGAGAACTTATGATTGTACCGGCCGAACGTGGAAAGAAAGTAATAGACAACAGGCAGGAAGAGTCTCAGGAAATGTGTCGGGAAGAATAACCAAAAGCAGATCAGGAAGAATCTGTATTCTCCTGTTCATCCTTCTTGACCGAAGGTCCCCTGTAGATACCTTTTCTTTCGTAGTCACCATAACCTCTGTGTTTTGGTTTTTCCTTTAATTTCGATTGTTCTTCGAGCATTTCTTCCAGCTCATCATCAGTCACTTCATCATTTTCACACATTTACATCACTTAAAGTGTCTTTATGAAGGGGTTGTGGTCAATGAACTCCACGTCAAGTCCTAGTCTGTCTTCCAGCCTTGGGCATAGCTCCTCCATTCCCGGGTTCTCTGTTGCGTAGTGCGTGGCATCTACCAGCAGGATGTCTTCCCAGGAGCGTATTATATCATGTTTGAGCTCAGCAGAAACGTAAGCATCAACACCATGCTCTTGTGCAATCTCCAGGAACTCGCCTTTAAAGCCGCTACCTCCGAATACCATGACTTTGCTAACCTCTTCTTTTCTTCCCGTGAACCAGACATGTGTATCAAGGCTTTTTGCAACATGGTTTAAGAAGGTCTCGGCCGGACACGGACTTATAGTTCCGATCCTGCCAATATCAATCTCCTCTATGTTAGACAGGCCGATCCTTCTGGCCAGTATATCGTTGATACCACCTTTTGCCCTGTCGTAGTTGGTATGCATCGAGTACAGGGATATATTGCTGTCCAGTGCGATCTTCAGTACATCTGCAAGAGATTTGTTGATCTGGTTCACTGCATCAAAGATAAGTGTATGGTGCGTGATCAGCAGATCCGCTCCGATGTCGGAGGCTCTTTTTAGTACGTAATGTGTAGGGTCAAGGGCAACAGCTATTTTCCGGATATCATTTTCAAGGTCAAGTGTCAATCCAATTTTCCCGATATCGAAATCTTCAGCAAGCTCGGGAGGAGCTATCTCTTCAAGTATTGTTACTACATCTGAAAGGTTCATAAATAACGATAATTTTCAAGAGATTTCAATTTATCGCAGAAATGGAGATAATATAAGCAATTTATATATAGAATTAAGACGATAAAAATATACATATATTAATATTATAACTATAATATCAATAACTATTATTATAATACAATGAGGGTACTTCATGAGAATTGGAACCGGAATAGATGGATTTGACGAAATCGTGCAAGGGGGACTACTGTCTCAGCGCGTTTATCTTGTAAGCGGGCCTCCGGGAAGTGGCAAGACCACTTTTTGTGTGCAGTATCTTGCTCACGGTGCAACACATGGGGAAGTCGGGCTTTATGTAAGTCTGGTAGAAAGTCCGCAGAATATAATCGATGACATGTCAAATTATGCCATGAATGTCATACCTTTGGTTAAAATGAACAAACTGCTTTTTGCCGATCTCGGACCACGGATGGAGTATGGTTTTATTGACGAACTCAATGACTATGTAACTCCTGAATATGATGTCGGGTCTTCTCCCGGAGAGCATGAAGCGCCATCCCCTGCAACAGTCTTCAAGGAAATTGCAGCCTATGTTGCTGAATACGATGTAAAACGGCTCGTAATAGATTCCGTTTCAGCTATCCGTTTTACCACAAAGGATCCTTCCTTGCAGGAAAAGGAAATGAGTCGATTCATACGGAACCTTAAGAAGCTTGGCTGTACTACTATACTTATTTCCGAGATGACCGATTCGACTGCATATTCCACAGAACAGTTTGCTTCCCATGGGGTCATATTCCTGCACAATTTCCTTTATGATAAAACCATGACGCGTGCAATACAGGTCATAAAAATGAGGGGCACCAGGCATGACTGCAATCTGCGCAGCGTTGATTTTACTGAAAAAGGTATGTCCGTCCAGGGACTTCTTGAGTGAGGGTGTTTGAAATGGTAAGATTCTTCAAAAAGAAAGAAGAGCAAACGCAGCTCACAGGATCGGAAATCGACGAGCTTATCAAAAGTTCCTGCAATCTTGGTTTTGAAGTAGGCTACCATAAACACTCAGAACTTGGATGGGTTAGTGAACAGTACTCCATGCTCGAGGAACTGGCCAAAGAATCGGGTCTTGGTAAACTTGTAAGTGAGAATTACAAGAAGGGAAAAGAAGATGGTGCCAAAGCCAAAGAACGGGATGTGAATGCAAGTCTCTCCAGAAAAGATGCTCAGAAACAAAAGAACAGGTCAGACGCAACACATGACAATACAATTGAAGAAGATATCGGGCGTAGTATCGAAGCCGGGTATCAAAGCCAGCGTTCAATCGATGATAATACAATAGTTGCTATTCAGCAGCCTGCCATGACCGATCTGCCAGGCTCCACTTCCCGGACAAAAGCTATTGACAGACCCTCACAGATTAAGGGTTTCAAACAACTTATTCCTAAAAATTGATATCTCTGTAATGACTTAACAAAAGACATGAGGTTGTGTTATGTTTAGAAAATTCCTTATTTTCATAGTATGTCTTATTTTGCTTTTATGCTTACCCGCTTTAGCATATACTCTTGAAGATGTCGAATGGAAAGACAAAGCAGATAAGAGCGGTACCCTTTACTGGGGCAGTACGATAAAAATGGATGACTACACTATCAAGGCCGAGGACTTCAATAAAGACGGCTTTGTAAGTATAAGTATCTCCCGGGATGGTGAAGTAAAAGAGATATCGCCATTAAAAGTGGGAGGAAGTCTGGGATACCGTGATACGGAGAATGGTGAGGATATAAAGGTATTCATCAAATCCGTTACCTTGAAAGTGGATGAATGGACAGGTAACATGAATGATCCCCATGCATCTGTGGAGGTATACAAAAGGGCAGTACCCAGGATGAAAATAGATATCTCTACTGAAGAAGATACATACGATCCCAGGGACATGGCCCCCAGGTATATAGTAGCAACTATCAACATCAAGAATGAGGGTGATGCCAGAGCCTCAGAAATGGATGTTGAGATCGATCCCAATGGTATGGAGCTTGTCTCGGGAAAGCTCAGCCATCATTTAATTGCCATTGAAGAGGATGAGGCACTGGACCCAATCGTGGCAAAGTTCGAGATACCCGAGTACTGGGAGCAGACCAGGAAGGATATCACTGTTACCACAAAGTCGCGGGACATAAATGATGATATCAATGAGGATCGCAAAGTAAAAACACTCACCATCGAGCCAGTTGTCGAACTTATCATTACGAAGACGATTACTGAGAATGTCTATATGGATGGCACGGCTCATGTTTCGGTGAGTATTTGGAACGACGGGATATATAGTGTGAACTCGGCAACGATCACAAACCCTGTACTTGGGGATATGGAACTACAGGATAGTATCAGTCAGGAAACAAAACTGTCCTTTGCTCCCGGTGAGACAAAGGCAAAGCTGTTCCAGTACACCCTCAAGCCAGTAAAAACAGGTACTTATAAAGTTCCGGCAGCTACTGCAACTTTTACCGATTCTGAAGGGAAAGTACATACATTCAAATCAAAAACCCCCTCCGTCAAGATCACCGGACCGGATATCGTCCTGACTAAAACAATAAATCCATCCACTGTAAGCCCGGGTGATGAGGTCAAAGTTACCGTAGCAGTGGCAAATAAAGGCACTGTTAGGGCCAGTGTGACCGCATCCGAAACTCTGCCCGAAACTGTTACTTTTGTAAGTGGGGACCTGAACTTCAAGGAAGTTGTCAGCAAGGGCAAGACCCTCAGTTATTCCTATATAATCAAGACTAAAGAGGCCGGTGAAATAAGATTGCCTGCAACAACATCTACCTTCATCGATTTTGAGGACTTCAAAGGAGAGAAAGTGTCCAATATGCCTGTGATCTCTGTGGTAGATCCGGAGCAAACAAGTGCTGATTTCTCTCCGGAGGGTACATCAGGTGATAAGTCGCCTTCAAGCAGTTCTTCATCCCCTTCCAGTGACAGTGAATATGCGGAGGATGAAAACAGAGTACAACCAGGCTTTGAAGCAACCACGCTGGTATTTGTCCTATTTTGCGTATATGCTGTATATGGACGCAGGAGAAAGCAGTAATCGCCATGAGACAGTTGTTGTTCAAACCGGTGTTATTGGTAGTTCTTGTGTTGCTGTGTGGTCAAGCAGGTGCACAATCAACTACCGATGATATAGAATGGCTGGAAGCGGAAGAGTTTACTCTATACTGGGGGGAGGAAGTAAATGCCAGTGGCTATCTGATCACTGCCCTGGATTTTTCTCCTTCCAGAGCTTCAGACACGGATACAGATTATGTGATGTTGTCGGTCATGTCTAACAGTTCGGAATCCTGGGGTACTATTCTTGCCCTGAATAATTCGGATATCCCCGACAATTATGTTTTTGATGATCGCCTGAATATCACTGCGGTAGAGATAATCACAGGTAACGATATACCCGTACCCTATACAACCATCAGTGTTGCCATTGCAAATCGGTCACTTGCGCAGGCAAAGATCGTAAAGAAGATCGATGCGACTATATCTGTGGTAGAAAAGAGGTCTGATGAGATATATATGGATGAGCGGGCACATATAGAGGTCAATATAAAAAACCTCGGGGGAATACCTCTGGAAAATGTAGAACTGATCTCTTCCATCCCGCAAGAGTTTATACTTGATCCTGATATCGACCAGGTACGAAATTTTTCCATGGCTGCCTACGGGCAGAAAACAGTGAGATATTCTTTAAAGGCCCTGAAACCAGGAACCTATAACTTTTCGGGCACACGGGTTCTGGTCAATATGGAAGGGCGCACTTATACAAAAACCCTAAACAATTCGGAAATAATTGTACATGGCCCATTCCTGAACCTGGTAAAATCTGTTTCTGCAGATTCGGTCCAGGTCGGTGATGTCCTCGATGTGAATGTTATTGTGAAGAATGAAGGTAACAGGGCAACGTATGTTTCTGTTTCTGACGAAATCCCTCCGGGAGCTGTGCTAGTGTCCGGGGAAACATCCGGGGGTAAAGTTCTGCATCCTGCTGATAGCCTGGATCTGACATACTCTGTAAGGATGAAAATGGCAGGCAACATTGTCATTCCCTCTGTAAAGGTAAAATCAGTTGATTCAAAAGAATATGAAGATACTGTTTACTCCAGGCGCTTTTTATTGCAGGTCTCTGATCCGTCTCAGAGTTCTGATAGCGATCGGTTTGAAAATGATCGGGATGGACCTGCAGATGGTCAGTTTGAAAACAACTATGCTGAGGATACTGTTCCTACAGCAGAAACAGAAAAAGAAGATTATGGTAAGTTCCAGTTTTTTTTCGATCTGCTGGATTCTATAAAAGGATATCTGGGTAACATAAACTAAAAATAAGATAGTTGATATTTGCTTCTCTGGTAGAAGTCTGTTCTTAAAATACGTGTATTTTCTTTTAAACTGATATTAAAGGTATTGATTCATATGAAAGTGAAAGGCCTACACAATTCCACTAAAAGCAGCTCCCTTATTTTGACACATGGTGATTCTGATGGTGTGTGCTCTGGTGCCATTGCAAAAAGTGCTTACCCTGGTTCTGATGTTTATTTTACTTCTCCTGTAGGCATACTTGATGAACTGGAGCTTGCGGATGGATACAGTAATATCATAATCTGCGATATTGCTGTGGATGAACGTGCGTGTAAGAAACTGTACAAGAGGCTCACGGAACTTTCGGAGGCTTCCAGTGTTACTTATATCGATCATCATCCTCTGCCCGGGAAATGCTGGGATGTCGACTGGCTGCACCATGATGTGAATATCTGTGCAGCGGAACTGACATATAAGGTTTTTGAGAAACAGCTGAACAGGGATATTCGCAGGGTTGCTATCTACGGTGCGATCGGCGATTATCATGATAATACTCCGTCTGTAAGGGAATGGCTGCTTGACTGGGACAAAAGAAGCCTTTTCTACCAGGCAGGTACGCTTATCCAGGCTCTTATCTATATGGGGCGCAATTATAATTTTAAAAGGAAGTTACTTGCTCCTCTCTCTCATGATGTAATCCCTTCGGAGATTCCGGATATCCCCCAGCTTGCAAAAGAAGGGTCACATCTTGAGGAAATGCTGCGTCTCAGGGTGAAAAAGCAGGTGGAATCACTTGATAATCTTGCATATGTGATAGACCCTAAAGGATATATGTCAAAATCAGCTATCTTTGCAGCATCCTACGGCAGAAGGGGTGTTGGTATTGCAGCCGAGTACAGGTATAAGAAGCAGGTTTATGACATGAGCCTGCGTTCAAGGAATGGTGCGGCGGACCTTAACAGGCTGCTGCGTACTATCGCACCCAGGCATGGGGGTACTGGCGGAGGTCATGCTTCCGCTGCAGGCGCAAGGATCCCCAGGGACTCGTTCATGAAATTCCTTAGTGATTTGGACGCTGCGATAGGGAAGGAAGAGCGCAAGGATACAAGTGAAAAGTAATGGCAAAAAGCGAAAATAAAACAGAAGGTGCCAGCTTAGAGATTATATTTGTTGGCAGGTCCAATGTGGGAAAATCATCACTTATAAGGGAACTTACCGGTCGGAAGGTCAAGGTGGGGAAGCGTCCGGGTGTGACACTTATACCTGCTCACATTCGTTTATCGGATCTTCTCATCACCGATATGCCAGGCTTCGGTTTCATGAGCGGGGTCAAGGAACGCAAGCAGGATATCGTAAAAGATAAGATCGTACGCTATATTGAGGATAATGCCGGACGGATCATGATGGCAGTGATGGTCGTGGATGGTCCGGTTTTCGTAGAGGTTGTGGAGCGATGGGAGTCACGTAAGGAGATACCCATTGACATAGAGATGTTCGATTTCCTGAAGGAACTTGGTATCGATGTCGTACTTGCTGTTAACAAGACCGACAGAGTAAGAGAAGAAGAACTGGACTCCATGCTTGACGGAATAACAGATAAGCTGGGTATGCTGCCACCATGGCGACAGTGGATAAATATGGTCGCACCTATGAGTGCGAAGAAAGGGCAGATAAAATCTCTGAAATTGATTATCAGGCAACGTCTGCATGATAAGAGAAGGGATGACCTTTTCAAGTACTTCAGAAGTTAACGTACACGAAAACCGGCGCCAAGGTCTCTGGCTATCTTTTCACACTTGCCGATGTCTATCTCAGGCATTCCGACAACAGTCATCCGGGTAGCGATCCCGGCTTCGATTGCTTCTTTCGTGAAATCGATCAGTGAATCGTAGGCATTCTTCAGAGAAGGCTTACATATCTTCTCATACTTCTCTTCCGACTCTGCATTAAGACTTACTGAGACCGAATCAAGTCCTGCATTTTTAAGTTCAGTGACCACATCTGTTTCAGGATACATCAGTTTTGCATGGCCGTTCGTGTCAAGCCTTACGCGAACGCCTCTTTCATGGAGCCACCGGGTAACATCAAGTACGGTTTCAAGCCTGCACGTCGGCTCGCCCAGGCCTGTGAATACGATCTCGTTGTACTTTTTAAGGTCGGACTGTTCAAGTTCCTTGATTATCTCATCATAGCTTGGCTCCTTTGATAATCTGAGGTTGTAACCGTAAACGCCATCTGAAGATTCCCTCACGCAGAAATAACAGTTAGCAGAGCACTTGTTTGTTATATTAAGATAAAGATTCCCGTGTGCTTCGTAGCCTATGGTGCCTCCTGAAAAACTGATATCTGTATTTTCTTCATTATCTGACATTATTAGACTCCTGCATTAACTTTTCAGTCCAGTTCCCTTCACTTATAACCATAGGGCCTTCGGAATACCGGGGGTATTTTATGAGAAAATATATCTGTGCCCTGAAACCTGCTTCCAGCTCCACACTCTCCCTTGAATACCATTCACCCTCATACATATCTATCTGTTCTAAAGTATTTGAATCCAGTTCATAAACCTCGCCCTGGATGCGGGATACCTTTTTTCCCTTTATGACGCCAGGGAACATATTCAGGTCGATCATAGCAAACTCTTCTTGTGTCCTGGTCTTACAGATAAATTCCGAACTCTGCAGTAGATTGTGATTTGAAAAACCTTTTTTGAGCGAACCATAGACGAAGATGTACATTCAGGTCAGACCGGCGTTAAGTTTTAGCAGGCTTTTCCTGACAGTACCAGGTAACTGGCCGCACTGTATGGCTTTCATATGTTCCGGTGATATCATTCTGATGGCTGCACTCATCAGTCTGTCGGAAAGCATAAGCTTATCCATGAGCTTTCTTGTATAGACTGCTGTCTTGATCTCAAGTCCCATCTGCTCTCTCCATCGCTTTTCATAATCTGTGAGGTCGCATTTTCCTTCAAGGTGGTCCGCAGCTGTCTCACCTGCTATCCTGCCGCCTACCATTGCGGTGGAGATCCCGCCCCCGTTGGTAGCGATGATATGTCCTGCGGCGTCACCTGCGATAACTGTGTCCTTTGTGGCTGTGACCTTTGGGGCGCCTCCAACCGGAACCAGACCGGCGACAACTGACACTATAGATGCTCCTTCCAGTTTGCCGGCAGCAATGGGATGCTTATGCATGAACCTGTCCAGGTAGTCCCTGGCACACATCTGATGCTCGAACATGGCTTCACGGATACCTACGCCTATATTTGCTGTATCCCCGCCCTGCGAGATTATCCAGGCATAACCTCCGGGTACGTAATCCCTTCCAAAATACATCTCCACGGCTTCCCTGTCCACATCCACTCCGCTTAGTTCATACTCGAATGCCGTACCTGTGCCCATTGGGTCAGTATTCCTTAGCATATTATTGGACTTCGCAATTATGGAATTTGGTCCGTCAGCCCCGATAATGATCTTGCCTTTCACACAGAACTCCCCGAATGCCCCGTCCATGAGAAGTTCGGTGCCATTGACCTTGATCACATTAGTCCCCACCAGTATCTGCGCACCGGCCTTTCCTGCAAGCATGGCAAGATGTTTGTCAAAGCGTCTTCTGTCTATCGCATCTGCACTGACATGGAAACCTTTGGAAATGCCGTCAGGTGCTATGAAGCGCTGGTAGGATGTACTTGTATGTATGCAGGATGAGGGTATTTCTTCCAGGGTATATGGCAGTTCGGCATTTGGGACCAGTTCTCTCAGGGTCTCTCGATGTGGCAGGAAACCACCACATTGCAGGGGCGTGCCAATATCTTTTTTCTTGTCCACGAGAAGTACGGACAAACCTCTCTGGGCTGCATACATTGCTGCCGTGGAGCCGGCAGGCCCTGCTCCAGCGACTATTATGTCATAGGAATCATCTGGTATCATATCATCTTGTGGTGTACTTTAAACTACAATGGTGATCTATAAAATCTTTCATGCAGGTGCTACATAAAGGTCAGAACTTGTGCAATCTCCCTGTTGCAGGTTCTCATGCATTACGCTTATCACAAACCACATTCTATTAGATATATCTAACTATTATTCATCTATCCATCTGTGAGAAGATATGGTACACGAACATCGGAACAATGTGTGGATAATACGTGCCGGTCGCAACAGAGATCGTGAACAGCTCTTCCTTGAGAAGGGTGTGATCTCACTCGACCTGAACCTGCATTTACTGGACCATTTTGGAGAGGATCTCGAGGAGTTCAGGAACCTGCCTCATGACCACAAACAATACCATTTGATGGGGGATAAGTTCAGGGATTTTGACCGCAGGTTCAGGAAAGAGTTTGATGAAGCAGTCAAAAAACTTGATCACGGTAAAGAGGAACAGAGACCTGAAGTTGTTAAAAAAATGAGGAGCCTGAATCGCAAACTGAAGAATTTTGATGAAGAAATGAAGCAGTTCTCCGAGACAATGCAGAAGTTCGATGAGTTTGAGAAGCTTGAGTTCATCAAGGAAATGATAATCGCTAAACTGGCGGAACTTGATCCTGCTGTGCTTGACAAATGGTCAGGTGAGATATTCCATTTTGTCAGCGGTATGAGAATATATGATACTGTGGTGCTTCCTATAGAAAGCGAAGGTATTGCTTTTATAGGCAAGGTACGGGAGAATTACAAATACAGGGAAGGATTTGGGGATCTCAGTCACTACAGGCGGATAATCTGGTCTGATGACCGGGTTCCGTTTTCAAATTTATGTCCAGGGTTCAGCGAGTTGATGGACTCGGGTTCACATCTTATCCTTGTTAAGGGTGATTGCAGGGATTCTATACTCGAGGTTGCTTCAAAGGTATACTTCTGATTGTCTTTTACTGGCAAAAGGTTCTTAAAGACATATGAGTATAGCGAGCAGGTAATACCACTTCTAAATAATGACAGATTAATAGAGTTGATCGATTTGGCAATTGAGAAAGGCGATTTCATAAAGATACAGTACACTGGAAAGTTCGATGACGACATGGTCTTTGATACTACCGACGAGCAGCTGGCAAAAGAAAATGGCATATATAATCCCCGCGGAGTTTACGGCGGAGATGTTGTAGTTGTAGGCTCAGGCCAGACCATCAAGGGTCTTGACGAGGATTTCGAAGGTAAGGAGCCTGGATACACAGGCACCCTTACCGTTCCTCCTGAGAAGGCATTCGGCGCACACAACCCTGCTCTTGTGGAGACCCTGTCGGTCACCAAACTGAAGGATCAGTTCAAGGACAAGAACCCATACCCTGGAATGCCAGTGGAAGTTAACGGTAAGCGTGGTGTGATTTCCCAGATAATAGGCCGCAGAGTACGTGTTGATTTCAACCATGCTCTTGCAGGCAAGGAAGTCCAGTACGACTACACTATCGAGGAGAAGGTAGAGGATAATACAGAGAAGGTAAAAGGCCTTGTCGCACTCTACACAGGTCTGGAGGATATCGAGACCGAGATCACAGACGACCTCATCAGGATCGTTACTCCGATCGAGCTCAGCTTCAACCAGAGATGGCTTGTTACAAAAGTGAACATAGCCACAGAACTTATAGACAGACTTGGCATCCCCAACCTGGAATTCGTTGAAAAGCACCCCTATGTGCCACCAGAGATGGGAGCAGAGGACATAGTAGAAGTACCTGCTGAAGAAAACTCCGAAGCAGAAACCACAGAAGAGGAAGAGAGTGAGGAATAAGACCTCTCTTCCCTACATTCTTTTGCGTTAACTAAGCATTGTTTTTGAGTCAAAACCCTTATATTCAAGTGTGCTGTTTAGGTAAATCCATCCGACATGCTGAGGTAGCCAAGTGGACTACGGCGCCGGTCTTGAAAACCGGTAGTGCTCACGCGCTGCGAGAGTTCGAATCTCTCCCTCAGCGTTTTCCTGTTGTAAAAATTTTATTATTTGCTCTTGGGAGCAATCAGAGACTCAATGTTGAGACGTTTCTCTACCTTTAAGCATAATGTGATTCCACTTCTCCAGCATTTCTCCAAGTTCCTTTAACGAAACCGGTTTTGAGATATAATCATCCATACCAATTTCAATAAAACGTTCTTTATCACCCTCCATAGCGTGTGCTGTCAATGCTACTATAGGTATGTCCTTGCTGATTACTCTGGATTCCGGACTTCGGATTATCTTAGTAGCTTCCAGTCCATCCATCTCTGGCATCTGAACGTCCATAAACACCAGATCATACTGTTTTGTCTCAAGGAGCTTTATGGCTTCTTCGCCATTTACAACAGTATCTGCATTAAAGCCCAGTTTTTTTAGCATCACTTGAACCAATTCCCTGTTACTGGTATCATCCTCAGCCAACAGGATATTTAGATCATAGCTACGCTTTCGCAGTAAATTCTTCTGTTCAACCTTTTCTTCATGTTCTGGTTTGACTTGCTTTTCAAACTGCAGGGTAAACCAGAACACTGAACCTTTTTCAACTTGGCTGCTCATACCAATGTCTCCACCCATCATCTCGACCAGTTGCTTGGAGATTGCAAGACCTAAGCCAGTCCCTCCGAATCTGCGGGTATCCGAAGCATCCGCCTGGGTGAACTTTTGAAATATCAGTTCCGTCTTGTCTTCGGGAACGCCGATACCTGTGTCTCTCACTGAAAAATGTAGCAGGACAGTATTATATTCCCGTGATTCTACTGAGACGTGGATTGCCACCTCTCCCATTGAAGTGAATTTAATAGCATTTCCTGTCAGATTGGTCAATACCTGAAGTAAACGGCCCGGATCTCCACAGAGCAGTGAAGGTACCTCCGGATCAACATTGTAGAACAGTTCCAACCCTTTGTTTTGTGCACGTAGGGTCATGATGTCTATAAAATCTTCCAGCAAATTCAACAGATCGAAGTCCAGTACTTCCAGTTCGAGCTTCCCTGCCTCTATCTTTGAGAAATCAAGTATGTCTTCAATGATATGAAGTAATGTTTTCCCGCTTCTCTGAACAATTTCTACATAGTGGCATTGTTCTTCGGTTAACTTTGTTTCCAGCAGTAGTTCGTTAAAGCCGATAATCGCATTCATAGGGGTACGGAGTTCATGGCTCATGTTGGCTATGAATTCAGACTTGGCTCTATTAGCGCCTTCAGCATTTTTTTTGGCCTGTGTAAGTTCTTCTTCAACACGCTTACACTCTGTGATATCCTGGAGTTGTTCCACGATGAAGAGAACTTCTCCATCGTCACCTAATATTGGATTGCTTGTTGCTTTTATGTACTTATCAAGTTCAGGTAGATATCTTTCTGTAATCTCGATCGTTTTGCTTTTCAGAGCCTTATTTGTCTGACAATTTTCGCATTCTTTTTCGCGCCCAATCAGTTCATAACATTTCTTACCTATTGCATTCTCGGACGACATGTTCAGCAATTCATAACCCGCTTGATTATAGCGTACTATTGTAAGGTCTGGTTTCTGGATAGCTACTACATCTTGCAATTGATCCAGCATTGTCTCTAAGATATTGGAAGTTTCTCTCAGGTCTTTCTTCGCCTGCTTGCGCTGCACAACTTCGGTCCGGAGCTGTTGATTGGTGGCATGCAATTCGTTTTCACCCTTATCGATTTTCGTAAAAACCGAATAAAATCCAAAAGCAATAATAACCAGCCCGGCTGTGGTTATTATTCCTTCGATCACTGTGCTGATGATATCGGGTTCGGATGTGAATTCATCTAGCAGGTTTATCAGAAGTCCGAAGGTGAAAAGAGACCATCCAATTGAGAGTATCGGAATCTGCAACTGCCTAATCAGGAAGAACGATGCAAGTGCTGCGAAAAAATACAGCCCCTCAATCACAATGTCATCGGTATCAAATGGAAATTTCAACGGAAAGACAAAGAACCATATAATTACAAAGGTAGCAAATAGTGGATATATCAACCATGAATTTTGATGGGATATTACTGAATTTTGCATAATTGACCCCCATCCATATTGTTGAGTGAGCTAATACAGCTTTTATTTCCGGCAGCACTCAGATAGCCTTTAAAAATAAAATTATCGATCAGTGTCAAACGATAGGATTGCAGTTCTTTTTTGGTGCCCAGGGAGAGGGAGAAGAAATCCTCGTGGTTCATTCTGAATACTTTTTTATGGTACTGAATTATATTTTGCAATGGGGCATCTCGTTTTTTAAGCATTGTTTGATGACAATAGTCTCTATGTATTTTGTTCTATTGGTATTCATCGTAGACCCCTTCTCCGATAGCCATGCTTCAATCTGCTGCAATCCATCCATCCTGTGAACGTTTATCTGGACTCTTATTGTATCCTTGTATGTGTTGAATCTCCAGCCACCGACCCACCATTTGTTTGTGCCCGTGACTTCAACATGAATATGGACACTTGTCTGGTTCGTTGTGTTGTATTATGCAAATATCTGGCTTTCATAGTCATAGTATTCAGCTCAATGTAGTCAGAAGCTGGAACCACATGAGATGATTGTTACTTTAATCTGTAAGAACCTTTTATTGAATAGAAGAATATGATAAAAAATGGATGGCTTTGTAGTTGGATCAATACTGATTAGATATATTTTTGTAGCATATATAATTAATATATTATTAAAGCAGCAACTTAAAACTATTAATGCTGTTCTTTGTATGGATGTGATATCATAGCAGAAACTAATTTCTACAGTAACATTACAGTCCTTGATAGTATTGATAAAGAAAACTTCAAGGCAGAGATACTTCAGTATGATTCTCTGACCGGAAGTGAAGATACGGGGCTTGCAAAGAACCTTTATTATGTTCAGAAATCGGGTATGTCACTCAAACAGATAAAGATAACACTGAATGATGGTGGGGTCATAGTCGAGCCCGGTGCTCTTCAATTTCACAAAGGGAATATCGTATGTGATGCTAACCTTGGTGGTGTGGGTGGTATTGCAAAAAAGATGATCAAGAAAAAGCTTACAAATGAGGCAGCTTTTAACCCCCTTTACAGGGGTGTGGGGGAAGTATTCCTGGAGCCAAGTTTCAGTCACTTTCTCATAGTCACTCTCAAGAATGGCTCTATTATTGTGGATAAGGGTCTGTTCTACTGTGCCGAATCAAGTCTGGTGGTTGGTGTGGCAAGCCAGAAGAACATAAGTTCAGGATTGTTCGGCGGTGAGGGCTGGTTCCAGACAAAAATCAGTGGCACAGGTATATGTATACTGGAGAGTCCTGTTCCAATGTCCGAGATACTGAAATATGAACTTAAAGATGAAAGGCTCCAGGTAGACGGAAACTTTGCGCTTTTAAGATCAGATTCTGTAAATTTCAGGATCGAGAGTTCAGGTAAGGGGATTGCAGGTAAACTAACTTCCGGTGAAGGTATGTTACAGACATTTGAAGGGTCAGGGGCTGTGTGGCTTGCACCAACACAACCGATTTACAAATCAATTTCTGCAAGTAATATTCAGTCTCTGGCTGCTGCGACATATAACAGAGACAATTCCACATAAGAAATTTTAGAAATTTAAGATGCTTCTTATTTTTGATAAGTTAGTGTCATTATGGAAGAGTTCAGAACCAAGGTGGATGTAAAGACAATAATCTGACTTCAGGAGAAAATATGGGGATCATTAGTATCATCGCAGACAAAGTTCTTGATATACTGGATGCTGTGGTAGACGAAAAAAGTGCACGTATGTCTAAAATAAATGGCAGAGGACTTGAAGTCAGAGGAATATGGGGAACTAAAGAACTATTCATCTACGGTTCCCCTGTTACCCCTGAAATACTGGACGAGCATAATATTTCCCGAACTATGAACGAATTTCACTGGGGTGATGATTCGGAAGGTTCGGAAATGGCAGCATTTGCAATCCTTCTATGGTTCCTGGAAAAGGATGAGGCACTGGTCAGAAAGGATATTTTCTTCCGGGATTTCGTTATGAGATTTCCGAAGGAGGATTTTGAAATTCTATACAATTTTGTAGGATGGAATAACAGGATTACTCCGGGAAAATACCGTAAATTGGTTTCTACAATAGATCAAGCACCAGGAAATGATGATGACTGAAAATTCCGGCTTTAATTTCCCTTTTTCTGCTTCTATAACTATTCAGCCTGTTAATCTTCTAATTATGATAAATGTGGAACAGGAATTGCAACGCATTTTAAGAATCTCTAAGCATCTTATCTGAACAGGTTGCTCAGTAATTCCAGGTAGATCATTAATATTTAAGTTTTCAGGAGAAAAAAGCAAAGTTTCTATGCTGTTTGGTTCAAATATTTAAAAACGATACTGTTGAACCTATCATATTGTTCAATTGAACATACATGTCCGCAATTTTCAATTATTTCAATCTGAGAGTTGGGCATTTTCTTACTGTATTTCAGAGTGTTTTTTAGAAAAAGATAGTCCTGTTTTCCTGAAACATAGAGGATCTTGATTTCATCATTTATGCCATCTAACCAAGTTAAACTTTTTTCTGTTTGCGGGATTATGTCAACCCATTTACAAAATTCAGCATAACCCAGCTTTTTTGCTTCCTTTATAAATATACTCCGCGATCTTGCATGATTCTTTTTAGGAAGTATGATATAGGCGAAAAATCTGTAGAGAATCATGTAATTAACCCATCTTTTTGAAACAACTGCTAGGGAAAGTAGAAATCTCGTTTTGAAATTGAACTTGATAATTCCCCCACTCATAATCAATGAATTTACTCTCTCCGGGTAAAGCACAGCAAGCCGTAAGCATATTAGAGAACTAAACGAAGAGCTCAGAAAATGAGCCTTCTCGATATTGTGTTGGTTCAATGTATTATTTATGAACCCACATACTTTATCAAGGTTCAGATTCTCATTATTTTTTTCTTTGTGCATCTCCAGTACAAGAAGGTTATAGTGCTTTGCAAAGAACTCGATCTGCTTCTTCCAGGTCCTTGCACTACCTCCGAAACCATGAACAAATACAATCCAATCAGCAATTTCACTTTTATAGTAAGATTCCGCACTAAACTTTTTTTCTTCTCCCATCGGTTATTCCTTTCTTAAAAACAGAGTACTTTAAAAACAGTGGAAAATTTTTCCTGTTATGCTCCGGCATTTTCTTAAACAGATCATCAGATAACTTTTCCCATTCTTTAGCCCTATCATAACTTTTTCTGGCAAGGTCTTCGGCAGATTCGGGGTTTGCCAGGTGGGTTGATTTTGCTCCCCCTGCCTTAACAACATCAATTATTGACTGTGGATTATCTATTAATGGACAGGGTCTTAATGGATTTTGTGAAAATGGCTGAGCATTTCTAAAGGCAGTAAAGAATTCAGATCTGAGAGCTTCGGCGAGCGATACTTCGTATATGTTTGAATCGGAATAGTGACAGAATGCACAGGGTTCAACGTCACCCTTTGCATTGATATGTGCAAAGCCAACTCCTGCGCCGATGCAACCAAAGGACAAATGTCCATTATTCCAGAAATCTATGATTACATAGTCGTGCTTTATGCAGTAATCCCTGACCTTTTCCTGCACGTAAGCTCTTTGCTCGGCAGTACACACAAGCGAAGTATCGGCATTGTTTCCCACGGGAATGTACTGGAACAACCATCCGAACCATGCACCTTTTTTACGCATATGATCAAGAAATTCGTCGCTGGCTATAGTTTCATAGTTTTTTGAATGATAGCAGGCCGAAAAAGCAAATCCGATATCCCTGGATCTCAGAATATCCATAGCTTCGATCGCTTTATCATAAACTCCTGATCCTCTTCTGAAATCTGTTTCCTCTTTTGTTCCTTCAATACTGATGAAAACATTCAGGTTTCCTAGTTTTGCCATTTCATCGGCAAATCCTTCATCTATCAAAGTAGCATTTGTAAATGCTCCAAATGTCATACGATTGTGTTTTTTGCATAATTTCAGGATATCATCTTTTCTCAGTAAAGGTTCACCGCCAGTCATTAAGCAATCCATGATCCCTAACTTTTCAGCCTGGTTAAGTATATCATCAAATTTTTCATAGGAAATATTATAGCCGCTTTCATAATCTTGAGACCAGCAACCTTTACATCTTAAATTACAATCACTCGTAGGGTCTACCAGCAATACCCTTGGAATAGAACATTTATTTTTGTATCCTTTATATAATTCTTTCAAAGTAAGGAAATTACCCATAGTTAAATGAGTGACTATTCCTCTGGCTGAAAAGAACTGCTTAGATCTGTAGATGTAAGCTTTATGATGCGGGAACGCGGGTATTTTTTCTTTGTTCCCGTTGATTATTAGATATTTCAAATGTAAACCTCAAATCTACTTTTCAGTCACAGACACTTTTTGAGGAACAACTCCATCAAAAACAAACTCACCATTGGAGTTGGATGTCAGGCTTGTTATTTCAAGTCCCGGGATGACTGTATAGATTCGTGGGAAATATTCTTCCATTGTATTCACGCTTTCTTCTTCCATATATTTATCTGAAAGTGGTATTGCTCCAAGATAAAATGTTTTCGGGTCTCCGCTTAACTGATTATTAGTAACGCTGATCTGTCCTTTGCTATATATATTCAAACTGTCAGGTAGCGGGATCGGGACATCACCTGCAATATCTGAATACAGATCGGTCTTAAGTCTCTTTATGTCAGCTGTACTTGATCCTTCCATAGTTCCATCAGGTGAGACTTTTACCTGCAAATTATCAAACCACCAGAATCCGGGTGCGATTTCATTAAGTAGAGCTGTTGACTCTGCTGCCGTGAGAGTAAATTCTTTACGTTCATATTCAGAGAACTCAAAATTATAATCATGAATGGATTTCTTTTCTGCATTTTTCTTGTATTCTTCCAGTTGTTCGCCGGTCATACCTTCATATTCGATTTGGATGCCGGTTTTCTCCAAAGCACTCAGATAGTCTTCATGTGTATACTCGACTCCCAGATCTTTAGGTCCGAATAACGAAAAACTTGCATATACCCAAAAAACACCGCCTAAAACCAATAAAAGAACCGCCAACAATATAAATTTAGAATTTACTTTTTTCTCACTCATTGTATCACCAATTAACTACCCTGGTCCTGCCACATGATTTCCTGCTTCATTCCATTCGACATCTGCCGTAAACAAATACGAACAGAATGAAGAATATTTGATGTTACTCTCACAAGAATATATCTTTTTCTATTGTTTCAGAATGGTTATTTATTCTGGATTTCTGTTTTTAATTCTATCACTTTTATTTGGAAACTTCTGTTCGATGTATTTGTTTCTTTGAAAAAATATCTTCGTAAAAAAAGAAAAAAGAAAAACTGAAAGATTCACTCTTTCTTTACTTTTGCCTCATCCATTTTCCTCTTGATATCCTCCTGTGCTTTTTTCAATTTGGGCTTTGCTTTTTCATAGCCTTCTTTTGTCTGTTTAGAGGCATATGCCGCACTTTTTGAAGTGTACTTTGCAGCTTTCTTACTTGCTTCTTTTATAAATGGAAGTCCTTTCTCGTTTAACTCCTGTGTACCCATTTTAAGCATATCCTGTGCCTTGTCCCTGTTCTCTGACTTGCGCATTAAGACACCAGCACCTATTATAGGGATAAGGAGTAGCCATAGTAAGGGCAAACCTTTCCGATCATCAGTTACAGAGTCAGTATTCGATATCTTTACATCCACGTCCTGTCCTCTGTCACCTTCATAAGCATACACCGGCTCAGTATCCTTGTAGACCACATACTCCAGGTCCCCGGTTACACCGGTGCTCTTCAACGAGAACTCATGCTTATCAAAATACTCATCCGGATCTTCCAGTTTGCTTATTAGCTCATCGTTGCTTATAGAATAGACATTCTCTGCAGTGTACTCAACAGAATAGGGCTCTATGCTTATTTCTGCCACAACATGTCCCGGAAGAGGCTGCACGTACAGCAGGCTATCCCTCAGGTCGACCACGTACTCATAATCCTCACCGTAACCGGATTCCAGGTAATCCACTTTGACAAGATACTGTTTTACTTCATCTTCCTTTACCTTCAGGTAAGCACCATCAAGCCGCACTGCAGAACTTCTGTTGGCCCTTTCATAGTTAGCAGCCTTTCCGATGACCATACCTTTCCTGTATTCTATCTCCTTGGTAGTGTTTAGACACCCCAGATCGAAGAAGAACTCTCCGGTATCATGTCTTCTGTTGTTGTTGGCATCCCTGAAACCTTCAAAATCATCTCTTTCCCCGTTGCCTTCAGTAGTATCAGCAAAGAATCCGTGTTCGATGAACAAAGCATCTATCTCTGCCGCCTTGCTGGGATTTGCTTCCTTGAAGGCCACATAATAGTCATAGAAGTCATTTCTCTGGACCTTTAGCACAGACCAGATATTGGAAAGGGACATGCTTAAAGAATCACCTTTTTCATTGTCCTTATCATACATATCCCAGAGAAGAGAAGCCACTGCGAGTTCCTCAGCATAACCTTTACTGTCCCATGGACGATAATTGTTCTCAAGACTTCCAAAAGATGCATAGATGTCTGATTTGGTCTTTCCGTCAGCCGGATTGCTGTCCCCGTACTTATCAGATATCACAAGGGCCATGAATTCTGCAAAACCCTCTTCATAGGAGTCACCTGTATTCGGGTTAAGAAAGCCGTCATGGTTTTTGGTACCTGCCACCATGCTGCCGCTGGTCCAGTCACCATATGTTGCATACATCAGGTGATGTGCAAACTCATGATACTCACGGTTTTTAGGCCGGTTGGAATTCGAGTATCCTGCATCATTACTTGAAATGAGGATCCTGGACTGACCGGGTGAATAAAGGGTCTGACGATCGTTATTACCCACAAGCACCTCTACAGGTAGCTTGTGGTCAATATCCGCATCAAGCTCTACAAGGCAGAAATCCACAGCTTCCGCAGTATGGGCATAGATCACACTCAGACTTTTCATATCTGCAATGTTACCTGTACTGCTTCCTTTTTTAGGATCAGGTGATCCGTCAAGCCTGATAGGTGCTTCCACATTCTTCTGGTCGATGATGGCTAACTCCTGGGAGTAATAGACCACATTATAGGTGTTTCCGTCAAGATCATATACTGCGAAATAATTCTTATCATCTCTTTCGTAGGAAAAAATAACCCAGAGATCGAGCATTACATCATTCTCTTTCTCATCCAGTTCTATTGAGAGCGGGATCTGGAAATTTCCGTCGGCATCTGCCCTTCCTTTAAACATCTGCCCTTTTACCCTGGCATGTATCTCCACGTACGACAGGGGATTTCCATCCGCGTCAGATACGTATCCTGTGACATAAAGGGTCTTTGGACCGGAGACCGGAAGTTTTGTCTCAAGCACAGAAGGATATGTAGCACTACCCGCTTCTATGGGTATGTACTTCTGGCTGATAACTATTTTGTGAAACTCCTCTTCGGCTTCCCTGACAGCATCCTCTATTTCAGACTCTCTCACTGTCACCTGTTTTATGATATTGCCGTGGTAGAGGAGGAAATCATTTATTAGCACCGCATAATTGTAATTTATGCTTATATCATATTCATCGTAAGGTTCGTTAGTATCAGGTTCATAGCGTGTAACCTTTTTCATTGGATACCAGCTTACTGTGTAATAGCCTGTTGATGAGCCGTACTGTTCGAAAGAACCATAGTTGTAACTGGATACTTTCGTATTTTCTGGAGGGTTTGTCAGATATTCTTTTCTGATATATCTGCCTACAAGATAATTATCTGGTGTCTGATAACTGGTTTCCCTGTTAAAGCTGCCCCGGTACATTTTGGCGGTCGCATCATTACTATTGTCAACATACCTGAATACAGGAGTGGAAGTGACCTTGTCCCAGTAATCTGTTTCAAACCTGCTTGTTTCAGTATTCGGAAGATCAGGAGTCTCAACTGAGAAGCTTACCGGGGATGCATATACTGTCTTAGAAATTGTGACCAGGTCCCTGGAGTAAGTACTCCATTCCGGATACTTATTTCGCATTTCCTCCACATCACCCATGAAACGGAAGCTAAGGGTCGATTCCACATCACCTTTGCGAAAGCCGGAGGACATTACAGCATCAAACACTATCTCTTCTTCACCGGCATATTCAATTGTAGAAGGAGTGGAAAGAGTGGAAGGATCATGCATACCTCCTGACCTCTTTAGCTGGAGTGTACCTCCTTTTCTTGTAATGTCTATCGTGTTGGTAAGTTCCCTTACCAAGGAATCCTCTATTATTAGTTTTACCTTGAACATTTCACCTGATGCCACATTATCAGGCATCTCTATCCTGACACCGTCGGCTGCATAAGCTGAAGGACATATCAGAAATAGTAGCATAATAGCAATAATATATGTTTTCAATATACCACCTTTGCAAGAACTGTTTTTCTATATATATAATTAAAATAGTTTCATATTTAAAACTGCGTCAAATCCTGCACAACGAGAATGAATTGGATATAAAAATACTGATAACCTGTAATTGTATTAGTAAACAAGGAAACTTAATAAATAAAAGCATATAATTGCATATAAACTTTTTTATACTATTCTTGTATTAGTCAAGAACCTGCCAAGTCATAATTTCTTCATCTTCAAAGAGTTGGATACCTCACATCATAATACCAGTCAGAACTCAATATCCCTTTGTATCTTTTCAAGGGCAGCAATCCTTTTTTCCGTGGATGGATGTGTCGACGTAAGATTCATTAAGGAATCTGACACTGCAGGTATGATAAAAAAGGCATTCATTCCTTCCATTTTGCGCATATCTTCAGTAGGTATCTTTGCCATTGTGCCGCTGATCTTCCTAAGAGCTGATATCATGTTTGAAGGCTCGCCGGTTATAATTGCAGCTCCCCTGTCCGCTGCAAATTCCCTGTATCTTGACAGAGCACGTATAAGGACAAAACTGATTATCCATACTATGATCGATATAATCCATACTATGATCAAAGCCCCGTTTGAGTTTCTTCGGTTACTTCCGAAACTTCCAATGTAGAAACTGTATCTTACAACATAGAGTGCCAGGGTTGAAATGAAACTGGATATTGTCAGTATTGCCATGTCCCTGTTCTTTACATGGCTCAGCTCGTGTGCAAGCACAGCTTCCAGTTCTCCCTGATCAAGCATGTCAAGCAATCCGGTTGTAACGGCAATAACAGCACTCTTATACCCTCTTCCGGTTGCAAAAGCATTGGGCATCGAGGTATCCACAATGGCAATAGTGGGTTTTGGTAAATCGGAAATGATGCATAGTCTGGTTATGGTCTCATGGAGTCCTGGAGCCTCAGTCTCTGAGATAACTTTTGCGTTTGTGGTCCATAGAACCAGTCTGTCCGAGTAATAGTATTGTGCTCCCATGAACAGTGCAATGAACCATAACATGAATTCTACGGAAGCGTGCATGACTGAGGAGAGAAACGCCAGAAAAAAAATATAAACGGCAGCCAAAAGGAACATGGTCAGTATCATTCTTGCCTCAAGTCCCAGATCATTCTTCCATTCTACCATACCAGTAACCTCTTGAAGTTATTTTTCAGCATATCATTCTAACTCTGGAATTCTATAGTTCATCTGCCAAAAGCAGTCCCTTTCACATTAAGGTTATTTTAAAGCAATCATTGGATTATCTTGATAAGTCAGTTGGACGCAGTAATTGTAACTTTGCAGTGAGACTTCACAAAAGATGCTACGTGATCATACTTGTTCTGCGTGCAAAAGATGATGCTTTTTTCTCCATATCTGCCCTTCAGCACAATAGTATTATATTTTGGATAGAACAGGGCCTTTTTAACATTCTTCCATTTGAGACTCTGATCCTGCCTGCCAGCCGCCATCATACCGATACCTGTGGCAGAAGGGCTGCGACTCAGCAGACCCATGAAAATAAGGAGAATGTTAGCTATGCGGTTTCTGGACTTCTGCGCCATTCGAGTCAATGTCCAGACACCTTTTTCGTCCACAATATAGGATAGCATGTAACTGTTACCATAATAGACTAAAATGAAGACTGCTGTGAACAGGAACAATAGGCTAATCATGATAAAGAAATATCCGAGCCCTGAATTATTTGCATCAGTAATAAGAAGGGATCCATCTATTAATGAAGGAAACATGATCAGGGATATGATCAAAACAGTAAACAAAAAAGCGTAAGTTAAGACCCTTCCAACCTCCCGCATAATGAATCGGTTTGTTAGAATACTGACATCTATATCCCATTTAATAGCATTCTCCATATAGGATACATGTAAAGAAAATATTAAATTGTTTCCTGCCAAATGCTAATCATTAAACATGTTAGAAACTCATGTTTACCTGCAGTTAATATAAGAGTTGAAGGCTGGGAAGGTTAAGAAGTTAATGTTACCCATTACATATTAAAAAAGAGGTATGGGTAAATACAAATATTCATAGTTTCCTGTAATTATATTCCCCTTTTCTTTTCTCGATCACATCGCCTACTTTCCATTCAGGACCAAGTTCTAGTTTTTTGATCTTATTGTTGTCCTGCTTTATATAAGCATAAGTTTTATACATTTCATGAGTTGTAGCGTTGTCATTTTCATCATATTCTTTTTGCAGATATTTTTCTTCTTTTAGTTCTGTGATAGTGCCTTTCCAGCTTTCGTTCAACTTTTTATAATACAATACAATCCCAATGGATATTGCAAGTGCTGCTCCCAAAGCGGCCAGTGGTTCACCTGTAAGCAGATATATTGCTCCAATGAAAACTAATGCAAATATGAGTGCAATTTTGGGCATAAAAACACCTGTTTCATTATAGACAAATAAACAAATTTGCAATCTGTCTTATTAAATATAGTATTTAATTAAATATAATATTTTGGGCTTTAAAGAGATCCTCGATATTCGATGATAATTAAACTCAGGAATATGAAAATATACTATCAGACCTCGTAATCAGGAAAGACGGAAAGCAAAAACGATGATCGCTAATGAAGATGAAGATTTTGGATATATGCTTAATATAGAAAGAAAAGTCTCTTCCGTGATAGCAAAGAAATATATAATAGATAATATAAAATAGATGTAATTCATAGTGTTGTATGATCACAATGAAAACACATTTTTTCAGATACTCTTTTATATTATTACTTCTGTTAGCCTGTGCGAACGCATCATCGGCAGCTGATCTTCTGGTAGGATCGGATCAGAGGTATGCGAATATCAGTTCAGCACTTGCAAATGCAAATAACAATGACGTAATTATCGTAGGCGACGGGTTCTATCAGGAGAATCTGGTGATAGGGAAAGAAGTTAAGATCCTCTCTGAAAACGGCTCATCAAACACTTTCATACAGCCGGCTTTTCCAGACGAGCATATATTTAATATAACAACCAGCAACATCACAATCAGCGGATTCAATATCACAGGTGCGACAAATGCTAAAGCAGTTTACATATTCTCAGCAGCAAATTGCAATATTTCAAACAATGAGATATCCGCAAGTGATAAAGGAATATATACAGAAGATTCGACTGATGGCATTTTAAGAAACAATACGATCCATTCCAATTATATGGGTATTACGCTGTACAATTCTACTGATTTTACCCTGAAAAATAACACAATGACTTCAAACGATTATAATTTCGGTATCATAAGTAGTTTCCCTGAATGTTATGTTCACAATGTTGCCATAAGCAACAGAGTTGATGGCAAAAAAATATATTACCTGACAGATGAAGCCAATTACATAGTGCCTTCCGATGCAGGACAGGTGTATGCTGTGAACTCTTCCGGCATAACTGTGAAAGATATCGCAGTATCCAATTGCCTTGATGGTGTAGCATTTGTAAATACAAGCAATTCTGAAATACGAAATGTCACTGTATCAGACACTGATACCGGTATCTTTTCCCTGAAATCCGATTTCAATCTTATCTACAATGTGACAGCTGGTACAAATTCTATAGGCATTGGCCTTTACCGATCTGGCAATAATATACTGGCCAATAGTACAAGTACAAATAATTCCAGGCACGGTATCGAAGTTTCATTCGAATCGAGCAACAATACCCTGGCCAATAGTACAACAAATAATAACCGGATCGGTATCTATCTTTCAGACGGATCGGAGAATAATACTCTGGCAGACAATACCGTGAATGATAATAAAGGCAATGGGATCAGTAGCCTTGACTGTGATAATAATCTTCTGATCAATAATTCAGTCAGCAATAATTCAATAAGTGGTATGTATATTATTTTCTCGGATAATACTGTTTTGACTAATAACAGTGCCAGTAAGAATAAAAAAGGTATTTTTATCCGATCTTCAAAAAACAATACCATGATTCACAATATCATGACACTTAACGATCTCAATTTCGGAATTGATGTTTTGCCTTATGCTGAATATATGTTGCCTTATGCTGAATATATTCACGATATCAATACCAGCAACAAAGTTGACGGGAAAAGGATCTACTACCTGATCGATGAAGCTGACTACATAGTACCTTCTGATGCAGGACAGATATACGCCATTAATTCCACAAATGTCACCATAAGGGATATTTCAATATCTAATGCCATATCTGGCGTAACACTTGTGGGTACGAACAATTCATATATAGATAATGTTACTATCTCCGACTGTGATGATGGTATTTACTTCCGGGATGCGGACAAATCAAGTATAGGTAACGTTACTATCTCCGACTGTGATGATGGTATTTACTTCCGGGGTGCGGACAAATCAAGTATAGATAACGTTACTATATCAGGAGGTTATTCTGGTATTTACTTCCGGGATGCGGACAAATCAAGTATAGATAACGTTACTATCTCCGACTGTGATGATGGTATTTGCTTCTGGGAATCTGAAAACAATAGCATGACCAACAGCTCATTATATGAAAACAGGTTCTACGGCATTTATGTTGTGGATTCTGACAACAACGAATTTATCGGTAACATTATTAACAATGATAATAGGGATATCAGCTATTATAAGGATATCATCTTCTATAATTCGGATAACAACACAGTGGATAAAATTGCACTTGCTGAAAACCGGCAGCAGATATCATTCACTAGCGATAATAAATCTCTTTCTATGAAGGGTGCTGATTCAAACTCTGTAACTCTTTCCGGAAAAACAAATCTCAATGGGTATGTTAAGATTAATTGCGATAGTAGCAACCTGAATCTTACATATTACTACGATGATTTGGGAATAAGCGCTACAGAAGAGTCCTCGATTATCCTTTACAGACTAAGTGGCAGTGAATGGACTAAAGTTTCGGATACTATACTTGATACTGACACTAATTATGTCCTTGTAAACTTGACAGAGTTTGGGACATTCGGTCTCTTCAGGGACGCTTCCAGCTCACCTGAATCAGTATCAGAATCAGAACATTCAAATTCTGATGACAGTTCACTTGCTGCAAGAACCAGATCACAGGGCACTGTAGCGGATTTGCCGGTGAATAGTAATGGAGAAATACTACGTGACACCATTATAAAATCATCCGATGCGACAACTGCACTTTCAATAAGCAAGGGGACAAAAGCTGTTGATCCGCAGGGAAACCCTGTAAACAAGATTATAGTAACCACACCATCGTCTCTACCTGCAGATACTCCAGCAGAAGTTGTTCAATCCGGTCTTTACTATGATTTCGGACCAGATGGGACCACTTTCAGCCGGGATATCGGGATAAGTATTGAATTTGATCCCGATGATTTCAAAAACAGAATTCCTGTGATCTGCACCTACACATCTGATGATGGCTGGATAGCTCTGGAAACAAGTGCTGATCGGAATAATGGCAGGGCAACTGCAATGATCAGTCACTTTTCGCTCTACGCTCTGTTCGGGGAAGATGCCGGGACAGGATCGCAGACAATACTTGCTGAATCCGCTAAAGAAAATATCAGCTATTTGCATGAGACGGCGGATGAAGAAGCTGTAGAGGATAAAAATGGTTTTGTATATCTTTACTGGATCACCGGTATAGCAATTATCCTGATCGTGGGAATCTTATTGATCAAGAGAAAAAAAAGTGAAGGAGATTTTTAATATCTCTTTCCCTGAATTCTTTGAGCAGGATTTTATTCTTTTACATATGCAAATACTAATTAACTAAGATCAGCATATAAACCTGTTAAAGGAGTGTGATCATATGAAGGAATTCACAATAGAGGAACTTTCAAAGTACGACGGCAAACAGATGGATAAAATCTATGTCGTCCATGATAGAAAAGTATATGATGTAACCGACAGTATCTCATGGGACATGGGGGAACATTATGGTCATGAAGGTGGTCTTGATCTTACAGAACAAATGGGTGAGGCACCACACGAGGATGAGATATTCGAAGGATATGAAGTCGTCGGCACGCTCGTGGATTAAGTTTTGATTATTCTTTTTTTTACCTGAGCTTCATCTCTGAGTTTGTGGCTAATAACTTACTATATGCAACAGTTAGATTCTGTATATGTGCCTATGTGCCTTTATAGAATCTTTGTTTTACTAAATTGACCCGGGTAATCATTATGTATGCTCTTAAGTAAAGGGGATGGATATGCAGAAATGCGTATTAATTGTCTGAAATGGCGGCTCTGTGAAAAATCGGAAGTTGCTGAAAAGTGATGTAAACTTTAAGGGAAGCAAGGTTGAACTTCTTCGCATCCCTGTGACCTTGTGTTGCTAATTCCACAAGATAGGGACTATGCAGGCCGGAAATACTTTTTTGTGATATTCAGATAAATTTACACTTATAAAAAACTGGCAACAATTTCGCTGAACTCGTGTGTATCAAAAGGTTTTGCAATATATCCGTTACATCCTGCAGCCAGGAACCTTTCTTTATCTCCTGCCATCGTATTGGCAGTCAGGGCAATCACTGGGATATCTTTTATCCTTTCCATATTCCTTATCAATCTCAAAAGCTCCAGTCCATCCATTCCGGGTAGCTGGATGTCCAGCAATATCAGACTAAAATCCTTTTTCTTGAGTAATAGCAGAGCCTGTTCGCCATCCATTGCTTTTGAAACATTGTATCCGTCATATTCAAGAAGGCACACTGTAAGTTCCATATTCACCGGACTGTCTTCGACAACTAGTATGTTCTTCATTCAATCTCACTATCCACACTTATTTTCTGATTACATATGCTATCTACAATAGTGAATGTGAAAGTACTTCCCTTACCTTCTTCACTTTCCACCCGGATACTTCCGTTGTGCATTTCAACAAACTGCTTCACAAGCGTGAGTCCCAGGCCAGTACCGCCATATTTTCTTTTGTTTGACGCATCTACCTGTGTGAACGGGTTGAATATATCTTTGAGTCTGTGTTCAGGGATTCCGATTCCAGAGTCAGATACCGAAACAAGTACCTCATTATCGGTCTTATCAGCAACAATTGAGATATTCCCATTGTCTGAAGTAAATTTAATAGCATTGCTGAGAAGATTGTACATGATCTGTTTGAATTTCAGCCTGTCAGCAAATATTTGCCTGGTCTGGATATTGTTATCTATCTTCAGGTCGATATTTTTGCGGCCCATTATCGGTGCAGTTAAAGTCTCTATCTCATCAAACATTTCCGAAAGGGAAAATTCTTCACATTCCAGCTCCATTTTTCCAGCTTCGATCTTTGAGAGATCCAGGATCTCATTTATCAATTCAAGTAGATGCTCACCGCTTTTTAGTATATGGTCGGCAAATCCAAGTTGCTTTTCATTCAAGCCGCCGAATTTTTCAGTGCGCAACATATCTGAAAAACCTATGATGGCTGTAAGGGGGGTGCGTAGTTCATGACTCATGTTTGCAAGAAACTCTGATTTGATGCGACTGTTCTCTTCTGCCATCATCTTGGCCTCGATAAGGGAGTGCTCAGCTTTTTTCTTTTCCGTGATGTCACTTGCGAACATCAGGTACCGGGTCTCTGAAAGTTTAGCAGCATCCCTTCTCAGCCAGCAGACAGTTTCATCCTTACGTATAAACAGTAATTCAACTGAACTAAAACCGTTACTAATAAGTTCCTTCAAACCATTTTCTGCTTTATATACAAATTCCGGAACTACTCTGTCGATAAGATTCGTTCCTAGTAATTCATTTTCCGAATAACCGGTAAGCACACATGCAGTTTCATTAATCTCCACATAGCTTCCTTTCTCATCGAGAATAAAAATACCATGTGGTGCATTCTCAATATAGTTCCTGAACTTCTTTTCACTTTCGCGCAACGCATCTTCTGCTTGTTTGTGAACAGTTATATCGTGATAATTCAATAGGATCCCTTTGATAGAAGGGTTGTGCAGAAGATTGATAGCAGTAAACTCTATCCATTTATATGTGCCGTCTTTGCAAAGATATCTGGATTCGGCAGACACTGTGGCATTTGGCTTATCCTGAAGTGAAGCAAAAATCTCTTGTGTACGGGCCAGGTCATCCGGGTGAATGTTCGCCCAAGTGGAAACACCCACAATTTCCTCTGGTCTCCATCCGAACCATTTCTCGATATTAGGGCTTTTATAGATATTGATGCCACCCTCATCGCTTATAGCAATGACATCGGCAATATTTGCTATCATGGCATTTAGCTTTGTTTCATTTTCACGTAACGCTTCTTCTGCTTTTTTCTGTTTGGATATATCTCTGAATTCTACAACCCTTACCTCTTTTTCCTTGTAGGGGATATTTTTTGCTTCAAGTCTGAGGGGATACTCTGTAAAGTCTTTACGAAGTCCTATAACCTCATAGGCTTCCTCTGAACCAGAGAGTATGTTACTCATAACTATGCCACGGAAATCTTCTGCTATCAGGAGCAAACCATCCATTCCGATGAGTTCTTCAATAGTATGGCCGGATACTTCTGACAATCCCTGATTGCAGTCCAGAATAACTCCCTTATCATGGATTGCAATACCACCAAAGGAAGCGTTGTGTAATGCTTTGAAACGTTCTTCGCTCTCTTTGAGTGCCTTTTCAGCCCTCTTGCGCAGAATGGCCTCTCCAATACCGTCAGCAACTATCCTGAGAAGATTTATATCATCCTCATGCCATTGGCGAGCGTTCTCACAATCGTCAAAACCGATGAAACCCCAGAGTTCCTGTCCGCAGAAAATCGGCAATATAAGGATTGAAAGAATTCCCTGTTCAGACAGGATCGTTCTGTCAGGCTCATCAAGTTCTTCTACGACATGTGCATAGTGCTGCTTTGCTTGCAAAGTAGTAAGCAGAGTAGATGACCCTTCACTGTATGGAAGGTGTTTGAGATCAGGATTATCTATTTCCCGGGAAATGCCGTCTGCTACAACTTCATAAGCCTGTGACATGCAAAGCCCGAGTTTATGATCCTCTTCATTCTGGAATATGTACGACCTGCTATTACCAACCGTACGATGAACTATGTCCAGTATATCTGGTAGTACATCTGCGATATCAGTTGTTTCAAGTAATATTTGCATGCATTCTACTGTTGTCAGCTCGTAGTCAAGCCTGCTTTTAAGTTCTTGCTCAGCATCAAGCAAAGTCTTTTGGGACTTGTTCAGTGCTTCTATACGGGGTTTGAGGTATACTAACAAAAGGGCTCCTGTAAAAACAATAAAAGCCCATCCTTTGTATGTTTGCAGTCGGCTGTATGTGTCTACATCGGAAACGAACTGAGTTAAGATACTGTCGGAGAAAAGGACCCAGACACTGGCCAAAAATACGTATATGAGTATAAACCTCAATACAATTTTAGTACCTCTGTCAAAAACAGAAGTTGCATCCATCGTTTTATCCTCTCCGGTCACCAGTCTTCTAAAAACAATCTTCTATCGTTTTTTAGAATCTATTGTTTACATTCTCTGATGTATCTTATCTTTTATAAGATATCTTATCTAAAGTAGATAATTTTAGATTTACTCATTGTAAAACTGATACTGCTGATACACACAAATAGTATATAAGTAATTATTATATTATTATCAAAGACCGTTTAATGAGGAATGAGTGTGAAAACGATACTGAAGTTAAATCTGTTTGTGCTTGTATCAATTTGCATATTGATAACCACCTCCTTTGCATTGGCAGTGGATTATGAGAATGATAGTTCTTTGACCAATGACAACTTCAGTAATGTTTCACCTGATAATCAGTTCTCTACGGTCCCCATTAACCCTGAATTTATCGAGTATCAGAAAAAGCTTGAAGAAAACAATGAAGAGCAGTTGAATGTCGATGAACAATTCAGTTTCAACACCTTTGAGACAGATGCCAATAACCAGCTCCTGCCTGAAATTTCAAACGATATTCAGGACCTTCAGTCCCCTGAAGGAATAATACATCCAACCGGCCTCATACCATCACCTATAGATCTTTCCTATCTCTCTCCTGTCCACATGGAAGAATTACTGACCAGTGAGGAGTATGGTGATATGCCATCTTCAATGTCAATAAGTACTCTTTCAGAGGAACTCTATCCTTCCCGGTATGATTTGAGGGATGAGGGAACTGTCACAGAAGTAAAGTTTCAGGGAACTGCCGGTAGTTGCTGGGCTCATGCATCACTTGCTTCACTTGAATCATTCCTGCTAAGAAACAATTCAGAGAACTGGGACTTCTCCGAAAACAATCTTAAGAACAAGCTTGTGATTTACGAAATGGATGGCTTTGATCGTCTCTCTCATGATGCATGGGGAGCCAGTCTGCCGACTGTTGCATATCTTGCAAGATGGGATGGTCCTGTTGCAGAGTCTGATGATCCTTATAATGATATATCGCCAGTTTCATCATCCGACCTATTTGTTGCAAAACATGTTCAGGAAGTCTTGATATTGCCGGATTTAAATCACTCTGATGATCTCTTCAGATGGACGATAAGCAACTATGGTGCTATTACAGTAGCCATGCATGAAGATACAGACTTTTTCAACAAAGAGAATAATACATATTATTGCTATGAAGAAGACGTAGAACGAAATCATGCTGTAAGTCTGGTTGGCTGGGATGATGATTTTGACAGGAACAAGTTTACTACTGCTGCACCAGGAGACGGGGCATACATTATCAAAAATTCCTGGAGCGATAACTGGGGTGAAAGTGGATATTTCTATATCTCCTATTATGATTCTATTCTGGGAAATAATGGTGCTCTATACAGCAATGGTCCATACTTAATGAATACTGTTATCACTGCAGAGAATGTCAGCAACTACGACCATATCTATCAGTATGATCCACTTGGATGGTGCCTAAACTACGGCTATGGTCATACTACAGCAACGGGGGCAAATATTTTCACGGCAGGTTCAAACGAAATCCTGGAAGCTGTAAGTTTCTATACAGTTGATTCAAACTCATTTTATAACATCTCAATCTATCTTAATCCTGAAGATGGCCCGATAAATAATTCAGGTCCTGTAACAGTTAAGAACGGAAGTATCCCGATAGCAGGTTATCACACCGTGGACCTTGATACACATGTATCGCTCTCAGCAGGTCAGAATTTCTCGGTGGTCGTCACTTTCACAACACCGGAATATAACTATCCTGCAGCAGTTGAAACAGCCATTCCCGGATATAGCAGTAATGCTAATGCTGAAAGAGGACAAAGTTATCTCAGCTTTGATAGAAGCACATGGACCGATATTTCTGAAAAAGGTATGAATATATGTATTAAAGCCTTTAAAAAAGAGGATAAAGAGCCTGAAGCAGGCTTTGTTGCTGACAAAAGATATGTCCATATAAATGAACCTGTCAGTTTTCATGATACGAGTCTTTTCTCACCGGACACCTGGCAATGGGATTTCGGGGATAACTCCGCATCAACAGTACAAAATCCTTCTCACTCATATACCAGTACGGGATTATACAATGTTTCTCTGAATGTATCAAATGAATTTGGTAACAATACCACAAAAAGAAATTCTTTCATACATGTGCTTAACAGTACTTTAACTGTTAATGAGAGCGGAACTGCTGATTTTACGACTATCAGGGATGCTCTTACTGTAGCTTCAGAAGGAGACACTATAATAGTTGAATCGGGAATATACTCTGAGCAACTAAGGATTGCTAAAGATAATATCACTCTAAGGTCGTCTACAGGCAATCCTGCAGATGTAAGGATCATATCTTCAAATCCTGACTACACTGACAAGCAGAATTATGCAGTATATGTAATGGCGGATAATATCACCTTCCAGGGTGTTACGGTTTCAGGTGCTTATAGAGGTATTTATTTTTATTATTCGAACGAGTGTAATATAGTTGACAGTATTATTTCTGACTGTTATTATGGAATAAGATTATCCAATTCGAATCTGTGCAATATAAGTAACAGCAGTGTCTCTACTTGCTATAATGGAATACGTCTCTCAGACTCTGAAGATTGTGGTATAATCGACTGCATTACAGATAATAACCTTTACACCGGCCTGTACATTGATGATTCATTCAACAACAATATCCTGAATTGTACTATTGAGGACAATACAGGTTATGGTTTGCAGTTGTGGTATTCGGAGAATAACAATTTTGCGAACAATTCAATTTCAGGAAGCATCTATAATTGCCTGCTCTATTCACATTACAATGTTATCGATACCAGCAATACGGTGGAAGGTAAGCCAATTTATTATCTCTCCGGAGTTTCGGATATGGTTATAGATAAGGATTCTAATGCCGGACTGGTCCATCTTAATGATTGCTCGAATATTACGGTAAAAGACATAACAATTCAAAATAATTTTTATGGTATTTATTTTTACAATACTACTAGTAGTACTATCGCAAACTGCACACTTAGTACCAATGCAGATGCCATATATTTTTTTGCTTCACACAATAATACAATATACAACTCTACACTAGCCAATAGTAACTACTACGGAATTTCATTAAGCGAAAGTAATGATAACCTTATTTATAGCAACTATTTGAACAACAGTGATAATTTCAAAATTTCAGGTACTCTGCACAATCAATGGAATATTCCAAAGACACCAGGAACCAATATCATTGGTGGAGATTATATTGGAGGTAATTACTGGGCAAAACCCAACGGAACCGGGTGGAGCCAGATCAATCCTTCTACAGGAGATGGTTTCTGTCAGCCTTATAATTTGAGCACGGATGGCTGTAACATCGACTATCTTCCGTTGACAGCTAATGCTGAATTATCGTCGAGTAATGAAAATACAGGAACAGTAGATATTGATGATGATGGTGTACGTATAAGAAGAAACAACGACAAGCTGCCCGAAAGTAATATTGTTTTGAAAGAATCGGATATGCAGTTTGTCGGCAGGGGCACTGAAGTGAAATATGAGTTCATCGATGTGGACAGTCCTGTCACCAGGATACGTTTTGAAGCAAAAACCACCGAAGGCTATGTGGTGGCTGATGTGTACAGACTCAAAAGTTTCTCTGCAGGTCTCTCCGGAAAGCCCTCAGGTAAGGTGTACCAGAATCTTGAAATTACAGTCGGTGATGAAAAACTTGGATTATCGGATTTCATGGAAGAAGCCATTATAGGATTCAGTGTACCGATAGAATGGATTGAATCGAATGATATTGATGCTGATACAATTCGCCTGGAACACTATTCTGATAACAGATGGGATAAATTACTCACAACTAAGGTCGGGGAAGATATTGACAGAATGCATTTCGAATCAAGGACGACATCTTTCTCACCCTTTGCAATCTGTGCTGATACAACTTCCATATCAGATGAAACATCAACAGGAATATCACTGACTGGAGGTGCCAGTTCGGAGAAGATATCGGATAATGAAGATGAAAATCCCTCCGGTATTCAATCAAAGGATAACTACAGACTGCTTCAATTATTTGTATTCATTCTCCTCGCATTATCGATACTTGTCTATTATCGACATAAGAAATAGTGATTTGTATTTGTTGAAGATTTAGCTGCTATAGTAAGTAACTGCGTATGTGTCTTAATTGAAAATCTATATTGGATAATTAGTTTTATATATTAATTCTGTGTATTTTTATCTAACTTTTTATTTCATTTACTGATGAAGGGATGAGATGGCAAACATACTGGAAAACTATTTCAAGCTTAAAGAGCGCGGAACCAATATAAAAACCGAAATAACAGCCGGCGTTGTCACCTTCATGACAATGGCGTATATTGGCGTATATAATAGTTGTCAATCCGGCAACCCTTGAAGCTGCGGGAATACCCTTTGGTGCATCTATGGTGGCAACTATAATGTCTGCAGCTTTTGGAACTCTTATCATGGGTGTATATGCAAAGAAACCGCTTGCAATAGCCGCCCTACATGGGTGAGAATGCCTTTGTCGCATACACTGTTGTGGGTGTTCTCGGCTATTCATGGCAGACGGCTCTGGGTGCGGTGTTCATCAGCGGTGTGATTTTCACACTGCTCACAGTTTCAGGACTTAGAAGCAAGATGATCGATGCTGTCCCCGATAACCTCAAATACAGCTTTGCAGCCGGTATAAGCCTGTTCATTACCTTTATCGGCCTGGTGAATGCAGGTATAGTTTCCCTTGGTGTGGAAGGTGCTCCTTTGCATGTGGGAAGTCTGAATACAGCTCCCGTGGCTCTGGCAGTCTTCGGTTTCCTGCTTATAAGCCTTCTTATGGTAAAGAAGGTGAAGGGTTCAATACTGATCGGGATTATAATTACGGCTGTTCTCGGATTTATTTCCGGTATTGCCCCTGCTCCCGAAAGTATTGTCAGCATGCCACCAAGTATTGATCCTATCTTCCTCCAGCTTGACATCACCGGCGCTCTTACATGGGGATTCTTTGCTGTAATCCTGACTATGTTCACCATGGATCTGATGGACACCATGGGAACCCTTGTAGGTGTTTCCTTTAAAGCCGGTTTTACGGATGAACAGGGTAATATTGAAAATATGGACAAACCTTTCCTTGCAGATGCTCTTGCAACGGTATTTGCTTCACTGGCGGGCACGACCACTACAGGTACTTACATTGAGTCTGCCACGGGTATTGAAGAGGGAGGAAAGACAGGACTTACAACTCTTGTTGTTGCGCTGCTTTTCACTCTTGGCCTATTCTTCTATCCCCTCTTCTCGGCAATACCCATGGCCGCCACATCTCCGGCTTGATACTCGTGGGCCTTCTTATGATGTGTTCGATAAAGAAGATCGACATGAATGATTTCACCGAAATGATCCCTGCAATGGCAGTAATAATTCTCATGAGCTTTACATATAACCTCGGAGTAGGCATTTGCGCTGGCTTTGTCCTGTTCCCGATCCTGAAAGTCATAGACGGTAAAAGCAGTGAAGTAAAACCACTTGCCTGGGGATTGTTCGTCCTGTGCTCATTGTTCTTCATATTCTATCCTTACTGAATCCATATATCCAAATCCCCACTGGGCTAAAGCTTCCAGCACAGGAATGATCGTCCTGCCAAAATCAGTGAGCGAGTACTCAACCCTCGGAGGTATTTCAGGATACATCTCACGTTTCACAATGCCATCTTTTTCAAGCTCGCGCAGTTGTTTAGTCAACATTTTCGGGGATATTCCGGGTAATGTCTGCTGAAGTGAATTAAAGCGGAGAATCTCGTCTTTGAGCTGCCAGAGGATCAGAGGTTTCCATTTTCCTCCAATTACGTCAAGGGTAGCTTCAACAGGACAAATATAGTTGCAGTTGTCTGTGTCCGTTATTTCATTTTGAGTAAACATGCTATCCTTTACTATACTTTTTGTTAGTTGATAACAAAAATGATTGTATTATATATAAATATAGTATCAGACCATTTATTTTCAGTTACTTTCAATGAAAGTAAATGCATTTATAAATGAGGAAATGATAAAATGAAGGTTGTAGGTTTTGCAGGAAGTCCAAGAAAAGACGGAAATACAGATGTACTGGTCCAGCAGGTTCTTGACGGTGCGATGGAAGCAGGTGCTGATGTGGAAAAATTCTATATCAATGATATGAATATAAAAGGATGTCAGGGTTGCAATTACTGCCGGTCTGTTGACGGCTGCAAAATTGATGATGATATGACAAAAGCCTATGAAGCCCTCAGGGATGCCGATGGTTTTGTATTCGGGTCACCAATATACTTCTTTCAGTTAACAGGTCAGATGAGGCAGTTCATTGACCGCTGTTTCGCATTGTTAAATCCGGATCTAATCTCACGCCTGGAAGCAGGCAAAAAGGCTGTCATAGTGGGTGCACATGGTGCTCCTGATGTCGGAGCCTTTAATACTGTCTATGCGGAATTCTCTCAAATACTACAGATGTTTGGCATGGATGTAAAGGGCACTTTTGTGGATATAGGACATCATGCACCAGGTGAAGTTAAGGAAAATACCGGGCTCATGGAGCAGGCAAAGATTGCAGGTACTAAGATATTTGACTAATCTGTGCCTACAGGGACATGCACATGTGTGCACATTCCTGTTTCACACAGTATCTAAAGAATAAGTCAGTTATTTGTAACTCATCTTGAGAGTAACAAGAGATAGGCCGAGCTTATCTTCCAGATCTTTTAATTCTTTAAGTTGTTCTTCGTTCAGGTCAGCGTATTCGATATCCTTGCTTGAAAAAGCCAGTATGGTTGCGTTGAATTTCTTTTCCAGATCCGTGATGGCTTTGGTCTGTTCTTCAGTCAGGTGGGACAATCCCCAAAACATATTATCAGCTCCTTATTTTTTTATCAATGTATTGTATGCAGATGTTATTTTTGCATATACCTTATCATGTGTAGCTGAGTTTATTTACGGCTTTCGATAAATGTATATTTCATTTGCATTACTTTCCGGATATAGACCCTTAAATGTACTGACAGATGCAGCTAATGGGATGTTATACGGCAATATTTAGTTCTAAAGAGGAGGTAAAAAGCAATATTGCGATCATATCACAAACAAGATAGGCTCATTATAATCGCGAGGTGTGTGGGTTGGGGGGAGTGGGGTTAAAAAAGGTCACACACCTCGGCAGAGCATAGAGGATAACTTAGTATAAAGGATAATCGGATTGGCAAAAATCAGTTCAGATAATCAGCCAGGACGCAAAAATCTTTTTGCATGAACTTCCATTTCCAGATTTTAAATCTCAAATAAAACACTAACCATACCATTTGTGCTCGACCCTCACTATTGAATGAGGAAAACTCTTTGAGCGTACCTGAAGGACTAGGTACCAATTACAGAACTCCAACAATAATATTCTTGCTGTGAGAAATTATTAATTTACGAGACAGTTTTATACGAGAAAAGCAATCTTGAACTTACATTTAAGAAGGTAGATGAGGTACCCGATAAACCACCACGCTTATGGTACCTCTTTCCTTACGAATCCGGGATGTCCCCATTTCTTCAACCCCCACTCACTCAACCCGCATGGTTGAGAAGGCAGGATGAGACACCTGATAAACCACCACGCTTTAAGGCGTCTCTTTCCTTATATGTCCGAGATATTCCCCAATATCTCTCTTTAACTCCACTCCCAATAGCTTGTGAGCGCCCCAATGCTCACAAGTCCTAATAGATTGTTTTTGCATATAACAAGAATGGATTTTAATCTAAGGGCTGCTACTAAGTTTTGTCTATAGGTGATATTTCAATGCCATTATAATTTCAGTTGAGTGCTAAAATATGGCCATTGATTTAGGGTTGTATTGTTTGGGTTTAAGGGGTATAACATTAGGAAGTTTTCAGCGTTGTCTGTAAAGATATCTTAAATCAGAATATCAACAAAATATATTAAGATAAAATCTGTTGGTAAGATTTATTCTAATTTTTAATCCTAATTGTATTTTATAGTAACAAACATACTTAACATGATATTATTGCTAAAAAAGCAAGTTTGGTTTATTAATTTCAGTAAAGGTACATATAAATAGATTAGATCTGTAGTGTACTTGAAATAATATAAACATATGCATCGGCTGCTTGTCTGGACCATAGTTTATCCCGGGCAATGGACAGTATGTTATAGGGGGTATACCTTAGAATGCCGCTGCTTGAAACATTTGGTCTATCTGAACATAAAATAAATCTGCTTTTGATGTTATATGAAGGTCCCAAAAATAAAAATATGATTCTTGAATCACTGGGAATAAGCAGCCAGGCACTGGTCCCGACAATAAGGATGCTGGAACATAATAATATCATCATACATCATGATGGTACGTATGGGCTTACGTCTATCGGAAAAATAGCTGTCGATGAAATGATACCTTTCCTGCAGACTCTGGAATTCCTCGAAAGTAATATTGATTATCTGGCTCAGCATAAGTTGGGTTTTATTCCATTTGATCTGTTGAAACGAATTAGAGAACTATGTCCGTATAAGATTATGCGTCCTCATTTTTCTGAAGTATTTGAATTTAATAAAGTATTAGAAGAGACTACGGATAGTTCAAAAAGTTTCAGAATCGTGACTTCTTTGTTGTTACCATCTTTCACATCATTTCTTTCAAAGTGGGCCGATGAAGGTATAGAGATATCAATGATAGTTTCTGAGGAACTGCTCACGAAAATCCGTTCCGAGCATCTGTTCTTTTTCAAAGGACTTTTACATAAAGGACAGATAAAGATTTTTGTCTATCCCGGCGACATGTGCTTGCAGACACTTATACTGAACGATCACTGTTTTTCCTGTAACCTGCTGAGCAAAGGCGGTAGTATATCCAGGGAGCAATTGATAAGTTGTCATCCTGGTGCTCTTAAGTGGGGGAAAGAACTTTTTGAATACTATAAGCAATACTCGGCTCCTGTTACACTTGTTTAAATATATTTTTAATTGAGGACCTGCTCATCCCAGTAAAGTGGATAACTAACATTCTATTAATGTGCCGTTTAAGCAAATAAGATAGAAACAGCGTTTCCGGGACAATATTATGTTGAGCAAAAGAACTGATATCTGGGGAGGTAAATAAATGGCGAGATTTTGTAAGATCTGTGGAAGTAAAAGTGGAAGATGTAATCACCTCATACTGGAACTAGATACAAAAGAACAGAGGTCCGGTGAGCCAAAAGGCTCTAAATCAGAAAAATGAGTTACACTTAAATACCAGATGTCAACAAATAATTTATTAGTGAATTTGGGGGGTAAGTTCAATCTATGATCTCTAAACATATTTTACTGTTACTGCTGTTGATAGCGGTAATATTAGCAGGAACACAAATGGCATCGGCTACATCCGGGATGATGGATGAGTTCAACGAGGAATATGGTACCAATGGTACAAGACTTGACACCTGTGATACCTGCCATGGTTCGGATATCGAATCCCTGAACCCTTATGGTATGGACTATCAGGAGAACGATGGTGATCTTGGAGCTATAGAATCTCTGGACTCGGACGGGGACGGATACAGTAATGAGGAAGAGATAAACGTTTTGACCTTCCCCGGGGACCAAGAAGATAACCCGGAAACAAGATCATCATCTCAACCCGATACGACAGTGCCCAGTGAACCTGATGACATAACTGAAGAGGCACCTGTTGAAGATACAGGCACCGAACAACAATCTCCGGGATTTGAAGCTATATTTGCGGTTGCCGGTATATTGATGGCGATATATATAATTAAAAGAAAGTGAATAAGAGAAAGTGAACTGTATCTGCTAATAAGGATGGCTTGATGCTTCACAAAACTCTTTTTTTTCTTTGTGAACACAATCTGTCACCGGTTGAACTCGGCTTTTTTGTTTCGATCAGGTAAATTCAGAGATATGTAATCGGGAACGAGTTTTTGATGTAGTACTCGAAGAGTTCTTTTTCCCAAATAAGTGAATTTCTGTTACATATAACATATAAAATTAGTATGTAAGAAGGTGTGTAAGAAATCATTATGCACTAAAAAAATACATTCTCTGAAGATTTTTGATTTCTGAGGTGTGCTTTAGCAATGACGGGTGGAGTTGTGAGGGGATGCACAGTAACCGGCGCACCTCAGAAAAGACAACTAAACTATTTGTCTATTATATTTAATACTTTTAATAATTTGCGGTGCATAATAAAAGAGTATACACTGGATGGTAAACTAAGAACAAATATCATACCTGAATAAGGAATTAGAATTTGCAAATTAAGTTAAGACTCCTGAATTTTGAATATTAGCTTAACAGGCTCTTTCCAAGCTAATAAAGCTGATTGAATTTTCAATAACATTGTAATATGCTGGATATTTTTATTTGAGCAAGGTTTATATTAAATAAAAGAAGGTGAAACACTTCTTGCGAGTTAGGGGGGGAACCGTGGGTAAATATTAAGATACGGTCTGGATAGGGAGGCTAAACGAAACTGGATTCGCAAGGAAAGAGGCACCTTAAATGCATCGTTTTTCAGGTGCCTCCCCTTACTATCGTTTTTCAGTTTGCCGTTTTTCAGTTTGCCGTTTTTCAATCTACCGTTTTTCAATCTACCGTTTTTCAATCTACCGTTTTTCAATCTACCATTTTTCAGTTTGCCGTTTTTCAATCACTACCGAATCTGGAAAAATATGTTCTTCCAGTGATAATGACTTGCCCCCTACATGTCAAAATGATAAAAAAATGTTCCTATATATTCATTTAAATGCAAATATTATTCTATATAGACATTTTTATTTCCAGAGCCTTTATTTATTTGTGAATATTGTGCATCAAATTCAATTTAGAACTGTATCATACTGGTATATCTAAAGAAAAAAATAAACTTATTTATTATTTTCATAAATAAGTAACTTATTGAATATATAGATGAATGTATATTATTTATAAATAGTATTAAAAATATATAATATATTCATAAACAATTCCTGGTATCTTTGACCGGAGAAAACATGAGGTAAAAGAGTACACAGGAAGCTGGTAGTTACTTCTTGTATGAACTGCTATCTAAGAAAAACATATCAAGTATGTGTTTCTACATGTAAATAGTGGGATATTTACAGGAAGGTTTAAGATGATATTCGAACGTATAAAATCGGAAGGACTTGCTCATATTTCTTATGTCATTGGATCGGAAAATGAGGCTGTAGTCATTGATCCACGCAGGGACTGCAAAGTCTATGCGGATATTGCCAGAAGAGAAGGCATGAAAATAAAATACATCCTTGAAACACACCGTAATGAGGATTATGTGGTTGGTTCTAGGGAGCTTGAGGACATTACGGAAGCCGACATCTACCATGGCCCCGGGATTGATTTCAAATACGGGAACACTCTTCAGGATGATCAGGAAATTTTTATAGGCTCGTTGAGAATAACTGCTCTACATACACCGGGACATACCGATGAGAGCATGTCATATGCCTTGGCAGACCTTAACGCGGGTGATGAAACGATCATGGTCTTTACAGGAGATGCTCTGTTTATAGGTGATGTGGGAAGGACCGACCTATATGGTCCTGACGAAGCTCCGAGACTGGCATCTGATTTGTATGACAGCATTTTTAACAGGATACTTCCTCTGGGGGATGAAGTTATACTACATCCCGCACATGGCGCAGGTTCTATGTGTGGAGGAGCTATCAGTGAGCGGGAATACAGTACGCTTGGACTTGAGCGTCTCCAGAATCCTGTCCTGCAGAAGACTGCGAAGGACGAATTCATCAGATATAAGGTTGAAGAAAAGCTGGAATTTCCCCCCTATTTTAAAAAGATGGAACAGTATAATCTGGAAGGGCCTCCGCTGCTGCACAGCCTCCCGGTTCCCGAATTGTTTTCACCCGGGGAATTCAGGGAAGAGATGGAAAAAGCAACAGTAGTTGTGGATACACGTATGCCTCACTCTTTCGGAGGAGCGCATATCAAAGATAGTTACAGCATATGGCTTGAAGGGCTCCCGTCCTTTGCTGGCTGGGTGCTTCCATATGATAAACAGATACTCCTGGTGATGGAAGATAAAGAGCAACTGGAGTCTGCAGTTCGGTATCTCATAAGACTGGGTTATGACAATATAGCTGGTTTTCTCAACGGGGGAATCGGGGCCTGGTATATCGATGCTATGCCGGTGGACAGTTTCAACTTGATATCGGTCCATGACCTCAGGGACAAACTGGTAAAAGGTGAAAATTTGTTCATCCTAGATGTCAGGAGCAAAGAAGAATGGGAAAACGGTCACATACAGGGTGCTGCACATATATATGTTGGCCATGTGGAAGAGAATCTGGACAAAATTCCGGAGGATTGCAGGATAGTTGTCTATTGTGGCACTGGACGGCGCTCCAATATAGCTGCCTCGATCCTGAGAAAACATGGCTATGACAGGATATACAATGTTCTTGGAAGTATGAAAGCATGGAAGAATGCAGGATATGAAGTAGTGGAGTGAAGTTCTTTTTCTTCACGAGAGAAATGAAACAATATAACCTTTTTAAGCTAATTGCTGAGGTAAAACCTCTCAAATATCTGTTATCAGTTCAGCATCCTTCCTGTAATGTTTAAAAAAATCCTTACCTCCACTTAAAAGCACTGGATAAAATTAGAGAAAAAGAAAATCGGGGAAGTGATGACCGATAACTGGAGAGCATATGCAAAATTCCTTCCAGAGAATATTCACACACGATCAAAAGCAGAAACATATACGATTGAAGGATATAACAGTATGTTCAGACACTTTCTGGCAAGACTGAGAAGAAAAACAAAATGTTATACCAAAAGTCTTGAAATGCTAAAATACTCTCTTCTTCTTTTGATGAAATATAGGAATAAATAAATAGCTATGCTTAAATAACAATGCCTAAAATAAAGCTAATAGTAAACAACCTTGACAGGTATGTCAAGGTTGTTCATGTGATTCAAATGAGGATTTTTACAGAGCCTAAAAATTATTTATTATTCACTTAAGAAGCTTTTAGAGGCCTTTATAGTTTGGAAAATGTGGATAGCATTTTGATCCATTTGATTTATTCAATTTATTTTTATTATCAGACTTGTTTGAAAAGTTCTTTTGGTTACCTTTGTTCAGTAATATTGCTTCCATAACTACTAAAATCCATAGACTAAATAAAGAACCGGGTCCTTTACCGGGGCTTAGAGAATGTGGGAAATTAGTATATATGATATCTAAAAAAAGCGTTATCCTTTGTTTTTTGAGTATTTTATTGATGGCATCAATAGATGCCTCGATAGCACAGACAATCGACGGAACAGAGATTCAGATCACATCTAATAGGTCCGATCAGTATTTTCCGGCTATTTATGATGACATTATAGTTTGGACCGATGTTCGCTATGAAAGTTCGGATATTTTCCTTTATAATATGACTTCAGGAGAAGAGTTACAAATAACATCAAATGAGTCAGAGGAGAGGGTTCCTGATATCTACGGGGATATTATAGTCTGGGAAGATTGGCGCAATGGTAATTGGGATATCTATATTTATAATCTCACTTCTGAAGAAGAGTCTGCACTGATCACGAATGAAGCCGACCAGCGAGTCCCTGCTATTCATGAAGACCGGATCGTCTGGGAAGACCTGCGCAATGGTAACTGGGATATCTATATGTATAACATTTCATCAGGCGAGGAATTGCAGATTACTGATAACGAATCAGACCAATTGTATCCTGCAGTATATGGTGATCTGGTAACATGGATGGATGATCGTAACGGTGGCTGGGACATATTCGTATATGACCTCTCTTCGAGAGAAGAAACACAGATCACGGCCAACGAATCAATTGCCCTGTACCCTGATGTCTATGAGGACAGGGTCGTATGGATGGATGACCGAAACTATGATCAGAACATATTTATGTACAATGTCTCTTCAGAAGAGGAATTAATGGTTACTACCAATGAATCCTGGCAGGTTGTTCCAAAAATACATGGTGACAGGATAGTATGGACGGATGAGCGTAATTCCAACTGGGATATCCTTGGCAACTCTGATATCTACATGTATGATATACCTACAGGGGAGGAATTACAGATAACCACAAATGAAGAAAGACAGGTCTATCCTGCGATCTATAATGATACTGTCGTGTGGGAGGACAGGCGCAATTTAAATGCTGATATTTATATCTTCACTATAACAGGACAGAATTCAACGCAGTAGATGTCTTCCTGACATCTGAATCTTGATCATCAGGCAATAGCCTGTTTTCAATTCTTTTTTGATATTTTTTGTTTCTTGCTTATTTTTACTTACAGTTATTTTTAATTAGATTTACTGCAACTGACTGCTTTGAAGGAGCATAAAAAACATCTTCATAGAAAAGCTCATAAATGAATTATGCTATGTACTAGAAATGATATTCAAGAAACGTTTATAGGAAAGTTGCCAGCGTATGGTCTTTTCGTTTTCGACCAGAGACACAAAATCAGTATTTGATCAACATGAAACTCTACAGCACCAATCTCCAGGCGGAAGAAGTAAGTTTTGAAACCGCGCTCATTGAAGGACTTGCCCCGGACAGAGGTCTTTATATGCCAAAGGCACTGCCATATTTTTCAGAAGAAGAGCTTACTTCAATGAAGGATAAACCATATCCTGAAATTGCTTTTCAGGTACTGAAAAAGATCCTTGCAGGTGAGATCGATGAAGAGTCCCTGAAAGAGATCACCTATGATGCCTATGACTATGAAGTCCCGCTGGAAAAAGTGGATGATATTACTTATATTATGAGGCTTGACAGAGGTCCGACTGCCTCTTTCAAGGATTTTGCCGCCCGTATGATGGCAAGGCTCATGCAGTACTACCTCAAGAAAGAGAACAGGCAGCTTACCATTCTCACAGCGACCTCAGGAGATACCGGAAGTGCGGTAGCTCATGCATTCTACGGTCTTGACAATATCAGGGTCATCGTATTGTTCCCGCAGGGCGAGGTGTCCGAACGTCAGCGCAAGCAGATGACGACCCTGGGCAAGAATATCACCGCTCTGTCAATTGGTGGTAAGTTTGATGACTGCCAGGCCATGGTTAAGCAGGCATTTGCAGATGAAGAACTTAAACACCTGAATCTCTCGTCAGCAAATTCTATAAACATTGGCCGTCTGGTGCCTCAGTCTATCTATTATTTTTACGCTTATGTCAAATTGAGAGACTACCCCGAAGAAATGATCGTCTCCATCCCATCCGGTAATTTCGGAAACATGATGGGTTGTGTACTGGCAAAGAACATGGGCGTTCCTATTAAGAGGATACTTGCATCGGTTAACGAGAATGACGAGTTTCCGTGCTTTATTGACAGCGGAAAGTATGCAAAGCTCGCTCCCTCAAAGAATTGTCTCTCTAATGCCATGAATGTAGGTCATCCAAGCAACCTTTCAAGACTGATCGCAATATACGGTGGTGAGATGGATGAAAAAGGCAATATCAATCAGATGCCTGACATGGGGAAGCTTAGGCAAGACATATTCTCTATCTCGGTCACCGACCAGCAGACAAAGACAGTTATGAAAGAATTCTTTGACGAGTACGGTATACTTATCGAACCACATGGAGCTGTAGGCATAAAGGGCCTGAGAGACTACAGGGAACTTAGCATGGATAACACACTTGCTGTGACCTTGGAGACCGCCCATCCCGCAAAATTCCCCGGGGAGGTAAGGTTGGTAATAGGCATCGAGCCAGAACTTCCCGAAAGCCTTAAAAGGACCGAGGCCGGGGAAGAGTATATGCAGTCTCTGAATACTGACTACATTCAGTTCAGGGAATACATACTGAATAATTTTAAATAAATAGTTAACTTTTTTCAAACTGTGATTGATTTCTCGGGTATTAGCTATTTATGTGTCTTCCTTTTTTAACATTATTAGAAGGATTCACAGCCGGTACCTTAAATAATGACTTGCAAACCCGGGTGTAACTATTTGTAAATAATATTGTAAATAGTGGTTATGTGGTTAAACATGCTTATATCATCATAATGATGCTCAACATATATTATAGTGTAGATATATTTATATAGTTGAAATTAGTAGTAGGATTTGCAGTCATATGATCCCTAAATTCTAGGTGACTGCAGACCATTCGGTGGTACGGTATGGATTGATCGGGAAAACGCTGAAGCACAAAAAACGATTGCTATAAAGGAACGTTATCATGCCAAATATTGCCTCATTCCCTCAAGATAACCGGCTTGCTAACGTTCCGGCTTTCAGCAGTCATTATTAGTGGAGTATGAGCGATGGTGGAGTTACATTCCGGCAATGTCGGGATGTACCGGGTTATTGTCAAAAAATATGGAAAGCACTTTATCTGTACTTTTCTTTATATTTTCTGCTTAAAAGTAGATTCATTGCGCCGGAATATGTGATAATCTCAGAGACCATCAAAATCAGTTGACCGCTCTGACTGGTCGGGCTAATAAACTATTTTTGAGATGTCCATCTCAAGAATGTCCTCGGCCCCGAGAGCCTTGAGTTTTGGTATAAGGAGGTTGACCTCGTTTTTGTTGACGACTGTTTCGACTGCATAATAATCTGACTTATACAGCTGCGACACGGTCGGCCTTTTCATGGAGGGCAGGGACTCGATAACCTCATCCAGTTTGTCGGCTGGGACGTTCATGTCGATGAGCACTTTTCCTCTTGCTTCTATGACCGAGAGCAGGAGTGTTTTGATCTCTTCTATCTCCTGTCTTTTGACCGGGTCTTCCCAGCTCTTCATGTTCGCGATAAGCTTGGAGGATGATTCCATGATGATATCCACGATCTTAAGGCCGTTCTTGCGGAGAGTCGAACCTGTTTCGGTGAGATCCACGACCACGTCCATGAGGTCAGGTACCTTAGCTTCTGTAGCGCCGTAAGAGAAGTGGATCTCTACCGGGATACCACGCTCTTCGAAGAACTTCCTGGTCATTTTTGGATATTCCGTAGCCACCCTGCTGTTGGGTTTGACATCCCTTGCATTTTCAATGGGAGCATCCTTGGGCACAGCTATAACTATTTTCACGTTGCCTGCACCCTGTTTGCTGTAAGGGAGGTCGGCCACTTCCACTATGTCGGCATCAGATTCACTGACCCAGTCCAGTCCTGAGATGCCAAGATCGAAGTAGCCATCGGAAACATAACCCGGAATCTCCTGTGGCCGCAGTATCTTGATTTTACCTATCCTCGGGTCGCTGATCCTGGGATTGTAGTCCCTGTCCGTCTTTTTTATCTCCAGGTCCGCCTGCTTGAACAAAAGGAATGTCTGTTCCTCTAAACTGCCTTTAGGAAGAGCTATGTTTATCATATTAACATCTCGGTCTATTGTTTTGATGAACGTACCATAAGAAACATGGTTGTATTTTATAAGCGTTTCTGGGAATTCGATAGTGACACTATATAACAGTGATAATCCGGCTAAATCAAGTGCCTTAAAAGCCAAATATAAGAGCTCCGGAAGGCGAGCAACAATACACACCAGAAAAACTGTATGAAGCCGCCCGTTTTAATGGGTGGCAGTTCAAGTCCCATAGAAAAAACTATATAAATGGTTCCATGCTCCACTGATAACTAGCAGGTTATTTATAACAACCAGTATCCCTAAAAGAGATATCATGTGCCTTGTTCCATTCCACATGGAACGGTGACCCCGTTTTTTAAGATACAGGTAGTCAACAAAACAAAAACAAAGAAAGAACAGCTTCAGCATCACAATGCTATAGTATCCGCAGTATTCAAGGAGTTCTGCAATCAGGAAATTCGCTTCATATCCCAGCCCATTTTCAAGAGCAAATACAGTTGTCAATATATCCCCCATAACATAGAATACAAAAATGTACCTTACATCATGAATGAATTCTTTAAGATCACTATCTTTCTGTGATGCCCCTAAACTATAGAGGTCCCTATCTGGTCCTGGAATTGATCCCAAGCTTAATCCCCCTACCCGTATTAAATATAAGAAGGTTAACTAATTAAGATTTAAAGGAACAAAGTTCAGAAATGAAGATTTAAGCTTCCGCAAATTATTTGATTATAAAGATTGAAATTGCATAGGGATTAGAATTTGCATGCGAGGACAGTAATTATGTAATGGGGAATTAAAATCATGATTCCGTTGATTCTGGCATTTATTGTTTTTTTGAGATCACTCATTAAGATGCTTAAAGAACCTGAGTTCAGGAGTCTGCTTACACTTGTAATTATAACCCTTGTTTTAGGGACTGTCGTTTATCATAATATAGAAGGATGGAGATGGCTTGATTCCTTGTATTTTTCTGTGATAGTCCTTACAACCATCGGTTTTGGGGACTTTGCACCGACAACTGATATTGGAAAGATTTTCACTGTGATATATGTGTTCCTGGGGCTTGGCATACTGCTTGGTTTTGTGAATGCCACCGGGGAATATTTCAGGAAACAACAAAAAGAAAGAATATCCGGCAGGCATAAAAAGATTGAGAGAGAGTTGAGCAGGATTTCAGAAGATGTAAAAGAGGATGCACAGTATAACGATAAATGAAAAGATTGACCAGACTGCTCTGTCCGGTTATTTCAGCAATCCTTTCTCCATGTAATACTCATCTCTGGCAGCCACAAATGCCTGAATGTTGTCAGTCGGTGTTCTTGGTGCAATACCGCAGCCTGGCGCCAAAATACCGACTCCGTCCTCTATGCATTGCTTTGCTTCCTTTTTAATACTTTCGTGGGATTTTGTAAGTAGTGTAAATGCAGGTGATACATTACCTATCAGGCATGCTCTGTCGGCCATGATCTCCCTGGCATACCTGGTATCTACTTTCTCTTCAAGGCTGAGTCCCTGGAATCCGGAGCCAGCCATCTGGTCAAGTATGGCAGTGGCATCCCCGCATATATGCAGCAGCTTCAGTCCCTTCATACTGTCTGTCAATGAACGATACAACGGAAGTATCATCGACTCGAAGAGAGGAGGAGGGAGGAGATCCGGACCTGCTTCAGAATCAATAGTAATAACAGCATCTGCCCCGTGTTCAAAAAGTGTATTGGCATATTCAGTGCACACTGCTTCACCCATGGTCAGCAGTTCCTGGAATATCTCAGGTTCTGTTATGCACCAGCGAAGGTAGTTCTTTGCACCTGCCACATAGAATGCGACTGCTGCGGGACCAATCATACCGGCAACGATTGGTACATCATCACCAACTCTTTTTCTAATGATTTCCGTAGATTCGATTACTGTCCTTATTCCACTGCTTTCCAGCAGATCTTCAGGAAGTTTCAGCTCTCTGACGTCTTCTTTTTTCTTGCAGGGGAAGTCAAGTTCATATGGCTGGACATCAAGTGAACCTTCAGCTATTGTACAACCAAGGGCCTCTGCGATAACTGTTGTGGAAAAGGGATAACGTACGGACTCAAGACCTACGATATCATGGCCGGCGATCGCAAGGGTTGCCATCTTCTCCGCATCATTGTTAGCTTGTGGCCAGAATGTCCCGCAGGCTTCCATGAGTTCAACTGTACCTGTCTGGGTGACAGAACATACTGGTACTTTATCTACTTTTTTTCCTTCTATGGAACGCACAAAACGCTCTTTTTGTGTCAGATCTTTCAAACTTCGTCCTCCCGATTCGGTAATGTAAGGTCCACAAGCAGAATGCAGACCCTATACACTTATTCTTAGTGAACAATTTCCGGGGTGTATTTTAAGATTGCGAACAAGCAGCTGATCAGGTCCTATAATTGTATACCCATTTCTTTTAGCATTCTTCCCAGCCTGAATAATGGCAATCCGACTGCATTGAAAAAGTCACCTTCTATCCTCTCGACAAACAGGGCGCCTTTCCCCTGGACCGCGAAAGCACCTGCTTTTCCAAAAGGTTCACCAGAGTTGACATAGGATTCTACATCTTCCTCTGACAACTGTTTTATCCACAGATTGGTGATCTCATGTCGGGTGATCTCTCTGTTACGGGAAACATCCAGCACTGTGATGCCTGTTATGGCCTGTACTTGCTGTCCGCTTACCTTGCGTAACATTCCCTTTGCCATTGCTGCATTATCAGGTTTTCCCAGTATCTCCTCCCTGCAGAGAACAACCGTGTCCGCTGAGATGATGACGCCATCGTTAAAGTGCCTGGCTACTTCCCTGGCCTTGCCGAGCGAATTACGTGTGACAAGTTCTGCAGGGTCCGATTTCTGTGCTGTTCCCTCATCATATGAACTTGTGAACACCTGGAAGCGATCACCGGTCAGCATTTTCAGTAACTCTTTTCTTCTGGGGGAAGCCGAGGCAAGGATTATTCTCTCCATTTCTGTTTTTACAGTAGGAACTGACTCTATATATGTACTACTTACAACTGTTCAAGAATATCATAAATAGGATTCCGTATCCCCTGTATCAGAATCCTGTAGCTGATCGAACATTGGTATCTCAAATCTGGAATACCACATCTGCAGGAATGTAAGCATATGATATTTGAGGAAAATACTTGCAGGCATACTGACAAATGCAATAGCCAGTATGAAGACAATTATCTGGATAAATATCACAGGTGCAAGTATTATCCAGATCAACAGGTCAGACCCTAGTAAAAGGGCTGAAAGTACTAAATATAATACTCCGTCAATGACCAGGAACAGCATCAAGGCAATGGCAGCAATGATCAGGACCACAATGCCTACAATAATGGCTACTGCAATATTCAGCACGATCCGCCCGATCCAGTAAATAATTATCTGTTGCCAGTCCTGTCCGAACTTTTTAAGGACCATGGAAAATGCACTGAATATGCTTGATCCGCTATAAAGGCTTACAGGTATGGAAAGGTTTAAAAAGGAGCCGATGATGCCGCCGACAATCACAAGTACAAAAATGATGAAAATAAGAAGGAATATCAGGTAAGCTATGCTGGCAGCCAGTGAATTCCCGGGGCCTGCATCTGTCTGACTCATCAGGTAGTAGATAAAAGGCAGGGTCACAATAGCTATGAGGACAAGGTAGATAAAACCTAACAGCAAACGGAACAGGAACAGACCGAATCCCTTGCCAAGAAAACTGCGGGAATATTCCCAGAACTTTACACTGTTGCTCACAAGAGATTCTACCAGGACGAACTCCATCACGCTGGAAATGTATGCCAGAACAAGTGCAAGAATAATTACGAGTAGTACAGCTCCTATTATGTATCCTGATGCGTTAGCTGCGATATTATTGGAGATCATCTGAAAAATATCACTAATGCCTGCCGGAATATCCTGTGAAGAAGGCACATCAGATCCATCGAAGGAGTAGTTTCCACCCCCTCCGTTAAAGCTCGCCCCTCCGCCTATAAGTAAGACGATGATAGTGAGTTTCACCCATTTCCAGAAGTCAAAAGGCTCCAGCAGACATTTCTTAGTCCGCTCAAAAGCCTTATCCACTGCATCTACAACATACCAACTCATGCATAGAATGTGTAAGTGTTCGAATAAATAATTAGTGTTTTGAAAAGAATTTTTTTCTGGGAATAGTATGAAAGAATTCCAGTACATTATTATTTATTATAACCGGGATGCAGGTGTGCTCAGCCATTTACGGCTATGTTGCCAAAGAAGCAGAATCCCTTATCCCTTTTACTAAGTTTAGGTTTGAGGACATTCATACCTGCATCCATTATTTTGGAAGCGGCAAATATCTGTACAAGAGAGGCTTTCCCTTCTTCAAAACGGTCCCCAATCTCTCTCATTCCCTCGACGAAACCTTTCTCAATAAAGTCAACAGGATCCAAACCTGCATCGAGGGCCTCTTGTGCAGCATATTCAGCCTCTTTATTGTCAAGGTTTATGATGGAATGTCTGGCCATCGCAATGATGTCCTGACCGGTTAATTTTGGTTTTGTCATTTACTAACCCCTGTTATTATATATCAAATGTTATATTTATACAGACATATATAAACATTTCCGATGTTGAATATAATACGGATTTGTCTACTATTTTATCGAATCTATTACGGTTTATAGTATATAATTTAAACTACTTGAGTAACATTTACTGCTTTGAGGGCAACGAACGTTAGGAATGTTTGTTATACTCACCGGACCGAAAGTGCTACTTTCAGGGACTGGAATAGTGGGTATACAGATATCCTCCCAGCAAGTATCCAGCCAGGCCGAATAGTAGTGTTCCCGGTACAAATACTACCGTATCAGAACCTGTGGACATGAAGTATAGATTGATAAGGGTCAGATATGACAGTGAAAAGAACAGAAAGCATAGTAGCTGGAACTTATTTTTTGTGATATTTATATAAATTACCCCTTTTAACTGATTAGTTTTGTGTTATTTGTTAGTGTGAATGCTGAACTATTTATGGCTGCCGCATGGAAGATCGATCTCTCAGTAGCAGCAGAAGTGGGATATTTGGGTGCGTCAGGAAACTGAGCAATGGTTTTAAAACATATACCCAGGTATCTATTGCGATTACAGCAAAATTAAAATAGCATCTTTTGAGAGTCAGAAAATGCATAGTGAAAATAATCATGACATCTGCCATCCACCGGAAATACTTGCGCCAGCAGGTGATATGGAAGCCTTAGAAGGTGCAATCAAGGGGGGGGCAGATGCTGTCTATCTTGGAGTCGCGGATTTCAATGCAAGACAGGGAGCTAAGAATTTTGATCTTGACGAACTTGAAATGGCTATCGACCTTGCCCACTCGCGGGATGTCCGGGTCTTCCTGGCTCTGAACATTCCTGTAAAGCAGAGAGAATTGCAGGATGTACTTGACATAATTGACAGGGCTTTTTCTTATGGGGTCGATGCCCTGATACTGGAAGATATCGGCCTGATGAAGCTGCTGAGCAGTTTATATCCTGAACTCCCGCTGCATGCAAGTACACAGATGACGATTCACAATAGGCGTGGTGTTGATCTTATTGAAGAGGCAGGAGCTTCGAGGGTCATACTTTCCAGGGAGCTCCGCTCGGAGCAGGTAAAAGATATCGTGGAAAAAAGCAACATTGAAATTGAGCTTTTTGTTCATGGTGCTCTGTGCTACTCATATTCAGGCAGATGCCTCTTCAGCAGTTTTCTTAGCAACCGCAGTGCGAACAGGGGAGCATGTACCCAGCCCTGCCGCAGACCTTACAGGGTAATGGTTGATGAAAAGGAAGTCAACAGAAACCTTATCGGTGAATATCCCATAAGTTGTGCTGAACTGTGTACCCTTCCAGAACTTGACAGTATCGTTAAAACAGGTGTAAAAAGCCTGAAAATAGAAGGAAGGATGAAAAGACCTGAATACGTGACAGCAAGTACCGCGATCTACAAAAAGGCTGCACATGAGATATGCAGTGCGGGTAGGAATCTCAGCGCTGAGGAGATCAGTGAATGCGAAACCGAACTGGCAAAACTCTTTTACAGGGGATTCACAAAGGGTTTCGTTTCAGGTGAAAGTGATGTCACACATCAGAAATACAGTTCAAGCTACGGACTATTCCTTGGCAGGGTCAAAGAAATATCACGCTCGAAACATCATGCAGATTTGCGACTTAAATTACAGCAGGATATCAATAACAAAGACGGAATCTCGATCCTTACCCGGATGAGAATGCTGGGCAGCAAGGTTGATGTAATCCTTTTTAATGGAAAGAAGGTAGAAAGGGCATCAAAAGGTGATGATGTAGTGCTTAAGATAAGTCCCAAGACCGGAAAAGCTGTTCACCCACAGGATGAGGTTTTCCTCTCGACGGATAACCTGCTGATCGACTCCCTCCGGAAAAAGGATTTAAAAAAGCTACCTGTGGATATTGTGGTTATGGCCCGGAAAGGGGAGCCACTAAGAATAGAGGTAAATGAAAACAGGGCTAATGCAAGCTTCACTGACGAATATGTAGTCCTGGATGCAAAAAGTTCTCCCACCACAACCGAAAAAATATCAGAGGCCGTCACAAAACTGGGAGACACTTCTTATTATGCAGATAGTGTCCGGATCGAGGCGGACGAAAATATATTCATCCCTGTTGGGGTCATCACAAGTGCCAGGCGTGAGGCTGTGGCTTTGCTTGAAGAAAAGATACTGGAATTGTATAAAAGGGACCTGAAAGACCCTGAATTGCAAAGGCAGATCACAGGCATTCATGCGGTAGCAGTTCCTCCCGAAAATAAGATGCTCTTAAGTGTTGAGGTCAGCGACCGGGAATCACTTCTCATTGCAGCAAAAGCCGGCGCTGATATCATTTACTTGTCCATTGAGTATTTTGAACAACTGATGAAGCCTGGTAACAGGGAGAGAATGCTTGAGCTGAAAGAAAAAGGAACAGAAATTATATTTCTAACTCCTCAGGTGACATTCGATTATGAACTTATAACTATTGAACATCTAATGGCAGATGTTCACAAAGCAGGATTCAAGCTTGCATGTTCCAACCTGGGTACTATCAGGATTGCCTCGGTTATGGGCTTGGATTTTGCAGTCCAGAGGGAACTTAACATTTTCAATGCCCTTACTGCAAAGTTTTACTATGGAACTGGTGCATCATGCGTGACGCTCTCAAGTGAATTGAATCTGGATGAAATAAAAGATGTCTCCGCTGCGCTGGTCCGCAGTTCCGATAACTGTCAACTTGAGCTTCTTGTGCATGGCCGTGAATTGTTGCTTATCACCGAGAACGATCTTCTGAGACCCCTTGCTGACAGAGGGCTGCTGGAAAGAAATAGCAACATCAATTTGATCGATCGCAAGGGACATATTTTTCCTGTCAGAAGTCTGGGTACGCGCACACTCATTTATCATTCGAAGATGTTAAACATGCTTGATCATGTAGGACTTCTAAAAGAAAGTGGTGTTGATATACTGCGACTCGACCTTACCCTGAACAATAAAAATAATATTAGGGACATCATCAGAGCATATAAAAGTGCTATCGATGATAAGAGGCCAAAAACAATTATGAAGGATAATGAATTCCTCACGCAAGGTCATTATTTTGAGGGCGTCCTATGAATTCCTGTGTATGAACTAAGTACATAGGATTCTCATTTCATGAACATGAACCTCTTATACATATACATAAAAATATTGATTCTAAAGAAGGATGATCTACCGGACAGATATGTTTAGTCGATACCGGCTTATAGTCTGCAGGTTCAGGATTTCATATGGGAATATCAAAAGCGTGGCGATGTTACTATGAGTGAACAACTCTATTATCAAAATCAACTCCAGGCCCTGGAGGATATTAAAAATACCTATTTCCGTCAGCTTGATGAGATAGAAAAGAAACGGGCAGAAATTGCAATTGGGAAAGAGGAGATTAAGAATGAGGAATCCCTGCTGATCGATGAATATGAAAGGATTCGCGAGGCAAAGAAACTAATCTCTATAGAGTATGAAGAACTTGTTATCAAGAATGATGAACTCAAGCTGGCTAAAAAGGAGTATGAGAAAAAAAGGGAGGGGCTCTATAAAAAGGAAAAGGACCTTCTCCCCCGGATCAACCGATATCATCTGGATCTCGAATCCCTTGAAAAACGCAAGTGTGATAATTACAGGATCATGAGATCCCAGTACGAAGAAGAACTTAGTACCCGTAAAAGAGAAAAACGCCTTCTTCAGACTAAACAAAGGCTTGACAAAAAGATAGGTGAGATCATAGCCCAGAAAGCGGACATCGTATCACAGGAAATGGACATCGAGGTCGAGAACGAGAAGATCGAGCGCAAACGTAAATATGTGGAACACCAGGACGAGATTCTGAATGCCCGGCAAAAAGGGCTTGAGTCACGCAGAAGCGAATTACAGGAACTTGAGCAAAAAACCGAAAATGAGGTCGGCAAGCATGTTACTATCCACAGGCAGAATCTCGAGATCAAAAAACTTGATGCAAGGGTTGAACAACAGTCCGACTATATCAAAGGCCTTGAGGATGAACTTCTGGAAGCGGCCTTAAGACTTGAAACGGTACTCTCGGAACTTAAAAAGATGTCCGTATGCTCAAAGATACTTGAGTATAACATCGATCTGCAGCAGGTTCGGGCTAAACCTGTGCTGTAGGTTCATGGATGATGATCCTTTTATTTCATGCGAACTGTTTTTCACCGGATAAGTACATGTGGTTTGAAGTCAATCTGTTTTGATATCAGTTATTAGCAATTAGTAATGAACGGTGATAATTTGGCACGTGAATTATCCGTAAAAGATATCGAAGTCTTAAAAAAACTTGCACCTGAATGTTCAGGCCTTGAATGCTCAGGATCCAGAGCACCATACAGATCCATACTCCCGCCTTTGTCAAACCACTTTGCAAAGAATGCTGAGGATTTTGAAAAGAGGGTATCTTCTCTGGAGGAAGACGAACTTCTTTACCTGCTGTCATTAATCAGAAGTGGGGAAGAAAGTCTGGGCTGTGTGCAACCTCATTATATGCAGGTTTTCCTTGACCTCATTAAAAAGAGACTTGGTACGAAAACCGCCGAAGAGATTATGGGGATATATGTTGCAGGGAAAGAATGTTCAACTGATGACCTGATCACTTTCAAGTGATACCTTTCCGGGAAGCGTTTCTTCTGTCATGCTATACAGATCTGCGATACCCTGCAATATCTTATAACCCTTATTTGTTAGCAGGTAATCACCACGTTCTGTCCTCTGAAGGATCATATGCGTATCCAGCAGTTTCTGGAGATGGAATAGCAGGTTGCCTCCACGAAGTCCGGTGATCCTGGAAAGTTCGGAGAAGCTCCTGGTTTCGGTACTCAGTGTCTTTAATAGCAATAGACGCTGCTTGTTTGCAAGAGGTTCGCATATGCTGCTCACCACTTCTTCGGGAAGGTCGACGATACTTGTGACCTTTTCATGGTCCGGTCTGCAGTTCACGGAACTGTTTACAATCTGAAGCAACTCCATTTGTTTGCTGAACATTTTTGAAGCATGGGCCGTGCAGGAATCACAGTTCTCAGTTGAAGCAAGTTCCAGCAGCTCATTGAAGTGCTCCTGACATGCCTGAAGTTTCTCCTCATCTACCTCTTTATCCAGCAGAAGCAGTGACATTTCCTGAAAAAGCTTTTCGAATGCAGATCTGCATATGTGAATTTGATCGCAGTCCTCTGGCATATTGCTGTTCAGTGAATCCCTGGTATCATGCATCATATAATTTATCAATGGTCTGGAGAGGTCATTCTTTATCTCTGTAAACATCATATCCATCTGCCGATGGCCGGAATACTCAAGTACCCTTGATACTGTTCTGCTCAGGGAAGAAAGTTCGGCTTTTATCTGATTAAGTTCATCCAGGTAAGGATCATTTTCCTGGAACTGGTCCTGATCTTTCCTATGCGGGTCTGCAGATATGTATTTCATATTTAAACCTCTGTTTCAGCGGAATTTGTATAGAAAACTGACATTAAACTATATTAATGTGTACTACATTGTAAGTTGTGTCCATATCTGACAGCTGACCTGAATAGAGGTAACGGAGTAACAGAATGCCAGTACTTAGTCTTATAGGATGCAAGATACTTGAAGATGAGATCACTCATGTGCTGTCGAAATACACTGAGAATACCCGGATTGTGCTTATCGAGGACCGGGAATCCCGGGGACTTGCAAGAAAACTCCGCCTGCAGGATATATCCTTTTCAGTGACTCCGATAGACAGGATCGATGACTTTATCTGTTCTGCTGGCCTCGGCTCTTTTAAAAAGAAATTTATGTCGTTTATCGGAAAAGAATGTACTGAAGATATTGTTGTTGTCATAAAGATAATGCCGCTCGGACTTCATATTAATGGCACCTCACTTCGATCGGAGGTTGGCATACAGGTTGACATTATGTCAGAATTCTCTGACAGCATCCTTCTTTTCTATGGACTTTGCGGTAACGCTCTGAAAGACATAGGAATTTCTGCAGGGAAAAGCCCGGTTCCCCTGTACGTCCTGAAGGACGGAGAGGGTGAACGTGTCGATGACTGTATAAGTATAGCACTTGGAGGAAACCGGCGGTATGAACAGGAACTTAAGAAATGGAACGACACAGCAACCCTTTACTTCACTCCTCTCTGGGCATCTAACTGGAAGGATATGAAAGACCTTCCCCTGGATTCAGATATGGTATCTGAGTACCGGTATTCTTTCAGTATAGGAAGAATAGTAAAACTGGATACCGGTCTGAGATTCGAAAAGGATTTCGGGGCAAAGATATCAGAACTGGCAAAAAGATTCAGCGCAGAAACGGTGGAAGTAAAAGGCAACACTGAAATAGTGGAAAACTGCTACATAGAGATCAAAAAGAAACTCCTCGCCTGACAGGGACTCCGAAACTATATTCATGAATGCTAGCTTATTCTGCACCTGCCTGACATATGTCCGATCCTGGCTTTCAGATGAATGGATGATTCCAAGAAAAATGTAAATAGAGTAAGGACCTACGGATATAGGCGCAATTTAGCTTTAAATGTATCCAAAAGGAAGGATCAGATGATTCGTTCAATTCTTGACAACGACCTTTATAAGTTCACTATGCAGATGGCTGTTCTGGAACTTTTTCCTGACGTGGTTGCAGAATATCGTTTTACAAACCGCGGCATACAACGTTTTAACAAAGGTTTTGTCAGGGAACTTAAGCGCACAATAGATGAGGATATGCCAGCGGTCAAACTTACTGATGATGAACACCAATGGTTGAGAGCAGCCTGTCCTTTCTTCAAGCCAATGTATCTCGAATATCTCCGAAACTACAGTTTTGACCCTTCTGAAGTGACCATAGACCTTACGGAAGATAATAACCTTGATCTTCGCATCAAAGGTCCGTGGCATAGTAGCATATTGTGGGAGATCGTGCTTATGGCACTGATCTCGGAACTGTACTTTGATACCGTTGAATCCGAATGGAAGAACAGGCACATAGATACAGATGCTTCAACTGGCGGCTCCCTGATCGATGAATATACCTCCTTCATACAGGACATGGGCGGAGAACTCGAATCTAACAACTGTATCTTCTCAGAATTCGGGACCAGAAGACGTCGAAGCTTTGAGCTTCATGATTCGGTCATTGGTACACTATCGGGAGTAAAAACATTTTCAGGAACAAGCAATGTATTCCTTGCAAAAAGATATGGTCTTCGGGCCATCGGGACGATTGGTCATGAATGGATCATGGGCAATTCGGCGCTGGTAGGATTGCGGAATGCTAATCTATTCTCTCTTGAGAACTGGGTGGACATTTACAAAGGTGACCTGGGTATAGCTCTATCAGATACATTCGGTTCCGGAGCGTTCTTTAACAGTTTCAATCTCAAGCTATCTAAACTGTATGATGGCGTAAGACATGACAGTGGGGATCCGTTCATTTTTGCTGACAAGGTTATCGAACATTACTTAAAGGCGGGTATCGATCCGATGCAAAAGATAGTTGTATTCAGTGATTCACTCCATTCAAGAGATGCTATAAGGATAAAGGAGTATTGCGGGGGACGGATCAACTGCAGTTTTGGTATTGGTACGAGTTTTACAAATAACCATCATTTCTTCAGTTCAAGTCCTCCCTTGAACATGGTCATTAAACTGCATGCAGTAAATAACATCCCGGTTGTTAAACTAAGTGATGATGAAGGCAAGGCGACCGGTGACAGGGATGCTATCAGGGTGGCAAACCACATCTTCGGAATAAAAGGACTTGATGAGTGAACATTTGAGTATCTGAGATTATCTTTCGGACTATCTTAGTTCCGGAGTACGGGCAGAATGTAAAATAGTGAAGGGCACCTTTTCTCCCGGTGCCCGATGATGTCCGTCACCCAATACTTCAAACCAACCTACACTTACTTAACATATTAAGTTTTATGCATATAAACCAGTCGTTCTGTAATTTCATTTTACTTTGAAATTTACAACTTAAACAAATATTTTGATGTCAATTCATCAGATGAAAATGAAATCTAAAATAGCCAGTTTTTATATTGTGGGGCGATTCTTACTAAGATCAAGTGCCATCTCGTAGCACCTGTCTCCCGGGGAACAAATATCCCTTACTTCGCCGATTATCTCAAAACCTATTTTCCTGTATAGTCTTATTGCAGATTCGTTGCTCACTTCCACATATAATGTAACTGTGTCAATATCATTCAATTCCATCTCACGAATACCTTTTTGCAATAAACTTTTTCCGATACCCTGTCTTCTGTATTTTTTATCAACAACCAACGAATAAACAGTGCACATCTTTTTCATTCTGCTCGCTGAGAATAAAGGCTTTGAGAAAAAAAAGCAATATCCTTTAACAGCCTCTTCATCCGAATATACGTAGGTTATATTATTGAAGTACTGAGCATATTTTAAAAATCTGTCCTCATAAGTTACTGTGAAATTGTCTTTGTAGATATTCAGCACCGCATCAGCAACTGTATCATTGAAGTTGATTATACTATCATCTTCGATCCTCACCCAGTTCCTAATAAAAAGAATGCCTATTAATAGTTCAAATGCTTTGATAGGCTTTTTTGGGACCAGTGCAATTTTCTCAATAAAGTGCTCAGGTATTATTTTCATGGCCATACAACAGAACTCATAATTATATGAAAACCATTTTTTAGACTTTTATGCAATGTTAATATGACCCATGCATGTAAAAGATTTGCGGCAATTTCCTTCTGAAAAAATATTCTAAGCAAACACATTAATTGGAATGGTGTTTGTCAGTGCATTTGAATGACTATTACTCAACTAGACTAAAAAGAATTATGGCAAGGACCTGAAGCCGGAAGAACGCAGCAAGGACGCGAAGATGCAAAGTTGTTCCCCTCGCATCTTGCAACATGGCTTCTTTGAATTGGTAATTACAATACAGGATTTCTATAACCGGATAAGTAGCTTTAATTTAACCTGGTGATGCATTCTTTTCGGCCAGCATCTGCTCTTTTTTTTCTGAAAGTATTTCCTTGCATTTTTGCAGGTCGTCGACCGTATTTATGTTCAGGGCCAGTTCTATATCTTCCATAACCAGGCTTACATATGCCTGTTCCTGTTCAACGTCCTTACCATCCAGTATGTTGATCCCAGCGGGAACAATGAGCTTTCCGTTCCAGTTAAAGACTGTATCAGGTCTTATTCCGAGCCCCTTGCATACATAAATGGGGGAGAACACAGACATTGCAGGTGTTTCGCAATTTTGGTACTCCTTGATTATATGTTCTATAAGTTTCACGCTCAGCAGGGGGATATCCGACATAAGGACCATCACAGGTTCTGATATTTTTGCGGACTTTACTGCATAAACCATATCCGCCACATAGTTCCCGCCCATGGTATCAATGATTTTGACCCTGTCTTTGTAGCGATTTTGCACAATACTGGCTGTGATTGGTGTTGCAGGTGAGACCGCAACGTAGATCTTTCCAATATTTTCCGTACTCCCAAGAGCATCGATTACGTATGAGATGAGTGGTTTACCAAGAAGCTCAACTACGGGTTTCTCACCCATACCAAGCCTGCTTCCAAACCCCCCTGCCATGATTATAGCGTCCAAACAATACCTCCGATATCATACTTTATAACAAGGTAAATAGCGATCAGTGCAATAATCCTTCCAATTTCATTGGATGAGCCGATGACATCCCCGTTCACGCCACCAAAATGCCGGTTGCTGACATTGAGCAGAATGAACGTTGCCGCAATGGCCGCCAGGAATGCAATCATTCCTGCCAGCGGGATGCCGATTGTCCAGAACGCAAGCGTACAGGAAACAATTCCCAGGGCAAAACCAAGGAAATACTTGGGAAGGGTTGTATTGTCCACCAGAATGGAACCCAGCCCCTCGTGTATGGATTTTCCGAATGCAGCAATTGTCAGCATTGACTGCATGGCACTGACCTCGGCAACGAATATCGATATAAAGATTATAACTGCCATATCTGTGACAGAGCCGCCTGCTATTAAGGCTTCTGCCTGTAATGACACAAGTGCTGCATAGAATGCTAGCAGTGTCAACGCAGCGAATGCGACTCCCCCGATGCCGAGTGACATGTCCTTCAATGCCTTTAGTTTCTTCTCACGGGAACCGTGGGCCGTCATCCCGTCACCCAGATCAGCAATGCCATCCAGATGGTTCAATCCTGTGAGATAGTATACAAATATAATAATGAATACGGCACTCAGCTGCGGAGAAAGGAACGAGCCCAGAACAAAGGCTACTGCACCCATTATCATACCAAGCACGATGCCTACAAGTATATGCAGATAGGTCCTCTTGAAGAACTCATCGAGCCCTTCCATGGTGATTCCGACCGGAATGGTCGAGAGGAAACCAAAGCTTGAACGTACTGCCAGCAAAAAGTTATTCATCCTGCGATCACACCACCCTGATCTTTTCCGGATCCCTTCTTTTTACCTTTATTTTTATTTTTGGAAGAAGCGGCGGCTTCGGCCATACTTCTTGTGTACATGTTCGCAGAGACGCCCCCTATAAGACCTCCGATGACATCATCCATAAAGGGCCCAAGGGTCGCAAGAATACCTGGTTTCTGTTTATCGAACCTGACAAATTCAAACATTCCTTTGTCGCCGCTGATATACTTGGAAATGCTCATTCCCAGTACTTCATCTGCTATTATGAAAGTCAGGTCCTTTTCATATGAACTTTTACTTATATCCGGCAGAGTGCCGGCTTTTCCTTCTCTTTCAAGGAGTATTCCGGAGTAGATGAGCAGACAGAGATTAGGGTCTGAAAGGGCAATATCCAGTTCTTCCAGAAACCGCCTTTCGGCAAGTTCCTTTGTCTCGAGACCCGGATGCGGGGCATATAGTGCCATCGCGGAGTCAACAAGCATATCTACAGTAATGCCTTCGTCTTCAAGTATTTCAAGGATACTGTGGGTAACTTCTCCTTCCAGCTCTTCTGACTGGTCCTTTTTCAGGTCTTTAGATTCTATATCTGATAATTTCATTGCCATCACTCTGATAGTTAAGTATACTCGATATTACAATTTAGCCTAATGTAAGAAGACCTATTCCATAAATAATCAATACAGATGTAATAATCGCTATAAAAGAGGCTACCATCACTATCCAGGCTGTCAGCCTTACATCCTCACGTACCGGATAAACATACTCCTCTCCAAGCACGTATGTACCCGGTTTTTCCAGTCGGATCATTAATGCCCCGGCCACTGAGGACATTGGAAAACCCGAGTTTGGAGATGGTGTCTTCATGCCGTCTCTCAGTGCAAGCTGCACCGCACCTGCAGGACTTATCTTTTTATAGGTTTTCAATGATGCACTTACTACAACAGATGCCAGGAAGATGTAGATCACAGAGAGGCGTGCAGGTATCCAGTTTAATACATCATCCAGCCTTGCAGAGAACCATCCAATCTGCAGGTGGCGTTCATCCTTGTAGCCAACCATTGAATCAAGAGTACTGGTTGCCTTGAATATATAGGCCGCGATTAGGCCAAGAGGTCCGAAACAAGCATAGAACAACAGCGGAGTCAGTATGCCGTCAACATAATTCTCGGAAACGGTTTCTATTATTGCAGAAGATACATGACTCTCATCAAGTTTGGAAGTGTTCCTGCTGACATACATTGACAGGCCTTGCCGGGCCTCATCTAGTTTATCTGCTTCCAGTTTGCTTTTTATTTCCCGGGCAGCTTCGAAAAGACATCTTATGGAGAACGTTGCTTTGAGGAAATAAGCTGCTATGACAAGGCGGATTATTCTGGGTATGGCTTCAATGCTGAACACAAGCAGGACTGCATAGGCTATGGATGCAGCAAAGGTAATTGTGACAAGTGCCAGGAAAATACCATAAACTCTTCTGTAATTTGAAGGTGCTATCTTTTTAAGCCCAGATATAAGATTCCCCATCCATACCACCGGATGAACTGCAAATGGTGGTTCATTGAAAGCTAGATCAATGACATAGGCCAGTAAAAGGATTATAATGAGGTCTTCTGGTACAAACTGCACCGGCAATATCATAAACGGGTCTCCAGTGCGTTTTTCCAGGCTTTCTTTATACTCTCTTTGTTCCTTCCTTCTTTAACAAGGACAGAGAGCACATCGTCAACAACTTCCGGCTTATGTATTATATCACAGTAAAGGCAGCTCCAGACATCCCCGCCTGAAGAGCTCTCGATCCACTGCCCTCCCGTACGTTCGTCCTTACATGGGTAGAAGGGGCAGAAACAAAAAGTACAGTCCTGGCCTTCAAAGTGACATGGGTAATATTCACAGCTTAAGTTGCTACCAAGACGACCACAATCTGCAGCCTTTGCAAGGTTCGTTTCAAGCATTGACTCCGCCTGTTGCTTTCCCCACTCATTGATAACCTGCTTAATAGTGCTCACAAGGCGTTCATTCTCTTCCCTGGTCCTGACAGCGACTCGGATATAATTATTTCCTATCTCCTGGAAGGAGCTGCAGTCACGTATCAGTACTCCGTGTGAAGCCATACGTTCTGCAAGTTCGGTGGAATTCATGGAGAATTCTGATATATCTATAAATATGTAATTGACACTGCTCTCGAACGGTTTGAATCCCCGGCGTGTCAGTTTTTGCATCAGGTAAGCACGCTCTGTCTCTATAAGTCCCCTAGAATCTACAAGATATTTGCTGTCGACACCTCCTTCCATGTTCAAAAGGGCCGTTGCAACCGTGTCAGCTATGCATCCCATGTTCCATGAAAGCCTCGCATTATTGAGCACATTTGCAAAAGCAGTGGAAGCAATGCCAAATCCCATACGGATGCCCGGGATAGCAAATGCCTTTGTGAGGGAGCGCTGTATGAAAAGATATGCGTTGCCTTCTACCATGTCCGCAACACTCTGCGAATGGTCGGCGAGTTCTATGAAAGCCTCATCCACGAAGAGTAAGGTATGATGTTTGGCACATTTATGTGCCATTTCCGCGATCTGTTCTCTTGTAAAAAGTATTCCTGTCGGATTATTTGGATTACAGACGAACAGTATTTTTGCATCTTCAAGGAGATCTTCGTCGAGAACACCAAGTTCTTCCTGTCGGATATATCTGATATTTGCACCGAGCACCTTGCACTGGACCTCATATTCACTGAAGGTAGGTTGTGGGATAAGGACCGTGTCCCCTTCTTCTATCACACATTCCGCAACAAGGCGGATTATCTCGGTAGATCCATTTCCCGGAATGATATTCTCGGACCTTACACCCATTCCCGTGAACCTGGCAGCTGCTTCCCTGAACTCAAGGTAACGGTTGTCAGGGTACTGTTCCATTTTCTCAAGTCCCTTATCCAGCAATGACTTGAGCTTAAGTCCTGTGTAAGAATACTCAAAAGGTGTGCCAAAAGGGTTCAGGCTTGCACTCGCATCGAGTATCTCACTCTCCGGAATGGCATGTTCCTGGGAGCTTTTTCGGATCAGTCCACCGTGAGCGCCGGGCTCAAGTGTGCGGAGATATTCTTTTACCGGGAGAGGTGCTGTATTTTTTGACACGATAATCACAATCTCTAGTTTATTAGACCTATATTAACTTAATCAATTAAATGATATGGGATGGTGTAAAGGGACTAGATAAGTGAGGTTATAACCTCTTTCCAGGCTTTCCGGATATTCTCATCGGTATCTCCATCCTCCATAAGTACATCCAGCACCTTTTTTGCTATCTTTGGCTGGTGCATGAGAGTACACTTCTCACAACTCCAGACCTTGCCACCGGTGGCGCTGTCAATCCAGAACCCACCGGTTCTCTCATCTTCGCAGGCATAAAAAGGACAGAAGCAGAAAGTGCAGTCCTGCCCCTGAAAATGGCATGGGTAGTAGCTACAGGTTCCCCTTCCTGCTTCTGTTTTTTCCGGATGCTCTATGGTTTCCTCGAGCTTTTCCCTTGCAGCCTCTCTGCTGGACTCTGCGTACACATCATCCAGTTTTCCGATAAGCTTTTCGAATTCTTCCCTTGAGCGTACTGACAGGCGTATATAGCGTTTTTCTCCTTTGCAGATATCACTACAGTCACGTATGAGTATACCATGGGTCTCAAAGCACTTCACAAACTTCTCGGAATCCATGAAATGCCCGTCCATATCCACCAGAATGTAGTTGGCACTGCTTTCCAGGGGTCTGAAGCCATACAGTGAAGATAGTCGCTCAACGATGTATTCTCTTTCTTTAATAATGAATTTCCTTGACTCTTCCAGATACCTGCTGTCAGGACCGCCTTCCAGATTCAGGATGGCCTTTGCAACAGCTTCGGTAACTGCACCAATATTCCATGAAAGCCTTGCTGAGTTCAGCAGCTCTGCCATTGCATGTGAGGCTATGCCATAGGAAAACCTGATACCTGGCAGTGCAAAAGTGTTTACAATTGAACGGATAACAATAAGATGATCATTGCCTGTTGCAAGATCCGCAACACTCTGGCAGGGATCTGACAATTCTATAACAGATTCATCTACTATCAGGAGTGTCTGATGTTCTGCGCATTTTGAAGCCAATTGGCTGAGCTCTTCGCGGGATACCAGCTTTCCAGTCGGATTATTTGGGTTTGAGAGAATGATAACTTTTGCTTTTTCAATTGTTCTTTTCGGCAGCTGGAACATCTCATTCAGCTCTATTTCCTGAGTTACGGCTCCGAAAATCCTGCAAGAGCGGTAATACTCAATCGGGCATGGTACGGGGACTATGACCTGATCTCCTTCCTTCACAGTACACTCAAGAATTAGCCTGAGCAGTTCACATGAACCATTGCCGGGAATTATGTTGTTGTATATTATTCCCTTACCAAGGAAATGCGCGGCAGCAGACCTGAGTTCAATGTAACGGTTATCAGGGTACTGTTTCAACTGTGCAGCAGCTATATCGCGAAGATTTTCGATATCAAGACTGCTTCCTTTAAACATAAAAGGATCACCAGTGGGATTCAGGCAGGAGCTGAAATCAACAATATCTGATTCCGCCAGATGCAACTCTTCAGAAGTCTTATTCAACTGTCTACTGTGTTTGCAGGCAGACATGTCCACTAGATATCGTTTAACTGGAAGCTGGTTATCATCTTCAGACACAATTATCAACAAGTGTGTACGCAAAGGACCTATATTAATTTATTCAAGTTCAGTTGAGCTTTGGTGGAGGAAAAACTCTTGTATAAATTTATTGCTTACATATCAGATAAACTAATAAACTAAACGAACAACATATAGATATTTAGGCTGATTTTTAAAGACATATCCAAAAAAATATCCGGAGAAAATAAAATGGCAGATGTGATTGATTATAAAATAATAGGTGATGATATGCAGATCGTAGAGATCGAGCTCGATCCAAACGAATCTGTCAGGGCGGAAGCTGGTGCTATGATGTACATGGGTCCCGGAATCAAAATGCAGACATCCACCGGAGGCGGGGTGCTGAAAGGTTTAAAACGTGCTTTTACAGGTGAGAGTTTCTTCATCACCAGTTTCACACATGAAGGACACGATAAAGGATTTGTTGCCTTCGGAGCTCCCTACCCCGGCAAGGTCCTTGCGCTAGACCTCGCAAAGCACGGTGGACGCTTCCTGTGTCAGAAGGACTCTTTCCTGTGTGCGGCCAAGGGGATAGAGATTGAAGTTGCCTTAACTAAAAAGATCGGCGCGGGTCTTTTCGGAGGAGAGGGCTTTATCCTTCAGAGGCTTACAGGTGACGGAATGGCCTTCGTGCATGCAGGCGGCACTCTTATCGAAAAAGAACTACGGACAGGTGAAACACTCCGGGTAGATACGGGTTGCCTTGCTGCATTCTCTGAAACAGTGGACTATGATATACAACTTGCAAGCGGGTTCAAGAATGCCCTGTTTGGCGGGGAGGGGCTGGTACTTGCAGCCCTGAGGGGGCCCGGTACAGTCTATCTGCAGAGCCTCCCCTTCTCACGGCTTGCGGACAGAATGGTAGCCGCCGCAAGTTCCCGGAACAGAGGTGAATCCAAAGGTGCGGGCGGTTTTGGTGACAGTGCCCTCGGATCACTACTTGGAGGGAACAGGTCCTTCTGAAGGCAACATTTATATCCAAATGTAAACCAGTTTTGTTTATGAGAATATTTGCAATAGCAGATCCCCATGGGAATTACTCAGCAATCCGGGCTTTGCTAAAAAAGTCCGGCCATGTGGATGTCGTACTGATCGCAGGCGACATAACCAATTTCGGACCTGCCGAAAAAGCACATGAGCTGATCGGTATGTTCGACCAGAAGGTTATGGCTGTTCCCGGGAACTGTGATCCGGAATCTATCATTGAAGTGATCAATGATTCCTCTGCAATTAACCTGCATAACCGTTCTGTGACCTATAAAGATATTACTTTCATGGGAACGGGAGGGTCAAATCCAACACCTTTTTGCACTCCTTTCGAGATAGAGGAATGCGATATCGAGAAGGGGCTTGGGAAAATAATGTCGGAGGCTGAAAGAAGTAAAAAACGGGCAGTACTGCTCACGCATGCCCCTCCGTATGGTGTTCTGGACGTGGTTGGAGGCATGCATGTTGGATGCAAGTCCATTGCAAGATATCTGGGAAAGGTCGATCTGATGGTCTGCGGGCACATACACGAGGCAAAAGGTGTCGAAAATAAGAACGGAACCGTTGTAGTCAACCCCGGTATGGCTGCCAGAGGTTTTGCAGCTTTGATCGATCTGCAAGCGACAGATGAGAAGCTTGATGTTGATGTCTGTTTTATTGAAGCTGATTAGAAATCGTTATTAGTTTAAACATCTATATTACATTAAAAATCTATTTTAGAAAGGTGATATTATGAATCCTAAAATACTTGTAGCGTTTCTATTGTTATGCTCTCTTATCGTAGCAGGTTGTGTTACGGACAACAATATTGAAGAAAACGGTCCTGATGAAGACCAGACTGAGATTCATGATGGCAATAATGAGACATCCGGGATGGATAATGGAACCCAGTCAGATGACGATGTAACTTCTGCGGATGGAAATGAAACACTTGCAGAAGATGATGTCGAAGTAAATGAGGGCAGCGGTGTCACTGTAGTAGAGTCTACAGGCCCGCGAACATACAGGATCACTTTGAAGAATTTCCTGGCGCAGCCAAGTAATGTCACGATCAATGAAGGTGACAGTGTCTTCTGGATCAATATGAATCAGCCTGCCAGGAACTTCGTACTGGTAAGCGATGAAGGACTCTGGGAAGACAGAAGTCTGGTATACAGAAACAGCTTTACAAATACATTCAATGAGACCGGGACCTATAATTACCACATTCGTGGTTTTGAAGAGAGAATGAAGGGTACCATTACAGTTAAATAAAAAAGCACCTTCTGAGACGCATGAATATCCGGGCTGTAAAAGAAGGTAAAACCGATGTGCTTGTTCCGGTACATGAAGAGGGAGTTTCATTTCCTCCCTCAGCAGCCCCTGTTTTCTATAATCCTGCCATGGAGCTTAATCGGGATATTTCTGTGGCTGCAACTTCTGTTTTTGCTGAGAAGCTAAGTGAAAGACGTAATATTGCTATCGAGGATATCAGGTACCTTGATGCGCTTTCGGCTTCAGGTATACGTGGATTGAGAATTGCCAATGAAGTCGGAGTTCATACAACCCTGAATGACTGGAGTGAAAATGCCTTTGAGCTCATTGTCCGTAATATTCGTCATCTGGGATTACAGGAGAGGGTTGATGCAACACATAAGAATGCCAATGTGCTAATGCATGAGAAAAGGTTCAACATTGTGGATATTGATCCGTTTGGAACGCCGGCTCCTTTTCTGGCAGCGGCTGCACGCTGTGCAGTGCATCTTCTGGCTGTGACAGCAACGGATACGGCCCCTCTCTGCGGTGCCCATCTGCATTCAGGCATACGAAAATATTCCGCAGTTCCTTTCAATAACGAATACCATGCTGAGATGGGAGTGCGCATACTGCTTGGAAAGGTGGCAAGAGAACTCGCAATCACTGACAAGTTCATGGTTCCATTGCTTTCGCATGCGACCCGGCATTATGTGCGAACCTATCTCGAAATAGGTAACGGTGCAAAAAAAGCTGATGAAATGCTGGAACATATTGGCTTCATCTTACATTGTACACCCTGTGGATTCAGGCAAATTCTTCCGGGTATGGCTGTAAACATTGCAAGTGGATGCCCACGCTGTTCCTCGGAGGCATTGATTGCAGGTCCTCTCTGGCTAGGTAAATTACACGACATTGGCTTTTGTGGAGATGTCTTGAAAGAACTTGAAAGAACGGAGCCCGGTACAAAGGAACAGGCAAAAAGGATTATAGGATTATGTATGGATGAACTGGAAATGCCTACCTTCTATGAACAGCATCTCATATGCAAAAGACTCGGAGTGTCCGCATCCGGCATCAATGACCTGATCAACACTCTGAAAAGCCGGGGATTCGCTGCTTCAAGGACACATTTCAGTGGCACTTCTTTTAAAACTGATGCGGGTATCGATGAAATTGAAAACATAATAATGATGCTCCGATAAACATATATACTATTTTAAGATATAGATATATACATAAATATATAATCAATAATCTAATTATTAGCAATCACATATTATCCTATTTTAACCTTGAAGGGGAAAACGATGACAAGAGAATATGCAGAACAACTTTTTTTGCAAGAGAAACCGGTGCTTGCACTTCTTGCGATCTGGTCTTTCCAGAAAACATATGCATCCATCATAACTAAAGAAATAAATTCTACTTTTGCTCATACAACTAAGATCCTGTCAAAAATGGAAGATCACGGCCTTGTGCAATTCTCAGTTGACGGTCGTGTCAAATATGTGGAACTGACTGAACACGGTTACAAAGTGGTCGAAGCATTAAAGAACCTCATAGTTGCACTTGAAGGGGAGATGTCCGACGGCTTTGAAGATGTTGAAGAGAATGACAATCCCACAGTTAACATCGATTCTGATACCATTCATAATAGAATAGGCAGGCTGTACAGTAGTATCAGCTTGATCTATGGTGAAGTACAAAATAATGGTTCTGATTTTGATTCTGTGCAAAGGAAGATAGGACCTTTCAGTCGTGATATACAACTTCTTATTAGCGCCATCGAACAATCTGAAGATGAGATCGACGATGATTCGCTGGATAAATTATCCGAAATGCAGGATATGTTCGATAACGTTATGAAACAAAAAGTCAAATCCGGTTAACAATGATCAGTTTACAATTACTTATCAAGATATATGGCAGCAAGGAACGTGCTGTCCATTCGGCACAGGTACTGATAGACAACGAACTCAAAGATCTTGATGCAGCAGCCACTTATTCTGTTTCGGAGGATGGATGGCTGACCCTGGAAATAACCGGGGAGGATGAGGAATTCGCAGCAAATTTCCTGGCAGAGGAATATGGCAAGCCCGTTCAGAAAGTCAGGACAGGAGATGTACTTAAAGGATTCATCCGCCGAATCGAGAGTGACGAAATAATTGTGGATGTCGGTGTACCTGTAACAGTGCCTGGAAATAAACTCGGTGTACTTGGAACCGGAAATGCCAGACAGATAGCTTCACGTTTTGGAATGATCAGCCACCTGCCTGTTGAGATAGCGATAACCGATGCAGAAAATCTCACAGGAGATTTCACAAAGAAGCAGGTGGACATCCTGTGGAACTGGAAGAAATCAGGATTCGATCATGTCATTGCAAACGCCGTGACCCGCTCTGAACTCAAGGCAGCCATCAAAAGAACAGGTCATGGAAGGGATATCTTCGGGATTGAACGTCTGGGACTGATGGAACATGTCATTACATGTCGTGGGAACACTGAAGGGCCGGGTATAGTAGCATCTATTGGCAGGTTTGTGAGTGGTGAACTGGGAGTTATAAAAGCTTCTTAAATTCTTTCATCACAAGGATACACGGTTCACAATTATTGTTGCAAACAGATATATTTTCCATAGTACAATCTATTGCAAACTTGTCAATGAAGACTCCTTCGAAAACCCCTTTTACAAAGGTACAGAGCACTTTGGTTTTGATAGGGAGGGACTTACAGGCAAAGAAATCGTGGACCTCCAGTTTTAAAGGATCTTTACTTAGAACAGAGAACTTACCGATATCGTTCTTTTCCCAGAATACTTCCATTTCCGCAAAAAGATCATCAGGTTCAGTTGATATTAAACTATGTGCAAAGCTCTTGCCAACATCTCTGCCAATATTCCGCATTATGGGATCACAGTTTATTCCGTTGGCAAGAAAACCGTACTGGACAGCATGGAAAACGCATACAAGGCTTCCAAATCTCTCAAAATCAGTAGAAGAAATGATCTTCAGCATGTCCGTATAGTGTTCGAGCCCTGGTTCCTGTGAACAGGCTACATACTGACATCTCAGAGAATATATTTTCTTGCGTCGGTCATCAGGGTCCACATGTTCTTCCAGCAGGCTGCAGGATCGAAGGTCTTTGAGGTGAACAGAGATAGTAGCTTTTGCTTTCCCCGTGTGATTTACTATTTCATCAAAGGATTTTGATCCGTTTTTCAAAAGTTCCAGAATCTGTATCTTTACAGAACCGTTCAATGCAATGAAACCCGCTTCTGTGGAAAAGATTGCAGTACTGTCTCCATTATTCATGCAGTACTCAATTAATAGACAATGTATATAAATGTTCGCTGCCTAACGAATAAATACTTCTATGGCATATTTGTGTATCTCTAAAATACTGCGGTTGAAAAAGATGAGTGTGAGAAAAGCTATCATTGTACACGCCTCCGAAGCTGAAACACTGAGACAGGAACTTCTTGAGAGTGCCATGCTTGACCTTGACAGGAAGATAAGGACAAGCACTATCGACGGGCAGCTGTTCCTTGAAATCCCGGTAACATCCGGATACAAGGAACTGAGAACTGTAGAGCAGGAAAATCCCGAGTACTACAGAAAAACAAAGACCCTCAAAGACAGACTTCGTGACCTTATTCCTGAAACAGACCTCGAACTCGCCCCTTCGGGATGGCAGATACTCGGAGATATCATTGTTGTGAATATCGATGCCCGTATTGAGGATCATAAATCCTTGATAGCTGAGAAACTTCTCGATATGTACCCTTCATGCAGGACGGTCGTCAGGGACCTCGGTATCGAAGGACAGCTCAGAAGGCCGAGAAGAGAGCTCATTGCAGGCTCATTCACCGAAACAATTCACAAGGAGAACAAGTGCCTTTTCAAACTTGATGTTACAAAGGTCATGTTCTCAAAGGGAAACCTCTACGAGAAAAAGCTTATGAGCAGCGTGGGCTCTGATGAGACAATCGTTGATATGTTTGCAGGTATCGGATATTTTTCAATCCCTATTGCCGTCCACGCCTGCCCGCTTAAGATAATATCCATTGAGCTGAACCCTGAATCTTTTGCTTACCTTCGGGAAAATGTCTCATTGAATAAAGTTGATAATATCATAGAACCCCTAGATGGGGACTGTGCCGAACTTACACCTCAGGGAATCGCGGACAGGGTGATAATGGGATATGTGGGTACCACACATCATTATCTGCAATACGGCATCCGGGCCATCAAAAAGAAAGGAGGCATGCTTCATTACCATGAAACAACACCAGAATCCCTTGTATTTGACAGACCGGTGTCCCGTATAAAAGAGGCGGCTTTAAGAGAGGGAAGACGGGTTGAGATAAGGGATTGTCGCAGGGTTAAGAAATACTCACCCGGTGTCTGGCATGTTGTTGTGGATGTGTGGGTTAATTAGAATAAACAAGGAAAATAAGTTAAAATAAACAATTAAATTTTCAGCACCTGATTCGTCATATCCGCGTCAATAATATAATCAAAATCAATGAAATCAGGCCAGTCCATTTTCTGGAATATTGACTGGAAACAGATGCCGATAATGAGTCTTCTACCGGAACCATCAAGTATACGATCTGTCATCTCCTTCATCTTCCCGGCTTCTATCCCGGTTTTTGGCATTGCCAGTCCGCCCAGCAGTACAACAGTGTCTGCACGAGGATCAGCGGAATCACCAACCTGCATTCCATGAGATGTTGAAATAATGGACCTTGCTTCCTCGAATTTCAGATCAGGGATGAATGTCATTTGTTTATCGCTTTTTCTCAGGACAAATGCCATCAGTTCGGCGAAGGGAGTACAGAATCCGGCAGTTCCTACAAAAGTTATCTTCTCGGATTTTTCGACAAGTTTCCTGAATTCGGTCAGCTGGCCGCCAATGCCCTGTGTTGTATTAATTGCTTTCATAATTCCACCAAAAAACCTAAAAAAAAGAGTACAACCAGAAGGTTGTACGTTAAGAATATACTTTTTAAAAGTCAGACTTCCTTGACACCGAAGGATTCGAGCAGGATGCCGGGGTTTATCCTTCCACTGGTGAAGGATTTGTTGCTCTTCTTGTCATTGATGGTTATCTTTGCAGGTGCGAACATTCCGGCATCGACCTTGAAGAAGTCAAATCCCGCTTCCTTGAACGTCGTATAGAAGGGTTTTCCGAAATCCCTCGAAGTTGTGGAAGGTACCTGTTTGACATAATCGGCGAGCTTCTCTGCATCCCCGTACTCGACGGTGTAGTAGGTCTCACCACAGTAGATAATACAATCATTGGTGGAACCCATGCATTTTGTGTCATCCCCTACTATCGGTGCGATAGGTGCAACACCAAAACCGCTCTTGATTGTGTTGATATCGAATCCGATGGACTCGAGCTTGTGAATACCTGTTTCAACTACACGGGCGGATATCTGGACACTGCCTGCAATAGAAGCAGTCGGTGCGACAGCGATATAAATATTCTCAGTGTCGACACTGCAGTGTTTTGCAATATAGTCGACTACCTCTTCACTGGGGAGTTCGCTTGATTCCATCACAAGTACTGCAAATTCGGAATCGTCCTTGTAGCCTATCTCTTCATACAGTTCCTTTGGCTTAAGACCAAGAGCCCTTGCAGGACCTGAACCCATCCCGAAGTACTTGCCCACAGAGATTCTCCAGCCGGCATACTGGGATGCCATGCATGCGATCGTCGGGTGGTCTGTAGCTACTTGTATTGCCGGGACCGGAAGTCCGTCAAGATCGAACTTTGTGTAGCTGATCTCTGCAAGGTCTGCAAGGCAGAGGCGTGACAGATACATTCCTGCATCGTATCCGCCTTCCATGTTGACACCACAGTCTATGATGGTCGCACCATTTTCAAGTTCTGTGGATTGAACCTTGAGGTCCTCTTCCCAGTCAAGCATCTCATCAATAATAGCAAGTCCCTTTTCGTTGACACTTATCACGTTTATCACTCTTATGCAGTTAATCGAGTGTCATTGGGCTGGTAAGCATATATAAGTTTCGAAAATAGACATGATAGTAAGCCGGATCTTCAATACACCCGGGAAAACGATTATTGAGATATTATGTAAAAATCATTGAGCTTTTTTGAGGGTAAGCCAGAAAATACTTCCCTTACCATCCGGGTTATCGATGACACCAACCTGTTCGTGATGTAGGTCTACGATCCTCTTGACAATGGCAAGTCCAATGCCGCTACCTCGTATGTTATCTTTGTGAAGGCGCTTGAAACGTTCAAATACTGCTATTTTGTCCTTGTCAGGTATACCCTCTCCCTGGTCTGTGAAACTGACCTTCCATTTATCTCCTGCATCATCGACACTTATCTTAACCATACTTTCATTTGCAGTGTACTTGACAGCATTTGAAAGCAAATTGCTGAAGACCCTTTCTATCATCGGGTTTGCAAGTGCAGGATAAGTACCCATGAACAAAGTATCCACATCAATATTCTTGTTCTCAATATCCAGAGCGAAGTTCTCGATAGATTCCTGCAAAAGTGATGCAAGGTCAACCCTGACAAATCCTATTTCTTCCATGGACTCGATCTTTGCGAGATGGGCAGCTCCTTCGATAAGGTCTATGAGCTTTGAAGTCGATTCATTGATATTGCTTATGATATGTTTTTTCCTTTCGTCCATCTCGATCTCAATCAGGATCTCAGTGAACGATCTTATGAGACCTGCAGGATTTAGCAGGTCGTGGCGCAGGATGTCAGTGAAGAGATCTTTCAGTTCATTGGAACGCTCCAATTGATAGGCATAATCCTGCAATTTGACCTCGGCTTTTTTTCGTTCAGTGATATCCTCCCCTGATATCAGGATGTTCGAAATGTTGCCTTCTTTATCCCTCAGTACTGAATCATACCACATGAAGTGCCTTTCTTCACCACTACCAATAATAAGTGGGTATTCATGGTATTCATCAATTCTGGCCGCACCTTTGATTAGTTCGTCGTAGGTATTTTTAACATTGTCTGCATATTTTTCCGGCACAAAAGAGCTAATCCAGTTCGTGTTAAGGACCCTGTCCTTTCTGTACTCAAGGAAATCTGAACCTTTTTTGTTGATGTGAACAAGATTATAGTTGTTATCAAGGACAGCTATGAGTACACCCACATAGTCCAGATAATTATAAGCCTTGTTCCTGTCGGTGAGCAGGTTGTCATGTTGTAACTTGATTCTTAAAAGAGAGGATATCTTTTTGTCAAGTTCGAATTTTCCGACGGGCTTTTTCAGGAAGTCATCCGCACCGGCTTCAATACCTTTGTTATGGTCATCCTTGGATGTCAGTGCTGTCACCATGATGATTGGAATGAACTTCATCTGATAATCATGTCTGATGACCCTGCAGACTTCGTAGCCATCCATCTCAGGCATCATTACGTCAAGCAGGATGAGATCCGGATTCTCAGTCTTAATCTTTTCCAGTGCATCCTTACCATTATATGCGGAAATGACATCATGCTCGTTGCTCAGGTATGCACGCATCAGTTCAACATTCAGTACCTCATCATCAACCACGAGTATTTTGTGCCTGGTTATAGATGCCATATAAGAATATAGTATATTTTCAATTTTATATATATCTACGCTTTTACATCTTGCTCTTGAAACCTGGCTGATATTAATTATATGTGTATTTGAAAAAGTTGTTATGGAAAAGGACTGTGGTCATTTATGAATATGCATAAATATGCACATCTGCCTTTATAACTTCTATTAAATTGGTCATAGAGTTCATTTATAAGATATGAATGTATAATAAAAGAAAATCAAAAACTCTCAACCAAGGAAATATCCAGTTAATTCTTCAATCCCTTGCTTATCAAACTTATAGTAATTACAAATATCAAATGCATTAATAATGCAGGATCAAAACATGAAATGTTTTAACTGTAATTATAGAAAGTCAATTCCACTGTTTACCAAATGTGCTGGTATTCCCGGAAGGGCCAGAGTTGGTACTTCGTACTATTGTAGCCATCCTGACATTGATAATCCTGTGCCGGTCATACCTGTGGATGTGCATATACTGGAGAATTGCCCGTTTTTATGAGCTTTCTGAACAACTCATTCAATAAGATATATTATCTGAACTGACATGGAAACAGTTGATTCTCCTGGCTGAATAGGGGTAGATGCTGCTCTTTCTTCCGTAGGCACTTCTGCTGTATCATAAGAAACTATCGGTCCGCTACTGTCTCTTAATGATGATGATTGCACTCCAATTATCTCAACATTCAGGTTCTCAGCAAGCATGTCGGCTTTTGATGATGCATCAGCTACCGCATCTGCGATGAGATCTTCTCTAAACTCTTTTTGCATCTCATCAGATGCTGAGAAGGAAATACTTCCGATCTGATTTGCACCTGCCGCTGTAGACCTGTCAATGACATCACTCAGGTTATCAAGCATCGTAGTTGTTACCTGAACGCTATTGAATGCAGAGTAGCCAACAATAGTTTGTGTTCCGTTATAGTCATATACAGGGCGCACGGATACAAATGATGTCTGGATTTCCTCTTCTTCCAGTCCGATTGATCTGAGTTCTCCTATAACTGCACTCATTAAGACCGCATTCTCATCTGATGCTTCCTGTGCTGTCCGGGACTGCACTACAACACCTATGTCTATAGTTGCAGTATCAGGAACAACTCTGGTTTCCGCATTTCCGTTCAGCTGAATGGTATGCTCCGTATCTTCTTGTGCTGCCTCCTGTGAACTTGCATATTGTGATGCTGCCATAAATAACAGGGCTACTGACAATGCAATAATCATATAGTATAGTTTACTGTTTGAATTCTGTTGTGACAAAAAACCCACCTTCTCTTTGTTTGATATTTATATTGTTTATCTCTTAAAGTTCTTATCCAGGAGTAGTATTCATCCCGGAAGATCCATAATAATCAATTTGCATGCATCCCTAGGTTTTGTTACTAAACCCATTCCAAAAACTAAAATAGATTGCAGACTGTATTTTCTTACATGAATTCGATTCACGATGATCTGATCAGGTCGCTTAACTCCAAACAGGAAGCATATGTAAATCTGGAATTGCCGGACCCGACCAACGGGGAATATCTCCTCAGTGTTTTCCATCTGGTCCCGGGTGGCAAATTCAACGTTTTGCAGGCAGCTGCTGAAGTTGCTGCTGAATCTTCCACAGGTACGAATTTTAAGGTCAATACTGAGACATCTTTCTCCAAAACAATGAATGCTCTGGTCTATCAGATTGATCTGGAAAGGGAACTTGTCTGGATAGCTTATCCCTGGAGGCTTTTTGACAGGGGTGGCAATGTACAGAACATTTTGACCTATATTGTCGGGAATATTCTGGGAATGAAGGAAGTTGCTGCTTTGAAACTGCTGGATGTATGGTTCTCCCCATCGATGCTTGAGCAATATGACGGTCCGAGCTATACAGTGGATGACATGAGAAAATACCTGGATGTATATGAAAGGCCAATTCTTGGGACCATTGTGAAACCAAAGATGGGGCTTACATCTGCTGAGTATGCTGAGGTCTGTTATGATTTCTGGGCAGGAGGCGGTGACTTTGTTAAAAATGACGAGCCACAGGCCAACCAGGATTTCTGTCCCTACGACAAAATGGTAAAACATGTGAAGGAGGCAATGGATAAAGCTGTCAGGGAAACAGGGCAGAAAAAGGTTCACTCGTTCAATGTTTCAGCCGCCGATTTTGACACCATGATCCAAAGATGCGAAATGATTATAAATGCCGGTTTCGAACCGGGAAGTTATGCATTCCTAATCGATGGCATCACTGCAGGCTGGACGGCTGTGCAGACGCTCAGGCGAAGATACCCGAATGTATTCATTCATTTCCACAGGGCGGCACATGGCGCTTTCACCCGGCCGGAGAACCCTCTGGGATTCTCAGTCCTGGTACTGTCTAAATTTGCAAGGCTTGCCGGTGCCTCCGGGATCCATACAGGCACTGCCGGTGTCGGCAAGATGAAAGGAACACCAGAAGAGGATGTTGTTGCTGCGCACGGCATCCAGTATTTGAGCTCAGAAGGCCACTTCTTCAAGCAGGCATGGACCAAGATACCGGAGACCGACAAGGATGCCATTGGACTTGTGAACGAGGACGTAGCCCATCACGTAATCCTGGAGGATGACAGTTGGAGGGGTATGAAAAAATGCTGTCCAATTGTTTCCGGAGGCCTGAATCCTGTAAGACTAAAACCTTTTATTGATGTTATGGGTAATGTGGATTTCATAACGACAATGGGTTCCGGCGTACATGCCCATCCCGGTGGAACACAACTAGGTGCCAGGGCTCTGGTCCAGGCATGCGATGCCTATCTCAAAGGCATTGATATACAGGAATATTCCAGGGGCCACGAGGAACTGGCACAGGCGATCGAATACTTCGCAAAGGCATCAAAAGATGCCATGTGATCTTAAAAATAAAACCAGTATGATGTTACAGCAGAAAATATAAAGAAAAGCACAAATAAAGTGCTTTCCATATTTTTTGACAATAACCCGGTACATCCCGACATTGCCGGAATGTAACTCCACCATCGCTCATACTCCACTAATAATGACTGCTGAAAGCCGGAACGTTAGCAAGCCGGTTCTCTTGAGGGAATGAGGCAATATTTGGCATGATAACGTTCCTTTATAGCAATCGTTTTTTGTGCTTCAGCGTTTTCCCGATCAATCCATATCGTACCACCGAATGGTCTGCAGCCACCTAGAATTTAGGGATCATATGACTGCAAATCCTACTACTAATTTCAACTATATAAATATATCTATACTATAATATATGTTGAGCATCATTATGATGATATGTGCTATTGGCAGATCACAGTAAATCCTTTTGATCTGGTTCTGCTTCTACAATAGCCATCATTTCCCTGATACGAAGGTTATAATACTATTCGAGGCTTAAAATAAATAAAATCCATACCGAGGAGATAGATGAATAATGCCAGGCGGAAAAATGCATGAAATGATCAACGTAGCAGTGTTGATGGTTACAATATCAGGACTTATTTACTTTACAACATTGAAAGAACCTGCTGAATTTATAAATTACCTGAACGCCTATACTATACTGATCTTTGCGGCAGCCTATGTTTTTGCAACATTCTTCCTTAGCCCTGACCTTGACATCGATAGTAAGCCCTATAAAAGATGGGGGATTCTCAGAGTACTCTGGTGGCCCTACAAAGTCATATTCAAACATAGAGGATTCTCCCATAATCCGATACTTGGACCTTTGTCAATATTAATTAACCTTGCACTGATAGTAGTTCCCTTGTTACTGCTTGCAGGTTTTGGTATGCAGAATCTGCCTGCAGGATTCATCATAGCGACTATTGCAGGTATTGTTCTGTCAATAGAGGTGCATATAATATCCGATGCTTTTATTTCAAAGATGAAAAGTGCTTTTTAACATAGGGAAGTTCAGTTCTTCCCAGTTTTGAACCCGGCATCTCTGTAATTTCTCAGTTTTACCATTGCGGTGCTTTTGGGAATCCTTACTAAGTGGCTGCTATATATATGAGACAAATAAAAAGCTTGTAACCGGCGGACTAAAATTATTTCTGTCTTCAATTCCAATATTGTATTGCCGGGCAGGAAATATGGGGAATTTCGGGAAAATTGCAGAGGTATACTCAGATATTGAAAAAATGAACTCTCATAAGGAAATAGTGGAAACACTGGCATCCTTCCTGAAGAAGCTCGAACCTGAAGATGCAGGAATTTCTGCCTATTTTGCATTGGGGAACATTGGGCCCAAATTCGAGGACATTGACCTGGGTATTGGAGAGAGGCTTGGCATAAGGGCTATATCATCTGCCTACGATGTCTCAAAAGAAGATGTATCCGAACGCTTTTCTGAACTTGGAGATCTTGGGGATGTGGCTTCCAAATTGAATGAACGGCAAAGAAGTTCCATGAGTATAAGGGATGTCTTCGGGCAACTGATAAAGATCAGGGACAGCACCGGGGATAGAAGTCAGATCAAAAAGGTGTCTATTCTCTCAAAACTGCTGGAAGGATCCACACCTGAGGAAGCAAAATATATAATGAGGATTGTCCTTGGGCAACTAAGACTGGGATTCGGGGAGCAATTCCTGATAGAAGCTATGGCTCTGGCATTTACGGATGACAGGAACAATGCAGGAAAAATAGAGGACACCTACAATATCTGCAGCGATATTGGTGAACTTGCGCAGTCACTGGCAGAACAGGGTATAACTTCGCTTGACAGTTTCTCTATAAAAGTAGGGAGGCCGGTCAGGATGATGCTTGCAAAAAGGGTTGACACCATCGAAAAACTGAATAAGATATTTCCAGGTGAGATGGCAGCCGAGGAAAAATACGATGGTGAAAGAGTACAGGTGCATATTGACGGAGATAATATCAGGGCATTCTCCAGGAGACTGGAAGATATCTCTAAACAATTTCCCGACGTCATCGAAGCGTTGCGCGATGGAGTCAGATCGGAAGAAATCGTTATCGATGGTGAGATAGTTGCATATAAGGATTCAAAGATACGGCCCTTTCAGGAACTTATGCAAAGAAGAAGGAAACATGATGTAGAAAAATATATAGATAATATACCGGTTGCTGTTTTTTTCTTTGATGTGATCTATCTTGAAGGCCGGTCCTTACTGCAATCATCCTATCCAGAAAGAAGGAAACAACTTGAGAAAAACCTGAAAGTAACGGATAAGATCAAACTATCACGCAGAGTAGTAAGTCCGAAGATCACTGTAATTCAGGATTTTTTTGATGAATGTATTAAAAAAGGGCTTGAGGGAATAATTATCAAATCCACATCAGAGGACTCTGTTTATCAGCCAGGTAAAAGAGGATGGCTCTGGGTCAAATGGAAGAAGGAATATGCTGAAGGAATCAGGGAGACCTTTGACCTGGTGGTTGTCGGAATCTATTATGGAAAAGGAAAGAGAAAAACTTCATTTGGTGCACTGTTATGTGCGGTACTGAATAAAGAAAAAGGTCAGTACGAGACGTTCACAAAGGTAGGTACAGGATTTACCGATGATGATCTTGATGAGTTGAACACATTGCTTGAAGAACATCTTATCGATAAGGTACCTGCAAACGTAGTAATAAATAAGAGCATGGAGCCTGACAGGTATGTTGACCCGTCGGTAATCATAGAAGTACTGGGTTCCCAGATAACCAGAAGTCCCGGTCATACAGCAGGAAAAAGTGATGGAAAAAAAGGATTTGCACTCAGGTTCCCGAGATTTTTAAGAACAAGATACGATAAAGGGCCAGCAGAAGCCACGACGGTCAGGGAAATAAGTGATATGGGATGATCAACCGCGAGATTGCAGATATTCTATATGAAGCTGCAGATATCCTTGAATTAAATGAGGTGGAATGGAAACCTCGTGCCTATAGGAAAGCTGCGAGAAAGATAGAAGACCTGAATGAAGACATAAGCAATATCTACAGGGACAGGGGAAAAAAAGGACTGGAAGAAATACCAGGGATTGGAAGCCGCATTGCAGATCATATTATTGAATATCTTGAAACCGGGGAGGTGGGGAAATTCGAAAAACTCAAAGAGAAATCGCCTGTCAAAACCGGTGAACTTGTGGAAATAAGAGGTCTTGGTCCTAAAAAAGTGAAAAAGCTTGTTGAACAACTAAATATTAAAACCGTCTCCGATCTCAGGGAGGCTGTGGAACAGCATCAGATAAAGAACCTCACAGGATTCGGTGAAAAGACCGAAAAGAATATCCTGAAATCTATCGGAATGTTTGAAAAGAGTCATGATCGCATGCAGCTTGGAAAAGCCATGAACCTGGCAGAAGATGTCATAACTTATATGAAAGAGCACAGTGACCTTGAGAAGATCGATTATGCAGGTTCTTTGCGCAGGATGAAAGAGACGATAGGTGATATCGATATGCTTGTTATTGCCAGTGATCCTGACAGGACCATGAATACCTTTGTAAGTATGGAAAATGTTGAAAGGGTCGAATCCCGGGGAGTCACCAGAAGCACTGTAATACTAAAAGGTGGGATACATGTGGACCTAAGGGTCGTTCCCGCTGAGAGCTATGGTGCGGCTATGCAGTATTTTACGGGCTCCAAGGACCATAACATAGCATTGAGGGACCTTGCGATCTCAAAAGGCTATAAACTGTCAGAATATGGCCTTTTCGGGAAAGTCTCTCAAGAAAAAGTCGAAGGTGAGAGTGAACAGGGTATATACGAAAGGCTTGGTCTTCAGTACATCCCGCCGGAACTCCGGGAGAACAGGGGGGAGGTCGATATTGCCAGGCAGAATAGCCTTCCTGAACTGGTAACGCTCAATGACATCAAAGGAGACCTTCACATTCATACTACATTTAGTGAAGGCAGTGACAGCCTTGAGGATGTTGTCAGGGCTGCGGAGGACATGAGCTATGAATATATTGCGATAACAGATCATTCAAGATCCCGGAGAATATCTAAGGGCATGGAGATCGAAGAACTGAAGCTACAATGGGAAGAAATCGACCGGATCTCAGGAGAATATGATGTGAAAATCCTTAAAGGTGCTGAAGTGGATATATTGAAAGATGGCAGCCTGGATTATCCGGATGAGGTTCTGGGCGGACTTGACATTGTTGTAGGTTCGGTTCACTCCGGATTTGAGTCCGCAAAGGAAGAAATGACTGAACGGATTGTAGCTGCACTTGAGAATAAGTATCTCAACATTCTGGGGCATCCTTCCGGAAGGCTGATTGGTAAAAGAGAACCCTATAATGCTGATTTTGATATGATTTTTGAGACCGTTGCCGACAAGGAAAAAATACTGGAAATAAACAGCCATCCCGAAAGACTTGACCTGAATGACAAGCTGATATTGCAGGCAAAGATGTTTGGTGTAAAGTTCAGTATTAATACGGACAGTCACTCTGTACCCAATCTTGATTTCATGAGATTTGGTGTAGGTCAGGCACGCAGGGGGTGGTTGACAAAGGATGATGTTGTCAATACATTTTCATATAACAGCCTCAAAAAAATGCTTAAAGCTTAAAAGGGGATATTTATAACAGAAATCTTAATTATGCCTGATGCATCTCTGATACTTTAAAGATCAGAGATGTATCAGTAACGATCTGACTTCTGTTTAAATTTTTGGATTTTTTGGCTTATCTCTCCCTTTTTAAGTATATGGCTGATGTTATTCCGGCAATCGCAAGAACGGCACCAAATCCAGGGGATTGCTGTTCAGATGCTGAGTCGCCGGATGGCTCTCCGGTGGTTTCCTGTGGTTCACTTTCGTTTGCAGGTGCAGATGCATCTTCCATATCCCTATCCTCTGCCGGATCGTTTTCATTGTCTCCTGTCTCTGATGGCGCCTCTGATGCTGTCTGATGCTTATCAGCAGGATCACCTGGGAAGGTCAGATTATTGATCTCTTCCAGATTGGTGAACCCGTCCCCGTCAGAATCCAGGTTTTCAATTGAAGCAAAGTCTCTCCCGTTTTCCTCATACGCCATCCCATAAGGATTCCTTGGCCCTCCGCCGTTTGCATTGTTGTGACATGTAAGACATGCGTCAAGCTTTGTGTCTTCTGTGTAATATTGTTCGTTGAAAGTCTCCAGATATGGAGGTCTTGCAGTTACAGTGAATGAGCCCAGCAATATTATAATCACTGACAGGAGTACGGCAAGTATCTTATATCTCATATGTCCACCACTCTTTTCTAAGAAGAATGATTTAGTCAGTATGTATTTAAGCATTATTATTTTTGACATATGCAAAGATATTAGTGAAGTGCAGAAACTTATTTTGGTTATGAGATCGGGGAAGAGGATAATTATGGAACTAGAAGATAAGGAATTCGAATATTAGACATTTGATCATATCGATTTCACAGGAATCTCTTTCAAGAATTCAATGTTTATCGATTCCAGTTTTGAGAATTGTAATTTATCGAATGTGAACCTGGGAAACACAAAATTCCGGGATGTCCGATTCAGTAACTGTAAGATTATGGGACTGGATTTTTCAAAATGCAACAACTTCATACTAACAATCGGTTTCGAGGATTCTTTGATATCCTATTCGGTGTTCTGCAATATGAATCTTGAAAACACGGATTTCATCAACTGCCGGGTCTATAATTGTGATTTTGTAAATAACAATCTTAAGAATGCGAATTTTGAAGACTCAGACCTTAAGGACAGCATCTTTAAAAATACGGATCTAAGCCATGCATCATTCAAGAATGCAATAAGTTATAATATAGACCCGACTGATAATTTCCTGAAAAGTACCAAATTCTCTGTTCCCGAAGTCATTTCACTTCTAAATGTCTATGATATTGAACTGGTGTGAAACTGCCGGATAAAATATCAGGAACTTATTCAGATCAGCAGGCGATCAAAATTACTTTATGTGGATATCGCCGAAAGCTTTATAATTAGGCAAGCCCTAACTAACAGCCCGGATGAAGATATGATAGAGAAAAAGGAGCATTTATATATAGTCTTTGAAAACCTTCTTAGAATCAAAAGCGAATGCTCTTCTGACTTATTCTCTGAATGTGGATTGCCGGACATCACTGTGAAGCAGATAGAGTACCTGAGAATGATCGACGAACATGGGGAAGTGACTTTCAGCGGGCTTGCAAAGATTACCCGAAACTCAAAACCCACAATTACAGAGATGATCAACAAATTCGTTAAAATGAAATGCGTATACAGAGAAAAATCCTCTGATGACGGCCGGATATTTTACATACGTCTGACCGATAAAGGGCAGACTCTGGCCCGTTCCGAAGAGGCCGCGTTGTTTAAACTTATTGAAAGGATGGCAGGTTCACTGGACGAGAAAGATGTGGATACTCTTATATGGATTCTGCAAAAAGTGAGATAATTTTTTCTGCCGCATAATTAGGTTAACTAAAACTAAATACTTATGATAATATCAAGTGATTAATAATGTATTCACAACAAACCACTAACAACAGAGAGAGTAAAGAAAGTATTGCGATACCGCTCTTTGAAACAGTTATTTACCCTAAAAGTCAGACCAAATTCCTGGTTGACAGAACCACCGGAGAAACACTTTTAAATAAAGTTAAAAATGATGGATCTGCATATGTAATTGGGTTGACTGTAAAGAGTGGTACGGAACCCTCTGATCTTTCAGAAGATGCTTTTTACAGAACAGGAAACCTACTTCGAGTGATGTTTGTTCAACCCGCTGATAAAGGATACATGGTTTCTGCGAGATCTATCCAGAGAGTGGGATCTGTTTCCCTGTACAAAAAAGAGGGAGTGTTCTATACAGCATATGAGCCTGTTCCTGACATCGATGATCTAGATGATGAACTCCAGGAGGAGCTCATAGCAGATGTAAAAAAGACAATTCATGATATAAGTGACCGTTTCCAGAGCTCGGAACAGTTTGTCAAGCCGATCGACAAGATGGATTCCATTGACAAGATAATGGGTTACGTTATGCCATTCATGCCCATAGAGCTGAAAGATAAACAGGACCTTATGGAAACAGTTTCCGTTCGTGAACGTTACCTCACTTTCCTCTTTGTTCTGACAAACCAGAAAGAGAACATCAATGTTCAGTTAGATGTTGCAAAAAAGGTTGCTGAGAAGGTGAATAAGTCGCACAGAGAAGCGATGCTCAGAGAACAACTTAGGGTGATCCAGGAAGAGCTCAATGAGAACGACGATCCTGTTTCAGGTGAAGGAGGATACAGAGACAGAGTCGAAAACTCAGAAATGCCAGATGAAGTTAAAAAGAAAGCACTCTCTGAGTTGAAGAAACTCGAAACTGGAGGCAATCATAATCCTGAAAACCATGTTATCAGGAATTATCTGGATATTCTGGTTGACCTTCCATGGGTAATAGAAGAGAAAAAGAGCATCGATATTACCGAAGCCCGTCATGTGCTTGAGAGCAACCATAACGGACTTGAAAAGGTCAAAGAGAGAATCATCCAGCACCTTGCTGTCATGAAGCTTAAAAGTGAGAAACAGGGCTCGATCATACTGTTTACAGGACCTCCCGGAACCGGGAAAACAAGTCTTGGAAAGAGTATCGCGGACGCCCTTGGAAGGGAGTATGTCCGTGTGAGCCTTGGTGGTGTAAGGGACGAAGCAGAGATCAGGGGACACAGAAGAACATATGTCGGAGCCATGCCAGGCAGGATAGTTCAGGGTATAAAAAAGGCAGGCACAAAGAACCCGGTCTTCATTCTGGATGAGATCGACAAGCTCTCGGCTTCCTACTCAGGAGACCCTGCAAGTGCACTTCTGGAAGTCCTTGACCCGGAGCAGAACAGCACATTCTCGGATCACTATCTGGAGGTCCAATATGATCTGTCTGAAGTACTGTTCATAGCCACAGCCAACTCTCTGGCAACTATACCCGGGCCGCTTCTTGACAGAATGGAGATTATCGAAATATCAGGTTACACCATGAATGAAAAGCTTGCAATCGCAAGAGATCATATACTACCCGTTATACGTGAGGAGCATGGGCTTGATGCGGACGATCTGAGGATAGAAGATGATGCTCTGAAAACTATCATCGATAAATATACTCGTGAAGCAGGGGTCAGAGGTCTTAAGAAGCAGCTTGCAAAGACTGCAAGATTCGTATCCGAGAAGATTGTCTCAGGAAAGGCTGAACTCTCATACGTGGTAAAGGCTGATATGCTCAAGGAGATCCTTGGAAAAGAACTGATCCGGCAGGACGAGGCCAGAAAAGATAACGTGCCCGGTGTGGTTACAGGACTTGCCTGGACACCTGTGGGAGGAGATATCCTTTTCATAGAGGGCACTTTCATGCCCGGAAAAGGTAATCTCACGCTTACAGGTCAGCTTGGAGATGTGATGAAAGAGTCGGCTCATATCTCTCTGAGCCTTGTCAGGTCACGGCTTGCAACCACTACCAGCAGCTTTGACTTCACTGCAAGTGATATCCATATCCATGTGCCTTCGGGAGCAACTCCAAAAGATGGTCCCTCAGCAGGCGTGACTCTCTTTACTGCTCTTACGTCCCTGATCACAGGTAAAGCGGTTGACCCGAAACTTGCCATGACAGGCGAGGTCACACTAAGCGGTGCTGTGTTGCCTGTGGGTGGCATAAAAGAGAAAGTGCTGGCAGCTCACAGAGCCGGTATCAAAAAGGTACTCCTGCCAAAAGAGAACGAGCGGGATCTGGAAGATGTGCCTGAAGATGTCAGGAATGAACTCAGGTTCGTACCTGTAGAGACAATTGAAGATGTTCTGAAAGAGGCCCTGAACATAAATCTTCAAAAACCGATTGCGCCATATATCGGAAATACCTGTGCATCCGTACCTCCCATCTGAACAGACAGATGAAGGAATCGTTTTTGGCCTGACAGGGGCCACAATCTCTTTTTTTACAGACTTTAGAGATATCGGGGTCTGTTTTCCTTATCGTGCTCCTGCCATTTTTCTGGGGTTTTTCAAAAGCATACCTGGAACATAGCTTCGATTTTATCTGCTGACCTTAATTTTATTCAAAACAAGAAAACTGAATACTATTTATATTTTAAAGATTCAGTAAACGATGAACTTGCAATCAGTGATGTACATGGTAAGAAAAACAAGTGACACCGGACCATCTGCAGAGAATACTCTGATACCTTCTGAAGAACCGGGGATCTGCCAGACTCCTGATACCTCCGTCCACAGAACGGAAAAACAGATCGTACTTCTTATTGCCATACTCGCCGGTTTCATAACTCCTTTTGATGGCTCTGCAGTTAATATCGCACTGCCGACAATAGGTGCAGAGTTCCATATGGATGCGATTGCCCTCTCCTGGGTCGCGACCGCTTACCTGCTATCTTCAGCGGTGTTTCTTGTACCCTTCGGTAAGATCGCTGATATTTACGGAAGAAAAAAGGTCTTTCTCTACGGTATAACTATCTTCACCATTGCATCCCTGGCAATGACCATGGTCCCTTCTACGGAGACTCTCATATCTATCAGGGTTGTCCAGGGTCTGGGAAGTGCTATGATCTTCGGAACCGGGCTAGCTATAGTCACTTCGGTCTTCCCGCCCGGAGAGAGGGGTACAGCCCTTGGCATCTATATCACAGCAGTCTACATCGGTCTTTCATCCGGCCCGTTCATAGGAGGGCTGATGACACAGCATCTTGGCTGGAGGAGTATCTTCCTGGTAAACGTTCCTATAGGGGTCTCTACAATTCTCCTGATTATCTGGAAACTCAAAGGTGAGTGGGTAGAGTGCAGTGGTGAGCGTTTTGACCTAACGGGATCAGTGCTCTATGGCCTGGCTGTAATCTCAGTTATGTACGGTCTTTCAGTCCTTCCTGATCTAAAAGGAGTTTCTCTTATGGTAGCAGGTATCGCCGGAGTGATACTCTTTGCTTTTTATGAGATGCAGATACTCTCCCCGGTCCTTGATATCAGGCTTCTTACAAGGAACAGGGTCTTTGCCCTTTCTAATCTGTCTGCGCTCATCAGCTACAGTGCGACTTTCGCAGTGACTTTTCTCCTGAGTCTGGATCTGCAGTACACTAAAGGTTTCACACCCCAAAGCGCCGGATTGATCCTGATAGTGCAGCCAGTTGTCCAGGCTATGATATCGCCGATTGCTGGAAGGCTCTCTGATAAGGTCGAACCACGTTTGATTGCATCGGCAGGCATGGGACTCACTGCAACCGGACTCTTCCTTCTCATTTTTGTTACAGGGACAACTCCTGTATGGTACATGATGATTGCTCTTTTGGTGCTGGGAACTGGATTCGGATTCTTCTCCTCTCCGAACACCAACGTAATCATGAGCTCGGTCGATAAAAGATTCTACGGTGTGGCATCAGGCATGACCGGGACCATGAGGCTGCTTGGACAGATGCTTTCAATGGGTGTTGCGATGATGATTCTTGCTATTGTCACTGGTCCTGTCATGATAACGCCTGAATACTACCCGCAGTTCACTGCAAGTCTGCAGTATGCATTTATTCTGTTCGCTATACTTTGTATTGCAGGGGTTTTTGCCTCACTTGCACGAGGAAAATCTATGTAACGAGCTAAATGAGATTAAGCTGAAATGTTATTTTATATCAATAAGGCTATGAAAGTATTTATAAAAGCCATATCGGAAATTATTTATGAAAAAAGACATTGAACTTTCCTTTAAAGGACAGAATAATCATTAGTGGAAACGGCTTTTATAGGATAACAGCTTTTTTTGCCATGTTCATAAGGTGGGATGAGGCACCTGATAAACCACCACGCTTCCGGCGCCTCTTTCCTTACGAATCCGAGATATCCCCATATCCCGTAAATTTCGGTCTAAAATGTGCGAGCGACCCATGCTCGCATTTTATAGTAGGTCATTTTTGTATATAACCTAAACCGTTCTTAATTGTACGAACAATACGATATTTTATTTGCAATGATTATTTTAATGGCATTATAATTGGATATGCGTTTAAAATAATCAAAGGCATATTCTCAAAAAAAAGATGTTTTACCTGGTTGTTAGCTGTATATTTGCTTTTTGCAAATTCACTTCTGGTCATCCGGTATAAGCCATCTCTTCTCCATAATATCCATTTTTGATCTTATCAGCTAGCATATCACTTTCTTCAGAAATCAGAATCCCGGTGAAGTATTCCATCACAGCAGGAGCTGAATTTATTGTCCTCAATTCCGTTTTATCCTCATGTGTCCAGGATCTGAGTGCGAGCCTGTCAGATTCAAAGAAACAATTCATCTTTTCTTTGACTTGGTGGATTCATGAAGTCACATTTCCTTTATCAGTTTATTTCTCTTCTTCCATTTGTTCCTCTATTATCTGCTTTTGCTTCATAACCGCTTTTTGATGCTCTACTTCTCCGATTATACCTTTGCGCCGCATGTCCAGTGAATGTATCGATCTCCCACTACCATAGAGCAGAAGGATATCACCCACTTTCATCTTGCTGTAGGCATGTGGGGTACCATTATATTCTCCGTTTTGTTCCTGGATACCAAGCACAAGCACTCCCTCATCGGGCAGATTAAGTTCAGCAAGTGTTTTATCAGCCAGCCAGTCCTCTGGTTCGATCTCAAGTTCGGATACCTGGTAATCTCCACCAAGATAGATCAGGCTTGCAGTGTCGGTTGTCTCGATACTGGTCCATTTCATAAGTGCGAAGTTAATAAGCCGGGTTAAATGTTTATCAACCCACCGACTCTTAGTTAAAGCCAGAAGAACAGTCAGTCCTGCAAGGATGGTAGTGATCTGGCCCAACCAGCTAGTGTTTCCGACATTAAAGGAAACAAGGATTAGAGAGGCTATGACCGTAACTATTCCTGCGTTTCCCACCAGCATTAGCGTCATGATAATCCTGCGGCGCATGGGATGACTCATCATCCTTTCAGATTCACGTGTGGTATAACCTGCACCACTGAATGCCGAGCGTGCCTGGAAACGTGCAACTTCACTGGACATGCCTGTAAGAGTAAGGGCTATCGTAGCTATCCTGTTGATAATGAGTGACAGGATTATAATCGCGAAAAATGTTACCAAAGCCGCTGCCATCCAGCTTTACTCCCTGGAACCTGTTTCGGTTTTCATCTTTAGAAATCTCTTTGCATATACCTTGTAAATACGAGTATTAAACTTTTGTTCTGTTAACAGGATACTTGGTATATATCCGCAATTAAGCAAACTATGGGTAGATGAAATAAATGGTTTAAAAAAGTTAAGGATTCAGTCTTCGAGACTTGCTATGTCCTCTTCTTCACTGAAAAGATAATCTTTGAGTTCTTTGGCGAAGTTCTCATCGTGCTGCCTTATCCATTCGATAAGCATAGCTGCATGTTCCTTTTCCTCATTGGCGTTGTGTATCAATATTTTCTTAAGGTTACCGTCGGTGCAGGCATCTGCCCTCTGGTTATACCAGTCAACTGCTTCCAGCTCTTCTTTTAGAGAATCGATCGCTCTTTTAAGGTCCAGGGTCTTTTCTGATAATTTACTTCTCTCTTCATGGATCATGTAATCACCAGTGCAAATATGAATTTTTGATGCTATAAATCTTTTGGAAAAAACTAATATTGATTGGATACTTTCATGTTCAATCAGAAAACCGCCTGCCCCCCCGGTGGCAGTCAACTGAATAATAAATTCTCCTCTGTAGGGCTCTGTAGAAATCCTCGATATTCAGGCGAAAATCAAAGTAAGAATAAATCAAAGAGTGCTAATAGCTATTGAATATATTGGCTCTGTAGAAATCCTCATTTAGATCAAACAACCAACCTTGTATCTGCCAAGGTTGTTTACTATTTGTTTTATTTTAATCTCTTTTACCTGATTCCTGAACTTTCTGGCCTTTAAATTATCTCCATATTTCCTTTTGAGTACTGAGAACATTGTTTCAACCAGGCTTCTGTTATGATACAGTTCTTCATCGAATTCCTTTACCATTTTCCTACGATAGAATCCTTTGATCTTTTTCCTCTTGGAATACTTACAACTGTAGATCTGCAAATGTGAGTTTCCTGATGCAGCTAGCGCTGCATCAACAAACTTTAAGTACTTGTTACTCAAAACACTAAACATCCCCTTTGTGTTTTCGGTAGCAATTTAACACTTTGGGTTTTTATCCTTTTTAAACGATTACGGCCTAAATTATATAGGAAATAGGTTTTCTACAGAGCTGAGCAGTCCTGATTTATAATAGTAACAGAGTGGGAACAGAACCTAGAGAATGAACTCAATGCCAATGAAGCTGAAATTGACCGGCTGTGCAATGTATTTAAGGTGCTGAATAATCCTATCAGGTTAAAGTCGCATATTATGTTTTTAAACAAGATTATTATGTCGGGGCATTGGTTCATGTATTAAAGCAGAAACAGAACCTTGTATCTCATCATCTCTCTATCATGAAACAGAACGATGTTGCTGAGTCTTTCAAAATTTCCAGATATACATATTATCGGTTAAAACCGGAAATACGTCCGATCCTGAATAGGAAGAACTAGACATTGCTCCCGATGCTTTCGCAGTAAACCATTTTCAGCAGATATCATTCGCATGCCCATCGCTTCCTGATCTTCAGCAGAGTGTGGGATATGATGCCCAGCACCGGCAGTTCTATCAGGGGACCGATCACCAGTGTCAGTGCTATCAATGGTTCGTCCGGAAAGGCCGTAAGTGCGATAGCAAGCACTATCGGAGAATTGCGTGCAAGTGTTGTCAGATTCAGACTGGCGGTATCCTGATAAGAAAAACCAAGATACCTCCCGACTAGCTGCCCCACAACGAATACGATCACAAAGAACAGCAATACAGGGGTAATGAGCTTCAGCAGTATCAGGGGACTCTGAACAAGTTGTTCTCCCTGTGAAGCGAACATGGAAATAATCGCAAGGTTCAAAAACAGGAATTGTACATGATCAAGCCTGGGAAATATTTTTTTCTCAAGCCAGTATTCTCCTTTTATTGCTGGCACAGTGACCTTCGATATAAGAGACATCAGGAAGGGAATGAACAGAATAAGAAGCACACTTTCCATGAGCAGGACAGGATCAATGGTTGCAATTGTATCTGCAAAGATCAACAGGTATACTGGCAGCAATATCAACTGGAGGATCAGGTTCATGGGTAGAATAGATGCTGACAGGGGAACATTACCCCTGGCAATCCCTGTAAAAAGCAAATACCAGTCAGTACAGGGAGTGACCATGAGCATAATAAAACCAATCCATAATGCAGGTGTATCCCTTAAGAACAGGAAACCGAGGAAAAAGGCCAGCAATGGATTGAATATGAAGTTTATGCTCCCGCTTATGCTTGCGAACCTCCAGTTCTTAAAAGAATTTCTCAATTGACTGAGGGGGACCTGCAAAAATATCCCGAATAACATCAACATCAGAAAAGGAACGATAAAAAGAGCAGCATAGTTTTGAATAAGTGGAACCTGGCCAAGAGTTAAACCAACTGTTACAGATACTAATATGAAGAGAGATTGATATTTTTCGATGGGGTCCATCTTATTTCCTCGCAGCAAAAAGAATGTATCTTAACACGCCATTAAGGTATTATTCTATAATGCATTTTGCCTTTTCTATATATGTTCATTCTTATTCTCACAACAAGTCCAAGGGTCCACCCTTTTCTGAGCCTGATAGCAGATTTGGTTCTTGTAGAGCTTTATGCTGGTGAGATGGATAACACTATGGAGGCAATCACGCCAGGTATGAGTTACATTTTGCAGAGTTTGCAATTGCAGTTACGAGAGGAAGTATAATAGGAGTGATACTGTATAGAAGTGGTACAACCTCAATCATCGCAAATGATATTATAAAGATAGCAAAAAACCCCGTACTGGTACTATTCCTGCCGGGGTTCATGTTTGCGGTGCAGTAGGGTATCCTTACATAACAATATTAAGTCAAATAATCATAGAGAAAGGATTTATTAGGATGTAAATTATATTCTATGTGGACTTAGTACCAATTATAAGTCCTTTAACGGGTTTGCTATGAGAAATATAAAAATACTTTTTCTGTTGATAATGGTATTGATTCTGGGCATGGGTAGCCTTATTGGAATATACACAGACTATCTCTGGTTTGAAATGATCGGATATACATCAGTTTTCATAACAATCCTGCAATGGCAGCTAATTACGATAATACCCGGTTTTATACTTGCATTTGTATTCCTCTACATCAATGCGAGATTTGCAAGAGATTCGATAAGCAAGATACTTGCTGAAAAGAACATTCCCTACGAAAAAATAGATTCTCAGACAATCCTGATAGTAATAGGGGCATTTTCAATTTTCTTCGGCCTGACATTCAGTGGAAACTGGCGAACTATTCTGCTCTATCTTAACAGTACACCTTTTGGAATAGAGGATCCTGTCCTGATGAACGATATAGGATTCTACATATTCCAGCTCCCGTTCATTCACTTGATAAGAGGGGTATTCTTCGGCCTGACCGTTATCTCTCTTATAATGGTCCTGGTTCTCTACCTATACAGGCTCGAACCTATATTCCAATCTGAAACCAGTACAAAAGAACGTGATGAATATTACTTCCAGAGCCGCAATATCAGTGTAGAGGATGTAATTGACAAACTGCCTGCAAAGGTCCTGATCCATATATCGGCACTTCTTGCTTTCCTGTTTGCTTTGATCGCCTTTGGTTTTTTCCTTAACAGGTACGAGATACTATTTTCACAACAAGGGGTCGTATCAGGTGCAGGCTATACTGACGTGCATGTAAGGCTTCCGATATTTGACATACTTACAATATTATCTTTGCTAACAGCGGTCGCTTTACTGGCAAATGTAAAACTTAAGAACATAAAGATCCCGATCATAGGTATAGCTCTGATAGCGGCATTCTTCCTGGCCAGCTCCTTTGTACCGGGTGCTTATCAACAATACAGAGTTGAACCTACGGAATTCCAGCTGGAAGAACCTTATCTTGAGTATAATATAAATTATACAAGAATGGCTTTTGGCCTATCGGATATCGAAGAAACTTCTTTTGAGATCAATAATGAACTGACCCCCTCAGAACTGGAAAATAACACTCAGGTCACCGAAAACATAAGGATATGGGATAGGCGTGCCCTTGAACAGACCTACAGGCAACTCCAGCAGATAAGAACCTACTACACATTCAATGATGTTGATACCGACCGGTATCATACGGATGAAGGATACAGGCAGTATATGATATCGGCAAGAGAGCTCGATACAACCCAGCTGGCCCCGGAAGCCCGGACATGGGTGAATGAACGTCTTGTCTATACGCATGGGTTCGGGGTCGTGATGAATCCCGTAAGTACGAAGACATCAGATGGCAGACCTGAGTTTGTTTTAAGCAACATTCCGCCGGTCGGGGTGTTCAATGTCTCCAACCCGCGTATCTATTATGGGGAGATCACTGATGAATACAAAATAGCAAATTCGGGAAGAGCTGAATTCGACTATCCGAGAGGAGGACAGAACGTATTCACACAATACGAAGGCGCAAGCGGGATACTACTGGACTCATTTGTTAAAAGACTGGCATTTGCATACATTTTTAGCGAACCGAAGTTCATCCTTAGTGAATATATCGACGATAACTCACGCCTGATGTATGACCGGCAGATCGAAGAAAGAGCACAAAAGATAGCTCCTTTCCTTGAGTATGATAATGACCCGTATCCTGTAATATACAGCGATAAAGTCTACTGGATAATAGATGCCTATACTACGGCTGACAAATACCCGTATTCAGAAACACACTACGGAACTAAGTTCGATGGTAACAATTATGTCAGGAATTCCGTGAAGGTTATTATCGATGCCCATGAAGGCACTGTCGATTTTTATATGATGGAGGATGAACCTGTCGTTAATACATATTCAAAGATCTTCCCTGACCTGTTCAAGCCTTACAGTGAGATGCCTGAAGGTCTGCAGGAACATATTCGCTATCCAAAGGATTTCTTTAAGGTTCAGATGGATATGTACGAAAACTACCACATGACAGATCCCGGGACATTTTACAATAGAGAAGATGCCTGGCAGATCCCAAAAGAGGTCTACAGGGGCAGTAGTATCGAAATGGAACCATATTACATGATCACAGAACTGCCCAATGGCGGCGGGCTGGAATATGTATTACTGCAACCCTTCACACCCCGCAACAGGGAGAATATGATCGCATGGATCGCAGCCAGATGTGACGAACCAAACTATGGTGAGATAAAGCATTATGAACTGCCAAAGGGCGAACTTATCTACGGACCGACCCAGATTGAATCCCGGATCGATCAGGATCCGGATATTTCCGAGCAGATGACTCTCTGGGGCCAGTCAGGCTCCCGGGTGATCAGGGGTAATTTGCTGGTGGTGCCTATTGGTAATTCGATATTGTACACAGAACCTATATTCATTAGTGCTGAAGAGTCCGAAATTCCTGAGCTCAGGAGAGTTGTAGCGTCTTCCGGACAGAAGGTCGTCATGGGAGAAAATCTGCAAATATCGTTGCAAATGCTGGTTGAGGGCATGGTCATTGAGGAGGATGGTACTCAGGCAGAGGTACCGATAATCACAAGGAACCTTGCACAACAGGCCCTGGACCATTATAACAGAGCTCAGGAACACCTAGGAGAAGGTAACTGGGCCGGATATGGTGAAGAGATCGATCAGATGGAAGACATACTTGACCAGCTCTCTATGGTTGTTCAGGAAACAAATTCCAGTGCGCCATTGCAGGGAACAAATTTAAGTACGACATAATAATAGGCTTATAACCTGGCTGTTATTTTTTACTTTCCATGTTTAATTTTTTAGTGATATATAAGGTTCTTAGGGTAATGTAAACATAAAACTTTTGTCCCATTTTGCCTAATTATAATTAATAAAGGCCAATGAAGCTCTGTAGAAAACCTATAAAAAACGCTATCATCAAGGCAAAACTTGTAACTTAGTTCAATAGCTGGCAGTACATTTGAATTATTATCAAAATTTGATTATCACCTGAATTGTGAGGATTTTTACAGAGCCCAATAATTATCTGTTTTTATCTTGCTTTATTACCTGGTAATTAAGAAACTATTTCGAAGAGTACTGGTGGTGGGGTCTATTTATGCATCTGTTGTTTGGTCTTACCGTGGGTTCCCCTGGATTCTTACTGATTAACGAACTGACCCGATACAGACCAGAATCTACCGAATTGAGCCCTTCCATGACAGTCATTCTCACTTTTGGATTCTCGCTGGCGATAGGGGGCTCTGTGGGAAATTGTAGAATACACAAGTGATACTTTCTTTGGGACAAACCTGCAACTTTCAAGCCTGACATATACTATGCATTATCTATGCCGATACTGCCGGAGCACTTATTGTTAGTCTGGGAGGATGGATCTACCTTGAGTATCAAGAAAGAATCTGATCGAGAAATTCGTTGAGAAGCAAAAAGAGTCAAAAGAAGAAATAGACGATACCATAGAGTCAGTTTAGTATTAATCACCTTTAAGGATCCATTCCATTAGAGATAAGTGAAGGTTTGTTTATAGTACAAGCCGGATTTGCTCCTCAGTAATCCCTGTCTCCAAATATTGCAGAACCGATACGCACCATAGTAGCTCCTTCTTCAATGGCAACCCTGTAATCATTGGACATTCCCATGGAGAGTTCCTTGATGTTGATATTATCCTCTTTTGCATGTCCTTTCTGCTGCAACTCATCAAAAAGCTCCTTCATCTTCCTGAAATAGGGACGTACCTGTTCGGGTTGTACAAAAGGAGGAATGCACATGAGCCCATGAACATGGATATTATTGAGTGAACGTATTTCCGGCATGACAGTTTCTATCTCCTCCGGGCTGAAGCCGTATTTCTGTGGCTCTTCTCCTATATTGATCTGAAGGAAGACCTCCTGTGTCTTTCCTATTTCTGCTGCTTTTTTATCAATTTCCTGTATTACTTTTAATGAGTCGGCCGACTGGATCACATCAAAGAGCCGGACAGCTTTTTTAACCTTGTTTGTCTGTAGATGTCCTAGAAGGTGCTTTTCAGAGGGCAGAATCTCATCCGATTTCTCCTCGAACTCCTGAACTCTGTTCTCGCCTATGATGGTGGCTCCGGCCCTTATGGATTCATTCATCCTTTCAGGTCCCACTGTTTTGGTGACACAGACAAGTTTTGTCCTTCCAAGCTCCTTAAGAATCATATTAACATTCTCATTTACTGACATTCTGTTCCCTTATCGATTTTATTCAATGCACTTAAATTGGACTGTTTTGATTGCGATCAATTGAATTAATGAACTAATTTCATATAAATAAGTTATTTTGCTTAAGTATTCTGCTTCAATACCGGTATATCTTTTTAATCTGTTACAGTACGAGTTTGATGCAAACTTTTTTCAATAATAGGCCCGGCATATATATTAGAAGAACAGAACTGAGGTAATATCATCAACGAACCAGAAATAACTCTCAGAAAAAAGTTTCGGGATATTCTTGACAGGAAATATGTCGGAGCTCCACTTGTGGGCACTGTGACTACAGCAGGTTTACTTGAACTGATGGATATCACCGGAGCAATCAGGCCGGAAGCGGATCGTGATCCAAAAAAGATGGTAAAACTCGCAGGTTCTTTGCATACAGTTGCAAATTTTGAAGTTATACGTTATCCTTTTGATGTAACCGTACTTGGTGAAGCAATGGGGTGCAACATCGATCCCGGCACTAAGGCAAGAACACCGGCAATAGTAAGTCATCCTTTTGAAGATAATCCGGAAGCAATCGATGTGCCGCCGGATCTTCCGGGAAGAGGGCGGATACCTGTGATACTGGAAGTATCAAAGCTTCTAAGAAGTAAAGAAGGAGAGGAAATACCAATTGTGGCAGGACTTGAAGGACCTGCAGATCTCGCATCTTATCTTTGTGGAATGAGATACTTTTTAAAATGGACAATCCAAAAACCGCAACTTGCCAGGGAGATTGTCGATAAATGTATTGATATCTGTATATTGTATGCCAATGCATTAATCGATTCAGGTGCAGATGCGGTAGTAATTGCAGATGCAACTGCTTCTCCTGATATTATGGGTCCGGATGCTTTCATAGAATTTATAAAACCCGGACTGATAAGATTTACAGATAGTGTTGATGGTCATTGTATTATTCACGTATGTGGGAAAACAGACAGTATAATTCCTGATCTGCTGGATTGTGGCTTTAATGCAATAAGTGTTGAGGAAAGTGTGGAGGACCTGAGCCGTATTGTTGATCTGGCCCACAAGAAGAACACAGCTGTTATCGGGAATATTTCCACATCAATAACTCTTTTCAGTAAAACTGCCGATGATGTCAGGGAAGAATCCATGATCTGTCTCGAAAAGGGCGTTGATATACTGGCGCCTGGTTGTGGGATCGCACCGGAATCGCCTCTGAAAAACCTTCTGGCCATGGTCGAGGCAAGGGATGAATATTCATATTCGGAGCAGGGTCAATGATCTATCGTGATTATAAACCATCTAATAGTTATGGGTGCCTATTTTAAGGCACCGGAATATCGGTTGTGATCAGAATCATTCGGGAATATTAGGCAATTCTGTCAATTCGCCACGATGATTCCTAAGGACATATTTTTCTTCATCCTTGTCCATGGTGTAATAATCAGGCATCAATGGGATCTTACCAATATTTGTTGCTATTACATACATTGGCTGTGCCAAACCTGTTGTGTGACCTCTTAGGCCGTCACGTATCAATTCGGCCCCTTTTTCCACAGGAGTCCGGAAATGATCGATTCCCGGTGCAGGTTCACAATAGAATATATAATACGGTCTTATTCTTGCGCTTAACAATTTTTGATGAAGTTCGCGCATGACCTGTGCATCATCGTTGATACCTTTCAGAAGCACGGCCTGATTTCCTACGTTTACTCCTGAAGTGACAAGGTCATAAACAGCACGTCTGGTTTTGTCTGTAATCTCCTTTGGGTGGTTACACTGTGTGTTCAGCCATATTGGTACATCATGATAGCCACCTAGTATCTTCTTAAGATCATCAGTGATCCTGTGTGGAAGTACGACAGGCAACCTTGAACCGATACGGATCATTTCGACATGCGGGATATCCCTGAGGCTTTCTATTAAATATCCTATCTGTTCATCTGATAATAATAGCGGATCCCCGCCCGTGATAAGCACATCCCGGACTTCCGGGTGCTGACGAATCCATTCAATACCTTCATCCACATCGAAATCCAGTTTCAGGTCATCATCGACAACAAGCTCCTTCCTGAAACAATGCCGGCAATAAATACCACATTTCTGCAGCACTGTGAAAGCTACCCTGTCCTTGTATTGTCTGGCAATACTATCAGGACGCACTTCATCGGTATCCCGGTTTTCCTTCCAGACAAGATAATCGGTCATTCCATATTTGTTATTTTTTTCATGAAGAGAGGGAACGACCTGTTTTCTAATAGGACAATCAGGATCATCCTTGTCCATAAGCGAAGCAAAATAAGGTGTAGTACCCCAGCGTGTATTGAGGGTTTCAATGGCTTCTCTTTCACTATCTGTTACGTTGATTATTTCTTCGAGCTGTTCCAGGGTATTAATTTGATCTTTAATCTGATTCTTCCATTCTTCACTCATTATAGTGAATACTCCTTATAGTTACTTGAAGTCATTAAATATATTCTGTTCGGTCTGATAAGAACAGAATCAATGCTGCAGAACCATTGCATAATCAGTTCTTTCTTTCAATTGAAAAGGGAATCCTCTCAAGGATATAGTTGTACTTATCGACCAGTTCATCCCGGTTTTGAGCTCCTACGAAAATATCGGCAAGCTCATAACTATAGCTGTCCTGCATCTGGAGCTCTGATAGTCTCTGTCCTTCCACGACCCTTGTTTTGATGATGGTACCTGGTATTTCTTTTATGACTTCATCAATCTCTTCCTCTGAAGGAACTCTCTGTACTTTTCCCGCTTCAAAGGTCCTGTACATGAACTTGGCTGCATATCTGAACTCCCCGTTCTGTCCAAGGGGATCAGGTTCTCTTCCAAGTGCTATCTGCAGCATCACACGGTGATGTGACATTCCATGAACTTTTTCGAAGAGGTCTGCATGGGATTGAGATATTCTGCTATTGATCTCAAGCAGATATACTTCATCATTTGCCTGGTTATAAAAAAACTCCACATTGAACGCCGAATTATCCAGTCCGATATGCTTAATGAATCTGGAGCACACATCTACCATCCTATTCTGCACTTCGTCCGGTAAACAGGAAGGATATTCATAGCGTAAAAAAGAGAAAAAATACTGGTCTTTGATAGAATCCACAATACCGTAGATCACCACTTTTTTATTGAAAACATAACCCTCAAGCGTACACTGGTGTCCTGAAATCGGTTTTTCGGCGATGCAGCTTTCTTTCATATTTGCTATTTCATCCGGTATCTCATGTACTTTCAGGATGTATAGAAACGGCTCATGAATGTAACTGACATTTTCCCGTATTTCATCAATGTATTCATAAAATTGCTCTTTTGTGGTGATCTTGAAAGCCAGAAATGAGCGAAAAGACCTGAATGGCTTGATCCAGAATGGCAGTTCAAGATTAATAGAGGAAAAAGGATCATCTTCGAAGGGGTCAAATGGACAGAATTCAGGTATGTGGCCGGGAATGATCTTTTTTTGTTCATACCGACTCCAGTATTTGTGCTGACACTTGAGAATACATTCCAGATCAGGGCCCGGAACCCCAAACTTTTCAGCAAGAATGGGTATAAGATCCGTTGCCGGGAAATCAAAATAGCTGACTATAGCATGAATGCCTCCGGGAGTCGATTTTATGCGCTGCTCAGCTTTGTCGATAAGTGCATCCATATCATACTGCGAAATATTCCTGATCTCATCGATATAAAGAGCGGCATGAAATTCGCATTCTTCTGCTTCGGGAACTCTCTGCAGCTTTTTGAGATTGAACCGGTCCATTCCCACGATAAAAACATTCATTTTCATTTTCATTTTAACCCCTACATCATATTACGGGGAATGGTCTCATCCCAGCTCTTGCTAAAAAACCGTGTATCTCCTTCGTATGCATCCAGGATGGCCCGGATACGAAAGTGTCTTCGGGTGGACGTCAGGACAGTTCTGGTGATACTAACTGCGTGCCACTCTCCCCTCTTCAGGCTGCGGATCGTATTGACCTCTCCCCTTACAGTGTCATAATTGTTATTGAAATATGTATATACTTCAGTTGTATCCTTTTGCAGTTCCAGATCAATGTCATCAAGACGTATCCTGGAATCATTATTGATGATCTTCTGTTTCACTTCATTGCTAGCAAGGTTATGTGTCACGGTCCATTCCCTCTTTGCAGGTACAATAAGTGTAGTTGGAACCGGTTCAGCCATCACCGGTAATCCTAATTCAGGAAGCTCTTCATCCCTGTCGTTACGAGGCCTGACAGGAAGGAACAGTTTTCCCCCTGATTTTATGGTCAGAACGAATGATTCGGGACTCGGCCACGCAAAAGGCCAGTAAGAAGTAGAAATTGAAACACGTATCCTGTTGCCGGCAGGAAAACACTGAGCCACGTAGTTCATCTGTAATCTTATCCTGTAAAAACATCCCTCATCCAGTTCTTGAGGATTCTCGTGACCATTTCTGTGTGTAAGGTTCAGGAGCCCATAGCTTACTCTGGTAGATGTGCCCTCTTTGCACATGTCATTGAGGCGAACAGCGATCATCGCAATCGGCTTGTCAGAACTGAGTTCAATTTCAAGCTCCGGAGCACCAAATATCTCGATATCCTCTTCAAGCTCCGGACTATCAAAGATAAGTGCACCTCCGTCTTCCTCTGTCTGGTCGTGTGGTCTGTCCGTTGATTCCGAATAGGAATACCACTTCCCGGCGAAAAGACCAACACTCAGGGGGCTTATTATGCGCATTTCCTCTTTCATCACTTCTTCCCCGGTATTTACAGGTTCGAAGTTGATCCTGTTGGGTGAAAGGATGAATTCTTTCATTTCAATACGCTGGGACGGCCACTTCTCTTCTGCCACCCAGCGCCCGGGAATCTTTGCTATCAGGGGTGAGACGCTATCCTGCATCCACACACGTATTGCCGGCTCATTGTCCTGTCCGGTATCCACAGCCCTAAGCCAGTGATCCCACCATTTTACTGACTCTTTCAGAAAATCGATTGAATGACATGGATCTCCTAAATGTGGATACTTATGTCCCCATCCTCCTATCAGACCCTTTACTGGTACGTCCAGATGTTCAAGAAGACGCAAAACCGTATTTGAATAACCGTCTGCCCAGCCACTGATCGCAAAAACAGGACATTTGATAGCTCCGTAATTCTCGGCTATTGAAGCATGTTTCCAGTAATCGTCCCGATGCTGGTGTTCAAGCCACTTTTTCAGCCACAGACCACTTTCTTCAAGTCTTTCCAGCCACATATCCTTCCAGCGTTCTCCAACTATGGCAGGGTCCGGTGGGATTGAATTATATGAAAACATGTTCGAAGCCCAGGAAAGGTTGTCCGTGAGCATACATCCGCCCATGTAATGGACATCATCAGTGTATCTCTCGTCCGAGGAACTTACAGTAATTACAGCTTTTAATTCAGGTGGATTCATTGCTGCTATCTGGAGTGCGTTAAAACCGCCCCATGAGATTCCCATCATTCCAACATTTCCGTTGCACCAAGGCTGTGCAGCTATCCATTTCAGGACATCCACGCCATCTTTTAATTCAGTGGGAAGATATTCGTCCTTTAGAATCCCTTCAGAATCTCCGCTACCCCTGAGATCCACACGGAGGCATGCATAGCCCTGCTGCGCAAAATATCTGTGCATCCGGGAATCACGTACTGCTTTAAAATCCCTTTTTCTGTAAGGGATATACTCCAAGATAGCCGGAACTGGATCTTTTTCAGCATCTTCTGGTAACCATACCTTTGCTGCAAGATTACAGCTATCAGGCATTGTAATCCAGACATTTTCAAGTTCCCTTACGGGTAGATTCTCTATGCAGCTCATCCAAACCTCCCTCTCCCACTATATTGTCAGCATGAGGACATAAATAACTTATCTATGATTTATTCTCAGATATTTTTTTAAATAAGCAATCAAAAAAGAATTATTAAAAATATAAAGCAAATGTGGTGATCTACAACATCAGATTCGAACTTTTAATCCCGTTCCGGGATATCTGATCATCCCGGAACATCCAATCCCTGAATCTCGGTATCTTCGAAAATTATGTGAATAAATGGCTGTTCTGTTCCGTCAGGTAACATGTAATCTGTTGGTACGGGTTCCTGCATCGTTCCCTCTGGTGTGACTACAACATCAGCTAACACAATATGTGTGTATTCCTTGATGTGGCAGTTCATTGTCAAAAAGCAGTCTGTAATCCTCATCGGAAGTTCTTACCTGCTCAGTTGCCATTACATGTACCAGACTGTTATCGCTCGCAATTTCACCGTTTACGTATAGCTCACTCACTCCCCAAAATGTACCATACACAGGCTGTTGCTACCATACGGGTTACTATCGATGATTTACCGTGTAAGTAGCTGTCAATAATGACTCCGCCACCGAACGGGTGATCCGGACCTACCGGGATAATATCAGTCAGAACGACCCTGTATTCATTTTTCCCGGCAGGGTCTGTGAATATGATTTCTGCTTCAGCAGTGTCATTTGACCCTGGATTATCCACCTTTGTGATATCTATCATATGGACCTCAAAGATACCGTTTACATTTTCATACTCGTTCGATTAGGAGTAGGCTGGCAATTCAACAATGCGGGCGAATGAAATACATATGGTTCCACAGGAATAGGTTTATATAGTATACTTCCGTTTATAGTGTGCTTTAAGAGGTTGAAACTACTTAGATAAATAATAGGGCTAGATAGTATTACATTAATCGTTTTTACTGTTTTTTCTTATATTTAATCAATTGGTTGTATTTCTTTTTAAGCTCATCATTAAAGGACGTGAAATATTTGTTTAATAACATGGATTCAGATGCTCCGGTCGAAGCTGGAGAAAACTACGAAGTGACAATTGAAGATATTGCAAGAGAAGGCGACGGAATTGCAAGAGTAAGCGGATTTGTCATCTTTGTCCCTGGCACAGAAGTCGGCGACGAAGTTACAATAAAAGTTACTAAAGTAATGCGCAAGTTCGCATTTGGCGAAGTTGCTTAATTTTACAAGTTCTGATCAATTAAAAATGTGTCTGGAAGATCAAATTTTTGATCTCCCATTCTTACTTTTCTATAGTTCACTTTCCTAAGTCATTATTTACCTTACTAATTTGATTCGGGATCAGGAATACTTTTGCTTACCTCATTCAGGAACTTGCAGACCAGACAGGGATTTTCTGAATAAGTCCTGTCAAAGCCTTCTTCGATATCTTCCAGGAAGAGGGATTATCCTGTGCACCTTCTTTTGATAGCTCCGGTATTCATCACCAAACTGTGCAAGCAGCCTGCTTTCCCAATGCAGGGACCCCAGATAAAGATATATTGTGGTCAGAATGAATATGATCAGCAGATTGACTGTCATAAAGGGAGTGAGCCAGATGATCACCAGGCCAGAGAGCAGGAAGGGGTCCCGAACCCATCGGTAAATACCCCGGATATCCAGATGACCCGCTTCAGGGGAATTCGGTGCAGATAGTTGTGACCTAATCCTGAATCTGTGAGGTGCATCCAGTAAAGCCCTTGGGGCAACGACTGCAGCGATTATCTGCCCGCCCACCATCAGCCAGCGCCATGGAGACGGAACGATGTAGATTATCGGTCCCGGATACTTGTAGAGAAGATAAACAAGCGGCAATATCGTTATCACTGCAATGAGGCTGAACGCAGGCATGTACAATTTTTCTGCCCTGGAACCCATAGCCCTTATAAGCAGGCGTTTGAAAAACAGGCTTGCTAAAAAACTGTGTATGACTGCAAATGCCACCAGACTGATTATCAGGATGATTGTGGATGAAACCAAGTTCTTGTACTCTCCAAGTTTTTATTTGGAGAAGGTTGTATTTAGAGTTTGTGAATTAAATAGGGCTGATTCAGTTTTTACAAGCTTCACCTTCTACAGATGATTCAGCAGTAACATTCTCAACTATGTACTTTTTAATGGAATGGTAGCATTCATCAGATATTTTTGTAGATCCGCTAAATAGACGTTTTTCAAAGTCAAAGAGGGAGGCAAATTCATCTACAATGCTCCCGAAATCTTTTTCATAGGATAATCCTGTGTCCACCTTCCCTACATTTTTATAACCGGAATAGTCAAAGACCATTTTCATCATTTCGGTATCGTCAGGATCAGGAGCCAGTTTAGCAAGAACAAGCATTTCCCTCCAGTTAGCTGCCTGCATTGGTGTAAGGAAGTATGTGCCCTCTCCTCGCGTTTCACCCATCACTGCATTGACATAGGCATCCCTGTTATCAAAAGAGGCACATATACAATCATCTACAATGTTCCCGCAGGCATCCTTAAGTATCCTCACCGGAATATCCATATAGGAAAAATCCTTCTCGAGTGAACCGAGCACATTTCCACAGAGGCCGTAGAAAACGAGGATACCATTAAAATATTTCCCGGTCTCTTCGATGGATGTGTAGACTTTATCCTTAAGAAGTGAAGGGTTAGCATCCAGTGCAAATTCCAGAATGTTAAGAACTACTATAAAATCTTCTTTCGGACCGAGCTTTAAAGGCAAATCCTCAACGGAGGTTTTTTCGTACTTTATTCCTACTTCACTAAATTTCTTTTCAATTCCTTCTATATTCTCGTTCTCGATCAGTATCACGCGGGCATCCTTATCTTCTTCTTCGAATATGTGAACAAGTTCATCTTCAAACATACGGCAGGATATTACATACAATGACGGCATTTTGTAACCTTCTTTTTGGTTTTTGACACACGGTTCTCCCACATACTACAAATGAAGATTTTCTCCGTAAACAGTGTTACCCCGTTAAGCATAATATGGTTTCTGCTAACTTATATATGAACATAACCTTTATCTTGCATAGTATTTTTCGAGATTAGAAAAAATACTATGACTGGTAGATCAGTTTATTTTAGTTTCATTTTTAATGTAATAGTTTGAAAAGGATAAAACCTGCCTCTGTAGAAGTTCTCCATAACTACGATAATTAAAGATAATTAAGTATATCAGTAAATGCATGTAAGTAAGAAAGTAGGGCTCATGAGATTCCACGAGTAGAACTTAGGTTATAGAATACACGCATATAAGAATGAAGTTACATGAACGAAGCAGTAATTTTTATTGTGACACTGGCAGGCCTTGGTGAATTGCCTTTTGCTCCCGGGATGGCTGCAGTTCTTGGTGCAGGTTGGGGGTGGTGGTTAAGGTCACATACAAAATATTGGTATTATATACTTATCCTGCAGGTCATCCTGGCAATCATCATTACAAACATTGCTGCTGCAATGATTGGAAAGGACCCATTTTGTGTGGTCATCGATGAATTCGTTGCAGCAGGTTTTCTTGTTCTATCATCATTGAGAGTTATACATGTTGCTGCGAGTCTTACACTTTTTATATTATTTGATTACCTGAAAATTCTGGGTATTCACGCAGTTGAACGGCTACCCGGAGGATTTGGTATCGTTCTGGATGATATTGCTGCCGCATCAATAGCCATTGCGCTGATATTGTTAGTGAGCAAGGTTTCGAAATTGTTGGAGGGATCAAAAGGGAAAGTGTAATGATCTCCGAGATCTCAATATATTTTGTGAGAGAAAGATTGCAAATGTGAGAAGTTTTTTATGCCCTGTTTTGTACATGCATATCAGAAAGTTTATATATGACCAACTTCATTAGTAAGAATGCTTTTAGAGGTTTAAACTAATTTGATGAATTATAGGTCTAATAGTTAAATAGTATTACTTTAACCGTATTTACTGTTTTTTTTTAGTATCTTTAACCAAATTATTGTATTTCCTTTTAAGCTAATTACTAAAGGATGTGAAATATTTGTTCGATAACATGGATTCAAACGCTCCGGTAGAGACTGGAGAAAGCTACGAAGTGACAATTGAAGATATTGCAAGAGAAGGCGACGGAATTGCAAGAGTGAACGGATTTGTCATCTTTGTCCCAGGCACACAGGTCGGCGACGAAGTTACTGTAAAAGTTACAAAAGTAATGCGCAAGTTCGCATTTGGCGAAGTTGTTTAATTTTACAATTTCAGATTAATTAAAAATGTGCTTGGAAGATCAAATTTTGATCTCCCACTCTTACTTTTCTATACACTGTTACTTTTTTATAATTTGGTATATAGCATTCTTGATTATTGTTAATCATAAATGTGGAAACTGCCCTCCTGCCAGCAAATCTCTTGTTAGGATAGCTCGTTAATTTCTAACTGAAGTACAGCAATCACCTTTTGCTCTTTTCCGATTCAGCCAGTTCTAATTGTTTACCACACTGGTCACATTTTCCTTCATCTGTAACGCGTGGCTGTTGTGGCACGTCTCCTCCACAAATTCCGCATTTTACCATATGCTTTCACCTCCCCTGTTCAAATCTATCAGTATGGCTTCCACTTTTATTTCCAGGCACTCAGGAAGCATACATGATTGTAAAATATAGGCCATGCAATTAAACCTCTTGTGAAACTGACTTTTCCATTTTAGTTTCTAATAATTAAGCAGATTGATTTGAATAGAATCTGCAGATGTCCTGGCCACAGGTCGGAAATATGGAAATACTAATCAGTTTGAAAGTTGAACCGGTTTTGAACATCAAATAAATAACAACAGATAGATTTAATTTATACAGACTTATGAAATTAGTTTCTGTATTTTTCCTTTTATCTTTTTAGTATGCTCCAGACTATAATGGGTATTGCAATCCCAAAAAATAATGGGAGCAACCATTCAGAGAAGCTTTCAGAGATGCTTCCAAAATATGCATAATACACTGAAACAGGAATTATTCCTATTAAACTTAAGATAATGAAGTGACTCAGGGAGATTCTCGTAAGTCCTGCAAAACATGCCATCGTCTCGGATGCTATTGGAATCATTTTTGAAAGAATAAGTATCCCTTCTCCCCATTTTCTGAACCATTCATTCATGGATTGTTTTTCTTGATTGTCGAGGAATGACCATCTTTTCCCCAGTTTTCTTGTTATTACAAATCCTGCTAATGAGGCAAGAAGAGATCCTGTGATATTTATCAATGTACCCATGAAGGTCCCATAAAACGCTCCGGAAAAGGTCATTAATACCGTAGAAGGCATCGGGAGAATAAGATCAATAATCAGAAACAATATTATTAAGACTGCTGCAAAAGAACCTGATTCCCGGACAAGAGAGTTAATCCTTTCAAGAGTTATTAAGCCTGAAACCTCAAACAATATAAACAAAAAAAGGAATATAAAAGCAAGTATTACAGGAATATGTCTCCATTTTAAGACATTTTTGCCTTTACTCATATAATCTCTTCCTTTCAGTCAACGTTTTTAGAATGAGTTTGTTATTCTTCCTGCAAAGGATTTTCTATTGGGATTAACTAAATTCGATAATCTGCTAGTTACTCAGAACAAGGAATAAATGTAAATATTCCTGAAAGTAAGCATTTCTCTTGATGCTGTTAAATATCAGGACCGATGGAAAGAATTATAGTTAAACATATAGTTGATTATGCTTGATATACTTATCTTTTATTATGAGGGGGATAAATATTGAGCACAAGCTAACTCTGGAGCAGTTTGATGATCTTATCAAAAAAGAAAAGAATTCCAGATTGCTCCAAAGGCTTTATTTTATTAAATTCAGATATTTAGGAGATTCTGTGCAGATTGCAACTGGAAGAATAGTTATCATAATCGATAAGTTTAGAGCTCACCATACAAAGAAAACAGTTGCAAAAGCTCAAGAACCAGGAATTGAGCTATTGTTCTTACCACCTTATTCGCCAAATCTGAATCCGATAGAATCTATATGGAAAAGTGTTAAATAGTAATTTCAGTCACATTCATCAAGTCTAAAGAATACTTAAGAGAAATAATAAAGAGCTGGTTTCAAAAATATAAATACCCCTTTCATCAATAGTATTATGGGGATTTGAATGGGGTTTAAAGAACTCTCAGACGAACAGTGGAAATTTATTAAACCGTTTTTACCACCACAACCGATAACTGGTAGAAAGAGAGCTGATGACCGTAAGGTCATCAATGGTATTCTCTTTGTCCTAGCTACAGGTTGCAGATGGAGAGACCTGCCTGAACGTTATGGTTCTGGTGTTACAGCATGGAGAAGGCTGAAAA
>NZ_PGGK01000005.1 GCF_004745425.1 Methanolobus halotolerans | reverse complement strand
GTGAGGAAATAAAGGCTAGGAAGCACTGGAATCAGGTAAAAGAGATTAAAATAAAGCTAATAGTAAACAACCTTGGCAGGTATGCCAAAATTGTTTGTTTGATTCAAATGAGGATTTCTACAGAGCCGATTTAATGTGAGTTTAAAAACGGTGGTCTTCTTACTCCAACGGTGAGAAAGGATCTTTGAAAAGATCTCATATAATACCCTGATCAGATTTTTGGTTCTGTGGTCATCTGATCAGAACCTGTCAATTGTATTATCAACCACCTCCACCGCAATGATCAGTATACGATCGGCGTACTTTCTGTGTCAAACGGATTTGTCCGCATTGCAAGAGAGAACAGGTATGGATAATTCTTCTTGTTATATTTCATATAAGTAAACCATTCTCGCGCAAGCAGTGCATATACACGCTTGATGTCTCCTGTCAGATGATGTGTGTCCGTCTCTGGAAGACATGAGAAATCACCCCTGCAATCCAGCTCTTCTGTGAGATGAAAAACAGCTCTTAAGAGTTCGGTGAATTCCTCATGCTCGAGCATGGATGGATTTTCAAGCAGTCTGACAAGGAAGTCCCTTTTCCCTACAAGAAAGGTGCTTAAGTTTTCAAAATCGATCTTTTCTGTATCCACATCATAATTGATTCTGCTCATTGATCTGACAAGGTTATCGAAATCCCTGTCTGACCATTCAGAATCGATCATGAACTGATCTCTGTGCCTGTCCAGGTCAGGATCAGCATCCGATATATATTCCAGAAGCTTTATGCCAACCTCACTGAAAAACACACCGATCACCATGTTCAGTTTTTGCAACCTGTGTTTTTTATCCATATCACTTAAGAAATGATGAATGATCATTGATATAAGCAGCACTTCAATTGGTACAAATGCAATATCTCCGACCATATAAATGAATATATGATGAGGATCATTAAAGATTAGGTAATGGATATAGTAAATTATTCCCGATAAAATTACCAAAGCAGCACCAAATATTACATACTTCTGATTTTTTTCCATAACAACACCACGCAAGCATAATTTTAAGATCAGGTATTTTAAGGCTTTAATAGATTTCCTTTTAAAGACTCTGTAGAAAACCTGTTTTCCTGCTTTATTTATAAGGGAGTTAAACTATAAAGCAGAATGGCATGGGAAACCATTAATAAAGAAAGATCATATGCAGGTGTTATTTTGATAGGCTATAAGCAACTACAAGGTATTAATAATAGTACATAATAACTTATAAGTGCTTATAATAATTATAATCCACTACCATGGAGGAAAAAGACATGGCACAGAGCACATCGACAACCATACCAACCACAAAGATGGTGAGAGACAGACTGAAAAGCTATGGTCAAAAAGGGGAGACCTATAGTGATATTCTTGAACGCTTAATGAATACAGTCGATAAAGAAGAATTTATGGACCGCATGTACAGGCGCCTGGAAGAGAAAGATCAGTTTGTCTCACTTGATGAAATCTGAAAGTGAGTCAAATGAAATACAGAGTAAGTATACATCCACATGTCAGGAAATCCCTGAATGCACTTGATCCTCAAACAAAGACACGGCTTGTGGAAGGTCTTAGAAAATTGGAGAATAACCCATTCGATAATGACTTTAAAAAACTAAAAGGTACCAAAAGCAGGCAAGACCTTTACAGATTAAGCATTGGTGATTATAGAGCTATTTTTGCAATTGAAGAAGATATCGTATACATACTCGAAGTCATTGACCGTGACCAAAGTTATAAATGGCTTTGATCATACCGTTTTTACTCGATTACTTCACTTTTCACGGCTCTGTAGAAACCCTTGAGATGATCAAACGCAAGGAAATGAAGACAAAAAGAGCCGTATCTTGCGTCTTTGCGTTCATTTGTAGTTGGTTAAAGTTGAAATTAGCAGAATTTCTACAGAACTAAGATTCAATAATGATATATGTTTTTCCACATAATGTTAGTTTGGTGCCCTTTTCTCTTTTTGGACCACTTAACCCACCAATCCACAACCGGGTCCAATTCAAGTACTCCAACTATAAAATCAAATAAGGGCACCACGAAAATCAGACGTGATATGTAGTGACTACTATATCCACTGAAGTGGAGGAAGTGCCCACATAAACGAAAAAAATCCAATATAATTACAGGATTAAGCCCAATGATCTTGATAACGATAGGTTTTCTACAGAGCTGAATTAAAGAACAATTATAACTCATTTGCTTTGAAGCTTGTGACAGAAGTTTTAAAAATAGAAAAATCAAAGAAAGATCAATTATTCTTCAATTAAGTCCCCTTTTGCCAGGAATTATGCTTTCTTCCACTGGTTTTCCATAGGGACATACCAAATTACATATTGTACATTCCATGAACCCTCTTTCTGTTATGCGACGTATGTGTTTCTCATTTTGAGGGGAAACTTCTTTGTCAAATTCATGGGAAACTACACATTTGTCATAAATGACTTTCTTTCCGGGTTCTACTCCTTGAGAAGGGCCGGGAATGATCGCCTGATAGGGACAACTTTTGACACACTGAGACTGTTCCTGACAAAGTGGTTGTTCTGCACACAGATCCCGTTCAAAAGGTTCATCTGGCTCAAGTTCTGCATTTGTCAATACTGTTACCCATCTAACCCTTGGTCCGTATTCAGGAGTTATAACCTGAGTATTATGTCCTATAAACCCCAATCCTGCAAGATAGGCGGCAACCTTTTCATGAACTGCATGAGATGGAACCGCTTTGTATCCCTTTTCATTTAACCAAGCAATCAAACGCCATGCACGGGTTTCGGTTACTTCGTAGTACAGATTGTAATAGTCAGCTTCCCCTCCAGAGAAATCCCCCGTACTTACAGATGATATTGCTGCATTTAGGCCTTCGTCCCAGAGAACTAAACCCATAACAAATGCAGATTTAGCTTCAGGCATTACTTCAGATGGCCGCACCATCCCTCTATCAGTCGGGAAATCAACCTGTTCCAGTTTTTCGATGTCCGAAACACCAAAAAGCTGGAAACCTTCTTGGAAAGCACGTTCTTGAATCTTTTCTTTTAAGCTCATTTTTTCCTCCATAGCAAAAACTTAGATCACTTGGTGAGGTAAGATATTTTTTTGCTACAATAATATAGGCATGAAAAACTATAAAAGGATGCTTTTTTACCAAACAGAGGGCGAATACTGGAACCTGAACTTGTCAATATCCTCTTCAGGTAAGCCGATGTTTTTGAACATCTCCCTGAAAACATCTATGTATTTCTCCTCAGGAACATGCTCTCCTGCTGAAAGCATTATTTCAAGTTCGACCCCACCTAGCTGATCCATCTTGATGGTGTATGCAACACCTTCTTTTTCATGTACTATCCTCTGGTTTGGCACCACAAAGCTCATCCTACCTGTCAGCAGATCGTGTGCATAGAAGGAAAGCATGGTATTGCCTTCTCCATGTGTCAGTGAGAATTCTGAATCTGTGCTCATACTTTCAAGGTCTTTATAGATGGCATCAGGCAGTATGTTACGGGAAATATCCATTTTTGGCTGCTTTCCGGAATCAATAGCATTTTTAAGCTCTTCAAGATCATGTTCGGCTTGCTGCCTGTCAGATCCAAAGGCTGCCATTAACCTCTCGATTATCCAATCGTCCTGTGGAAGGTGCTCCACTTCAAAGGGAGAAAAATATGGATCTGGTCTGATGTGATTGAAAAACATGACAGTTGCCATGTCATCATCAAGGAACATTATCTCCATTACCGTTTCCTCATCTTCATAATACGTGGCATGATTGAGCAAGAAGTCATCTCCAAGACGCTCCTCAATATACGGCATGTCTGTGAGGTATGTCCCAGTTGCACTTTTGGCCTTAACATTTACATAAAAAGGACCCTGTACATCGTAACCTGCATCATTTGCTCTTTGTATTATCCCTTCATGGTTCAGTTCACCCAGGTTCTGTCCTTCTTCTGTATAGTATGTCGCATGATCTGAACCAACAAGTATGAACGCAAAAGATGCATAAAGGAACGCTACAAGTATAACACCCATGGTCAGTGTCAGAAAAGTCTTTTTTGTTAGTGAATATTCCTTTTTCTGCCATATCTTGAATAACCCAAAAAGAAAAATACCACTAACAATAATTCCAATTAAGAAGAACAAACTTATCATAACCGAATCTATCGGCTGACAAGTATAATAATCTGTTGTACAATCGGCTGACCAGGATTACCAAGGATAATATTTATTTGTCTTGAATGCGGAATTTAGTATACAATGGTGATGGGGAGCCGGATGGAACAACAAACTGCATTGATCAAGATTATTGTATTAGTAACCTTTCTGACCATGGTTGTTATGAACTTACTGGCTAACATCCTGCCAATCAATGATGTCACCACAGGCCAGGTTTCGGACTCCTTTCAAAATCTTTTTGCTCCTGCAGGGGTGACCTTTTCCATATGGGGAGTCATATATCTCTTGCTGGGAGGATATACACTTTACCATCTCGGCCTTTTCAGGGATTATCGGAGTAACTCCACAACTGCGCTGTTCAACAAAGTTGGAATACTGTTTTCAATATCTTCGGTCGCCAATGCATCCTGGGTTCTCGCATGGCACTATTATATGATACCACTATCTCTGCTGCTTATAATTGTAGTACTGGTCTGCTTGATAAAGATCAATGAATTGACAGCCAAGGACAGCCTCACTGGGGGGGACTATTTTTTCATCAGGCTTCCGTTCAGCGTTTACTTTGGATGGATCACGGTCGCAACCATCGCTAATGTAACTATTTTTCTTGTAAGCATCGGATGGGGAGGCTTCGGCTTAGCTGAGAGCACCTGGGCTGTTATTATACTTGTAGTCGGGCTCATCATCGCAATAGCAACAATGATAAAGAACAGAGATATCGTTTATGGACTTGTTATTGTCTGGGCCTATGCAGGAATCCTTCTAAAACATATATCACCTGAAGGTTTTGGGGGACGGTATCCCGCCGTGATCGCTGCAGTGGTTATCTGTATAGCCTTGTTGCTACTTGCCGAAGGATATGTTTTGATGTCAAAAAGGAAGGGAGTATATCACTGATAGATACTTGATATTCCGTATGGATCAATGGTTTGAAATAATGTGAGTCATATTTGATTTTTCCCAGTACATAATTAGTGAACTACCCCGAAGCTAAAGACTTCGTGGCTTCCTGTTTCATCCCTTGAACCATTGTTCACAAGTCCACAGGCTCTTCCCGCAGTCCCTGCGGTGTTTGGGTTTGTTACAATTATTTAGTTCACTTGGTTATCATGAACAAAGAATAGTATGATATTTAAATATATAACAGTAATAACAGTAATGTACGCTTACATCTCCGATGTTCCATTTCAAAGAAATGGAACTCCCATTAAATCTTCGATTTAATGCGATGCTAAAGACATAGGGGTTTTACGCTCCTCTTATAAAATGTTACCATATAGTAACTTACTGTATAGTAAGTATCTGAAGTTTATGTTTTTGACGCACTGCAACAAGAATATTATTGCGCAGCCTCACCAAGAATATGTCTTTTGATCCACACCCGAATACATTATCCAGCATTCTGCAAGATGAAAACCGTCCACTACATATTAATTCTTAAACTTAACAAACTTATCCACTAGTTATTGTGTATTTTTGCAAGCAATAACTCAAAATTAATGCATTAGAGCTTTAATAACAAATATCTTTGGTAATTCAAAAAACATATTAGCACATCAAAATTAATTATGTATCATTATTAAAGACAATTGTTCACTATCAAAATTTCGAAATCTTTTTGTTTAAGCTGAGATATTCTAATTTGTTGTTATTATTTGAAAATCTGGAGTTGGGAGTATAACCATACTTAGAAATCTAAGAAAAGAGTATGGAAGGATGATTTATCCTCTAGCATTAATCGCAGTTTTCTTTTCCGTTATCCTGGGAGCTACGGTCGTGAGTGCGGATGGAGTAGATGTGATTTTCGAGTCTGGTTTTGGCCATTTGGATGATATCGATATTCGACATGAAGCAAGAGATGTTGAGGTTAAAGGTGATTACATCTATGCAATTAATGGTGAGGGTTATTTTCAGATTATCGATATCAGCAATCTGAAATCACCAGAACTTGTAGGTGATTATGATACTGGTGGTAAAGCAGGTAATTTTGAAGTATTGGATGATTACGCCTATCTGGTATATAGTGAGGTTTTTGGTAACGCTTCTTTGAACTCCATTGATATAAGTGATCCCTCATCACCAACTCATGCTGGCAGTTATGATATTAATTTACCAGCAGACGATGCTGGTGTTAGAGGCATTGAGCTTTCAGACGGGTACCTCTATTTAATCACTTATAATGGTCTTGTTATTCTTGATGTAAACAATCTCCAATCACCGGTTCTTGTGGGCAGGTATGATACTCTGCCTGCACCTGATGTCGCGGTTGAAGGTGATCATGCCTACATAGTTCATGGGACCGATAGCTTCTGGATCGTTAATATAAGCGATCCTTCATCACCAGATCATGTAGGAACTTATGATACGATCGATCATGCAGGATCCATTGACGTATCAGATGGTTATGCCTATGTGACAACTGATGATGACTCTTTGAAAGTCATTGATGTTAACAATCCTTCATCCCCCACTATCGTAGGTAGTTGTAATAATGTCGGTTCGATGCCAGGAGTTGTTGTCAAAGGTGGATATGCATATTTAAACTGCTTGAACCTTCTTTCGATTATTGATATAAGCAATCCCTCATCACCAACTGTTGTGGGTAGTTCTGCAACCGAAACTTTTTCTTTTCATATTGCTACTGAAGACAATATCGTCTGTCAGACTGATGAATATCATGGTTTTATTATCTATCGCATAGAAAAATCGACCACAAATTCTAATGAAGTAAAAAATAGGCATTCCACAGAGCCGATATTTGATTATTATTGAAAGACTCTGAACCAATAACTAAAATTTAAGTAGCCTTCTCTTTTAATAACATATACATGATTTTCTTTATAAAGTATTCACGAAGCCTAATTTAAACAGTTCTGTTTTTCTGAGTTACCTGTATCCCCACATAAAAGCGCGTCGAACTAATTAATGTTCTTGTTTTCTCATCTCGGAATCACTTCTTCAAATTTTTTACCATTCTCTTCCCATATAATCTTTACTTTAACCATATTTTCCCATTCGTCCATATCACGTTTACTTATATTAGATGCATCAAATGTTGCATTGCCTTTGAAACCTTCCCATGTATCAGGCTCCAAGTCTCCAATATATTTTTCATTTCCTTCAAGAGAAATTAATCTTGATGATACTTCTGGGTGAAGTATAACTTCGCAACTGACGTTTTCTGCAATTGCTTCTCCATTGTTTCCAATACTGGTTGTCCATTGGATTTTTTGAATATTGGTTTGATTTTGATTAATAGCACCCACAGAATAACCAATATCTCCTGAAATTTCTACTTCTTTTGTTTCATCGAATATACATCCAGATGTAACAATTGCACCAAATGCTACCAGAACTAAAAGTAATATTTTTAATTTCATGAACACCTTTGCCAATAGATATTATAATCCTTTACAACTTCTATACTTTAATAATACATTCTTGATGTGAAGAGTGATTTAGGTACATAAGGCTTTCCTTTTGCGATTCTGTAGAAAAGGATACATATATAACTGCAAAGTAATAAAATTAGCAAGCCTGCTTATTTTGGGAAAGAGATGATATCGATCCATGTATGCTCAAATCCTACTAGATCAAACGGAATGTTGAAAAATAATACAAGATACAGACAGATTATACCAAAAAAATAGTAAATGAAATGCATTACTCGAGATTCAACCCCTACTTATCTTTACTGGGTTCTGCCAGGAATGGTGTACATCTCATGTACAGGTAACTGAACATTATAGCATGCTGAATAATCCTTTAAACCGTTATTACTGGCAATTTTCCATAATATAATTTAATTCTTCAATTTTTGCAGTGAATTTAGTATTTATTTCATCCTGATATTCATCTTCACATTGCGATAATACCTTTTTTCTATCATTTTTCAATTGTACAATCCGATTATTACAAAAAGTTAAAACATCTTTTCTTGAAGTCAAATTTTCCAATACCATTTAAACCCATCCAAGTTTATGAATAATTTGTAGTTAATGTTTGATTCAGAAATGTTTCAATGAGCAAATTTTCAAATCATACTTGGGATATTCTAGTTTCAAGTTTCTTCCCTTAGTATTTGCAAGCAAGTCAATGCTTGCACCACAATAGGTAATTTTTTTATTTAACCTAAACTCTTGTTAATATGGAGGGGAGTGAAATTATTTGGTTAAATGAAATTTTTCAAAAGCTTTGAAATTTCAAATGTTAAATACAAATAACGACTCTTTAGAAATCCTTGAAATTATCAAACGCAAGGAAATGAAAACTCAAATGGCAGGCGATATCTTGCGTCTTTACGTTCATTTGTAGTTGGAAACTGCTGACTTTAAAGTTTCAATTAGCAAGATTTCGGCTCTGTAGAAAACCTATCTCCTACTTAATTTATGCAGCGCTAGCTGTATCAACGGTTTTCTCCAGAGCCAAAGTTAACAATTGTTATAAAAGTATCATATGTTATTAAATAAACATGTAAGGTAAGGTTGGAGATGTAGTTAGGATAATTCCTTAAATGAGGAATTCTACAAAGTCTAAATTTGATTCTTTTTTAACAGATTGATTTGCGAATATATGTGGCGGATCAATTCTTCAAACTTATCAATTTGTGATAGGTAGTTCTCATATGTATGCAGTTTAGTTTTTTGTTCTTGTGTCGCTGCATTTTCTTTATATTCTTCTATAAGGGGAGTTATTTTCGTTTTTGCAAGGCTCAATTCGGTTTCAAAACCATTTCTTATTTGAGTCGCAAAAGCATCTAACAGGTTTTTTTCCATTTGCAAATATGTTTTGCGAGATCCTGGCTTGGATATCCTTTTGATACTCCAAAATTGTTCAATATTTTTGACCTTAAGGCTGATGGAAGCAAGACTATAGCCAGTTCTCTGTGCTAATTCCTCCATACTTATTGCATTTGGTTCAAAATTAAGTATCGATAGGATTTGTGCAGTGATGTCATCAACTCCATACCCTTTAAAGATCTCATGCCCTATGTCAATTATCTTTTCTTCAATATCAGTCATTTTTCTCACTCATAATTAGAGGTTTCCTATAATTGGGAGATAAATAATTAGGCTGATACGAGCTTTAATCCACCAATACCAACGACAATCAATCCAATAAAGAATATTCGTGTTATATTTATTGACTCATTGAAAAGAAATATTCCCAATATTGTTGTCCCAATAATACCAATACCTGTCCAGACGGCATAAGCTGTTCCAACAGGCAATGTTCTCAAAGCTCTTTCCAATAGATACATGCTTAGGATTAAAGTAATAGCAGTAAATACCATAGGATAGAATTTGGTTAACCCATCGCTATATTTTAATCCGATTGCCCATCCGGTTTCAAATAATCCCGCAATTATTAAAAGTATCCATTCCATGTTTATCCTTTTCGCAGGTTTTAATAATTATTAAAAGCTATTGATAATACTTGTGTATATAGATATTTTGGAAGGAAAGTCGTTTAGTTCACAATATAAGGAAGCTACAAAATGTTTTGTAGTACAAAATTACTTTTATTATGAACCCTTCAAAATAAATAGGTTTGTTATAGTTTCTTCTTTAATTTATAGAACTTGTTGACATTAATGTTTTAATAAGCAAAAGTTGAAATATAATATAATATAACCAATAATAAACATAAATAATCTTTTATAATATAGGTAGTTTGCATCATGGTCTGACCAGACTAAAAAAGTGCGCCATAGGCAAAACAGAAGGTACAAGAATGAAAAACGAAGTAAGTGTGGAGCGGCTGTCTAAAATAAATAGCTGTCTGCTTGATTTGGGCGCCGACTATGAAGCTAATATTAACATCCTGACAGCGCTTTGCGGTGAACTCCTAAGTGGTACATGTGCTCTATACAACCGACTTAATGGTGACATACTATGTTCTGTAGGACAATGGCATACTCCTCCAGACTATGTATCTGAGGATTATCCTGAAGGACACATCTGCTATGATGTCATCAAACGCGGCACCTCAGAACCACATATTGTGCGCAATTTAGGTGAAACGCCCTATGCCGAGACAGATCCAAATGTGGCATTATATGGTCTGCAGACCTATATCGGTCATCCCGCTATTTGTTGCAGCGAGGTTGTAGGTTCCCTTTGTGTCGTGTATCAGGATAATGTAGATATCGGTGAGGATGACAAACATATCCTTGGACTCATCGCCTTGGCCATTGGCAGAGAGGAAGAACGTAAAAATGTAGAAGAAAAACTGCATAAAAGTCAGCAACAATTATCCAATGCATTAAATATTGCAAAATTAGGCCACTGGGAGTTTGATTTTGCAAGTGGTATGTTTACTTTTTCGGACGAGTTCTATTCCATATTCCGCACGAATGCTGAGGAAATGAGTGGCTACAGAATGCCAATCGAGGATTATGCCAGGCGTTTTGTACATCCGGATGATCGTCATATGGTCTCAGAGGAGACGCGCAAGGCATTGGGTGCTAAAGATCCAGATTTCAGTCGTTACATTGAACATCGCATGCTCTATGCTGACGGGAGCACAGGTTATCTGGCAGTCAGATTCTTTATCGTAAAAAACAGTAAAGGTGAAACTGTCAAATCATATGGTGTAAATCAAGACATTACTGATTGCAAGTTGTCAGAAAAAGCTTTGATTCACTCTCATAACTTATTGAGCTACATCGTGGAACACACAAGAAGTGCTGTTGCAGTACACGACCGTGATTTGAATTATATATATGTCAGCCAGCGGTACCTTGACGAGTACAAGGTCAAAATGAAGGATATCATAGGAAAACACCACTACGAAGTATTCCCAGATTTACCTCAAAAATGGAGAGACGTTCATCAAAGGGCGCTTGCTGGTGAAGTTATAAGTGCTGAAGATGATCAATATATAAGGGAGGATGGCACCGTAGAGTGGACCCGCTGGGAATGCCGTCCCTGGTACGAAATGGATGGAACGATCGGTGGGATTATTGTTTACACCGAGGTCATTACTGACCGCAAACAGGCAGAGAAAAACCTGGAGGAATCTTCCAATATCCTAGAAGCTATGCTCAATCAATTAAAGGATGCAGTGGCTTTCCAGAAAACCGACCTTACAATAATGCGCTATAATAAAGCAGGGTATGAACTGCTAAATTTGTCACATGAGGAGGTGGTAGGTAAAAAGTGTTATGAGTTGATTGGGCGCCACGATGTATGCCCAAATTGTCAGACAGAAAAAGTGCTAAGGACCAAAAAGATTGAGACTTCCGAAAAATATGTGCCTGAACTTAATAGATATATAAGGGCAACAAGTAATCCTATACTTGATGAAAATGGAGAGATCCTCTTTATAGTTGAACAGCTCCAGGACATTACTGAAAGCAAACGAACAGAAGAAGAATTAAAGCAACGTGAAACACTCCTAAACAAGGTATTTGATATTCTACCTGTTGGACTATGGTTTGCTGATACTAACGGAAAACTTCTGCAAGGAAATCCTGCTGGAAAGCGTATATGGGGTGCTGAACCGCTTGTTCCTCCTGAAGATTATGATGTGTTTAAAGCACAGAGACTTCCCACAGGTGAAGAAGTGCTTCCTGAAGATTGGGCACTGGTCCACACTATCAAAAAAGGTGTAACAATAGAAAACGAGCTTCTGGAAATTGAGGCATTTGATAATAAAAGAAGGATCATACTCAATTATACGGCTCCCGTACTAAGTGATGATGGAGAGATGTTGGGTGCAATAATAGTCAATAATGACATCACTGACCTAAAGAAGATAGAGTTGGAACTATTAAAGGCTAAAGAAGCCGCAGAAGCTGCTAATGCTGCTAAATCAGAGTTCCTTGCCAATATGAGCCATGAGATCCGAACTCCCATGAATGCGATAATCGGTTTTACCGATTTACTAATGGAAACCGAGATGAGTGATGTACAACAACACTATACTCAAATTGTACAAAAAAGTGGGGAAAATCTTCTTGAGCTTATAGAAGATGTACTTGATATCTCTAAGATAGATGCAGGGAAGCTCGAACTTGAAAAGGTGGACTTTGATCTGCTGAACCTTCTCAAGGACTTTGTCGACACCATGAGCCTACGTGCGCGTAGTAAGGGGCTGGAACTATCCTACGAGCTCAAAGATGATGTTCCTTTGTTACTTCAAGGAGATCCTGGCCGCTTGACCCAGATTCTTACCAATCTAACAGGTAATGCTATCAAGTTTACTTCAGAAGGAAAAGTATTGATCCATATCTCAGTTGAATCCCAGAACGATGATAATGTCCTGCTGCGTTTTTCTGTAATCGATACAGGCATTGGCATTCCTGAAGAAAAGATTGACCTTATTTTTGAAAAGTTCACCCAGGCAGACACCTCTAACAGCCGTAGATTCGGTGGCACAGGCCTCGGACTTGCAATATCCAGGCAACTGGTCGAAATAATGGATGGAAACATTGGTGTGATCAGCGATGAAGGAGTGGGATCGGAATTCTGGTTCACCGTGCAGCTGGAAAAACAGTCCAAAGCAAAGGGGGTAGAAAAGTCTGAAAAAGAGAACTTGATTCAAACCAACAATAATGTACTGAAGATTTTGCTGGTCGAGGACGATATGCTCAATCAGGAAGTAGCTCAAACTATGCTAATTAACCTGGGATTCGAGGTTGATGCTGTTGACAATGGCATGGAAGCCATAAAGGCTCTTGAGACAGAACCATATGATCTGGTGCTTATGGACATTCAAATGCCTGAGATGAACGGGCTGGAAGCCACAAAGATTATTCAAAGTCCAGAGTCCAAAGTGCTAAACAGGGATATTCCAATAATTGCATTGACAGCATATGCGATGAAAAATGACAGAGAGAAGTTTTTTGAAGCAGGAATGGTTGATTATATTTCCAAACCTATATCATTGAAATCACTTCGTGAATTGCTGGACAAATGGAATAATATTATTCTTACAAGTAGAGAATCTACACAATATTGAGGTTCAAATTTAATCGGATTCTGATTTAACTGTATATACCTCGTTCAGACGAACTCAACATATAGTGCTTCTCATAATAGCATCGATTTTATCAAAGCGATTTTGCATTATATAATTATAGACTCCGCCTATCTAGGGCGACGTCATTTCCTACTCCACTTATAAGAATATCTAGCATTGTATATGAACAAACTCTTCACTTTTTAACATTAGTGTTTAAAAATAATGGCTTTATTATTTCAATGTTAAGATTAGAATATATTGTAGTATTTGTATGATAGAAAGGAACACCGATCGTGTATATTGGTGTTCGTGGGGTAGTAAGGTTTTAAAAAAGCTCCAATCCTTTCTATGCACCTATTTTATGTCAACTGATAAGTGTCCAAGTGGAAACCTCAATTAAAGGAGTAAAACTTTGTCTCTAACTAAGGTGGCAATCTTAAACTTATATAGAAAGGGTAGTTTCCTTATATATAACATACTAAAAAAACATACTAAAAAGAATTACCCATGACTGTTGTTAAAAGCAGGTAGCTTGCTCATGTCTTGCTGAAAAGAAAGCATCTGTTGATTTTAGTAAGCCTGCTTATAGTATTGAAAGGCAGGATTCAGAAGATATTAGGCAGAAGATACTGAGTATATCTTATTCTGATTGGAAGGAAATGGGATTTTCAAAAGGGACCCTCCATTACATGAAGAAAAATGTTGAAGCTGATAAACCTTTTACTCTAAATGCTCATTTCAGGGAAAGATCAGAAATGTGGATAAACTAATTACTATTCAAAGTCAACAGTGTTATATTTAGTGAATTTTCCACAAAAAAGATATAGTTCTTCACCATTAGCTTTAATGAGAGAGTGAAATCTAATGTCATATTAAATTGCACCAGTATTAGAGGGTGGAAAGCAAATGAAGAAACCATTACTTGATGTAATATTTGCTTCTGAAAAGAGAAAAAATGTACTCTTACTGTTACAGGATGGCCCTCAGGGAATGGAAATTCTTCTCAAGTCACTGGATACAACCAGACAGTCTTTACTTCCTCAAGTAAGGATTCTGGAAGAACATCATCTTGTTGATCACTACGATGATACTTATGAATTGACAACTATTGGAAAACTGATAATTGATGAGATGAAGCCGTTGTTGTATACGATTAAGGTATTTGACAAGGATATTGATTACTGGGGAAATCATGACTTGAGTTACATTCCGCCTCACTTTTTACAAAGGATAGATGAACTGAGAGAATGCAGAGCGATAAAACCATCAATTACAGACCTATATGAGATAGATGAGGAATTTCATGAAGCAAGCAAGAGGTCTGAGTCTCACTCTGTAATCACTACATACATACATCCAGAATTCTATAGATTAGTCTATGAAATGATGAATAATAATGTTCAAATGTATTTTGTTTTTCCTCCAGATTTGCTTGATCAATTACAACCTGCTCGTTATGCAGAATTGATAGAAGTTTCAAAAAGTGAGTTTGTCCATATTTTTGTTTATCCAAAAAAAGTAGGCTTCCTATTCTTTGCATTCAATGATACTCACAGTATGTTATCTCTAACGACAAATAATGGTAAGTTTGATGGCAGATATCTATTGTGCCGTTATAAAAAATCACTTGAATGGGAAAAAGACCTGTTTGATTATTACTTGAAAGAATCTACTCCAATAAATGAAATATAATTATTTTCTTTTTTATTTTAGTTTTCATTTATTTGTTCTATTGCATATTGGCAAAGTCTAAAATTCTTGTGTGCTGTCTCTCTAACAGCGTTGCCATAATTTGAGTTGTAGATATCCCTATAACTTATTGAGGAGATATAGTTAACTCTAATTTTTTGTACGCTAATTTGGAATGACGTTTTTGCATGAAACAAATTAAAAATAAAAAGAATGACTAAATTTCAGTTATTGGTATGGAATCTTTCAGATAGTATTCAACTAATTCTTTTCCCCATTTAAGCGCATGATCACTAGCACAGATTACCCTTTTGTGATCATAATCACCTTCTACCGTTAACAACCTAAACATGAAATTACGACCACTGAACGTAAAGGACACGAGCTTGAAATTTGTTGGATGAACGTGAATTCGAATGTTTGGAAGCTGGCAAACATATTTAAAATTTTCCTCGTCCTCCAATGTAAGTTTTTCATGAAGATCTTTTGAAATAATAACTTCAGAATTCACATAATTTTCAGCTAAATCTCTGAATATCTGTTTATAATTAGAAAATAAAAAAGAGGTAATTAGGTAAAAAAATTTTGTGTCTTTGGCTTGCTCAATAAAAGAATAATCAGCTTCATACAAATTAGTTAAAGATACTTCTATAATAGAACATGAACCAAATTCATTCATTCTTTTCGCGAGATGAGGTGGGATAAAATCAAGGTCATGAGTCCCCCAGTAATCGATATTGTTTCCAAAGAAATTTATCATATTTAATGTAGGAATAATCTCGCGAACTATTATCTTTCCCATTGGAGTTAATGTGTAGGAATCATTGGAAGTAGTTATCAAATAGTTTTCTTCAAGTATTTTCAATTGGGAAACTAAAGCCTGTATACTTATATTTAAATGATTCTGTATTATTTCCTTGTCCTTAGATCCGTCTAATAGTAACAAAAGTATGTCTTTTCTTATTCCTGAGGCGCATATAGAATAAATAAATGTTGATTTCTCCATGGTTTACTGCCTTAACAGTAATTATATTTCAAGATATATGAGTTTAAGGTTAAAGTTTTATATTAGACTCAATTACATCATTACAATTAATCTAATGTATTAACACAGTTAACATTATAATTCAATGGCTCTGTAGAAACCTATAAAAAACGCTATCATCAAGGAAAAACTTGTAACTTAGTTCAATAGCTGGCAGTACATTTGAATATTAAAATTTGATTATCGTCTGAATTTTGAGGATTTCTACGAGCCTAAATACCGAAAGTACTTAATAAGTAAGGTATCCAAAGTTACTGTTGCTTGTTAAGATATGGTAAAATGAAGAAAGAATTACTTGATGTTATATTTAAGTCAGAAAAGAGAAAGGAAATTCTCATTCTGTTGCAAGATGGATCAAAGGAAATGGAAGATATCCTTCAATCCCTTAATTCTAGCAGGCAGGCATTACTTCCTCAGATTAGAATACTTGAAGAGCATTATCTTGTTTCACAAGAGAAAGATACCTATGAGTTGACAACTATTGGGAAACTTATTATTGATGAGATGGTTCCTTTTGTAAATACTGTTGATGCTTTAGATGTTGATATTGATTATTGGGGAACTCGTCGGCTTGACTTTATTCCACCTCATCTCATTAAGAGGATAAGCGAACTTGGAAAATGTGAGGTTGTTAACCCTCCACTAAATGAAGCATATGAACTAAATAAACAAGTCGTAGAGGATTGTTATAAATCTAAATCTGTTTTTATAATTTCTACATTCTTTCATCCAATGTATCCAACATTATTCTCAAAGCTGATTGAAAACAATGTAAACGTATATGCAATCTTCTCCCAGGATGTTGTTAACCTGATAAGAAGTAATTATTATGCTGATTATTTAGAACTCCGTGCTCAGAATTTAGTCCATCTTTTCATGTATACTAAAAAAATGAACTTGCAGGCTGTCGTATGTAATGACCACTGTTTACTAATGCGGTTATTGAAAAGTAATGATGGAGTTGATAACAAACATGTCGTATGTTTCAATCCTTGTGCTCTTGAATGGGGAAAAGAAGTTTTCGATTGTTACATGAAGAATTCAACTCCAATAACGGAACTTTAGTTATTATTTTTACTTTATTCTCTTATTGAGTTCCAACTTTTTTAGAATATATCTAGGGTTAAACAGATAATATAGTTATAACAGTTCGGTTTTTTGAGTTACCTATATCCCATAACTTATTGAGGGGACACAATTTGGACCAGATGCAATACACAAGGTTGGAAATAGACAAATACCAACTTCCGAGAATGACGGCTCTATAAACCTCCGCCTCATCTAGGCAACCCTAATCCCCACAACAAATCCCATATTCTAAAACCAGCATCAATCGAATGCGGAAACAATTGTAATCTTGGCATCATTCACAACTTAGATGAAACACAAGCCGAGCTATTGCACCACAATGATATCGAGAAAAACATAGTTAATCTGCAAGAATCAATATCAGGCAGTCAAAAAGAAGTTGGTGGGCCCGATGAGATTCGAACTCATGACCCCCGCCGTGTAAAGGCGATGTCATAACCGGCTAGACCACGGGCCCATACGAATGATAATAGTTGCTCGGTGACGCTTTCACCTTAGAGCATCCCCATAATGTAACTAGTGGTATATATTCCTTTTTAGTGAAAACAGGTTAAATGCAGGTAAATCTTTCTTACTGCAGGAACTGGGCGAATGCGGATTGCTACCTTTATATAGTCCGGGGCAAATTCTTGTTCTGGAGTGGATATCTTGACAGTAGCAGAGACCTTAAAGGACCTTTATATTCTCATAAAGGAGGAAGATACCGAAAAACTGCTTTCTATGTTTGTAGGGGAACCTGTGATAGATACGCCCCTCGAGGGAAGAATAACGGGCATAGATGAGTTCATTGAATTTGCAGACCGACAGCATCAGTGGCTGAGCGGGCATGATGCAGGGCAGCAGTTCGTAGAGATCACTGCGAATGTTAAGCGCATCTGCGTTGAGATCCTGCTTTATTTACAGCATGATACCAGGAATATTGATCTGCCGGTTGCGATCGTTGCAGACCTTGACGGAGACCGGGTGTCCGCAATACGTGTATATCACAGTACGTGGCCGCTCACAGGAAAGCATAAGGTGAGAGAACCGCTTCTGGAACCGGTGGAAGGTCTTGAAGAACCTGATTTTGTCAAACAGTACATGCAGGCCTTGGAGGAAGGCAATACTGAACAAATACTGGATATTTTTGAAGACGATGGCTATGCCCGTGAACCCGGCAGCTCAGGGTATATGCATTCGGGTAAAGCCGGCCTGAAGGATTTTTTATTCATCAGTATTGCATGACGGAGGCATCACTCTCAGGCACTGTACCGCCACATTCGATGGCAAGCGTGTGGTAATCGAATATATATCCGAAGCATGGGGCAAAACAAAATTACCGCCGCAGGCAGGTGTGGCTGTCTATGAACTCGGTAAGAACTGGAAGATGTACGCTGCCAGAATATACGATGATGTAACTCCGCCCGGAGAAAAATAAGAAAAAGAGAAAAAAGACAAATACTGGCTCCGGTAGCAACTCTCACAAGCTGTTCTGCGGGAAATGCTCATTTACCATATCCCTTACCTCATTCAGCCAAGTCTGCCTTTGTTCAGGTGTGCTTCCTGCTATTGTCCTGAACATCCTGCGATAATAGTTTTTCACACCGCAGAAATCAAAAACACAGTCCTTCCATATCCTCTCAAGAGGATCCCCGAAAACAGTATATTCCCTCTCCTCAGGCGTGTTTGAGGTATTGAACACAATAGCTGCCTTTGCTCTCATCAGACCGATGGGAAGGCCGGAACCGTCATCATCTGCAGGGAATCTGTATGCCACATTCTCCCGTAACACCCTGTCAACCCATCCCTTGAGGATGGCCGGAGGCTGTCCCCACCAGTTGGGATGGATGATTATTATGCCTTCAGCTTCCCTTATCTCATCACAATGTGTCTGGACGAGTGCATTTTCCGACCGGTCCGTCACAAGTTCCTCCCCCGGATAACGGGGTCAAAATTTTCCCTGTACATGTCATGAAGCCGGACATCATGCCCGTTATTATTTAGGACATCGGCAACTGTCGCTGCAATGGCATGATTGAGGCTTTTATCGTAAGGATGACCCAGTATTACTGATATTCTCATTAGAACTACCGTTATTTAGGACTTATACCGCCTGATATTGTCAACTTCACACCAGATAATCAACGACTACTCTCATTTCATTGATTTTACCTACAAGATCTGCAACCTTTACATGTTCCGGGTGTTTCTGGTAGGATAGCAGTGCTTTCTCGTTCCTGAACTCTGAGTACAGCACCACATCAAAGGCAGCATCAGAAGAGTTGATATTGACTCCGACCTCTATACTTTCTATCTCGGGGATCTGGTCTTTGAGATCTTCAAGCATTTTCTTCATCAGGTCTGCATTCTCCTGACTGGTCCTGCCTTCTGCAGTTTCTTTCAGCTTCCACATGACAATATGTTTTAACATAATAATTCCTTTCCACAATTTACGAAAAACCTTTTTCAGGGAATTATGCGATAAAACTTATAAAGCTAATGCAGAATAGGGCATAATCAACAGTTTTCGCTGTATGTAGTGGTCATATCTATTTAAATATTAAAAAAGCGAAGTAAGGCATATGCCTCACGACACACATCATCAGGAAGACGATGAGGAAGATGAGTTTGCAGAAGAGTACATGGGAGATTATGCAAGCATCAGTTCTATCGTAGGTGAGGCTTTGCCTTTTCAACTGGTAGCAACGTTCGGAGGTGTTGCATCAGGTATCATTCTGTCGGGCATGACCGATGAACTGCAGATGATACCCGGACTCATAGTGATAGCCCCTGCAGTCCTGGGAATGCGTGGTAATATATCATCCACACTTGGATCCCGGCTCGGCAGTGCTATCCATATGGGACTGATCACAAAGATCGACAGAAATCCTGAATTAATGAACAATGTGACCGGATCTCTCCTGCTCAGTGCGATAATGTCTTTTATTCTGGGATTATTAGGTCATTTTATCACGGTTGCTCTCGGATTGCCGAGTGCGGGTCCTCTCACACTTACCCTGATAGCTGTTCTTGCAGGTGTGTCTTCAGGCCTGATACTCGCATTCGTAGCCGTGCTGCTTGCTCTGGGTATGTTCCGATTCGGCTTTGACCCGGATAATGTAGTCACTCCTGCCATTGCCACGATTGGTGATATAGTATCTATGATGATGATCTTCATAGCTGCAAGGGTGGTGCTCTTACTATGACGTATTATACAATAGGAGGAATAGTCGGAAGAAGCTTCCCTATAATCCTCTTCACCTCAATAATAGGTATCCTGACAGGGCAGATCCTTAATTTCCAGATAGAGAACCTTGTCTCAATGCCAATCATTCTTATCCTGATACCTGCGCTTATCAAGATCGGTGGTGATACGGGAAGTATGCTGGGAGCACGTCTCTCATCCGCCCTGCACATGGGTCTTGGAGGTAATGTATATCACAATCCGGTTGTGCGCAACAGCGTGCTTTCAGCATTCATTGTAGGTATGTGTGCCTTTACTTTCCTGGGGATTGTTGTATGGATCACCGGTATGGTGCTTGAGATGGAGATCGCATTTGCAACTCTTATGGCATTGTGCTTAATTGCAGGCACTTTCGAGCTACTGGTCGTTTACTCAGCCACTCTTGTGATTGCTTTCGCATCACATCGTTTCGGTGTGGACCCAGACGATACAGTAATTCCTGTGATCGCAACCCTTGGAGATCTTATTGGCGTAATTGGTATATTTATCACCATGCATTTGCTGAATATAATATAGAATAGAATTGAAGATAAGAACATGAAAGGAATAAACTGGTAGAAAGATCATGACTCCTAAGGAAATAAAGTACATCCCACGCAACCTCAAAGATCTCCTGATAGAGACTAAGAATACATCAGAACTGATGGTTGATCTTGCCTATTCTGCAATGATCTATGATGACGAAGACATTGCTGAAGAGGTAATAAGTCTTGAAGAAAAAATGGACACTCTTGACTATCACATGAAAATAGCTGCCATGCTGAGTGCAAGACGTGTAGATGAAGCTGAAGAGATGTCAGGTGTGTTACAGGTTGCACTTGCATCTGAAAATATCTCAAATGCAGCAGGGGACATTGCAAAGATAGTTGTCCTGGACATGGGTATACCCATGGAGCTTAAACTGGCTATGAGAGAAGCTGAAGAGACGATCACAAGAGCAACTGTCAGTGAGAACTCTCCTCTTGCAGGCCGTGCACTTGGGGATATTGAGTTCGATACGGAATCCGGAATGTGGATTATCGCCATACGCCGGCACAATGAATGGATATATAACCCAAACCACAATTCACGAATACGTGCCGATGATGTGATTTTTGCGAGGGGTCATGATGAAGGGGTTCCTATTTTCATGGAACTTGTGACAGGTCACAAATATGTTCCAAGGGATGTACAGCATGAGCGTTTCCTGATAGACCTCGAAAGGGCCGTGGACATTATAGTTGAAATGAAGAACATGGGTGAACTTTCCGTAGGACTTGCATACTCCGCCCTCCTCTTCGATAACGAGGATATAGCTCATGAAGTAAAGGCACTTGAAGTAGAAATGGATGCCATGAAATACGAACTTCAGCATTGGGTGCTGGAAACTGCAAAACATGTACCTGATGTGAACCAGCTTAGAGGTTTGTTGCATCTTGCAAATGCAGCCGAGGCAATTTCAGACGCAGCATATACGATTGCCGATACTGTTCTCAGGGATATCGAACTTCATCCGGTGGTGACCCTGGCTGTCAGACAGTCGGATGAGGTCATAACAAAACTCGTTGTCCAGAAATGCTCGCCCATTGTAGGAAAAACCTTCGGGCACCTGAAACTCGAAACAGAGACAGGTGTACATGTAATGGCGATCAAAAGGGATGATAAGTGGGTTTACCGTCCTAATAAGAGAACGATCATCCAGGCAGGGGATATACTTATAGCAAGAGGTTCCCGCACAGGAGAAGATGCACTATTCGAGATGTGCGCCTGTCCCTTTGAAGACGAAGACGAAAGAGATTCCTGACCGAAAGATCAGGATCTCAATATTTCTACAGAGCCATCTTTTTTACCGATATACGCCTCGTCAACATTGGTGAATATCCCATGTTCGACGATTCCGGCTACCTGTGAAAGAAGTGCGGACATTACCACAGGGTTTTCGATAACGCCGAAACTTGCATCGATAATAAAATTACCATTGTCGGATATGACGGGCCCATCTTTTCTTGATGCAAGACGCAGCACCGGGTCTCCGCCAATCATTCGGACCTGTTTTAATACAAGTTCCTTTGCGTACGGAAGCACTTCAAGTGGCACATAATGGTTCAGCTGTTCACTTGATTTCGATTCGTCAGCAACTATCACAAAACGCTCTGCAGAACGTGAAACGACCTTCTCACGTGTATGTGCGGCCCCACCGCCTTTTATAACGTTGAGGGCAGCATCAATCTGGTCGGCGCCGTCAATGGCTATATCCAGTTCCGGATACTCGGCAAGGCTTGTGAGAGTTATACCTGCATCTATGGCCAGCATCTCGGACTGGTATGATGTCACGACTGCAATTATATCAAGACCTTTGGCAACACGCCTGCCAAGTTCAGCTATCGTGTAAGCTGTGGTCGAACCCGTGCCAAGGCCAACTACCATCCCATCTTTAACAAGATCTGCTGCAGCGATACCTGCTGCTTTCTTTTCCGGGCTCTCTCCGGAAGGATTCCTTTCTTTCATCAGAACTGCTCCGATTGCTTTGATCACGGGGAAAGTCTGCGTCTGTCCCTTGGGAACAGCACCACGTCACGGATGTTCTCAACTCCCAGCATGGTCATGACAAGCCTTTCGCAGCCTATACCCCATCCTGCATGTGGTGGCATACCGTATCTGAAAGCCTTAAGATAGAATTCGAAACCTTCGGGGTCAAGGCCCTGGGATTCGATCCTTCTTACAAGAAGCTCGGGGATGTGTATGCGCTGTGCACCTGAAGAAAGCTCCATTGTCCTGTGCATCATATCAAATCCCTTAGAAAGGACCGGGTTGTCCTCATAAGGCATTGCATAGAATGGCTTGATCTCAGTTGGCCAGTCGATTATGAAGTAGTGTGATTCACCTGTTTCTTTGAACACATACTCACCAATGGTATGCTCGGCTGCGGTACCCAAGTCATCCCCCCAGTTGAGCATCTCGTCAGTGTTCGCATTGACGATATCAATGGCTTCATCATAGGTAACTCTTTTGAAAGGAAGTGCCGGTACTTTCAGATCAAGATCAAGAACTGCAAGTGAACCGGACGCATTCTCAATTACCTGCTCATAGATGTAGGCAACCATCTTCTCAAGGATCTCCATCACATCGAAGTGATCACAGAAGCTTGCCTCAATGTCAATGGATGTTGCTTCATTGAGATGTCTGCGGGTGTCGTGTTCCTCTGCCCTGAAGATAGGGCCGATCTCAAACACCCTGTCCATTCCGCCGGACATCAGTATCTGCTTGAAGAGTTGAGGACTCTGGTTAAGGAAAGCTTCCCTGTCAAAGTATGTGATCGGGAATAGGGAGGTTCCTCCCTCTGTTGCTGTTGCAACGACCTTCGGACTGGAAGTCTCGATGAAACCGCTGTCCGTAAGGAAGCTCCTGACAGCCCTGAGTACTTCGTGCCTTATACTGAATATGGCGGTTGTCCTCTCTCTCCTGAGGTCGATGAACCTTGAATCAAGTCGTGTATCAAGTTCGGCTTCAACCTTTCCGGTAGTATCCATCGGAAGTGGTGACTCTGCCTCATTGAGGAGTCTTATCTCATCGGGAATGAGCTCATAACCATTTGGAGCCTTTGCTTCCGGCTTGACACTGCCTGTTATGGATACTACGGATTCCCTGACGAGTTTTCTGGCCAGATCCAGCAGTTCCGGATCTGTTTTCTTTTTCACAAGTGTGACCTGGGCCCTTCCGGTCCGGTCCCTGACCACAACAAAACAAATTCCTCCGAGGTCACGGACCTCATATACCCAACCGGCGATGGTTACTTTCTCATCGCCCAGTTCTTCCGGTTTTACCTCTGATGCATAGTGTGTCCTGAGATCTGTTAATGACATAAAATCACCTAGTTTGTAAAAATACTAATATCATTCCTATATCGATAATTCTGGCACCAATACTTGCTACTTTGTTATAAACCTAATTATTCATGGCATTCACAGGCTGAAACAAGAGTCCTTTCCGATATCTCACCTGCAATTGCATTTGTCATGATCTCTGCAACTGTGTCGATGTCATCAGACTGGCCCAAGGCCCACATAAGCTTTACAAGTGCGACTTCCGGAAGCATATCCTCCCCTTCGATAGCACCTGCTTTGAGTATATCCCTGCCGGTATCGTAAACCCTGTTGCATACCCTTCCACTGATGCACTGTGATGTCACTACAACAGGAATACCCGAACGTATCACATTCTCTATATGGGGAATCCATTCGGTGGAAACATGCCCAAGTCCGGTACCTTCTATCACCAGCCCACGGTAGCCGGCATCTGTGAAATACGAAAGGATTTCAGGACTTGCGCCGGGTGTGAACTTCACGAGTGCACATCTGGGTTCAAGGGAGTCATTCAGTTCGAGTTGTCTGGCTCCTCTTTTAGTGTAAGTTGACGTAGCGTGCAGCTCGCGGCCGGTATAGTCCACATAGGCAATGGGGTCTGCATTGACAGACCTGAAGGCATCTCTTCTGGAAGTGTGCATCTTCCTTACCTTGGTGCCGCGGTGTACGGCACATCTTCCATCGGATTCATCATCATGCATGACAACAGTGACCTCGGCAATATCACTGACAGCAACAAGTGCGGCACATATGGCGTTCATGGCATTGTCGCTGCTGGGTCTGTCAGCACTTCGCTGGGAACCTACAAAAACGATCGGCACGGGGGTCTCTATCATGAATGATAACGCAGCAGCCGAATACATCATTGTGTCAGTACCGTGGGCTACGATTATCCCGTCAGCGCCCTTCCCGATTTCTTCAGCTATCGCTTTTGCGAGTACCTGCCAGTAATCGGCTTTCATGTTCTCAGAAAGAATATTATAGATGGCACGGCCGCTAAAATCAGCTATCTCTTTTAATTCCGGGATGGCCTGCAGAATATCATCAGCCGAGAAACTGGCTGTGACAGCACCTGTCCTGTAATCGATCTTACTTGCTATCGTACCGCCAGTGGACAGAATTGAGACCTTTGGCAGGGAAGCCGGCCTTTCCACGGAAATATCCGGACCCCTGGCTGCAACCAGTGTATTGTTTGCTGCTTTTTTTTTCTGCACAACTTTGATACTGGCATTCTCAGGGTCGATTCCCGCATTATATCCGCTGATCATCTTGATGACAATGTGCCGGGTGGTGCTTGGCATGACTACGCCTTCATATTCCACACCGTCCTTTTCGATTTTTATCCTGTCGCCTTCTTCGAATTCCATGATGATCCTTACCTTGGTATTATAATAAGTACATTATTTCGAACTACTCTCAATGCATCTGTCGACAACTGTGAAAAGGGCATTGAGCGAATGCTCTATGCTGTTGTTGAATTCTGTTATTCTGGTGTGTTCAAGTTCCAGCTCCTCAAAACAGCTGCGTATCGCCCTTTCAAGCTCATTGGGAGAAGGGCCACCTGTGATACTGCGTTTGCTTATGTTGGATAGAGGGTCAAGTGCTTCTTTCACCATTTCCCGACTCAGGCCACGTTCACTCAGGTTTTCGCCCAGCACGTTCCTGGCGGCAGCATCGATATCTTCCGGTGTAGGGTCTCTATTTTCACGTGCCAGTACACCGACTATCTGATGTGCTGTCCTGAAAGGTATGCCTGCAGCTCTTACCATGGTATCTGCAAGTTCTGTTGCCGTTGTAAAACCAGCTGTTGACTGCAGCGACATAGCATCCGTATTTACCTCAAGTGTGGCAAATATACCTGCCATTACTCTGGCAGCACCTCTTGTAGTTTCCACAGCACGCCAGAGGTTAGGAGTAGCTTCCTGAAGGTCCCTGTTATAACTCAGTGGGAGGGCCTTGCAAATAGATATCAGTGCCATCAGAGAACCAATGACGGTACCGGATTTACCACGAATAAGCTCGGCAGTATCCGGATTCTTTTTCTGCGGCATTATAGAAGATGTTGATGAGTAACTATCATGAAGTTCGATAAAACCAAATTCAGTCGTTGACCATATTACTATCTCCTCTGCCATTTTGCTGAGGTTTACCATGATATTCACAAGTATCGAGGCAGACTCTATCATGAAATCACGGCTACTGACCGCATCCATGGAATTCTCAATGAGCCTTTCAAAACCAAGCAGTGACCTTGTTCGTTCCCTGTCAAGTAAAAAACCCGTAGATGCAAATGCAGCAGCTCCCAGAGGGCATTCATTCACCCGTGAGAAGGCTTCCATCAGACGCTGTGTGTCCCTTGACAATGCACCTGAGTGTGCCAGCAAATGGTGAGCGAAGGTGGTCGGCTGTGCATGCTGCAGGTGGGTGAATCCTGGCATCAGCGTATCTTTATTTTCCGAAGCCATGTCCAGAAGATTCTTCCGAAGCTGGCTGAGCTCTTCCATAAGGGACAGCAGTTCATCCCTGAGCCTTATCCTGATGCAGGTGACGACCTCATCGTTCCTGGAGCGGCCGGAATGCATTCTCCCGCCAACATCCTCACCGACCATATCGATGAGCCTTGATTCAAGTGAAATGTGTATGTCCTCATAAGAGTGATCAAGACTCCCGATCCCATCTTCCCTGATCTGCAAAAGTCCCTTCAGGATCTTGCTGCAATCCTGTTCCCTGATAATACTCTGCTCTTTGAGCATGACTGTATGTGCCAGGTCCACAAGTATATCTGCCTCGAAGATCCATTTATCTGCCGACATAGATGAAGTGAAGTTCAATATATCTTCATCAGGAGTGGAAGACAGGCGTCCCCTGCGTAAAATCTCGCTCATGTGAATCCTCGTTAGTTTAAATATAATATTAAAAGTGACCTTGATTTTGTAGCGTGGTATGGCTTGAATACATAAATAAGAATCGGTTTTGTAATTTCAGCCCTCAGTGAACTTTTTTGTTCAGGAGATCAACTGCGGACAGGTAAATCAAATAAGATGTTGGAAAAACTATCCGAAAAATCCCGCAGCGGTGAAAATGTACTCCGTTATCAGAATTTCAGTATTCCCTGAGATTAAACTCAACTGTTAAGGCCACACAACCACGGGCATTACAGAGAACCAAGCACAACCAGCATGGTCAGAGAAGCCGTAAGGTTGGCAATGATCGATGCTTCCAGTCCTTTTTTCCAATAGAGCCAGCCGAATATACTCCCGGTGATCAGGCTCAGGACTGTGATTCCCAGGGTGAGCATCAGATCAGGGTATTCTGATGCGGATAGGGATGAAATGTAGCCTATACTATAAAGGAGACTCGTGATAAGTACGGATAGCCAGACACCAGTGTTCGTGGGTAGGTTCTCTGAAGTCCTTTTGATCTTCCATGAGATCCATATCAGAAGGGTTACAAGGAAGAATCTCAGGATAATCTCCTCCACGATACCTGCATAGAATGAGTATAAAAATCTCTGCCACAGAAGAGGTGATGCCAGGAACACGGTCAAAGGTTCGACAAAAATGGAAAAAACGAATCTGTCCGTTACAAAGATGAGAGTGCCTGCAAAGACACCAAGGATCACCGATAATTTCACGGTAGAATGAAAGCTGGCAGGCAAACCCCTGCCTTCAAACAGGGATTCAAGTACTGGTGTCCCCAAACCAATTTTTTTCCCGAGGAAGATGCCTGTTAAAATGGATACGATCAAAAGCCCTGTTCCCTGAGCAAACTGGGTTGCCAGTATCATCGGGAGAGAAACGCCAAAGTCGTATATCGCATCTCCGGAAATAGAGACTGCATATGGTACGGCTGCTATCATTGAGAATTCTGCTGCCATAAACAACAGCCAGAAGATCTTCTGGTCCACAATATTTTTGGCATCCATGCTTATATTCCTTTTTTGAGAACAGCCTTAGTGAGTTATTTATATTTTGATGCGATTCATATGCCCGTATTATATATCAGTCCTTTTATTTGCAACTGCTTTTTTACTTTCTGGGTTGCTGATTATCTCTGATTTCGGTTGCTATGATCTTTGCAGTTCCTATTAGCGAAACTATATATACTAATTTAATAATATATTATTAATATTATATCACATCAGTACTATCATAATCGCTTTTCAGTTGAGGATCAATATGGAAAATGACATTAATAAATTCCAGGAACATGTTAATACAAACGAATTAATCCAGCTTGTAATTTTTAATCTGGGGCTGGAGGAATTCGGTGTTGACATTATGAAGGTACAGGAGATCATCCGGCTTCCTGAAATAACGCGCATACCCAGATCTCCTGACTACATTAAGGGTGTTATCAACCTGCGTGGTAAGATCATTGTTGTAATGGATCTGGACAGGAGATTCGGCCTTCCGGCAAAGGAGATTACCGATGAATCCCGGATTATAGTTGTAGATGTTGAGGGTACGATAATCGGAATGGTCGTTGACTCTGTCAGTGAAGTGATCAGACTGCTTGCCACAAATGTCGATCCCACACCTGAGATTATCATGCAGAAGATCAACGCAGCTTATCTCAAAGGCGTTGGAAAAATGGATGAGAGGTTGTTAATACTTCTCGATCTTGAGAATATCATAAACGAGACTGCTGCCTGAGAAGGTTTTTCCCGCGAACCTTCTACTCCGGCAGGATGCATGAGTAGCTGGCAAATGACGCAATAGCCGTTTTGCTCATTATTTACCTATATACGGGCAGAATTCCCGGATATGTGCATTTGCATTGAAGCTCTAAAAGAACTTTTACTTTTTTGCGGGAAGATCCATTGGAATTAATTATTAATCGAATACGGGGATGACTATGAGAAAGAATATAATCATTTTTGCGATATGTCTGTCGGTCATATTTACATTGGTCACCGGATGTATCGATGAAGCAGAATCAGGTGGCATTTCTGAAAACGTTACTGGGCAGCAAGCAGAAAGTGCTTTGACCCTGTATAGTTCAAACGATATACTGTACCAGGTTTCCACGATAAATGCCTTACTTGAAGGGGTATATGATGGCGAAACAGACTATGAGTCTCTAAAGCAGCACGGGGATTTCGGGATAGGGACCTTTTCAGGTCTGGACGGTGAGATGATAGAGCTGGATGGTATAGTATACCAGATAAAAGACGATGGTATTGCCTATCCTGTGAATGATTCCATGACCACACCCTTTGCTGCGGTAACTTTTTTCGATGCGGATACAGAGGATCTTATCACTGAACCTATGAACCGATCTCAGACAGAAGATTATCTTGCAGCATTGATGCCTAACAGGAATATCATGTATGCCATCAAGATCAACGGAACATTCGATTATGTCAGGACAAGGAGTGTTCCGAAACAGGAAAAGCCATATCCCAAACTGGTGGAAGTCACAAAGGACCAGCCTACATTCGAATTAGAACAGGTTAACGGAGTAATTGTAGGTTACTGGCTGCCCTCGTATGTTGAAGGTATAAACGTGCCTGGATATCATCTTCACTTCATAACTGAAGACAGGACCGCAGGCGGGCATGTTCTCGAGTTCGGTATAACTGAAGGAACGGTCGGTATAGACAATACGCACAGGTTCTTTATGGAACTTCCCAAAAGCAATGAGTTTCTGGATTCGGATCTTACAAAGGATACAGGTTCAGAACTCGAACAGGTCGAGAAGTGAGAATTAAGGTCTATTGATCAATAGCAGGAAGTGTTACATGTACTTTTGTACCAACACCTTCCTCACTTTCAATCCATATTTTTCCACCATGGTCCTCTATTATTACTTTTGATATGTATAGACCAAGACCATTGCCACCGTAGTTCCTGGTGGATGAACTGTCTATCTGGTGGAATTTCTGGAAAAGATCAGGCAAGTCATGTTCGGCAATACCGATGCCATCATCTTCCACAATCGCATGCAGATTCCCATTCTCCCTAAAAGCTGACAGATTTATAGTTCCTTCTCTGGGGGTGAACTTTATTGCATTCTCTACTAGATTCACAAAGACCCTTGGAAGGTAATCGGCATCAGCCTTTGTTAAAATGGCGTCCGTTGGTAAGTTGAAGTTCAAAGAGATACTTTTCTCCTTTGCATGTTCAGACATCTCTCCCATGGCAGACAGCACAGAATCGGACAACATTATCTTTTCAAAATTATATTTAACCCTTCCACCCTGTGAAGTGCTGGCAAATAGGAGGGAATCAAGCAGGCTATGCAGGCGTTTAGACTTGTTAACAACTTTATTTATGGCATTTTCCTGCTCAGGGTTCAATTGACCGAACATGCCTTCCTGTAGTAATTCACTGTAGCCCCTGATAGTAGTGAGCGGGGTATTGAGCTCATGTCTCAGGTTTGAAAGGAACTCATCTTTGAGCTTGTCAAGAGACTGGAGTTCTTCATATGCCCTGGCTAGTTCTTCCGTGGATTTCTGCAGGGCTGTTTCAGTACTCTTACGCTCGGTAATGTCGCGTATATGCTCCACAGCCATCACTATATCGTTATTTTTACCAAGGACCGGGAACACTCGATACTCCCGGGTCTTCCCGTCTACAGGGCTCGTATATTCAGTTTCGGTAACATTCCCGGTGGAAAAAACCTCTTTTACATGACATGGGTCACAGGGCTCATCGCGGTGCATGAAACATTCATAACAATGTGGATGGAACTCTCTCTCTTCGGGAGTGATGAACTTCTCACTTTTCCAGTTACTTGTAACTACATTAAGCTCTCTGTCCACGACGACTATCAGGTCCTGTAATGCATTGAAAGTGCTTGTAAGTAGCTCTTTTTGTTGCTGCAATGCATCTTCTGATTGTTTACTCTTGGTAATATCGGCAATCAGGCAGACACCACCTTCAAGGGTGGTTTTCGATGACCTGTGAGGGACGTAGTAAGATCTGAGATACACGGGCTTGCCTGCTATTCGGACCGAGTATTCTGTCTCGTAATATGGCATGATTTCCTGGTCGGACCTGAAGAGAACTTTTTCAAGCTTTTCATCATTCACAAAATCAGTTATCTCTGCTCCTATTATATCTTCACGCGGCAATCCGAATATTTTCAAGAAGCTCCTATTGCAATGGGTTATTATCCCATTCTTGTCAATAAAGATTCCAAGAGGGGATGATTCGAAGATGACCCTGTACCTTTTTTCGGAATCAAGCAGGGCATCTTCGACACTTCTTCTCTCAAGGACTTTGCCAAGGCGAGAGACGATGGCGTCCATCAACTTTTTCTCTTCTTTAAGAAATGGTCCGACATCCTGAACAGGATGCTCTTTAAGGTAGACAAGCTTCAGATAGCCCCGGACCTTTCCATGAACGGTTATTTCGACAGACATCTTCCACGGAGTATCCTCATAGTTAGTAGTCTGGTAAATTTCATCATCCAGTGTGATGCGTGCTGCTGCAACTTCAGAACAGCTACATGCAGAAGGGATGCGATTAACGATTCCCCTGAGCAAAGACTTCAGGGGGATATGCATATCAAAAAGATCTGAAATACTATATATGCATTCTAATTCCTTTTCTCTTTTTTCGAGCAGCATCATTGCATGATTGTTTATAAAAGACACCTATTTGATTTTTATATTAATTATATTTATATTTTAGTTATTAATACATTTCGTTCCTGCACAAGATTTGAAGAAAGCCCGGTTTCAGTCTTTTTCCGATAGGTGCAATGTAATAGGGGAAGTTATATATGGAATCACCTATTGAAATATGTCCAAATCTTAGGTGAAATAATGTACTCTGACAGGATAAATGCACTACCCCCTTACTTGTTTGCGACTATAGACGAAGCAAAAGCTAAAATGAGATCTAAAGGTGTGGATGTGATAGATCTCGGAGTAGGTGACCCTGACCAGCCAACTCCTGCGCATATTGTGGATTCAATGTGCCAGGCAGTTCGTGACCCTTCTACACACAGGTATCCCTCCTATACAGGCATGCTTGATTTCAGGAAGGCTGCTACTGACTGGTGCAGGCAGAGCAGAGGATTGGACCTCGACCCTGCTTCAGAAACACTCACACTTATCGGTTCAAAGGAAGGAGTTGCGCATATACCTCTTGCCTTCATTAACCCGGGCGATGTGGCTCTCTGCCCTGACCCTGCGTATCCGGTCTACAAGATCGGTACACAATTTGCAGGGGGAGAACCTCACATAATGCCTCTTCTTGAGGAGAACGGTTTCCTGCCTGACCTTGATGCGATACCAAATGATGTACTTGGCAGGTCGAAGCTTATGTTCATTAATTATCCCAACAATCCTACATCTGCAACAGCCGACACAAAATTCTTCGAAGAGGTTGTGCAGTTCGCCAGGGAGAACAATATCGTAGTTGTACACGATAATGCATATTCGGAGATGACTTATGATGGTTACAAGGCACCAAGTTTCCTGAGCGTCGACGGGGCAAAGGAAGTAGGAATTGAACTTTTCTCTCTTTCCAAGACCTATAACATGACCGGATGGCGCCTTGGATTTGCTGTGGGTAACAAAGACATGATCGCCGGTTTCGGTAAGGTCAAGTCCAATATCGATTCAGGAGCTTTCAATGCCATTCAGATGGCAGGCATTACAGCTCTTTCTGACTCACAACAGTGTGTTGCCGATATGAACAGCACCTATACTGAAAGAAGGAACGTTCTCCTTAAAGGTCTTCATGAAATGGGTATTGATGTCAAACCACCCAAGGCTACCTTCTACATATGGGCACCCGTACCAAGCGGATATGACTCCATCGGCTTCTCCAAGCTCCTGCTGGAAAACGCGGGCATTGTAGCAACACCAGGCGTAGGTTTCGGAAAGTATGGTGAGGGGTACATACGCTTTGCACTGACCCAGACCGTAGAAAGATTATCTGAAGCTGTGGACCGGATGTCAAAGCTCGATATCTGAAACTGATATTTCCGTTTTGAAGCTTAAACAAGCACTTAAAGCAGGATTTCCATCCTGCAACTTTTTTCTATCAACTATTCAATGATCATACTGGAAAGCATAGTTTAAGACTTATCTGGTGTGAGATTTATAATTACAAATCAGACATAAAGAGCCCGAAGCAGAGAATTCGGTCACACGATACACTAATTAGATTCTATTGTGATATGAGAAGCTTAAAAAGACTTTCCTTTGTAGGTGGTGGTTTATGCAACACCTGGATAATTTTATGCTTAGAATTTAATAATTAAAATACTATACTATTATTATTTTATTTGATAAGGTTATATATTAAATCGCACTTTACTGTTACACATTATCACACAGTTTGAATTATGATGTACAGAGGTGCAAAATGAATCTTAAAAACATACCAATCAGTCGTCAGATAATTGCTTTAGCACTGATCCTGACAATAATACCTGTTACAGTGGTGGGTCTCTACGCCTACGGTCAGACTTCGGATGCTATCCATACTCAGCTCAATGAACGATTAGATGAGCAAGTGAAGATGGAAAAGGATTATATTGACACTACCTTCACTATTGCACAGCAAAGTCTGCAGTCGCAGATCGATACTGCCCGTATAGAGTTCTATTCAATTGCCGATCCCAAAATAGTTGACGGAAAGCTGGTAGTAGGAGATCTTATCCTTAATAGTGACTTCAAGCTTGTGGATACTATAGAAAGTAAGATCGATGGGAGTGTCAGTGTATTCCAGGTAAAGGATGGTTCTGCAATCCGCATATCAACCACAACGCGAAACGCGGATGGAAGCCGTGCTATCGGAACTACGGTCTCTCCGGAGGTTTATAACTCAGTTGTGAGGGGCGGCCAGACATATACTGGCAGGGCAGATGTTCTTGGTGAGTGGTATATGACTGCCTATGATCCGATAAAAGACAGTAACGGCAGGATAATAGGTATTCTTGGAGTTGGCATCCCTGAAGAGGTATACAGGTCGCAGATCAAGGAGCAAATGGGAACAGTTTCATTTGGTGAAACCGGGTATATGTACGTAATGGATTCCACGGGTGACCTCATCATCCACCCTACCATAGAAGGAGATAATATTTATGCTAATGATTTCGCCAGAGAGATAAGTGCAAACAAGAACGGTGATATCATTTATGAATGGGAAGGACGCGACAAGATGATGAGCTACACTTACTATGAGCCCAAAGACTGGATAATAGTATCCGGAACCTATATGGATGAGTTCGAAGCTCCTGTGGTTGCCATAAAGAATGGTATCATGACCGCTGTTCTGATCTTTATTGTCCTTGGTTCTGCCTTTGCACTGCTTATCAGTAGGTCGATATCAGGTGGTATCCAGAACATCGTCGACGATTTCGATAAGATCTCCTCCGACGCTCTGGAAGGTAAGATCAACACACGGGCCGATACTGATGTTGGTGTGGACTTCAAGGCGATACCCAGGGGCTTGAATGGTATACTGGATACTCTTACTGATATAATTAGCATGGTAAGTAAAAACGCAAACAATGTAGCTGCAACATCCCAGGAGATATCCTCCTCTATAGAAGAGGTGACCGCTGCATCCAATCAGATATCCCTTACAGTCGGTGAGATATCAAAAGGTGCACAGGACCAGTCTTCCAAGACAGAGGAAGTTGCACATGCTATGTCAGATATGACTTCCAATGTTCAGGACATTGCCTCCAATGCACAACATGCGGCCGAAACTGCAAGTGTTACAAGTGAACTTATCCACAAGGTAGGGAATGAATCTGAAGAAATGTTGAAGCAGATGGATGATATCAAGAGAGCAACTGACAGTTCAGCCTCTGCAATTACAGAACTTGAAGGAAAGTCAAGACAGATCGGAGAGATTGTGAGCCTGATAACAAGTATTGCAGATCAGACTAATCTACTTGCACTAAATGCTGCTATCGAGGCAGCCAGGGCAGGAGAACACGGCCGTGGTTTCGCAGTTGTGGCTGATGAGGTCCGAAAGCTTGCCGAAGATTCTGGCAGTGCTGCCAAGGATATAGCACAACTGATCCATGAGATACAGGAAGGTACCAGGGATGCGGTCGAGTCAATGGAAAGTGGTACTGAAACAGTAGGTGCCGGTGTCAACGCACTTAACACAACAGTCCTGGCTGTAAAGAACATCGTTGTAGAGAGCAGCAAGGTAGCTGAAATGGCACAGAACATAGCAGCTGCAGCCCAGGAACAATCCGCCTCTATTGAAGAGATAACTTCATCTATGGATGAGGTGGCAGCTATTTCACAGGAAGCTGCCGCAGGAACAGAGGAAGCTTCAGCAGGAGTCGAGCAGCAAACTGCCTCGATGAACGAACTTGCAGAAAGTGCTCATGAACTTGCGGATATGGCTGCATCCATGCAGCAGATGATCTCTAAGTTCACTCTGGAAGAACAGTCAACAACCACGCATGAACCTGCAACTTCAACTCCGTTGAAGAAAAAGGTCAGGAAAGAGATTTTGGCCTGATGGTCACTATCTCTTTTTCTTTTTGTATAGTTCTGAGTTTTTGCGTTACTGATCATTTTTTTCTGAATAAAGTTTCACAAACAACCTTTTTCCATTATCTCCAGTACTTCTTTATCAGAAACATCATACCAGTTCCTATAAACCTGGGCAACGGCCATGAAGTTCCCGGGTGTATCAAGCACCACTAGATCATCGACCATTTTTCCGATGTCTTCAGCAACCTCCCTCCCTGCAACCGGGACTGCGACAACGATCATTGCGGCTTTTTCCTTCTTGCATAGCATGATGGAAGCCCTCATAGTAGAACCCATAGCAAGCCCGTCATCAACCAGTATGACAGTCCTGTCTCTTATTTCCGGCAAAGGTTTGCCTTTTCTCAGGATCCCTATTCTTCTCCGGATCTCTGCAGACTGCTCTTCCACGATCCTGTCTATCAGATCCTGTGACAGCCACATTGTGGCATCTCTGAAAAGAAATAAACTACCATCTTCTGCAATTGCCCCGAATCCTGCTTCCGGGTTATCGGGAAACGGAAGTTTCCTTGTGATCAGCAAAGAAAAATCCGCATCCAGGTAGGCAGCTACCTGGCAGCCAACCTCCACTCCGCCCCTGGGGATGGCAAGTACCAGTGCTTTACTTTCTCTGTACTTATCCAGGGATTCTGCAAGTTTTATACCGGCATCCCTGCGATCATCAAACATTTATACCTCCAGTTAAGAGAAATCATCTCTGGATCAGTTCCGGAATGCGCTTATTGTACTGTAACAGTACCCACCATGGAAGGATGTATCGTACATATGTAATCATAGGTACCAGGTTCCTCAAAAGCATGGGAATAAGTCTGGCCGGGTTCAAGAACCCCGGAATCGAACTCACCGTTATCTGCAGTGGCGGTATGGGCCACAGCATCATCATTTGTCCACGTAACAGTATCCCCTGCTGAAACCCTGATGTTCTGAGGCTGGAACTGAAGGCTCATCATAGAAACTTCATTCGTTTGAACCTGCTCCTGATCATCAGCGGAATCGTCCGTTGGCCCGGAATCTGTACATCCTGCAGCAAGCACCGCTGCTGCCACAAGTACCATAGCTATCAGCCATTTCAAGAATTTTCTCATTGGTCACTCCCCAATATCATCAAAGAGAATAAGGTTTAAAGCATTAACGTAGAATCTACCTGCAGAGAAGAAACAGAAGGAACAGTAACAATTTGTAATTTTAAAAAGGAGTTATGTGATATAATAAAGAACATTAAATGATATGATCATGTTTCAAGACAGTCAAGCGGTCTTTTGAAAAAGGCCTTGATCATACCATTATCATCAATGTCGTCGGAGAATTTGACCAGCTCCCAGCCATCTACGCCGAGTTCATTCAGGTCCTGCTTTGTGAGGTCCAATTCACCAAATCTAACTGATCTTATTTCATATTCCCATGATGTCATATTTATTACCTCGTAATATTTCCGGCTAGTAATTTTCGGATATAATAGCCTATATTCGCGATCTATAAAAACCTTTTCAAAAAATTAGATTGTATTGAAAACAATCCAATTTGCTTTAACTGCGAAAATATATGGGAAAAATAACGTCGTAAGTAATTTGTATCACGTAATCTTATTCAGAGATTTATCAGAAATAGGAACTCAGGAAGAATAATATCTCTACAGAAAAACCTGAAAATATGGGAATTGCAAGGTTGTCATCGATTTTCACAAAATATGTCTCCACCATCGTTGCCACTGCAGCCATCAAAATAGCTGCCTGCCAGCTGGAAAGGAAAATATAGCCTATCACAAGATCAATACACAATTCCGCAATAAGACCTTCAAGAGACTTGCCATTGCCGAATATCCTGATCTTTCCAATCCTTTTACCTACAAGCGCTGCACTGGCATCTCCGAAGGTTGTCATAAGTATGGCAGCATAGGCGACATGTTCACTAAATACAGCTACCGCAATAAGGGCACCGAGGGTGAAGTAGACGTGTGAGCCAAGGCCTGAGACCTCTTTCTTTCTCAGCAGAAAACTGACAAAAGGAAGTTTGAATCCCCTGTCAAGCCTCAGATGTTCGATGGTCAGGATTATCACCAGATATGTAATGAGAAGGCTAAGGGTGGCCTGCTTCCCGAAAAAAGCGTAGACAAGTACTATCAGGATAGATGTCAGATGAATGCCTTTTCGCACAATTTCATTGAAAAAGGATTTTGAAGCCATCGGGATTTACTTCGCTTTTTTTGTATATAAAAGGCCCTATCCGGGAAATTGAACAGGCTTATCGATATGATCAGTAGGTTTGTTTTCTGTTCTAAGCGAATCAGTAAAATAGCAGGCCTTAGAAACTACAATGTGGAGTGGGTATTATATGGTAATCTTTAAGGATCGAACAGATGCCGGAAAAAAGCTCGCAGAGGCGCTTTCCGAATATTCCGGACATGAGGATGTTATTTTACTTGCGCTTCCAAGAGGAGGAGTTCCAGTGGCTTTTGAAGTAGCAAAGGAACTTGATGTGGAACTTGATGTTTTTATTGTAAGGAAACTGGGGGTCCCGGGTTATGAGGAACTTGCTATGGGAGCCATTTCAAGCGGGGGCGTAAAGATCATGAACATGGGTGTGGTGCAGTCCATGCAGATAACCGGGGAAGCGATCGATTCGGTCGTTGCGTCAGAAAGGGTGGAACTGGAAAGAAGAGAAGAAATGTATCGTAAAGGTAAGCCTGAACTGGATGTTACTGGAAAGACAGCCATTCTTATAGATGACGGGCTAGCTACAGGCGCTACCATGAAAGCAGCATTCCAGGCCCTGAGAAAGCAGAACCCGGACAAAATAATCGTGGCAGTACCGACTGCGTCCAGGGAAGCATGTGACGAGTTTGCGGCAGAGGTTGATAGGACTGTGTGTCTGACAACACCTGAGCCTTTCTACGGTGTGGGAGCATGGTATGAGAATTTTGCCCAGACAAGCGACAAGGAAGTATGCGACCTGCTGAAGAAAGCTGATGAAATGGCCGGACCCGTTATGCCTTCAAGGGGGTAAGAAGATGGCAGATAAGGAAGAGAACAGTGTCAAGATCACTATTGATTCAATATCCCTTGGAGGGAACCTCGACATTCCCGGTGGTGCAAAAGGTATTGTTATATTTGCACACGGAAGCGGTAGCAGTAGATTCAGTCCCAGGAACAGGTTTGTGGCTGGTTATCTCCAAGGACAGGGGCTTGCTACTCTTCTGTTCGATCTGCTGACTCCGGGGGAGGAGGAGATTGACAATCAAACCGCACAGTTTCGTTTTGATATAGAAATGCTTGCCGAACGCCTTGTTGCAGTCACAGACTGGGTTGTTGAAAATCCGGCAACTGCCAATCTTAAAATAGGATACTTCGGTGCAAGTACAGGCGCTGCTGCAGCCCTTATTGCTGCCAGTGAGAGACCCGGCCAGACCAGGGCCGTAGTTTCGAGGGGAGGAAGGCCCGACCTTGCAGACAGGGCATTGGCAAACGTAAAAGCACCCACATTGCTGATCGTGGGCAACATGGATAGTCCTGTAATAGAGATGAACAAGTGGGCTTTAGAAAGACTGGACTCAGAAAAGAGAATGGAGCTGGTTCGCGGTGCGACCCATCTTTTCGAGGAACCGGGAACGCTGGAAGAAGCAGCCAGGCTGGCAGGGGAATGGTTCAGTAAGTATCTTGGTTCAAATAAGGGTTGAATATACCTTTTTTTCTTTTAGTTTGAATATTTTGTCTGTATTTAAGAATTTGAATATATGTCAGGCAGTAAACTGGCATCTTAAATTATAAACAGGATATTCCCGGCCGGGTCTTTGAGCCAGGTAATCCCGGGACCCTTATTTGTATCATTTGACGATCTCGCGATATCTTTTATTTTACGGCATGCCTCCATAGTACTCAAATTAAAAAAGAAACAGGAAATTTTGGCATTATTCTAACGAAATTGCATCAACCGGGCAAATTTCTACACAGTCTCCACAGTCCACGCAGGTGTCAGCATCGATTACCGCAAGGTCTTCGGCACTCATTGAGATCGCTTCAACAGGGCAGGAATCGACACATGCTCCACATCCAGTACATAAATCCTTATCAACAATAGCTACCATTCAATTTCACTCCATTATTTGTGATAATCTCTTATAGAAATCCATTGAGAGATTCTACAGTCAAAGTCAGGGATTATGAGATAAATACTTGTCGAATTCAGGGAGCTTCAATTGTATGCGGGCAAAATTGTGAAGATAGTGAAGAAAGTAAAGCTGATTACATTTATACTTTATTATACAGGTGGTATAAAATAAGTTAATATACTATTTATTTTAATAAATATAATAAAGCATATTCTCAAAATAATTAGTGTAATACTTATATACAGTATCCTGGGAGAAAAAAGCATGGTTAATATTGATGATCTGCACTTGTCAAAAAATGCTGCACGACAGGAACTAACGTTGATACTCTTATTCGGATGCCTTGTTTTATTTGTTTCATCCTATTTTCGTCTATATGAGATCATCTTCTCTTATGTGGAATTTCATGAATTGTGGCAACTTGGGGTATTATTCATTCTTTCGCTTTATTTTGCAGTAACTTTTACCTTTTTTTCTTTCAGGAGATGGCAGGAAGCAAGGACTGAGATAAATAAGAGAATAGAACTTGAAAAAGATATCTTACTCGCCGCTCATACGGCAGATCATGCCAACCGGGCGAAGAGCGAGTTCCTTGCTAATATGAGCCATGAGATTCGCACACCTCTTAATTCGATCATAGGCTTTTCAGACCTGCTCATGGAGGAAATGTATGGAAATCTCAATGATAAGCAGACACGTTTTGTAAGTAACATCTCTTCAAGTGGAAAGCATCTGCTGGAGTTGATTAATCAGATACTTGATATTTCAAAGATCGAGTCAGGTCAGATGAAACTCAACCAGGAGAAGTTCAATATTTCAGATACTTTAGAAGAAATAAAGACAATACTTTACCCCCTTGCTTCAAAGAAGAGAATTAAACTTACATTCGTTTCAAACAACGAACTTGCAGAAATTATAGCAGACAAACTCAAGATAAAACAGATAATTTTCAATCTTGCAAGCAATGCTATCAAATTCACACCTGAGGGGGGTCGTGTCGATATCGCAACAGCGATGTCGGACAAGGTTCTGACCGTGATGATAGCCGATACCGGGATTGGTATCAGAAAATCAGAACTGGAAACCATCTTCGAACCTTTCGAACAGGCCGGACAAATGTGCAATAAAGAGAATCAAGGCACAGGACTCGGGCTGTCTATTGCTAAAAAGTTTGTAGAGCTACATAAGGGACGCATCTGGGTCCAAAGTCAACCTGGGATTGGTTCGACTTTTATTTTTAAGATACCTGACGAGATATTTGCATGAACTTCCTGTTTCCTGAACTTGTTCCAGACACCTAGATCCGCTAAACCTGTTCTCATAGAAATCAAGATTCACTCTGTTTCTTTGTTCAAAAGTGACTGGCAAAGTAGGCGATAGCTGCATATCTGAAAAACTTTCCTACGAAAACTAATATGGCGAAGTTAATGAATTTGTACCGTAAGAGGCCTGCGACTACGGTAATGGCATCTCCTATACCCGGCAGCCAGGTGAAAAGAAGAGATAAAGTGCCGTATTTTCTGAAACAGTTCTCTGCACGTTTGAGCTGCTCATCGGATATACGCATATATTTGCTTATGAGGAGATTCCTCCCCGTAGATCCGATGTAATAGGAAGTACATGAGCCTAGGAAATTCGCTACTGATGCCACAAGAACAACAGTATGGATGTTGAAGTTACCAAGGACCATCAGTATAACAAGACCCTCGGAACCAAGTGGCAAAATCGTTGAGGCCAGAAAACTTGTGATAAAGAGGCTGACATAACCATAATCATTCAGCAGTAGCATTATATCGACCATGACATGTCTTCCTCTGTTTTACAAAGTTACAAATATATTCTGTATTTAGTTACTTTAATTCAAAAAACTACTCCGGTTGCAGGATAACGACTATCTTCGCAACCGATCTTTTAAAACAATCCTTCCATTTATGCATTAAGGGTATCATTGATACATTAACTCTTTGTACGAGGCATCTCCGTTACACCTATAGTTGATTCCGAGGTGTTTTCACTCCGACCTTCAATACACTGGAGAAAACTACAATTGATAATATTCGAGGTCATAAATTAATATTTGCAGACTGTTGACCAGTTCTTATCGAAATTAAATCTAAAGCGAGAAATACACTGTAAAAAAAAGTATATATTTTCTAAAAGCCTAAGATTAAAAAATAATCGTATGCCTAATGACATACGATTTCACTTATCAATAACTTTCCTGTACATCCGGGCCTGGAAGCCATGATATTTTGCGAACCCTTCGGCGTCCTTCTGGTCGATGGTGGCGCTGTCGAATGAAACGAGGTCCTCTGAGTAGAGAGCGTAGGAAGATGTCCTTGCCAGTATGATGACGCTGCCTTTGTGAAGTTTCACGGTGACAGTGCCTGTTACTCGCTCCTGGGTCTTGTCTATGAAGGCATTCAGGTCGTGGTAGAGCGGCTCGTCCACCAGGCCGTAATATGCAAGCTCTGACCACTGCTCGTCCACACCCTTCTTGAATTTGAGCTCCGCCCGTGTGAGTACCAGCTTCTCGAGGTCCCTGTGGGCTGTCAGAAGCACGGTGGCTGCGGGGTGCTCGTAGTTCTCCCTCGCTTTCAGACCCAGCACGCGGTCCTCGATCATGTCCGTTCTTCCGATTCCGTGGGAACCTGCGAGCTCGTTGAGCCTCTCGATAAGTTCCACGCCGCCCATCTTCTGACCGTCCAGGGATACAGGGACACCGTTCTCGAAACCTATGACAAGGATCTGTCCGGCAGGTGCTGCTTCCGGGGACACCGTCCACTGGTATATCTCCTCAGGCGGGATGAATCCGGGGTCTTCCAGTTTACCGCCCTCGATACTGCGGCTCCAGATATTCTCATCCACACTCCAGGGCTTTGCTGTTGTGACGGTAACAGGTATGCCGTGCTTCTTCGCATACTCGATCTCCCACTCGCGGGTGAGGTTCATGTCCCTCATGGGTGCGATGACCTCCATGTCCGTCAGGCGGAATACAGCCTCGAAACGTAGCTGGTCATTACCCTTGCCGGTACAGCCATGTGCAAGTGCCACTGCGCCTTCCTGTTTCGCTATCTCGACAACCTTCCTAGCAATGAGCGGGCGGGCGATGGAAGTGCCCATCACATAACCCTCATAGTCTCCGTTGGCCTTGATAAGAGGGAAAATGTAGTCTTTCACGAACTCATCACGCACATCAAGGGTGAAGTGCTTGTCACTGATCTTCTGCGCCTTCTCCTCTGCCTGAGCGACATCCTCTTTTGGCTGGCCTACATCTACTGCGACTGTAATTACCTCGTCGCAGCCATATTCTTCCTTGAGCAGCGGGATGCACACCGAAGTGTCAAGACCGCCTGAATAAGCAAGTACAACTTTCTTTGACATAAGAAAACTCCTATCCTTCCTTCTATTCTTAAAATTAAGAACTTATAATTTCCCTGTGATATTCATTAATGGATTTGACAGTACCTTCACCCTTCTTCATGGACACTATGGCGTTAGATGCTGCAATGGCCGCCTGGATGGTTGTAATGTAAGGCACCTTGAAATCCACAGCCGCACGGCGTATCCTTGAACTGTCTTCCCTTGAAAGCTTGTCGTTAGGGGTGTTTATGACAAGAGCAACCTCATACCGGCGCATCATGTCAATGACATTGGGACTGCCGTCATGGACCTTCTTAACAATTCCCATTTCAATGCCATGTTCTTCAAGGTAATCCGCTGTTCCTTTGGTACCAAGCAGTTCAATACCTGCATCTTTGAGCTTGTTGGCCACATCAACAAGCTGCTCCCTGTCCTCGTCCCTTACTGAGACAAAGACCTTTCCTGTGAGTGGGAGCAGGTTATCGGCACTGAGCTGTGCTTTGAAGAATGCTCTGCCGTAATCGTAGTCAACACCCATGACCTCGCCTGTACTTTTCATTTCAGGTCCAAGTATCGGATCTGCTCCCGGAAGTTTATCAAAGGGCAGCAGTACTTCTTTTACAGATACGTGTTTGACCTTAGGTTCGTTGCCGGATGCATAGCCAAGCTCCTCCAGTCTTATTCCCATTATCACCCTTGCTGCTATTTTTGCCAGCGGCAGGCCGACTGCCTTGGATACAAAGGGGATGGTCCTGCTTGAGCGCGGGTTTGCTTCAAGGACGTATATTGTGTCGCCCTTCTTAGCCATTTGAATGTTCACAAGACCCTTTACGTTCAGGGCCAGTGCGATCTTACGGGTATAATCACGTACTATTTCGAGGATCTCTTCTGAAAGTGACTGTGGCGGGATCACACATGCGGAATCGCCTGAGTGCACACCCGCTTCCTCGATATGTTCCATAATGGCACCGATGAGCACATCCTTGCCATCACACACGGCGTCCACATCTATCTCCACAGCTCCCTCAAGGAAGTCATCGATGAGTATTGGGTGCTCGGGAGACACCTTCACAGCCTCACGCATATAGCGCTCGAGATCGTTCTGGTCATAGACTATTTCCATTGCACGACCGCCCAGTACGTATGATGGTCTCACAAGCACCGGGTAGCCTATCCTGTTGGCTATCTCGATAGCCTGTTCCTGCGAGATAGCATAACCTGCATCCGGCTGGTTGATCTCCAGCTTGCTCATCATAACGTTGAACTTTTCCCTGTTCTCTGCAACATCGATGTCCGCAGGGGATGTACCCATGATAACAGTCTTCAGGTCACTGCGCCTTATGAGCTCTTTTTCAAGAGGTAGTGCAAGGTTGACGGATGTCTGTCCTCCGAACTGTACAAGCACACCGTCCGGATTCTCCTTCTCGATGACATTCATGACGTCTTCCAGGGTCAGAGGCTCGAAGAATAGCTTATCCGAGGTATCATAGTCAGTAGATACCGTCTCCGGGTTGTTATTGATGATATGTGCCTCGATGCCTGCCTCGCGGATAGCCGCCACCGCGTGAACTGTACAGTAGTCGAATTCTATACCCTGTCCGATGCGTATTGGACCGGAACCCAGGATCAGTATCTTCTTACGGTCAGATGGTTCTGCTTCACACATCTGCTCGTAGCATGAATAATAATAAGGAGTCGCTGCAGCAAATTCCGCAGCACAGGTATCTACCATCTTATAAGTTGAACTGACACCTGCATTGCGCCTCTGGTCGTTGATCTCTTCCCGGCTCTTCCCGGCGACTTCTGCAATGCGTGCATCGGTAAGTCCTAAGCGTTTCGCATCCTTGAGCATCTCATCCGGTATACTACCGGACAAACCTGCTCCCCTTATACTTTCCTCCATGTCAACGATGTTCTTTATCTTCCTCAGGAAGAAGACATCTATCCCGCTTAACCTGGAGACTTCCTCGATGGAGAAGCCATTGCAAAGAGCATGATAGATAACGAACAGGCGCTCACTTGTAGGTGTCCTGAGAAGGGTCTTTATCTCACTGGCTGACCACTCATCCGATCCGAAATCCATATTGATGTCCAGTGAACGTACAGCCTTGAGCAGTGATTCCTCGATCGTCCGTCCGATGGACATTACCTCACCGGTACTCTTCATGGCAGTGGTAAGTGTCCTGTCTGCATTGACGAACTTGTCAAAGGGCCATCTCGGGATCTTCGTGACTACATAGTCGATGGTGGGCTCGAAGGATGCAGGGGTCTGCTTGGTCACATCATTGAGGATCTCGTCCAGTGCCATGCCGATAGCTATCTTTGCTGTTACTCTGGCTATGGGGTAGCCCGTTGCCTTTGATGCAAGGGCTGATGATCTTGATACCCGCGGGTTTACTTCCACGATACGGTAATCCCCATCCTTGATGGCGAACTGGATATTACAGCCGCCCTCGATTCCGAAGGATCTGATGATCTTGATCGCAGCAGTCCTGAGCATTTGATGTTCATCATCACTAAGAGTCTGGGAAGGAGTGACTACAATGGATTCTCCTGTGTGGACACCCATGGGGTCAAGGTTCTCCATGTTACAGATAACTATACATGTATCATTGCCATCACGCATGACCTCGTATTCGAATTCCTTCCAACCGAGAACACTTTCCTCGATCAGCACCTGGCTTATACGGCTTCGTCGAAGGCCTCTTTCAGTTATCTCCAGAAGTTGTTCCCTGGAGTGAGCTATACCGCCACCAGCTCCGCCGAGAGTGTATGCCGGGCGGATGATGAGCGGAAGTCCGAGCTCATCTATAAGTTCCTCTGCTTCCTTTAGTGTGGATATTGCCCTGCTGCGTGGTACTTTTTCCCCAATACTCTCCATTCTGCGTTTGAAGAGTTCACGGTCTTCTGTGTTCTTGATGGCCTCAAGGGGGGTTCCAAGAAGCTCCACATTATATTTTTCAAGAATGCCGTGTTCTGCAAGCTCACTTGTGATATTAAGACCTGTCTGGCCTCCTATACCTGCAATGATACCGTCAGGCCTTTCCTTCTCTATTATCTTCTCGACAGATTTCACTTCAAGAGGCTCGATGTAGACTGCATCCGCCATCTCTGGATCGGTCATGATGGTCGCAGGGTTAGAGTTCACAAGCACGACCTGCATACCCTCTTCCTTGAGCGACCTGCATGCCTGACTCCCGGAGAAATCGAACTCTGCACCCTGCCCTATCATAATGGGCCCTGAACCTATCAGGAGAACCTTTTTAATATCCGTACGTTTTGGCATTATTTCTTACCTCCTGCCAGTTTGAGAACCTTATCAAAGAAGATCTTCTCGGAATCGAGTGGACCTGGATGCGCATCAGGGTGGTACTGGACACTGAATATATCAAGGGTCTTGTGTGCTATCCCTTCAACTGTCTTATCGTTCGCGTTCATCTGGGTTATCTTCACTTCCGCCTCTTCAAAAGTATCGGCGTCAACGGCAAAACCATGGTTCTGAGATGTAATATGTACTATGCCGGTCTCGAAATCCTTTACAGGCTGGTTCGCACCCCTGTGGCCGAACTTGAGCTTGTATGTTTCAGCACCTAGCGCACGGGAGATTATCTGGTGTCCCAGGCAGATACCCACTATAGGTAATTCCCCTGAGAACTTCTTCACTGCCTCGGTTCCCTTTTCTGCCTGTTGCGGATCTCCCGGACCATTGGATAAAAAGAGCAGGTCCGGCTCAAAGGATTCGATTATGGATGTCGAAGCAGTACCTGGGACAACCGTCACATCGATGCCTCTGGACAGCAGGCTCCTTTCTATACTTAGCTTCCTGCCAAAGTCCATGAGCACCACATTCACCGGCTTATTCGGGTCCCTGAACGGGCTTTCTATCCTGAAGGGCTCAGGGCATGTAACCTTTGAAATCAGGTCGATATCCGAGATACCTGGCTGCTTCCTGGCAAGTCTTACGGCTTCTTCTCCGTCATCACTGCCGTTGATCAGGGCTGTACGCATTGTTCCGTGCTCACGTGTCTTGATTGTGAGCATACGTGTGTCGATCCCTGCGATACCGGGTTTACCTGCATCCTCCATAAGCTGGAAAATGGTCTTCTTTGAAGTGTAATGAGATGGCTCAGGACATGCCTCCCTTACAACAAGACCTTCGGCTTTTACTCCGTCTGATTCAAAACAGTTTTCACTGACACCGTAGTTGCCTATGAGGGGATATGTGAACATAAGGATCTGACCTTTATAGGAAGGATCGGTCAGTGCCTCCTCATAACCAGTATATTGAGTGGTAAAAACAAGTTCCCCGGAAACGATACCTTCGGCACCAAAGCCAGTGCCTTTTACGATAGTCCCATCTTCTAATCCTAATACTGCATTCATTGTACGAACCTGCGCCTACATGTAAGGAATAGGCTATAAGTATTACGATGAGTCTCAGTCTGAATGCGTAGGCTGAAAAGATAAGAAAGGATCGAATTAACGAATCTTTCTGAGGAAGGAGTAAACTATAAAGCTCACCATTAAAAATGAGATTATAAGTACGGATACAATGAAAGACCTGGGACTCTCAGTGGCAAAGACCCTGATCCTTTCTACATACGGATTCAGTTGCTTCTTTTCCCGGTCATCTTCCTGAACGTCTGCTTCTTCCAGTTCCATATTCCCGGTTTTCAATGTCATTACCCAGATGTTGTATCCTCCATTCTCATTGGAAATATGGGCTATTTTGCTGCCATCCGGACTCCATGCAGGGGCTCTTTCATCAGATGCTGCAGATGTCAGCATTGTAAAACCTTTACCATCAGCACCCATAAGCCAGAGATCATAGTCTCCACTCTGATCTGATGAAAATACTATCATGCTCCCGTCAGGACTGTATGCAGGATCAATATTATCATAAGAATTGCTTGTTAGTACAATCGGGTTTATGCCATCCGTATTCTGAACAAGGATGTCACCATCCAGTGAGTAAATCAGCTTGCTCCCATCAGGGCTCCAGGAAGGGGAACTTTCATGACCGGGACTGTCGGTTATCCGTTTACTATTAGTGCCGTCTATGTCCATTATCCATACATCATAGTTCCCGGCAAGTCTTGAGATATAGGCGACCCTTGTCCCGTCCGGGCTTACAGAAGGACTTCTGGCATCGGCGGTTTCCGTAAGTTTTAGAACATTGCCGCCATTGGCATCCATGACGTGTATACTTATGTAGCGTGAAGAATAGGCCTTCTTGCTCTCGGTCGCATAATATATTTTGCTGCCGTTACGATTGAATACCGGGTCCCCTTCCCATGCCAGGTTATCGTAGAGTTTCTTCCTGCCCGAGCCATCGGAGTTCATGCTCCATATGGCCTGATCGAAAGCAAAGACTAATTTTTCCCCGTCCGGACTCCAGGATGGGTGGTTATAGTTAGAGCCATTGGTCAGTTGTACGCTTTCATGGGCAAGCAGACCGGCAGATACCAAGGGTGTCAGTAATATCACTAACGAAAATACCAGCGCAATAAGTATGAGCACGGCTGCATGTTTTGGATAAGAGGCATATGGGGAAGTAGACATGATAAATATATTATAAGTCTATATATTTATTAACCTTTTGTTTTAGGATGTCGCTTATAATTTTCCCGTCAACCTTACCTCTGAACTCAGCCATTACCGGACCCATTAGAGGGCCTATTGCTGCAAGACCTTTTTCCCTGACAAAATCCTGCCTTTCAAGGATAACGGATTCAATGAACTCCTCGAGATTTTCAGTATCGATTCCTCCAAGACCAAGTTCCTCTGCTGCATCCTTAGCATTAAGGGAGGGGTTGTGTGCCATTGCCCTTAATATAGGATCTATCGCTTCCCTTGCGATCTCTCCTTCTGCAAGCCGGGCAAAGATATCTGTGAAATGGCAGTCCTCAAGATTGTCAACTTCCACACCGTCACGCCTGAGTTCCGGAAGCGTACCTGTTAGCGTCCTGACAGCAAGCGTTGCAGTAATATCAGGATTGTCAGCGAATCGCTGCATTATATCCTCGAAGAGGGGGAGGTAAGTCGAATACACGATTTTTTCTGATAGCTCCTTATGCAAACCGTAGTCCGATTCAAAGCGCTTTGCACGCTGTGTCAGCAGTTCAGGCATATCAACTGACCCGAAATAATCCGCAGAGATCTCTGTCTGGGGAACATCCGTTTCAGGATACATCCTTGCGGCTCCGGGAAGAGGTCTCAGATATGAGCTGTTCCCGTCAGGCAATGCACGGCGGGTCTCCTCGGGCACTCCGTCAAGTGCTTCCTTTGCCCGGACAATAACGCTCTCCATAGCACCCTGTGCACGTATTTCAGCATCTGCCACCATTACGACCGCATCATTCTCACCGGCATCAACGGCCTCCCGGAGGACCCGGACCTCATCTTCACTGATGCCATAATTTGGAAGTTCGTCAGTGTGGAAGATCCCGCCAACACCAGAGGTCTTGGCACGGTCCGAGAACTCGGTACCAAGACGTCTGCCAGGCTGGATCTCCATGCCCACAAAGTCTGCAAATCCCCGGAGCAGGATGGCAAGAACCTTACCCTTTTTAAGTGCCTTCTTTATGACCTTGGACTGAGTTTCCTTGAAAAGATGAGTGACATCAAATACAGTATCGCAGGCTGAAGCATGTCTTTCCAGAAGCTTGTCCCTGATGGCAAGCAGATTGACCTGGCGTTCTACCTCATGCTCGACAATTGTCTCTATCATGTCCAGTGCCTGCACACCTTTAAGTTCCACCCGGGCTCCCTTTGCAATGGATATGTTCACGTCCTGGCGTATGGTACCAAGGCCACGTTTGACCTTTCCGGTTGAGCGCAGCAGCATGCCTATCTGCTGTGCTGTCTCTTTTGCATGTGCAGGGGAGATTATGTCGGGGTCCGTGCCTATCTCGACAAGGGGAATACCAAGGCGGTCAAGTGAATAGATGATAGAGTCGCCCCTGTCCTCTATTTTCTGGCATGCCTCTTCCTCCAGGCAGAGCACACCAACACCAACAGGCCCGACTGATGTGTCGAGGTGGCCGTCCTTTGCAAGGAAAGCGGTCCTTTGGAAACCCGATGTATTGGAGCCGTCCACTACGATCTTGCGCATTACATGAACCTGATCCACAGGTTTCATTTTAAGGAGCTTGCTAATACTGAGTGCTATTCCCAGGACTTCCCTGTCAAGTTCTTTGGGTGGCTCATCATCGTTCTCCACCAGGCAGGTTGTATCATAGCCCTTGTAAACATACTTGCGCTTAAGTTTGGACTGCTCCAGGGCAGCTCTGTCCGTTTCACCCATCTCACTTGCAGTAGGCCGCAGGTAACGGAAGAATTCGTAAGTCGATTCGCCGGTCTCCCTGATCAGTGTAGGGCATCTGCAAAAGAGCTTCTGTTTTGAATCAAGCTGTTGATGTATCTCAAGACCACACTTTAAACCGAGTCCGGCATAGTCGAATTTGTCGCTCATGGAAAATATCACCAATATTAGTATCAATCAAAATTATAATGTAAATGATTATGATCTCTGGTATCCTGCAGGATATATATTGTTGCTTAGTGTCACACATGAAAACACATAAGCATGTATAAAGTTATTGTTCGTTCTCAGATCCGTTCTTTTTGCTGAACTCAGCCCTGACCTCGGAAGCGGACTTATCTTCCAGCATCTTCCTGATCCTGGGACTTTTCAGGCCGGGTTTTGCTTTTTCGATTCGCTCTCTTGCCATTTTAAGCAAGGACCCGTCGACCCTGGGAAACTCGACCTCAACATGTTCCCTGAGGGATTCCCTCTCAACCTCAAGGGTGCGGGAGATGTCGGGCAAGTGTCTTTTTCCGGTAGTCATGGAATTTACGGCATCACGCCACTGGTCTGCCCAGGGCGAGTCTGGTATCTCCGTATGAGATACAGCACTTCGTGAAACCGTCATCACATCCTTTGGGCATGCATTGACACAGGCTCCACAATATATACAGTAGTCTTCCTTAATCGCAATTCTGGCATCTCCGTCCTCAGGTACATACCAGAGATGGGAAGGACAGACATTGAAACATCCATGGCAACCCTGGGGGTCACACTCATTTATATTTGCATCCACAAGCCTGAGCTCGCCCTCAAAGGGTTTTTTGAGGTCAACTGCCTCGTAGGGACATACTACCTGGCACCAGGTGCATCGGGTGCATTTTTCCTCATCCACGCTCACATTGCCTTCGATCTGCGGAGCTTCGCCTCTCTTTTCTCCTTTAACCCGGATAGCATCTTCAGGGCAGAGGTCCTGGCATAGCACACAGTAATCACATTTATCCTCATCCACCATCAGTAGTTCGAAAGGTGAGGGGTCAGTAGGGCTCGGCTCTTTTTCAATAAGCAAAAAAGCATCACAGAACTCCGCACATAGTCCACAGAAGTTACATTTATCGGTATCGATCTCGATCTCACCCTCAGCATCTTCTTTGAATGGTGCTATCTCCTCTTTTTTCGGGAAGGTGAATTCCACATCAATGGCATCCTCGGGACATGCTGCCTTACAGAGGGCACATGGCAGGCATTTTTCGTTCATCCTGACATATGAATCGAACTCCGGGAACTTTCCATGCTCTGGAAAATCACCCTCGGTGTTCATCTTGAATGCATTTACAGGGCAGAAGTTTGCACACATTGAACAGAAAGTGCACTTTTCGAGGTCCATCATCACCGGAGGAGCATCCAAGCCTGTAGATATCTCCTGCATGGGTCCCAGCTCCAGGGCCTTTGTGGGGCAGATGCCAACACATATGCCACAGCCCACACAGCGTTTGTAATCATAATCAAGGTATTTAACTGATTCATCCGTGATCAGTTTGTAGATAAAGTGGGAGCTATCTATGTCCATATCCCTTGCCACTGTCAGTGAATCTTCCTCTGACTTTTTGGTCATTGCGTCCCCTCCAGAAGCTCGGAACCGATAGGTCCTATCTTTTCCAGGTGATCCACCATATTCTCGATAGTTCTGGCAAATTTCTCACCTTCTGCAGCGGATATCCATTCCATCTTCAACCTGCCCGGGTCGATACCGATGTCCTCGAGCACCCCCTGCAGGGCCTCCATCCTGTGCTTTGCATTGTAATTGGCAAAGATGTAGTGGCATTCGCCCAGCCTGCATCCTGCAACAAGCACACCGTCAGCCCCTTGCTCAAAGGCCTCCAGCACGAATGCAGGGTCCACACGCCCGGCACACATGACCCTGATGGTCCTGATATTGCTGGGATACTGTATTCTGGATGCACCTGCAAGATCGGCACAGGTGTAGCTGCACCAGTTACACAGGAAAGCAATGATCAGTGGGAACTGGGACTTTATCTCAGTGGCTGCACGGATCTGTGAGATTATCTGCTCATCGGTGCTGTTGCGCATGGATATCGCATCTGAAGGACAGGACGCACTACATGCACCGCAACCCATGCAGGACAGTTCATCGACCACAGCCTTATGGTCTGTCATGCTGATCTTATTGAACTCGCATACACCGGCGCAGATAGCACATCCTATGCACGCATCCGGATCAACATGTGCACTGAGCGGATCGCTCTCCAGCTCTCCCTTTGAAAGCAGCTGCATGACCTTGGAAGCAGCTGCACTGCCCTGTGCTATGGAAACCTGTATCTCCTTAGGACCCGAGGCGCACCCAGCTATGTAAATACCCTTGACATGTGAATCTACCGGACGCATTTTGGGATGAGCTATAGCGAAAAAGCGATCCGGGCGCCTGGACAGGTTAAGGGCCCTGGAAATCTTATCTGCATCGGATACGGTTTCCAGACCTGTGGCCAGGACTACCATGTCGTATGGCTCTTCATGAATCTCGCCTGCCAGTGTATCCTCATAGCGCAGGTTAGGCCTGCCTGTGCTGTCCGGCAGGATCTCCGCAACCCTGCCACGGGTGAAATCTATACCCATGGACTGGGTTCTGATATAATATTCCTCGTACATCTCGCCTGATGCACGAATGTCGATATAGTGAATGTTAATATCCATCTCAGGATAGCGTTCCTTGAGCAGCTGGGCATTCTTCATACTGGACATGCAGCAGACTTTGGAGCAATATGGGTTGCCCACTTTTTCGTCCCTTGAGCCCACACACTGGATGAAAGCAACCTTTTCCGGAATTTTACCTGTGGACGGGACCACTACTTTACCCCTTGTCGGACCGGCGGCATTGAGCAAACGTTCGAGCTCCATATTTGTGATGACATCGGGATAGATGCCGTATCCGTACTCCGTTTTGCGTGATGCATCAAAAAGTTTGTAACCCGTTGCAAGGACTATAGCACCGACTGTGAACTCCAGGGTTTCTTCCATTTGCTCATAATCAATAGCATCAGCAGGACAGGCCTGTTTGCACAATCCGCAGCCTACGCAGTACTTATTGTCTATGTAAACTACTTGGGGGACTGCCTGCGGGATCGGCATATTGATGGCCCTGGCCTTACCCAGCCCGGAATCAAAGGGATTGGACATTTCGACAGGGCACACGCCACCGCATTCTTCCACACAGCCCTTGCACTTGTCCTCATCCACATACCTTGGTCTGCGCTTTACAGTTACATTGAAATTACCTACAGAACCGCTGACCTCGCTGACCTCCGCCATTGTGATCAGGTCGATATCCGGATGGTTCTGCACATCGGTCATTTTTGGTGCGAGCACACAGATGGAGCAATCGTTTGTTGGAAATACCTCGTTGAGCAGGGCCATTTTGCCGCCGATGGTGGGCTCCTTCTCAACCATATATACATGATAACCTGAATCGGCAAGTGTCAACGCAGTCTCGATGCCTGCCACCCCGCCTCCGATGACGAGCACGTCTTTAGTGACAGTCACTTTCTTTATCTGCAGCGGATAGAGCAGTTTCAGTCTCGCGATCCCCATCCGGATAAGGTCGAAAGCCTTTTGGGTCGCCATCTGTGGCTCTGCCTGGTGTACCCATGAGCACTGTTCGCGGATGTTGACCATCTCCAGCATGAAAGGGTTCAGGCCCGCTTTCGTGAGCACCCTCTTGAAAGTCGGCTCGTGCAAGTGGGGAGAACACGCAGCCACAAGTACGCGGTCAAGTCCGTTCTCCTCTATATCCCTGATTATGGATTCCTGTCCGGAATCGGAACACATGAACTGTATATCCCTGACAACAGCAATGTCTCCTAAGCCGCTTACCTTCTCCTGCAGGGAACTGACGTTTATGGTATGGGCTATGTTCAGTCCGCAGTGACAGATATATACTCCGATACGCATTTTGATTTTTTCCTTTTTTTAGGATTGACGACGCGGGAAAAGATATAGTTTTGGATTTGCTAAAATTATTGTTCATGAAGAATGCGGCAGTTCTTTCTGTGTCTGTAAAATTATATTCTAAAGTATCCATTCTGATTTGACGGCGTAGCAGTCGGATGAAATACATTTGTGATTGTATTTGAGACACGAATTGACGCCGCATAACACGGATTTTGTTTGTTCCGGGGATTCAAATATTCAACGTTTTGCAAATCTGTGTTAACCCCGTGGGTCTGTAGAAATCCTTGCGTTCTTTTAGAGTAGTTGGAAATTGCTGACTTTAAAGTTGCAATAAGCAGGATTTCTACAGAGCTCAAAATTCTTATTCGACGATCTCTTTCTGGAACCACACTGACCACATGGCTCGAATCATCCTAAATTACAGGCGCATACATCGTATACTTTTTTATGCTGTGCATAACAGTTTAGTCAATGGACATAATGCTGTTATTCAAGTATAAGATAAAATGAACTGTTGGCTTACAACAACCAATAAATCTCCATAGCAGGACCATCGATTCGTATTGATGGTCCTCAGGGTTGGGTGACAAGAATAGGGGTAAACTGAAAAATATCGGAGAGCATTCGGATGTCCTCCACTTAAAAATTGCAGAACCGGTTGTATGAGAAATCTTTTTACATTTTATACATCTGTCTTGGAGTATCCGGATGGAAACTGCCCTGCTTATAATCAAGTATCCCTAATATAGCAGTATCCAAAAGATATTAAGACGATGGATGGTGAAAAATATGTTCTGTTATCAATGTGAAGAAACCCTGAATGCCACCGGTTGTACAAAGAACGGTGTCTGTGGAAAGAACGGTGAAGTTGCTGATCTCCAGGATGATCTGATATACCTGCTGAAAAGCATCGCATTCTATAACTCAAAGGCAAGGTCAAACAAGCTTAATGATGCAAAGACCGATCAATTCATACTGGACGGGCTCTTTGCCACTGTTACAAATACCAATTTCAGTAAAGCAGATATTGAAAGGCTTATCGGCGAGGGTTTTGAGATAAAGGACGGCGTCAAGAAGAAACTTATAAGTGCAAAGGTGATCGATGAAAAGTCGGGTTCTTCATTCCCTGCATGGATCAAAGAAAAACTTCTCGGAGCAGGCCCGAAAGCAGATGAAGAACTGCCATTTATGGCAAAGGTCACACCTGAGAGCCTGGCCAGCGTAAATACGGGCATACTTGCAACAGAGAACGAGGATGTACGTTCCCTGCGGGAATTGCTTACCTACGGACTCAAAGGAATGGCCGCTTACGCCCACCACGCAAATGTCCTAGGATACAAGGATGAAAATGTAATGGCATTTATCGAAAAGGCTCTGCTGGCAACAATGGATGACAGCATGGGTATCAATGAACTCGTTCCTCTTGTACTTGAGTGTGGCTCAAAGGGTGTCGCAACACTTGCACTGCTTGATAAGGCCAATACTACCACTTACGGAAACCCGGAGCCTACAGCAGTCAACATTGGTGTAAGGGGTAATCCTGGTATCCTTATAAGCGGACATGATCTGCGTGACCTCGAGCAGTTCCTTGAACAGACCCAGGGTACAGGCGTGGATATCTATACTCACGGAGAGATGCTGCCTGCAAACTCTTATCCCGCTTTCAAGGGTTATGAGAACTTTGTAGGCAACTACGGTGGCTCCTGGTGGAAGCAAAAAGAGGAATTCGAGAAGTTCAACGGTCCGATATTCATGACCACAAACTGTATCGTCCCTCCAAAGGAGTCTTACATCAACAGGATATACACAACTGGAGTAGTCGGATTTGATGGAGTGGCCCACATCAGGGCTGATAAGGATGGGAACAAGGATTTCTCCGCCATCATTGAACAGGCAAAGAAATGTGATTCCCCTGAACAGCTTGAAGAAGGGACCATCATGGGAGGTTTTGCACATGTTTCGGCATTGTCAGTTGCTGATAAGATCGTCGAGGCTGTCAAAGGCGGGCAGATAAAGAAGTTTGTCGTCATGGCAGGATGTGACGGAAGGCACAAGGAAAGGATTTACTACACGGACTTTGCAGAAGCTCTTCCAAAGGACACTGTCATCCTTACAGCCGGATGTGCCAAATACCGGTACAATAAGCTTGATCTAGGGGACATCGGCGGAATCCCGAGGGTTATAGATGCAGGTCAGTGTAACGACTCTTACTCCCTTGTGGTCATTGCACAGAAACTCGCTGAAGCCTTCGGTCTTGACGATATAAACGATCTGCCGATATCATATAATATTGCATGGTACGAACAAAAAGCAGTTCTTGTACTGCTTGCACTGCTAAGCCTTGGTGTCAGGAACATCACACTTGGCCCGAAACTGCCGGCATTTGTCTCACCGAATGTACTCAATGTACTGGTCGAGCAGTTCAATATCAGGCCAAATGCAACAGTTGAAGAAGATCTCAAGGTTCTTCTTTAAACCTTTTTAGGTAACAATACTGAAACAATACTAAATAGTACGCAGGCTTATTAATAACAGGGAAGTGGAAAGATGAAAATAACAAATTATAAAGATGCAGAGGAGAAGGATAATCCTCATGGTGTCGCCGTAAACAGGCTCTATGATACCGAGCATGCACAGGTTATGCACATAGAGTTAAAACCAGGGGAGGGATTAAAGAAGCATTCAACACCCGTGGATGCATTTTTCTATGTCCTTGAAGGCGAGGGTATTGTAGAGATAGGGGATGAGCAGAAAACTATAACAAAAGACATGCTTGTGGACAGCCCTGCAAAGATACCTCATAGGCTGATGAATGAAAGTGATTCTGTCTTCCGTTTCCTTGTGGTTAAGGTTCCGCGCCAGACAGAACAGACGAGATTACTATAAGCCGGCCTGCATCCGGCATCCTATTTTTTGTCCCTGTGTCTGCAAACCTGATAACCGGACTGTTACCTGTGGGAAATTGATAAATAATGATGTCCAGATATATATTTTATACTTCTAATCTGATATAGCGGAGATTATCTATGACCGATCTTGCACCAATAATGGAAAAAACACATGAATGGGCATCAAAATATGCAAACAAGAAAGGATTTATCCTTAACCCCGATGAAGAGATGCTTCACATGGTCATCGAAGGGCTTTCCAGGAACAAGCATGAACATGGAAAGCAGTACTGCCCATGCAGGCTGCGCACCGGTGATGAAACAGAGGACCGCAAGATAATATGTCCGTGTGTATACCACGAGGATGAGATAAAGAACGAAGGGAATTGTCACTGCTCTTTGTTCTTCAGAGTATGAAGGGATTGTTTATACCGGATGAGAGGTACTGAAAATGGCAAATGTAATGGAGATATATCAACTGCTTCCAAAAACCAACTGCAAGGAGTGCGGTAAATCCACATGTATGGCATTTGCTGTTGATCTTCTTGCCCGTAAGTTCAAGGTTGAGGATTGTGCGCCCCTGGTCCGGGAAGATAAATACAGGGAAAATTACCAGAAGCTTTCGGAGATGGTAACTCCGGTTGGTGATGTTACAGAGACCGGACTCATAGTTCATGAGGATAAATGCATAGGATGTGGTAATTGTGTGGTTGCCTGTCCTGTGAACGTGGCTGCGGACCCGACCGGTGCCGGGAGTGGAAAGGCTCCGACCTGCGACAGGATCATACTGAAGGTGGAAGATGGCATTGTCAGGGCCATGAATGTCCAGGAATGCCGGCGCTTTGGGGAGAACAAGATACTCTGTGTTGCATGCATCGACACATGTCCGACAAAGGCAATAGAATTTGTATGATCGAGTAAGTTGTTTCTGTAAAGAGGGGATGTATTTGGACAATGATTATTATGTGTGTACAGGCTGTGCACTACTGTGCGATGATATCGGTGTGGAGATTGAAGGCGGAAAACTGACGAAGGTTCACACAGCCTGCAGGAAAGGAGTTGCGTTTATTAAAGGTTGCCGCCATCCTTTGGATTCCACTGTCAAAGGTGAGAGGACTGATGTTGACCTAGCTGTAAAAGAAGCTGCAAGCATCCTGAAAAATGCAGAGAACCCTCTGATTTTCGGGCATGCAAATTCAAGTTCAGGCGCACAGAAAATCGCAATAGGGATTGCCAGAAGGACGAACGGATACATCGATGATACTTCGTCTTTCTGTCATGGTCCTACGGTAGAGGCCATAATAGAAAGTAAACTGAAGACGTGCACACTGGATGATGTCAGGCATAAGGCCGATGTGCTCATCTTCTGGGGTTCAGACCCAGCAAACTCGCATCCAAGGCATATGTCCCGCTATTCTTATTTCCCCCGGGGAAAAGAACGCCAGAGGGGATGGGAAGAGGACCGTACCGCAATTACCATAGATGTAAGGAAATCCGACACTGCCGAAATATGCGGAAAAAATGGTCTTTACCAGATTCCGGTCAAGGGTGATACCGAGTTCATGGAAGCACTGACAAGTGCACTTTCAGGCAAGGTGCCTAAAACATCCTATGATTTTGATAAGAAGCGATTGCTTGAACTCGCAGGAATCCTGAAAAAGGCAAAGTTCGGTGTAATATTCGCAGGTCTTGGAATGATCTACTCTCTTGAGGACTTTGAACCCCTTTACAGGTTCATGGATAAATTGAATTCGGTATCCAGTTTCCATCTTATACCTATGGCAGGACATTATAATATGAGAGGTTTCAACGAGAACCTGTTCAAGGAAACGGGCTACATAAACCGGGTAAAGTTCAATGGCGCTGAAGTGCTTCACGGACCTGAATATTCTGTCGTGGAGGCACTGAGGAAAAAGGAAGTTGATGCGGCGCTGGTTATTGGTGCAGACCCGCTCTCCAGCCTGCCACGTTCAATTGTCCGATATCTTGAAGAGATACCGCTCATAACCATAGACCCCTGCCAGACACTGACATCTACGAAAGCTGATGTTACAATCCCATGCGCTCTTGTCGGAGTGGAAAGCGGTGGTGCTGCCATACGTATGGACGGAGTGGAGGTCGAACTGAAGCCGATGGTCGAGACCGACCGCCTGTCTGATGAAGATGTTATGAAACGCATAATGGAGGAACTATAATGGGATTCGGTCAGTTTCTTTCATCACCAGAGGTAAAACTGAGGATCGTTACATACAGGGATGCTTTCCAGGATGCGGCTAAAGTAGAATCCTTGTTCGGTGAAGAATATGAGCGGCTCTCCGCCACAATCCTTCTCGACGCCAAAGATATAACAAAGCTCTCTATCAAGGAAAACGACACTCTGATCCTTAAGAACAAGTCCGGCAGTATCGTTGTTAAAGCCGTTGAGTCAGGATACGAGCAGCCACATCCCGGGACCGCATACATGGTGAACAGCCCGTGGTCCAATGTACTTGTACCCGAGGAAGCCGGCGGAACAGGAGTACCTGCGTTCAAGGACTTTGAGGTAGTGGCATCCAATTCGAAGGGAGCCAAGGTCACCGGGATCAAGGATATTGTCTGATATACGATCTAAATTTGAATATCAGTGGTTGTAAGCATCATATATCTGCCAGATCCATACAATGAACCCCAACAGGTAACCTATAAGGATAAATTGCAATAGCCAGCAGATGCCCAGTACCACCCATATTCCTATAGTTTTGAATATCTGGCCTTTTATTAACTGGCCCAGCCCCGGTATGAAAAACGAAAGTAATGCCGGAACACCGTGAGTTCTATTTTGATTCATGTTTGTGACCTCTAGTATAGATGCTCTGTTTAGAGGTGGTCTACATAAAAGACCTTTTGCTGGATTCGCAATATTATTCAATCAGTATGGTTCCCAAAAACATTTAAAAAGCAGTCTCATATAGAAGATAGGGGAAATCAATGCCATATGATAATAATTCGGAACTGCCGGGATCTGTGAGGGAAAACCTTCCGGAACACGGCCAGGATATATACCGGGAAGCTTTCAACAGTGCATGGGATCAGTACAAGGATCCTTCGGAAAGAAGGGGGGATGCATCCAGGGAAGAGACTGCTCACAGGGTTGCCTGGAGTGCTGTCAAGAAAGAGTATGAGAAAGATTCGGAAGGGAACTGGGTAAAGAAAGATTGAACTTCAAAATCTGGTTTCTGCAATCTTCGTTAATGTATTAAATTTTTTAATCCTTTTCTCTTAATAGCCTTTTCTCTTAATAGATATCTAAAAGTGACCGTTTTGACTGAGATTAAAGTTTTGATAGGGATGTAAAATAAGAAAATCAAATAATTCCTTACTATTTGTTCCTATATTATTTCATAAAGAGTCCGAAATTCGATACTATTCTGTTTATGATCCAAATGAGCGTAATGCCAAGTAACAATTTGGTTAGTTCCAGTGGTTACGGTGGCACATGTTTTGATGAATCTATGAAAGAATCCTGTGAATTTATGCATGGAAGTATTGGGGAAAGTAAAAAACGGAAACGCTTACTTTCAGGTACTGCTGCAAACCGGCGAAAACGGAAGTACTAGATTATCCTTAAATACCAGTAGTCACTACATATGTAGTGTAGAGACTACATATGCAGGGTATAATATTCCTGCAGCTAAAGAGGTGTAAAATTGAAAAGAATAACAGCAATACTCCTTGCAGGAATGCTTATTGCAGTTGTTGCAGGAGCAGGTATAGTAAGTGCTGCGGCATTCGAAAATTCACGTAATGATGGATTTCTCGGACCTGTGAGCAGGTGGGCTAACAACATGGGATATGGCGGATTTGGAAACTGTCCGTTCTTTGGTTCCTATGCTAATGACGGTGTCGCAGGTACAAATGTTGAGCTGGAGGTCACAACTGCCGAAGAAGCGCTAACAATCGCTGAGGAAGAGACCGGCCATGATATCATGGAAGATAATGTCTATCAGATGGGCAGATGGTGGGTCTTCTACTATACAGATGAGAACGACATTGTGAAACAGGGGCGAATTGATGCGTATAATGGTAATGTGATCGAGGATTTCACCGGCGATGAAACATATCAGCAGTATAGGCAGAGTGGCCAGAGCGACCGTTCCATTCGTGGTGGCGGATATGGCGGCGGATGTTATGGTGGGGGCGGATACAGATACTAACCGTATTCCTCACTTGATTATTTAAAATGGGGGACGAAGATTATAAGATGAAGGGCCTCCATATTAGTTTTAAAAATGATGCTTAGAGGTGACCGAAATGATGGGTAGCGGTATGTATGGATTCTCTATCTGGGGATTGCTTTTGAACATAGTTGTTATTATTGTAATTATCTGGCTGGCTTTTTCTTTGCTTAACAGGTCCGATTATGTAAGTTCAGGTAACAATGAACGCCTGGCGCGGCTTGAGAAGGATGTCGAGGACATAAAGAAGATGGTAGAGGATATTAAAGAAAAACTTGACGAAATCTGATCGTTCCGGTCTTATAGTTATTTTATTAAAAAAACAGGCACAGGATTCCCGATGACGAGGACACTTCAGGAAATTACAACCATTGGAGAAGCCATTTCACATCCTGTAAGGTTAAAGCTATTGTACTTGCTTTCTGAGCGTGAAAGGTACATATATGAACTGGCCAAGGATCTGAACCTTTCTCGCCAGGTTATACAATTGCACCTTAAGCGCCTTGAAAAGGCCGGATTTGTAGAAAGTGACCTGAGACTTGAGGACGACGATATGAGAGCGAAAAAGTTCTTCAGACTAAAACAGTTCGATGTGGCTCTTGAGGTAGAAGATCTCTGCAGGATATTTAAATGAGCATTTGCTTTAGATCTGCCAGAGAAATCTTACGGTTCTGAAACTATAAGCCTGAACACATCTTTTAATGCGAGATTCTTCTCTTCCGTAATATTCAGCCCTGCCTTTTTAACATTCTCAACGGTCTTGCGGTTTATATGGACTCCGGTAAGGCCACTTGTAACCGGGTCGAAGATATCTTCGGCCAGAGAGATGATCCTGTTACTACTTTTCATGTGCTCGACATTTATCACGGTCCCGTCCGGTTTACACACACGTCGCATTTCCTTCAATGCCGCAACCGGATCAGGGATTGAGCACAGCACAAAAGTAGTTATTATATGATCGAACGTATCGTTCCTGAAAGCCAGATTCTCAGCATCCATTATAAAAAGAGAGATATTGCCTTTATTTTCGGATTTGCTCTTTGCACGTTCAAGCATCTTATCACTGATATCTATCCCGATCACTTCACAGTCATCAGGGTAGTACGGCAGGTTCTTCCCTGTTCCTACTCCGACCTCAAGCACCCTGCCCGACAACCCGGAAAGTATCCCCTTCCTCCATTTTGCATACCAGCTGTATTCTATGGGAATTTCCATGAGGTCGTACACATGAGAAAACCGGTTATACTTGGAAATTATGGACATATTCTTTTCTATGGAAGTATTAACTTAAGCGATTCGTGGTTACTTTCCTGACATCTGGTCTAACTTACTATTTCCTACTGACAGGTTATCTTTCAGGTCAGGTATTTTCATTTTTTCAAAAAGAACTTAAACAATCGGGGGAATTGATTAGTTTGAGAATTAAAGGGAAGTGTAATCTATGGCAACAAAACAGGAAGAATACCTGGAAAGAGATAATCTCGTGGTTATTACCGATGGCACGAAACCTGCAATGAAATGGACGATTGATGAGCTTAAAAAGAGAAATCTAACAGTACATGTGGTGGATCTTTCTGATAAGCCGGCTCCAGGTTCACTGACAGATATCGCGGACCTACCCGAAACTGCCGAGAATGTGATTATAGGTGTAACAAAGACCGATCCTGCAAAGATCATCGAGAATCTGGTATCCCGGGGCATAATTAATTTCTGGGTACACTGGAAGACCGATACAAGTGCTGTGGAAAACCTTGCATCCGAGCCCGGAATGGATATAATCACAGGGAAGTGTCCTATGATGTACCTTGGGAAAAGCATGAGCATTCACGGTTTCCACAGGGCCATTGCACGCTCTCTTGGTAAATACTGAAATGATCAGTCTCACCGCTACAAGCATTTATTTAGGGTATTTGAAAAACTATATTACACAATATGTCCAAATCAGATTGGTGAGTGGATGGTTAATACTCTTTCTCATTTAGGCTTAGGACTGCTTATAGCTTCAGTTGCAGGACTGGAAGGAAGGCAGAAAAAGATAGTAGCCGCTTTAGCCATAATACCAGACCTCGACTTGTTTTCAGATGTTCTATTGAATCTCTTTGGCGGATATTTCAGTCATCAAACGTATGTTCAATTGTACTATCTGTTCGGACATCGTGAGTTCACTCATTCCTTCCTGTTCATGCTGATAGTCACATCTGTTATCTGGATTTACGGAAGAAACAGAACATTTGTAATTGCAAGCTTTGCTGCCCTTTTCAGCCATTTTTACCTTGATTATGCGACTACCTGGAAAATGAGACCGTTATTCCCCTTTTCGGAGGAATCATCTATTATGGGTGCATTTGATTCTTTTGACCCTGTAATCATGTTCGCCTCATTGGTCCCTGTATATTTCCTCCTGGCTGGAGAACTCAAGAAACGGGGTGTTGTCAACGATCTGCCCGGTACCCGACTGAAGTCCTGCCGTGACAATGGGATCGGGATAGATAAAGTACTTCTTATGGTATTGATACTCTGGTGTGTTATAACTCCCGCATCAAAGTTTTTCCTGGTAAACCATGTATCTGAAACGGAAGGGTACGACATAAGTTATCAGAGTTCCTATCCCAGTTCCTTCGGAACATACCTTTCCGCGTATCCTTACAACCAGACCCACTATAAAGTACTGGAGATAAGTTACTGGACGGGGGTGGAAAAGAGCATGACCGTACCAATTATATCGGAAAATAATGTTGATGGTAGTCTGGAATATGTACAATTGTCAACTGAACTATATGATTCGGCTCCTATCCGGGAGATAGATTTTATTGTCTACAGCGTTGAAGATAATGATGGAATCGTGACTGTTACATTGAAGGATGCCAGGAATCCCTTCTCTTTGTTCTGGACATATTTCAGAACCGAATACATTTTCGAGTTCGAAGTGGACAGTGGAGAACACACGGCATATGTAAAAAGAGGGTCTTTATATCTGGAAGAGGCTCCTGATAACTGGTTTTGGATTCCTTTATGCTCCATGTACATGAAACCCTTTTTTTGACTACATATTATGAACAAATATGCTCATCTATAAGAAAAGTTACACAGACTTTTTATATACGTGTTCATGTAATCTATTCGCTATAGTCGGATAAGGAGATATGTTTTGAGGGAAAATATGATTGGTTTGGTAATGGATATAAAAGTTCATGAGTTTCTTAATAAAGATACGTGGAACCTGCATTTTGCACTTCATGTCAACGACATGCTTGTTGGCGTATCATCAGCCAGTCCCGGCAGTTCAAGATATGACTATGAAACTGTGGTTGCTGCACTGCAGAGCCTGAAAAATGATTATTATCTGGCCATCGGATCCCCGATGAGATACTCAGAAGGGAAATTGGTCTATCTTCTTGCCGATCAGGGCAAAGGAAGATGTAAAAATGATATCATGGACATCGAAAGCGAGAACTATGCCCATGTTATCAATCCAACGGTGGCCCTATCACATTAATATAAATGTTGGCACGCAAAACCCCCCTCAGGTAAATGTACAATTCTGCCAAACAACTATATGTTTGTTTTCATGGTGCCAACATTTATATTTTATTTCAACATAGTTCTTAAATAAGATACAGCATTTAGGACAAGCTTTTTAATAATGCATCCATACTCTTATTAATAAAAGAGGAGTGGGAATATGTTAGAAAAAGACGACCTGGACGACATGATCATGGCAGCACCTTCTGAGCGCGAACGTGTTAAGATGGAGCATGAGTTCATGCATAAAGCGGCTTCACATCCTATTCGCAGGCAACTTGTCAAAAAAATAGGTGTATTCGGAGCAACAAAGGATGAGGTCCAGGGAGAGACAGGACTGGATGATAAGATTTTCAATTACCATACGGAATTCCTGATAAATGGTGATCTCCTGAATATTGTGAATGGTAAGTACTTCTTAACAGGGAAAGGGCTGGAAATGCTCTCGAACATCAGCTGACACTCATATTACAGAGGTCATGATATGTCCCAGAAAAGCAAGTTTCTTGGAACACTGATCGTTTTGTTCATTTTTCCAAGTTGCATATTCCTTTCAGGTTGCATATACGAAAGGGACACGCAAGAAACATATAACACCTCCCTTGAAGCGACTGAATACGAGGGAAAGCAACTCACACCTATTTCTGAGCAACGCAATAATGCGATAGAAGGGACCCAGTATATAGATCAGGATACATATGAGCTGCAGGTATATGGCATGGTCAACAGTTCCCTGGACCTGAGCTATGAACAGTTGGTCAACTATCCTTCCACCACCAGATTCACCAGGCTGGACTGCGTTGAAGGATGGGGTTTTGATGCCATATGGACAGGAGTGCCCCTTAGTTTGATCTTTGAAGAAGCACAGGTTTCCGATAATGCGACCAATGTCATATTCTATTGTGCTGACGGTTACTCCACATCACTTGAACTTGACTATATTGTTGAAAATGATATTATGCTGGCATATAAACTCAATAATGTGACCCTTCCTCCTGAAAGAGGATTTCCCGTACAACTTGTGGCCGAAGGGAAATACGGTTACAAATGGGCTAAATGGATAACAGCAATAGAGCTGACCGATGAGCCATATGAAGGTTACTGGGAAAGGGTGGGGTACAGTAATAATGCTGAAGTCGGCGGACCAGCTTTTGAGTGATGGTGAAGTAGTAAAGAATTTGCAACAACCAGATCTAGCTTGTTTTCAGTTAGTTTACTCAAAAATAACAAAACGTTAATTTATACTGACCGTGAATATGTAGCCGATGGATCCGATAATATCAGCACGTGGAATTCAAAGGAGTTTCGGGAAGCACAAGGCACTCCGAAATATCGATCTTGAGATTAAAAAGGGTGAGTCAGTTGCGATATTTGGTCCGAACGGAGCAGGGAAGACAACTCTTCTGAAAGTACTCTCAACTATAATAATGCCTACAAAGGGAAATGTTATTGTCAATGGCATCGACTTAAGAAGAGACTCTTCAAGTGTCCGGGAGCTAATAGGTGTAATATCACACCAGACATATCTTTACGATGGACTTACAGCAAGGGAGAACCTGAGATTCTTCGGGAAAATGTATGGCATGGAAAGGAGTCTGCTTGAGGAGCGTATCAGGGAACTTCTGGGACATGTGGGCCTTCTCGGGCGTGCTGATGACAGAGTTGGAGCCTTCTCCAGGGGAATGAAGCAGCGTCTTTCCATTGCAAGGGCATTGGTCCACAGGCCAGAGGTACTTTTTATGGATGAGCCTTATACAGGACTTGACCAGCGGTCTGCTAAGGCTTTTGAGAATGTTCTCAGGGCTCTGGATAAAGACAAAGTGACAAAGATCATGGTATCTCACAATATTGAGAGAGCGATGCAGTTATGTGATCGTTTGATTGTAATGGACAGGGGTGAGATCGTTTACGACCGCATGGCAAAAGAAATAGAAGGCAAGGAAGATTTCAAACTGGCATATTCTTCACTAATATGTATGGATACTGATGCTGAGGGAGTTTCAAACCTTTGGTGAAATGAGGTGTTACGTATGTTAAGAAGCCTCCACATAGCAGCAAAGGACCTGAGGACGGAATTCAGGACAAAGCAGATGCTTAACTCAATGGTAATCTTCTCAGTGCAGGTTATCGTTATTTTCAGCATTTCTTTCGGAGACCTGCTGGGGCAAAAAGACATTGTGGACAGGCTTGCCCCCGGAGTGCTGTGGATAGCCTTTATCTTTGCAGGGACACTCGGTCTCTCACGGTCTTTCGCATCAGAAATAGAGAACGGATGCCTGGAAGGACTGAAACTGTGCCCTGTTGACCGGGGTGCGATTTATACAGGTAAGACAATATCAAACTCACTGATAATGTTCGCGGTCGAGATACTGACGGTTCCCGTTCTCATTGTACTGTTCAACTATAATATCCAGAATGTAGCCGGTCTTGCACTGATAATAATTCTTGGTACATTGGGTTTTATTACAGTCGGTACCCTGCTCTCAGCACTTACTGTGAACACCCGTACAAGGGAGATCATGCTTCCTATATTACTCCTCCCGCTGGTTATACCTGTCATAATACCGGCTATAATGGCTACAGGAAAGATAATGGTGGAAGGGGATATCAGTGATATCTCTTCCGAACTCAGGTTGCTGATTGTGTACGATCTGATATTTTTTGCAGTTGGCCATCTTATATTCGAATATACTATTCAGGATTGAACAGAAATGTTCCTGCATGTTAAAAGCATTTAAATAAAAGTACCAGTAATGCCAGAGGAGACAGCATGTTCTTAGACAGTAAAAAAGAAAAGATGATTGCAGCCGTCACCGGAGTGGTGATGCTGCTTGCCATCTGGATGGTATTCTTCTACCTGCCGGAAATGAGAAGTGGCTCCGGTGAGATTCTTGACAGCAGTTTCAGGATTTTCTATTTCCACCTGCCCATAGCTTTTACATCCTATCTGGCTTTTTTTGTCGTATTTATCGCAAGCATATGCCAGCTCAGGCGGAGCAGCAGGAAATGGGACGTGGTCGCACTCTCGGCTGCAGAGGTCGGAGTGGTATTTGCTTTCCTTGTGCTTGTTACGGGTTCCATCTGGGCTAAGGCCACATGGGGATGGTACTGGATATGGGAACCCCGTTTGACAACATCCCTCGTGCTGCTACTCGTGTACCTTGCATACCTGATGCTTCGCCAGGCAGTTGAAGAACCTGAAAGCAGAGCAAGGATTGCTGCTGTGTTCGGCATCATAGGATTTGTTTCAGTACCTTTGAGCTTCCTTTCGGTAAGGCTATGGCGCTCGGCACATCCTCTCATGTTCGGAGGATCGACATATGGAAGTAGCGGCGGAGGTCTCGAGGGAACCAGCCTGCAGCTGACATTGCTTGTTAACCTGATAGCATTTGTCCTGCTTTTTGTCACTATGGTATTCTACAGGATACGCAACGAAGAGATGAAGGAAGAGATAGACCACATGCATATTTCCCGGTACTAGGCCGGGCACTTCAAGAGTCCTTCAAAAAAAGATATATGTCACCGGACTCAATATTAATTTATGTTATTCGAACCGATCTCAATATGTGGAATGGAAATTCCCAATCGTTTTGTACGTTCAGCGACCCATGAATGGATGGCTGAACCGGACGGCACTCCCACTGTAAGGATAGGGGATATTTATGAAGAACTTGCAAGGAACGGGACCGCGGTAATAATCACCGGCTACGCCTATGTGAATCCAATGGGAAAAAGCGACCACCTGCAACAGGGCATTTATGATGACAGGTTTGTGGAAGATTACAAAAGGATAGTGTCCAGGGTTCACAAATATAACAGCAAGATCGTTTTGCAGGTTGTTCACGGCGGACGGCAGACAATGTTGAGCCCGGAAATCCCCTATGCTCTTGCACCGTCAGCAGTCACTGAAAAGACAAAAGGCATGACCCCCGAGGAAATGAGTGAAAAAGAAGTTATGGGAACTATCGAGGACTTTGCCAATGCCGTCAGAAGGGGTAAAGAAGCGGGGTTCGATGCTGTCCAGTTGCATTGCGCTCATGGTTTCCTGCTGAGCAACTTCATATCGCCCTACACCAACCGCAGGAAGGACAGGTGGGGAGGAAATACTGAGAAACGTACCCAGGTGATCGTTGACATCCTTGATAGGGCCAGAGAAATGGTTGGAGAGGACTACCCGATCATGGTCAAACTCAACGCCACTGATGGTTTTCCGGAAGGTTCAAAGAAAGACACCCTGGATGCTCCCGAGTCCATAGAGATAGCAAAGATACTGGCCGGAAACAGAGTGTGTGCCATTGAGGTCAGCGGTGGTATTGCAGAAGCAGGTAACGAGTTGTTCAGAACCAATGTCGACTCACAGGAAAAGGAAGCTTACTATAAGCATTACTCGAAGATGATAAAAGAGGCAGTGGACGTACCTGTGATCCTTGTGGGAGGGATAAGGTCAAAGGCCGTGATGGAAATGCTGCTTGAAGGGGGATATACAGACATGATCTCTCTGTCCCGGCCCTTTATTGCCGAACCTGACCTCGTAGCGAAGATAAGGAAAGGGGAAACTGAGGTTTTGAAATGTGTTTCATGTAACCTCTGCTCTGACAGCAGTGGTATAAAGTGCAATTATGACTTTGGCACCTGAGGACATCCTGTGGAGTGAGGGCCGAGCTGGAACAGATAGTCTGCCAGCTCCCTGTAATCTTTCAGGACAAGGTCGGCACTTTTAAGTTTTTCAGGATCTAGATAGGTGGGAACTGCTATACAGTAAAGTCCTGCCTTGCGGGCGGACTCTACACCCATGGGAGCATTTTCCACAACAATACATTCGTCCTTATCTATACCGAGCATTCCCACTGCCTGCAGATATGGTTCCGGGTCGGGCTTCCCGCGTTTTACGTCATCGCCTGTGACTATTACCTCGAAGATTTCCGGGAACTCCTTCCCGATGATATCATAAACGATAGGCTTGTCCGAACCAGATACTACAGAGAGGCGGAACCTGGACCTGATCGAGCCAAGGCATTGCCTGACTTCCTCAAAGACCTGCAGCTCTGCTATCCTGTTGAATTCCTGGATATATCTCTCAACTATATCAGGGACATCATATGCTGAGATGTTACCGGTTTCCTTCTCAAGCAGGAAGGTGATTATATCGGCTGTCCTTTCTCCTTCCCTCTCAAAAATGTCCTTTTTATCCATCTTCACGCCGATCCGGTCGAATATGTTCTTCACGGCCTGGGCATGATAGGACATTGAATCTACAAGCACGCCATCCATGTCAAATATTATAGCTTTTAACAAATGTTCTTCCCCTTATCACTGATACAGCATCTTTTTACATGGTCATGATATAAATACTAAAGTCTCATACAAAGAACATCATGAGACTGGATGCATACCTTGTAGAGATGGGCTGTTTCAAGTCCAGGGGACGGGCAAAGAATGCCATACACAATGGGAACGTAAAGGTTAGCGGAACTATTATCAGAAAACCTTCAAAGGATATCAGTGCGGAGGATCAGATAGAAGTTGAAGAAGGGCTCGATATGCCTAGGGGATACTTTAAACTCCGGCATATACAGGATGCAACATGTCTGATCACTGAAAACGACAGTGTCCTTGACATCGGTTCAAGTGCAGGCGGATTTCTGCTTTTTGCCTCAGAGATAGCTTCAAAGGTCAGGGGTGTGGAGTATAGCAAGGATTTCCGGTCCGAACTTGGAAATATAGCACATGAAAAAGAGAATGTTTCAGTGATCTTTGCCGATGCTTTCAGGTCACCGCTTAAGAATATCTCACTTGAACAGGTACATGTGTTGCTCATTGACATGACGCTTGAGCCTCTTGATTCGGTCCAGGCCCTGGAGAGAATGTTGCCCCTGCTGAAAGTAGGCGGAAAGTTTCTGCTGGTCATAAAGATCGAGGATTGTGAGAACCGCAAGACAGTACTTGCACGCATAGGAACCGGCAGTGTCAGGATACTTGAGGTGATCGAACCTGAGCAGATGGAGATCTATGTGATAGGTGAGAAAACAGAAGGGTGAATTGTTCCTGAGGATCATAATGTCATACAAGATACAGGGAAAGGGAAGACCGGTCCGGCTTTTTGTAGCCGGACTTCACGGGAATGAATGGAAGGACACAACAGATATCCTTGAGAACATGGGCGCTCCTGAAAAGGGCACTCTTGCAACCATTCCACTGGTTAGTAAAGGGAATTATATCTCTACACTGGATGATAATTACTTTACGGAGGCCGGTCAGGTAATAATCGATACAGTGGAGGAGCTAAGGCCGGAAGTATATATCGAGTTGCACTCCTATTCTGCCGAAAATCTTGAAAAGCTCACAGGGTCCGAAAGGCTCGAACGTACAGGCGTGCCTGCTTTCAGTCAACTGGACCATGGTGTCCTTCTTGGATCGGTTGCTCCCTCCATCCGCAGGAAATATTTTCCCCCGGAAGCTCTCTGCCTGACATTTGAGATACAGAAAGAGAACTCTCTTTCAAAACAGTATGCAAGCAAAATGATTAACAGGATGAAGGAATTCACATCCAGGGATGAGTTCCTCAAATGTATGCTCAGGAGATATCCTGAACAGGCAAGGAAAGCCATTGAGGACTATAAGAAATTCTATGGATTTTCCGATGACGGAAATCTTATCCTATGATCATATAGATCCGGAAAAAGTATAATAGAATGCTGCGCAGGAAAAGACAACTGTTCCATGGCAGAACTTCAGACCACTCCATGATAACTGAAGAGGGAGTAATATGCAAGCATTGCAACGGCAAGGGTTGTCAGCATCGTGGCAAAGTTCGTGATATCTCTCTTGTTATGGTAGTGTTCTATCATGATTTATCATGTTATACTACCAATCAAAACTATTTAAAAGTTTCGTAGATTTATCACGATTAATCATATTCATTCCTGCAACTTTACTTTAATACTTTTATAAAACATGAAGCTTCTGGGGATGTTCCAGGAACAGATCACGCTGTGTGACCCAATATATTATCTTAGATTAAAAAAAGAAGAAAAGAGGTTCTTACCCTCTTTACATCATACCTGACATATCGTAATTGTGGATGTTATGTTCAGGAGCTACATCCATCATGGCCTGTTCCCTGGCACGAAGCATGTCATCGACACGCAGGATCATGACGGCTACTTCAGCAGCAGATTTGATTGCCTGTGTCTTTACTCTCAGAGGATCGACTACACCTTTCTCAAGCATGTTGTCAACTTCGGCAGTCTCAACGTTAAGACCTCCGTATTTCACAGTGTCGTGTTTGGCACGCAGATTAAGCAGTGTATCAATAGTATCGAAACCACAGTTATCCGCAATAGCCCTTGGGATCTCTTCGACAGCGGATGCAAATGCATTGATGGCCATCTGTTCGCGTCCTCCGATGGTCGAAGCGTATGCACGCAGCTTCTGTGCGACCTCTATCTCCGAGGCTCCGCCACCAGCTACTATCATCTCATCCTCGAACACGGATTTTACTACATGGAGGGCGTCATCGAAGACACGTTCGACATTATCTGTAACATGTTCTGAACCGCCCTTGATAAGGATGGTCATTGTCCTTGAATGCTTGAAGCCTTTAATATAGGTCTTCTCTTCGTGAAGGTCTTCCTGTTCAACAAGTTCTGCGAAACCGAGGTCCTCTGATGATATATCATGCACGTTCCTTACAAGTGCAGCACCGGTGGAGTAAGAAAGCGCTTCCATGTCCTCATCCTTGACACGTCTGGTGGCATACACGCCGGCTTCCTTGAAGAAGTGCAGTGCGTAATCATCCATGTTCTTGGAGCAGAATACGACGTTGGCACCAGTGTCAATGATCATCTGGACGACCTTTCTGAAATTGGTCTTTTCCTGTTCCTTGAATTCGAAGAGTTGTTCAGCCCTGTCCACATGCAGCTTTGACTTTGTGGCAGTCTTGCTGAATGTTAGTTCTGTATCGATCAGTGCTATCTTCGCATTCTCTATCCTGTGAGGCATCTCCAGGTGGAGGGCTTCCTTTCTGATAGCAATACCGTTTATTAGCTTGGTATCATCGATGGTGCCGCCAATTTCCTTTGTGATCACTATATCGTCGTCGACATTGACCTGGCCCTCGTTCTCAATGGCATATACGGCATCCACACATATCTTTGCAAGGTGGGCACTTGACATTTCAGATGCCTTGCCGGTGATTGAGGTCAATGCTATCTTCTCTAGCATCTCTCTGTCATCTTTCTTGACCGGGATAGCATACTCTTCCAGCACCTGAAGAGCTTTTTCTGTTGCCATGCCGAACCCTTTGATAATGATAGTCGGATGGATGCCCTGTATCATCATTTCCTGAGCCTTCTCAAGTAGTGCGCCAGCCATTACCACCGCACTGGTCGTGCCGTCACCGGCTGTTTTTTCCTGGGTTTTGGCTATTTCCACGACCATTTTTGCAGTGGGGTGCTCTATGTCCATCTCCTCGAGGATAGTTGCGCCATCGTTAGTAAGAGTGATATCCCCCATGATGTTAACAAGCATCTTGTCCATTCCTTTGGGACCAAGGGTTGATCTTACTATCTTTGCAACTGCCTGTGCTGATGCAATATTAACTGATAATGCATCTTTTCCAGTAGTGTGTTCTTTACTTGGATCTATAATTACTACGGGCTGACCGCCATATTGTCCTGCCATGCTTCCGGACCTCCAATAAACCAAATTGATGTAAACGTAATTACATTAAGTATGAGTGAAACTAACTGTGAGTGGTTCTATAAAAGGGTTTCGAGTATATGCTCCAATTACCGGGATTCAAAACATTTAACATATAAAGAATCATTAAGTTGGTTCTTTCTAAGAAGATAGATTTGAAGTTATTTAACATTTGGCATTTTTACATTTGTTTAAATATACGATGTGACTATATCATATAAGTCTTTCTCAAAAACAAGCTCTACTGCTATTGATTCTAATCGAAAGATATTTGAGATTTGAATCCCTTGTACATATCGCAGTGATGCATTCGGGAGTCATTAATTATGCTTCACTGCCTACCCATATTATTCAAAATACTAAAAACAAAACACCAAGAATAATGCATATAATCCCAACTGCTAACGGTAGCCAATATGTGATAACATTGTTTGATTTTTGTGGTTGTTGTTGATACGGATACCGGACACTCTGCGCAACCATCCCTGCGAATACTTCTCTATCCTTGCGCTGTTTGTTTTCCATTTTCGCTTTTGTAACAATTGAATCCATGAAACGCTTAAATAGACTTAGGAATAACAGAACTGAAAGAATTTTATACCACGGATATTCTGGATGGAACATGAAAACAAAACTGGGCCCTGTAGAAATCCTCAAAATTCAAGCGATTATCTAAGTCAATATAAATTCTATATGTCGTTTAGAATAGTGTTTATTTTTGCAGGATTATGGATACAAATAGTGATTCCAAGAGGTTTTCTACAGAGCCTCTTTTTCTTCAAATGTCAGAGAGAACTACTACAGGTGTGCAAGATGCAGAAAAAGAAAGCATAAAGTTGTTCCTAAATAATGCGGCTGCTAATTGTAAGATGAAATTAATTCTCTAGATGATAGATTATTGACTCAGATGTGAACAAAGGTTTATTAGATATATCTGCTAATAATAATTTTGTTGGTTTACAATAATATATCTGATAATCTAGTTTGATAATAGCTAGGGGTACAACATGGCATATGATATGAATGAAAAGGCACAGAAAGTTCTATTTGACGAAGTAAATAAAATTAAAGAGAAAAGGTTGAATGCTGAAAGGGATGAAATAATTAAAGTTCGGAAAGAAGCTTTCCGTGTTGATAGGCTATTATCCGTGATAAGTGCAGGAAATTTATTTGCAATGTTGCTATTAGGAATCTATCTGTTGATTGGCAACGTTGTATTACTTATTTTAAGCATTCTATTATCTGGTGTTGCTGCGTTTGTTGCTATATCAAAGTTGGATGCAGATTTGGACTACAAAGAAATGCTTAAAGAATATAAGGTGATGCCATACGGAAGATATAAATTTTTTAGGATAGTAAACGTATTGCCTTTACTGATATCTTCATTCTTAGGTATCTTATATATGGGTATATATTACCCATGATAACTTCAGCAGGATTAAGGTGGTAAAAATGGGATTTTTTGGATTAAAAAAGAAGGATGCTGATGATGAAGCTAGAGAGATTGAACTAAAAATAATAGAATATATGGAAGAACTTTCATCAAAACATCCGTTATTCGTTGCTAATGCTTTGAAAAAGTGTGTATCAAATATGGGATTTGCAGACGATATTGGATTTATTAAGTTAGCATCAAATTCTCAATCAAATTTGTATTACACAGGGGATATATTGCTAATCTCAAGTAAACGTGATTTAGATATTGGCGAAATATTAGAACATGGTTTTTTTACAGAAAGCGGTTATCTTGAATTATACAGTGAGCTAAAATCATTTAACAGAGAAGGTTACTTAAATGTATTCTCTTTAAACTATAAAGAAGATTTTATCATCCTTCCTACTGATGTTACAGGGATATTATTGAAAGTTATTCCTTTTTATGAAGATGAATGGTATGATTTATTTGAGAAATCAGTTAATGATTATAGTTCTTTAAGGGAAAGTATCGAAGATAGTATCGAATTCTATGAAAATTTAGAGGATGAGGGGGATAAACAGAATATCCAAGAAGTCCTGAGTTCAAGAATAAAAGTCCTTGATGAAAAAGAGGAAAAACAAATAATAATTTAACAATGAATACTGTTACTTAAATAAATATAGAAAGTGAAAAGATTCCATATCATACTTCAAACTTATTCTTCTGAACTTTGATTTAACCAATCATTTACAGATTTTCTAACTTTAGTATTTGTAGTATACATATACACTGAAGTGAGTCCAATTACAACAGTGGCAACTGTTGCAGGTAGTTGTCCTATTATAATTTCAGCTACCTTGTAAACCAGGAAAATCATAAACATTGCAATTACTATTAATTTTCCTGCATTAATAATGTCATTACCTGTTTTTTCAAAATCATTAGTCATTTCAATACCATTCAATTATTCATTTCAGGTATATAAACAGTACGACTTAATAATGATTTTTCAGACTATGATTGAACATACTTATTAATATTCCCTTTGTTTTTTAGTATGAATAATTCACTCCATATTTCCATACAACACAACGTATAAACTGTTGCATTTCCAAAAATGAAGAAAATTACAAGCATTATTTTTCGCTATGTGAAGCCTTTCATCTACTCCGATTAGTTGTTGTATTTTTGATATAAAGCTATAAATAACGTTTCAATACAAGTAAGAAAACAATCAGACATCCAGAACCTTACCATTCACCCTCAACCATTCCTTCCTTTTTTCATAATCTGGTAGGATGGTCTTAATGGAATCCCAATATTCCTTAGCATGGTGCTTATACTTCATGTGGCATAACTCATGAACAATCACATAATCAATGATGGATGTCTTTGCCATTACAATTCGCCAGTTGAAGCGCAACTGATTGGTCTTGGAACAGTTTCCCCATTTGCCTTTCAAACCCTGTATCTTAATTAATGCTGGTTCATTATCGAAATACTTCAGATATCGTTTTACCCTTTCGTGGATTACTTGCTCCGCCTTCTGCTGATAATACTCAAGGAACAGAGGGCGCAAATAGTTTCGATATTCTGATTCAGGAAGATTTTCCGGTACTGTGGCAATGAACCGACCATTTCGGAACTTTAAATTTGCCGCTTCGCCTTCACTCACCTTCAGTCTGTATCTCCTACCCCGTAGCAGATATTTCTCTCCACTGACAAACTCTTTATTGGATTCATGGAGTATGACATCATCCATTCTATCCATGTTGTTGATAATCCACTTTGCTTTCCTGAATAGATTGGCAGTAAGAGTATCATCTGTCATTCCATGTGGAGCTTTCACTGTAAGATGCTTGTTATGGTTTATGGTAAGTTCAATGGTCTTTTTCCGACCTGTGAAAATTAACTCATAAGGTACTATCGTATTTCCAATCTGAATCGAATGCATTATAAGATGTTCCTAGTAAGGTGGAGTATGTTGTTTACGATGATACTTCTTGATTATTTAGACTTTTATTTTTATGTTTTCTAATATTTCGACATAATGGAAATATTATTCATTAAACATAGTATTTACGTCAATCAACGAATGTCATATCGGCAACTCAGCATCTACAAATAAATTAATGTAGCTATTAAAATATTATTGACTGTATTCATATTATATAATTTTATCCGTATGCAAAAAATACAATGTTGCTATATTATTTAATTCTCTTCATATGAAAAATATAAAGTGAGAGTATTTTATTTAAACTTGTCCATAAATAATAATTTTATTTTTGTAGTAATACAATACGGCTGCGCCATTATAACCATTAATAGTTACAATTAGTTTTATATACCAGTAATTTTACTTAGGGACTTGAATACAAGTAAGTTATTCAATAAATGAGTTAAAATATCAAAGGAGTAATTAAAATGTCTGAAATAACAGAAGCAGAAAAACAAGAACTGATTAAGAGACTTGATACTGATGGAATTAAAGAAGCTATTCGTGAGATGATTGTAGATAGCAGTGATTTCAAAACTGAACTTAAAATGATAATATGGGAAAATGGAAACTATGACCTTGCAAACGATAATACATACGGTGATGGTAATGTTTTCGGAGATTGTCTCCCAATTATTGTAGAAAATGGTGACTATAATGAAGAAGCAATTGTTGAAACGGTTTTCAATAGGATGTTTAATGAATGGATTGAGGATTTAAACCACCGCATAGCTCGATAGTATCTTTTTGATACTTTCAAACCTTCTATGAAATTAATTATCTGAATGATAGCAAGGGAAGAATCAACAAGAGAAGACAGAACAACATTGAAAACAAAATTTAATTAATTACGTTTGTTGGTGATGTTGTTATTCTCGATGCAGAAGAATAGTATGGTATTGAGGACTCTGTTTTCTGTAGAGTTGAAGCAGATTCAGACTTAATACCTTTTTTTAATACACCGATTGTTGATTACGTTGAAAGATTACTAGATGCGTCTCTTTTTAGATACATATGGAGAATTAAAAATACATGAATAATATCTTTTGATACTATGTATCCTTCTACAAATTTAATTGTTTATTCTTATATCATCATGAATTAACATCGCATTAAAGAAACATTTAGAAAAACTGATATATCCTATTCGATAATGCCAATATATGCGATTACCTAATAAATTTCCAGAATTTGTTGATATCGTAAGTAGCACTTACCCTAAACCATCAATAATATCCTCAGAAGATGAACTATGGAAACGTTTTTTCTGGGCAGTTTTGATTAACAAAAATAGAGCAGAAGCTGAAGTGAATTATGTTTATTCGATATTGTATGAATGTGGTCTTGCAGACAGATATTCCTTAAACAGTGATTGGGCCGAATATGCGGTTGATTGTCTTAATGAAGCGGAAGATAAAGTTGAGGAACCAAACGTTATTGGAAAAATAGGTGCAATCCGCAAAGTTAAATCCGATATCGGAAACATTTTTGATACTCTGATAAATGCAGATTACATTTTTAACGAAATGGGAATCTCTGTTGAATATTTACAAAAAATTGCTTTTGATTTAGATGCAGAGAAAAACTTAGTTGCACAAATTGCATCAAATGATGTAAGTACAGAAGCTCGGTACTCAAAAAGGTCTTCCCATAGATACAAGATAGTAGGAGTTGCATATACAAAAGCGTTGATGTGGTTACATGGTTGTGGAGTCGCATTGGAATTAATACCAAATAATAGTCATTCTATAAGGTTCTTACAAGAATGTGACAGTTCATTCGATAATGACGATTTTTATGTTGTTAATAGTAAATTTAAGAAAATATGCGAAAAATATGATTTGGACATACATTATGCAGGACTTTCTCTGTGGTACTATGAGTCAACAAAGAGTCTTATCTCAAAGAAAGATAAAAGAGAACGATTCAATCCCGGAATGTTGATTCGTATCATGAAAGAAAACGATATTGACATGGATGATTTAGGCTACTATTTGACGGATATTGATTACGTTAACAAACTGAAAGATATTTTAAATTCATGATTTCAATGGTTTTGAACATAGGAATATGGACTATTCTGGCACCCACTGCGGTAAAAGAAATCAATATTTTATATCAAATAATTAATGATTAAACAATACCAATTTTTACTTAAAATTTTTAGAACATAATATATATTTTAAAACCATTCAAACATTCGATGAAACTTAAAACACCAATCCCAAAGGGAGTCATTGCGTTAGTCAGTGTATTACCTGCACTGAATAAGAATGCAGACCTACAATCAATCCATGCTGTTTTGGTAGAAATTATACAATTTGGAGAAAGTGTCTCATCTAATGGAAAAGATGCTAAAAATTTCTATGATAGTTCTACAAAAGAGTTTGATGTTGATAGCATATTTGGAAAATGGGCCGAATCTAAGCTTTCGGACACATCTCGCAAAATTGCAAGAGAAGTCTGTTTAATAATAAAAAGAGAAATGTTTGAGTAAATATTGAGTGGTATTAACCAAGATACTTATTCAACATAAACTTTCATTTTTTTCAAGCAGAAGCCTTACAAGTGCTACTATTTGCTTTCACTCATTTTCTTCTATAGTATGTTGCAGGTTAATGGATAGAAAAGAATGGAGGTATTCGATAACCCAACGAATACTCGTCACTTTCTGTTTTTAAGCAGGAACTTTATTAAATCCGTGCTCATATGCGGCTCCCTTTCCATCTTAGCTGAAATCTTTTTATCTGAAAGCCATCTGCTCTGTACTGGTCAATACGCTTATATGCGCTATACGAAACCTCAGAGTACTCATTAATGTCTTTCCTGTGACTCCATACATCATCTTCGATGACTGATATTTTCTGTATTTCTTGCTTAACTACTATTGCTTCGACAAAACAAATGATGATATCATACCAAAATCACCAATTCATATATACGTCTTATAATAAATAATACAAAACACATATAAATGGTGGAGGTTTACTAACAAAGGTGAAGTAATTTGAGAAAGTCTTTAATTCATTTCTTTGATACTCATCAACTGAATGTTACTAATGAAGATGTTATAGCGTCCAAACCATATTCTTCACAATTAAAGGGTAAGAATAACATTCAAACCATTACGAACATTCTGGAATGGCAAGAAAACAATATAGAATATTGGTTTGAAAGAGCTGAATCTTCGATGCTCATTTATATTGCTACCATTTATATTGCTGTATCATTACTGATGTTTTTTATGTTAGGCATGGGCTTAAATGCTCCACAGACACTCATTTATTTTATAGCAAGTGTTTTCATAATAACAATTATTTACCTCTTGATTCCTAACAAGATAGTTATTACAGTATTTTTTGTACTTTACGCAATAGCATTTTTATACATTCTAAACTCACATGGGATAAAAATACCACTTATTTATTTTGTATTTGGAGGCATAATTGGAATTATTATCGGAGCACTGGTAGAGAAATTTTTTATATACGCCCATTATTTCCATAAGAAATCTCTTCCTTCCAGTTTACGACGTATCTTTGAAATGCTTGAATTAACTTTAGAAATAAAACTCCCCCTCTCAAAATTATTAGATTATAAAACTGCAATATGTCGTGATTATGCAATATTAAGTGCTGTGTTTTTAATTAACTCAAAAACTGAACCTTATTATGTACTTATACGTAAACACGTCGCTACTGCTGTGAAGATAAATGACTATTTTTATGTAATTGACCAGCAACTACCTTTAAGGCAATTGGATAAGTGGTTGGCAGATAATAAGAAAAGTAACTGCAGGTTGTACAAAGTTCATTTTAAAGATGATGCAGATAAAGCAAATGTAGAATTTATACAAAAGTACAGTAGAAAAAATAAAAAATCATGCCCTCCAAACATACAGAAAATCGAGCATGATGTAAATCAACACTTTACGGCAAAAGATGGTAGTTGTCATGAATCCTTTAAGATACATATCAATAAAAAAGCAGTTTATTTTTATGATGAAGTTACTCATTTATCCGTTGTAAGGATGATTATTAAAGAAATTGAAAAGCAATTCTGTAATAACGTAAGCCAAATTTCAAGAGTTGAAATTAAAGAGGAAAATGAAGGTTTAATTGTAGATGTATATTATTGATAATCACATTGCTTTGTTGATATTGGTTCCTTTTAAAGCAGTAAAGTACTGTTTTGAAGGCGGGAGAGGTTTTCTATGGCTTCTAATCAGGACATTGAATCTTTAATGAATAAACAAGACTATCAAGGTATTCTGGATATTTTGAAAGATGAGAAGCTTCAAAATAAAATGTTGTTTCAGGTAGAAACATCAATCACACAAATAATAGATTTAGTGGAAACAGATTTTATCATCAAAAATCTTACAGGTCAAAATGATAAAATAAAACAAGCCATTTTATATTCACTCTTAGAAGGAAATAGGAATATTGAAAATGAAGAAGCCTTGATTCCCGTATTTCTTGACTTTTTAAATGATAAAAATGAATTACTTGTGGCATATTCAGCATCATTGCTTGGTGCATTCAATGAGGAAGATGTTATTGATTCATTAATTAAATTGTTAAATCACAGATATTTTGATGCTCGAAGTTGTGCCGCAATATCACTCGAACGAATAGGTGATACCAGAGCAATTAAACCATTGATAACACGCATTCATAAAGAAAGACAAGATGAAGTAAAAGACTGTATAATAGAAGCATTAAAATCATTCAATAATGACTATGCTAATGCAGAAATTGAAAAATATATTGATAGTATCACTCCTTTGCATCTTAGAGAAGTTACAAAAACATTTAGATTATATGATAAATCAAAACCAGTTGAACTTTACACAAAATCCTTTAAAGATGAAAATGAAGAAGTGAGAAAATATGCATCGTTTAAATTTGTAAATGATATATGCGATGAAAGAACAAAAGATGATTTAATTAATTCAATAATTAATGATTCATCTCATATTGTTAAATATAATTGTGCATTAGCACTTGCAAGAATTTTAGCAAAAAATCATGAAACAGAAATAGAAAATTTTCTAATCGAATGTTTTGATAGTGAAGATGAAGAAATTGTCAAAAGTGGAATAATTGGTTTTCGTAGCTGTTTAACAGAAAAATCAACTAATGCACTTATTGATTTATTATTTGGTGAAAAGAATTATTGTCATAATAATGTATTATACACATTGTATGAAAATGGGTATTTCTATGATGTAAGCAATTTTGATATGTTTGTAAAGATGTTATATGAAGGCAAAAGTGGAGGATATGCAATAATTGGCATATCTCTTGTTAAAAATAAAAAAGCAATAGCACCTTTAATATTTGCTTTAAATAATGATTCTATAGGTAACAGAGAATTAGCATCTGAGGCACTTGGGGAAATTGGAGAAGTTGCAATTGAGCCTTTAATTGAAGTTTTAGAAGATAAAAATACGTTCAAAAAGAAAAAACTTTTAAGGGCAACAGCAAAGGCATTATGCAATATTAAAAGTCCAAAAACAACTGATGCTCTTATTAAAATGACTTCAATAAAAGATGTGTATGTTAGAGTCGATGCATGTATAGCATTAGGGAAAAGAAAAAATTCAAAATCTATCGCAGCTCTAAAAGAATGTAGTTTTGATGAGCATGTTAAAGTACAAGATACTGCAGAAAAGTCACTACGAAAATTAGGTGTAAAATAATTTCCTTCATATAACTGTTTTACAAACGGAACGTATAGGTTTGGCGAACTGATAGAAACTTACGTTAAAAACTTAATATCTCCTAAGTTAATTTTGGAGATTATGGGCTCTGTAGAAAACCTTTTGGAATCACTATTTGTACCCATAATCCTGCAAAAATAAACACTGTTCTAAACAACATATAGAATTTATGTTGACTTAGACAATCGCTTGAATTTTGAGGATTTCTACAGAGCCAGATTATGACAAAGGTTTATTGGATGAATTAAACCATAGCAGACAGTTTTTATCTTGATTCATAAATTGTTATTCAGAATATACTTTTCAGCGAGCCTTTTTGCAGTCTGAAGACCTTTTGTAAGATACACAGCACCGAAAAGAGCTTCAAGTGCCTCAGCATTGGCTGTAATATTATGGGATTTTAATGCAGGATTACCAACTCGCATATAGTTAAAAACATTGAGGTTGATAGCAATTTTTGAATAATTATTATTTGATTCAATTCTGCTACTTGCCATTGTTAATATACCTTTACAATCATATGGATTTTTCAGGTAAAGGTGTTCACGTATAATCTGCTTCAGAACAGCATCTCCAAGGAAAGCTAACCTTTGGTTGCCTTGCGAACCGTAGGTACTGTGGGTGAGTGCAATCTTATATAAATCCAGTTCTTCATCTGTAAATTCTGATTCATCTTCCAGAAATCTGTGCATGAATTCGATTACTTTTTCCATATATGTCACCATGAAGGAAGTTGTGATTAATTAATACACTTCAGAAAATCTTAATTATAAAAATATTTAACCAATGGTATTATTGTTTTCTTTAAAGAGGTACTTTCATGAATTACTGGCGAATGTCATTTAGAATATACAGGAATAATAAGCCTATCGAGGTGTGGGAGCAATGTAAGAAACAGGGAATTGCTGCTATGGGATATTATGATGCTGATGGTATACCTATTGTAGGTGATTGTTCAAAATTCAGTGAAGAAATGTTTGATGCTATATGGAGAGCATCAAGCATAAATTCTCCATCTGCTCAAAGTAGTCTCAAACATGTTGCATATCATATGAAAAAGGGTGACATAATCTATGTCAAACAGGGAACTGAAATTGTTGGCAAAGGTAAGATTACTAGAGGGTATAAGTATAAACCAGATATTGTGAAACAAGATAGTGTTAGCTGGGAACACTATTTAAAAGTTGATTGGGATGAAAACTTCAAACCATTTACACTTGACCTTGGTGCCAATCAACATATTGTATTGAAACTCGATTCTGAACGTATCCATAAAATTCATAAAGCGGAGTATGATACGAATTTTGTTCATGATAACATAGATGAAATAATGAGTGCAGAGGAGGGTAAAAAATACATTACTGAAGCCATCTTCAGGCGTAGAAACAGCAAACTCATTAAGCAGAAGAAGGCAAACTCAGATTGCCGATGTGAAGCATGTGGAATGCGCTATGAAGAGGTTTACGGTGAAATCGGGAAGGACTACATCATTGCACATCATCTGGAGCCAATTGGTGACAGAGATGAAAATACCAAGACGAGACTTGATGATATTGCTCTTGTCTGCTCAAATTGTCACGATATGCTTCATAGGACAAATCCACCAATGAGTGTACAAGACTTAAAAATAATATTAACTGATAAGCAGGTGAATAATACTTGATTTTAAATCGGTGATATCATGGCAGAAGCAATGACTGTAGAAACTATTATTCAAGCTTATTGGGATATAAAGGGTTACTGGACCAAAATGAGAGTTCCAATTAAAGTTGGTGGGTGGACTGATATTGATGTTGTTGCATATAATCCAATGAAAAAAGAACTTGTTCTTGCAGAGTCGAAAGTCCGAAGCACAAAGCATACAATAAGAGCATATACTGAAGAATTAGCAGATAGTGGTGTGAATTTCCTTGATTTCGATAGAAAATATGGAAAATCCTACAAAACGACAGGTAAACTATACTATTTGTCTTTTATTGAAAAAATTGATAATGATTTTTTAGATTTAGTTTTCGATAAATTGGGCATACCTAAGGATGATATAAAGATATCCATCCACTTTGTGAGTAACTATTATGTCAAGGAAGCTTTACTGGAATCTGCTCAAAATGAAATAAGAGACGAGATTAATAAGCACATTAGCAGCCCATACTTTGTAGACAGGGTACTAGTACAGACTACCTTTGATGTGCTGTGCGATATCATATCTGAAGAGGAGAAAAGTATCGTCGGAAGAAGATATGGACATCCTGTTCTTGATATTGCAAGAGAAATCAATCGATATATGCATCCCGATATCCATTTAATAAATTCGAGAGAAGTAGCATATAAGCCAAGATGTAAAGAGGAAATTAAGAAATGTTTAAGAGATAGGATATCAAAATCCTTTGGAAATCTTTGATATTAGTGAATGCGAAAAGGTCAAGGGTATTCGAAACCCCAACATAAACCAATTACTTTCGATTTTTCAGGATAAAACGAATCAAGTCCGGGCCCATGTTCACTTGTTGCACCATCCTTGCTTCAATCTCTTCATCAGATAGTCCTTCTCCCCTGTACTGCTCTATGAGTTCATAGACAGCCGGAGATATCTCTGAATACTCATTTATGTCCCGGCGATGGCCCCATACATCACCTTCCACGAGAGCGATTCCCTGCATATTAAGAAACATCTTAGTGGACTTGGAAATTGTCTTCTTGTAGGATGGTGGGACCTGTAGCGCTTTCACTTTTGGGCATTTTGAGACCAAGGAAAAAATGTCAGTATTTGATGGCCTGAATGCAATATGGATTATCTGTTCATTCTGTCCAAGGGTATCGATTTCCTGTTTTGAACTTACTACTCTGATTTTCATTTTTATATATCTCCAATGTTTTTACAATTAATTTTAACGCTGTTACGTTTCTAAATTATTTATGTGTTCTGTATATACAGTTGTGACTATAAAGTAAAAATGAATCTAGGTAGGGTTAGCATGAAAATACCATCTCCTGATGGAAACTGCTGTTTAAAATAATCTATAATACAAACAAGAGCTTACAAAAGAGTGTACGAAATGTGGCAGGTAAAATTTAACAATTGGCACATATGCTAATGAAACTAAATAGGTGTTCGATGACTTCGAACACCTGCCAGTTTATACAATATGTTGAAAATCTTTATTTATTAACAAATTTATAAATTAGTTCATGAAAAACAATGTCTTGAAAAAGGCACTCACTAAAGTCAAATCACTTACATGTCGAAGACTTCTTTTGTATCTTACATTGTTCATGTTAATATCCTTCACATCTTATGTTTTCTACTTAAGCTATCTGTATATCGATTACAATTTTGTCCAAAAAGAAAAAATCGAATTATATTTGGATGACACAAGTAAAGAGCTGGTAGAGAATTCAGCGAATGATACTGAATTGATAGAGAATATTGTTCAATGGGAAAGAGAATATTACTGCTCACCCACTACAAATTCATTTGACACCTTTGATTCTCTTCATGAGATTCCTCTCAGGAGTACTCGCCTGACCCTCTATGGAGTCTATATCTCAAAAAGGCTTCCTGTTGAGAATTTGCATGTGTTTTTGAAGATATGGCAAACAGGACAGGATTGACTTCACGGAGTGTATTCACAGTTGGCTTTTTAAATCCACATAAAATGAATGGCAATAATCATGGCTGGTCTGAAGTTCAATTGGATAATGGTAATTGGGTAATTGGTGATGCTGGTTTCGGTTTAGCTCCCCCTGAAGATAATCAATCATTTTTTTATTCAGAAAGGGACTTATTGCTGGGTCCTATTTATTTTGTTGAAAACGACACTTATATCGATAATATGGAACTGTACGTTCCAAATACACAAAAAATTACTATCCATACCACAAAGATGGGTGAAGACTTTAATGATGGATTAATCTACGTTTTACTACATTATAAAGATAAATCTAGAGGCATGTGGCTACCCTATCAAACAAATGAATCTGGATTGGCTGAAGTGAACCTTGGTATTTATGATGGAGTTACATATACTATTGGCGTAATGAATCCAGTAGCCACTGATTATGCTGAAAGTGAAATATCATTAGGTCATGATTCAAATGTCGCATCAATTAAATTAGATGACTGGAAATTCTCCAAGGTGGTTATTAATGGTGTTCTTGTAGTGCTATGGTGTATAGTTTACATTGGAATTATAATAAATGATAGACCATCAGAATTTACAAAAATGGGAAATAAAGTAGGTGGAAAGCTCATGGAGAACAGATATATGAATCAGCAAATTCAAAGACGGTTCAGGAAGAAACATTGAATAACATTCGATATTATTGTTAATATTAAATTATGTTTTAGCCGTATAATTCAAAGGTGTAACACAAAATGTTCAATCCCGATAAAGCCATTATTTCTTGTGAAGAAGATGTCCTTGGGAGGGCAGATTTTGCTAAATCTGTAGCACAAGCAATATGCAAGGACACTAACAAAGATAGCCATGTTATAGGTTTTTATGGAAAATGGGGTACTGGCAAGACTTCACTCATAAATATGGTCATTGAACATATTGAAAAAAAAACAGATTATATAACTAAAGATGAGAAACCAATAATCATAAAGTTTAACCCATGGCTCTTTTCAAATCAGCAACAGTTAGTCACTCAGTTCTTTTCTCAATTTTCTAGTACCTTAGGTAGAGAAGATAACAGTAGATGGTTGAAAGAAGGTGCCAGGTGGCTGAAAGCATTTTCAAATGCATTAGCGCCCTTATCTATAGTTCCGGGAGTTGGCATAGCAGCTTTTGCAGGTTCAACTGCATCGGGGGCAGTTGGCGAAATTGCTGAAGAGTTGGGCACATCCCTTGAAAAAGATTTACATGGCATTAAAAGTGAAATCCATAAATTACTTGAACTAGGTGAACAACGGATAATTATTGTCATTGATGACATAGACCGTTTAAATGAAATTGAAATTCGTCAAACATTCCAGCTTGTAAAATCACTAGCTGATTTTCCTAACACCACTTATATACTTACTTTTGATAGAGAGATTGTCTCAAAGGCGTTAGAAGCAGAACATTGTGGATATGGGAAGCAATATTTGGAAAAAATCATACAAATACCATTCGAACTCCCTGACGCTTCAAAAAGGGGATTTGAATTACTTTTATCTTCTAAATTGGAGAAAATACTTGCAGATAGCCCATATGATGATTTTAACAGATTTGATTGGGACAACATACATCATAATGGTTTTAAATCCTTTTTTACAAACATTAGAGATATAAATCGATATTTTAATGTGCTGTATTTTAATTATGAGCTAGTAAAGAAAGAAGTGAATGTTATTGATTTCATTGCTATTACAGCAATTCAAGTCTTTTTACCTGAAGTATATAATGATATCAAGTATAATAAACAGGTTTTTGCAGGTATAATCTCCTCTTATAGTCCATCAACAAGAGATGTTGATAAATTAATATGTGATGATATTATTAAGAAAGCCGATTCACACTATCAAGTATTTTTGCAATGTTATTTGACGGTTTTATTTCCAAAGTTGAATTCCATTTATAGCAACGTGTCTTACACTACAGATTTTTTAGTTAAATGGAAAAAAAGTCGTCGCATATGTAGTGATGACCTCTTTGACATATATTTTAGATTAGCTCTTCCAGAAGGAAAAATGTCGCAGCATGAGCATGACATCTTTTTTTCAACTGACATGGATAATGCTACAGTTATCTCTGAAACTTTACTCAAATTAAATGAAAGTGGTAAGATTACAGAATTTCTTGATTTTGTACCATATACGGTAGAAAAAATGCCAGAAATTAATATTAGACCTTTTATCACTTCAATTGTTGATGCTGGTGATTTATTTCAAAAGGACGAATCAATCTTTTATGGAACTTCAATGAGAATTCATCGGGTAGTATCTGCTTTATTAAAACAAATAAAGACTCAGGATGAAAGATTTGACATATTAAAAGAAGCATTCGAAAATAGCAACCAAAGTTTATACACCATTGTTTGGCTAGTAGATTACCAAGACGAATTACATGGCAAGTATAGCTATAAAGAGTCCAACACTCCCGAAAATGAGCAACTAATTACTTCTGAACAGCTTAGTGAATTAGAACAAGCTACTTGTAACAAGATTAAACAGTGGTCAGAAAATGGAAAACTTATGCATTCTTCTCATTTATTTACTATTTTAAGGCTATGGGAAAGATGGGATAATGGAAATAAACATCAACATTTTGTAGATGCCATTGTTTCTGACAACATAGGATTATCTAAATTGGTAGAAAGCATGCAATCAAAAAAAGTAAGTTCATCAAGCCTTTACACGTCTAACACCATTTTTGATATTGACGTTGGATTTCTCAAGGAGTTCACAGGGTGTGACATTATATTGGAGCGTATACTTCAAATAAAAATATCTTCAGACTACGACATGCTTTCAGAAGAAGATAAACAAGCTCTGGACCTTTGTTTGAGTAAAATTCAATCTGAAGAGGAAGAACTTTCAAATTGAAAAAAGTGCCATCCAATAAGTTTGTGGTTTCCAAGTATCAAGCATAATTGATACATTTGTAAACAAAGTTTGATTATTTACAAAATACCACAACAACAAAAGTAAATAATAAAAATATAATTCAAGTATTGATGAACAGTGAAAACATTAATGAGAAAATAACTTTAAACATTACTATGAATGTGGTGCTAATCACTGCTATATCCCTTCTCATAAATAGGGATTATTTCACTGATGTCAGTATTGTTCATAAAATCTCTGATATTTATGGAATTTCATTAGTAGCACTAGTTTTGTTTTATGTATTCTTTGAATTTTGGGGACACTATTTTAATGGAAATGAGATTACTAATTTTAGAAATCTTTTATTGGGTAATTTAGTAATTGCTTCTTTATTATTATTTATACTTATAAAGCCAAATATACTTATAGACATTATTAGTGCAGAAACAATTGATAGCATTATATCCGTGTTGATGCTTTTGAATGGAGCTATTCCTTTTATTTTAGTAGCTGCTATCATTCCCGATAAGCAACGTAGAAGAAAAGTAGTTCGAAATAGATGATTTTTGTATACTTAAATGCTACTTTTTTATACAACATTCCGTACATATGGTTGCATTTTCAAAATTAAACTTATTTTATCGATTTTAAGAAACACAGATAGCTTAAAGACCTTATTTTTTTAAGTTAAGCCCTTAGGAAACGTTTTTATAGTCAACGTTGCATTTTCCTCATATGAGCAATAAATATTCGAAAGAGTGGTTACGGCCCGAAGAAGTACAACATATACTCAACATGCCCGACCTTGAAGAAAAATATGAAATATGGCTCTACCTGATGATTTCCCCGCTCTGAGGGTCACAGAAGCCACGTATATCCGGCTCCGGGACCTCGATATAAGGGGTGAGTGTGTGGAAATATGGAAAGGAAAAGGTCTGTCCGATGAAAAACAGCGAGAGCTTGCAGATTATGTTGGATTGACAGGCTATGATGATGTAATCGACGCCTTTTCACATGCGGGCGATGAGTCGCTAGTTAAATTTTATGCACTTCGAGGGCGTGTCGGGAAGCTGTATCTGAAATTCGACCGATGAGGAACGTCTTGGGCAAATATCCGTGCACAGCTTGTGCCATTTTTTGGCTAAATACAAACGGGTCGCTGTCTTCGACCCCATCAGCCAAGGGCTGCCTCCCCGTTCCCGTCTCCAAGCGCTGACCAGAGGTCGAGCGCTCTCCACTTCACTCCTCACATAAAGCAAACGAATAAATAAATTTTTATAATGTAGATGATGGAACTTCTTGAACGGCAGTATTCTTCAAACAATCTGATTTTCAAAAGAAAGGGTTTGTAAAGATGAGGGCATTCTCACCCGACAATATGTGAACCAGATACTTGAGGAGTACAGTGACCTCGCTGGAATAAGAAAAGTCCATCCTCACTTATTTCAGAGATGGGTTGGCTACGTATTTGCTCTTACAGGGGTTCTTATGGAAGTTATATCTTATAGCTTGAATCATAGCAGTACATTGATCACAGCGAAGTTCTATGCAAGGATAACGCCGGATATTGAGAGAAATATCATTAAACAGCATGTATCGAGTTTGATTTGATATTGAATTTTTTGATACCTGAGAAGATGATTCCAATAGTAGTTTCTTAAATATTGATTATTGTGAAATCTTATATTAGTTGCTAAATTACTAGATGAATCATGTAGTGGAGACTCTCTTATTATAGCAATTATCACAGATTGGTTGTTTTATGACAGCATTTTCTCCATCGACACCAAAGGTGATGAAGTGAACTGCATCTTTTTCATCATAAATTGCTGTACCGTTAGTGTCGCTGATAACACCTTCACAAAAGAAACATAATCTATATCCATATTGGCTTGTACGCATAGTTAATCAGTCTGCCTAATTACAAATAATTTTAATATATTAATTCTATAAATAGCTTTTTATGTTCAGGTTATATATTTTTATGCTACACATTTTATCCGGGATTCATACTTTCTATTAAGTGATTATATTTTGATATAAACGAAAGCACCTAAGAATGTGTGCTACCGTGAAGCTATATCAAAAACTTTATCTATTTTTCTATATTATATATACTATCTTTATGAATGAGGTAGTAGAGTATGGATGAACTTGAAAAACAAGAGCTGAGTGAACGAGACATCTGTACTAAATACATCACACCAGCAATTAATGCTGCAGGATGGGATATTCATACCCAAATCCGTGAAGAAGTCTACCTCACAAATGGCAGGGTCATTGTTCATGGTCAGAAGACCACACGTGGTGAAAGAAAGCGTGCTGACTATGTACTCTACTACAAACAAAATATCCCTGTAGCTGTTGTTGAAGCAAAAGACAACAAACATGCTGTGAGCGATGGTATGCAACAGGCTTTGTCTTATGCACACATGCTTGATGTTCCTTTTATATTCAGTTCTAATGGTGATGCTTTCCTGCAACATGATAAAACAGGATTGTTTAATGAAGTCGAAAAAGAGCTCGCATTGGATGAATTCCCATCGCCTGCTAAATTATGGGAATACTATTGTCACTGGAAGGGAATTACTGATGAGAACCGTAAAATCGTCACACAAGACTACTACTCATTCCATGGCAGAGAACTTCGTTACTATCAAACTATTGCTATCAACAGGACTATTGAAGCCATAGCCAAGGGCCAAGACCGAATACTACTCGTGATGGCTACGGGGACGGGTAAAACATACACCGCTTTCCAGATAATATGGCGATTGTGGAAGTCCCGAACCAAGAAACGTATACTGTTCCTTGCTGACCGCAATATACTGATAAACCAGACTAAAAAGAATGACTTTAAACCATTTGGCTCAGCAATGACCAAGGTCAAGAACAGGCAGGTTGACAAATCCTATGAAATCTATCTTGCACTATATCAGGCGGTTTCAGGTACTGAAGAAGATAAAAACATCTACAAGCAGTTCTCACCGGATTTCTTTGACCTTATCATAGTAGACGAGTGTCACCGTGGAAGTGCAGATGAGAACTCTGCATGGAGAGAAATTTTAGAGTATTTCTCATCAGCAACTCAAATTGGTCTTACGGCCACTCCTAAGGAGACAGAGACCATATCCAATATTCATTATTTCGGTGAACCTATCTACACCTATTCACTCAAGCAGGGCATTGATGATGGATTCCTAGCACCATACAGGGTCATCAGGATTGATATCGATAAAGATTTGCAGGGATGGAGACCTGATAAAGACAAAGTTGATAAGTACGGCAGGCTCATTGAAGACAGAATCTACAATCAGAAGGACTATGACAGGTCTATTATCCTTGATAAACGAACCCAACTTGTAGCCAGGGAAGTAACGGAATTCTTGAAATCAACTGACCGATTCTCGAAAACTATCGTTTTCTGTGAGAATATTGACCATGCTGAGCGAATGAGGAAAGCTTTGGTCAATGAAAATCCAGACCTTGCAAGGGACAGCAAGTATATCATGAGGATAACTGGTGATGAGAACGAAGGCAAAGCTGAAGTCGATAATTTCTCACTGCCTGAGAGCAAGTATCCAGTCATCGCAACGACTTCAAAATTGCTAGGTACTGGTGTGGATATCCAGACATGTAAGCTAATAGTTCTCGATAAGCGTATACAGTCTATGACCGAATTCAAGCAAATTATCGGACGTGGTACTCGTATCAATGAAGAATTCGGTAAGCTGTATTTTACCATAATTGACTTCAAAAAAGCAACAGACAATTTTGCAGACCCTGATTTTGATGGTGATGCTGAAGAAGTTTATGAGGGTGGAAGCGTAAAAGAGTTTAAACCTAAATTAATTGGTAATAAGCTTAAGCCGTATATGGTTGATGATGTTGATGCTAAGGTTGTCGCTGTCCGCAAACAGTATTATGGCCCAGATGGCAAACTGATAACCGAGTCATTGACTGATTACACAAAAAAGACTGTTTTGAATGAGTTTGCTTCTATTGATTCTTTCTTGAAATATTGGAGTGAAGCCGACAAAAAGCAGTTGATAGTACGAGAGTTTGTTGAAAAAGGACTGTTAATGGAAGACCTTGCTGAAGAGATTGGAAAGGAGTATGACCCCTTTGACTTAATCTGTCATGTAGTCTATGACCAACCACCTTTGAGCAGGCGTGAGAGAGCAAACAAGCTTAAAAGTAGTGGATATTTTGCCAAATACGGTGAAAAAGCTCGCACTGTCCTTGATGCATTACTGGATAAGTACTCAGATGAAGGTATTGAGAATCTTGAGAGTCTTGATGTCCTCAAAGTTGAACCTATTAATCAGTATGGCACTCCGATAGAGATTATCAACATGTTCGGGGGAAAAGATAATTACCTCGAAGTCATAAGAGCCATGGAATCCCAGTTATACATGGCTGAGGCATAATTCAAACAGAGAATGTAGGTTTAATAAATGGCACTCAGTACTACTATTAAAGGTATACAAAACATAATGCGAAAGGATGCAGGTGTCGATGGTGATGCACAACGTATAAGTCAGTTGGCTTGGATGGTGTTTCTCAAAATCTTTGATGACAGGGAAAAGGAATATGAAATTATGGATGATGGTTACACATCATCTATTCCTGAACGTCTTCGTTGGAGAAATTGGGCTGCCAACGAGGAAGGCATTACAGGCGAGGAATTACTCGATTTTATTAACAATGACCTGTTCAAAACATTGAAAGAGGTGCAGTTTATACCTGATTCAGACCCACGTGGATTTGTTGTGCGTGATGTCTTCGAAGATTCTTATAATTACATGAAGAATGGCACTCTGATACGCCAAGTCCTTAACAAAATTAATAATGTAGATTTCAACAGTACGGAAGACAGGCACCTTTTTGGAGATGTGTACGAGAAGATACTGAAAGACCTACAAAGTGCTGGAAATGCTGGTGAGTTCTACACTCCCCGTGCTGTGACAGAATTCATGGTGCAGATGGTCAACCCTCAGCTTGGTGAAAAGCTCCTTGACCCTGCATGTGGTACTGGTGGCTTCCTTACTTCCTCCATTGAACATCTACGCAGACAGGTCAAAAGCGTTGAAGACGAAAAGGTACTTCAGAATTCAATCAATGGTATTGAGAAGAAGCCTCTACCACACTTACTTTGTGTCACAAATATGCTCCTGCATGGTATTGAAGTGCCTTCACAGATTCATCATGATAATTCACTTGCAAGACCACTAAGGGACTATAAGCCATCTGACCGTGTTGATGTGATTATCACCAATCCTCCATTCGGTGGAACTGAAGAAGACGGTATTGAAACCGGATTCCCTTCTAATTTGCAGACAAGAGAAACAGCCGACCTTTTCCTTGTGCTTATTACCCATCTGCTCAAGGACGGTGGACGTGGTGCAATTGTCCTTCCTGACGGTACACTGTTTGGTGAAGGTGTCAAGACCCGTATAAAAGAGAAATTGCTCAATGAATGCAACCTCCACACCATTGTGCGCCTTCCAAACGGCGTGTTCAACCCCTATACAGGCATTAAGACAAATCTCTTGTTCTTCACTAAAGGAGAACCTACTAAAGAGATATGGTACTACGAACACCCATACCCCGATGGCTACAAATCCTATTCCAAAACGAAACCTATGAAAATTCAGGAGTTTGAACCAGAAAAAGCATGGTGGAACAACCGTGAGGAAAACGAACTTGCTTGGAAGGTCACAATAGACGATATCAAAGCAAACAATTACAACCTCGACATCAAAAACCCCAATGTGGAAGATATTGACCACGGTGACCCTGAAGAGCTACTTGCAAAATACAAATCCCTCCTCTCAGACATCTCCAAAACCCGCAACACCCTGAAAGCAGAACTCATGGCAGCTCTTGAGGGTAAAAGTGCATGAATGCTGAAACTTTCTTTGAGAACTTCTCCCTTCTCTCTGAATCTCCAAATGGTATTCAGAAGTTACGTGAGATGATATTGCAGATGGCAATACAGGGTAAGCTTGTGCCACAGAATCCCGAAGATGAGCCTGCACAAATTTTGCTGAAACGGATTAAGGCTGAAAAGGAAAGGTTGGTTGACAAAAAACAAATACGAAAAACAAAGGCTTTACCACCGGTAAAAATTAACAAATTTCTTTTTGACATTCCAGAAACTTGGGAATGGGTTCGATTAGGGGAAATAGGAGACTGGGGAGCAGGAGCAACTCCGAATAGAAAAAAATCAGAATATTATGACGGCTCTATTAATTGGTTTAAATCTGGAGAACTTAACAATCGATATATTACCGAATCTGATGAACAAATAAATGAATTAGCATTAAAAGAATGCTCTTTACGTCTAAATAAGCCTGAAGATGTGCTTATTGCAATGTATGGTGCAACAATTGGAAAAGTTGCCATACTTAAATCGACAGCCACCACAAATCAAGCAGTTTGTGCATGTACTTGTTTTGATGGATTCTTCAATGAGTATTTATTTTTAATATTAAAAGCTTACAGGAAACATTTTACAAATCAAGGTGCAGGGGGAGCACAACCAAACATTTCTAGAGTAAAAATAATTCATACTTTAGCACCGCTCCCACCTCTCGAAGAACAAAAGCGCATAGTCATTAAAGTTGACCAACTCATGGAACTATGCGACCAACTTGAATCACTCCAACAAACAAAGTATCAAAGCCGCATTCAGTTAAACAATTCAGCACTCAGCAATATGCTCGATGCCGGCAGCCCTGAAGAATTTGCAGAACAATGGATGCTTGTTTGTGATAACTTTGATTTGCTTTATGATAATCTCGATAATGTGGAGAAGCTCAAGCAGGTGATATTGCAGCTTGCGGTACAGGGTAAGCTTGTACCACAGGACCCGAATGATGAGCCTGCATATGTGTTGTTGGAAAAGATAAAAGGAAAAAATCCATCCTTATTAATTGTTGATGGTGAGATGCCTTATAGTGTCCCCGAGACATGGGCGTGGTTTAAATTAGGAGATGTAGGTAGAATTGTAGGTGGTGGAACACCTAAAACCAGTAATGATGAGTACTTTTGCGATGATGGAATACATTGGTTAACACCTGCTGATTTGTACAATTATAAACAAAAGTATGTAAGCAAAGGTAGAAGAGATATCACTGAATTGGGCTTAAAAAATAGCTCTGCCCAGTTGATGCCCGCAGGGACTGTTCTTTTTTCAAGTCGTGCACCTATTGGATATGTGGCAATTGCACAAAACGATATATGCACAAATCAAGGATTCAAGTCTTGTGTGCCACATAAAATGGAAATGAATGAATATATCTATTATTTTTTAAAATTCGCTGTTGAGGAAATTGAGAATGCTGCCTCCGGCACTACTTTTAAAGAAATATCTGGTAAAGCATTTGGGCAAATACTTATTCCACTTCCACCACTTGAAGAGCAAATGCGCATTGTAGCCAAAGTTGACCAGCTCATGGCTTTATGTGGCGAACTTGAAACAAGGATTAAAAAGGCTCAGGATAATAGTGAAAAGTTGACCACAGCAATGGTCAGCTCTGTTGTTGGATAATGATATCTCATCTATTGAGAATCACCACTCTATATAAGCAGTACCACCTAAATCTTTACCACCCGTGCAGTATCCGGTTGATTTGCCACATTTCGTGCATTGTCTTCCCTTTCGATGTAGCAGTCCACTCATGATGAAAGTGTTGCCACATACAGGGCATTCGAATGCTGCGTTTTTTCCTATCCAGTCTTCATCGATTCGAGGTTGTTAGGGTTCAAGTATCTTGTTGTCATAACATTTCTCCATTTTATTATCGCAACAACATCATCCTCTGTATAACATAGATAGCATAACTATAAAGTTTGAATAGTGGTCAGAAATATTCGTGGTTCACTGAATACTTCATGTATCATCTTTTCTAAAGCCATATCTATATTTTAGCGCCCAAGTAAAGTCCCTATTGGAAGGGATATTAGACTTTGCCATCAAGAAATCTACAAAATAATTAGTGAGTATTACTAGCAGATTATTTATCTCATATACCTGTCTTTGAGCTTCCATCAATGAATATAACCCCTTTGTTCCGAAGACTAAGTATTTACTAAAAAGATGTGTATCATACTCATTTCCCAAGCCGAACTCCAATTTTTCTAATGAAACTGAGTAATATGGCGGTTTTTCATCTTTTTCTTCTTCCATCTTTTGTAACCCCCATTCTGAAGCCGCTTTTGCATCATAATGAAACACCTTGTCCCTGAGAGGTTTAAGGGTTTCATACAGCAATCCTCTTTTATGAGTGAACTCATTGACATATTCTTCCAAACTAGAGATGACTTTTACTTGCTCAGTAGTTGCATTCTTTCGAAAATCGGTGTACATGGATGTTTTTGTGAAACTATGGAAAAGCTTTAGTGCTTCTCTCAATTGTGCAGCAGTCAGATTAAACACAAATGTTCTTGTTGAATCAACCATAATATCAAAATAATCGGCTTCATCTTCATCTAATGAATCAGGAGTTGATAACAACATCGATAGTCTATTTATTTCTTTTATGTGGTTTATGGCTCTCATTAATTCAATAAGGTAACCAACTTCTGAATTCTCATTTAGGGATAGTTCTGATAAAAAGAACTCGTAAGTATTTCTTGTGTCTTCCATAAATAAAATCAACACCTACAATATAAAAAATATGTGTCCAAGATTACACTGTGATTTACAAGAGACTCTTGGATAAAAGAGGGCAAGGGAGGGATTCGAACCCTCCTATATCTTAGGGGTGCTCTTTCCTACTGTAGTGTAAATCAATAACATCAAAAAGCTCTACCGAGCTACTTGCCCCTAAGATACTTTTCCATGTTATTCCTGTCCCCGTCACTGACTTTTGTCTCCGTGTATGTAACTTCATACTAATCACCATCACTATTGACAAGCAAATAGCAACTGAAAAGCTTAGTGAAATGTTTATTGAAACGCTTATAGAAGCGCTCATCAAAACACAAATCAAAGCACTCAATGAAGTTATCGGATTTAACAATACAGTAGTAATCAAGCATGCCACAATGATGCTAATTAATTGGAATATATACTATATAAATCTACTAGATTAAACCCATAAGATAGTCATAATTAAATTATATAATCTACTCTTTTTGTGAAGCAATCCCAAGTTCACGCAATACTTTGCATTTCTCAAGGTAATCTTCGACATTTGGATATATCCAGAGGGCTTTATCTAGCTCACGGAAGGAAACATTTAACTCGATTTTAAGCTTGTAGCATATATTGAAATAAGCGTCCCAATCGTACCTGTCTTTCGCATGATGTCCATGTTCCCGTAATGTTTTAACGGCTCGTACGTCAATGATGGGGCAACTTTGTTTACTGAAGAAAAATGCAAGTGTTGAGGCTATGGGGAACGAAATACCGTTGTAATCAGTTAATTGCGTAACAATTTCTTTATTGTTCAATGGATTCTCTGATAACTGCTTTATCAGGTTGTGCAATTCTTCCTTCACTTCAGGTGTCCAGTAGTCAGTATCCTGGAAAAATCGCTTTATCCTTGATGCACCTTTCCATTTCAGAATGTTGCCTTCATCATCTACGATAAGATGGAACAATTGGTCAGCATTCTCAATGGTTTTCGCTCTGTTCAATATGTATATCTCATGAGTGTTTTCATTTTGGTTCATGTAATCATAGAACTGGGAGAGTGCAAGAACTTTTCTTCGAGTTAAATTTGGGACATTGGGCATGAAAATTGCTCCTCCATAAGCTATACCATTTACAAATTTGATTGTTCATTTTCTTGTTACATCATAAACATGTGAAGTATATATACAATTAACATATATTCCTTTTAAGGTCTAAGCTTTTGAGGTTGAAGGATGGCGGCTAGAAGAAAACGAAAATCGAAAGATGAAGAAATTGACCCTGTAGCAGTTGCAATTATGTTTGTAATTGTTGGCACGTATTTTATTTACACACAATATCTTTTGCCATTATACAATGCTTTCATTTCTTTGTCACCAATTTACATTTTTCTGATAACATTAATAGTTGGGATTATTGTTATTATTTCAATTCACTCTGTATTCAAATATCGTAAAATGCGAATAAAGAAAAAGGAAGAACGTCGTCGGCAACAAATTCTTGCAAGGGGCGTAGAATTTGATAATATAATTAATTTTTTAGAAAATGAAGTTCAACTTCGATATGGAAAAAGGAAAATTGAGAAGGATTATCAGCAAGATTTGGAACAGGCCATGAAAGTGTTAACTGACAGGCATGGTTATGATATCGAATATGAGAGAAGTCATTCTAGACATAGAATTGACTTCGTGATTAATGGTTCTATTGGTATTGAAATGAAAGTGTATAAGGGCGGCTCACAAGTAAAAAGAGCATTACTTAGTCAGATGTCAGAATATTCTCAGTACTGTGACAAAATTGTAGGGTTCGTAGTCAATGTGACCGAAGAAACAAATGAATCTATCAAATCAGAAATCGATTCACAACTCAATTATCAAAAGGTGATAGACCCAAATGACTATCATATCACTGTGCAAGGAGTAATCTGAACGGTGCTTTCATCGGTTCTTAGAGCTCTTTTTTCTTTTTTCTCTGGTTTGTTTTCGCATACGGTGCTTGTAATGGTCACAGAATATGGCTTTATCAGGTTCCATAAATAGTTATTTGACTTCAGCATATATGGTGGTCCACCAAGTACAGTGAAAGTAAAAGTAGTACACAGACGTCATCTAAACAGCTAAAGCATTTAAATTCATAGCTTATTTTAGCATTAGTGAGTGTGTGAGTACCTAGAAATGAATAACATCATTGATAAGATAGCTTCTTCCGTCTTCTCTCAATTCAGCTTTTAATTTTACAGTGGCAGCTGGGTAATTTGGTATTATTTTACTTATCTCAACTACCTGTGGATAAAATCTGTTATCGATTGCGATTTTGATTATCTTGTCCAGAGAATCGTTATAATCTGAAACATCTTTTTGCATGTCGCTGAGCAACTGCATAATTATTAACATACGTTCTACAGAATGAAAGCCTGCCATTCCATTCCTAGTTCTAAATGCATGTGTTCCAAAATACTCTAAAGTTACTCGTAATTTTTCTGCAATGTGAGCCTTATATTTTATTCTAAGTAAATTGCATCCAAAAATACCAAGTGTAACTATGGCTTTGGTATCTAAAACATATTTATTCGCATTAGCTGCATATGTACGAATACTTTTTATTGAATCTATTACATTTATTGAAACATCATCATTGTTATCAAACGGATATATCATAGTTCCTAATGTCGTAATTGATTCTAATATTTGAATCAACATAAATTCATTATCTTTTTCAATGGATGTTATTGCTAAATTTTCAAATTTGGCGACTAATTGCTTTACTATTTCAGTTTTTTGTTGAACTTCAAATAATGTTGCTTCTAAAAATACCATTGATTTTACTACTTGGGCCAACACTTCGAAATTATTCCTTTCAATACAAAAATGTCCAATATTGAAGTATTTTTCACGAAACATTTGTAACAGTTCACTAGATTGTTCAGCTTCTAGTTGTTGGTATTTTATAATTTGTCTTACCTTTTTTTCAATTGCATCTATTCCATTGCTGGCTATTTCGTTATTGTTGTTAACAATTGATGAACTTATTATGTCAAGTATTGGTCTCACAACACTGTTTTTTGGTAGGGGATAATCGTATTCTATTGACCTAGTTAGGCAATGTTCTATGCTCTGGTCAAAAACATCATTAATTTCTATTTCATTAGACAAAGTTTCCATAATATTAGATGGCTTTAGAGTCGTTAGTATGTTTGGGATGTATTTAATCAATGACATTATGGCTATTAAGCCTAAGAAACATGCTATCCAAACGCTTGTTTGTAAGTTTGATGGGTCATATGCGTTCTCAGCTTTTAGGAACTTCAGTACAAATGTTCCGTATATTAACGCAAAAATATAAATTGTTAAAAGTGACCAGAAATGTGGAACTCGGTCCTTGTCCAAGAAAATATCAACAATTCTTGGCGAGTATGTTTGAGAAGTACTCACAGCAAAGATGGTCACTGATATTATGATTGCGAGTATTGCGGCTTCTCCCTGCACTAGGGCACTTATGAGGTATTGTGCGCTGGTCAGGTCTGATGACCCTATATTAAAATGAGCAAGAACTACTGAGACAAAACAGAAGAAAATAAAGGGCAAGAAATAGACTTTTGTAAATGTAGATTTGAAGGTACCATCATTAATGTCCTTTGCCATTTTCAGCTCACTCATAGTGCCAAATTATTTGATTATGTATTTACCATTTTTCATTCAATCCTGTATTAAACAGATTTGTACCTCTGAGGATGAACATAATTGAAAATGACGAGCAATATGAAGAAATAATGCCTTTCTCCATACCATGCACCTGCCTCTACACATTTGGTGCGTCTACGGTGAAATCTGACTTCATCAAAAAAGTTTCAAGTGGAGTATGCAGCCGTATCAGTGACGGACGTTGTGGATGATGTGGACACTGAGGACTTCGGTCACTTGTGTGGACAGCATCTACCTTGGTCCGCAGGCACTGTTAGTGTAGAATATGAGGATTTCAGACTCTTGTATAAACTGAAGTAAGATAATCAGGTATATGATAACATGAATAACTTATCGGATTCTGCTCTTGAACAGCTATCAAAAATCATTGGTAACCGGTATACCGGCACGGATATTACAAGTTTTTTCCATAAAATCGGTTATGTGAACATACGACATGATGGGACTACAAAGTGGCGCTTTGTTAATGAACACCTAAAACAAATACAAACGAAAAATGGTTACTTTGAAATATTGAAAGCGATTGAGCAACTTTGCAGCCCTGAAGAGTTCTTTCAGAATAGGGATGAACTCTCAGTTGTACTGGGTGAAGTTAATGAAGTGCTAAGCTACTACCAGCTAAGAGTAAACAAAGATGGGAAGATGGTTCATAATTCACATATAGAGCCTGTTCTTAAGTCTAAAATCACAGAGGATGCTTCAATATTTAATTCTCGAAATTATCATCCTGAAATACGAAAGCATGCGTTCAAGCTTTTCAATGATGGGTTGTACTTCCATGCTGTTTTCGAATGCTGTAAGTCCTTTGACAAATGTGTAAGCGAAAAAGCAGAGATGGATAAGCACGGTGCTGCACTAATGGGTGCAGCTCTCTCACCCAATGGTTGCCTCAAACTTAACAAACAGGAGACTGAAACGCAACGCAATGAGCAGGAGGGATTGATGCATCTTTGTACAGGCCTCATGAAAGCAATTAGGAATCCGCAGGGACATGAACCTGAGCTTTACTGGAAGATGCATTAGATGTTCTCAGTCTGCTTAGTTATCTTTACAGGCAGGTTGAATCGACATCTTATTTCAAGAATTAATTATAACCAGCACTATCATTTCTTGAAGGTAATCCATGCAAATTCGAACTTGGTTGATAAAAACTATCTAGATGGGTCTGGTCTTCATGTTCTTCTCTTATTTTATTATCTATCTCAATTATATGTACAGAATTCCATGAAATAATCCTCTCCATATATCCATCCTTCAAAGTAAGTATTTTGTCATCAAAGATATCTAGCACGGTTCCACAGATTTGAGTATTTTCATTTGTAAAAATGTTCATAAAAGGGAAAGTGCTCACTTTATCCACGTTTATAAAATTTTTGACTGTTTTTTCGTAAGACTTCTTCGCAATGAAACTTAAGAATATCACACCTGCTACCATACTAAAAGCAATAATAACTAGTAATTGAGTGAAGCTAGAGGAATAAATCATCGTCCTCCAGTTATACAATAAAAATAACATGAAAGAAAAATTAAGTAAGCAAATGCCTAATGTATAGTAGGTGATGGCACGCAGTATACTAGCGTACGTAACGTGTTTTTTTAAGAGTAGACTGTTATTAAATGCTTTTTTGACGATGTGTCCCATCAAAATAAAGGATATCAATGACACTAAAAAAGAAATTATTATCGTATATGTCATTAAATTTAAAGCTAATATATCTGAAAGCTCAATTTGGTATGTAGTTTCATATAAATATAACACTAATATCACAATGCAAGAAGGAACAATAAAACCACATAGAAGCCCAATGTTGCTATAGACATAACCTTTGAAGTCGATGTTAAACCACTTGATTTTTTCATATTCATCAATATGCGGTTTTATTCTTTTGTTAATCCTAAAAGCCTTTATTAAATCACTACGCTTCTTTTTAGATTGCCAATCCAACAACATTGTTTTTGATAAAAACTGTATTAGATTTACTGCTATTGCTAATAACATATAAATTAGAATGTACGTCGTTAAATCGATTTCATGAAAATTTCCATCAAAATTTAACATTAAATTAACCCTTATACATAATTTTGATTTAATATTGGTATCAAATAATTTAAAGGTATACTACTTTTATCAATCCAAATCTCTAATTGTGGTAAACTCCACAAACACAGGATAATGGTCAGATACATCAGTAGTAAGTTCCTCATCTAGCCCATACTCAAGGTCATATCTAAACACACCCGATTCACCGGCAAGGTCACTTTCATCAGTAAGAATTATCCTGTCATAAGTGTAATCAGTTGACTTTGTAGTTGTATCTACAGTATCATCAATAACCCACTGGTATGCATCAAGGTCTGATGTTCCGTCCTCATCAAAATAGCTGCCATCTGCATTCAGGTCTCCCATGATGATAAAATCACCTTCCTCCGGATTCTTTGACTGCGCATAGGATAACACATCATCAAGTCCGTTTATCTCTTGCGTGGCTTCGTCTGGGTCTGTGTGAATCACAATAAGAGTTGCATCATAATTGCCCTGCAGGGCTTCTATGGAAACGATATAGGGTTGTCTGTGGAAGGGGTCAGTTCCATCAGGTTCAGGATAGGTATAGGCATCATTTACAGCTACATTTTGAGTGTTATAGACGTAAGCGTACTGTTCCTTGGAGATTGTCCGTCCAAGTCTTTCACTTACAACATAATCATATTCAGAACCATCAGAGTTTACCAAATCTATGAGTTCAGGAAGAGCAGTTTGGGATTTATCCCTGATTTCCTGTATGGCAACAACATCGTAGGTCCTGACGATGTCAGCAAGGATATTCATTACTTCCGGCTTGTCGGCTTTTGAGACTCCGAATACTTGGATATTGAAAGCACCTATGCGGATAGTATCATCAGATGTGTTTTCTCCAAATGGCAGGTCTGGTTTTTGATTATCATGTGTGGGTTGATTTTTCTCTGCTATTTGATTGTCATCAGCAATTGACTCTGCAAGTTTAACAACTTCATCAATTGTCTGGACATTATCCTCAGAAACACATCCAAGACCAAGGATGAATGTGAAAAGGATGATAAATGTTAACGTTTTTGTTTTCATAATACTTTCTTATACGCCTTTGATATATTTAGGTTTTAATGAATCTGCTCTATCAAAGATTTAGTAAATCTTTTTAAAAATCATATATGATTAAGAGTTTTAACATGTATGGCGCAACAGCATCTTATGTGCTGTTTATGTAACCATAAATGGGTTACCAGATAGGTCAGAACCAGCTTGGGATTTCTTATCAAACTTTATTTCCATTTCATAACATTTTTTACCAAGACCGCATATATCCATTACTTCTTCTTTCACCTCAAAACCCACTTTTTGATAAAGATTTATTGCTGCTATATTATCTGAATCAACATACAATTTAATACGGTCAATGCGATTTAATCGCATCTCATGTATGCTGTTCTGCAAAAGATTGGTCCCGATACCTTGCCCTCGGCACCTACTATCAACTGTAAATGAATAAAGTGTAGCGGTTTTCTTTAGCCCTAAGGATGATAAGGGAGATGTTACGTAATAAAGACAGTAGCCCTTAACTTCATCATTGTCCTTATATACATAGGTCGTCTTTTTAAAAGAACGTGCGTACATTGTGAACCTTTTTTCGTTTATCTCTGGAAAGTTCTCGTTGTAAAGCCTCAGGACGTCCTTTAATGCTTCATCGCTCATATGGGTGATGTGATTATCTGCTACTCTGACCCAACGATGAATAGCAAGACTGCCTAAAATAAGTTTAAATGCCGTCATTGATTGTCTTTTAATCACATGCAGCTTCCAGACAAACCCTCTTTCAATTGCTTCGATTGACATAATCAGACAGATACTATTATTTAAAAACCGATGCGTTAAATGTATTAACACCGTTAATGATGATATATGGCTGTTTGTATTAAATATATTATGTATCTATCTTCCTGTATATTCGTAGGGAATAAACCAAACATTTAAAATTATTCTATGCATTTAGTGGAACTTCTTGTAATGTATTACATATATTTATTGAGTCTGTTTCAAAACTGCCCGTATACATTCGGGTGTAGAACCCATATGTAATAATATCAATTCCTTGTAACCCTGTAAAAAGATGAATCAGTGAGTATATGCGGATACCAAGACCAACTTTCTAGGAACCTTGCGCTATTTTATATCCACAGTTCCAATTCAAATATTTAAAAATAATACCGATTTAATATTCTTATAGTATGTAGTATATATTATTACTACTATTATATAGGCACGTAACTACACAAAAAGTTTAGACTGTTGGTAAATTCGATAGAAGGTAAAGACATACGAAAGTTTTTGTAAATTTGCAAAGTGAGTAAGAAAATTTATACAGTCTAACAAAAAATAAAATTATTCTAAAGTTACACATAAAGTAAAACTTTGTCTAAACACTGTTTAAGGGCGAATAAGCGTTATTATGTTGTAGCCGATATAAAGTATGAATCTATACAATTCCATCCATAAAACAGCCGGATATTTGCTCTCAAAGGATTCTGGACGATAACCACTGGTAGATATAGCACTATCAAATCAGTAACTCTATAATGAAATCATTAATATCAGTTCATTTTTAAAGTTAACCTTTTTCATTAATTTCAATAATTTCATTTCCTGAAATATAGAAAACTTAATTACAAAATTTACACTCAAGCAATTATTTTTATATAGTTGTTAACATATATTTGTTAACATATAAAATATTTAAAAATGCCACACTCAAAGAAAAGCAAAAATTATGATAGCTGATAACACCCATACTGAAAATCAAACCAGCGGAACTGCCTGTAATATTAATTCTAATTCAAATGACTGTCTTATTAAAGGAAGGATATTGAAATTTTTAAATGAGGCTGATAGACCACTTCGTGGGAGAGAAATATTTGACGGCATACAATATGATAATTACAATTCATTCAGGGTGCTTTTGAGCAGATATTCCGGTAAAAAATACAATTATATAGAAAAACTCAAACTCAATGATAGTCCCAATTTCATTTATAAAATATCCAACATCGGACGGCAACATGCGCTCAACCCTTTTCTATATCGGGATAAATACAAAGCTCGGCAAGCAAGAGACAGAGAGATGTTTCTTTCCGAAATATTGAATAACCCTGACAAATTGAAGTATTTTTTCGGGAACATGGGTGATGTTCAAGTTCAAACCGTTTTCGATACCATCAAAGAATACGTGGATTCAAATTCATCATTGCGAGATTTCGCTGACGAGGACGACAATCATCAATCAACAGACGATGAAATTGACTACGAAGAGAAATACTTTGAATCACTTGACCAAATTAAGAAATTGCAAAGTCAAAATTTCAATCTTCAAGTTCGGCTGAAACAAAGGCCAGTTGAAACTCCAAAGGCTCCCAAAACAAAATTGCCCTCCACATCCAAAGGCAAAAGATACAATTATCTCTGTAGCTGGGAAGGAAAAAATCTCACATCAAGCTTCTTCGAAAATGAGATAATTCCATATGATGTGTTGATTAAGACCGCTGAAAAAAATGCAATCAGCTCTTGGAAGAAAAAATTAAATTTTGAATCCGGTGAAAATATTGATATTTTCGCAAGAACTATATCCTCGACATTGTTGAAAGAACACCTCTATCGGAAAGCCACATTTGAGGAAATCAGAGAAGCGGGCTTCTATTTAGTGAAAAATCGTGGAATCCGAATTATGTCAAAGAAATATTCATCAATCAACAAGGTCGTGCTCAAGCAATCAGATATTCCAAATAATGTAACGTCTTCTAATAATGCACCACAAGTCAAAAAGCCGAATATTCTGAGATGATTGACTACTATTATGTTGTCAAAAATATATTCGATTAAATAACTTAAGTAGACAAAGTGCCGACTCTGTAGAAATCCTCATGCTGGAAATAATCTTATTTAATGAATAGTTTGACTAGAGTTCTGTTATAGGTCTCGATTCATTCAAATAATGTTCAAATAATTCTTTTCCCCAATTACGAGCACCTTGATTGCAGTATTCAATATGTTTGTTATCAAAGTCTCCTTTATTAGTTAATGGGCTAAGCATGATGCAGTATTCATTATATAAAAAAGATAATAATCCCATATTTTTAGGATAAACAAATAAATGAATTAGCTCATTATCAAGAAATTTCACAATCTCTGTTCTATGTTCAGTTCTTAATTTGTCAAACAATTCACAGCTTACTATAACATTCGCATGTATGTTTTTTGGAAGAAGTTCATGTAATAGCTTAGGGAAATGAGGATAGAAAGTTGTTGTAATTACAGAATGAACTGTACCCTTTTTAGACCGCTCATAAAATCTATCATGTACATTATAAATGTCTGTGATGGGGGGTATTATTGTTGTGCCTTTCCCAAGTTCATTCATCTTCGTAAAAGATGAGAAGGAATGAAATCAAGGTTACGTGTTCCCCAGTAATCAACGTCTACATCAAAAACATTAAGAATACTTAAAACAGAAACCATATCATTAACTATCAGCTTTCCGATAGTTGTTAGTTCATAGGTATCATCAGAATCAGTAACCAGATGATGTTCCTCCAGAATCCTTATCTGAGGAAGAAGTGCTTGTCTGGTTGTATTAAGAGTTTCGAGAATAACTTTCATTTCCTTTGTTCCATCCTGTAGTAACAGCAGAACGTCCTTTCTCTTCTCTGACATGAACACAACATCAATCAATGACTTCATCATTTGTATCACTCTGCTAACAGGAAATTCTAATTTCAGACAGAACTACATTTTATGATGCAGTCTTAATATTTATAGTAAATTAAATATCGTTATCTATATATATGTATACATATATATATATATATATATATATATATATTTAGTATAAGATTAGTCTAATGGTATAATTGCAAACCAGCATTACAAATATACTAAATTCAATATATTTAACAATGATGTGGGGAAGGGTACTAGATTACAAATAATTCCTTGAGAATTTCATTGTTCTCTCCCAAAGCACTTCTCAAAGTTCAAAACGTGTCAGGACAAACTTCTGCGTTATAGCATTTTCTGGTAAAGATATGTGAATTTTGGGAGGGCTTTATGAATATGTAGCAATAATAGCATTATAATATAATGCCGCATCAAAATTTTATTTGATTAAATAAATTCATTTGAGTTATATTTTAATAAATCTTATTTTACTAAGCTAACGTGTATTTGTATTTTGCAGAGGTAAATGAGCAATACCTATGATGCAATTACATATTAGGAGGGGAAAACCATAAAACAGAAATCCTTGATGGAAGTCCTTTTCGAGTCTGAAGTAAGGACAGAATCGTTAATCCTCTTGAAAGAAGAAAACAAAGACCTGAGTACCCTGCGTACCCAATTGGGAGTACAAGCACAGACACTAAGTCCTCATCTGAAATTGCTAAAGGATTATCACTTAATCAGAAGTCACAGTGATACATATGAGTTAACGACAATAGGTAGATTACTGGCGGAGAAACTGGTATCTTTAATAGATGCACTTGATAAAGCAGAAAGCATGGAAGACCATGCAATTACTTCAGGTAGCAGCTAAATGTGAGTTACAGGAATAGAGTTTTGAATATAATATTGGAAAAACTCTTTTCCCCATTCAAGACATTCTTCACTGCTACAGAGGACGTAAGTGTTATCGTATTCACCATTCTTTTTTAGTGGTCGCATAAGTACATGGTAATCGTTAAGTACAGCAGCCATGAGGTTTAATTGTTCGGGATATACGAACAAATTGAACAACTCACTCTTCATAACCTCATCGAACAGTGCAGAGTGGTCAGTTCTTAATTTATCAATGACAGGTTGGGATAGTATCATATAAACATTGACGTTGTTTGCTATCATTTTTGAGAATAAATCAGGGAATAAAGGATGGAAAAACGTTGCAATCTTATAATGCACTGAAGAACTTGGAGATGTTTCCAGAATTTCATCATTTAATTTATATAAATCTGGAAAAGAAGGAGTTCTTATCTTACAATCCTTAAGTTGACCTATTTTACTTAATAGGTGAGGTGGAATAAAGTCAAGTTGATGAGTTCCCCAGTAATGAATATCAGTATCCAAGGTTTCTATTGTACTCATTAGGGAAAACATCTCATCAACTATAAGATTCCCTATAGTCGTCAGCTCATAGGTGTTATCATAGTGGTTAATAAGATGATGTTCTTCCAGTATGCGTATCTGTGGAAGCAAAGATGGTCTTGTTGTATCCAGCGATTTGAGAAGGGGTTCCATTTCTTGAGGACCGCCATGTAACAGCAATAATACGTTTTTTCTTTTTTCAGAAGCAAATATCACATCGAGTAATGCTCTCTTCATTTTAACACGCCCAGTATTAATGTTGTTCAAAGGAACAACCAAAGCAGAATTAGAAAAAGTTAGAAGTTATAACATATAAATCTTGTTAACAAGTATACTTGAGTAGAAGTCGCTAATGATTGATTATACCCTTTTATGGAAAAAAGTTAGGTTGAATATATATTGTCATTCACCCATTTTAGTATACAGGTTTAATTTTTAACGCCGTTAAAATATTGTTCGCAAACAAAAGATAACAGCATTACTTAGATTAAAATCCGGTTTGGTTATATGCAAAAACAACCTATTAGAAGTTGTGAGCATGGGGTTGCTCACAAGCTATTGGGAGTGGAGTTTAAGAGAGATATTGGGAAATATCTCGGACGTATAAGGAAAGAGACGCCTTAAATTATGGTGGTTTATCAGGCGTCTCATCCTGCCTTCTCAGCCATGCGGGTTGAGTGAGTGGGGGTTGAAGGGATGTGGGGACATCCCGGATTCGCAAGGAGAGAGGCACCATAAGCATGGTGGTTTATCGTGTGCCTCATTCTACCTTCTTAATGTAAGTCCAAGACTGCTTTTCTCGTATAAAACTGTCTCGTAAATTAATAATTTCTCACAGCAAGAACATTATTGTTATAGTTCTGTGATTTGTGTTGAGTTTTTAAGATAGTGTTTAAAAATATCTTCCCCCCATTGAAGTGCATCTGTACCTGAACATACCATATGGTCTATGTCGATGTCTCCATCATTTGTTAATAAGCGTAGCAGCAGAAGGTAATCGTTAAATGCAATAACTTGAAAACCCATTTCTTCGGGATATACATACAAGTTCAGAGAATGATTTTGAATAAGCCCTGCAAATATTTTATTATGTCCTGTCTGAATTATATCTAGCACATGCTTTGTGACAATTATATTCAGTTTAACGCCTTTCTGAGCCATTTCAGTAAATACCTGCGGATAATTTGGATGGAAGAATGAAGTAATTACAAAGAATGAATCTGATTCAAAGCTTGTTTTTACAGTATCTTGATTGAGTTGGTATGATTCTGGGAGAGATAGTTTTACAAGTTTACATTCTTTTAGCAATTTTAGATTTTTCAGTAATTGAGTAGGAAGGAACTCAATATTATGTGTTCCCCAATAATCTATTTCTTCATCAAAGAGTTCAACAGTATTCAGCAAAGGAATTATTTCATTAATTATTAATTCTCCAATACCTGTTAACTCATAAGCATTATCTGTTTGTTTAACAAGATAATGCTCTTCCAGAATCCTGATTTGTGGAAGCAGAGCTGCTCTTGTCGTACTTAAATGATTAAGCAGTGTTTCTATTTCTGTGGGTCCGTTCTTCAATGAAAGAAGTGCACCCTTTCTCTTTTCAGATGCGAATATAACATCAAGTAATGGTTTCTTCATATAATGCTCCTTTAGTGTATATTACCCACAATTACACTATCAGGTAGATAACAGCGTTAACTAAGCAACTTGAATAAGAACTAATATTATTTATTGCTATCGTCAGTCACTTTTAACTGATACGACCCTGAAGTTAATCCCTTTGAAAAATCAATTACTAATAAACTATAACTTAGTTAGCGAAATTAAGAACGGTTTTGGTTAAGTAATAATAAAATCTATTAAAGATTGAGGGCAGGGGTCTACTTACAAAGCTTAACACCATATACCAGTACCGAATAGCACCAAACCCTTAGCTCTCCTCGGTCGAGGCACTAAAATTGGTAACATCACTTCTTAGTGCCTCGCCATTCCTTCGTTAGTTCTAAATCAAACTTTAAAAGTAGCTGGTGCATTACTAGTTTTATAAATTAGATTGGGATTGATAGTTCAATTAAAGGGGTGAGGTTTTGGTAAAGAAACCATTACTTGATGTGATGTTTGCATCTGATAAACGAAAGAATGTGCTTAAGTTATTGAATAATGGACCTCAAAGTGCGGATGTAATTCTCGATACGTTGGGGACAAGCCGACCAGCTTTAATTCCTCAAATGAAAATATTAGAAGATAACCATTTAATCATTTCACAAAACGGCACTTATACATTAACAACCATCGGAAAACTGTTGGTTGATAATATGACACCTTTACTTAGTAGTATCGATGTTCTTGATACAAATATAGATTATTGGGGGACCCGTGAACTGGATTTTATTCCATCATCTCTACTCAAAAGATTGAGTGACCTTAAATCCTGTGCTATTTTAGAACCCAGTTTCTCTGAAATTTATGAAGTAAACATGAAGTTTCATGAAAAAACCAAAGCATCAAATTATATGAATCGTATAGCAACATTTCTTTATCCCAATTTCTTCTCCTTGTATTCCGAATATATAGAGAACGGTGTGGAAATATCTCTGATTTTCAGCAAGGAGGTAATTGATAAAATAAAAAGTGATTACACAGAAGAATTCAAGGAATTGATGCAAACAGGTAAAATCAAGATTTTTTTATCACAAGCAGAGATGCCTTTTCTATCAATTGCGTATAACGAATATAGTGTATTCCTGAGACTTTTAAAAAGGAATCTCGAATTTGACAGCAAACAGTTGATATGTTGCAGCCCATCTTCGATTGAGTGGTGTAAGGCTCTTTTTGAGTTTTACCTGAATCGGTCTATATCAGTCACCGACATATAAAAATAAACTAAATTTAGCATGAATTCCATTAAATTCCATTATATAGAGTCAGTCAAGACTAGTTATCAGTGTTGAATCCTTCAAGTAATGTTCAAACAGGTCTTTTCCCCATTTATGTACACTTTCGCTTTCACATAGTAACCTTTTATTATCATACATTCCTTGGTTTGTTAAAAGTCTCATCATGATGGCATGATGTGAGAGTGAAAAAGACAACATATCAAAAGTATCTTTGTGTTGGTATATTTCAATAGCGGTTTCCTGTATAAAGTACTTGAAATCTTCAAAATTATCTAATAGAAGTTTTTCATATAACCCTCTTGAAATAACAATTCTAATATCAACGCCCTTTGAAAGCAAATATGTTAACGTTGTTTTGTAATCAGGATATAGAAATGAAGTAACCATCCAGAGAGATTTTGTTCGATTTACTTCTTGCATAAAATACTTGTCTTCCTCAAATGCTTCATGTATTGGAGTTTCAATTGTAGTACATCCACCAAGTTCAGCAATTCTAGCAAAAAGATAGTCTGGAATGAAATCTTTATTATGTGTTCCCCAGTAGTCAATTGCATCGTCAAATACATTGATAGTTCTTAGCAAAGGAATCATATCATCAACAATTACTTCTCCAATTGTTGTTAATTCACACTTATCCTTGACGTTAGCTATCAGATAGTGCTCTTCTAATATCTTAATCTGTGGAAGCAATGCATGTCTGGTTGTTTCTAATGAATCAAGGAGATATTCCATTTCTTTAGGACCGTCATTTAATAGTAGAAGTACATTTTTTCTCTTTTCAGAAGCAAATATAACCTCGAGTAATAGTTTCTTCAACATGTTCACTCTCTAATTTTCATATGTTGGCGATAATATTTAATACTATTCAAAATAAGCACAAAAGTTTATGAGTGCAGAATTTCCTTATTCTGTATTGAGTATCTGACTTGTAATTCCTAAGCAATATCCTTAAAGTTACAATTCAATACGCATTCCATCGTCGGGGGAAAAATAAGACCCACAACTTAAACACTGGTAGATTATGTCTGTTCCCAACAGAATCTCCTTGAATGCCTCTTTACACTTTGAACAGAATTTCCGTTCCTGATTTGGCATATTACCACCCTTATGCAAATACCATTAAAGAATCCATTCTGGCTGTTCCCTTACGGGTCCAGTATCCACATATTGCACAATGCTGTATATTCTGGTAAAGGTCACGCAGACATGTTTTACACTCAGGACATTCATTTAATTGCTTCAAGTATTCCCTCCACTTGTATCAGGAATTCTTTCTCAACACGATTGCTGAGACCCCCATTCTGACTCTTCCTAGAAACTACATGTTTTTACTTAACCTAAACCGTGTTTAAATTCAAAAGCCTATCTTAAATCACAAGCTATCAAATTATTTGACAACCATACATTATCTTATTTGGAAATCAATGAGGAGTAAATGCTTCTCAAGTTATAATTAAGTTCAATAAAGAAATTCAATGGAATTATTGTTCCATATCAGTAATTCCAATTGTAATTGAAAACATAACTTAAATATAAAAATCTCATGTTCAATTAGCCAAAAAAGGGAACAAAGATGTTTAAGCTTGGGTTATTTCTATAGAATTATTTAGATAATACTCGAATAGGTCATTTCCCCACTTAAGTGCTTGGTCACTCGCACAAATAACCCTCTTATGGTCATAGTCGCCTTCCAGTGTTAACAGCCTTAGTAAGAAATTATGGTCAGTGAGTGTAAATGACATTATTTTGAAGTTTTGATTGTACACATAGATTTTAAGTTTCGGTAGTTGCAGGATGTACTCAAGGTCTTCCTTGAAATCAGATAAGATTTTTTGATAAAGCTCATTTGAAATGATTATTAATATATCGGTATCATTTGCAGCCAAATCAATCAATATTTCTTTGAAGTTTGGAAACACAAACGAAGTAATAAAAGAATACAACTTTGTATCCTTCGCTTGTTCAATGAAAATATCCTCTGCTTCATATACCTTTGACAAGGGTACTTCTATTCGAGCGCATGACCCAAATTCATTTATTCTTTTCACAAGATGTGGCGGGATAAAATCAAGGTCATGAGTTCCCCAGTACTCAATGTCTTTTTCAAAGAAATCAATCATGTCTAACAGAGGAATAACCTCATTAACAATTGCTCTTCCCATGGATGTTAGTGTATAGATATCTTCTGTTTTGATAACCAAGTAGTTATCTTCTAGCGTATTCATATGTGGTACTAAAGTTTGTATAGTTACATCCAAGTTATTTCTTATGGCTTCCCTGTCTGCAGGTCCGTCATTCAATAAAAGGAGTATGTTTTTTCTTACTTCCGAGGAACATATAGAGTTGAGGATATCTTTCTTTACCATATTATCACATCCTTAATAGGGTCTACTTTTTAGGAATAATGCAGAACATACTCTTTAGCAACAATTAAATAAAAAAGGTAAAGCAACATGGTTCTTGAAAGTTTTTACTGAACATAAAGTAGAATAAAAGGGAGAACCGGTCTTTTATAAAATATAGAATGTAGGTATAGAAAATATCAATGTTATGATTGCATCGCTTTGAAGTATGTTTGGAATCACTTTCTGCATTTGGGTACAGAAATGTGCTAAATCCAAAGTTATATTAAAATTTTATTGAAGGTTCGTTGAATTTCTATTACACCACGTACATAAGAAATTGTGCGGTGAAGACTGGGTACATTTAGGGCATCGTTTGCCAGTGTACGATGCTCATTACTTTTAACCTATTCGTAAGTACTTCAGGGTCGCATCAGTTCAAAGTGAGTGATTTTTGGGAATTCATGCCTGAACAGAAACATAGCTTCACTTTCTGTATCTGCGTGTACGGGAACTTCTCTAAACACCTTTTTCTTCTCATCTTCCAAGAATTTAATCCAGTAGCACATGATGTAGCTCCTTTCTTATCTTATTGATTTACTAGGTCACTTTTTTATGTCAACTAATCTTTATTATCGAGTATTGCCAGCATCAAGCTAGCCTTCATCCCACAGCTTATTGAACTTTCTCATTATGTTTTTGGATTCTTTGTCCCTGAACATATCCCGTCCCTTGTAAGAATCACCGGATAGAGGAGGCCTGCAAGGAGAATGGGAATAAAGTATTTCCATTCCAAGTCTTTGTTTCTTGAACCTTATCTTGTGTTCAAGACATGGCCCTGTTTCTCGCATCTAGTGACCCCCCTTATGCAAATACCATAACTGAATCAAGTCTGGCAGTTCCGACTTCGGTCCAATATCCGCATGTTTGACAGTACTGTTTATTTTCATCCGCTTCGTGCATTTGTGCATTGCATTCTGGACATTCTGTTAGCTGATTCATTTATCCACCCCACCTGTATCAGGAGTTATAATTACTCCATCTATGTTTAAGTGCCAAGAACCCCATCCTGACAGCAAACTCTATCACTACTTGTTTTTACTTAACCTAAACCGCCCTTACATTCATCAGCTTCACTATAATACTATGGTCTGGAATTTTCAAACATCATATATTGCAGAGAACTACCATTATCTGCAATGAAAGACAAGCATCAAATAATTATTTCAATTTCCTGAGAAATTCTTTAGTTTTTGCTTGTGTTGTGTATTTGCACTCCATTATAATTCTGTTATCAGTGTTGAGTTCTCCCGAAAATTCTCGAATAGTTCTTTTCCCCACTTAAGCGCACTGGAACTGGTACACGCCGTGAATCTGCTATCATTCTCGCCGGTATTGGTAAATAAACGCAAGAACAAACACTTGTCGTTTAATCCAAATGATAAGAAGTTCATATCATCGCCAGTATGAACAAATAAGTTTAGTAAGTCATTTTGAAGAAGCTTTTCAAATTCGGGATTAACCTCGTATCTCAATCGACCAAGCACATCGGGAGAGATGATGAAATGTATGTTTACGCCATTTTCAAGCAATTCTTTGAATAACTGAACATGGTTCGGGAAAAGGAACGTAGTGACCACGAATACTGATTCAGAGTTTTTTGAAGCTTCATGGAAATTAGCCTGAATGGAATGCATTTCAACAAGTGAAGGTTGTCTGGTTATACATTTCCCAAGTTCATTAATCCTTTTTAAGAGATGAGGTGGGATAAAATCAAGATTACGTGTTCCCCAGTAATCTATAGATGTGTTCAGTACATTGACCGTACTGATTAAAGGAACCATTTTCTCAACAATTTGCCGACCCATAATTGTCAGTTCATAAATGTCACTTTCATGGGTTACAATGTGGTGTTCTTCCAGTATGCGTACTTGTGGAAGTAGAGACTGCCTGTTTGTTCGGAGATGAGAAAGTATCTCTTCCATCTCTTTTGTTTCATCCTTTAAGAACAGGAGTAGATTCTTCCGTTTATCGGATGCAAATAAAACGTCCAGTAGTGGTTTCTTCATTGACTACTCCTCTAAACTTTCTCCCCAGTTAAAATAATATGTGAAAGTATTATTTAAAGTATACGAAACTTTAGTATTTTCTGCAATGAAGATGTGGAAGAAGTTAATTGGTTACTTTGTTCTTTATATGCGAGCATGGGTCGCTCACACATTTTACACCGAAATTTTCGGGATATGGGGATATCTCGGATTTCTAAGGAAAGAGGTATCTTAAAGCCGAAATGGATTGGGAGTAGGAATTATTCTCATTTGTAAGGTCAACTTTTCATCTCTATTGTTACAGTATCAAACTGGTCTTCAGCCAATAAATTATTTAACTTTCGCATTATGTTCTTAGATTTCTTGTCTCTTACCATACTTCGTTCATTACAAGAAGAGACAGATAGATAAGGTCTGCAGTGCAAATGGGAACAGGTCATTTTCATTCCAAGTACCTGTTTTTTGAGTTTTTTGAAGTTATAAATCGGATATATTTCATGTGTCATTTCGAACCCCTCATATTTCAAAATATCATTACTAAGCAAATTTTTGCTATGAATCTGATATTAATTTTGAACCATTTTAATTGTTAATCGAATGTAAGCCAAAATATATATACTCTTCTAGTTTTTTGTCAACAGTGTGGAAGAAAGTTTTAGCACCCTTGAAATAGGAAAAATCGATTTTGTGAATACAGAAGGTGAGAGCATTCAATAATTAATTATATACTGTCATAATGACAAATGAAACTAAAATAAATATATGATGCTTTAAAATAATCCTTTACAAAATTTACTATTTTGTCAACATTAGGCGTCTATAGATTCTATTTCGGCGTCCATTGTCGCCACACAACTTAACGCAAATGTATATATAGTTTACATTATTTTTACTTGTAAAGAATAATAATAAGTGATAACTATGAATTATATGGTTCCATACGAAAAAAATGCTTTACTTTTAAAAGAAGAAACTGACTACCTGACTCTATATGAGTTCAGACAACTGCTTGATGCACTTGAAACAAGATATACTAATCTTCAACGGAAATCGATTCGAAACCTCTTCATAAAAGAAAGAAACAAGCTCTTGCTGGAAATGATGTGGATAACAGCTGGGCGCATTTCAGATGTGTTGAGTATCAGAGCTGAAGATATCGATTTTAATGCAAGGACAATCAAATTCTACGTACAGAAACGTAAGAAATGGCATAGATTAAGTATCGATTCCGATATTGCATTGCGGATATCGAATTATATCCGTATATACCGAGTTACGGGATTCATTTTCAAAGGATTTGGCCAAGATAAAAACAAAGTCATTACTAGACAGTATGTTCACCAAATGTTGCAGGAATTGGCGGAAATTGCAGGAATACGACCTATTCATGCTCACCTGTTCCGCCACGGTCTTGCTACATTTTTATTATCGAAAGGAGTTCCACTGGAAGTGATTTCTTATCGTCTGGCTCACAGTAGTACAAAGGTAACAGCTGATTATTATGCGAGAATTACTCCTGATATTGAAAGAGATTTGCTAAAGTCATATGTGCCGAACTTGCTGGGCCATGAGGTTTAGCATTCGATGGGTGGTGCTTTCATGATAAAAAGCTCTCCATTATCAAAGAAAGAATTCATGGATGAAATCAACGCTCTGGTAGCTGATTCGGTTGAATCGCTGTGGAATTGTGATTCGGCTAGTTTCATTCAGGAGCTATTCTTTTTTCGGAGAAACCTTAGATTGATGAAGAATGATAAATTCATTGAGAACTTTACAGAAACCAAAAATGAATTAATCGATTTAAAAAGGAAATATAAAAAATTGAAGCGTAGTTGTAAACAGCAACGAGAGAAAGAGAAAAATGAAATAATCAGTATTTCCGATGTGGAAATTAAGTACAACTATTTGGTTCGCTAAAATTAACTTTCATAAATTTATTTCTTTAAATAATTACATAAATACTATATTATTTTCATAGGTATTCGGACTGCTATTTGTAACCGAACAACGTTTGACGTGTCAGAATGACACTTAAGACGGAAGGTTGAGAGCCGATTTCAGCGGGAGAGTGCGACAGGCTTATTCTCATTTTGGTGCATCCTTGTTATTCAATTATTACTTTGGTTAGAAAAAATGAGTAGAACCTGAGTTGAAATCAGGTACGGCAGCAAAATTAGTGGTGATGCATCCTAATGTTACTCGGATGCTGCTGTTAATATATCTATACGGAATTGATGGATATTCAGTTGAAATTATTCATCAACTTACAAAATAATTCACTGAACAATTAGAAAGAGGTCTTCTACATATATAAGTTTTTATGTTGCAATGTAATTAATTTTTATTTATATTTTTGATTACAGATTTAGTTTATTCCATAATGTTGCTGTGTTATTCAAGTTTTAACTTTATAAAACTAAAATATTGCCATGTTATTAAAAAACGCAATCAATGCAATGTTTATCACAAAAAATCATTCGTAATGTTTATATATATTGCCGGTTTAGTATATTATTATATTCTTAATTTAATAAAAAAATAAATTACTAAATTTGGTGAAAATTAATGACAGAAAACAAAACAGTAAAATCAATCTTCCTGCGTAACGAAATTATCCGTGCAATTAATAAAGAACGTGTAAATCAACCATTTTCTTCATTTGTCTGTAACTTACTTGAAGACTGGTACGCTAAAAGAAATACTTCTAGAGATATTACAGAAAACAGTCAAGATTTCATAGTTTCTCGCCTTGAAAATGCTGGAAGAAATACGAGGTTGAAATGATGAAAGCTTTAATTACTAATTCAGATTCTGCAAAAATAGAAGTGGAACTTCCAGCTGAGTCTTTCAAAAAATTGCTTGCGATTGTTCAACCATCTGACGTTAACACATTTTTTGAAAATTGTATTACTGATTTTATTGATAAATTGTATAAGGATAAACATGCCTCCAACATCGAGTTAGCCAAGGAAATGATATCAAATGAAGATGAAGATATTGAATTTGGTAAGCACTCTGAGCTTCAAATGCAGTGGGAGGAACTTATGGAGTCATTGACTGAGTATGATAGATTTGTAATCGCTGAGAAAGAAATTGAAGAAACAAATGACCTCCGTGAACAATGGCGGTCGATTTCAAGTCGTCCAACAAGCGCATATGAAGTCGAACTTCTTCACAGGAAGATGAGAAAAGTACTTGCCGAATATAGGAAAAACAATTCAAAATTTTCAAAGTAAATAACTATCAATTTGAGATGTGCGGGTGATTGGTAGAGCCGCACATCAGGAGTTAATACATGAATAATTATAAATTTAATTTAATTATATATAAATATTTCTTAACTTACGTATGGTGGTACAGATGAGTTCCACTGATGATATAAGAACACAGCTTGCACTCTATATTCTCAACTATGCAAATGGTGTCTACAAAATTCATAAAACAACACGAGCTGGTGCAACTACGTCTTTAGTATTGGCATGCCTTATTCTTGGGATTCCAGTGCTTATTTTGGAACCAACTAACAGAATAATTACTCAAACCGTTATTGCAGATGTAAAAGCAATTTCTGAAAAAAAAGATGCAATAATTATTCATGTTCCAAGCAATTTCAAATGCAAGCTCAACAAAAAAATGATAAAAGACAATCCCGATTATGGAGATTTCGATTTTCTTCCATTGCCTACGAAATGTGCAGGTGACGATGAGCATCCACCATGTGAGTATTATGAAGAGTGCCCTGTAACAGAAATCCAAAGAGCCGAAGAATTTGATGTACTCTGTATAACATATGACAAGCTGGTAGCAATCATAAAGACAGCAGAAATGTTCCCTTACTCACATTATACGGATATTTTAGAGAAAATAGATAAACAAGTTGGTGTTGTCATACTCGATGAAGTTCACGGATTGCAATATGATAAGACATCAGAAATCAATCTATTTGAAAACGACGATAAATTTGCATCTAAATTCTTGGACAAAATAAAAAAAGCAAACAAATCAGATGTAAATAAATTTGTCATTCTTGAAAATGTGATTTCAAATTATCAAGAAACAATAAATACTAATGCTATTAATGCTGCTGCTCAACAATTAAAAAATCAATTCCTATTTAGAAATCTGGAAAATGGCAATTGGTTCAATTATAAACACACTCGGAAAGCTGAAAATACAGAATTTAAAGATTTTTTCTGCCAAAAAGAAAAGTACAATCCATATAAACATGAGTTTGAAACAATAAGCATTGACCAAGATAATGTAACTATTGAATCGGTAGCTGAATTAATGGACTTAACCGCCATTCGTCATGAATATAATATCTCAATGGATGAAATCACCGCTGTTTTCAGAATCCTCAACACAGTAACAAACAAAGAACTGATAGTTAAAGCACGTAAAATCAGTGAAGAAAATAAAGATGATACATTGGATTTCAATATTGTAGCAATTAATAATGACTTCAAGAAGCATATAAGTAAATTTCTTCAAGGAATGCAATACAATAAATTAAACATATCAGGGTGCGACAAAAAAGTCACCACTACTAAAATAATATTCTTAACAACTGCAACCTTTGGTAGCTATGATTACAGCCAGTTATTCCATCCTAATACAGAAATTGAAGATATTATTTTTGGTGAAAATGGCGACCCACTGCGAACGAATAATAATCATTATTTATTCTACGATACCAAGTCATTCACATCTAGGGGTAAATATTCTGTATACAATCAGCGATATGAAATAAGGGAATCATGCATTGACATAATGAATATATTTGGTCCAGAAAAATGTATCATATTTTGCAGAAACAAAGATGAATACATTCTCTTCAAAGATTTATTCGATGAACATTACAAGGATGTAGAACAGAAACCATTTGTGACTTATTACAGGTCATCAGAATCAATTGGTGTGAAATCACACTATCGAGTAGGAATTCATATTGGACTCGCTCACATTCCATCAGATTCACATGACCTTTCATGTGATACAGTTGAAGAATCAAGAATTCTGGCTGAAGAACAGATGCATGGTGATACATGGCAAGCTGCCTCAAGACCGAAAGACCCAAGTGGCAAAGAACCTTCAATAAGTATCTTTTTGGGTGTAACGGAAAGAGATGTGAGAAACCTTAGTTCTTGGGGTGTTGGCAGAAAACCCGAAATAATACCACCCGAAAAGAAGGGCATGAAAAAGGGAGTTAATGTTCATATTGAAGGCGAAAAAATATCCGCTCCAATCATAATTGATACAAGAGATTGGGAAGAAACTCTCATAATGAGTGTGGTATGCAAATATGGCTTGTATTCCAGTCCGCAAACAATCGAATACTATGAATGCAATAATCTTATGAATAATTCAGTCAAGGATGAATTGTCAGTTAACTCAAAGGCAGATTTATTAACCAATTTCTTTTCCGATGTCAAAACTCAAGTCAAACGCAAGAATAGAACATTTTCCAAGAAAGATAAAATCCTTGATGAAAAGATAATGCACCAACATTTATCTGGTGATAAAAATGTATATTACCATTCTTCCTCAAGAATGACAGAATATATCATGTTTGAATCTGAGTCTGAAATCCATATAGGTAAGCTGAAATTATTCTTTGATACAAACAATCTACCTTATGCCATCGAAAAATTGAATAATAAATATCGTGTGTGGATTTTCAGCAGAAAGGTTAATTCATTACAGGCTCAACTGTTTGGATATAACATCCTTAAAGCTGTCAAATTTAAAACAAATGGTAAGAATATGGAATGTACCATGTATCCTAATACTGTGAAACCAAAAAAGAAAGGTTCTACAGAAGATTTAATTCAATTGCCTTTCGGTAAACATTCTCAAATATTGCATTATGGTCAGTTTATCGATGATTTTGAAATGGATATTGGAATCGTCGATATTATGGAAAATGACATCTATAATACATTCAAAGTTCAGGGTCTTGGAAAGGTTCTATCGATGTTTAGAGCAACCAACCAACAAAATGAAAAAGTTGAAGCATGAAAACTTGCTAACTTTTATCCTTTTTATATTTAAACAACACATATTCTATTGAAAAATATTTTGCCGACAACCGCTCGAAAGTACCAATATTATAATTATGGTACTTTGTGATGTTGCTCGATAAACATTTTTTATACTGTACTGACTTTCTTCAAAAAAGTTTCGGAAAAAAGTGAGCAAACCTATGTTATTGAAATATTTAAATCTCTTTGTCCGTAATATCATTAAATATAAACTTTGGTTGCAGCGTAGTTGTACAATTATCTATTAATTCAGATACGAGCCCACCTATCTTTGCTAAAAATAAATATCTCTACAATCCCCCTGTACTTCTCTTTCGACTGCTTCACTTTACTCAAATTAATGAAAAGTAAAAATAGTAAAAAAGGATTGAATTGTTACTTCAATCCTGTACTTTTCTCTTATATATTACAAATCCAATTGCCATAATAGCTACAATCAATATACCAACTATCATGTACAAATTTGATTTATTTTCATCTTCAACATTATCGATTGGTTGTTCCTCAAAGCTTGCAACGATATTGGTTTCTTCTGTCACAGTTCTTTCATCACCTGCAATGGAGAATATAGAAAATCCTGAAGTCTGTGCAAGGAAATAGAAGAACTCTTCATCTTCATCCAGTTGTTCAGTTGGTAATCTTTCCCAAACACCATTATTCAGTCTCTCCATCCGAATGGATTCCGGAATAATAGTGTTCTCTTCTACCCATTTTTTATCTACTTTGAAATAGATGAAAATATTATCGGCATTATGACTGCCAATAGTTCCAGTTCTACCAACATTAATCTCCATGAACTTATAAACCGGAGCAGTTTGTGAAGGAGTACCTTCTGGAACGTTGTTCAAAAGGTTAATTCTATTTTCAACTATTCCTTCATTGGTGTTGGAATCGAAACTTATCAGAGTTACAGGTATATCATCAGCAGTTACATGATATTCAACTTTACTTCCAACACCAACATTCTGCCTGTTACTGAAAAGTGTATCTATATTTTCAGATGGAGATTTTGAATCTGCAATATTCTGTTGCCTTGAACTACGTGAAGGCTGTGCCACATCATCATCTTCAACTATTGTATATGAATCATATAAACTTTGTAAATATGGATATCCGTCATTTACAGCTGGGTGGATGTTCCATTTGTTGATAAAATCCCAATCATTATATGTGGTTTGATTTTTCATTTCTGATGTGGTTTTGCTTTCACCACCAGCCGAGTTAGTTAGTCCAGATGTTTCAATATCCCAATATGAATTGCTTATGGTTCCACCATTATTCCAACCAATCAACCCCCCAATATTAGATTCACCAGTCACAGCACCTGTGGAATAAGAATCCATGATAGTACCTTCATTATAACCAACAAGGCCACCGGCACGTTCAATGTAACTGGTCACATCACCCATGGAATATGAATCTGTGATAGTCCCTCCCATAGCATTAATACCAACAAGGCCACCTATATGAAGAAAACCTATCACATCACCTGTGGAATATGAATTCTCAATAGTACCTTTATTTCGACCAACAAGGCCACCGGCAATAGTATTACCGGTCACATCACCCATGGAATATGAATCTATGATAGTACCTCCATTGCTATAACCAACAAGGCCACCTACATGAACACGACCGGTAATATTAATATCAACCAACCCAACATTCTTGATTGTTGCACCAGCATCAGTGCGTCCAAAGAGACCTATATTATCTTCAGTGGGTCTGTTAATAAACAATCCGGTTATCGTATAATTTTGACCATCGAAAGTACCATTGAATTTATTACTTAAATCACCAATTGGTTCCCAACCTTCACCACCATTCCAGTTCTTTGTATCTGATATATCAATATCGTTTATCAAAATATAATGTGCTGATAAATCAAAATTCATGGCTTGTAATTGGCATATTGTAGATACCTCATATGGATTGTTTTCACTACCATCACCATTTTCAAATATAGGATACGATGTGATTAAATTCTGCAAATATGGATAACCATTGTTCACAGCACAATGAATTTCCCATTTATGTGTGAAATCCCAATCTATAAAAGTAGATTGTTGTTTCATTTGTGAAGTTGTTCTAGCTACTCCACCAGCACTTTCTGATTGAGAAGATGTTTCACTATCCCAGTACGATTCGGTTATTGTTCCTGTATTCGTACCAACCAATCCACCAACATCGGTGTTACCTTCTACATCCCCCACGGAATATGAATTATCAATAGTACCACCAGCATTTGAACCAACAAGGCCACCGACCTCAGAATCACCGGTCACTTTAGCTGTGGAATATGAGTTTTCAATAGTACCCGTATTTGTAGCAACTAGTCCTCCTACATCTGAAATACCTGTAACTTCACCGATTGAATAGGAATCTGTGATAAAACCTTGTGTATTACCAACAAGTCCGCCTACCCAATTAGTTCCATTCACATTACCTGTGGAATAGGAGTTCACAATATTTCCAATGTTGTGACCTACAAGACCACCGACTCTATCGTTACCACTCACTTCACCTGTGGAATATGAATTCGTAATAATACCACTAAAAGAATTAAAACCAACAAGGCCACTGACAAACTCATCACCTGTTACCTTGCATGTGGAATATGAGTTCTCGACCTTACCATCACCCTCAATAGTCCCAACAAGGCCACCTACGTAGTTTTCTCCGGTCACTTCACCTGTGGAATGTGAATCTGTGATAATCCCCACATTATTAAAACCAACAAGGCCACCTACGTAGTTTTCTCCGGTAATATTGACATCAACCAACTCAACATTCTTGATTGTTGCACCAGTATCAGTGTATCCAAAAAGGCCTACCCCCAACATGGTTCTGTTAATGAACAGGCCAGTTATCGTATTGTTTTGACCATCGAAAGTGCCAGTGAATTTTACACTATTGTTCCCTATTGGCTGGAATCCTTTGAAAATTCCGGATTCACTATTCCAATTTTCAGTTTCAGATGCATCAATATCATTTACCAGAGTGTAATTTGAATACAAATCAATAGTCATTGCCTGTAATTGAATGACATTTGATATCTGATATGGATTATCAGAGCTACCATCCCCGCCTTCAAATATTTCGTAGGAATCGAAAAGTGATACTAAATATGGATATCCATCATTAACTGATGGATGGATTTTCCACGTATTTGTGAAGTCCCAACCAACATAGGTTCCCAAGTTTTTCATTTCTGATGTGGTTTTGCTTTCACCACCAGCCGAGTTAGTTAGTCCAGATGTTTCAATATCCCAATACGAATTATTAATAGTCCCACCACTCTGATTCTTACCAATCAACCCCCCAATATCAGATTCACCAGTCACAGCACCAGTGGAATATGAATTTTCAATAGTTCCTCCATTAGTACCAATCAATCCCCCAACACCATTACCATTGCTTTTTACATCACCCGTAGCATATGAATTTTTAATGGTCTTTCCATTGAAGCCAACCAAGCCACCAACATGAGAACCAATATCAAATCTACCAGTCACATCACATGTGGAATATGAGTTTTCAATAGTTGAATCTCCCGAACCCCATTGTTCGCCAACCAATCCACCTACATACTGTTCACCTGTTATATATCCTGTGGAATATGAATTTTCAATAGCTCCCCACCATTTCTCACCAATTAATCCACCCACCGGTGCATTACCCGATATATTTACATTTTCCAATCCAATGTTTTTTATAAGTGCGTTGTTTGTCCCACCAAACATACCTACTGGCTCACTTGTATCTGGTCTATTGATATATAATCCGGTTATCGTATAGTTTTGACCATCTAAAGAACCTGTAAAAGGACTACTACCGTTACCTATCGGTTCAAAGTTTCCAAATCCTGTCATATCTATATCTTGTGTTAAGACGTAATCCCTGTTTAAATATTGAGTCATATTTTGTAATTCTTCTGGCGTAGATATCTCAATAAAAGTAGGTACTGCAGAAGCAGTTGATATGAGAAGAGTTAATGAGAAAAGAATTAAAGAATATTTAACATACGATACATACAATGGTTTTTTGTTTATAAATTGATTTGTATTAAGCCACATATATTTTATGTTAATATTCTAATGCTATTTATATATATATATATAGAAATTCAAACAAAAATCAAATTTAATAACAATCCAAAATGTACTGCCAGCTATTGAACGATGTTACAGATTTTGCTTTGATGATAGCGATTCTTATAGGTTTTCTGCAGAGCCATTTTCAATGCCTATTAATTACAAATTTTCAATCCCTAAAAGTATCCGAAACTGACATTCACATAGACAGCCAGACAGACACTTTTCCGGCTAGCCAATGAATGATATGAATAATGGATTTTCCTTTGCGATTCGGGCGGATTTCGGTCTTTTCGGGTGGGTTTTGGGGATAGTTAAGGGTGGGATAGAGATGTATGAATGATTTTTGAATTTATATCATTGATTTTTGAAATATGAATGTAATTAATAAAATCATTGAAATTATTATAGAAGTTTAGATTGATGATTTCAGTGAAATTATCATAATTCGATTGAATTAAATGGAAAGAAAAAGAAGGATAGATGAAATAATACATCTATCTATTTTATGGGTGAAAATAGGGTTGACTTCAGGATGTGTGGAGTGATTCGTCTTCATCTTCCTCAACCAATCTGAAAACACCTTTGTACTTGCTGTTATTAATAAAGTCATCAATATTTTTTCTTTCTTCAGTTTTTTGCTGCTGATATAATTCTTGTTGTTCTTCCAATGTTAAATCTGAATCTGCATCAATTGATTCAAGTTTATTTTCAAGTTTATGTTTTTTGAGACTATTTTCCATGCAGATAGTGGCATCTTTTCCACTGTATTTTTTTGCATTTTTCAATCCATTATAATGTTCAAGTTCAACATCTGCATCATCCTCAAATTTTTCAAGTTTTTCAATTTCATTTCGCAAATTGTCACGGGCTTCCAACTTCTCCATTCTTTTTAGCACATTTTCATACTTCTGTTCCATTATATCCATTTCAGTTTCAACTGGAATTTTACCATCAAGTGCAAAACCACATGCAAAACAAAACCCTGTTGCTTCTGGTGGGTTTTCTATCTTACATCTTGGACATATTACGGGTTTCAATGGTGATTCATCACGTATATCTTCATCCGTAATTAGACCCATCTGTTTAAGTTGTGCATTATCTGCATCTATTTCACTGATTTTTATGTATCTGGAAAATGCAGTCGAATTAGGTTGCCAACCACCCAAATTCTTTACGACAAGTTCAGGTAATTCTCTTGCAACTTTTGATGCTTTGGTATGTCTGAACAGGTGAGGGAATATACGCTTGGTAATTCCTGCTTTTTCTGCTGCATTCTTTAGAATCACACTACATTGACTTCTTCCAAGTCTTTTTCCCTGATTAGATAAGAAAAGTGGTCTGTTGGAATTGAAATCTATCCTAAGTTGTTTTAAATATGTAACAGATAAATCCAGTCTTACACGTCTACCAAATGTCTTTGATGTTTCATCACGTATTTTGATGTAGAAACCATATTTATCTTGTTTAATATCGTTTTCATTTAGTGATAGTACTTCATTTCTTCGACCCATTGAATCATATAACATCGATATTAAAAGCTGATTCCTAAGATTTGGTTCTCTTACTTTTTTACCAGTTTCATCAAGTCCACTTTCAGCATGTAGCATTGCAAGTATTTCTTCATCTGTTAGTAAATCATCCTGTTTAATGGAATCATCAACTTTTACAAATTCAAAGAAATCAACTAATTCTGGATAATCCTTCTTTTTTATTTTCCTTCTATCTTCTTTTGATTTTCCAAAGTTGTTATCAAATATTAAGAAGAATGTTTGAATCACTGATTTGTAATTGTTTTGTGCACCATCAGAAATTTCTTCAAATACATCACCTTTCTTTTTAAGTAGAAAATCATCTGATTCAATATAATCTTCCATATCATCATATGTCATATCGCCAAAATCTTTTGATACAATATTTGAAAGTTTTTCCAACACCCTTATTTTATCAGAAATAGTTTTGAAAGAAAATTTCTTTCTCAACATGTATTTTACATAATTGTGAAGAACTTCCCTATTATTTTGATTATCAATTTTTTCAATTAATTTATCAATCTTTTCTTGATTAATTTTTTTAAGTTCTTCATTCGTTGGTTCATCTTCCCATGTCGCCATATATATCCCCATTATATTATTTTTTTATATAATAATATTCTCTTGTTGAAAGAACCAACTTGCGAAAACTTTAACATATAAAGAACCGTTTTTCCGACCATGCTCACTTTCATAGGACTGGGTCTTTTTGATGAAAAAGATATCTCTGTTAAGGGACTTGAGGCCGTGCAGAATGCAGATATGGTCTTCGCGGAATTCTATACCTCAGTACTCATGGGTACTACTATTGAGAGGCTTGAAGAGCTCTACGGTAAGAAGGTCCGTATACTCTCAAGGGAAGATGTGGAACAGTATCCCGGGTGGATAGATCATGCAAAGGAGAAGAATATTGTTTTCCTCACCGGTGGCGATACTATGGTTTCCACGACCCATGTGGACCTTCGCCTGAGGGCACAGGATGCGGGCATCGGAACGGAACTCATCCACGGAGCCTCAATTTCATCAGCTGTCTGTGGCCTGTCCGGTCTCCAGAACTATCGTTTTGGAAAAGCATCCACCATTCCACATCCTTATACTAGCAGCAGGGGCAGGACCATAGTATCGGAAACTCCTTATGATACTATCAAAATGAACATGGAAAAGGATATGCACACCCTTATCTTCCTGGATATCGATAAGAAAAAAGGCTATATGACAGTAAACCAGGCACTGGAACTTCTCCTTGAAGTTGAAGGCCGAAGGGCCGAAGGAATAATGGATAATACTATTGCTGTGGGCATAGCACGGGCAGGTTCACCGGAACCCAGTGTCAAAGCAGGCTATGTAAACAAACTAAAGGAACATGATTTCGGCGGGCCGCTGCACATAGTTGTCATTCCGGCAGCACTGCATTTCATCGAGGCCGAAGCGCTTGTCAAACTTGCAGGGGCACCACCTGAAATTATGTATTCCACAGAAGATTGAAAAAATTATGATTTGCAGGGGAAATATAATAATACAACCCAAACATATAACCAGAAACCAGGAATTTGAGGGATGAAAAATGGTTCGAGGTTCAGTAGGCGTAATCTTTGGAGAAACAGGTACTCTTGAGTTCAAAATGCTTGTGTCTGACAGCACTGCCGTATATAGGGGTGCATATATCAAGGCATGGCATGAAACCGACGGGTGGGTACTTGCACAGGTAATTAATATCACAAGATCGAGTGAATCTTTCACGATCGAAGAGGCAAAGGCAGGTCAGCGAAAGGACAAAAGTGATGACCGTATAGTAGCGGAGGTGATTGTGATCGGGACCCGGGACAAAGAGGGTATGCTCAGGTCACCAACGATACCTTTCAGTCCGGGGGACCTGATATATATAGCAGATGAAGGGTTGATCCGTTCAGTGTTAGGCCTGCTGGGACAGGACATGAACATAGGCCTGCTTGAAGGAACAGGTATAAAGGTCCAGCTGAGTGTGAACAGCCTTGTGCAGAAGCACTGCAGCATACTTGCCAAGACCGGTAGTGGAAAATCCTATACTGCTGCGGTGATACTTGAAGAACTGATGGACAGGGATATACCTCTTCTGATCATCGATCCCCACAGCGAATATACCTCGCTCAAAATGCAGGGGCCGGATGACCCTGAAGCCTTTAAGAAGTACGGTGTCACACCAAAGTCTTATGCGGACAGGGTAACAGTCTACACTCCTGCTAACAAGGCTATAAACCCGGATGCTGACGAAACATTCCGCTTGAACGGTATGAACCTGACTGTAAAGGATCTGACCTCCATATTCCCTGATAATTTCTCTACGACCCATACAGGAATACTCTACGAGGCCATACAGAGCCTGAGAGCCGAAATGGAGACATATACAATTGATGATATCATATTTGCTGTCGGCAATGATAAGAGCAAGGCAAAGTGGTCAGTTATCAGCATGCTTGAGAACATAAGGGACACGGACATACTGTCACCGAACCCTACGCCGATAGAGGCGCTTGTACGCAAGGGAAAGGTTGCGATACTCGATTTCAAGGGCGTACCTCCTGATATGCAGAGTATGATAGTCGCACAACTCTGTTTGAACCTTTTCGAGGCAAGGAAACTGGACCGGGTACCGCCAGGAATGCTGGTGATCGAGGAAGCGCACAACTATGCACCGGAGAAAGGATTCAGCAAGACGGTGAGTACGGACATTCTCAGGACCATAGCATCCGAAGGCAGGAAATTCGGACTGGGCATGATGGTCATATCCCAGCGTCCCGCAAGAATTGACAAAAATGTACTTTCCCAGTGCGGCACCCAGATAATCATGAAGGTTACAAACCCCAATGACTTAAAAGCTATAAGCAAAGGACTCGAGGGTGTCAACTCCTATGTGGAGGATGAACTCATGCGACTGCCAGCGGGCGTTGCCATGCTTGTGAGCAATGATATCGAGAGGCCCATACTTGTCGATATAAGAATACGGAGATCCAAGCACGGTGGTGAATCTGTCAATGTGCTCATGGCCGCACAGACCCAGAGTCTGCCACCTCCACCACCTGTGGCCAATGCACCACCTTTGCCGGAGGAAACACCGGTATTGAGGAAAACAGCACCACCTCTGCCATCTGCTGCAGAACCTGCAACAATAGAAGAGAATCGGGTTAGTGCACCGCCTCCTAAAAGAAAACCATCCCGTCCTCCGAAAAATGATGGTGGAAAACTGTTCACCAGGATATTCGGGGGCGGAAAGTAGAACTTAGGTCGGATGTTGATATGGCTGCAGATCTGAATGAAAAGGTTAAAAGATATGAGGGACTACTAAGGGCAGCGTTGCAAAAAGCCGGGTTCGCTCCTATCGAACAATCGCATATGTATAAGGTGGCCCAGGATTATCGTAGCATGGCAAGTTCGTATTACAATGACGGCCTGCATTTCATGGAGACTGACGATCCTGTGAATGCACTTGTATGTTTCAGTTATGGCCATGCCTGGCTTGATGCCGGTGCACGGCTTGGCCTGTTCGATGTTGATGACGATGTGCTATTTACCATTTGAATAATAAATTGAGTTGAAGAAGAAATTATACCGGAGTAAAAGAGATGCCTAATTATCATGTTACACTTGAAGCCGCCTGGTTGGTAAGGGATGTAAAGACTGCCGATGATGCAATCGGTGTTGCTATATCAGAGGCAGGTAAACGCCTTAACCCTAAACTCGATTACGTTGAAGTGGATATTGGAACTACTTTCTGCCCTTCCTGTAAAGAGCCTTTCTCCAGCGTTTTCCTTGCAGCCAATACAGCCATAGTAGGACTTGTTCTTGAGATGAAGGTTTTTGATGCAGAAAGCGAAGAACATGCCGCAAGGATATCCAAATCCGTAATTGGAAGGGCTCTCAGGGACGTACCTCTGGATGTTATAGATGTACAACCCTTCGATGAATAATCGTGAATGAGATGTATTATGGACAAAGTTATCTCGGTTGTCGGTCACGCTGCCATAGATCTTCTTTTTGATGTTGAGAACATAGCCGTACACAACGAGTCCCATCCAATAATTGAATACAATGAGTATTATGGCGGGGGAGCTGCAAATATCGCGATCGCGATTGCAAGGCTTGGCGGCAGATGCCAGTTAATATCTGCAGTCGGCGGAGACTTTGCATCCTCGGGATATGAGTCAGAACTGGAAAAACACGGTGTGGACCTATCGCTGCTTCACAGATTCGAGAATGAGAAGAGCACCAGGGCCTTTGTATTCACTGACAGGGAACACAATCAGAGCACTTACTTTGACTGGGGGGCATCAGTACACCTGCAGGAGCTTGACCCTCCAGTTGTGGACTTTGTGCACCTTGCAACCTCCGACTCGACCTACAATGCAAAGATAGCGAAAAAGGCCGGTTTTGTTTCCTTTGACCCCGGACAGGATCTTGTGACATACTCTCAGGAGAATCTCGAGAGCATACTTGAGAACACCAATATGCTGTTCACGAACAGGCATGAGATCCAGCGTGTCTGTGACATGACCGGCAAATGCTTTGACGACATTCTGGAAATGATCGGGACAGTTATTGTAACATACGATGTAAAAGGCAGCATCATACATCATAACGGAGAGGCAATCTCGATTCCCGTGGTATCTGTGAAGGCAATGGACCCCACAGGTGCGGGGGATGCATACAGGGCAGGTTTCCTGCTTGCATACACCCGCAACTACCCTCTCGGGATCTGCGGCAGGATCGGTGCCACTGTTGCTTCCTTTGCAGTGCAGAGTATTGGGTGCCAGACAGATCTTCCTGGCTGGGAAGAGATGGAGAAAAGATACGAAGAGAATTTCGGTGAACTTGTGTCTCCGGCCTGAGGACAATACCAGAACCTTTTCTTTTTTAGGATGCTTTGACATTTATTATATTCTGTCTTATTATATTCTGTCATTTTATTGTTATGAAAACTTATTATCAACCAAGAATCCATCGGTTCACCTGGCATATTTCTTATAACCTGAAAACTATAGTTTGATAAAAAACAAAGAGTTTTTATATATTATCTTATATAATAATCTTCAATGAGTCAGGAGTCAGATCGATCCGGATTGAACTTGATACTGCCGGAAGCGGAACATTATGGTATCTTAAAAGAAAAGGACACTAAAAAAACCAGATCTATCCTATCCTTTCACAGGCATATCTGGGAGCGTATGTCCACATTTGGGAAACCAGAAACTGAACTTCCTGCTTATGACCCGCAACTCCATGGTCCATTAGTAAAGTTCGAACTGCCTTCGGGCTACAGAGAAATTGAACGGTATTGGGTCAATGAACCTTACTCTTTCGTGTGCATCCTTGAAAAAAGCAGCATATTCAGCTATCATGTGATTGAGCCTGCACTCACACTTTACGAGCGGGACATACTGGAAAGGATATACGATGATCTGCGGGATATCTTAAGCCTTGGAGGCATATCTTCCAGAAAGAATAAGGAACATGTTCTTGTCCGGCAGACTTTATCCCTTCTCAGCAGGTACCATGCGAAACTGGAATACAGTTCGATCTACAGGATATTATACTACCTCAGACGCAACTTCCTTGGCAGTGACAGGATTCACTCGCTGATGCTTGACCCAAATATCGAGGACATATCCTGTGACGGGGTTGATATCCCCTTATTCCTGTACCACAACGAATATCGGAACATCAAGACAAACATCTCTTTCGGGGAGGAGGAACTCAACTCTCTGGTGATAAAGCTCTGCCAGAAAAGCGGTAAACATATATCTATTAGTGAACCCATGGTGGACGCAACACTTCCCGACGGCTCCAGGCTTCAGGCAACCTTGGGTAAAGAGATCACTACCAGGGGTAGCTCGTTCACCATCCGGAAATTCAGGGGAGACCCTATCACCGCCATCGACCTTATCAATTATAACACATGTAGCGTGGAAATGGTCGCTTATTTCTGGCTTGCAATCGAGAACGGTAACTGTGCCATCTTTGCCGGGGGAACTGCATCGGGTAAGACTTCCATGCTCAACGCGGTCTCTCTTTTCATCCCGCCATTATCAAAAGTCGTATCCATTGAGGATACGCGTGAACTTACATTGCACCATGATAACTGGATAGCAGGAGTTACCAGGAAATCCCTGAGTGCGGGCAGCACCGGGGAGGTCACCATGTACGACCTCCTGCGATCTGCACTTCGGCAACGGCCGGAATATATTCTCGTGGGTGAGATCCGTGGGGAAGAGGCCCTGACACTTTTCCAGGCAATCTCTACCGGTCATGCAACTTATTCTACCATGCATGCGGGGGACGTACAGACCGTAGTGAACAGGCTGGACAGCCCCCCACTGAACGTACCCCATGTTATGCTTCAATCACTTGACATCCTGAGCATACAGACACAGACATTTGTCAAGGACAAACGTGTGAGAAGAACACACAGTATCGTTGAGTTCACAGGCATAGATGCAAAGACCGGACATATCCGTATCAATGAACTGTATCGCTGGGACGCTTTAACTGATACTTTTAAACGCAGCGGTGATTCCTATGCTATAAACAAGATTATACAGGCACGCGGATGGGACCGGGAAAAACTTGACTCGGAACTCAGAACAAGGGAGCGTATACTTGAGTACATGTGGAATAAGGGCATGAGGGACTATGTCAGCTTGTCCCTTGTGGTCCAGGCCTATGCAGTCAATCCCGAACTGGTACTGCAGGCGATTGATAACCATACTCTTGAGGAGATTATCGCACAGGATTCTGAAGGTGTGTAAGTGAATATCATTGATTCTGTTGCGCATCTGATCTTCGGTAAATATATCAGGGACCGTATAGGTCGATTCCAGAGCACGAGGAACATCCTGAGAAAGGCCAATATGGGTATGCTTGTGGAACAGTACATATCACAGGCATGTTTGATGTCCCTGGCCGCAGGTCTTCTTGCAGCACTTGCCGGCACTTCCATTGGCTTGTACTTCTTCGGGGATATGACACTGTACAGTATAGGGCCATGGGTTATTCCTTTGTGGATCAACTCTGGTTTCGCAAATCTTTTTGTATTACTGTTATGCACTACATTCTTCGTTGTTGCTGCATCGCTTACCTATTATGTTTTCATGTCTATACCGGAAGTGCAGGCAAATGTCAGGAGTTCGCTGATAAACCAGTCCCTCCCTCATACGACTGCTTATCTTTACGCTTTGAGCAGGGGAGGGGGCCTGAACCTTCTGGATATAATGAGGTCGATCACGGGGAATTATCACATATATGGTGCAGCTGCAGAAGAGATCGGCTATATTGTCAAGGACATGGACTATTACGGGACAGACCTGCTGAGCGCCCTTGAAAAGGCCAGCCTGAGGACACCATCCCAGAAATTCAAGGACTTTATCGAAGGTCTTAACTCCATTGTCGCCAGCGGGGGGGACATCACAGCTTACCTCAAGTCAAAGAATGACCAGTACCGCCTAAGTGCTACAAAGGAGCAGAAGATATTCTTTGAAACTCTGGGGGTGCTTGCTGAAGTATATATCTCGGCCTTTGTGGCCGGCCCGTTGTTCCTTATAACAATACTTGCTGTGCTGGGGCTGGTGAATTCCGGATCTATAACTATACTGAACTTGATCATATATCTGATCATACCGATTAGTACAGCTGTTTTTGTAATTCTGCTGAGTTCGATAACAGGAGAAAATGCAAACCTGCAGAATATCTATGTCCGGGAAAAGAAACTTGATGTCTTTTCCCATGTACGGATCAGGGCAGGGCCTGAGAACGAGGAAGAGTTGCGAAGGAAGATGAGGTTCTACGAGAAATTTATAAGCATTCGCAACAAACTTTTTCACCCGTTCCGCTTCCTGAAGAGCAGCCCGTCATATGTGTTCGCAATAAGCCTGCCGGTTGCATCCCTGTATCTAATGTTTACCATCAGGGATTATCTGGACAGCTTCAATATCACAGCTTTTAAGACTATAAATACCGGGACACTTGCGGTTATCGATGATCATGTCTTCATAGCATTGATGATACTTTTCGTTCCTTTTGTGATATTTGATGAGATCAGAAATCACAGGGTAAAGCAGATCGAATCACACATCCCTGAATTCCTGAAGAACCTTGCCAGCATAAATGAGGCCGGGATAATGCTCGTAGATGCCATCGAAATGAGCACTAAACTGAAGATTGGAGTACTGCATGCCGAAGTCAAGAGACTTGTTAACGACCTGTCCTGGGGTACTAAGGTCGATGATGCTTTAAAGAAATTTGAGTATCGCATCAGAACAGAGATGACCAGGCGTATTATTACTCTTATTATCAAAGCGAACGAGGCCACCAGTGATATAAAAAGCGTTCTTACAATTGCAGCCCACGATGCTGAAGTCCAGAAACAGCTTAAAAAAGAACGTAATGCAGAGATGTTCGTGTATGTTTTCATTATTTACATCGCGTTCATGGTGTTCCTCTTCATAGTATACATCCTGGCAGCCTATTTCCTGCCTGCTATGCCTTCAGGGACCGATAATATACAGGCAGGTATGCCACTTATATCCAACTTCGATCTTGAGGCATATACCATGCTTTTCTTCCACGCTGCAATGATACAGGGATTCTGCTCAGGCATAGTTGCAGGGAAGATGGGAAGCGGGAAAGTCCATTCAGGAATCAAGCACTCGTTGCTGATGATGTCTCTTGCCTATATTATATTTACAGTATTCATCTGAAAGTGTATCTGAGAGAAAAAGCATGATCAGACATGAAAATATATTCACGAAAAAAATCGAAATTTCATCTCACATTAATGCAGCACGGGAGAATAGTTGTTTCAGTCCGGCTATAAAGGAGAAATAATATGCCGGGAAGAATACTCAAAAAGTCCGAGTCTGCAGTTTCTTCGGTTGTAGCCGCAGTGCTGCTTCTTGGTATAATGGTCTCTGTTATTACAGTAATTAATGTTAGCTATATACCTGAATGGAGAACCGGAGCTGAACAGGCACATATGGATGAGGTGTTCTTTGATATGTCAAATCTGAAGTCGCACATCGATATACTCTCTGCGACCGTTAGTGGCCAGCCAGCGGGTTCGATATCCACCAATGTCCCCATAAGGGCCGGAGGCGGAAGCATTCCTGTAGTCAGCCCGGGCAAGTCCGGCGGAATGCTGAGTATCAACATGAATGAATTTTCCATGAGAATAACTGCAAGTGATTCAGTTGTCAATAATAGCAGCGGAGCTTTCCTGGAAGATCTGGGATCGATAACATATCGCTCAGATAACAGCAATTTTGTTGACCAGGAATACGGTTACGAGAACGGCGCACTAATATTAGCCCAGGGTGAGCTTTCCCTGATGAGGCAGTCACCTTCTATAGGGATTAGAAAAACCGATAATAGCACTAACATCACTCTGGATGTCAACGCTATCCGGATTCGGGGGCCTGTGCGAAGCATCAGCAGTAATTCCATTGAGGAAGTATATATCACATACGATTCCTCAAATACCCTTTATGATAACGAGAATCTTTTTTCAGAGCTTACTCTGAATATCGAGACCGAGTACCCCCGGGCATGGGAAATGTTCTTTGAAGGGGCTGTAGCAGATGCCGGACTGGAGGCAGGTGAGTATGTACTCACCTCCAATGCATCGGCTGTGGTGATCACAATAAAAGGGGCTTCTGGGGAGGACGTAAAGGCAAATATCAGGAAGAACGTTTTTGATGTACATTTGAACGTCTTTGAGAATTGAACTTCCTCTTAGTTCCTTTACCTTATCCTGGCTTTCATTCTCACAGTCGTATCTGTCTTCCAATACTCCCATATATGATACAGTCAATCTTTGTTATGGGGACACATTGTGATCAAAGAAGTGATGCTTTACGACAAGCTGGGCGAGAAGAAGGTCCATTGTAAGATATGCAGCCATAGGTGCAGAATCTCTCCGGGAAAGAGAGGGTTCTGCAGGGTAAGGGAGAACAGGGACGGTACACTCTATGCTCTGAATTACAATGTCGTTTCAAGTGAAGCGCTCGATCCTGTGGAGAAAAAGCCGCTCTTTCATTTCTATCCGGGCTCTCCGGTCTATTCTCTGGGAAGTATTGGCTGCAACTTTAAGTGTAAGCATTGCCAGAACTGGACAATCTCTCAGGTGGAGATAGATACATCAAATGCCGTGGAGATCAGCCCGGAGATGGCGGTGTCAAGGGCACTGGAGCTGGGAGCAAGGTCTATTGCCTGGACATACAATGAGCCGACCATCTGGTATGAATATACCTACGACTGTGCAAAGCTTGCAAAGGAGGCAGGACTTGCGACCATCTATGTCACTAACGGATACATAACTCCTGAGGCGTTCAGGACGATATCGCCCTATCTGGATGCTTTCAGGGTTGATTTCAAGGCGTTCAATGATGATTTCTATAAGAGGATAGCAAGCGCGAAACTCCAGCCCGTACTTGATGCAACGTTACTGGCAAAGGAGTTGGGCATGCATATTGAGATAGTCAACCTGGTCATCCCCACAATGAACGATGATCCGGGGGAGCTCAGAGAAATGTGTGAATGGATAGTACAAAATATCGGTGCGGATACGCCAATCCATTTCACACGCTTCCATCCTTATTATCAGCTGACAGACGTGCCTTCAACGCCCCTGAAGACACTGGAGATGGCATACGATATCGCCAGAGAGGAAGGCATGCGTTACGTATATCTGGGAAATGTGATGGGGACTGATAAAGAGAGCACATTCTGCCCTGGCTGCGGCGAACTACTGATAAAGAGGGGCGCATTTGATACTCTGGAATGCAGGATTACTGAAGATCAGAAATGCCCTGGCTGTGGAGAGCCGATCAATGTGGTCAATGGCTGATATGCCTGGCATATAAAGCTCAAATAATTAACTGGAAGATGTAACAGGCAGTAATTACATAATAGATTCTTAAATTCAACTCACCCCTATCTTTCCACTGGAACATATATTTTAAAAGATATATGATGCTCATCATAATGATGGTCGAAAGCCAGTCTTTAATCTCAAGCAAATGTAAAAGCAATCAAAAGGTTTAAAAGCAATAAGTGCATTAAGAAGATTCGCGCATTGGCGCCACGAAAGAGCCGCAATAACTCAGTTGGTAGAGTGTCTGGCTGTTAACCAGAATGTCACAGGTTCGAGCCCTGTTTGCGGCGCTCAAATTATCCTTTTCCTGATGGGCCTGTAGCTTAGCCAGGTTAGAGCGCTCGGCTCATAACCGAGCGGCCACCGGTTCGAATCCGGTTAGGCCCACTTAAAAATTTCATATAATTTTTTCTAAAGGCGGTTTTGAAGCTTTGTTCGCAGAAAAAAGTCACATACGTTTCGCCCATTTTTCGGACAACTCAAAGGAGTGACTTTAAGCTAAGTTTTCGTTAATGCTGATAAATATTATGTCAACAGTTCATATTAATTTTTTTGATAACGATTACTCAAGAATAAATGATCATCTGTATGTACAGTGAGAACGTAAGCATTCAATCTGTAATTGTACGCTGGAGTTTAAACGGTGATCTTCTTTAGTGTGAAGGACGAAGGTAGCAACCCCTTCATTATTCATGAGACTGTTTGACATAAGGACTTTTCATATTTTCCATTAGTAAATGCAAAAATGACGTTTTTCTGAAAAGTAAAAAGAACTCTGGCAAATACCAGAGTTTTCAATTTTCTTTCTTCCTAAAGGCAAGCACAAGTATTGCAAACAATACCAATACTCCTATTCCAATGAACAAAACCTGACCATTGTCTCCCTCATCTGATATTGGAACATCGCCAATAGTCTGTTCGGATGAATCGGATGTGGTATCTTCTTGCACAATATCTTCATCACTTTCTGATCCAAGAGTTACAACAGTTTTATCATCCATGTCTTCTTTCGTACTCTGAGACCTGTTTTGAAGCATCTGTAACTTGAGATAGGCGGGAATTCCGTCATCAGACCTGGTACCTGAATCGTATTCATAGTCTGCAGTCACTGCAAAGGGTGAGAATCCAGGGATATCCCTGACAATGAAATAGGAATAGGCAAAATCATTTCTGATGAGTTCAGGTTCATAGGATTGCCAGCCAGAAGTGCCCTTATGTTTCAGATAGACAGTATCGATGATCAAAGACCCACCACCAACATTATTCAGGACTTTGAATTCAATACTTCTGTTCTTACTTCCATCATTCACAAGGCTCTCGTTATTGAAACTGATGTCCAGATATTGATACACTGAATTTTTAGAGAAATCAATATCAGATTCATTGAGTGCCGAAGTATTCAGTACTTCGATCTTGATCTGAATACCATCGGTTTCATTGCTTGTATTGAATGACACGAAATCGATACTACATTCAATTCCGGTTTTCTCGGAAATCTGGTTGCTGGTATTGAAACGTACATATGATTCATTACCAGATGTATTAACTTCCGGAGTTGTATTGATAATCTGATCGATATCATCTGCATCTTCGGTGGATGAATTTGTTACAGTCCACTCCCAGGTGAATACATCAGTTCTGTCAATACTCTCATTGCTTACATGTGCGGAGATATTGTACACATCCATGAAGAAATCTTCCTGAGCAATGTACTGGCTGGTATTCACATTACAATAAGAAAGGTGGACAGAGTCATCGGTATTGTTGTTGTATAGTGTAACTCCGGATCCGTTCAACGGCGTACCATCAATGAACCATTCATAGCTGGAATACAATGTACTGTTGATACTGAAATTCATATCATCTCCATATTTTGATAAAAGCGCACCTTCATTTGGAGATACTGTATATGCTGGTTCATCTACAGCCCTGACATTGAGTTCTTTGCTGGAAGTTCCATTACTATTCTCAACGGTCAGATATACAGTGAAGTTGCCTGAACCAAATACATGTGAAGGGTTCTGGTCGGTGGAAGTACTGCCATCACCAAAGTCCCAGTTCCATGTTTGAACAAGACCTGATGAATGATCGGTAAATTCCACACTCAAAGGTGTATTACCTCTTGTTAAACTGGCCGAGAAGTCGGCGACCGGCAGAATTGATACGTCAATCACAACATCATCAGTACTGTTAATGTTCCCTGCAGCATCAACAAAAGTACAATTATAGGTTATTGAACTGACAAGTGTACCGGAATCACTTGCTGGAATGGAGATGTTATGTGTATAGTTTCCAGAATTTTCTTCCATCCGGTATTCTTCACCATCTACAGTGATGTTGTACGTTTCAACTCCGATGTTATCGGTAGCATTGAGTTTGATTGTGATGTTGTCTCCTGTGTTGGCTTCGGAAGGGGCAATTATTTGATTGATACTTGGGCTTGTGGTATCCAGTACAATCTCTCTTGTCGTCATTTCAACAACGTTACCAGCTTTATCAGATACAGTAGCGTTAAGTTGATATTTACCTTCTTCCAGATCCTCGAAGACTACAGAATGTGGACTTATTGAAGATACATTGGAACCTACAAGACCACTAGCATTGTATACAGCAATCGTTGAACTGTTCAGGTTTTCATCACTGAAAGAAATGTTACAAATGACAAAGTCCTGACTTAAATTCCCTTCATCCGTATCATCATTGACAGAGAGTGTGGGATTTGTGTTATCAATATGTATGTTAATCGTCTGGAATCCTGATAGACCATCTGCCGTTTCATTTTCATATGATTCCCAGGTTATGTTGTAAATTCCGTCTACCAGGAATGTACTGTCAAAAGGAACTGAATAATTGTCCTGCGGAAGATCAGTATAACTGGCAATATTACCCGTAGTATTATTCAGATAGACACTGGAGATATATGAATCACCGTTTGGATCGGTCACCGATGCATTCACAAAGAATATATCTGAAATATAGGAACTGGCTTCAGGTTTGGTTATAGATACATTTGGCGGGAAATTCGTCAGACTCAAAAGAGCCGGATATCCATCATTTATACCTCCATGGATGCCCCATACATCTGTGAAATCCCAGCTAAGATAAGTTGTGTGGGAATTATAAGGATGGGTCATGTTTTCTGTAGTTCTTCCATCTCCTTCATCGGAAGATGCTTGTCCTGATGTGTCAATGTCCCAATAACTTTGATCCACCACAGAACCATCAGAATTGTTACCAACAAGACCACCTACATAATTACTACCACTCACAGTACCTGTCGAATAACTTTGATTCACAGAACCATCATTATTTTTACCAACAAGACCACCTACATCTGTACTACCATTCACAGTACCTGTGGAATAACTTTGATATATATAATTATTATTTTCACCAACAAGCCCGCCGACATCATCATTACCAGCCACAGTGCCTGTGGAATAACTCGTGTTTATGGAACCACCATAATTGGTACCAACAAGACCACCGACATCAGAACTGCCAGTCACACTACCAGTCGAATAACTTTGAGTCACAACGCCAGAACCTTCATTCCAACCAACAAGACCACCTACATCACTATCACCGTCTACATTACATGTTGAATAACCTTGATTTATAGATGCATCCCAGTTTTCACCAACAAGACCACCGACATTATCAGTGCCAGTCACATTTCCTGTGGAATAACTCGTGTTTATGGTGCCATCACGATTAGTACCAACAAGGCCACCTACATAATTAGTACCAGTCACATTACCCATTGAATAACTCTTGTTTATGGAGCCACCACTATTGTAACCAACAAGACCACCTACATGATAATCACCACCAGTCACATTAGTCTTTTCAAGACTTACATTCGTAATGAAACTACCAGCAGTATATCCAAATAAACCGACATACCGCTCACCTGATCTATTTATTGTCAGATTCGATATAATGAATTCATTTCCATCAAAGGTACCAGTGAATTTATTTGAACTATCGCCAATCGGATCAAATCCATCACCAGTATTCCAATTAACAGTATCAGAAGCATCTATATCATTGATTAGAGTATAGTTAGCAGATAGGTCTAAACTCATGTTCTGAAGTTCGGCCACATTTGATATCTGATATGGATCCGCTTCTGTTCCGCTTCCCCCTCCAGAAAATGCAGAAGCAGGTGCAATCATGAGTAGAATACACAGAAAAGAGAGAATTAGAGAATATTTCGTGATTGGTACTTTACATGAGAAATCGGTGAATATATGGTTAGGGTTAGTAGAAAACATAAAAAGAATAATATATTAAATGTATTTAGTATTTCGTGACTTTTAGGAAGTGTATTTTTGGATGCGACACCTATAAAAGTATAAGATAGGCTCTGTAGAAAACCTATTTCCTATATAATTTAGGCCGTAATCGTTTAAAAAGGATAAAACCCCAAAGTGTTACTTGCAACGGAAAACACAAAGGGGATGATTAGTGTTTTGTCTAATAAGTACTTAAAGTTTGTTGATGCAGCGCTAGCTGCATCAGGAAATTCACATTTGGGGATATACAGTTGTAAGTATCCCAAAAGGAAATATACACAGCACCAGCTAATGGCACCTGGTATCTATTCGTGGAACTGTACCTGACCATAAGGTAAACTATTTATTCCATGATCTCCTTTGTGCACTTCTAATTCGAAGAATTTAGTCTCATTTAATAGTTGTAAATGAGTCTGGCGGCCATAGCGGCAGGGCAATTCCTGTACCCATCCCGAACACAGAAGATAAGCCTGCCCGCGTTCCATACTGTACTGAAGTGCGAGAGCCTTCGGGAACTACGGATCGCTGCTGGCTCACTTACTAATACTACTTATTACTGCTTTTTACGATTGTTATATGCATGCTTAACAAACGTGATCTTCTTGCTTGCGCTGATAAAATAGAAAAAAGGAATCCAACATAATGCTTTTAATCACTTCATATCATTGCAGCAGCGTTATTGTGATTTATAATGAAGAAGAACCCTATGGATGTGAGAATGATTCCGCATGTGTAGAGTAGTCTGCGGTGTGTATTGCGCGATAAAAAGTCATTACTTCTGGAAAATGAGGCAGATACAGCTATAAGGAACCCGATATCTGCAAACCAGTGACCGATGACAAAAGCAAGAACTGCAGATATACCTGCCATGTATTGCTGCATGATAATGGCACTTCCGGCTGTTAGCCACCAGAACAGGAAAGTGGGATTTAATGCTGATGTAAGAATGCCTGCTGATACGGGGCCGCCGGATATATCAATTTTGCCAGCCGAAGCAGGTATGTCTATTGTAAATGCTTCCTGTGCTTTCCTGATAATTATTATCCCAAAGAGCATCATCGCCAGGCCGCCTACTATGGCAATGTGGGACAGCATGTCCTCCATTATAAAAGTTGATGCTCCCATTATGATAAGCAGGATCAGAGCGCTTTCTACAATAGAGTGACCGCCAAAAACATACAATCCTGTTCTCCACCCATTTTTAAGGGATAATCCTATAGTTGCAAACATCATAGGACCAGGCACAATTGCAGCGGAAACGCCAATAGTGAATCCTAAAAAGAAAGCTGTGGCAAGGTTAAATGGATCTGTCACCATGGGGTCATTGTCTATATATAAAAGCTATTATATAAAGCAAAATCATTATAAGGAAATGTAGTAGACTGCAGATATTTTCTTAAAACTTCTCATCCTCATGGATAATCGATATCTGCACTGCTCCACCATTTATAAACATCCTCACAATTGGTGATCCATGCATTTTTTTGGTTACAATAATCAAGTATTTTCACATAGAGTTTTTTCCATTCCTTCAGGTGAGGTGAGCTGTAGATATTATTATGCCATAACAGCGTTATTATGCCATTATACTTCTCTCCGGTATCTATTATCTGCTTTGATAGCTCCCATGCCTGTCTGAAAGAGCCTGCACATTCAAAAAGCGCAACATCCATGATATTCAGGGGTATTTCTAGGATATCCAGTGTCTTTCCCGTGACTGGCTCATATGGCCAGAAAGGATGACATATGCCATTCCTGAAGCCTACGACATTGTTGTAGCCTAATGTAGTATCGTATTTGAAACCTGCTTTTGAGAGCATTTCCCATGAATTATTTATCTTCAGCCGTAAATAATGGTTCCTGAAACCTATGACAGACTTCCCTAGAACGTTCTCCAGTTTTTGCTTCTCCTGAATCATACTGTCATAGTTATCAAAGGAATAATAGCCGCCATGTAGTCCCACTTCCCAGCCTCTGTCAACAATGTCTCCCATATAAGTTCCGACATCTTCTATGTTGTATCTGAATCTCCTGGGATCTTTTTCTGCAGTCAGGAAGTAAAAAGATGACTTTGCACCAAAGGCCTCTTCAATATCCATGATTTGCTTGAAATTAAGGTATGGAGACCGTTCTTTACCATTAATCCTCCATAAACTGTGCTTTTTTAACTCTTTCAGGTCTGCATCTTTGACCGAATGGTACATCGATAGCAGTGTATGATGGAAAGGCGGATATATATCATCAATATCATGGGTAAGGCATACGCCGAACTTCTTCTCATCGGGTAAAGCTACTTTCAGGCCGTTTTCAACAAGTTTTCTGGAAACATCTGGTAAAAGGATGTCCTTCATATCATGTCTTTTAAGGTCGCAATAACTGTCCACGCATGAATGCTGGCCGAATTCATCACCTTTGGAAGTGAATCTGTTCCACTGTTCTGAACTGCGTTTTATTGATTCATACATATATTATACCCAAAATATGGTTTTATGTTCCAGCGATAAGCAGACTCCTTTTTAGTGTATATTTTATTTATATATTCCACTTCTGGGAATCTTCCTTATGCTTGAGATTGACCTTTAATGAACTCTTAAAGTCTGTATCAGATCATGTATTTCTTCAAGCCGGCAAATTTATGAAGTGTATAACAAGATAGGATGCATAAATGAAAAAGGTGCCTGTTATGACAATGTTCACAACTGTGTCAATATTTTCGCTACAAGCTAGTTTAGTATTAGCATCCATAGGCAATTTTTGTCAGATTTATATCCTGTATCAGTCAGATTCTATTACAATTTCTGTTCTAAAGATATGAATACCTTTCCATCTTCTAAGGTTCTTTATTCATGAATGTAGTTTTATCCTGTCCAGGAATCACATACTTTTTGTATGGGCGGGTAAATGTAAAACTATAATAAGCATCATTTAACGCTGTTTACTCAAAAGATTATTAAGTGAGGAATTGAATAGGGAGTTGTAGTGTGAAAATATCGGATATCTGATTGCGGATACGCCGAAGTATTAATCAAGCTCTATCCGCAAGAAGTCCGTGTTTTGTTGGCCTTTGGGGAGGCTTAAAGCACGGAGCAGAGTTTCTTTAAAGTATTTAAAATCTATCTTTTGAGAGGAGTTATGGGAAACGTGATGCAAGTATTAACTATGAATGATGCACAGATGTGGGATGATTTCGTAGATGAGAGCCCTTATGGAACCATATTTCATAAATGGGGCTTCTTGAAAACAATTGAAAAACATACGGGGCACGAGTTTCTTCCATATACTCTGTACGAAGAAGATACGTTAGTGTGTATATTCCCTGCTTTTATAAAGACTAATTATGGAGTTAACGTTATACTTTCTCCTCCTCCGCGCACAGGTGTACCTTACATGGGGCTGGTGCTGAGTTCCGAATATGATGATCTTACACAAAGTGGTAAAGAAGTCCGCCTGAGGGAGATCATAAAACTGGCCACAGAAAAATTCGAGGGCTTCTCTCCGATATATATATCAACCCAATTAATTCCTGCTTTTAGTGATATCAGGGAGTTCAAGTGGAACGGCTATTCAGTAGAACCGCTGTTCACGTATTATATTCCTACTGACATCCCGTCTGATGAAATACTAAAAGGTTTCAGCCGCTCAACAAAGCGTTTGGTAAAAGGGATAAAGAATAACAAATACGACATGAAAATGATTGAAAGTACGGACTTAACGCTTTTTTGTGACCTGCTATCAAAAAGGTATGAAGAACAGGATATTAAGGTGCCTATTGTAGGTATTGAATATCTTGAAGACCTCATGAAACTATACCCTGAGAATATCAGGCTATATTATGTATATGACGAGAATGGTAACGTAATAGGATCAAATGTTATCACTATGTATAAGCAAAAAATAGTTTCATGGCTGGGTACCCCAAAACCGGATGTAAATCTGCCGGTAAATGAATTCATCTTCTGGGAACTGATCAAGATATCCAGAGATAAAAATAGTATGTTTGAGATTGGTGGCGCTGACACTCGACATCTTTGTTCTTTTAAATCACGTTTCAATCCACTCCTCGAAACAAATTACAGGGTCTTCAGGCGCAAAAATCTGGGAGTTGTGGCAGAGTGGGTCTATCTCAATATATATAAAAAAAGGAGTTCCCGCATACGAAGACAAACTTCGGATTGGACATAATAGTTTTGAGATAACTACTCTGATATCAGGAGTTATGAGTGAAATGGCTTGATTGATAAATAGTAAATATGTGTAAAGAATAGGATTCTAACCATAAATTAGATAAGTAGTCTTTCCAAATTAGCATGAATTTAACATTTATAGATTATTACACACTATCTATTATATTTTCCGATGTAGTTCACGACAGGATGTGAGATATTGGTTAAGAAAGCATTACTTGACGTTATGTTTGCCTCCGCTAAAAGGAAGCATACACTCTTACTGTTAAAGGATGGTCCCAGGGAGATTGAAAGTCTTCTCCATTCTCTTGAAACTACCAGACAGGCATTACTCCCGCAATTGAAAATACTGGAAGAATCGTATCTTATAGGCAAAGAGGATGATGCTTACCGGCTGTCAACTATTGGGGAGATGATCGTTGAGAAGATGACACCCTTGATTGAGACGCTGGATGTGTTGGATACTAATATCGTCTATTGGGGAGAGCACAACCTCAATTTTGTTCCCCCTCATCTGTTAAAGAGATTAAAGGAATTACGTTCCTGTAAAATTATAACTCCTCCCCTTACAGAATTATATGAGATTAACAAAGATTTCTTTAAACAGTGTAAGATATCAAAATCTATAACTCTTACATTCACATTTCTATATCCGAACTTTCCGGAGATATTCAATGAATGGATCGACAACGGGGTTCATGTAACTTTTATTGCCAGCAAGGAACTCTTTGAAAGAATAAAGCTAAACTATGCAGATGAGTTTAGATCATATCTTAATAGCGGGTTATTTGATATATTTGTTTATGATCATACCACACATTTTACCACACATTTCGTTTCTTTCGGATATAATGACCACTGCGCCTTTTTCAGGTTATTATCGAAAAAAGGGGAGTATGACAATAAACAACTGATGTGCTGCAGTTCCAGTGCGGTAGAATGGAATAAAGAGTTGTGTGAATATTATCGGAACAGATCTACTCATATCACCGAAATTTAAGAGATTATTAAAAAATGCACTATGATTCCTGGCTGAGAATAAGCAAATTTCAAGATTATGTTAGGCGAACTTTCTGTATGCATCAGGTACTCTATTAAAGATATCTGTGACTGACTATAAAGTCCGGGTCTGTTTTTCAATATTTTCCCATGATATTTTAAAACCCTGATTGAAATTGTTACTTTATTAAAATATAGTCAGTTAATTAAAGATAACATCTTTTGTAGGATTAAGAACAGTTCTGGTTAAATAAAGGCAAGTTCTATTAGTTTGCGAGTAGGGGTTATTCGCAAAGTATGGGAGTGTAGTTACGAAGTATACAATATTTCGCATCTGCAAAGGGGAGAGGCAGCGAACATGACAGTTCTTCAGATGCCTCATTATGTCTCCTGACTTCCAAGTGTTATAATCAATCCATATACAGGGGAGAATAACATCAGGTCATTAGACACCATGGAAAAAAGAAGTGACTACGAATATGATAGGTCAGGTATAGTTAGAGATTATGACGATGATGCTGACTATAAGCCCATTCTTCAGGGAGTGGTCAACACTCGCTGCAATTATGACGGTGCCAAGATCGAAGGGAGTCTGGAAGAATGAATGAAATTGTAATCTTATAATAAATTTTACTTTTTCAAATATAATTTTTACCAATTAAGCAGGTTTTTCGGTAAGTTTTTTTGATTTATGTACTAAAGCGATCAAATCTGATCTCCATCTTATAGCACTTTTTTCCCGGGCCACATATATTCGGCAATTCTTCAGTTATCATGAATCCTACTTTTTCGTACAGGTTAATAGCAGCTTCATTATCCGTTGCAACGTACAGTATAATATGATCAATTGAGTTCAATCGCATTTCAAGTATGCTTTTTTGTAAAAGCTTGATTCCTATGCCCTGTCTCCTGCATCTGTTGTCAACTGTAAATGAATAAAGTGTGGCTGCTTTCTTAAGTCCGGAGAACGACAATGAAGGCTTAATATAATAAAGACAATAGCCTTTGGCCTCATTGTTGTCTGTATATACATACGTTGTCTTTTTAAAAAACAGGGCATATTTTGTAAATCGCTTTTCGTTTATCTCTGAAAAATTCTCGTTATACAGTCTCAGCATGCCCTTAAGCATTTCATCACTTACGTTAGTAACATGATTGTCTGATACTGTGGCCCAGTTCTGTGTTACAAGGCTTCCCATTATGAGTTTGGAAGCAGTAACTGACTGTCTTTTGCCTACATGGATTTTCCAGATGAATCCTCTTATAAGTGCTGCTACTGTCATATCTTATCAGGTTTTATTAAATTAAATTGTGAGTTCAGATATTGTTGACACTTGCCCGAGTTAACGCTGTTAATAGTTACATGTGTCATTTTATATTAAATTACTTGCGATAACATTGTTAAATACAAATGTTTATCTCCCGCCGGAAATCAAAGCATAATCAATAACTGTTGAACTATATTGAGACAACGAGTTTTTAAGCGAAGAAGTATATACCTATAAAATGGCCTGGGATAAATACACCAGACCTGTTAGAAAAAACGGAGAATTAGAATGAGTAAATTTTCAATTGGCACAGAAGGCATCGTTATTACAGACATCAATGGCGACGCGATCTTTGTTCCTAAAAATTATATTTCGATTTTAAAAATGGAACTTGAAGGTATCGATTCCGACAACCCCTTTGGTACTATGTCAGCATTCGGATTCATAAATATGAGTTTTACTGAGTCCGGAGTTCATATTGCTGACGACAAGGAGGGGGTATTCTTATCAAAACAAGATGCGGATAAGCTTATTGAGGTATTGAAGGATTAAACTGGCAATGGAGATTGCTATATCTACTTAACGGCAGCGGTAAACTTACTGCTGTCGCTTGTTTTGTAGAACAACTTTTGCAATTCAGCAATTGTCTTCTATATTGACTGGTATCATGAATCTGAAAATGCTGCCTTCTCCGACTTTACTCTCAACCCTGATATTCCCGCCGTGCATCTCAACGAATTTTTTGACAAGAGCAAGACCCAACCCGGTTCCTGCATATTCGCGAGTCAGGTAAGGATTTAGTTGTTTGAATGGCTGGAATAGTTTATCCATATCATTCTTTGGAATCCCGATTCCTGTGTCAGTTATACTTATCTGGACAAAACTACCGGAAATCTTTGCTTCGATTGTCACATGACCATTTTCAGGTGTGAACTTGATGGCATTGCTTATAAGGTTGTAGAGGATCTGTTTGAATTTGGTTATGTCTGCATCTATATTACCAAGTTGCGGATCTATTATTAACATCCAGAAAGATGTTCTTCTTTATTGCAAGTGGGTGTATTATTGTCTTAATCTGGTCGATAGCACTGGATACATGGAATTGCTCATACTCAAGATCCATCCTACCGGCCTCAACCTTTGAGAGATCAAGGATATCATTAATAAGATCCAGAAGATGTTTACCTCCTTTTGCTATATGCTGTACATAAGTTGTCTGTTTTTCGTCCAGGTTCCCGAATGTATTATCAAGTAAAATGTCCGAAAAACCTATTATGGAATTCAACGGAGTCCTTAGCTCATGACTCATGGTGGCCAGGAACTCACCTTTAATCTGGTTGGCAGTTTCAGCAACCATCTTGGCATTCAGCAGTTCCTCTTCAGCCTGTTTACGCTCAGTGATATCACGACATACGCAAAATGAAAGTTTCCTGTCTCCGAATGAGGCTGCGTTTGCACTGATCTCAACATCAAGTAGACTACCATCCTTGCGGCGTTGGCGTGTTTCGTGAAGTATTCCTTTATTGTCAGCAAACCGGAGCATTTCAAGCATGTGCTCGCGGGTATAATGACTTTCCCAGTCCCACATATGCAATGTCTGCATTTCCTCGTGAGAATAACCAAGCATATCAGCATATCTGGGGTTAGCTTCGAAAACCTTCCCGTCCTGGTCGATAATTACTATTCCGTCCCTGGATTGCTCCATCAGTATCCGCCGTCTGATGGCTTCTTCAGCCAATATCTCTTCGGATTGTTTCTTCTCAGTAATGTCCTGGATAGTACCTATGACTGCATTTCTTTCAGCATAATATTCCGCTACAGCATGTATGGTACGGATTTTACCATCATTCTGTCTGATTATCCTGAATTGTATATCATAAGGCAGCCGGTTTTCTACAAGGTCCCGAAGTGCCCTGTCCATTATAAGGCGGTATTCAGGCAATGGTACTTCCTGTATATTCCGTATTGTAAGCTCTTCATCCTCAAGGCCATATATTCTTCTTGCTTCTTCAGAAGCACTCACTTTACCGGAATTGAAGTCAAACTCCCAGCTTCCGATATGTCCGACTTTTTGTGCTGTACGCAGCTGCATCTCTTTTCTTCGCAATTCTTCTTCTGCCAGCTTGCGTTCAGTGATATCATGAACGATGTAGTAAAGCAATGATTGAGAATCATGCATTATGGGACCACTATAGACTTCGACATATCTGACCTCATCATTTGCAAGGCGATGCCTGGCGAAAAAGTATTTCCTTTTTTCATCGGCAGCTTTTTGCATTTCAGCTTTTTTCTCTTGATCTGACAATTCACATATATCGCCGATCTTCTTGCATGTCATCTCTCTCATCGTCCAGCCATAATAGTTGCAGGCTGCTGTGTTAGCATCAACGATATGGGAATTTCCAGGATTGACAAGCAGTATGACTGCATTGTTGTCCTTAAAAAAAGATACATACATGTCATCACTTGTCGGGAAAACGCTTGTATTCTCCTTGTCAGGGGTTTCAAGGTCATGTGAATGACTGCTTAAAGACGTGTAGTCTCCAGAATATGATAATATATTTTCATTTCTGTCTAATCGGGAATTCTCTTTTTTCATGGAACCTCATAAGCAGGTATCTGAAGAAATACTGGTAATCTGTATTTTCTTCTTGACATTTAAGTAAGATTTTGCGATTATCATAATAATTTTTATAAAAATTCTGGATTTATATATGGTTTTTAGTATACTTTTACTCGATAGCAAAAGAATTAATATGTTACATATATTTAAATGTGTTCTTGTTCAACACATGTCATGTAATTCATACATTCCAGAATTGCTACAATTTATATACATCGCAATTATAAAAAATAATTATTTATATCTATATATATGAACAATTAATTGATCTGGCTGGATTAATATTGTATAGTATGCTGGTAAATGTGTCCTGTTGACCTTATGCCTTTCTTACGGTAACCCAGAATACACTTCCCTGTCCATCCAGGTTATCTTCTACTCCATAATTTCCGTCATGTAATTCGATTATCCTTTTCACGATGGCCAGACCAAGACCGCTACCTTTGATGCCTTTCTTGTCCGCTCGCATAAAACGGTCGAATATGCGGGCTTTATCAATGTCAGAGATTCCATGGCCGCAATCTTTGACGGTAATTTTCCAGTGATCGTTCTCATCCAGGAAATCAACGTTTATATTGCTATCTTCAGGGCTGTACTTGATCGCATTGGATAGTAGATTCAGAAACACCTCTCCAATTATCGGATTGACTTTCGCAGGACAGCTCAGATCCCGCCTTATCACAATTTGCTGCCTTTTCGAATCGGCTTCGGTTTTAAGATTCTCTCCGGCTATCTGGAAAACCGGGACAAGATCGATCTTTTCGAACTGGACCTGTTCAACTTTTTGTAACTTGCTCAGTTTTGTGGCCGACTCCAGCAGTTCGATCAGCCGATTGATATTCTCATATATTTTTCGCAGGGCAGGATCTTTTTCTTCACTGCAGGGTTCGCAAATAAGTTCTTCTGTAAATCCTTTGATTATTCCGGCAGGTGTCAGCAGGTCATGACGAATAATATCAATGAAAAGTTCCTTGAGTTCACCGGAGCTTTTTAGCTCTTCAGTATATGTTTTAACTCTGTCTTCATGTTCTTTGGTTTTTGAGATGTCCCTGACAACGAGGAGTATTGCTTCTTCTTCATTGTAATCCACACAGCAGGAATCAATCGTTGCGGTAATCCTCCCATCCGTACATAAGCATTCCGTCTCTTGGTTAAATGCGCCATGATTGAGAGTATGTTCAATAATTGTATCCACCTCCTTGGAACCGATATAACCTGTATCTGCCAATTTAAACTGTGATATCTGGCTACATCCGAAATTCAGGCAATTCATGGATGCTCTGTTGCAGTCAAGGATATTTCCCTCCTGGTCAAGAACGAAAATATGGTCATGTAAATTGTCAAAGATATTCCTGATATTTTTCTCCGAAACATTGAGATGTTCTAGCATCTGCTCCTTTGCAAGGAATTTACCAATAAACTGTGATATCCTATCGAGCAATACACTGCTATCTCTGGAAGGAAACGATTGCATGTCCCATTTTTCTATGTCTGTTTGTACATTGTTGAAATATATCTCAATTATCCCTGTTTTTTGACCGCCGACTACGATATCATGTGCTATTTTCTTTCCCTTTCCTTCAAAACAGGACGATCTGAATGTTTGGGTTTTCCAGACTATTCTTGAAGACACTTTGCCATAAGCGCAGAAAAGGACAGGTATCTCATCAACCGCTTTTTCCAGAATTCGGTTCGCAGGGCTGGAGGCATGAAGCATTTCCGGCAAGCCAAATAGTGTATAATTGTATGTGTCTTTTTTTTGTTTGCAATGTATTTCCATAATCCCTTCACTCCCACAAGTTAAAATCCAGTCCCCGGTGGCTCCGATCACTCCCTCCCACAGTTGTGATGAGCCTTTGAAAAGAGAATATGCCCGATCGGCATATTCTCTGCGCTTTGCAATATATCTTCAATACTTTATTATTTGTATTCAGGATATATTTTTTAAATTTATTAGTTATTTATTAATATATGTAGTTTTTGATTTGATCCTGATAATTCTCTGAAGATGAATTGATTATACTGATGAACATGTCCTCATCGACCTGGTTCTTTGATTTCAAAAATTCCCGGTTTGATTTTTTCATGGCTTCAATACCAAGGTCTTCGTAAAGGGTGTAGGTCAGTGCAAAAGCCTTTTTATAAGTAAAATCAACTTCTTCCTGAGTCATTGAATTAAGCTTATCAGGTGTGCTCCATTCTGATAAAGGGACCTCATATTGTACTTTTAAGCTCTCATATTTTTCCAGGAAGCGTACTTTCCTTTTTTCAGCTTTTTCAGGTGTGGTCTGGTTCAGGGCGATATATGTGTAAAGGTCAGCATATCCTTCGTCCATCCAGAGCTGATTAAAGTTACAGGCACGGGTCCAGTAATGTGCGAGCTCATGAATGAGGATTTCATTACTTGATGTGTGTAGCATCCAGATACCTTTGCTACCTTCATTGTATCCTCCATAGCCCCCTGTCTCTGTAATATTGGCTTGTGTTATCGTTATGTTGTAAGACACTGGATATGGTATTCCCCAGTTTACTTCAAGTATTGGAAGGAACTCAGTTGTGGTGTCCATCATTTCCCGGGCCCATTCTTCTTCTCCTTCCCAGTATCTGATCCTGACGCCGACTTCTTCTTGCTGCAGCTGGACGGTATCTTCAAGTATGGAATAATCAGTTGATCTTGCCGACTTTACAAGGCATGGGCCGGACCATGCCAGTCCTTTTTCAAATTTATAAATGTTTGAGTATTTTTTTCTTTCCAGTGAATAATCCTCTCTTGCGAGATGAGTATCAAAATCAGATGGGATCTCCAGACTCACTGCTGTGTTATCTCCATATTCGCTCATGTAAAAAACCGCAGTGTTCTTATTGATATTCAGATCGTACTCAAGATAGAATGTATAACTTTCTTCGTGCCATACTTTCCGGTTGAAATTGAATACATAGAAACCTTCCGTGTCCTGGCGGAACGTTAAACTGTCATCATCATCGTATGAACTGATGTTCCTGGCATTCTCCGGAAGGTAGTAATTGTAATTTGAATAGTAGCCTCTCCAGTAATTGGTACTTGGGTTGTTGTTCAAAAAGATTATCTGCTTTGTGACATGAACGATCTCTTTTTCGGGTATGGTTTTATAGTGCACATTTATATCTGTAACTGTGTTATCATCTACACTGGTAGTATTGCTGCCTGCCATCACAAATTGTGTACATACCAGGCTGATGATTACCAAAAGCAAAAAGCATTTACCCATTAACTTTTTTTTCATTTCGCTCACACACTTATGAGGAAATGATTTACTGAACAGTGTTTAATATATTATGGCATAATATAATAAAAAATGTTCATGATCTGGTTTTCTATGTACACGCGATGCTCTATTATGTATATAATCCTAAATATATGAATAAATATATCGGAAACATGTTCAATTTGATGCATTTTGATTTTGACCGGCGTGATGTCCATTGATTTAAAGAGTAAATCATTTAAACAGGAAGTTCTATGTTGGATGATTGCGGAGATTTTCTCATGAAATACTGGCAGCCGAAATACGAGACAATGAAAAAAGATGAACTGACAGCATTGCAATCAAAACGTTTGAAAAAGACGGCTGCATCAGTTTATAGCAATGTGCCCTTTTACCGGGAGAAGTTCAAGCAGCTTGGTATCAGACCCGGGGACATCAGATCGGCTGCTGATATCAGCAAGCTGCCAACTACCAGGAAAACGGATCTTCGTGACAATTATCCATTCGGACTTTTTGCTGTCCCCCGCAAAGATATTGTGCGTATACATGCATCTTCAGGCACAAGTGGGAAAGCTACGGTTGTAGGATATACCAGACAGGATATTGAGACGTGGTCTGATCTAATGGCCCGCAACCTTACAATGGTAGGGCTAGGTGAGGATGATGTTTTCCAGAATGCTGTGAACTATGGTTTGTTCACAGGTGGTCTTGGTTTCCATTACGGTGTCGAGAGGATTGGTGCTGTGGCAGTGCCAAGCGGCACTGGTAATACGGCCCGTCAACTGGAAATGATGATGGATTTTGGTGTTACAGCTCTGCACTGCACTCCTTCCTATGCACTTTATCTTGCCGAGACCGCACAGGAGATGGATGTCGTGGACAAACTTTCACTGAAGGTCGGATGCTTCGGTGCAGAACCATGGTCTTCAAATACCCGCAAACAACTGGAAAGCGCTCTTAATATCAAGGCGTATGACTCTTACGGACTTTCGGAACTCATGGGACCCGGCGTGGCCTTTGAGTGTGAACACCAAGACGGCCTGCATCTGTGGAGCGACCATTTCCTTGTAGAGGTGCTTGATGAGGAAGGAGAGCAGGTTGCCGAAGGTGAGAAAGGAGAACTTGTACTGACCTCTCTTACAAAAGAGGCCCTTCCTATCATAAGATACCGGACAGGGGACATTACACGGCTTCTTGAAAGTGAATGTTGCTGTGGACGGACGACAACGCGCATATCCAGACTGCTCGGAAGGGCGGACGACATGCTTATTGTAAGAGGCATCAATGTGTTTCCCTCTCAGGTCGAAAATGTCATCGCAAGAATACCTGAGATCACGGAGCATTTCCAGGTGGTGCTCGACAGGAATCAGAAAATGCTGGATGAGCTGACAGTAAAGGTCGAACTCGAAGAAAATGCATTTACAGGCGAACTTAAAGATCTGGCTGCAGTAAAAAGGCATGTTGAGAACGAGTTGAAAGCCGTTCTGAACATCAGGACAAATGTCGAACTCGTGGAAAAGGGAACTCTTCCCAGAACCGAGGGCAAGTCAAAAAAGGTCATAGACAAAAGAAATGCACTTTAAACTTATACTACTTATGTTAACTTTGACGTTATACTAATCAACTGGTGATCAAATGCCGCACATAATGGAAATAATGGGACGAACAAGAGTAGTTGTTGAGCATGGAAAGGTTATCGAAGTGGGCGAACCGCAGATACGATGGTGCCCCATTTTTGAAAAAGCAAGAGGTATCAAAGAGATCACCAAAGAAGAGGTCCGGAAGAATATGGAGTTCCGCATCAGGGATTTCGGACTTTTCACCGCGGAGCGCAAGCTTGAGATGGATGTCTTTGTCGGTTTCGGGGCATCGGAGGTTATGATGACCGGCCTGGACAGGAGTATTATCGACACAACTGTAACTGTATGTGATGGTGCGGGAACTGTCATTACCAATAATCCCACCCTTGTTCAGGGTATGGGGGCGCGTATATCCGGGCTTGTCGAGACTGAACCGATCGATGCGGTAATAAACGGAATCACTGAGAGGGGAGGTATTGTGCTTGATCCTTCCGGCGCCACAATAGACGCTGTTGCAGGTGTTAAAAAAGCTGCACACCTGGGATATAAGAAGATAGCGGTATCGGTTGTTTTCCCTGAAACTGCTAAACAATTGCGTGAGTTTGAAAAGGAAATGGGGCTTGAACTTATTCTCATAGGAGCACATGTCACGGGCATTGACAGGACATTTGCAGAAGGACTTGTAAAACATGTTGATATTATCACAGGCTGTGCTTCAAAGAATATCAGGGAAATTATCAGGCCGCTTGCCCAGGTAGGCACTGCAGTACCACTGTTTGCTATTACTCAGAAAGGAAAGGAGTTGCTCCTTGAAAGGGCAAAGGATGTTGAATCGCCAATCCTTATAAATACGATGCCTCTTCCTGCATTGCCTGAACATAAACAGCCCCGGGAACTGATCTGATCTTTCAATGAGATCCGACCATTTCATTGATATTTTGAATGAATATTTTTTGTGATTAATGAGGGCATCGTGTGAGCCTCTTACGATATGCTCATACACAGACTAAAAAGCAGATTATTTTATAGTATCAGGTATAACATGTTTTGGGGATCAAAAGTAGTCTGCATGAAGTTAACAGGGAATAATAAGACGGGGGTTAGTAGTTATTGATCTTTTCTTCAGTAGCTGGGAGAAAATATTAAGGATAGTTGTATTGGGTGTATGTGGGTATATTGTACTTGTGCTGCTATTAAGAACAACAGGTCAGCGTACGCTTTCAAAGCTAAACGCTTTCGATTTTGTAATTACAGTTGCCCTTGGATCTACTTTCGGGACACTTCTTCTATCCAGTGATACTCAACTAATAGATGGTATAATGGCTTTTGGGGTACTTGTGGGACTGCAGTTTTCAGTAAGCTGGCTGACTGTAAGATCCGATACTGTAAAGAGGGTGGTCAAAAACGAACCTAAGTTAGTTTACTATAAGGGCAATTATCTGATAGGCAATATGAAAAAGGTCCGGATAGTCAAAGAAGAAATAGAACAGTCCATAAGAAGTACCGGGCATTCAAGTGTCAGGGATGTAGATGCTGTTGTTCTGGAAACTGATGGAGGTCTTTCTATAATCAGTAAGGGAAGTAATGAAAGCATTGAAGTCCTGAATATTGAAAAACCAAAAAAAAGTTCAAAATAGATATAATAAAGAAGAATAAGGAAATAAGGAAGTTCTGATCAACGCTTCCCCATTTTTTTAAATACCTTTGATGCCAGTACACTAGCTATAGCCATCGCAATCATCTTCTTGATACTCATATTTTCTTTGCACCCCCCCAACTCTGACTGATAATTACATTTTTTCATAAAGCTTTTAGATACAGATAAGCTTCTATAAGAATATATAGATTACAGAACTTATAAAAGTAAAGGTAACATTGTTACGTAACAATGTTTTTTTCAGAAAACAGACTTTTGCCGTATACATATACTCTTATATATATTGCAAATCGATTAAATTTATTATTATAGTCTGAATGCTTTATTCCAAAAGTTCAAGTGCATATTTCTTCCTGTAGGCCATTCCGTTAAATATTGCGATAGTATCTCCTTTTTCATTGGTGACGTTAACAACGTAAGTGGAGATCTTCGGATTGATAGAAGTTTCCTTTGCTTCTGCTATCAAATGGCCCTCACCAACAGCTTTTACAAAGGAGATATCACAATTGATTGCAACGGCAACAGTGCCATGTGAATTGGATGCCGCCGCAAAGGCCATGTCCGCAAGCGTGAATATCGCACCTCCATGCACAGTCCCAAGAACATTGAGATGTCTTTTTTCAATCTCCATTTTAACCTTTGCGTAGCCTCCGGATACTTCAGTCAGGCTCATTCCTGAATTCTTTGCAAAATTCTCCTGTTGGAAATACTTTATTATTTTATCCATGTTTGACCTCTTTCTTAAAGAAACCTATGATGAGATTAGTTTTTACTTATTTATTTTAGTAATTTGTTCTTAACAATAATACAGGTTATGGATAATCGGGAATGATATTTCCAATTATAGTTAAACACGTAGTTAATTATACATGACATAATTATCTTCTATTATGAGGGGAGGGGGGGTAAATATTGAGCACAGGCTAACTCTGGAGCAGCTTGATGATCTTATTAAAAAATAAAAGAATTCCAGATTGCAACTGGAGGAATAGTTATCATAATCGATAACTTTAGAGCTCACCATGCAAAGAAAACAGTTGCAAAAGCTCAAGAACCAGGAATTGAGTTATCGTTCTTACCACCTTATTCATCAAATCTGAATCCGATAGAATCTATATGGAAAAGTGTTAAAAGAGTAATTCAGTCACATTCATCAAGTCTAAAGAACCTTAAGAGAAATAATAAAAAATGAATTCACAAAATTATCAAAATCCCTAACATTCGCAAAGGCCTGGTTTGAAAAATTCAAACCATATATAGGAAGTGTAATTGGTTGAGTTCAGGACTATAGTTAAAATTGCTGGTATACAGCTATGGAGGGAATTCCAGATTTGTCTGTATAATTCAAATAAGGATTTCATAGAGCCTTTCTTTCTATTTTATTATCCTTCCCGGATAAATGCATAATCCAGCACATCTTCTATAGTTCCAACATATTCCACATCGATACCGACCTCTTCTTCAATATAGGATTCTGTATCAACTGTTTCTGAATTCTCACTACTGATCACAATGTCTCCTATCCTTTGCTCACTTGTATCATCAATGGAAATCATCTGATTCACTTCCGGAACAAGGAGTAGTTTCTTGCCAGCGTCCTTTGCAGCCTGTGCTTTTTCAACCAGTCCTCCTATGGAGCCTATATTACCGTCATCATCGATAGTACCGGTTACAGTGACCTCAGGATCAAGTGTCTCACCCTCAATTGCTGCTATCATTATTAAGGTCATTAATGCACCTGCACTGGGACCATCGACACCAGGTATCTCCTGGTCGGCTTTTATGCTGAATATAGTGTCACTACTGGCAGGGCTTGTGTTCGTTATATCATGAGATACAAAAGCAGCTGTATTGGCTGCATCCTGGAATACTACACCCATCAAAGGCTCTGTCTGTACCAGCACTCTGCCCTTTCCCGGTATAATTTCAACAGAAACATCTATCATAGTACCTTCCTCTGTGACAACTCTCCTGTAGAAAGGTCCTTCACCCACAACTTCTATCTGCTGGATCACCGCAGGTGCCTGCAATGTAGCAGCACCCTGTATGCCTGTAGGACAAGTGCCTGAATCTGATTCAAGTTGATAGATACGTTCCCTGTAGAAATCAAGCTGTGCAGTACAGGACTGTAAGGACTGATCATTGTCCCTGATCTGTGTTCTTAAAGCATCGTTTATTTGCTGAAGTGATTCTATCTCTTCCTTCATCTGCCGGACTTCAGAGTATTCAACAGGCTGAGCAGATACCCAAAGGTAGCCATTGAGCGCCATAGAGGCTATCAATAGTAATACAATTACCCGATTCCCCATCAAACTTAATATGTACGCTCTCGTATTTACCGTTTCTCAATCTTGGCGGAAGGTGACAACGTTAAAATCCTGATATAGCACCACAAAGATATTATCCAGTAATTTAGATTTGATTTCATGGACAAATCAATGATCTTTGAGATAGTACAAAGGCAACATGGATGCCGAGTCTGTGATAAGATTCTCCAGAAAGGAAATGGAAGTTTTCAGTGAACATTCGGATGAGTATGGGTTTTAGAAAAAGGTGCAGGAATAAGCTGATTATGAGTTCTGCCCTGCCTCAGGCCCGCTTTATTGAAAAGGGATGTGACAGTTGTTCCGGGATGAGCAGTAAATATGAGGAAACGTCTCCGGATGTTTAATTTTATTTTACTTCTATGGGTTATGGGGGTAAATCACATTGTTCAAAAAACCATTTTCACCGATAGGCTTAATTCATTTGTTGCAGTATGAATAGCATTGAACTTTCTTGCTTTGTTAAACAAAGCAACTTGGGCATTGATAATTTGAGATTTGCATATTCACCGGAATACAAGGTCAACGATATATTCTTATCGTCCGTTTGTACTTTTCAATATCACCAAACAAACTATTAAAAGGAATTTATAACAATGGAACCAATAACTTTCAAAGATCTTCAACTGTCAAAAAGCATGGAAAAAGGAATTGAAGATCTGGGTTTTGAAGAACCTACTCCTATTCAGTCTCAGTCCATCCCTTATATTATGGAAGGCAGGGATGTTATCGGCCAGGCTCAGACAGGAACTGGCAAGACCGCAGCATTCGGCATACCTGCTCTGGAGATGATCGAGCAGGATCTTGGGAGAGTGCAGGTACTTGTGCTCTGTCCTACAAGGGAACTCGCAAATCAGGTTGCTGACGAGTTGAACAAACTTGCCCGGTATAAGGATATCAAAATCCTGCCTGTATATGGAGGACAAAGTATTGACAGGCAGATACGGGCTCTGCGAAAGGGTGCTCAGGTAGTCATCGGGACTCCGGGCAGAATCCTGGACCATATCGAACGCCGGACACTGGATATCGGGCATGTATCAATGGTCGTACTGGATGAAGCTGATGAGATGCTGGATATGGGTTTCAGGGAAGATATCGAACTGATCCTCAATAATGTTCCTACAACAAGGCAGACAATTCTCTTTTCAGCGACGATGCCCGGTCCTATAATGAAATTGACCAAGCGGTACCAAAGGGATCCTCAGCTTGTAAAGACAGTTCACAAGAAACTCACAGTACCCAATGTAGAACAGTCCTACTTCGAGGTCAAGCCTCATGCAAAACCCGAGATACTTTTCAGGCTGATAGATATCTATGATGTGAAATCCTCACTCGTTTTCTGTAATACTAAAAGAGGCGTGGATCAACTGGTCGAAAAGCTGAAGTCAAGAGGATACTTGGCTGACGGTCTGCACGGAGATATGAAACAGCAGCAAAGAGAAAGGGTAATGGCCAACTTTAGAAAAGGGGATATAGAAACCCTTGTTGCAACAGATGTAGCTGCCCGGGGTATAGACGTGGAGAACATAGAAGTTGTGTTCAATTATGATGTGCCCCAGGATGAAGAATCATACGTACACCGTATCGGAAGGACTGGAAGAGCAGGAAAACAAGGACTTGCCTTCACATTTGTTTCAGGCAAAGAATTGTACAAGCTTAAGAGTATACAGAGATATACAAAAGTGAATATCACTCGAAAAAAGGTACCTTCCAGAAGTGATGCCGAGGACTTCAAAGCAAACTTGCTTTCTCAGAAAGTAAAAGATACTATCGATCAGGGGCACCTCGGAAAATATGCTCACTGGGTCGAAACGTTGCTTGAAGAGGATTATAACTCTATTGATATAGCAGCAGGTCTTGTAAAACTCATGCTGTCTGAAGATAATAAGTGATATTCTGAATTTCACAGACACTGCCGGATATTTGTCCGGCATATGCCTGCTCAGTTCAATTTATATAGGTTGAGCTTTATATGTATGCACAGAAATAGTCTGTATATCAGTATTAGAACTCATCCTTGTTTTTTAATAATTGCAGGCATTTGCTTTATTTGAATCCGGATATTTTCTACATTGATACACTTTAACATGTATATCAACTCCATAGAATGTCCTTTTAAATAAAAAGAAAAATATATGACAAATAATTTGATACAAATCGAGGAATTAATCTGGCGAACTATAACAGCAGGAAAAGGCAGAGTAACGCAGGCAGTAAATCTACTGGTGCACCTGAAGTGGTGCGCGTAAGAGTCCCACGCAAAGACAAGAGCGAAGTTCTTGCAACAGTTTCAATGCTTCTGGGAGCAAACAGGGTTAGGTTGCAGTGCATGGATGGCGTTGTTCGTATGGGCAGGATCCCTGGCTCAAAAAAGAAGAGAATGTGGGTTCACGAAGGGGATATTGTGATAGCTACTCCGTGGTCATTCCAGGATGAAAAAGCTGACGTGATCTGGAAATACACAAGGCCACAGGCAAACTGGCTCCAGAACAAGGGCTATCTGAAGTAATGAGCTAAACCTCATTTTACTTCCAACTCATTTTACGTTTTAATTACTATTCTAATTACTATTCTAATTACTATTCTTGGATTCCAAAATCTTGGAATTGTTAAAAATAGTTCTTAAGCACCTCTAACATGTTAAAATGACTTCAGGTCTTTTTAAGATAGATGATCCGGGTTTTATCCAAAACTTCTATCGTAATCCCTTTAATATTGCGACCTGACACAGAAAAGAAAAATAAGGATTAAAGGACTTTGTACTTCAAAATTGTATTTTGAGCGTGCAATCATTCTGCAAGCTGGCCAAAAGCAAACTTACGCATTACTTTAGTTACTTCGATTGTAACTTCATCGCCGACCTGTGTGCCTGGGACAAAGATTACAAATCCGTTTACTCTTGCAATTCCATCTCCTTCTCTGACAATGTCTTCGATTGTCACGTCGTATTTCTCACCGGCTTCGACCGGAGCAGTAGATTCATTTCTGTTGAACAAATATTTCACATCCATCTTGGTGTAAGCTTAAAGAGATCTAACTAAGCTTGAAAACATAACGGTAAAGAAAATGTACCTGGTGAATACAATCAATGCCATACGTTTAACAAAACAGCTATAACCTTAAGCAATTTTACTAAGTTTTGCCACATATATAATGATTGTGGCACAAAACCAAAAAGCAACACTGATATATATCAGTTGAACGATTTGCTTTCCAGGCTATTATTGATATGCTGACATCCTTTTGGAATGTGTTGTTGAATGCAAAAGTTAACCGGTCCCATAAAAAACAATCCTGAAAAAATGTATGTGGAAAAGACAAACTACAGTGATATGATATATGATCTGCCTATAGGTGTTATACGCATTGACACAAGCGGTCAGATACTTTTCCTGAATAAAACACTGTTAGATATGCTTGATTTGCCTTCTGAGGGAGTTGCACAGTCTTTTAATGTGTTGAGTTTTGAACCTTTGCAAAAGGCAGGTATCTCATATCTTGTAAAAGATAGCATCCTGAATGATAAAGAGATAACAGCCGAGCTCCCATATACAACAACACGGGGAAAAGAACTCTATTTGAGAATAAGAACCAGACCTGAAAAGGATAAAGATGGACGCATAAAAGGGTGCTTTGGTACCGTTGACGATATCTCCGGGAGAAAACAGACTGAAACTATCCTGGAGCATCGCATGGAAATAGAATCCCTTATAGTCGATATCTCTGCAGATTTTATAGGGCATGGGTCAGATGAAATGGACCGGACGATAAGCACGGCCCTGCAGTCCATATCAGAATCATTGGGTGCTGAAAGTGCCTGTATGTTCGAGTTATCTGGTAACGGGCATTTTGCGATCACTCATGAATGGCATACTATCAGCACAGAACAAGGTGGATTTGCAGCCCGGAACCTGCGAATGAAAGATATGGAGTGGCTTGTCGATAGATTAGAAAAGCAAAGCGTGGTTATTATACCCAACACCTCTGAGCATTGTGATCCTGAACAGGAAAAACAATTCATTGAGCAGCTTGGTGTCAGCTCTGTTCTAATGCTCTCTATGGTGAACCAGGGTGAACTTGCCGGTTTCATAGCTTTCACTCCCATAAAAGAAGAAAAACAATGGGTACTGGAATACTTCCAGTTGCTTTGTCTTCTGGGTGAGATCTTCGTGAACAGTATTGAGCGAAAACGTTCCTCTTGGAAGTTGCAACAAAGTGAGGAGAAATACCGCCGGATATTCCGGGAGTTCCATGATGTTTATTTTGAAATAGATGCTAAAGACAAAATCCTTACTTCAAGTCCTTCTGTAAACCGGCATCTTGGGTATGAGCCTGAAGAGCTCAGAGGTCATTCTCTGGATCTTGTCTGCAGGAATTCCCATGATCGTAAGTTTTTGCGTTCGACCCTGGATGCCAACGGTTATGTTGACGATTTTGAAATGGACATGATCAAAAAAAGCGGGGAAACTACAAACGTTTCTATAAGTGCTCATTATGTCCACAAAGAAGATACTTTGCCTGTTATTGCATGTGTTATTCGTAACATTACTGAAAGAAAGAATATCATCGCAGAGATACAACAACAAAAGAACCTGCTTACAAGCACTTTTGATTCTATACCCGACCTTCTTGCAGTGATTGACAAAGACCTGCATGTTGTATTGAGCAACTGGAAAGAACGCGATTACATAAGTGACGAAGAGAAGAGAAGTAATCCTCTATGCTACAATTGCTTCATGCATCGTGATGAACCATGTGATCCGTGTCACGCCATGGAAGTATTCCGTACAGGTATTGTCAGGACAGTTGAAAGAACTAATCCGGTTGATGGTAAGACACGTGAGATCCGCGTCATGCCGATATTTGATGAAAATGGCAATGTTTCCCTTGTGATAGAGCATATTCGTGATATGACAGAGCGTAAAAGATCTGAACAACTTGTTATTGATGCAAAGATGGCTGCAGAGGAAGCAAACAGGACAAAGAGCGAGTTCCTTGCTAACATGAGCCATGAGTTGCGTACTCCTCTTAATTCAGTTATAGGGTTCTCGGAAATACTGCTTGATGAGACTTTTGGTTCTTTGAATAAAAAACAGATGAGGCACGTAAAGAATATCTCGACAAGTGGAAAGCATTTACTTAGCCTTATTAACGATATACTTGATCTTTCAAAGATTGAAGCAGGTAAGATGGACCTGAACCTTGAAGAGTTCTGTATTTCAAGTGTAGCCGGCGATACAATAACAATCCTAAGTCCACTGGCACTTAAAAACAATGTCACGGTTAGAAATGAGATATCAGCCTCCATAACGGTAAGGTCTGATAAAGGTAAGATCAGGCAAATATTCTATAATCTCATTAGTAATGCTATAAAATTTACGCCGGACAATGGCTGCATCACTGTAGGAGCGGAGGTCCTCAATGAGGTGGTACATGTTATCGTGAAGGATACAGGCATAGGTATCTCCCCGGAGGATGTAGATAAATTATTCCAGCCGTTCAGACAGATTGATTCTTCCTACATCCGTAAATATGATGGTACTGGACTGGGTCTTGCACTTGTGAAGAAACTGGTGGAAATGCAGGGTGGAACAATTCAGGTGGAAAGTGAGGTCGGACGGGGGAGCAAGTTTGTTTTCACAATACCTGAATTGAAAATAATTGATTTATTAGATGACTGAAGCAGAAATGACATACTATAATGAAAAACCTGATGCAATATGTTTAAATTAAATATTGCAGTAGGATAGTCCAGATCGAATTTGAGCAAGGAGAACCTTACATGATAGAGGAGATTACCAATCAGTATGACCCGGTGAAACTGGAAAAGAAGATCCATGAGCTCTGGGAAAAAACAGATGCATATTCAAAAGTACGTGAGCGCAGAAGAGGTGGAAAGAAATTCTTTTTCGTTGACGGACCTCCATATACAACAGGTCACATCCACCTTGGTACTGCATGGAACAAGATCATCAAGGATTCCATTTTGCGTTACCGTTCAATGAATGGCTATGATATACTTGATCGTGCAGGCTGGGACATGCATGGTCTGCCTATTGAGGTAAAGGTTGAAGGTGTACTTGGTTTTACTACCAAGAAGGATATCGAGAAGTATGGTGTCGGCAATTTTATAGAAAAATGCAAAGAGTTTGCCATGAAACAGAAGGATGACATGACAGGCCAGTTTCTCATGCTGGGTGCCTGGCTTGACTGGAACAATCCTTATATGACACTGCGTGATGAGTATATCGAAGCAGCTTGGTGGACCCTTAAGCAGGCACAAGAGAAAAAGCTGCTTGAACAGGGAAAGCGTGTGGTCAACTGGTGTCCGAGATGTGAAACTGCCATAGCTGACTCCGAAGTAGAGTATGAGGACCGGACAGATCCTTCGATATTCGTCAAATTCAGAATTAAAGGTGAAGAGAATACCTCTGTTGTGATATGGACCACAACTCCCTGGACCATCCCTTCCAACGTGGCTGTGGCAGTGCATCCTTCCTTTGAATATTCAAAAGTAAAAGCTGTATCCTCTGATGGTAAAGAAGAGATTCTGATCATGGCCTCCCCGCTCGTTGAAGACGTACTCAGGAAAGGAAGGTACGCAGACTACGAAGTGCTTGATACGATGCCAGGTCAGGACCTTACATCTCTTTCTTATGAAAGCCCTCTTCTGGATATGGTGCCTGAACAGGCAGCCATGGAGCACGGCATCTATCTTGCGGACTTTGTGACGGCTGAGAATACAGGTTGTGTGCATATTGCTCCCGGTCATGGTATGGATGATTTTGAAGTAGGTAAGAAGAACGGTCTTCCGATATTCTGTCCTGTTGGTCCTGACGGACGCTATACCGAAGAGGCAGGAGAATACGCCGGCATGCATATCCGTGAGGCGAACAGGGTTATCGTTGAAGATCTTCTCGAACGTGGCAGATTGCTTTCAGAGGATGAGATCGCCCACAGATACGGACACTGCTGGCGATGTAAAACACCTATTATCTACCTTGCAACAGAACAGTGGTTCATCAAGATAGGAGAACTCAAGGACCAGATGCTTTCGGAAATAGAGAAGGTAAAATGGTATCCTGAATGGGCAGGTTCTGCAAGGTTCAAGGACTGGGTGGAGGGTGCACGTGATTGGTGTATTTCCCGCCAGAGATACTGGGGTATACCCATACCTGTCTGGAAGTGTAAGGACTGCGGTAAGATGCATGTTGTGGGTACCAGAGAAGAACTACTTGAGATGTCCGGTACAAGTGAGGACATTGAACTACACAGGCCGTATGTTGACGGGATACTGCTCGACTGTGAGTGCGGCGGCAAGATGAAACGCGTGGAAGATGTATTTGATGTATGGTTCGATTCTGCTGTAGCTTCCTGGGCAACCCTGCATTTCCCCCAGAAAAAGGAAGAGTTCGATAAATGGTGGCCTGCCGACTTCATTACAGAGGGACAGGACCAGACACGTGGCTGGTTTTATTCACAGCTTGGTGCCAGCATGGTGGCCTTCGGGAAGGCCCCGTACAAGAGTGTTCTCATGCATGGTTTCACCCTTGACAGTGAGAGCAAGAAGATGTCAAAGAGCCTTGGTAACGTTATTGCACCGGGCGATGTCATTGACACATTCGGTGCAGATACGCTGCGCAGCTTCGTACTTTCCTCAAGTGCTCCCTGGGATGACCTGAAGTTTGTCAGCGGCGAACTTGGTAACATTAACAGAGCATTGAACATTCTCTGGAATGTGTATCGTTTCCCGCTACCTTATATGGTGCTTGATGAGTTTGACCCCTCAGAGTTCTCTCTCGAGTCTGTTAAACCAAGTATGCGTAAAGAGGACAGGTGGATACTTTCAAGGTCCCAGTCACTGGTCAATGACGTAGACAAGGCTATGGAGAAGTATACCCTGCACAGGGCCATACGTGCGATCAACGAGTTCGTGCTGGAAGACCTTTCCAGGTGGTACATTCAGCTTATCAGGCCAAGGACCTGGGTGGAGGCGGAGGATCCTGACAAGCTTGCGGTATACAGGGTGCTGTATGAGGTATTCGTTACACTCTCAAAGGTAATTGCACCCTTTATGCCTCATCTGGCGGAGGAGATGTACCAGAACCTGGTTATAAATGTGAATGCTGACGCGCCCGAATCCATTCACATGAACGACTGGCCGGTTATTGACGAGTCCCTTGTGGACAAGGAACTGGAAGTACATATGGACCTTATCAGGTCAATGGTCGAAGCATCCTCTAACGCCCGCCAGAAGGTCGGAAGAAAACTCAGGTGGCCGGTGTCCCGCATAATAGTGGCACCAAACAAAGAGTCGGTTACTGATGCCGTAGCTAACCTTAAGTCCGTACTCATGGACCAGACAAACTCCAAGGATGTCGTGCTTACAGGTGTCGGGGAATCATGGGATGAGCTAGGGTTTGAAGCCATCCCCAATCCCAGCACCATCGGGCCTGCTTTCAAAGGAGATGCAGGTAAGATCATAGCTTCTATCAAACAGGTTGATGCTGCGTCCCTTAAAAAGACGCTGGCATCTTCCGGGGAATATGAACTTGAGATTGCCGGGGGCACTAAGGTAACGGTGACATCGGACATGGTCAATTTCCAGGAGAGCCTTCCGGAAATGTCTGCAAGTGCACAATTCGATGCCGGCACCATCTATGTGGATGCAACACTTACACGTGAGATCGAGTCTGAAGGTTTTGCCAGGGAAGTTATCCGCAGGGTACAGGATATGCGTAAGGAACTTGACCTTGCAGTCGATGAACCTATCAAGGCTCACATCAGAATAGAAGATGAAAGGGTACTTGACCTTGTACTTGACCTTGAGCAATACATTGCAAAAGAGATAAGGGCAGATGTACAGGTCATAGGACTTGATGTGGATTCCACTGGGACACTGTCCAAGGACTGGGATGTAGCAGGTGTATTCATAAGTATCGGGATATCTGCATCCTGAAACAGGAGATATAAGAAATATATGGAATTTGAAAACTGGGAACCCATTTACCAGGATATACTCAAGGACATGGGATTTAGCAGGGAAGAGGATGAGCATGCAGCCAGTATCCTCTCCCGGATGCTGGATATGGCCAGGACTTCAGATGTGCTCGTTCTTGAAAAACTGATTGCCGGAAAAAGTGTCTTTGTATGTGGCAATGCCCCAGGTCTTGGGGCCGGAATTGACCGCACGGATACTACCGGTCATGTGCTTATTGCCGCTGACGGAGCTACATCAAGTCTTATTGAAAGGCATATAGTGCCGGATATCATAGTGACCGATCTTGACGGGGATATGGAAAAAGAGATCCTGGCCAATAGGCAGGGAGCAGTCATGGTTGTGCATGCACATGGGGACAATATTGATAAATTAGAGGAGTATGTTTCACAGTTAGACAATATTGTAGGAAGTACCCAGTCAGTACCCCTCAAGAACGTTTACAATTTCGGAGGGTTCAGTGATGGTGACAGATGTGTGTTCCTCGCAAAGGAATTCGGTGCTTCAGACATAACATTGCTGGGTTTTGATTTGAATGACAAGAATGTCACACCTGTAAAGAAAAAGAAACTTATGTGGGCAAAAAAACTGATAGGGGACATACTCTGAAGATATTGTTTTTAATATCTATGTGTATTTTTTATAAGTCTCCCAGAGTCACGATTTTATGAGAATCTATTTATATTTCCCTACTAAATAGGAAATTGAATTATATGCAAACACTAATTCTTTGTGTAGACAGAGATAACGATCTGGGTGAAAAAGCCCATATAAGAGGGCCTCTGATCGGCAGGGAAGCCAATATTGAGGCGGCTGTGAAGCTTGGTACTGCAGACCCTGAGGACTCGGATACGAATACTATCTTTGGTGGTATCAGGGTACTTGATGATCTGCTGGCAAAAGGCATTGATGCAGAAATAGTTACTCTTGCAGGTGACAAGAACATAGGTATTATCTCAGACCAGAAGATCGCAAATCAGCTGGACCTGATCCTCAAGAAGTTCAATATTGAGTCCGTAATTTTTATTTCGGATGGTGCAGAGGATGAAACACTGCTGCCTATAGTCCAATCCAGGATTAAGATCGATTCTGTCAAACGCATAGTTGTCATGCAGAGTGCAAATCTTGAAAGCACTTATTACATCATCAAACATGCATTCAATGATCCTAAGATATCCCAGACATTCTTCGTACCGCTGGGCCTGGCCTCGCTGATATATGCTTTCTTCCTCCTGATCGACTATCCTCAGGGAGCTATTATCGGAATACTTGCAGCGGTAGGTCTTTACATGCTATACCGTGGTTTCGGTGACTCGATCTCGATATTCTGGGAACACATGAAAGATTCCTTCTATTCCGGAAGAATGACATTTGTTACTTATGCCATAGCAGGTATTGTATTCCTGCTTGCAACGATCATAGGTCTGATAAATGTCTGGGGCTTTTATACAAGTGATGGTATATGGTATTACGGAATAGTGCCTTTGGCAACGGTTTTCATAAACTCGACGGTATGGCTGTATACAGTAGCGATCCTATTGGCAAATTTAGGAAAGATCATCGATTGCCGCAAGAGCGGAAGGTCTGTTTTCAGATATATCATTCCCGCTTTCTTCGCGATTTCCATGGGTCTGCTCTTCTGGGGTGCAAGCACCTACCTGATATCCATAAATCCGGTCATTGGTAGCGATTCCCTTGATCCGGTAGCAGGTGTACAGTATTTCGTTTATTCTATTGTTGCTGCCATAATAGTAGCCCTCATGGGGATCAAGATATCTACAAACATCAAAATAGAAGAGAAACAAGGGTTGGTAAGGTCTAATGATGCAGATAACTAAAACCATGAATTCTAAAATACCTGCTCCGGATGTAGCAATAATCGGCGGTGTAAACGCTTTTCTGCCGGAGGGTTCTGAAAGTTACCTTCTTGAAACGCCTTTTGGTAGTGTCGCTGCTCATTTTTTTAACACTGGTGACAGAAATGTTCTAATAGTACCCAGGCATACGAACAATACAAAACATGTTCCTCCCCACAAGATAAATTACCGGGCCATTGTTCTGGCAATCAGGCAGCTCGGAGCTGAGAGAGTCATTTCTGTGAATTCCGTGGGTACAATGAAAAACCACCCCATAGGCAGTATTGTCCTGGCCGAGGATTTTCTTGATCTTACAAAGAACCGGATATCTACCTTCCATGATGACAGGACAGTGCATGTTGACATGACAGAACCGTATTGCCCGGAGATAAGACAGACACTTGAAAATGTCCTGAAAAGAAGGAAGATCGGTTTTTCAGAAGGGGTCTATGCCTGTACTGAGGGGCCAAGGTTTGAAACAAAAGCAGAGATAAGGATGATGAGTCAGTTCAGTGATGTCGTTGGAATGACCGGGGTGCCTGAAGTTATCCTGGCAAAGGAATTAAACTTGTGCTACGCCTCTATCTGCATAGTGACCAATAACGCCTGCGGACTGGATGAAAAGAAGATCACTGCATCTGAGGTTGTTGATATCCTGCAGGAAAAAAGGGAACTGTTGTTTGATATTATAATCGAGACTATCGGGGAGATTCCCGCACACTGCAATTGCAGTTGCAGGGATTCAACCATCGATGCCTGCCTTTAATTTTGAAACACTGGATATTTGAGTTCCGGTTTGCAACAAAGTTCAGGCTATATCCCGTGAGGTGTCTATTTGCACACCTTCTCCGATCTTGAACTTGATAATATCAGTGTTTGGAACCATGCCCCTTATCTTCGGTATGGCAAGTTTACTTACCATCTTATCTGGTCCCTTTTCAAGGGAAGAGTCAAATATGACATCAACCGCTGCAAAGGCTTCACTATCCATCTTTGCCGGATTATTGCCTTTTTGGCCGTAAAGATAAGTGAGACATTGTATTTCCTTTGTGACCTCGTATATCACATTTGTAAGCTGGCGGATAATGCCCGGATTTACGTTAAGGTTCATAAAGAAAGAAAATGAATCTATGATAATATTAATTATCTCATCACTTGAGTCATTTGCAATATTGCGAAGGTTATACTCAGTGAACTCAATGATCTTGGAATCCATATATTCGTTACCTACACTTTCAACCATTTCTCCGCAGGAGCTGAAGTAATATTCACTATAGATGTCAACAAAGATTATATTGCCCGGATCAAAACCCAGATTGATGATGTCATTAAGAACGTATTTAGGTCTGCGGCCTGTAGTGAAATAGAATGTCTTGCGTGACTGGGTGAACTGATACAGGAAAACCTCGGACATAGATTGCGGGTCGGCCGAAAAGTAAGACAATGAACCTGCGGGTAAGCCTCCTCCGAGATTTCTGTCAAGCACATGTATGCCTGTAGAAAGCAAGATGATCTCGTCCTGGGATATTGCGCTTGAAGTCGGTTTTTTAAGGCTGTCATAAAGTGATGCTGTCTCGTACTCTTCATCTGAATTAATGGTACTTGCAATAGAGTTATTAATCAAGATATTTCTAGCCCCTTAAGTAAAAACAAATATATTATTGTTCATATTTCTAGCTTTTGTCTTTTATAAATCCAATACTATTTATAGCCACTGTACAATGTGAGAACACAAATGACTCTCTGGATACTAATTATTGCTGAAAGATCAAAAATAACTGTCCTGCCTATAAAGGATAAGAAGAAAAAGCCGCTATTTGTGGGAGAACTGGTAGTCCAGACTACCTCAAGCGGGCCCCGGCCTCATAAATTCAAGGTTATAAAAGATCGCAAAGGTGAGTTCCATCCGCCTTCGGAGTTCACAGATCTTCTTAGGACCGCCCAACGCATTCTTATTGCAAAGGATGGGGATGATAAACAGATATCCACTATAATTGACATGCTGCAGGGCTTCCAGTTAAGTGCGGACATGGTGAATGTCTGCAGGTTCTGTCTCTTAAGGAATATGTTCAATTTCCTGAACAGAAAGTCTTTCAGGTACCACCGGGAAAAGATATGTGAGGAATGTGCAAAGGAGGAGCTTTCGAGGGTTCTCATGAGTTCACAGTTGCATTACAGTGAAGAAGCCTGCGAAAGACTGGAATCTATTTTGCTCAAGACTAAGGACCTTGATAGAACCCTGCTTATGCTCAGTCCTGAAGAGCTGGATCATGAACTGACGCGTTTCGATTCGATTGCTGCAAGTAAGGATATCTCTGGTTCCAAAATAAAGGATCTCCCAATAAACAGGAAATTCAAAGACCTACTTATAGAAAAATCGGAGACACTGCTGCCCGTACAATCCCTTTCAGTCGAAAGCGGCTTGCTCCGGGGACAAAACCAGCTTGTGACTTCTGTAACAGCTACAGGAAAGACACTCATAGGAGAACTCGCAGGTATCGAGAACATACTGAGAAAGAAGGGAAAGCTTCTCTATCTGGTACCTCTTGTAGCACTTGCTAACCAGAAGTATGACCAGTTCACCGGCAGGTATTCGGGCCTTGGCATCAATACATCCTTAAGGGTCGGGAGTGCCCGTATAAAGGTTTCAAAAAATGATAGATCAAGAAGGACACTTGATTCTGATATTATCGTCGGGACATACGAAGGGATCGATTATGTTCTCAGGACCGGTGGCGCTGATACACTGGGTCACATAGGTACTGTTGTTGTGGATGAGGTCCACACAATAGAAGATGCAGAACGTGGTCATCGGCTTGACGGTGTAATTGCAAGGCTCAAATATGTTGCACCTGATGCACAGTTCATCTATCTTTCTGCAACCGTCGCGAAGCCGGCCCTAATGGCAAAGAAGCTTGGTACACAGCTCATCGAATATGAATACCGTCCCGTACCTATAGAGAGACATCTGGTATTCTGCCCAGAGCATTCCAAAATAAAAATAATGACCCGGCTGGTAAGGGAAGAGTTCAGCAAGGTCTCATCAAAAGGTCACAAGGGCCAGACAATCATCTTCACGAACTCAAGACGTAACTGCCACCGCATATCCGAAGCCCTTCCAATGTATTCGGCACCATACCATGCCGGCCTTACAAGCGAGGAACGCAAGAAAGTGGAGATTGGCTTTGGGAAGGGAAAGCTTCCTGTGGTCGTGACAACAGCAGCCCTTGCTGCAGGAGTTGATTTTCCGGCTTCACAGGTGATTTTTGAATCACTTGCTATGGGAATTGAATGGCTCAACATGCAGGAGTTCCTTCAGATGCTGGGACGTGCAGGCAGGCCGGATTACCATGACAGGGGCGAGGTGGTGCTGCTTGCTGTACCTAACAAGAGGTATACCGGTAATCAGGGCGATACGGAAGATGCGATGGCCCTGAAGTTGCTTAAGGGGGAGATGTTGCATACAAGCGTGGACTATGGGGAAGAGGAGAAGATAGAGGAGATCCTTGCAACAGCCGCAGTGACATCCTCTGTAAGTGACCTCAAAAGGATACATGTCAACATGCTTGCTGATTATAATGTGAATGTCTTGCTGAAAAAACTTGAGAGATATAAATTCCTTCACAAGAAAAGTGACAATATCGCGCTGACAAGATTCGGCAAGATCGCTGCGGGTCATTTCCTTTCTGTTTCCAGGGCATTTTTGATACGTGATGCCGTATTAATGGAGCAGAGCCCTTTGATGACCGTTTCCAATCTGGAGTTCTTTGATGCCGTGTACTTCAAAAACGCTGCGCGGATCTCTGCAGCCTTGAACATAAATCTGCCCTCCAGGGTATTCCAGGGGGCTTCCCTTGACATACTCTTCGAGGGTGAGAATATGGAAAGACTGGATATCAGTCTTCGGGATCAGTTATTCGATTTTGCATCGGATTTCCTTACCTGTAACTGCAAGGGATCTCCTTACTGCGGATGTGCGGAGCATAAGTTCTCGGAGAAGATAATACACATCCGTGCAGAAGGATATGATCCCGCAGGAATAGTCAGGAAACTTGAAAGTCTTTATGGGATAACCGCTTATCCTGGCGATGTATTGGGATATCTGGACAACGTGGTGCGAAACCTGGATGCCGTAGAGATGATAGCAAAGGCCTACTCCAAAAAAGATATAGCATCTGAAGCCCATAAACTTAAAAAACAGATTGAGGGATAGAGTTATCACAATACTTTAAAGGGATGCTTGCTCTTATAGCATAGCAGTTTACACAGGAATCATTAATATGAGTGATCAAGCAGAAGACAATAAGGCAAAAAGAAAAGTCAGGATCGAATTGTATAAACCTAACGATTTCAAACAGGTCTACTCCATAGGTGCCGTGGGTGGACATAGTCCTTATGATTTCAGAATCGGTTTTTATAATGATATGCCTTTGCCTGCTGCTAAAGCGGGAGAGGAACAGGTGATACAGAGAAGGCTTGAAACGGAGGTAATTCTGTCTCCTTTGGCTGCTCTTGAGTTATCTAAATGGCTGAACCAGCATATCAAGGATTATGAAGCGATGTTCGGGCCCATCAGAAGGGCACAGGTGAGGCCGAAGAAAGAATCTGATACTGCACTGCAGGATAGTACTGAGATCCAGGGTTACACTTAAGATCACATGTATATTTTTATGATCAAGTGTTTAATGGATAAAGGTTAAATCGCTAGTGATAAATATTAGATTGTATAATTGTTAGAGCCTATACTTTGAATTCCAGGTCCATATTTAGAAATGATGTGAGGATTAATTTTGTTCCCTAATAAGAAAGTCCAGAAATTGATTGGATCAAAAGTCCATGTTGAAATGAAAGGCGACCTTCACCTGCTTGAAGGAACTCTTAACAGTGCAGACGACTACATGAACCTCCATCTCCTTGATACCGTTGAGATTGCAAACGGTGAGCGGTTAAGATCACTTGGTTCTGTCGTCCTGCGTGGAAATAATATCATACTTGTCATTCCTTTGGAAGATTAACTTCGGCGTGTAGTGGGAAGATATGAGTATTGAAGAAAATGCTTTGAATCTTATTCGTGATCAGGAGGAAGGCGTTTACCAGAACCAGCTCTGGAAATTGCTTAATATTGATAGTCGCAAGTGCTCCAGGATAGTCTCAAAACTCCTGGAGGAAGATCTGATATCCCGTGAAGCGGCGGTGTCCAATGGTGCAAGGACCTATCTACTGAAGGTCAGAGAAGAGAAAAAACCTGCTTTTGAGTTGCTCATGGCCGGGGAGGTTTTCTCGCCGTGCGCAGGATGCAGGGATGCATGCCAGCCCGAAAGTTGTGAAAAACTTACCTATTGGGTAATGCATCTTCAGGATGATGTGGAAGGATCATCTAAAATATGATGATCCGGGCGAAACCTTTAATAATGATATCTGCCATGTTGGAGTCGCTTGTCTAAAGCGAAATCGATGTGCTCCGATAGTGTAGTCCGGCCAATCATTCCGGCCTTTCGAGCCGAAGACTCGGGTTCGAATCCCGGTCGGAGCACCACAACTTTTTCTCATAATTTTCAAGCATTGAACTGATAGGCCCGAAATATACAATGATCAACACCGATAATTGCGGGTATTTAATTAATTTGATTTAATCGAGGTACATATGTCATTTGATAATCTTAATTTAGTATATCCCCTCCAGCGGGCATTATCCGAGGAAGGGTATACAACACCTACCCTGATACAGGAACGGTCTATACCACATCTGTTGAAAGGTAAGGATATGATAGGTATTGCCCAGACAGGCACGGGCAAGACTGCAGCATTTATATTGCCTATTCTCCAGAATATGTCTGCATCGCACAAGACACCACGACCGGGAGTCCCGCGTGTACTCGTACTTGCACCAACAAGAGAACTTGCAGCACAGATCGGAGATAGTTTTGCCGCATATGGCAGATTCACGCGCTTTAAACATACTGTTATATTTGGTGGCGTCGGCCAGGGAGCACAGGTAAGAACTCTCTCAAAAGGTGTGGATATCCTCGTAGCAACTCCCGGGAGACTGCTGGACCTTGTTGACCAGGGTCATGTAAAACTGTCCGGAGTGGAGTATTTTGTCCTTGATGAGGCAGACAGGATGCTTGACATGGGTTTTATCAATGACGTCTACAAAGTCGTTGCCATGTTGCCAAAGAAACGGCAATCACTTTTCTTTTCGGCAACCATGTCTCCGGAAGTATCTAAACTTGCAAGGAAAATGCTCAGCAATCCGGCACATGTTGAGGTGACTCCCCAGGCAACAACGGTGGAACGCATAGAACAGTTTGTTTTTTTCGTAGATTCGGACAATAAGAACAATCTCCTTCTTCAACTACTGAAAGGCAGGCATATGGAATGTGTTCTCGTGTTCACCCGTACAAAACACCGTGCCAATAAGATCACTGAGATACTTAACAAGAACAAGGTGCCCACTGGTGCAATTCACGGTAATAAATCACAGAATCACCGTACAAAAGTATTACAGGATTTCAAGACAGGTAATCTACGTGTGCTGGTGGCAACAGATATTGCTGCACGTGGCATTGATATTGAGGATATATCCCATGTTATCAACTATGATCTGCCCAATGTTTGCGAAAGCTATGTACACAGGATCGGTCGTACAGCACGGGCAGGTGCCGATGGTACAGCATACTCTTTCTGTGCAGCAGATGAAAGGGACTTCCTGCATGATATCGAGAAATTGACGCGTATGAAAATTGAGGTCGCCGAGCATAACTATCACTCTGAGAAAGCAAAGAACGCCACAGGTGATGCCGCAAAGCCCGCTCCCAGAACGCAGGGCAGACCGCAAAAAAAGCACGGGGTTAAAAAGACACATAATACCAAGAGTTCACATAAGAGCAGGATGTCTTAATTCTACGTATGCAAAAAGGACTTTTATAAGTTGTAAGTAACAAATCAGCTAAAATTAGCAGCTAAGGCGAGGCATCAAAAAAAATCACTACACTTTTGACGTCTCTCTACCTACTGTTACAAAATACTCTAGTTACGAAATACTATATCTTAAATTGCATTTTAACCCGTGGTCACTTTGAAGAGACATGTATGTATACATGGGTCATAACCCACTTGTTCAATGTGGAGTTACATCTATTTATAGTTATTTAATATTATTTAAAAATGGACTATTTAAAGCAGTTAATTTATTTTTTAAATTATCAATTATTTTCTTAATATCTATAATCTTACTTCTATCACTAACCAGTCCCTGATAAAAATATAATGAATCCATAAGTCCTGGTCTTTCAAAGGCAAATGTATTCAGTGGATTTGTTATATGTTGGAATATGGGCTCTGTAATATTTTAACATATTTATTAATGGTTCCTGATATTTGGTAATAATAGACGAGTTCCTGAAGAATGGCTTAAGAGGTATGGTGATCTTGTGAATTGAGTTGATTTCTTCTTCTATGTAACTGGTGAGGGGAAGAACGATTGAATGGGCACAAGTAACAATCAGTGTTTTCAATTCATAATTTCGCGTACCTATGTTCGTAATACTTTGACTGAATGCACCAAAGACAGTAAGTTTAGACTGTTACTTAAGTGGTTTACTTAAATTATATATAGACTATTTATTGTCTCTAGCTAAATTTAATATATAAGTGTCACTTACACTAAATTACTTAGTATGTGTACACTGTAGCAAATCCAATTAATTTCTGCTTTCTTAATTTGGTAAATATAATGTCATTCGAAAAAATAGAACAACTCAAGTTCTTAGTATCAAAAACCAAACATCAGAATCGCTTGATATTTCTAGGTATTATATTAACCCCTTTAATTGTTGGCATATTCGTTGTTAAAAGTGCCAGGCAAAAAAAGAATGAATTAGTGAAACTGAAAGAAAAGATCATTCATGAAGTTAAGAAGGAGAATGAAACACGGTTAAAGGAATTAGCTGATATCTATGATTCCATAAATACTACGTATTTTACTTACCACAAAAGATCTTCAACGATTGGAAAATGTGATCTGTGTCTTGACGATCTTCAATTCCTCAATAAACATAAAACTCTGTTTTCAAATGATTTTAACAAATATATTAATGAATCAATCGATGCAATAACAATACTGAAAAACAAATTTCAAACTTATGATAATACAGTTTTTGTTGAGAAAAGGATTGCAGAATATGGCTATCTGTTCAGGAAGTCCCCTTTCCCGCTTGATCAATCTCAAAAGGTTGCAGTTGTAACTGATGATACTCACAATTTAGTAGTTGCAGGAGCCGGTTCAGGGAAAACAGAGGTTCTAATCACCAGGATAGCATATCTGATCGAACGCAAACCGGATACAATAGACCCTGATAGGATCCTTGTTCTTGCCTTTCAAAATAAAGCTGCCAGGGAAGTGCATGAGAGACTCGACTCGAGATTCGGTTTTAATGTCAAGATCAAAACATTCCATTCACTGGGGTTTGAGATACTAAAGGAAGTACATAGGGATTCAGGCATCGATATACCGCGAGTTGCTGACGAGACCGAGCAGAGACAACTTGTTCTTTCAATTTTTAATGAAAAAGAAAGAGATAGTAGTTTTCAAAATGAGATCGTTAATTATATGAAAGCATACGGTGACAGTGAAACACGCAAAACTGAATCGGATTTTGATGAAAAAGAGAAGTATTATGAATATATGCGAAATTTGACTTATACCGCCCTGGATGGCACCAAGGTCAAAAGTGAAGCTGAAAGAGAAATCCTCAACTTTTTTGTTACCCATGATCTGAACGGGAGAAGGGTGAAAGTTCTGTATGAAAGTACTGCGGAATGGATGGCCTATAAGAATAAAGATGGAGACACTCAAATTCCAAAACCTGATTTTTTCTTCCCGGACTATGACATTTATCTTGAACACTGGGCCATAGACGAATATGGAAATATCCCGGAATGGTTCGAAGGTACGAATCCTGCAAAAGTGTATAAAGAAGGCATGGAACAAAAAAAGAAGAAATTTGCAGAACAAGAGAAATACTTGCTTGTAGAGACCTCGCATAAAGATTTTAAGCAAGCTGATTTCCTTGAGATTTTGAAAAACAGAATGCTAAAAGCATTAAGTGAAAAAAATCCCGGAAGAGATTTTGAGTTCACTCCTATTTCATATGAAAGACTTGTGAATCGAATATGGAAAGAATGTGTCATCTCTGTAAAAGACCTTCCTCACAATATTGGTAGCTTCATAACCATAGCTAAAACGTACAATTTAACTCCAGAAGAAATAGAACAAAGAATCAAGACTGAACCCTGGTCACAGAAGCAAATAGAGTTTGCAAATATAGCTCTCAATATCTACTCAACTTATGAGGGCAGACTGCATTCTGAAATCAAAATCGATTTCTCAGATATGATTAATCTTGCTGTCAAGAATCTAAAACAAAATGAAGAACTATGCAAAAATCGCTTTGACCATATTCTTGTTGATGAATATCAGGACATAAGCCAGCAAAGGTATGAACTCATCAGATCACTAATGGATAAAAATGAAGGGTGCAAATTGTTTTGCGTCGGAGATGACTGGCAAAGTATAATGGCTTTCTCTGGTTCGAACCTGGATTTTTTTGTTAACTTTGATCAGTACTTCGATCACCCTGCAGTAACTTACCTTACAGTAAACTACAGAAGCTGTAAATCAATAGTAGATACTGGAGCAGAAGTGATCGAGCATAATGGGAATGTTCAACTTAAAAAGGAAACAGTCACCAACAATAGTTCTGTAATACCTGTAAAAGTATACACCTCTACATATGATTCCAAAGCTGTTAATGACTATTATACACAAATTGTTGAACACTGCATCGGCACCATAAAAGATTATTTACTTAACGGGCACAACCCTAAAGATATAATGATCCTTTCCAGAATAGCAAAGAGTCCCATAATGGTAAATAAACTTCGGGATTGCTCAAAAATTAACAATATCCCCATTTCTTTTGGAGCCTCATCAGCGAACAAAGTTCGTTTCATGTCCGTACATGCAAGTAAAGGCCTGCAGGCAAGGGTTGTGTTTTTGATTAATGTTGTAGACGGACTATACGGTTTTCCCTGCAAAAAAGAAAATCCCGATATTTTCGAGCCTGCAACCAGAGGAAGGAAAAAGGACACCGAAGAAGAGGAAAGAAGACTTTTCTATGTGGCAGTAACCAGAGCAATGGAAAATCTAATCATTTACAGCCAGATCGATTCGGAAAGCAAGTTCCTTAGAGAAATTAAGGAATGTGTTATTGTGGAAAGTTTACAAAATTAAAATTTTTAATTAAATTATAAAAACTGTTTAAGTAGTGTCCAAAACAAATATCATATTGTGAATATAATTTCCATATCAATCTCGTTTAAGGTGTTCAAGTATTTGCAATGTTCTGAAAAATGAATTTCCATAGTCTTTTTTGTCTATTCTTGCAATACTTCGTAGCTCATCAATGCGTTTTGTATACTCTTCATTAATGATGGACTCTAATCCCTCATCCCATTTTGATGATATGGTGTGGTCTTTCCTTCGTAGTCAGGCATGTATTCATCGCAGCCATATCGTGTGACAGCTTCAACGGCTTCTGCAATCTCTTCCTGGGTAGAGATGTACTTCGACACTGAATCCGGATGCTGTGTACACATCACTTTTGGAAATTCAATCTTTGATCTCATATTTGAATCACACCTGCTATGATTAATTATGATAAATTATTTAAAATTATTGTAACATATGAGTCTATAGGAGAGTTTATGACAAATGAAAACGTCCAAAATTGCAAGGATATGAATATATTTAAATATATTATCATATATTCGCATACACTTTCATAACATTGAATTAAAAGGTGAATCGATGACCGATGTAACAGTAATACTGGGAAGCAAATCAGACAGGGATATAGCAAAAAAAACGATAGGAATCTTCGATAAATTCGGAATCGATTATGAAATTACAGTCGCATCAGCACACAGAACACCCAGCAGGGTAATTGAGATAATTGACGAAGCACATAAGAACGATGTCAAAGTCTTCATAGCTGTGGCGGGGCTTGCAGCGCATCTTCCCGGTGTGGTGGCAGCACACACAATAAAACCGGTTATCGGAGTTCCTGTGAATGCCGAGCTTGATGGAAATGATTCCCTGCTCTCGATAGTTCAGATGCCACCGGGTATTCCGGTTGCTTGTGTGGGAATTGGGAGAGGAGACAACGCCGGCATTCTCGCAGTTCAGATTATGGCTGTCAATAACAGGGAAATGGAAGTAAAACTGACAGATTACAGAAAAGAACTTGCCGATAAAGTAGAGAGAGATGCACTCAGTTTATTCGAATAGATTCAGGTAAAATCAGTAGTAACTCAAAATATTTTTAGAGGAAGATGAGTATCAATCATAATATTCGCCTTCCATCTTCTTCAAAACTTCTTTTCCCGTGCTTGTTAAAACATATTTTTTCCAAGTTGCTTTTTCAGGAGTCAGACATTTTATCAGATCCTTATCCTCGAACTCCTTCAAAGCGCGGCTGATATTCTGTGTCGATCTGTTCGTTTCATGGGCAATATCGGAAGCTTTGATAATATTATGATCTTTCATAGCCTCCATTAGTACCAGACGTCGATCGACACTTATAACCCATATAAGCAGTTCGTCTAAAGAATTCTCATTCAGATTCTCCATAAAGGTCTCCTCATATCCAATTGTCTGGTGTTATGTTTAGATATTGTTTTTCTGTAATTTGTTGAACAATTCCCTGTAAGCAACGGTCAGGTCTCCAATATTTTTTCTGAACACATCTTTGTCAAGACTAGCTATAAATCCTTTCTCAAATTCATCCTTTTTCCAGAAACGACACCCATCCGGGGTGCCAACCTCATCAGCAAGGATTATTTCACCATCAGGGGTTCTTCCATACTCTACCTTGAAATCTGCCAGTATTATACCACTGGAAGTCAGTTCCTGACTTATTATATCATTTATTCTTTTTGTAAGATCCCTTATATATTCTATTTCCTCTTCACTTAACCAGCCATTGGATATTATTTCGTCTGTGGCTACAGGTCTGTCCACGGCTTCGAACTTAGTGGTGAACTCGATCATTCCGCCGGGTATTAGCGAACCTTCTTCTGTTCCCACGCCTTGGGGAAGTGTAATGTCGCCTGCCAAATATCTGCGCAAAAGGGAACCTGCCATGTAATTTCGCCAGATGACCTCAACAGGCACTATGTCCAGACGTTTGACGAGCATACTTGTTGGAGTCGGGCATTCAATATAGTGCGTAGGAATACCGTTTTTTTCCAGTATCTTGAACCAGTATTCAGCTATTTTGCACGTGATTTCTCCTTTTTCATTATATTCAGATTTCTTCTTGCCATCAAAAGCAGTTACCCTGTCAGTAAATTCAAAAATGAGGGTGTCGTTTGAGTTTTCATAGATATCCTTTGCCTTTCCTGAAGAAACATACTTAAGATTCTCTTTTTGCATATGCCATAGATTGCACCTCTTGTTTAAATAACTTGTCATATGTTTTAATATATCTGAATCGAGTAATTTTTTGTAAGCCAATGATTTTAAATACACACTTTAAAATTTTATTTCTGTGATATAGATATTGGTAGCTTGGCAGTTAATGTATTTCTTTAAAACCCACTTTGACAGTCAAAACTAATAAATGTGTTCCACTGTTCTTAGCAAATAGAAAAAAGGCAGGGGCTCATCTCTTTGATTTGCCTGTAAAATGAACTAACGTATACTAACGTATATTATATTCTTGTATAAGTAAAAAAGTATCATTTTTTGGCTATGTAGTTCATTTGGATTACATACAATTATGGCATACACTTCAACCCTGTATCCCCATATAATATGGGATTGAATATAAGGTAAGGACTGAAGATTATATTATCGTGAATTTATGGAGAAATGCCTGTGAATACGATCATTACACTGACAATGAACCCTGCTATTGACAAGAGCACCAGCACGGAGCACGTGATACCTGAGCACAAATTGTACTGTAAGCCTGCAAACTACGAACCGGGAGGTGGTGGTGTCAACGTCTCCAGAGCTATAAAAAAACTGGGAGGGGAATCCCTGTTGGTCTATCCTTCGGGTGGCATGGCCGGACAGATGCTCAATACGCTCCTGAATCAGGAAGAGGTTAAACAGAAACCTCTGTCAATCAAAGAAATGACGCGGGAAAATCTTATAGTCCTGGAAGAATCCACCGGACAGCAGTATCGTTTCGGGATGCCTGGACCACAACTTACCAGAGAAGAATGGGAGCGCTGTCTCCGGGAACTGTCCTCAGCCGATTCGGTAGCGGATTACCTCGTCGTCAGCGGAAGCCTTCCTCTTGGTGTACCTTCAGACTTCTATGCACGCGTAGCGCGTACGGGAAAGGACATAGGAGCCAGGGTTGTTGTAGATGCATCCGGCGATGCACTGAAACAGGCCTTAGAAGAAGGGATATATCTGATCAAACCCAACATACGCGAATTCAGCAGCCTCATAGGTCAGGATGTAATGGAGGAATCAGATATGCTGGAAGAGGGCATGAAGCTAATAAAGACAGGCCAGTGCAAGGTTATCGTCATATCACTGGGGGCCGCCGGTGCACTGCTTGTTTCGGAGGAAATCGTAGAGCGCATGGTCCCGCCCACAGTTCCCATTAGCAGCAAAGTAGGAGCTGGCGACAGCATGGTTGCAGGCATTGTCCTGGGGCTGTCAAGGGGTAAAACACTAAGAAAGGCAGTCCTGTACGGGCTGGCTGCCGGTTCTGCTGCAGTCATGACCCCTGGTACGGAACTTTGCAGGAAGGAAGATACGGATCGTTTGTATGCAAAGATGACATAAGGATCCGGTTGTCAGACAACTGTAAAGATATGGGCAATTGTGTTAGCATTATCTGATACCGTACAAATACAAATAAAGTATCGCCACCAATTCCACTATGGGAGTGATATTGATATGAGATCAGTGAACAACTCTGTTTTTTCCGCATCATTAGCATCATTATTGATTGTAGTTCTTTTAGCAAGTATTCTGCTGATTTCCGGGTGCGTTAATCCCCAGGGGGAAGCAGATATTCCCGAAGCCAATAATTTATCCTCCGGGAATGAAGCGGATCAACTTCTTACTGTAGCTGTTGCAGAGAACCTTGAGGTACCATGGGATCTTGATTTCCTGCCGGACGGTAGCATTATTTTGACTGAGAGACCTGGTAATATCCGTTTGATAGATACTGAGCAGGGACTTCTTGCCGAGCCACTGGCAACTATAGACGAAGTGGTTCCGACAGGAGAGGGAGGATTACTTGGAATAGCAGCTCACCCCGATTTTGAAAACAACAGCTTCATCTACATTTATTACACATACAATGAGGAAGGTGATTTGTATAATAAAGTCGTCAGGTTCAGTTTACAGGACAGGGAATTCACAGAGGATCAGGTTATCATAGATGCCATTCCTGCAAGTGGCATACATAACGGGGGCAGGATCAGATTCGGGCCGGATGGCCTTTTGTACATTACTACAGGAGACGCGGGAGTTCCCTCTTTTGCACAGGATACCGGATCACTTGCAGGGAAGATACTACGAACAACAGATGTAGGTAGCATTCCTGAAGACAATCCCTTTGGGGATTCTCCGGTCTATACTTTCGGTCATCGTAATCCACAGGGACTTGCATGGGATGAACAGGGACGGCTATGGGCTACAGAGCATGGTTCCAGAGCTCATGACGAACTGAACCTGATCGAAGCCGGAAATAACTATGGATGGCCGGAAATAATCGGTTATGAAACGGCTGATGGTATGGAATCACCCGTAATCCACAGTGGCAGTAACACATGGGCCCCCTCTGGTGCAGCATATCATAACGACTCTGTTTTCTTTGCAGGTCTTAGGGGCCAGAGCCTGTATCAAGCATCCCTCGACCCAGGTGCAGACCCTGTAGATGTTGAATTACAAAGCCATTTCAACGGGGAATTTGGAAGACTTAGGAATGTTGTGACAGGACCTGACGGAAACCTATATATACTTACAAGCAACCGGGACGGGAGGGGCAATCCTGTTAGCAGTGACGACAGAATGATAAGAGTAGATGTCAGCAAACTGTGAGCATTCTTCATTTCAACCTTTTTTCTTTTATTCTTATATATCACTGTAATTGACCACGATTCAGATATTAGTAAAATCATTGCGATCGCTCCTGTCAGAGGAACGTCTGTCAGAATCGTCTCTTTTTTGGTAGTATCCTGGGAAGAACGCTTCCGGAGCTTTGATGCCATACTTTGAGAAAGCCTTCCAGCTTCGCCTGGTGATATCCGACCTGAACTTGAATTCGTATCTCAGGTCATTGACATACGCCTTGACACGTACCCGCAGATGAGAGGGGAATTCATTCAGGAGTATTGTGATCTGGTGATCTTCATCCAGATAGATATATTTTGAAGTAAAAGCCGCCTCTTCTGTTATTCTCATAGCCAGATATGCGTCTGACTTTGGATCCATGAACATATCAGTGACAATCATCATCTCTGAACTTCCGTAATTACCACTTGCAACACTTTCTGTAAAGATCAGACTGTTTGGTGCCGAAACCGTATTATCATCAGGGGTTTTGAGTTTAGTTGCCCTGAGACCTATATCTACAACTTCTCCATAGTAATCTCCCATTTTTATCTGATCCCCTACATGATAGGGATTCTCAAGTATGACCACTATCCCTCCCACAAGATCTGAAAAAAGATCTTTCAGGCCAAACCCCAGTATAGCACCAGTGACCGCACTAAAAGCCACAACCTGGGAAGATGAAAGTGCCAGCACATACGAAGCGATGAGATACAATACAACAAAATACACCGATATCTTGATGATGGGTGCGATCATACGGATCCTGACCCTGTGCTGTTCAAATCTTTCAGATAAACGAAGAAGGATGAAAACGATTACTCTTATGAACAGGTAAGAGGAAATGATCAGTAAAACTACCTGAAGTACAACCTCAACACTCAAAATTGAGAGTAAGACCTCTGCAGGACTCGGATTGGAGTCTGACATCAGGTCAGCCTCGCTTTTTTGGCAATTGATCCTAAATATTTGATCGCTTCAGGACTTACCGCACATATATTATTTTTAACCTCGACCAGATTATGCTTTCTCAGAAGCGCCAGGGATCTTGTTATATCAATCTCATCTCCAATAGTGTCTTCAAGGACATCCAGGGATACCCTGCCCATTGAAAATATCAAAAAGCCAATGAATGTCGTATCATAGTCAAGTTCTGCATCAAAGGATGGTGTGTAAATCTCATCGACCTTTATAGTAGAGTTTTGAAGGCTTTTTTGCCATATTATCCTGGATAACGGTATATTACCGGATGAAATGTTCTTTATTTTAACAAATGCCATATCTTCAAGTGTTAGATCTTTCTTTTTTTCTTGTCCATTGTATAGTTTTTCCTTTATCAGACTGTAGTTAAGTTTTAAAAAAGGGATATTAATTGTCCTTTCAAGCCTTTTGATCTGGAGGGTATATTTCCTAAACTCAATGAAATGCTCTATGGTATTTTTGTTATCAGGCTCAAATATAACTTCACCTGTATCGTAAGGAGACATCAGAACGGTTTTGATGTCCTCTGCTTCTAATTCAGGCAGATATATCTGGCAGGGAAAGTGTTTCTCAATATGGAGTACTTTACTAAGATATTCCCATGAGAACAGATTCCAGGAAGTTATGAACATATAATCCGGATGATTTGCGATATAGTTGAGTAATTTCTCAAGCGCATCAAATCCATCCACTCTTCTTCTGTAAAGCAGATGGCAGTCATCAATGAAAAAAAGCTTTTCTTGGTCGTTTCTAAGTAATTCCCCCCAGTCACGTTTGTAATTTCCATTACAGGAGATTTTCACTTTGCTAGAAATAATCGGGAACTGATAGTACATAAAATCCATAAAAGTTGTTTTGCCTGCATAAGGTCCTGCTATTATGGCGATATTAACAGCCTGTTCAGAGCCAGACATGCTGATGGCTTTTTCTACCTTTTCTCTTTCCTTATCGAATCCCAGTATATTCATAGGTATGCTACAGACCCCCTTTCCCATCTCTAGCTATTAAATAAGTTCAGTGAAACAAATATAAGTAGTCATCTATTCAAAGATCAAGGGTGTTGGAAGCTGGAAACTGTGGATTACTAATGCAGATAATGCAGGTTATTTTAATCAATTAATATTAATCAACTGTACACAATATGTCTCTCTTTTTCAATAGCGTTTAAAAATACATTTTTCTATTAGATTCAATAAGAATCAGATTAAGTAAAGTAAAGAACTATTTCCTCTTGGTTAAAGAAGCACTTTTTTTCCGAGATTCAGGAAAAATGCTTCCAATTAGGAGAAGGGGACACCGGGTATGAAATATGAGCTCATATTTGCAGGCAGGCTCATATGGGATAAGAATCTGGATATGGTCATCAGGGTTACAGTTCTTCTCGAAAAGGATATCCTGGTATCAGATGCTGCATTATGGGCAAGGGACCGCAAAAAAAGAGCCTGATTGACCTTGAAAAAAAGTTGCATATAAGTGAGAATGTATATTTTGAAGACTTCATGGATTATAATCTGCTGATAGAAAAACAGAGAGATTCAAAGGTTTTCCTCATGCCATCAAGCCGGGAAGGCTTTGGCATAAGTGTAATAGAAGCATACGCCTGTGGTGTCCCTGTGATCACTGTGAACCAAGAACACAACGCAGCCCAATATCTGGTCAGCGACGGGATGGATGGTTTTGTGGTCCCGCTGGACGAAAAAAAGATCGCTGCAGGAATCAGAAAGTTACTTTTTGAAGAGAACTACGAGGCCTTTTTAACGGCTGCCAGAAAGAAGGCAAACCAATATGACTGGGAGATCATAATCGAGCAGTCCAGACAGGCAGTTAATATAAAAGCTGTGGAATAAGCTTTTTACTGTTTATTAATCAACTTGAAACCGATGATGTAACCAGTCCAGGAAGAAATGGAACAGTATCCCCAGACCTAACCATCTGTAAAGGGTGATGAGCATGATAACAGATATGATCGAAAGGGGCAGCCATTTTTGATGCAGTATATGCGTTCCGAATGAATTCCTGGAGGAATCATTGACAGGAGACGTCAGCAAATGGTCCAGATCGATCAAATTTGCACCTATGAAGTAACACGTATCTCTTTTTCCCAGCTTCCTCAAAATACTAATAGATAGAGACAAAAACACATGATAGACGATATCCAAGAATTCCACCTTATATTGTTATTGAAATCTGTCGAAGATAATATTAACGATGCTGGCGATCAGGTCCACAAAGACAAAAAAGGTCCTGAATAACAAGCAAACGGGCAAATACATAATAATCTGCATTATAAAAGTTTTTGGGATACATCTAGACCAGTTCCCTGTAAACCTCATAGGTCTGTTCAACCATACGCCGGACCGAAAACACCATCAAGAATGTAAAGGTATTCGAATACGTACCCGGGGCAAAGATATACGGATCAGCAGAGCCAAGCCAGCCGGTTTATGCAAGGGTTAAGGTCACATCCGACCATTAAAAGCAGTTTATATATGAGAAGGTAGCTGCAGCGGATGGGTCAGGACACTATGAGATGAGGGTATCTTATTCTACAAGTGGCAGTGATTCCGAGATAAGTACAGACCCGCATTATGTTATATTCCTTGAGGATGCGACCGCTTCACAGGAAGTTGCTGTCAGTGAAGAGGATATTTATGCAAGTTAATGAGATAGGTGGACCTGGTATAACCCGGTCTCTATGCTGTCTTTTTTTAGATACCGGCAGTCTGCAAGATATCGATAGCAAGTTTCAATTGAGATATATAGATCGGGAGCTTCCGAAACCACCTGATCAAAATCCACGCCTTCCTTCTGTTTATCTAAACGCGTTACGTATAAGTAGCAGAAAATAAATCTATTTCTTGAACACTAATAATGGCGACTGTTGTATAAAGTGGAAGACAGGACCGAAGACAGTTACAGATTAATTTAATATCGAGTGATAATATGAGTTCAGCAGATTTAGAGGATAAAAAGATCCTAATGGTTGTAGCACAGCGCAATTTCAGGGATGAGGAGTTCTTCGAACCAAGAGAGATATTTGAGGATATGTATATCGACGTTACCGTAGCAAGCAACAGCACAGAGGATGCCGAAGGTACTCTTGGCAGAAAAATTAAACCTGATATAAGTATAGATGATGCGATAGCAGCGAACTATGATGCCATTGTTATAGCAGGCGGTGGTGGTTCAAGGGAGTATCTCTGGTCCAATGAGAAGCTCCATGAGCTTGTAAGGAATGCTATCGAACATGAAAAAGTAGTTGCAGCCATCTGTATATCTCCTGTTGTCCTGGCAAAGGCCGGAATTCTCAAGGACAGAAGGGCTACGGTGTTCAAGGATGCTGCCTGCATCAAGGAACTCAAGAATTGCAAGGCGGTATATGAAGATGAGGATGTCATAATTTCAGATAATGTAGTTACCGGCCGTGATCCAAAATGTGCAGAGAAATTCGGCGAGGCAGTTCTGGAAGCCCTTTCCAGGAACTGAACCGGTCACTCTGCCGGTAATTTTCTTATCAGGTGGTTTACTTTTTAATATAATTCTCAATATCCTGTCCTATAAGTTGTAATCTATAGCCAAAAATAAAAACAGTATGATGATCTTGAAAATAAAGAATAATTTTTACTGACGGTAACTGAAGAAGAGACTGTGTAACTTGTGGACTTGTGCTTCCCCTGCTGCCCTTTTATCATCAATAATTGATCCATTTAGCATATTCATTAACAAAAATCTCGACGATATCGTCCCTGGAAAGATCGTTTATGTCATATTCACTGATACTACCACTTCTGAGTAGTATTTCCACTTTGGGCTTTCTTGGCTGGCTCTCATCAGCATGTTCAGGGAAAGCAAAACCTGCTTTCTGATAAGCTCTGCCCTGTATCTCAAAGTAGAACTCTTCCACCTGTCCATCGGGTTTGGTATCAGAAGGAGCATACACTATCAGGGAAGCAGAATTCAAGCCGGTATCATCAACATCGATCACAACGGTCCGCCCGTGTTTTTCAATTTCTTCTTTCAGGTCATCATAGGCCGGAAAGACCACATGCCTGAAGAAATCCCGCATATTGAGCTCTGCGAATTTAACATGCATCTCCCGAACTGTACGAAGTTCTGAATCATCATTTTCCGACCGGAAGATCTCACGTAGTTTTCTTTTCCACCCACTCATCTCTTCTCACCACTGAATAGTTCACTCACTAATGTTTTGGCTTTGTTGTTTGATGTATGTTCCGGTAACATTTCTTCCGGTCCTGGAGTCCTGTGATCTCTAGTATCAGCTTTCAGCCCCTTATAGATACTGTAACACATCAGGATGAGCACGATACAGAAGGGCAGAGAGGTTGTAAGTGCAGCGGTCTGCAAGCCTACAAGGCCCCCTGTTAACAAAAGAACAGCAGCAACCGCGCCCTGTAGAAGCGACCAGAAAAGCCTTAGCGCAACAGCGGGCCGGGGATTGCCTCCGGAAGAGAGTATGGATATTACAAGGGAACCCGAATCGGAAGATGTTACAAAAAAGGTCATGACAACGATGGTGGCAAGAGCTGAACTTAGTATGGAACCCGGTAATTTATCCAGCAGAACATAAAGCGCTGTGGGGATGCTTGTCTCCACTGCCTGGACTATCCCTCCATTACCGAAAACTTCCATATGTATTGCTGTGTTGCCGAAGACAACTATCCATATGAAGGTGATTATCACAGGAGCAAGCAGAACACCCCGGATAAACTCACGAATTGTGCGGCCACGGGATATACGGGCAATGAACATGCCTACAAAAGGAGACCACGAGATCCACCAGCCCCAGTAGAACATGGTCCACATCTTCTGCCACTGAACACCGGTAAAAGCATCTGTCTGGAACGTTAGAGTAACAATATGTTGCAGATAATAACCTATGCTCTGTACATAAGAGCTTAAAAGAAATACCGAGGGACCCATTATAAAAACAAAGATGACAAGTGTAAGCCCGAGAAGAATGTTCATCTGGCTTAACAGGCGTATGCCCCGATCAAGTCCGGATGCTACTGAAATGGTAGCTGCCAGGGTTATGAATACAATGAGAATTATCTGGTTATTCACGGATACCGACATCAGGCCAAGGTAATCCATGCCGGCATTAATCTGCATCACACCCAGGCCAAGTGAAGTGGCAACTCCGAACAGTGTACCGAATATTGCCAGCACTTCCACTATATCACCGTGTATGCCATATATCCTGTCGCCGAATATCGGATACATTGTAGAGCGAATGGTAAGCGGCATATCGTGCCTGTAGGAAAAATACGCAAGTGAAAGACCCACTACAATGTAAATGGCCCAGGCATGTAGCCCCCAGTGGAAAAAGGTGATATTCATGGCTTCAACTGCTGCTTCAACGGTACCGGGTGCGGTTTCCCTGGGTGAGGAGAAATGAATAATGGGCTCGGCAACACTGTAAAAGAGAAGACCGATACCCATACCTGCACTGAAAAGCATTGCAAACCATGTCGTGTCTTTGTATTCAGGCCTGTCAGATTCTTTACCCAGGCGTATGGTCCCATAAGGGCTGAAGTAGAGCCAGATCACAAATCCAAGGAAAAATGCTACCGAAATAATGTAGAACCAGCCCAGATTATCGACTATTATATCCTGGAGAGTTGTGAAAGCAACTGATAGCTCTTCCGTCAAAAGAACTCCCAGGGCCACAAAGAACAGTACCAGGACTGCCGATACATAAAAGACATGTGAATTTATAGGGGAACTGGGAACTCCGTCCATAGATAACTCCTGTAATCTATACTATTGGCAGACAGGGAAATTACAAAAGACTTTCGACTAAGGTTTATCCAGTTCGTGTGTGTCCGCCAGTTCATATCGGCCCTGCAGAGTGTCTGTCCGGATCAAATTCATCTGGCCTGAATTGGAAAAGAGCGTCAATATCAGACCCGCGTTAAAATTAACATTCTCAATGAGTTAACATAAAAAGAGAAGGTTGCAAGGACACTATAAGTTGTTGCCTTTTAGCTTTGTGCTGCTTTCTCAGACCACAATTTCCAGCAGGTCCGAGGCTATCCTCACTTCATTGCTAAAGTATTGACTTACGTGATCCATTGCTTCCTGCTCGTGCCCCTGCATATGGGGGTAGAGGTGGATAAAGTACAGAATTTTCACATACAGCGGGGTCTGCTTAAGCACATCGGTGAACATGTCCGGTGTGGTGTGGTTGTCTGTTTCAAAACCCAGCGGAAAGGAGCATTCGTGTATCATGACATCGGCTTCCCGGGAGAACTCGAATACAGGTTTTGATGGTTCGGTGTCACCTGTGTAGACCACTATCTTTTTCCCGCATTCCACACGATATGCCAGTGAAGGTGTGCTGTGAACGGTTGGTATGCAGCTGATATTACAATCGGTTCCTTTGGGAGTGAATGTCTCGCCTCCTGCAAGTTCGGTAATCTCAACTTCAAATCTCCCCTGAAGGTAATCATAGGTATCTATTACTTTGCCAAACCATTCCTGCGTCCCCTGCGGCCCGAAAATGCGCATCTTCGTCTTACCCTTCAGCCAGTTTGCCTTGAGCAGTGCAAGCACATCTCCCACATGGTCAAGATGCAGATGTGTCAGCACAATGTTCTCAATGTCCGTATGTGTATACCCCGCCTCCGCGATTCGCCCGAGAACACCACAGCCGCAATCGAATAGCACCGGCTTTCCAATCATCTCCATTATAAGCCCGGACTGTACTCGCCCAGCCTGGGGTATCCCGACTCCTGTTCCAAGAAATCTTATCTTCATAATTGCTATAATAAGGCTTAAGTAACTTAATTGTATTTATCAGGTGTTCAAAACATACTGACAACAGTATGCTCTTTATTGCGAGGGTTGCCCAGCTGGTCAAAGGCGCTGGACTTAAGATCCAGTATCGAAGGATTTCGAGGGTTCAAATCCCTCCCCTCGCATGCGTTTTTTGGGATATATACAACTAAGAAAAAGTGTACGATGTTTTGCGATGAATATACACAACCGAATTTAAATCATGGAAAAATTTAACTGTTAAAATCTAACGTGTTTTACCTGATACAATTATAATTTTAAAAGTTAAATGTCAGTTATTGGTATAGAGTCCTCCAGGTAATACTCAAAAAGTTCTTTTCCCCATTCTAATGCATCTTTATCATCACTGAGAACATATTTAACATCAAACTCACCATTTGTTTTAAATTGTCTCATAAAAAAGTAGTAATCATTACAGGCAATACCAGTTACTTTAAGATCCTGGTTGTATACAAATAAATGGAATATTCCGCTTTCCATAAACTTCTCAAGTTGACCCGAGTTTTCTGATTTAAAAGTGTCAATAACATCTGGAGGCATTATTAAATATGTTTCCACATTATTTGATATGAGATCTGATAAAAGTATATGGAATGATGGATGGAAAAAAGTTATTACTCCGCGGTGAGATTTCGATATTGAAGATGTCTTCCAGACTTTTTCGTTGAGTCTATAAATATCAGTAATAGAAGGGTTTACCACCTCGAGCTTTCTGATTTTATATATTTCATTAAAAAGCTTTGGTGGAATGAAACTAATATCGTGAGTCCCCCAGTAATCAATATCAGTCTCAAAAACTTCAAGAGTGTTTAATAGAGGGACTATATTATCAACTACCAGTTTTCCAATAGTTGTTAGTTCATAGATATCTTCATAATGGTTAACAAGATGATTTTCCTCTAGGATCTTTATTTGTGGAAGTAATGCTTGCCTTGTTGTTTTTAATGACTTAAGAAGAAACTCCATTTCTTGCTTGCCATCCTGTAAATGTAGAAGCATATTTTTTCTCTTTTCTGACATGACCAGAACATCGCACAGTGGTTTATGCATTTACAATACATCCTATAAAATTTGTTTATTATGCTGTAACATTTTTTCCTCTAGAAGCGTTATTTGTGGAAGTAGTGCTTACCTTGTTGTTTCCAGTGACTTAAGAAGAAACTCAATGTCTTTTGCTTCGTCTTGTAAATGCAGGAGAAGTCCTTTTCTCTTTTTTTACATGACTGGAACATCGCACAGTGGTTTATACATTTAGAATACATCCGATAAAGTTGTGTTTTTTATAATGGAACATTTGACTAATATAATTATTGGTTGTTCATTACAACTAAATCAAATTGCATCTAATCAATTAATATAATCGTTCTTAGAATTTGATGAGTTAAAAGCTTTAACTTCTCATATTTATAATTTTCTATATGCATAAGTTGATTAACAAAAAATTAATATTCTAATTTTAAAATTTGAAGAGCTAAACCTTAAGTCTCTCATATTTATAATTTGCTATTTGTGGCTCTGTAGAAAACCTATTTCCTATTTTATTTATTCTGTAATTGTTTAAAAAGATTAAAACCCAAAGTGTTACTTGCTACGGAAAACACAAAGGGGATGTTTAGTGCTTCGTTCCAGATTGGAAATCTGGAACTTCCATTAAATCTTCGATTTGATGGTAGAGTAACAAGTACTTAAAGTTTGTTGATGCAGCGCTAGCTGCATCAGGAAACTCACATTTGCAGATATACAGTTGTAAGTATTCCAAGATTACCATAACAGAAGCCTAGTTGAAACTATGTTTTCAGTGCTCAAAAGGAAATATGGTGAGGAGTTAAAGGCCAGAAAGTACCGGAATCAGGTAAAAGAGATTAAAATAAAACTAATAGTAAACAACCTTGGCAGGTGTGCCAAGGTTGTCAATATGATTCAAACGAGGTTTTCTACAGAGCCGCATTTTCTTCATATAATGTAATGTTCCCTTTGAAAATCCCATTCCCCTCCATCCAGGATAGGAAATACTCAGAATCTTTAACCTGATTTCCTCCAAATCCGTCCTTTCAACAGCATAAGCTGGTTTACTAAAATCAAGATTTTTTTATTTTCTCAACATGATACTGAGCAAATTTCCTAATCTTCAGTAACAAGGCACAACTCCATATTACAGATTGTTTATGATAAAGAATTCTCTTTTCATCCATTTACTGTACGGTGCTTCCATGCATACCATATGATCAGTGCTGAAGCTACGACTGCTGAAAGTGTGATTAGTGCACCGCCCCAGTATGCAGACTGTATAGCTTCAATTACGCTAAAGGACCATATGACAGCAAAGACCACGGCCACGATGATATTTAACCAGCGATTCGGCATCCTGATACCAGAAACTGAATAAAAAGAATTGAGAGATTAAATCTTGATCAGATTTTGTTGATTGGTTTTGAATCCTTGAGGTAATAGTCAAAAAGATCTTTTCCCCATTTAAGCGCATTTTCTGTACTACACAGTAGATATTTATTATCAAGATCCCCATCATTCTTTATTGGGTTTATGACAATATGGAAATCATCAAATGTAAAGAACAGGAAGTTCATTTTTTTATTGTAAACGTATAGATTAAAATAACCACTTTTGATGAAAAGCTTAAAGTGTTCAGTGGATTCAGTTCTGACTTTATTGAACAAATTCTCAGAGATAATGTAGTTTATACTGATTTTATTATCTATCATCTCAGTGAATCTTGATTGATAATCTGGATAAAAGAGGTTACCAACTGAATAGATCGACTCTGTTATTTTAGTTTCATGGTAAGTTTTGTGCAGGGAATATAATTCCGTAAGTGAAGGAGTTATAATTTCACATTCTTGCAGATCATTTATTCTTTTCAACAGATAAGGGGGAACAAAATCAAAGTTATGGGTTCCCCAGTAATCAATATCAACGTCCAAAACTTCAAGCGTGCTTAACAGAGGAGCTATCTTGTCAACTAAAAGAGATCCAATAGTTGTCAATTCATAGGTATCATTAAATTGTGAGACCAGATGATGTTCCTCAAGTATTCTGATCTGGGGAAGTAGCGACTGTCTTGTTGTTTTTAGTAACTCAAGAAGAGTACCCATTTCCTGAGGGCCTTCCTGTAATATCAGGAGTGTGGTTTTTCGCTTTTCTGAGGCAAATACTATATCCAGCAATGATCTCTTCATTCAAGCCACAACCCATAAACAAATCTTTTTATAATATAGTTTAATGTGTAACATATATACATATTTTGTTTGAAAATGCACATATTGACTGCTTTTTATCGACTGGAATAAAGTAAAAAAAATGGTAAGTATCAAAGTCCACTTACCAAATCACTCACCTCCTTTGTACTGAAATTGTACATCCCATCACTCAAAATCTGCCCTTCGCTCTCTTTAAAGTACTAATCTCCACAACTCATAAATGCAAAGCCTAAATATAATCATCATTAAGCAGAAAAGGTATCTCAAACCAAATATCATGGCCGGTAAAGGAATGGATGATACTGAGAGAAAGCGCATTAGAGATGGGCGTCTTCGGAAAGAGCACGAAGAAGCAGATGAGAAAAAGCCTGCATCTATAAAAAATTCCATTGATATGGAGTTCGTGCTTATCCCTGCTGGTGAGTTCCAGACAGGTTCAGAACATAGTAATCGAAGGTCGATCCATAAAGTGATTGTCACAAAACCGTTCTACCTGGGAAAGTATCCGGTTACTCAGAGAGAGTGGAAGGCTCTGATTGACAATGACCCTTCATGTTTTGAAGGAGACGAACTACCTGTTGAATGCGTTTCCTGGTATGATGTGCAGGAGTTTGTAAAGAGCCTCAACACAAGGGAAGGCACTGATAGGTATCGTCTTCCATCGGGAGCCGAGTGGGAATATGCCTGCAGAGCGGGCACAACCACGAAGTATTCTTTTGGAGATGCTGAATCCGAATTGGGTGAGTATGCCTGGTATTATGAAAACTCGGAACACAGGACCCATCCGGCAGGTCAAAAAAAGCCGAATCCATGGGGATTATATGATATGCATGGTAATGTATGGGAATGGTGTCAGGACAAATACCATAAAACTCACCAAGCTGCTCCGGCTGATCGCAGTGCACGGGTAGCCGGTAACATCTCCGGCCTGGTCCTGCGTGGCGGTGGATGGGTCAACTATGCCGGAAAATGCCGGTCGGCCTGTCGCAGCAGCTTTCACCCTAATTACGGCTACTATTCTCTTGGTTTCCGTCTTCTCAGGTCAGTGTAATTACTTACTGCATTACTACTTTACAACCTCAATGCAAAAAAACCTGCATAAGAATAACTGTGGCTCAGTCCGAGCCGGTTTAATGATCTGACGTTAAGAAAGCAAAGAACTTCTCATGGACCTTGTTTTATCGCGTTCGTAAGTGATCGATATTAATCGATGTGGTCGATGTGATCGATGTATCAAAATTGCGTTTTTTCCAAAATATAGTTATACCAGATTATACAAAATACTTTCAGGGGGAATTTACATGTCTGAAAAGAATGATGATTCTGGCAAGGTAATGCTCATTTTGACTAAAGAGGCGAACTTACTCGTACCTATGATCAAACTGTGCGATAAGACAAGATATGATGTACTCAGAGGCAAGATGCATTTGGAGAAGTGGACATACAGTGAGATACTACGCCAACTCGGCATGGAGATTGAAAACAAAGATGGCAGGGATTCAGAAGCAGGCTCATTGATGTTTGAAAATGCCAAAAGAATGGGTATATATGAAAAGATCATTGAAATGCCTTCGGCAGCAAGGAAAGTTGCCAGTGAAAGAGGTCTGAAGTTAAGTAACTGGGAACTGACCGGTCTTCTGGATTCTCTGGGACTTGAGATAGAGAAAATAACAGGAACAGAATATCCGGTTCAAAGGGAAGAAAATTATTATGCGAATTTATATTGAAAATAGCAGTCAGGAAGAATTCCACAAAATAAGTTAAAGAAGTTTTTTCCCGCCATCCATTTTCTCATAATACTGCTGATGATATTCCCTTGCTTTATAGAATCGTGTTGCAGGAAGTATTTCAGTAGCTATGCTTCTTTTAAATTTGCCTGAGCTCGCTTGCTCATTTTTAGAAGCAATTGCAATATCATGCTGTCTTTCATTGTGATAGAAAATAACGGACCTGTACTGGCTCGGGACTTCCGGTCCCTCTTGCCCGGAAATGGTTGGGTTATGCAATTCCCAGAAAAGTTCCAGGAGTTTTTCGTAGGGTACGATATGCGGGTCAAATATAATCTGGACAGCTTCAACATGCCCTGTATCCCCGGTGCTTACCTGCTGGTAAGTAGGGTATTTCACTGACCCGCCTATAAAACCCACAGAAGTGGCAATAACACCGGACACTCGCCTGAATATAGCCTCTGCTCTCCAGAAACTACCTGCAGCAAATGTAGCTGTTTCATATCCGCTATCAAGTAGTTTTTCCTTAAGATCATCAGTACCATAATCCTGATCAAGTTTCATAGCTTTGTCGTAAACTCCGGATACCCCCTTTCGCTTAATGAATAATCATTATTCCTCCTACTTAAACCATACTTATCATTCTGCTTATTATTTTTTTTGACATTGCATATTATGGAGGTCTCACAGATGCTATCAATAAACTTAAATAAATTGTCATATTTTCTCATATAACAAATGTAATAAACAGAGATGACTGGTCGTCCATTGGCAATCAACACTCATGTTTCCTGAAGAATGGTGATTAAAATGATCTTTCAAAATCCACAGAAACAACAGCCTCAAATAAGTAATACCGCATGTATATCGGAGACCGCAATAATTGTGGGAGACGTAAAAATAGGTGATAATGTGTACGTGGCACATAATGCAGTCATTCGGGCAGATGAGCCGGGCTCGTCTATAGTCATAGAGGAAAACTGTAATGTACAGGATAATGTGATCATTCACGGACTTACAGATTCGAAAGTTTCAATAGGAAATAATACTTCCCTTGCACATGGTTGCATTATACATGGGCCCTGCGTAATCGGAAAGGGATGCTTTGTGGGTTTCGGAGCTGTTGTCTTTGACTGTAAGATTGGTGATGATGTCCTGATACTCCACAATGCCACAGTGAGAAAGGTAAATGTCCCTGGTGGAAAAGTAGTACCTGATGGTGCAACTGTCACTGAACAGGATAAAGTACTGCAGCTTGGGGATCTGACCAATGAACTGGCAGAGTTCAAAAGTTCTGTTATAAGGGCAAATCTTGGTCTTGTAAATGGTTATAAGGAGCTGGAAACAGAAGTGTAAAACTTTGGTTTATCATTTGTGCTTGCCTCCGGTGAGTAACTACAAATATTTTTCATTCATTCTTTCAAGGACCTTCCTGCCCGTATCCGTAAGTATATACTTTTCCATGTGGTCTTGTCGGGAGTAAGACATTCTATCAACCCCCTGTTCTCAAATTCTTTCAGAGCACGGCTGATATTCTGGATGGACCTATCTCTTTCATGTGCGATATCGGAAGCTTTAGCTATAGTGTGCTTTTTCAGATACTCAAATAATATAAGGCGACGATTAACACTTATAATCCATTTTGACAATTCATCTATTGAATTTTCAGTCATAGTACTTCCATCATAACGTTACGGAAAACGTAATTAAATATCCGGAATCACTATTTATATGCAGCCGCATAATACTTTTTGCCGGGATATAGAATCCGGGTACCGGATTATTTAACCGGCATGAAGGTCCGGGGATCCAGGAAAAGCTTATTTTGACAATAGCTGCATATAGTTTCCAGCTCTGTACCTGCTATTATTGCCTTGTCGACCTGTTCCTGCGGTGTCATGTACTGGGTCATCTCTTCCTCGCAGTGAGGGCAGTTTATCTTAAGCCATTCTAGTCTGGTTAACTGCCTGAGTCCATAGATCAGTTTCCCAAGAGCATCACTGAAGCGGTCATCGGAAAATCTGATCGGATGCACATGTCGTATCAGGACAGGCAATTCCACACCTTCATCTACCAGAGGAATCAGTAAACAGTTATTTCCTTTTGCAAGACCTATTTCCTGATTGACCTGTGGAGATCTTGCACCCTCTTCGGTCAGGAGGACTATCATGCAATCAGAACGGCTTATACCGAAATGAATCTGCTGTTCAGGTGAAATATACCCGGCCTCATCAGATGAAGAAGAAAAACTCTCCATGTTCACGGCCCATAGGGTCTGCAATATTTCGCGAGCAAGATGCTCATCCTTTTCACAATGAGATATGTATATCGTATAGATCATGGCAAAAGTAAAGATGAACTTCGTGCTATAATAGATTCACGTATCCATATTTTTGCAGAACAATACAACAGGTAGCTCCCTGATCAATGGTCCTGTTTACAATCAGGGCTGAATTTTCAATGTAACTATAAATTGCAATTCTGTGTTCAGTTAAGTAGAATCTAAGTTTAATCCCAAGTTTGACAGTTTTCACTCCTTAATGAAGAGAATGTCTTCTCTTCCAACCTAAAATTTTCGTTTTTGTCAGGAAAACCTATTTGACAGTTTAATCAATTTCAAGCTAAACTCTACGATTTTGCCCAATTTTACCCTACGATCCGTCTACTTATGGCATCAAAGTTGGCGTAAATATACTTTTTCGACCTATCTTTCATGAAATCCACAGTTACTGTCAAATTCAATAAGCTATTTTTGATGAATATTGTAGACTTATGCTTGAGGTCATTGAACTCGTATCGCATTAGTGATATGAAGAGTTGTGCAATGAAGCTGATGATCACGGCTCCATAAATGCTAGCACCGTCCATAATCTCAGTGGTTTTATCTCAATCTCATTCTTCAGGGAATTGATTATTTTTTCTATTGAGTCTTTTTTCCTGTATGTTTGAAGAGCCTGTCCTAGTGTCAAATTCTTGTTTGCTTTCAGACAGAAAAATCCTTTTCTGCCTGTAATGAGATGTTCCTCAAGAAGTTTGATAGTTTCCTGTTCATCAAGCTCAATAAGTTTTGTCTGCATTTTAGCCGATTCAAACAAAATTAAGAACACATTTATTACTTTTGACTGTCAAACTTGGGTTCTAAAAGGAATTAACCAGTTCTGATTTTTATTTTATATGTTTCGATACCTATTTATTGGTAAAGTATCATAACTTTTAATAAGAATTACGTATCTAAGTGGAGGTATTGATGTATGGTACAGAGAATGACATCGCCAGAACGTATGATGGCTGTTATGTCTGGACAAAAACCGGATCGTGTGCCAGTAGTTCCTTTTGTGGAAGGATATTCTGCAAAGATTACTGGCATATCACTTGGTGATTTCTATGCAGATGGGGATAAATGTTTCGAAGCTCAGTTCGCTTCTATGCGCCTTCATGGTTATGAGCAAACTCCCATGTATGGATACGCATCATGTGGAGCCTGGGAATTTGGTGGAGAGATAGGTTTTCCCTATGGCAAAGGCCAGGGCGCACCTTATGTTAAAAAGCATCCAGTAAAAACGATAGAAGATATTGAAAATCTGGAAGTGCCGGATTTTGATACAATGTTGCCTGGAGCATATTTTGAAGCTGATAAGGTGGCAGCAAGGTGTCATGCAATGGGCATGCCAGTGACTGTGCAAGTCGGTAGTTGCTTTACTGCAGCTTCAGTTATTGCTGATACATCTGAATTCCTGACATGGCTTATCATGGAGCCCAAATCAGTACACTTACTTATGGATAAGGTGAGTGACATGTTCATTAATGCTTTAGATTATTTTGCAGACAAATATGGTGCAGAAAGTCTATTGCCATTTGATGGTGGCCCGTCTGAATCAAATACTATGATTTCTCCTGAGACGTTCGCAGAATTTGCGTATCCCTACATCAAAAAAGTTCATTTGCACATGAAAGAATTGGGAATACATGCTGTACTTATGCACCCCTGTGCAAATCAAAATAAGAATATAGAACATTACATAAAACTCAGGGATGAACTGTCTTGGTCTGGAAAATATATCTGGCTGTTTGGTCCGGAAACATCCATTAAGAATCAGATAAAGGCTTTTGGAGACCATGATGTTATCTGTGGTAATATCAACCCTTCACTTTTCTTAACCAGTTCCTATGATGAAGCAGTGGAACTATGCAGACAGAATCTACTCGAAGGTATGCACTCTCCATCGGGATTTATTCTTTCCCCTGGATGTGAATTCCCTGTCAATGCGCCACCTATAAAATTAATGGCTATGGTAGACGCTGCAGAAAAATATGGCAGGTATGAATGATCAAGTGAGCACCACTCCATTTACAGGGTGGTAGTTCACGGGAATAGCATTCTGCGTCTGCTTATCTCTTTTATTTTAAAAATTGTTGGTTCTGTAAAAAACTATCAAAATCAGCATCTATGATTTAGAGTTGGAATTATGTCCTACATCATGCAGCACAATCTGCAATATTTTAAAAGATTAATTCTTTTCTGTCATTACTAAATCATGATAATAGAAATAGTTCTCTGTTGACCCGGTATTCTCTGTGGTTGGTGTTATTGAGATGTATGCCTCTATGAGCATTTCTACAGAAACAGTAAATTTCAAATAAAAGTACTTTTCAAAATATGCTTTTTGTATTATCTGTTAGACGATAGCTTAAAGTAGTGTTCATGTAAAACCATTTTACTATATGCAGACTAACTTCCTATATCTATAACCTTCTGAACTTTCATGATTATTCCAAGAGGCATCTTATGACAGATATATCACTAAGACAAAGATTTTTAGATTCTCTGATGGGAAAATATGTTGATAAAGTGCCAGTATGTTCAGTAACTCAGACCGGAACAGTGGAATTGATGGAAGCCACTGGTACCTTTTGGCCGGATGCACATTATGACGCTAAAATGATGGGAACTCTTGCCATTGGAGGATACGAGATCGCAGGTTTAGAAGCAGTAAGATATCCTTTTGATGGAACTGCTATTGCGCAAACTCTTGGTTGTACTATCAAAGAAGGAACACTTGACTCCCAGCCAGCGGTCCTTAAGTGTCCATGTCAGAGTAAAGAAGATGCGTTAGAATATACTATTCCCGTAAATTTTATAGAATCTGACCGTATTGCCACAATACTAGATGCTACAGTAATTGTCAGAGAAAGAGTAGGGGATGATGTACCTGTTATTGCGGGAATGGTTGGTCCTGCAGCAATAGCTGCATTTATTTTGGGTGTTAAGAATTACCTGATGTGGTCTATTACTGATCCGGAGATAATAGAACGAGTTGTTCAAATTGGGATAGAGGTATGTACGGATTACTCAAATGCTCTTTTTGAAAGAGGTGCAGATGTGATATGTATGCCCGACTCAGAAGCAGGTCCTGATCTGTTACCACCAGACTCTTTTGAATCCCTGTTCTTACCAGAATATAAAAAATTGTGTAGCAATACGTCTGGCCCCATGATCTTGCATATGTGTGGAGATGCTACTGCAATTCTAGATTCAATGGCAAATTCAGGATTTGAAGGATTGAGCATTGAAGAAAAAGTGGATCTCAAATATGCTAAAGATGTTATAGGGGACAGAGCTTGCCTTATAGGTAATGTAGCTCCTGTTGGTACTCTTTTATCATCACAACCCTCCGAGGTGAAAAGAGAAGCTAAGATGTGTATAGAGAATGGTGTGGATATCCTGGCGCCCGATTGTGGACTTGCACCCCCTACCCCAATTAAAAACTTAAAAGCTTTAGTAAGTGCAAGGGATGAATATTATAAATGATCGAACACTGAGATATGTGCCAGGATCATTATGAAATATAGAAGAAGAAGAGAAGGAGAAAACCCAGAAAGATGGGGCCATCCCATGCTAAACGTAAGCACTACCGATATAATCTTGTTCCAGAACCAGTTATACGTTTCCAATCACTTCCTTGCACAGTACGTTCATGCATTGCTCACAGTTGCCATCTGTTGCTCAATAGGTGGCTTTGGTACAGCTCTTCTGCTAAACGATGTAATCGTGCCATACATGAGGTCCCGTTTACAAGATGAAAATAGTTAATAGCGTAATTCTGATGCGCAAAAATGTATTTTTGTACAGTAATTTCACATAACACCGTTAACATTTCAGCACATGCAACAACAAAATTTCAGATTGCTTTAAATAATACAACATGTCAATATTATAACTAGGGATGGTTGGTTTTAGGAATCGTGCTGATAATGAAGAAACCATTACTTGACGTTATATTTGCGTCCGATAAAAGAAATAGTGCTCTCCTACTATTACAGGATGGTCCCAAGGAAATGGAGTTTATCCTAGGGGCTCTTAATACCACCAGGCAATCGTTACTTCCACAAATCAGAATACTAGAAGAACATCAACTCGTATCTAAAATAGACGATTCCTACATGTTAACCAAAATCGGAGAATTAATAGTTGAGAAAATGGTCCCCTTATCAAACACTATTGAGGTATTCGATTCAGATATTGATTACTGGGGATCTCGCAAACTTGATTTTATCCCCTCTTATCTTTTGCAGCAAATAAAAGAGCTTGGTAAATGTGATACTGTCAACCCTCCTTTTGGGGAGATACATTATCTACTTACCAGATTTCAGGAAGCATCCACAAGGTCTAAATCCCTTTTCGGAGTTACTACGTTCTTCCATCCAAATTTTCAAATTTTGTTCTCTGAACTTATTCAGAATAAAGTAAGCATCTATACAATAATCACCCCAGAATTACACGATAAACTGGTAACTCAGCATCATGAAGAGTTTAAAGGTCTTCTTGAGAATTACCTGTTTCATGCATATGAATATCCAGGCCAGCTAGAATTTCTGTCCTTTGCATTTAATGACAACTATCTCTTGCTGAGTCTGTTGAACAAAGAGGGAGATTTCGATAACAAACACCACATATGCTCCTCTAAATCTGCTCTTGACTGGGGAAAAGAACTCTTTGAATACTACCTGAAAGATTCAACACCAATCACAGAACTCCAACAATATTCTAGCCAGGAAAATATTTTCAATTACAAGGACACTTGTAAGAGAAAAACCATTTTGAACCAGATTAAGAAGAAAGGATGAGGCACCTAATAAACCACCACGCTTATGGTGCCTCTTTCCTTACGAATCCGGGATATCCCCATATCCCGTAAATTTCGGTCTAAAACTTGCGAGCGACCCATGCTCGCAACCTATAATAGTTCATATTTGTATATAAACAGAACTGTTCTTAACTGTACGAACTACTATATATTAAATTCACAGACGATATTTTAATGACTTTGTATTTTCTGGAACGATTGTAAAATCTCTCTACAAATACATTTTTGAAGCTATTGAGGTAAACATCTGTATGAAAGTATAACGAAATGCCCTCAAAAGGAAAAGCAAAATCAATGATAGGAACCACTTTTATATGAGAAAATCTTTCTTGGGCTTAGATTAAGAAGGTAGAATGAGGCACCTAATAAACCACCACGCTTTAGGCGTCTCTTTCCTTATATGTCCGAGATATTCCCCAATATCTCTCTTTAACTCCACTCCCCAGAGTTTGCAAGTGTCCCAATGCTTGCAATCTCTACATATCCTTTTTTGCATATAACCAGAACGGATTTTAATCCAAGGTTTGCTGCTATCTTTTATTTGTAAACATTATTTCAATGCTATTATAATTTCATGAGAGCCTTACAATTAATACCGTCTGGTGAATCATGGCGCCCGGCCTATCTGGGATTCAGTCAGGTACTGCGGGAATGCCTGAAAAGATTGTTATAAGCTCTCTTCTTGATACCTGCCTTCTTGACAAGTCTCTTAATCAACATACGGATTGCAGAGTAGTTCAGTTGCTTGCCTTGGTCAGCATTTCCTCAGACAATTTGTTATGAATTAGTATAAATTAAAAAGATGGGTATATTGCTCATTCAGTGGCGCAACTGAGAACAGATTATTAAGATAAAATACTCATAAAAAATGCTTAAAGTCAGGCCAAATATCTGATATTATTAGGACTATGTAAAATAATTTAGTAGCCCGGCACGGATTCGAACCGAGGTTGCGGGATCCAGAGTCCTGCATGATTGACCACTACACTACCGGGCTTCTATGAAAGCATCCTTTAATTGCAATAGTCACATATTAAGATATCGGTTGAACGTTGTTATAGACTATCAGGGTTCTCGTTAAGAACTGCAGTCCACCACCATCCGGCCATGTCGATAAGGTCTTTACTGAACTGTCCTGAAAGTCGATACTCCCCGTTACGATTTGATATCAATCCGGCACCAAGCAACTTGTTACGCATGGCATAGAAGGAAGCTCGGCCTATTTCAAGCTCTTCAAGCATTTTTTCCCACTCACTTGTCTTAATGGGATCGCCACTTTTCTGGCGTTCTTCGACCATTATCAGGAATCTCTGCCCTCTGACAGCAGTTTCTTCTTCCTGGAAAAGTCGTCGCATAAGATTGTAATAAGGGTCTCTCGAATGAGTGATGCGGGCATTTGCATCGGAACGTATCACTATTGTCGTGGATGTTCTTGGTGCGTTTTTGACTATTGACATATTGTTCAGATAAAATCAGGTTACTGAAGACGATACTTTTGATTCCAGGGCATTTCTGATAAGATCAACATATTGTTCTTTCAGAGAATAGACGATTGGTGTTTTATAGGATTCTTTGTAGGACCTCAGAACACCAAGTTTTGAATAAATGTATCCTACCATTGATGCAACTGCACTACGCGAGATATCATAATTCTTTTTAATGGCTGCATGTAATTCATCTACAGTAGCTTCTTTTACATCAAGGAACTTGGAAAGGATACAACTGCGAAGGCCATTTACATCAAGTTCGATAAATCGTTGTAGTCTCCGTTTTATTTTCAATCGAATTGAATTCACAGTCACACCTCATGCTACTTTGATATAGCAGTTTTTTATATGAATTTCTATCTATAAATAGGTTTTTAAATTTTTATACCCTGATGACCTAAAAAATCTTATAGGATATCGACATAAGACCAACTCTCAGTTCTTCCGGTGATTTTATGTCTTACATATATGATCCTAAAAAAAACATTCTGTTCCATAAAAAAACGGAACTTCCCCTGAAAGGCCTCGAACAAAACTTCATTGGCGCATGCAGCAAATGCAATGCGGATGTCGTCAGCATTAGTTATCATATATATGATGACCAGAATGCCGTAGCTGCTAAATGCACTAACTGTGAGCAGTTGTATGCCATCATATATGATGCATTCTGGATATGGATTGGTGAACATTTGATAGATTGTGATCCCCACTGTACTCCGGCCCTGGAAGAAGTTTCCATAACGCCTGCCAGTGAATATCAGGAAGAAGCCAGTGAAGACCTCCAGGTTTTACAGGCAATCCCCCAAAAAAAACTTTCGACCGTTTTCACTCCTGCGGAGATTGATAGTATGTTCGCTAAAGCAGCCGGTAAAAAATATGTACGTCAATATCTGTATAGAGCCCGCAAAAAATTTGATGATTTCCAAGAACTTTTTGATGTATATTTGAATATTTAAGCATATAAAATTGTATGTATATTCACTAAAAAAGTAATAAATGTTGTCAAAAATTCATGAATAGTTTAATATGTATTTTAAAGTATATAATATTGCAGTAACTATTTTTAGTTACTATACATTACACAAATAATATAATTATAATAATATAATGTGTACTTATTTATTTTTATATTGTACAATGTATAAATTAACGATTGTTCGTCTAGGTGCGAATCAAACGTTTAGCACTTATTCACATAAACTGAGAGTTAACATAATACTTTGTTATCGTTTCATTACTATTAGTAATTATAGACTAATTTTGCATAAATATTTGCTTATATTCATATTATTTTAATGCTATATTTATATATATGTTTTCAGACAATATGGTATAGACCCCATACATCAAATAGGAGTAAGTAAGCATAGCCATATTGGGAATATAATTTTTAAATTAAACCCACAAAAAGTTGAGTTTAATTTGCAAATATTATCCTCCTATGCAGGTGATACTAAATTATAACATATACTATAAGAATAGAAAACACTAAAAGCATGCTTATACTATCTTCCACATTTTATTGCAAATAATCGTGCGGTTGAAGGTGGGAATATACCTATTCACATAGTCTTTGTAACAATCGAGTTAAGAAAAACATACCCTTCCATCTAACTTTGTAAATCCATACTAATGTCTATAAGAATAAACTATTTGAGAAAAGCCGATTTTGGCCAAAAAATAGACTATTTTCCAAAAATGGATGCAAGAAATACTGTATGAATTTTATTTAAGTTATTTTCAGTCAATATCTGAACAAAAATAAGGTATTATTACTTTTAGTTATATAAAGTAGCTCTAATATTACAAAATAACTAATTTTGTCAGGAAAACCCATAGATCATAGATTCCAAGTAAATCTTACATAGATTTTCCAAGTCCTAACAATATTATTATTGCGCTAATGTTATAATTGTTTTTCTTACTTGTAACCTATAGACTAAACGAAGCAAAAACATTAATATAAAAATAGTCTTAATTAATAGTACTTTGGAATAAAAATTACTAAATGAACATTATAAATAATTATTAGTTTCACTTTATTTATAAATTACTTTCACCAAAACAGTAACCTTGTTAAATTATTTATCATTCCTGTTGGAGTACTTTTCCTATATACTCAAGTATCTACTTTGACAAATTTTAAAGTGTACCTAACATTGATTACATCATTTATATCAAAGAAACTTTGTAACAAAACATATTTTATTTACTTAATTACTATATTTAATTTTGAAGTATGAATTTTTTAGTGAATTTTAACAGAAGATTTAAATCCGAACAATGCTAATTCCAGGCTTATATTACAAGGGCTCTAATTTTTTGTAAAAAAAGAGAATTAAATTTATTCTTTAAATCTCTTGATAACATATGCGGATTATATATCCATAATTTTATAATTTTGTTATGTATTTGAATCTGGTAGACTTTACAGTAAAATAATTATATTATAAAAATACTATTAATTAATACCAAATATAAAAATTAATTAACTAGTAATATAAAAAAATACAGATCTACACAACTTTTTGTAAATATTTAATTTCAATAATTTTATAAAACTTTCATAATATAAGTCCGGATAGACATTTGGCATATAATTACAATGTTATTATATAGGTAGCTATCTAATTAATAAATTTTAATTTTAATTGTAAATAATTACTTAGACTATTATATTAAATCTTTATTTTAAAATTTTCAATTTTAATTTATTTAAATTTTTAATATAGTACTATGATAGGTAAATAAATATTTATTATAGTCTAACATATTTTTGTATTTAGTTTAATAATAAAAGCATGCAAAGCTACTAAAAACTATAATAGGAATACATTTATGCACAGAAAAATATTAAAATAATTTTGGCTAAAAAATTAATATTATTTTATATGATAGAATAAATAAAAATCATAATATTTGTAAATCTTAAATTAGTATATACTTTTGCGTATGCATAAATTTTTAGATGCTGTAATTATTAGTAATTACATATAATATTTTGTAATATTAAATTAGTATATACTTTTGCGTATGCATAAATTTTTAGATGCTGTAATTATTAGTAATTACATATAATATTTTGTAATATTAAATTAGTATATACTTTTGCGTATGCATAAATTTTTAGATGCTGTAATTATTAGTAATTACATATAATATTTTGTAATATTAAATTTAATAATTTTTCTAATCTTTAATTATTAATTAACTTATACAAAAAATAACAAACTAAAATATTTTTGAAAATTAAGTACATTTAGCAAATTATTTTAAACAAAACAGAAAATCAGAGAAAAACCAGACATCAAAATGAGGATAACATTCCATACATATACATAAAATTATTCTCACGCAAAAACTATTAACTTTAGAGCCGTTCAAATTTGAAATAAAAGAGGACAAATGGACAAAAACAGGTTTTTACTTTACTCCACCGTTTTCCTGATAATGGGGCTTTCGAACACAGTTATACCAGTGTTGCCTGAAATCGTTGCCGGGAATTATGGAAAGTACGGGGCTTTTGCATCCAGTCTTCTCTTTTCTGGTTATTTTATTGGAGCATTACTCACAATGCTGCCTTTCGGATTCTTTTCGGACAGGTATGACCGGCTGAAATTTGTGGTTCTGGCAATTCTGCTGACACTTGTTTCGGGATTGACACTCATACTTACTGAAAACCTGTACCTCCTTGTGATCGCCAGACTGGTCGAAGGCATCGCTTGCGGGGCGTTTTTTCCAGTGGCTTATGCACTTCTATCCGAATATGAGCAAAGGAACCGGTACATAGGTGAGTTCAATTTCCTTCTGAACGCAGGACTGGCAACAGGAGTTGCCCTGACTGGCTACATGGCAGAGTGGCACATAAAAGCCGGGATTATGCTGTTCACAGGTTTAGCAGGCATACTCTTTGCAGGAGGACTATTGTTTCTTGCAGGGAGCAGTCAGCACGAAAAAGTGAGAATGAGTAACCTCATTGACCGACCAGACATAAGCAGGATAGCCGGCAACTTCACCAGATATAAATATCTGCGCATCTGGACCATCGCTTTTCTCCTCTTCGGCTTGACAGGAGTGATCATTGCATTCTATCCCGACTATAGTAAAGACCTTTTGAGTAAAACAACATTAGGCCTCTCCATTGCTGCACTTTATGTGAGTGCCATGGCAAGCAACATCTTGGTCGGCCGTATGAACATCATGTATGATCACATGATCAAAGCAGGGATAATGGTAGCAACTATCGGTACCTTAGTGGCAATTCACAACCCTATAGCAGGATTCACCCTTATAGGCATAGGTTCCGGAACAGGCATGATCGGACTACCTGTAGCAGTATCCCACATGAACATTGAAAGAGGACTTGCGATGGGAATCCTAAATACATACACTTATGCAGGCCTTGGATTGATGCCCTTATTGACCGGAGCATTCCTTGGCATTCTGGGATTTGAAACAATATTCATTATCAGTGCAATACTACTTTTCCTGTCGCTTTTCCTCAAAAACGGATTAAAAAGTGAGAGATAACTATAGAGACTTTATTTATTCATTTCATACAAAATAGTTACGATTAGTAATATTTTTATATTGATGCCACATCAATAAGTTCATGAAGATCATAATAACGAGGCTACAAAAAACTATTTTTGGAATATTTATACTCTTTTTTTTGCTAAACTTATTATTGCAGCCCGTAAATGCATATTCGGTCGTGGAAGTTAATCCGGTCGATACTCCTCATGGAGCAGTCATTCTCATTGTTGACGGCCTCAGCTCCTCTTACATCTATCCGGAATTTACCCCTTATGCGCTTGATGGCAGCGTTATTGGTAAAGCCAGCACACCCAACATATCTATGATATTTGACCAGAGTTGCAGGGTACTCGATGTTCGTGCCCCACAAACCTATACAGAGGCCGGCCATTCTGTTCTCGTTACAGGCTATTCGAAAGCCCTTTCCGACACCGTTGAAGGAACCGGTACTACAATCTATGATGTAGCACACGAATACGATTACTCAACATTCGCAATCATGCAAAAAGGCGACTTCTGGTCCTTGCGTGCCAAACAGGATGCAATTGTGCACGATGCATCCAATTCCATAAATCGGCCGGAAATGATGACCGATACAAATATCCGGACAACTGCCAGTAAAAAGATATCCATGGATATTACAACTCTTATGCAGGAGAATATACTGATATTACAGCCTGAATTAGAGGAATTTAATGAAGGATCCCAGGAACGATATGACATATACGATAACTGGGCAATAGAGACCGGAATAGATGTAATGGACTTTATGCAGAGTGAATATCCGGATCAACCATACTTGTTAACTATAAATGTCGGCGCAGTGGATAGCGCTGGTCACTACAAGAAGGACAGCGGGTATCTCGCCACCATCGAAGGCATTGATTATGCCTGCTTATCCCTGTACCAGAAATGCAGGGAGAACAATATGGCATTTATCTTTACCGCTGACCATGGGATGGCTTTCGCGAGCGCTGATGCCAGAGGAGGGCATCAATCTGATAAGTATGCACGTACAGACGAAGCCCAAAAAGTACCTTTTGTCGTATCAGCAATAGATGTCGAAAGCACTCTTATAGCCGGTGAGTACGGACAGGAGGATATCGCACCAACCATCCTGGAAATTCTGGATCTCCCCGGCGAACTAAAATTTTCTGATGGGGAAATGATCGAACTCAAAGACCATGTAAGCCTCAGAGTCAATACTCCGGGAAAAGGAAAAATTATAATCGAAAGTAATGATGCAATCATTTCCGAGATTGATGCAACGGATGACTGCCTTTTCAGGGGCATGGAAGCCGGGAATGAGTATGTTATCAGATTCGTTTCTGATGCTGATACCAGCCAGGTGCTGGAAAAAGAAATATTCCTCGTAAAAAGTGAGAGTATTGATCTAAGACCTGCTGCGAGCGCTCCCGAGAATGATATATCCTTTCAGAACCCACGTAATCTGATAGGGGGTACCTTGATAGGCATAATTAATCTTACAGGATTTGCCCTCATAAGGAGAATATTGAAAGAATAGGAGTGATAAATGCCTGCCTTTACTACTCTTGAGAGATTTGCTGAACTCCTGGCTCCGGCTTATGAGATATTCAAAAAGGAAAGAGCTGTTGTGTCTGTGGATAGCCAATGTGCGATACTGATTGGTGATATTCATGGAAACCTGAAGGCACTTGAATTTCTGCTAAAGATAAGACAGAGTTTGGCATGTGATACTGCTGTTTTGCTTGGAGATTATGTTGACAGAGGAACTGACTCAATAAGTGTTCTCTCTGAACTACTCAAACTTAAGATTGCCGAGCCTGAAAACATAATTCTCCTGAAAGGGAACCACGAAACATGGGAAATGAATATCAGATACGGCTTTTATCAGGAGATCGACCTTAATGAAGAGTTACTGGCATCTACAAGCAAAGTCTTTAATGAATTGCCAGTCGCTGCTGTTATAAACAGCGATGTTTTCTGTGTCCACGGCGGGATTCCGGGGCCTGTGAATCTCAGTGACATCAGCAAAGAAGAGTCTTTTGAATACCTCTGGAATGACCCATCCCCTGAATACGGCATGACATCATCGACCAGAGGAATACATCCTAAGTGTTTTGGCAAAGATGTACTCTTCGACTTCCTGCAGAAGAACGGACTCTCCCTTATGGTCAGAGGTCACAGTGCTCTTAAAAATGGATATAAATGGTGGTTTAAAGGGAAACTTCTATCCCTTTTCTCTACACCAGATTATTGCGGGTGTCATAATAATGGAGCCTTTGCAACCTTTGAGAATGGTAACATCAATATCCATGTGTTCGGATTTGATACTTACAACAGACAATATTCCCTGCTATCAACTTTCACATGAATAACAGAATGGTAACACTATTAAATAGTGTTAGATAATAGTAATAGATAGCAGTGTTTGTAAGAGTTATGTTAATCTTTGTGATTCGTTAACAACGAACCATATTTGACGGAATGCCGGTGTTAACACTGTTAACCGGCTGCATGACTCCGGTTTGATTGGGAGGACCATATGACAGAAGTAGAGATTGATGTAAGAGGGCAGACTTGCCCTGTTCCTCTTGTGGAATGTCGTAAAGCATTGAGAAAAGCATCGTCTGGAGATGAAGTAATTGTATTGGGTACACATCCGGCTTCAAAGAAGGAGATACCCATGGCATGCGAGTCCATGGGACTCGAAGTCCTTGGTATCGAAGAAAAGGACAACGAATGGAAGATCAGGATAAAAAAATAGGCTGGCTGGTAATATGTCTAAAAAAGCTGTAATTGTGGTGCACAGCGGCGATCTTGACAAAATTTACAGTGCACTTATCATCGGCAATGGCGCTCTGGCCATGGGAATGGAAGCCTCAATGTATTTCACATTCTGGGGCTTGCAGCGGCTCAGGAAGAACGGCCTCGACAAAGGCCCGCTTTCAAAAATGCACATGCTGGGCCTTGGTAAATGGATGGTGAGCAGGAGAATGAAAAAAGCAAATGTTGCCCCCCTTGAAAAGCTTATGGAGGACTACAAAGAGCTCGGGGGCAGGATACTGGCATGTGAGATGACCATGGAGATCATGGGTATCAAAAAAGAAGAACTACACGAGGAATGGATCGATGATTACGGAGCTGTCGGTACTTACGTAAATGAAGCAAAAGATGCCAGCATCACACTTTTCATTTAAAATCTCATCGTAATAAAAGGAGGTAATATGTTAGACAGAATGGTATATCTTGACAATGCAGCAAGCACACGCCTTGATGAAAAAGTGCTTGATGCCATGAAACCATATTATTTTGATATATATGCAGTGGCAACTTCTGAATTTGGCTATTCCATGGGAATCGATGCCAAAGAAGCTCTTGAGGGAGCCCGGCAGACTATAGCCTCTTCTATCGGGGCTTCTGCAGAAGAGATAGTTTTCACTTCGGGTGAAACAGAATCAAGCAATATGGCAATTAAAGGAGTTGTTGCAGCACTCCTGGGCAAAAAGGATAAGCACATAATTGTTTCAAAGATAGAGGATTTTCCGGTACTCAATACTGCCAAAGCCTTCGAAAAAGCAGGATATAAGGTGGATTTCATCAGTGTTGACTCTGAAGGTATCCTTGACCTTGAGGAATTTAAAAAAGCTATAAATGAGAACACAGCCCTGGTATCTATACAACATGCGAACCAGGAAATAGGAACTCTGCAGGACCTTGGGACCATTGCCAGGCTCTGTAAGGAGAAGGGTGTGCTCCTACACACTGATGCCACTCATAGTTATACAAGGGTTCCTATAGACGTCAGTAAGATACCCGTGGATCTTGTGACAATGTCAGCCCATACAATTCATGGCCCCCGGGGAGTCGGAGCATTGTACATCCGGAAGGGTACGCCCATCAACAAGTGGATGGATGGTGGTTTTCAGGAATCAAATCGCCGTGCGGGACTTGAAAATATCCCGGGTGCGGTAGGTTTCGCTAAAGCAGTGGAGCTTGTGACGCCTGAAGAGAACGAATCCCTTTCAACCCTCAGAGACCATATAATACAAAAAGCAGAGGAAGAGATTTCGCATGTGACACTCAACGGAAGTCGCACCCGGAGAGTGCCGCATAATGCCAATATAACTTTCCACTATGTGGAAGGTGAATCCATGACACTTCACCTGGACATGCGCGGATTCGCGGTAAGTACCGGTTCTGCATGTTTCAGCCGCTCCCTTGAGGCAAGTCATGTGATACTTGGAATCGGAGGAGACCACGAGAGGGCACATGGTTCCCTGCGCTTTACCCTTGGCAGGTACAATACCATGGAAGACGCCGACACAATTATCGATGCCATAAAAGAGATCGTGGAACAACTCAGGGCGATTAGCCCCCTGTACGAGAACAAGTGAAAATATAAGAATACTAAGTGAGATGATAGAATGAAGTTTCCATACAGCGAGAAAGTTCTTGAACATTTCCGCAATCCCAGAAACGTTGGGAAAATGGAGGAACCGGACGGCAAGGGTCTGGAAGGAAGTCCCGCCTGTGGCGACATGGTTGCAGTTTACCTGAAGGTCGATCCTGAAACAACAGTTATAGAAGATGTGAAGTTCGAGTCCTACGGATGTGCCTCCAACATTGCCACAGCTTCTATAATCACCGAGCTTGCCAAGGGTAAGACTCTAGAGGAAGCAAAGAAAATATCCTGGAAACAGGCTACAGAAGAACTTGGCGGCCTTCCTTCGGTAAAGGCCCACTGTTCCGTGCTTGCAGTCGAAGGCCTCAGGGCTGCGGTCAGGGATTATGAGGAAAAGCACGGCCTTGTGAGTGCCAAGGAACCAACCACTGAGAACGTCGTCAGAAGCCGCCTCAAACATGTAATGAATCCCATGGCCGGACTTGATATAGTCCGGACCGAACTGGTAACAAAGATCAACGTTGAGGACGGAAATGTACGTATTCTCCTGGACCTGCCTTCAAACCACCAGTTCGCAGCAGCCATCAGGGAAGACATACTGGAAAAGATTGAGTCCCTCTGGGATGTCAAGGAAGTTAAGGTCGTCTTCACAGAGTAACAAACGTTTACTGTAAAGAACAGTGATCCTGAAACGCACAGGAAGTCGGTAATATCCGTGAAACCAAGGTAATTCTTGACAAGGCCAAAGAACTTGGCCTTGGAGCTTACATGCTGGATGCCCCGGATATCCCTGTTGAGAACAGAGGGAGACTGAAGTGTGAATATGGATGCAAGGGGTATGGCAAAAGACTCAGTTGCCCACCCCATATTATTTCGATCGAAGAGTTCAGAGTGATACTGAAAGAATATAGCAACGCCATCCTGCTGACAGAGGAATTCGATACATCCGGAGAGGATGATATCCTGAAAGCATGGTCGGAGTTGAGAAAAAGCAGTTTTCGCAAAATGCTTGAACTTGAGTACGGAGCTTTCAGAAATGGTTTTACTTATGCACAGTTGCTGAGGCCGGGTGCATGCAATGAATGTGATACCTGCGAGGCGAAATGTATTAAGCCAGATGTAAGACGTTTCCCGCCTGAAGCCGTAGGTATCAACCTGATGAAACTGACAGAACAACAGGGAATCGATCTTCGGTTCTGTAATAAAAACAGAATCAAGTGCATTGGTATACTTTTGCTGGAATGAATTTTGTAGCCAATTCACTTATTTCAAAAAGCCTGAGTTTTATTTTACACGCTATTTTTAACGTAATCGTTTAAAACTGAGAATATGAGGAGTTAAAGAAACCTCATATTCAGAAAAAATTCTATTTTGATCCTGACAGACTTTTCCCCCATCCTCTCTGCCATTTCCTGCTTGATCTGCATGATCTTCTTTGACTGGTCTTTTTGTGCCAGTTCACTCTTCGCCTTACCTACGACCTCTTCGCTGGGAACACCATCTTTATTCACTTTGCTTTGGTAGTTGACCAGCTGTCCGGCACGTCACGTAGCTTTTTATACTGCATATCATGTGGTGAAAGATCAAGCTGGTTTTCGATGACTTCGTTGACATACTCTTTATTCTGCTCGAAAATGACGAGTGGCTCTATTGTTTCGGCCTTCACAACATCCCTGATATCCCGTTTCTCATATTTCATAAGAAGGTCAGCACATGCCTGGAAATGAGTATACTCCATCTTTGCGAAGTCTTCCCATATCCCTCTGATCCGGGAATCCTTCTCACTTTGAGCACAGGAATTGTAGATATAGGCCTCACATAACTGCATCATTGTAAGTTTCTCTAGCATTGTTTCCCGCGGATCCCCTAATAATCCGTACTGCGTTACATGCTGTTCCTCTATCTCAGCGATTTCGGCGAAAAGGTTCCTTGTGAGTTCATCCTCGTACATGAATCCATGGGACTTATAGAAAAGTTCGGTCTGCTGCTCACCTGCAACAATGGTAAGATAGTTCATCCTGGTCTTTATATCTGCCGTATCCTTATCGTAATGCGTACGCATACTATCATCAGGATGGCGGTGCTCTATACTCGTTGGCCTTCCGGGTTTGACCTCTGTCTTACTCTGGACTACATTGTCAGGGTCCCCCTCTTCTAGATAATCATACAGGCAACTGTATCGATAAAGGTGATCGAAGTCCTCGATCAGTGCAAAATCAAGTGTCTGTCTTACATAAGGATCAGGTTCGTTCTTTGCAAGACATCTCATTGAATCTGGGATATAATGAAAGTCCCAGATTTGCAATCTGGAACAAAACACTAATATCCCGCGAGTTTTACTGTGGTAAGTAACACTCCTGGGTTCTATCTTTTTTCATACTCCTGCTTTTCTTATACTCTTCATCCTTTCAAGCTCATCCTCGAGTTCCTTGATCTTCATCTCATCAATCCTATCCGAAAGTTCAGCAAGCTCGTTATCAGCCATTTTTACTGAACTGTGCAGTTTCTCTATGACATTCTTTTCTAGGTTGAGCCTTTGCTTTTTTGTTTCGCTGACAAGATCCTCCACAAGTATCTTGCCTTCCTCTTTACTAAGTGTACCTGCTCTAACTTTTCCTTTGACATATTCCCTTATTCTTTCTTCTGATAATGCTGCAAGCCCGGCACCAATAAGTGCCGCTGCTCCTAAAAGACCCACTTTATTCATTTTATCCATACTTTTTCTCTCCATGATTATATTCTGAGCATCCACCATATTGCATAGTGCTCCGTAGTTTAAACTACAGTGACAGTGCTCCGGGATTCCTTCGGGCTGCTTTTCATATTATAGATGTAGATTACAGTAAGTTATACTGAAAATACTGCACGCTTCCGAACTGAACTACCCGACCCCCATCAAATACTCCTATATGATATTATGAATGACTACAATATAAATCTACTGAAATTTATATTGAGTAACATTTGCTCTTAAAATTTGAAGGTCACAGAGCACAAGCCAAAAGTGAAGGCATTGCTGTCAACACAAGGTTAAAGATGACTTTTATTCTCCTGTAGTGCATACAAGGATCATTAAGACCGGGAGAACCACTCCCATATCTTTCTTATTTCCATGCTATCAACATCCGCTACTTTAAAGTTCTTTCCTGATGGAGATGATAGTACTGAAGCCTTTACAGTACTTAGATCACTTCTTCGCTGGAAGGGATTGGAACTAATTTCCAACGATTGAACATGATTCTGTATCATCAGTATCTGATAGCGGTTTATGTTGCGAAATTGGAAAGTTAGCTGTTTACCAGTGATATCTATTCCTCCTGTTCTGTAACGCGACAGCCCAAGTAGGAAGGCAGGAAGTAAAAGCATGAAGCTAAGCCACCCATATGGCACTGTCTGGAGAGGTATGACCAATATTAGAACAAAGGCTAATGCACGGAAAAGATAACGTTTGCGAGCTCTTGAAGGAAGAGGTTCCAATGACTTGGGTATCCTGTATTCGGGTAATAACTTCTCCATGAATGCATTCACTTTGCTTTTGTGAAGTATGGGGCAAATAATGGTAATATAGTTCTGCTCTTTGAATCCCCCTCCGGCTACTTCTGAAGTAAGTGCACATAAACCAAAGGGCTGGCGTAGCAATCCTTCCTTTACGGACAGGGCCTGTACTCGATCTTTCGTTAAACTAAATTGCTTCTGCTCGATCATTCCCCACGAGACATGGAGATAGTCATCCTGACGAAGAATGGTAAAATCGGCATATTGGACCATAAAGGCCAGAATCGATATTATCCAGGACAGAAACAGCAGCAATAATAGTACTGTTAGTATCAGTAGAATGTCTGTATCGCTTGCAGGTATTATCTGTTCGATCAGAAATGTCATGAAGTTTTCCGGAATATAGGGATAGAACTGGGAAAATACGGCAGCTATCAGAGAAAACAATAGCATGAACCTGCCTGAAGTTGCTCCTGCCAGAAACATATCCCGTAAAGGGACAACATAAGTAGCTGTTTTTTCATATTCTGATTCTAATCCTTCCTCATGGTTATCATGAGTCACATGAGGTTCATAATTCTCTAAATATGATTTGATCCTGTGTGTTTCCTCCACTTTCACAGCACTAAGGATTATTTCAGATTCTACACCACCGCCTGCAGTCTCTATCTGGATGGTAGCGACACCCAGCAAACGCTGCAGCAAACCAGAACGGATATTTACGGTCTGTACACGTTCTCTTTTGATAGAACGTTCTGTTTTGAATATCAACCCTCTCTTAATGTGCAGATATCCGTCTTCATACATGTAAGTATAAAGGTACCACTTCAGTACTGAATATGCAAAAAAAGCAATAGTAAAGATGATCAATATCCATAAAAAGAGAGTGATATCAGTACTGCGTATATCCTCAGCTATTGCCAATGTGAAAAAGAAAAGTGTAGGAAGCCCGTACATAAAATTCTTAATCATTTCCAGAATGATCATTACGGGATGCTGGCGTTTTTGGTCAGACATCTTCATCACTCACTCTTGCCAGAGATGCTATCTCCCCCATCAGTTCTGAAGCTTTCTCCTTTGATAAGGCCGGGATGTGATGGTCGGTAGCAGCAGTCGATATCCTTAATGTTGCCAATCCAAAATATCGCATCACAGGACCATATTCTGTGTCTACATGCTGAACTCTGATCATAGGAATGAGTGTTCGCTTTATTACAAAAATACCGTGCTGGATGTATATCTCATCTTCCTGGATTTCATAACGCCAGAATTGCATCCTGAGTTGTGGTGCTACCACTGATCTCCATATGGTATAGATGGTAACGCCTGCAATTCCTATCCAGCCCCAGATAACAGGCAGATTCCAGAAGAATTCCTCTATCATCAAGTAAGAAATAGGAAATAAAAGAAGAACAAAACCTTCCAGAATACCATTTAAAAACCAGACTTTTAAGGCACGGGGGTCAATATGCCCGGATGGTTCATTTTCTAACATTATTTTCTCCTTCGATCCATCAAAAATTATATTTAAGGACAAGCTTTGACTATATGTTGAGTTCATTTTAAAATTGAAATATCCCCTGTTATAGTAAAAATACATTTCAGAATTGCTTAAACTGAATTGATGTTTGCATATATGAATTGCTATAAGAAATATGTTTTCGACGGCTCTGTAGAAAACCTATTTCCTACTTAATTTAGTCCGTAATCATTTAAAAAGGATAAAACCCCAAAGTGTTAACTTGCTAGCGAAAACACAAAGGGGATGTTTAGTGTTTTGTCTAATAAGTACTTAAACTTTGTTGATGCAGCGCTAGCTGCATCAGGAAACTCACATT
>NZ_PGGK01000004.1 GCF_004745425.1 Methanolobus halotolerans | reverse complement strand
CTGGCGGCCATAGCGGCAGGGCAATTCCTGTACCCATCCCGAACACAGAAGATAAGCCTGCCCGCGTTCCATACTGTACTGAAGTGCGAGAGCCTTCGGGAACTACGGATCGCTGCTGGCTCACTTATTATTACTTATTACTACTTTTCTGGTTGTTATATGCATACTGACAGCTTTGTTGTTGACCTATCTGTCATAATTATTATTAAATATATTTCTTTGCTCAACTTAGCCTTTTTCAGTTCGGCTGGTTATTGTTCTTATTTTAATATATCTGCATTTTTCTCCTTAAAATAGAGATGTTTTGCAGGTTGACTGCAAGGTAATAAGATATTTAGGAAAAATATTCCCGGCACTCTTGCCGATATTTATCCCGGTCTTAATTCATAAAGAACAATTAATTGTCATCTCAATTGGTTATTTGATGCGCATGCAATACGCGATCTTTATTACTTTATGAGGCTCTGTAGAATCTATAGCCAAAATTGCTTGAATTTAAGGATTTTCTACAGAGCTCTTTATGCACTCCTGAATTTATCGTATGAATATGATTTTATCTTCCAAAGAGGCCGGAACCCTATGTCTGCAATGCATGCCACTCATTCTACCCTGATAACTATCCCACGTAGCAGGCGGCCCAGTATATCCGATCCGGTAATGATTTTTTTAACCGGATCATCCTTGTTCCAGTAAAGTATCAGGTCCTCATCAATGACATCATCCTCCATATCTCTCGGATAGACCTTAAGGCGGTTTATGACACTACCAATTTTCTCATTAGGATTTGAGACTACAATTGGATGGTGACAGTATCTGTAAGGATCAAAGCCCGTGTCGATTCTGAGGGCACCTCTTAAGAACCCATCTGAATCTATGGCTATCTTAGGTTCGTCCTGTTCATTTACAACAATAATCCACTTCTTGCCCGAGGAAGCAATGTCCCTGAGCAGCACGTCACCCGGATCTCTTTCAATCTTCGGGAATACAGGGCGGTTGTTCTCAAACGGAAGTTGTATTATACTCTGGGGATGTACCAACGACCCCTCGTTCTTGATAGCAAGGTCATCAATAGAAAGGAAATTCAAAGCTCCGGTGCCCTCAAACCTGTCTATGTCCGAAAGGGATGTAGCCACATGTTTTGATATCATTGTACGGAATGCCCGTTCCTTGAAATACTCTACCTGCTCCTTTCCGAGCAGCCGGTCCAGGGCAATAGCAGAAGGTTTGGCCACGGGGTAGAGAAGTATCCCGTAAAACCTCACAATGGGTGAAAGAAATGCTCCCATTTTCAGCGCATTGCGTGAGAAGTATGCCTGGGGGAGCAGTTCTCCGAAGGTGGCTATGCCTACAGTGGAGAATATAAAGGCTGCAACTCCTGTCATCAAAGTGTCCGTGAGCAGTGCGAGCAGAGTATTGACAGCTACGTTGCCCCATAGTAAAGTGGAAAGCAGGTAGTTTGCATCTTTGCGAAGCCCAAGGAGCTTCAATGCGTAAGGGTTCTTTAGTTCTGCTTCTATTTCAAGCCTCAGGGGACTCAGTCCAAAAAGACCTATTGTCAGCCCTGAGAACATAGCAGATTGCATTAGACACAAAAAAATGAAGATCCATGTAATTTCAATCATAAAGTTTCACTGGATTTTTTAATGCAGTTTTGTAGTAATGTACACCGTATGGTAGTTTCAAACTCGACTTTTGTCTGCATCTTATTTGATGCAAAGGATTTTCCCACATTCTGTTCAGATTATGCAGTAATTGATATTATTTCTTTTGGGCATGCTTATTCATCAACTCTTGATTTGTATTAAAGGAAGTTACATATATCTTCAACCTTATCTACCCCCTACATGTCATCACGATTCGATATAATCCATAAGGATGCCGCAGGCCGTATAGGCAGGCTGGCAACACCGCACGGTGTAGTGGAAACACCTACTGTTATGCCGGTTATCAATCCAAATCTCCAGACCATAAAGCCCTCGGAGATGAGAGATTTCGGGGCACAGATACTTATTACCAATTCATACATAATCTATCGCAAGGAAGAACTGCGGGAAAAGGCGCTCAAGGATGGTCTGCATGCTCTTCTTGACTTTGACGGCCCGATCATGACCGACTCCGGTTCATTCCAGCTGTCAGTCTACGGCGAGGTCGAGGTCACAAATGAGCTCATCATTGACTTCCAGCAAAAGATAGGTACTGACATCGCCGTTCCACTGGACATTCCCACACCTCCTGATGTAGACTTCAAGCGTGCCGAAGAAGAGTTAGATATTACCATAGAACGCCTGAAGGCTGCCCGTGAGCTCGTCACAGGAGATGGTATGTTACTTGCAGGTCCGGTGCAGGGTTCTACCTACAGTGAGCTCAGGGAGAGATCTGCAAGGACTCTGTCTGAAATAGGTTTCGATATCTATCCCTTCGGAGCCGTGGTCCCTCTCATGGAATCCTATCGTTATGCAGACCTGGTGGATGTCATAGCAGCCTCCAAGAAAGGGCTTGACCCTGCTGCTCCGGTACATCTTTTCGGTGCAGGTCACCCCATGATGTTTGCCCTTGCCGTGGCTCTGGGTTGTGACCTGTTCGATTCGGCTGCCTATGCCCTTTATGCAAAGGACAGGCGCTATATCACTTCCAGGGGAACATTCCATGTTGATAACCTGAAATATCTTCCGTGCTCGTGTCCTGTATGCATGAACCATTCGGCCGAAGAGCTGAACAAAGCCCACAACTGTACTGAACTGCTGGCAAGGCACAATCTCTATGTGACTTTCCAGGAAGTGCGTGTGGTCAAGCAGGCTATATGGGAGGGCAACCTACTGGAACTTGTGGAACAGCGCTGCCGTTCTCACCCGCGCATGCTGGAAGCCCTCAAACGGATGTACACATACTCAGACTGGCTTGAAAAAGTAGATCCTGCTTCCAAGTCCACTTTCTTCTACTGCGGCCCGGAATCTTCCCGGCGTCCTGAAGTACTGCGTTTTGCAAATCACCTGGACAGGTTCACGATTCGTGGTTCTGCACTGATAAGGTCCTCCCCTCCGGGAAGGGCAGACAAAGAATATGACAATGTTCTGGTCTTCAAACCACCCTTCGGTGCCTATCCTCAGGAACTTGTAGAGATCTATCCGCTCAATGCGGAAGTTGTTAGAACTCCTGATTACGAGTCTCTTGAACAGGCTTACCTGAATACTATCAAACTTGTAGAACTGAATCCGGAAGCAGAGTTTACGTTCATTATGCAGGAAAGATTCGAACATCCTCTTGTGAATAAACTGGAGGGAATGGATAAATTCACAGTTGTCTATCCACAAAGTGAATAATCTATTTCCAATTCTTACTTTTTAGTAAAAGTTTTATTAGGCACTTTAGGCACTTATTATTCCAGATTAAATGCGGCAGCTTAAATTTACTTTGATGAATTATCTACGTGCAAAGTTCTAAGAAGAAATTGGTTAAATATACAGTAATAATTAAAATTTTAATGTTATTAAGCACTGAATAACATATATACTAATAGACCAAACTAATATTGTATGAAAGAAATTACTACTGATGAATTATCTGAGAATTTACATAGATATAAGGTAATCGATATCAGGTCCGTTGATGCTTATAACGGATGGAAAGAGGGTGGAGAAGCAAAAGGGGGACACATTAAGGGTGCAAAATCACTGCCATATAAATGGTCACACTATATTGACTGGATAGAGATCGTAAGAAATAAGGGTATAATGCCGGAAGATTCTCTTCTGATCTATGGTTATAACAAAGATAACATCAAAGAAGTGGCAGAACTATTTGGAAAAGCCGGATATCCTGATGTAACTGTTTACAACTCATTTTTCGAATGGGCTGAAAAGGATCTGCCCATGGAACGCCTTGAAAGGTACAGGCAGCTGGTCTCAGCTGATTGGTTAAATCAGTTGATCACAAAGAACAATGCTCCTGAGTATAATAACGATAAGTTCGTGGTATGCCATGTCCACTACAGGAATCCTCTAGATTATGATGAAGGGCACATTCCGGGAGCAATACCAATTGATACAAATTCTCTCGAATCCCCGCAGACATGGAACCGCCGCTCTCCCGAAGAACTAAAAGAAGCACTGGAAAGTGCAGGCATATCATATGATACCACAGTTATTGTTTATGGAAGGTTCTCCTATCCAAAGAACGAGGACCCCTTCCCGGGAAGCAGCGCAGGTCATCTGGGTGCAATGCGATGTGCATTTATCCTGCTTTATGCCGGTGTAAAAGATGTCCGTATACTCAATGGAGGTCTTCATTCATGGCTTGATTCAGGTTATGATGTCACAAAAGAGCCTGCTGTAAGCAACAGAGTGTCTTTCGGTATCGAAATTCCTCAAAAGCCTGAGATAGCTGTCGATCTTGAAGAAGCAAAAGAGATTCTTTTATCCTCTGACAAAAACCTGGTGTGTGTCAGAAGCTGGCGGGAATATATCGGAGAGGTAACCGGTTATAATTATATTCAGAAAAAAGGCAGGATTGCGGGAGCAGTTTTCGGGGATTGCGGGTCAGATGCATACCATATGGAAAATTACAGGAATCTGGATCACACTATGCGTGAGCACAGGGAAGTTGCAGAAAACTGGAAGAAGGCAGGGATCACTCCTGACAAGCGCAATGCATTTTACTGCGGAACTGGCTGGAGGGGCAGTGAAGCCTTCTTTAATGCATGGCTTATGGGGTGGGATAATTCCGCAGTTTATGATGGCGGATGGTTTGAGTGGAGCAATAATGATATGCCATTTGAAACAGGTGTGCCGGAAGAATGATAATAGAGGATCTTATGCCGGAGATCGGAGAAAGTTCGATCAAAGAGAAACTGGTAGCTTGTTTGAAGTCTGATCCAAAAACCCTTCCCTGTATGTTCTTCTATGACCCGGCGGGGTCGGAGTTGTTTGAGAAAATAACAAAACTTGAGGAATACTATCCACCAAAGATCGAGATACCATTGTTAAGGTCAACTGCCAGAAAACTGAACTCCGATCTTAAAGACTGCAATCTTGTAGAGCTTGGGAGCGGGGATTGTTCAAAGATCTCTGTATTCCTTGATGAAGTTCCTGAAGAAGTCCGTCAGACTATAGTGTATTACCCAATGGACGTCTCCAGAGAAGCTCTGGAAAAGTCTGCCCGTATTCTCCGGAAGAGATACCCCGAAATGGGTATTCATGGGGTCAATGCTGATTTTCTTGAGCATATGGAAACAATTCCGGGAAATAGAAAGAAGTTTTTCTGTTTTTTCGGGAGCACAATAGGTAATCTTACTGAATTAAGAACAATGGAATTTATGAGACATCTCGGAGATGTCATGAACAGTAACGACAGATTGCTTCTTGGGGTTGACATGGTAAAAGATATTACTGTAATTGAGAGGGCATATAACGACAGTCGGGGAATCACTGCGGAATTCAATAAGAACATATTGAAAGTTACAAATAATCATCTTGGAACAAATTTCAATCCTGATGATTTTGAGCACCTTGCGTTCTTCAATAAGGAACTGTCCCGGATCGAGATGCACTTAAAAGCAAAAAAGGATCTGGAAATAACAAGCCCTCTGCTAAACGAAAGTATAACCTTTAAAAGAGGTGAGACAATCCACACGGAAAACTCTCATAAGTATACTGTTGACCATATCAGTAAAATGGCAGATGCCGGAGGCCTTTCCCTGGCAAATATCTATGCAGATGGTAAAAAGTGGTTTTCTCTTGCTGAAATGGTGAAAAGATGACCGATTTTAAGAAAGACTTTCCGATACTTGATAAAGAGATATATGGGAAACAACTATTTTATCTTGATAATGCAGCAACAAGCCAGAAACCAAATCTAGTGCTTGATACTATATCTGATTTCTACAGGTCTGACAACAGCAATATTCATAGAGGAGTGCATTATTTAAGCGAGATATCAAGTGAAAAATATGAGAAGGCAAGGCAAAAGGTCTGTGACTTCATTGGTGCCGGTAATCCGGATGAGGTGACGTTTACTGCCGGGACAACCGATTCCATTAATCAGGTAGCACGCTCGCTTGAACCGGTTTTGAAGGGCAACGAAGTTATGATAACCGGTGTGGAACACCACTCAAATATCGTGCCATGGCAACTCGCAGGTGCAAAGCTCAGGGCAATTCCGATGGATTTTGACTGCAATTTGTTGATGGATTCAATGGAGATTACTGCTAAAACAAAACTGATATCGATCTCTCATGTCTCGAATGTCCTTGGTTCTGTAAATAAGATAAAAGAGATAACCGGGATCGCAAAGGATCACGATATTCCTGTCCTGGTGGACGCAGCCCAGTCTATCCAGCACCTGCCGCTTGATATGAAGGATATAGGTTGTGATTTCCTGGCTTTCTCAGGCCATAAGATGTATGCAGCTACCGGGGTTGGCGTGCTTTACACCAGCGAGCGCTTTAGTGATATCATGCCTGCAAAAGGCGGTGGGGGTATGGTTGACAGGGTGACCCTTGAAGAAACGACTTACCTGGACCCTCCTCTAAAATACGAAGCAGGCACACCCCACATTGCGGGTGCAATAAGTATCGGTGCTGCAATCGATTACATGCAGAATATCGGCATGGGCCGGATAAGGAAGCACGAGCATGAGGTATATTCCTATGCAAGGGACAGGTTACTGGAAACCGACGGTGTGACGGTTTACGGGAACACCGAAGAGATGTGCGGTTCCATCTCGTTCAACCTTGACGGTATTCATCACTACGACACAGGACTGATACTGGACAAGATGGGAATAGCTGTGCGGACCGGACATCACTGTGCCCAGCCTCTGATGAGGTCCCTCGGAACCGAAGGCACGGTGAGGGCAAGTTTTGCATTGTACAATACAAAAGAAGATGCCGATATGCTGATTGAAGGCATAGAAAAAGTAAGGATGATGTATGCATGAGAGATGCTGTCCAGGACGAGATCATAGCACAGTTCGATGGCCTCGAATGGCTTGACAAGTACGGTCTGCTCATCTCCTATGCCAAAGAGCTCGAGCCCATGGATGAGAGATTCAGGAACGAGGAGAACTCCATCAGCGGATGCCAGTCAAAGGTCTGGATCAGGACATATAAAGAGGACAGCAGACTCATAATCGATCTTGATAGTGATGCCATGATAACCAGGGGAATCATTTCTCTTTTACTCAAGGTTGTGAACAACCGCCCTCCTCAGGAGGTACTGGATCTCGACCTGTATTTCATAGATGAGATCGGCCTGAAGTCAAATCTTTCGCCTGCAAGGGCGGATGGGCTGGCGTCGATCATCAGGAGGATTAGGGAGGTTGCTGAGAGAGAGGTGAATTAGGAACATTGCTTTATTGACAGATATCTGGTGGACAGAGGTGATTTAAATGCCTGTCAAGCCAGGATGTTAGATGTTCTAAATTACCAAAAGGATTTTCAGCACAGGCTCTATAACCTACCTGTCAATGGTTGTGAAAACGTGAAAGATGAAAAAAAAGAGTATCTAGTACACAAGCAGCTTTATGATGAAACCGCAAGAAAGAATAAAAAGATAGGTATGGTCAATCTGGTGATCTTTGGTATTGGCCTGGCCCTGAAATATCTGGGTATGCCTGAAACAGGAGAGCACTTTATATGGCTGGGTTTCGTCATTCTTTTATACACGTTTGGCTCCAACATGATGGCAAAACGTGAGATGCAGAAACATAAATCAAAATGAGAAGTTGTTGATATTTTTAGCGTTGCTTAAACTAAGAAGGTGTGGTATGTCAACAGATGATATTCAGATAAGGGAAACAAAAGACTCAGATTTTAACAATGTAATGGAAATTGAAAAAGAGGCTTTTGAATCTGAGGATGAAGCAGTTCTTGTAGCTCAGCTTCTGGAAGATAAAAGCGCAGAACCAGTCATATCTTTGTTGGCTTTCAAGAAAGAAGAAGCATTAGGGCATATTCTTTTCACAAAAGCAGCCATTGATGGAAATACATCATCTCCATTAGTTTACATTCTTGCACCTCTGGCAGTTAAACCGACCCATCAGAGACAGGGAATTGGTGGAATGTTAATTAATGAGGGATTGAATAGATTAAAAGCAAGTGGTGCTGAAATGGTTTTTGTTTTCGGACCTGAAAGCTATTATCCAAAATATGGATTTAAGCAGGATGCTGCAAGTATGGGGTTTACTGCACCTTATCCAATTCCTGAAGAACATGCGGGTGCATGGATGATCTATTCTCTAAGCACAGGAACAACTGATGGATTTAAGGGCAGAGTTGTTTGTGCAGATGCTTTGAATAAACCAGAGTATTGGTGAGAATGAAAAAGCATTGAACTAACATATTAAATAAATCCTTCCAAATTCATGCATGAGAGATGAGTGCATGACAAGTCCATAAAACTCCCTCCATTATTCCCCGCCCCTCTCCAAAACTAAATATACGATACTGAAAATTAGGAGGCTAGAATTTACTGGTGATAACGTGGTTTCCATTTCAGAATCAAAAACTAGGAATCCTTATGTTGAGCTCCTCCGGCCCGAGATAGCCGATATGGATATTGCCCTTCCTGCTGCCAGTGCTCTGCTGGCAGCCTATCTTGCGACTGGATCGTTCCCTCCGTTGATACCTTTCATAATCGCGGTGATTGGCGGTTACGCAGCTATCACGAGTTCCTATGTCTATAATGACTGTTGCGATATGGATATCGATAAGATCAACCTTCCCAACCGTCCGCTGGTATCCAAACGGCTCACGCGGAATCAGGCGCTCAAATACGCGCTTTTCCTTTTCCTGGTTGCCGGTGCGGCTGCGCTTATACTCAACCCGGAGTCCTTTGTGGTGCTTTTGATAGCTGTTGCAACAATCAGCATCTACTCGGCCATAGCTAAAAGAGCCACATTCCTGAGCTTTGTGCCCGTGGGTATTGCCTACGGTCTTGTTCCCATAGGTATCTGGCTTGCATTCGACTCTACCGGAGTGCTTAACATTCCCGGGCTTTTCGGCGTAGTCCCATCCTACGGTGACATACTGCCGCTGCCTGCAATTTTCCTTGGTTTGATGATGTGTTTTACAGATTGGGGTTTCACTCTTTCGGGCGTTGCAAGGGACATTGAGGGAGACCGTGCAAGAGGTGCTCCCACATTCCCGGTAACATTCGGGGTGCCTGGAACTGCAAAGTTCGTAACCCTCATGTGGGTCGTAGGTGTTGTTGCTTCCATTGCCATCGGACTCACAGCAAAGATCGGTCCCATATACTTTGCCGGTGCGTTGCTTGCAGGCGGGTGGATGCTCACTCAGTCATTTGATTTTATGAAGAACCCGACACCTGAACGTGGAGGAAGATTGTTCCTTCAGGGTTCCAGATACAGGGGCATCATGTTTGGTTCTCTCATTCTTGATGTAATACTTTGCATATTTGTTCCGGCATATGCCGTTATATTATGGTAGGACTAGAATTAATTAATTGTGAACGAGGTTCGATATGGATGCGGATATCATTGTAATAGGAGCTTCCCCTGCGGGAGTTATGGCAGCAAGGAATGCATCAGCAAAAGGCTGCAAAGTTATCCTTCTGGATAAAAAAGAAGCAGCAGGTGTGCCCACCCACCCGGCGAACACGTTCTTCAAAGGAATGTTTGACCGTACAGGCGAGAAAGTGGACCCGAGTTATGTTGTCAAGAACCTCAGGGGTGCCTATATTATAGCACCTTCGGGCAGGAATGTTGCTTTTGAAGGAGATGCATACTTCCTTGACCGCAGGAAGTTCGATGAATTCTATATCAGGCAGGCGGAGGAAGCGGGCGCAGAGGTTCGCTTTGGTATAGAGGTCCTAAACGTTCTCAGGTCTGAAAAAAGCTTTCTGGTAAGTACTTCGAAAGGTAAGATGAAGTGTAAACTGGTAATCGTCTCGGACGGTATCAACTCAAGGATAAGTGCACTTCTTGGCATGAAACCCATAAAGCATCCGGAAGATATCGCCTGGTCCCTGGAAGCCGAGATCGAGGCAGAAGGTATCGGTGAACCGGATATGTTCGAATACTATGTTGGGAATCATGCACCGGGCTGGAAGTCCACTTATTCTCCATGTGGCGGGAACAGGGCGACCCTTGGTATGTATGTACGCAGGCACGGCAAGGATGTCTCTGATTTCTTTGATGACTGGCTTGAAAAGTTCAAGACCCTGAAGGGTATAGATGAAGTGAAGATCATCAACACATCAGTGGGTGGTGACCCGATAGCTGCTCTCCCGGGGGAGATAGTTGCAGACGGCGTAATGATAACCGGCGGCTCCGCAGCTCAGTCCGGCATAGGATATGGCATGCATGCAGGGCAGATGTGTGGTGACATCGCAGCTGAAGCCATTGCAAAAGGTGATACATCAAAAAGATACCTGTCCGAATACAGGCAACTCTGGAACAGAACATACAGGACAGAGTACTATCTTGGAAGGTTAGCCCTTGAGACTCTCAGGAAAATGAACAATAAAGAGATCGATGAGATGATAAAGGTCTTTGAAGGAGAAGACCTGAAGATCCTTGGTGGAAGTCCCTTTAGCCAGGCTTTACAGATATCAAAGATGATATTGAAGAACAATCCCTCTTCGATACTCTCATACAGGGCTGTCTTCAGGACAAAGTGAACGATGAAGGATAAATATTATTTCTACAGGAACCCGTTTTTCAAAGTATATGCCCGGCTAGAGGATGGCAGGGTCAGGATGAAGACTTCAGGTATAGCATCCTCTATCATGGGCTCATTTGTTTCGGATATATTGGAGATATTCGAGGATACAAAACCCTCTAAGGTAGAAAAAGACCGGCTGATATACTCTACCTGGATGCCTCCCATACCCAGCGAGGCATTTGACCGCCTTGTATCAAGCCAGATGAGTGCAATGAGGGGAAAATATATTCCGGAACAGATCACAATCTCAATCACCGAGGAGTGTCCTAACAGGTGTATACACTGTGCTCTCCCGGACACCAGAAATAATGCACGGCTGGATCCTGGTGTTGTGAAGAGCGTGATTGACCAGGCCCAGCATATGGGTACAACTCTTATCATATTTGATGGCGGGGAGCCTCTGCTCTACGATGGTCTTGAAAATCTCATCAGCTATGTCGACCAGTCATGTGCAATCCCTGGTCTTTTTACGTCCGGTGTGGGCCTGAATCCGGAGCGTGCTTCAAGTCTAAAAGATGCCGGGCTCTCTATGCTTAGTGTAAGCCTTGACAGTGCACATGAAGCAGGACATGACCTTATGCGTGGCAGGCCGGGCGTTTTCAGGGAAGCCACGGATGCTATAAAGAACGGTCTGGATGCCGGTCTTCTGGTCGGTATCTATGTGGTTCTTTCCCCCCGGAACATCGGTGAACTGGATGACTTCTATGAGCTTGCAAAGGAACTGAGTGTGCATGAACTTTCTTTCTATGAGATAGTTCCCACTGGCAGGTGGCAGGGTCATGAAAAGGAAGTCCTTTCTGCAGAAGATCTGGAAAAGTTCGATGATTTCGTAGAGCGCACATCCTGTGCAGAAGGCCCGCGTGTATTCCCGATCCCTCAACTCATCCGAAAAATGGGCTGTTTTGCAGGCAGGAAGTGGCTCCACGTAACTCCTGAAGGGAATGTGCTGCCTTGTGCATGCATGCCGAAACCATACGGTAACATCCACAGTGAATCATTGGGATCTGTATGGAAAAAGATATATAAAGACCCTGTTTTCAAAGCAGGTCCCTGCCTGATGCGGGATCCTGAATTCAGGAAGGTCCATCTCGGACTTGAACGATAATTATTATAAAAACTATAAAAACAGAATGGGAAGGGTGAAAGTTCACCCCTCAATTTTGATCAATTTTTGATTATTTAAGGAAACCTGACCTCTGGAGAGCCATGAGGTTCTCGGTTGTAAGTTTGCCACCTGACTTGAACTTATCGAAAATATCCTCTGCATCCTTGCGGGCATCTGCCTTTGCAGCCTCTTTCTTGCCATCGACATCGCCTTTTTTGATCTTGCGGATCTCTTTATCAATGTCACGGATCTCTTTCTGAGCTGATATAAACAGTTTGTGCTGCTCATCGGCACTTTCCTGGAACTTGACAAAATCCTTGTGGGCAGCGTCGGATTCTGCACGGATCTTATCCGCTTCCTTGAAAGTGGTAATCATCTTATCGTGATAATCCTGTGCTTGCTGGGCATATTCAGAAAGTACTTTATGATGTTCAGAAGCCTCGTCTCTTATTTCCTGGGCTTTGTTCAAAAGGTCCTTGAGTTCCTGATTGCCTTCAAGCTGTTCTTTCTTTGCAGAATAGAGTTTCTGAAGTTCAGTAATCTTGTTGACAAGTTCTCTTTCCTTGCTTGTCGTAAGGACTTCGGTCTGCTGTGTGAATTCCAGTTTGTCGATCTCTTTGCGTATGTCCTTTATAGAAGGGCCGCCAAGATTGTTCACATTGCGGATCTGGTCTATCTGTGCAAAGATGTCGTTTGCCTTTGCGTTGACCTCATCACGAAGTACTTTGTATTCCTTTACCTTCTCGTTGTTCTCATCGCGGAGTTTCTTGTACTCCTGTGCTTCGTTGATAAGGTCTTTTGTCTTCTTGTTGAGCTCGTTACGCTTTGAGGCTAAATTACTTGCTTCTGCGTTGAGTTCGTTTCTTTTTGTCTTGTATTCTTCAGACTGCTTCTTAAGTTCAGTCTTCTTGTCGTTCAGTTCTTTCAACATATCCTTTTTATCCTCCCGATCCAGCAAAAAAGCTGGCATTTCATGCATTCATAATGCACGATTCTGGCTTTACGGGTCCAGTGCCTGGATCACTGGTATTACTGCCTCAAGGTCTTTTTCTGTGATGACAATGTCGGCGTGCTCGTGTAATATAGGTTTTGAATTAAATGCTATGGCATATCTGGCTCTTTTGAAGATACAGATATCATTGGCACCATCACCTATCACAACACACTCTTCGGGTTCTATCCCATATTCACCGGAGATCTCTTCCAGGACAGGTTCCTTTGATCCTTCTCCTGTAAGAGGTCCCGTGACCTCCCCTGTTATGTGTCCATTGTCTATCAGAAGTTCGTTTGAAACCACATGGTCCATACCCAGTGTTTCACCCACACGCTCTGCAGCAAGGGTGAATCCGCCGGATATCATTGCGGTTTTGTATCCATGGGATTTTAAAAATTTGACCAGCTCTTTTGCGCCAGGCATGAAAGGCATACTGTCCAGGGCTTCTTTTGCCCTTTCAAAGTTCAGACCTTCCAGAAGACGCACTCTCTCAGTAAGGGCCTCTGAGTAGTTGAGTTCTCCATTCATAGCCAGTTTGGTTATCATGGCTACCTTCTCTCCTACCCCTGCAACTTTTGCAAGTTCGTCAATGGTTTCAGCATCTATCAGGGTGCTGTCCATATCAAAAACTACTAACTTGATCCTTGCTTCAGAATTGTCAGTACTACTCACTTGATCAAACCTAGATTTTAAATCCCGTCATGAAACAGTATTTAAGTGCCGAGATTGATGTGAAATAAGTCACATTGCTTTTAAGGTTTTCGGACAAATACTTTCAAACTAAGCCCTTTTTTTGAGTTGATGCTAAAAAAGATTGCATGTGATCTGTTTATATATAGCTAATTATTATATATTATAATATATTATTATCTTGTATTATGCTTTTTAATCACGTTTTTAACCAGGAGGTATTAGATGGTTAACGAAAATGTAAGTTCAGATAATGTGGAAAATGTGGATATTGCAAAGGATGTGCTTAATCAACTTCCATGTATGGTGATGGCCGTTGATCTGGATTTTAATATACTGTTCTTAAACAACACAGGATGCGAATGGATGGGGGACGATTTTGAAAATGTCGAGGGTAAGAAGTGTTATGACTTTGTGCAGTCCTCCCATTGCAGAACAGATAACTGCCGCGTCAAGCAGGCAATGAAAAATGACAGGAAGTATGTATGGAGAAATGAGATTACAACCGGAGGCAAGACCTTCCCCATCGAATACACTGCGTCACCTTTGAGAGATAAGGATGGTAATATTGTGGGCGGAGTCGAGTACGTCATTGATATTACCGAGAGGGTGAAGATCGAGGAAGAAGTTCAGGAACACAGCCGAACTATAATGGAGCTTTCTACTCCGGTTATCAAACTCTGGGAAGGTATTGTAATACTTCCGCTTGTAGGGGTGATTGACACTATGCGTGCCCAGCAGATTATTGAGAATCTCCTTTCATCTATAGTTGAGAACGAAGCCACCGTGGCGATACTTGATGTGACCGGTGTTCCGATGATCGATACCAGCGTTGCACAGCATATTCTCAAGACTGTCAGTGCGGGTAAAATGCTTGGCGCTGAAATTATCATAACCGGTTTCAGCCCCAATGTTGCCCAGACTCTTGTAACTCTTGGGGTTGACCTAAGTGATATTATCACATGTGGCTCGTTAAAAGATGGTGTATCAAAAGCCTTCACACTTGTAGGAAGAAAACTTGTGTAAGCAGAGGTGATTATGTGGAAATTCCAATACTGAAATTGAAAAATATTCTTCTCACCTCGATACAGAGTGATATGAACGATGATGACGCACTGAAATACCAGTCCGATGTCATGTCAACTCTGGAGAAAAGCGGTGCTAAAGGTCTTGTCATAGACATCACGGCAATGGACATAATCGACTCTTTCATGGCCCGTGTCATCAATGAGACCGCAAGAATGGCACGTCTAATGGGTGCAAGGGTTGTCCTCTGTGGCATGCAACCAATGGTTGCGCTGACACTGGTTGAAATGGGGCGTGAGCTGATCGGTGTGGATACCGCACTGAATCTTGACAAAGGTTTTGACAAACTGGTAAAAATGTTCAACGAAGGGGTTGATTGAAATAAGTGAGATTAGCATAGATCTTCGAAATGAAGATGACATCCTAATAGCCAGGCAGACTGCAAGGAAAAAAATGGCTGATATAGGCTTTGGCTCTGCTGATCAGACACGTATGGCCACTGCGATCTCCGAGCTGACAAGAAATGTGATCAAATATGCAGGAGAAGGTGTATGTCATATTGTTACGGGAACTTCTTCTTCAGAGATATGTATTAAAGTAGAGATCGAGGATTATGGGCCAGGCATTGTTGATGTGGACAAGGCTATGGAAGATGGTTATACAACTGGTGGAGGACTGGGTGCAGGCCTCCCCGGTGCAAAGAGGCTTGTTAATGATTTTCAGATAGAGTCGCAGCCCGGATTGACAAAGATAAATCTGGAAATGAGTCGTCCACATGTCTGATATCCCTGCTCCCGGTTCTGCTGGAGGGAATCTTGAGGCAAAAGTGGAGGTAACAAAGACCTCTCATGTCGCAAACGTTCAGACCAAAGTACGGGCAATCACAAGGATACTTGGTTTTCCGGAACTGTACATATTCAAGGCAGCAATTTCAGCATCTGAACTTGCCTCTAATCTTGTGTATCACACTTCTGCAGGTGGTACCATATCTATCAGAGGGATCAGGAAAAACGGATGCATCGGGATTGAGATTATTTCAATCGACTCTGGTCCGGGGATAAAGGATGTGAATATGGCTTTGCAGGATGGTTATTCAACGGGACCGGGTCTTGGATCAGGTCTTCCTGCAGTTGAAAGGTTGATGGATGAACTTGACATTTTGGTAACTGACGATTTCAAAACATGTATTAGAAGCAGGTTGTGGTATTTTTGCGAATAGCAATGGAATCCCGTTCGTTCAATGGAGACGTACATTGTGGGGACCAGTGTGACTGGTGGCTTGAAAATGATCTTCTGACCCTCTGTATGATCGACGGACTGGGTCATGGAATACATGCAGAGGAAGCTGCAAAAGCTGCTCTTGGGTATGTCTCTTCCCATCTCGGTGAATCTCTGGATACTCTCTTTTCGGGATGTGACAGGGCTGTCAAACAAACAAGAGGTGTGGCCATGGGTATTGTCCGTGTGGATCAGAATGAGTACAGCCTTGAGTATGGAGGTATCGGGAACACACGTGCTATGATTTACGGGGAAGATGTTTCTCACTTTTCTTCAAGCTGGGGTATCGTGGGAGGCGGTTTCAGGCATTTGCACATTGAGAGAACACAGTTATCTCCTGATAACCTCCTTCTTATGTGGACAGATGGTATACCTGAAAGTCTCAAGCTTTCGGCGTACGATAGGTATCTGCTTCAGGATGAACAGGAACTGGCCAGAACACTACTCGGGGATCACGGTCGCATGACAGATGATGCAACTATACTTGTGTATATGACAGGGTGATGAATATTACAAAAACGGAATTCAAAGACAGGTATTATAAGATTTTAAGGGGTTATGTCGAGACACATGAAGAAAAGTATCTTATGAGATCTGAAGATCTGGGTTATGAACTGGTAAAATTCAACGTTCCTCCAGAAGATATCATCGAGTTGCATGAAACTGCAGTTTCAAGATTGACCACTGAACTTCCTCCCAAGAGAATGATGGAGTCAGTAGGTTTCCTTTCAACACCTCTTGTAGAAGTCATGATGGCTTATGGACTTGCTTTCAGGCGATGGATCGAGGATCTGGAAAAGAACAAGCAGGAACTTATGGTCTATTCAGAGGAACTGCAGTATTCTAACCAGTTGAAAGAACTTTTTGCAGATATCCTGCGTCATGATCTGTTAAATCCTGCATCTCTGATCAACGGCTTTGTCGGCATTCTGCTTGAATTGGAGGACGATGAAAAGAAGAAGTCCTTGCTTTCCAATATTGAAAAAAGTAATATTAACCTGATCAATATTATAGAACAGGCAGCGGAACTTGCCAAACTTGATTCTGTGACCGGACTGGATTTTTCAGCGGATGACCTCGGAGTGATCCTCAGGAATATTGCAGATGAGTTCACACCGGAATTCGAAAAAAAGGAAATGACCATATGTCTGGAAACAGAGGGCCGGTATCCTGTATTGGTGCACTCTACGATAAAACTGGTCTTTGCGAATCTTGTATCCAATGCGATCAAGTACAGCCCGAAGGGAAGCCATGTGGAAATATCCATCTCAGACTCAGATGATCAATGGCAGGCATGTGTGAAGGACCGGGGAAGTGGCATTCCCGAGGAGGACTGTGAATTTATATTTAAACGCTTTTCAAGGCTGGATAAAGCAAAAAAGGGAAGTATCAGGGGGAAAGGTCTTGGTCTTGCAATTGTGCATAAGATTGTAACTCTTCACAACGGCAGTGTTGGTGTGGACAGCAATTTTCCTGAAGAGGGCAGCACTTTCTGGGTCAGGCTCGATAAAGCTCAGGTAAGTTAATTAAATAAAATTTTCCTGCTTTGTCCTGTATCCGTTACTCCTGAATACAGGTGCCGGTATTATTCCAAAAGTAATATATGCTACTCCGAACATTGCACTACTGTGATTTTACATGGCAAAGATTGGATTCATTAAACTAGGTAACCTTGGTATGAGCCAGGTTATTGATCTGGTACAGGACGAAATCGCAGCAAGAGAAGGGATCACTGTTCGTGTTTTCGGAACCGGTCCAAAAATGGGCAAAGACGAAGCAGCCGCAACAGAGGAGCTTAAAAAATTCGATGCTGATTTCTACGTCATGATCAGCCCTAACTCAAGCGCACCCGGGCCAACCGCAGCACGTGAACTTTACAAGGACGTTCCATGCATCGTTATTTCCGACGGTCCTACCAAGAAGGACGACCGCGCAGCTCTTGAGGAAGCAGGCTTTGGTTATATAATCATGACCGTTGACCCGCTCATCGGTGCAAAGACAGAGTTCCTCGACCCTGTGGAGATGGCATCATTCAACTCCGACGCAATGAAGGTCCTTTCAACCTGTGGTGTTGTAAGGCTCATTCAGGAAGAACTCGACAAGGTTACTGCAATGGCTGACGAAGGTAAGGAACTTGAACTTCCGCACATACTCGCAAAACCGGAGAAATGCATAGAGAGAGCAGGTTTCAACAATCCGTACGCAAAGGCAAAGGGACTGGCAGCACTCCATATGGCAGATATGGTCGCAAAGATCAACTTCCCTGCATGCTTCATGATGAAGGAACTCGAACAGGTTGCGCTCACAACAGCAGCAGGTCACGAGATGATGCGCGCAGCAGCGCAGATGGCAATCGAGGCAAGGGAAATAGAGAAGGCTAACGACAGCGTCTTCAGACAGGCACACTCCAAGAAAGGAAACCTGATGACCAAGACCCGGCTCTACGAGAAACCACAGTAAAGTACCATCTGGTACTTTTCTCTACTTTTTTATGGATACACTAACAGTTCTGGTAATTGCAGTTGTAGTTTTTGCAGTGTTTGTATTGCTGACTGCGTATTTTCTCAAGATGGCTACATCCATGGGTTCGGAGTCCGGTAAAATAAGGAATTCAAAGGAATCTGACATTTGCGACCTTCCGGATGAGGATAAAAAAAAGGATAAAAGATAAAGTTAGTTTTTTTATTATCCTGCTCAATTCTTCACAAATATTGCATTGAATGCCCGGACATTTTTAGGCCTTCGGATATCTCTGATAATTATTCTCTCATTCCTCTTTATTCCGGGGCATGGCTATGATCTCCTTCACCTGCATGCTGAAAAAGTCAAATGAGTGTGCAGGCCTGAGTACCACTGAAACATCAGCTCCCCATCGGGTTCCGCCAATGGCAATTATCTCCGTGTCCTTTGAAACAGGTATGTGTCCCGAATCCGCTGCCATCATGGCGCATTCAATAGCTACCTTGAAACCTTTTCCGAAGACCGCACGAAGTGTATCAGAGATCACGTCCGCCCTGCTGGCGCCTCCTATGCGCTTCTGGATTGCCCTCTCTACACCTGAGAACATGTGTGACTGGGTTGTCATAACAATTCCCAGTTCATTAAGTTTTTTAAGCTTGTCCTCATCAACTTCCCATTTGCCGCTCTCTTTCAGGCCGTACTGATGTGTGATCGCAATTATCTTCACTTTCTGGTCTTTGAATTCTTCAGCTGCCTTTAATGCGGTCTCTCCACTTGTACTGGCAAGTACCACATATTCGATCCCGAGTTCAGCTGCTCTTTTTGCAGATGCTTTCAGAAGTTCTTGAGTGTTCTCTGGTCCTACATCTTCAAAATATGTTATTGATCTTTCCATTTTATCACCTGGATTCTGAATATACCATTGCTTCGTTTATCTGATATAAGTTATTGTAATGGCAAACGATGCTCTTATCTATGTAGCAAGTATATATCTTCATCAGGGAGTTGACTTAGTTCCTTTTGGAAGGTGATTTTTTGTCAGAAACAGATTACGATGATAATGATGTAAAGATAATGACAAGTACAATAAAGTCTGAGAGTCCTGTTCTTATAGAAGGCTTTCCGGGGATTGGGCTGGTTGGTAATATTGCAAGCCAGCAAATAATCGATGAGCTCAAAATGGAATATATGGGTTCTATGGACTCAAGGCATTTTCCTCCCATAACTGTCCTTTATGAGGGGCTCATAAACATGCCAGTAAGGATCTATGAAAGCGTCGAGAACAATATTGTCATGGTGGTGTCTGACATTCCTGTAAACCCAGTGGTAGCCTATGATATAAGTAAGGCTTTTCTTGACTGGGCACAATCTATCAATGTCAAGGAAGTTGTTTCTCTTGCTGGAATTGCCACGATGAGCGAGGACCATCAGGTCTTCGGTGCAGCAACAAATAATGAGATGCTGGAGAAGATAAAGGATAAGGTGGAACTTTTCAAGATGGGGACGATATCCGGTATTTCGGGGAGTATAATGTCCGAGTGTCTGGTACGCCATATGCCTGCTATAAGTCTGCTGGGATCGACAAGGAGCCAGAATCCTGACCCACGGGCAGCTGCAGTTGTGATAGACGTATTAAATCTCCTTTATGATCTTAATGTTAATACCGAAAGTCTCATAGAACAGGCAGAGAAGATCGAAATAGAAATGCAAAGGCTTGCAGAGGATATCAGGACAAGCGAACAGCCTCCGGGTCCGAGAAAGGAATTCCCGATGTATGGGTGATAAAATGGAATACGTTGCATTAACCGGTTTATCTGAACGTGTAATCGCAGAATTAAAACAGAACAGGTTACTTACTATCGAGATTCGAAGCCCTCATAATTTCTTTGCGGCAATGAATCTGGCCGTGGGTGAGTTTATCTTTCTCACACGTACAAGTCCGGATGACCTGACAGGTGGGACAACCGGTATAGTAGCAAGACTGCTCAAACATCACGTAAGTACTCAGAGGGTCGTTCAAAACAGTGAGATGTATTATGAAGAACGTGAGATGACGATTCTCCGGTTACAGCTCGACCCCAGGTGTATAGCTCGTGTACGTAAGGTTCTGAATAACAAGATGGGTGAAGTTTCAAAGGTTGACGCAGAAGAAATACCTTTGTACAATGCACAGTAATTCTTTGTAACGTTTCATTCATATGTATCAGGGGTCTTTTCAAGCCCCTCTTCTATTTTTTGAATAATGTCCCTGCTTATGCCCAGGGGGACCTCTGTATCTGCGTAATCGCTGTGTTTTCTGGAACCTTTACAGCCAAAGGACATGCCAAGTCCCTGCGTAAGTGGTCTTGCAGTGCAGTCACAGCATATGGAGGCGGCTCCGATGCCAGTAGTATCCGGCCCTTTTCCGAAATGGTACGCATATGCCTGCAAGATCCTCATTGCACTTTCAGGTCTGAGGAAAAGCAGGAATACGTCCGGATCATTTTTGCTCACGGACAATGGTTCGATACGGATCGATCTGTATTCCTTTTCGATGCATAGAAGTGAGTCTGCCGCCCTGATCGCGGTTTCCATGTCCCTGTACCTTCCGGCCCGCAGGTAGTAATCGGCAGGGCTCCGGGATGTTTTTCCCAGTATATGATCTCCTGCGCTACAGCGTTGTTTTTCAATGAGGAATGATTCGCCGTATCTTGCCCTATGTACGATCTCGCAATACAGCAGCTCTGAAGAAGTTCCCTTCTCATTCTCGAATGTAATACACACAGGCTCGCCAATGCCTGCCAGTGATATGATGTTAGGTATTTCAAGCTGTGCTCTCAGGCGGATTCCTCCGTTTTTCGCCTGAGTTCCTCTCTTATCTCACCTGCATAGTTGTGTGCAAGCCTTGTGGGTTCCGGAAGTTTGTATCCTTTAAGGCAGTGTTGTACCACCTCAAGGCAGCTACCCATGGAAACCTTGTTTCCGGGAGCTATGATTATCGGGTTACTCTTCTTGTTGGATTTCAGGACCCAGCCTATCTGCTCCTCATACTGCATTAGTTCATGGTATTCGCCTGTATTCACAGGAGTGATGGCGTGGCCGCAAAGTATCTTTTTTGAAACACCGACCGTGGGGACATCCATTACAGCACCAAAATAAGCCGCCATTCCCGCTCTTATCGGATGGTTTATCCCGCAGGAGTCAAATATCGTGATGTCCGGCCTTGTGGACACCTGCAAAAAAACAGATGCCATGGCACATCCCTCTCTGAAATTGAGATATGTGGGTATGTAAGGCAGCCCCACTTCCTGGATAGCATGCCTTTTCTCAATGACTTCCATGGTTGCATAGTCGAGAATGACCATTGCACATATTATATTCTTGTCAATGTATGAGCAGTCCATGCCCGCAACTGTTTCTATCCGATCGAAACCGTCCTCCAGATCGATTCTTTCAACGGCCCTGTGCTGTAGTTCCCTGAGTTCTTTCAGACTTCGTTTTTGTGGGTCGAACCACTCACGCAGTCTATCTTTATTCAATTGTTGTCCTCACTGTGGTAAACACCGGTCCGCGGATATCTATTTTTTTCTTCTTGCCGGTTATATAGCGGCTTGCAAGAGGCTCCAGGCAGATGTTTATCTCGGATGGGACCTTGACGATACGTACCCTTGTCTCAACTTCATCCTCGCCGTTTGCAATGGCCTCTTCTATGTCCCTTGCAGCCTTTGCGGCAAAGGAGTCAAGGAATCTCAATCCCGTTCTGGCGGAATGGTTCTCGAGGGCTTCTTTCCACTTCTTGTTATCGGGTATGCCAAGTATATCATTATTGAATACAACTATCTCGTTGAAAGCGGCGGGTCCGCAGAGTTTGGTGTTCTCTTCAGGTTCGACGACACTGACCTTTACATTCTTCCCTTCGATCTCATTTTCCCATGCCACGAACTCGCATGGGCTTGGAGTGGAGCCATATTCATCACATACAGCTACAATGGCCTCTGCGATATCTTTACCCTCCGGGGTTTCAGGGACATTTTCCACATAGATCATTCTTGCAAGTTCGTCATCTGCCATATTCCACTCGGAATATTGTGCGATCTGTGGGTATATGAGTGAACGGATGTCAGTTGCGTTGTATAATATCATTGCAAGTCTTTCGACACCTAGCCCGAGATTCATTACCGGGCAGGAGATGCCGTATTGTGCAAGTGCAGTGGGTGAATATATCCCGAAAGTGGCGATTTCCACCCAGCCGTCGGAATACTTGGTCCTGGAGCCTACTAGCTTCGGGTGGTATGCGAAGACCTCGATCTGCGTATCAGGAACATAGTACTTACTGCGCTTGTCATCGGGCCTGAACATGAACTTCTCGAATCCGAACTGGGACAGCAGGCTCTGGGCCACGGCCTTTCCATGGTCTACGGTCACATCCTCATTCATTATCACACAGGATGCGGAGTAATATGTCATAAGGCGTGCAGCATCTTCTTCCTGTTCTCTCCTGAAACAGCGGTCAATGGAAAACAGATTGAACGGAGGCTTTGCGCGCTCCTGAAGGGATGCGAGGCTGATGAACCACCCGGAGGTCATATGGCTTCTCAGTGTCCTTCTTGTAGACTGGGGGACCAGTTCCTTGAACTCGGGAAACACCTGGTCTATCATCTCGACTACGAGGGTATCTGATACGCCGACTGCTGATGATATCTCCGGAATGAGGTCATCTCCCTCGATGTCACCCTTCTTGTAAGAATGCAGGATCTTCCTGATCGTCTCGACATCCTCATCACCAATATCTCCCAGAATGCATCTGATTGCACTTATGCTCTCATCAGAAATACCGACATTGGGGCGTGGCAGGCCGGCAAGATAATAGCACCTGTCAAGGACTGCAAGGGCCTCGTGCCCGAACTGCTTGTGAACTTCCCTTTCATCCACTATAAGCGGGTTCATCATCTCTTCAAAGCCCATGCGAAGATATGCTTCACGCAGTTTTGAAATGGTCTCATATATAGGATGTGGTTTTCCATATTTGATGGACAGATGAGGATACTGTTCGTTCAGACCTGTTGTTTTTACGAACTCTTTTCCCGCGTTCCACGTGCTGTCAAAATCTTCATTGGCTTTTTTCTTTATTTCATCAGGATCGAATCTCATGAACAGTCCTCTTAATATTATAAAGGAAATTAATCTGTCCTTCTCTCAAACTCTCTCATCGCGTTTTCCAGTCTCAGCTGTCTGATGGCAGTCGACACATCTCCGCGTGTACGCTCGAGTATTGCGCGCGTGGTATCTGTTTTGTGTCGAAGGCCCCGTGTCATCGCATCCGGGAAATCGAACATCATAAGGCATGTGTATATCTCTTCCATAGTGTCCAGGAACTTTTCTGCTTCCGGGGCCCTTTCCTTCCTTAAAAGGTCAAGTATGTGCCTCCTGAGTTCTCCGTTCACATCACCCAGGCCATTAAGGTAAGCGGCATATTCCACTTTAAGTTCTTCCGGTCCTGGTATGCTGTTGGTTTCAACTCCGTGCCTGAGCAACTCGAAAACTATGGAACATTCGACATACTCCTGCTGAGCATGCTCGACAAATCCTGAATAGTATACATCAGGATGTTCCTCAAGAACGTAACTGAGGTCTTTGATCGACCTCTTAGATGTTTCAAGGAGTACGGTAGCCTTTTCAAACTTGCCTTTATGCATGTCGAACATGGCTGTCCTGCAATTGCGTACTATGTCGCGTGATATTGCTAAACTTCGCTCGCGGGCTGTATCCTTATCCTCGAGTTTTGTTCTGATCCTGTCGAAGATGTCAATTATCACGTTTCCCCCATCTTGCTACAACTGTGGATGAGCCTATTACGGCTTGTTACTGTTTAAGGAAAGAACAGTGTGCCAGTCCCGGTGGACTGCACATTGAGAGAACCAAATGCTTAATTATACGGATTATTCCTTATTACTCGTCAACTGGTATTGTTTCAAGCTGACTGGCCACGTCCCAGATAAGGGTTCTGGTGTGAACAGGAATGTTCGGATCATTGCTTATATCTTCAAGCACTGATATGCTTGATGAGGTTCTCAAGAATAACGGTTCGTCTTTTTTCCTTAAAGTTTCCAGAACTTCATTTGCGGAACGTCTGATATTTCTAGGAACCGAATTGTCGTTCGCTATATACTCTAATTTCTGTTTACATTCCTCAATGACTTGTCCATAATCTGACATATGATCACCTTGATAATTTTAAAATCAAAATAAGGGTTACCTCAGTTATTCCTAAATAGTTACGTTCTATAAAAAGACTTTCATTGGTATATATTTTGTGTAACCAGGATGGAATTCAATGACAAATACGGACGATGATATGGTAAAAAAGATCTCCAGAATGCTGGAGATCGGTGGCACTATGCTTGCGCAGCATTGCGATGTTTGTGGATCGCCTATGTTCAGATACCAAGGTAGGATCATGTGTCCTGTCTGTGAGGGCGCGACTGACCCGCGCAACAAGCTCCAGCAGGAATTACAGCCCGAGTCAGGCACAAGTAACAGGCTTGCTCCAGTATCTGCGGAAGGGGATTCTCTTTCCGAAGAGCTCAACGACATACAGTCGCAGGCTGCGATGGAAGATACGGTAAAGACAGATGCTCCCTCTCAGGTACCAGAGGCAGACTCTGCCAGACATCCTTCCAGCCAGCCGGATTCTCCTTCAGCAACTGAACTTGAATCACTGTTGATGGAAAAGATGATCTCATGCGCGCGTTCCATGCGCTCAGAGGATGACATCAGGAAAATATCCGATCACATGGATATGATAGAACGTGGTCTTTCAATAATCGAGAAAATGAGGAAGACACTTTAGATATAGTATACTTTAAGGGATAGCAGGGATAGCACAATTTTGTGTTATCCTGTGTACTCCCTGCTGACAAGTTCCCGTATGCGGATGGCAGTTTTTGGTCCGATGTTCCTGACCTTCAGCAGTTCCTCATAGTCTGCCTTGATAACATTTTCCACAGTTCCGAAATGCTGCAGGAGACTTCTGGCAGCCTTGGGACCGATATCAGATATGGATGATATGATGTATTCCTGCTGTTGCGGAAGCATCTGGGAGGCTTTCTTCCCATGAAGGCTGACCTCTCTTTTCTCCTCTGTCTGCTCCCTTTTTGCTATCTGTTTTATTAAACTGGCTGTATCTTCGGAATCCCTTGTATACAACACCGCCACACCGAAATCAATGGCAATAGAGGATAGTGCGCCATGTATGGCAGCAGGATTGAGTTTCCTGCTTGTGAACAGGTTCTCTCCTTCAAGTATCAGCACAGGCTTTTGATATGTCCTGCTAAGGTTTGATATCTGCTCGAAGAGCTTATGCTCGATGAGCGAGCTTGTAAAATCCTCTGTACTCTTCCTTTCCACAGCTATCCGGTCGCTCAGAATATAATCCCCGACTTCCAGTGTCTTTAATATAATGTCCACTCCTGCCTTATCGAGCATTCTGGCAACAGAGCTTTTCACTTCTCTCTGGTCCACAATGACCTTCGGGGAGTTCTCATCAAAATCGGCCAGTGTGACCTGGTCATTGTATTCCGTGTCTGTCAGCGTCTCCTGATGATTCTCTCTTGCCCCGGAAGGCATAATGTCCTGGAGTGTCTGCATATTACTTTGCATTTTCTTCTCTTTTGCAAGGCTGCTCCAGTAGTATCCCTCATCCCTTGTTCCTTTGGTGACAAGGACCACAACACGTCCTTCATGTTTTCTCCCGGTCCTGCCTTTTCTCTGAATGCTGCGTATCTCGGAAGGGACCGGTTCATAGAAGAGCACCAGATCTGTGGATGGAATGTCCAGGCCTTCTTCTGCAACCGATGTGGCCACAAGGGTGTTGTACTCTCCTGCCTTGAACATGTCTATTATTCCGACCTGTTGTTTCTGCGTAAGTCCTTTGTCCTTGTACTTGGACGCCTGTCCTACAAAGCGTACCGGCCGGATAAGTTCGATCTCTGCAAGTGCACCGGTTATCATCTCCGCAGTGTCGCGATAGTTGGCAAAGACTATTACCCTTGAATCCGGTTTATTGGTGAGCTGCTCAAACACGATTTGCTTCACATGCTCCATTTTAGGGTGTTCGCAGTCGCAGTTACTGAGACGGTGGACTGCCTGCCTGATATACAGGTCCTCTGCCAGACGTTTGGATGCCTTGCTCCCTTTACTGGAGCCCGCTTCATTGTCAAGTCTTTCCATATACATGCGCAGGGCACCAAGTCCCTGTGTCTCAGTAATCTCCACTGCATGGCTTACTTTGAGTATCTCTGCAAGTATGGAGATGGCAGTGTATACCGATGACTCTGGTAAACCTCTCAGTTCCCCCTGCAGTCTTTGTTGCAGTGAAAGCAGGTCCTTCTTGGAAACATACCTCTGGTTGTGTATGGGATAGCCTGCATCTGTGAGCTTTTTATACCTGTCATCAAGGACCTTCTGGAGCAGGTCCTTTATTTCTTTCATCTCGGACGGAAGGTTGATACGCTTCCATTCGATGTCCTTCTTCTGGATATACTGGGCCACATCCCTGTCCGACTCTGTCTTAACAGCGACCGATTCGATGCGCAGGGCACGGCATACTTCGGCTATTCTCTCATCCGAACTTCCGGGGCTTGCCGTTATCCCCAGGCAGAGGGGGTCCCTGGCAATTTCAAAATACTTTTCCGCAATATAGGTATAGGCATAGTTCCCGGTTGCACGGTGTGCCTCATCAAAGGTAATGTGCGTCACATCATCAAGTGTGATACGTTTTGTAAGAATATCGTTCTCGATGACCTGCGGTGTTGATACTATCACCCGGCCACTCTTCCACAGTTCCTCTCTTTGCAGGGGATTGATGCTGCCTGTGAAGGTCAGTACCTCTTCCTCGGGTATGGACAGTACTTTACGGAAAAAAGATGCATGCTGTTCAACAAGAGGCTTTGTGGGTGAAAGTACCAGCACCTTCCCGCCTGCCTTTTCCAGGCGCGATGCGATGACCAGAAGGGCTACTATGGTCTTTCCGAGCCCGGTGGGGAGGACGACCAGCGTGGATGCCGCAAGAGCCTTTCCGGCCAGGTCCAGCTGGTAAAGCCGCTGCTCAACAGCATCCTGTTTGATCAGTGGGTGTCTGATATGTTCTGGCATGTTTTCAAGCTAAAAGTTTGTCATATATACAATCTTTAAGCTTTTAAATATGTGGCAAGCACGGTGAAAGTATTAGAGTGCAGTTCCCGCACTCTCAAAATCCTTGCTCTTGTACATGAGGTCGTACAGGGTATCCTCTATGCCCTCGATGGATGTGCGTACCTGCTTCATACTGTCTCGTTCGCGTATCGTCACAGTATTGTCCTCAAGGGTGTCATAGTCGATGGTGACTGAATACGGGGTGCCTATTTCGTCATTTCTCCTGTAACGGCGTCCGATGGTACCCGAATCATCATATGACACAAGCAGCCCCTTCTCCCTGAGTTTGCTCTCCATTTTTCTGGCAGGTTCGATGAGTTCCTTCCGTGTAAGCAGTGGAAGCACGGCAATCTGGACAGGCGAGACCTCATTCCTGAACCTCATGATGATCCTGGCCTCTTCTTCAGTATCTTCTTTTGCCGGCATTGCCTCTTCATCGAAGGCATGTTCCAGTACCGTATAGAATATCCTGTCTATACCGAAAGAAGGTTCAACCACATGAGGCACGATGTTCTCACCGCTGACCTTGATGGTCTCTTCTGCGAATTCAACGACGCCCTTCGGAATGATGATCTCCTCGGAATCCACAATGACCTTGATCTCTTCTTTTTCCAGGTCTTCTCTAGGGAGTGCCTTAAGTGCTTCAGCAACTGTTTTAGCCTTTCCCTTGAACAGTGGTCCGAGTTTTCCCATGTTCGGTTTTACGACAAACCGGGTTACCATTTTAGGCTCGGGATATTCCCTGTAAATGGAGAGTTCGGTCTTGCTGACCGCAGCATGTGCGCAGAGGTCGTAATTCGTTCTGTCGGCGATCCCTACGACCTCCACCCAGCCGAACCTGTCAGTACTGACCTCTGCATCCCAGCAATCCATGGCATAGTGTGCCATCTCATCCTTCTTGTGCTGTCTGAATCTCAACATCTCCGGGGCAACACCCACACGCTGCAGGAAAATGTTGGTAAGGCCTATCTGGTATGCAAGGAATTCGTGGGCGATAATGCCTCTCTGCACTGCCTCTGCAATGGTTATCTTCTCCACTTCTCCCTTCTCCTGTGCAGCGTCCGAGTACAGGTTCAATATTGTGTCAGCAAATCTGCCGATGTTCGGATGGCTCTTATCCTGCGGGTCTATGAATATCTCGGCCTCTGCCTGGGTGAACTCCCTGAGCCTGATGACTCCCTGTCTCGGTGATATCTCATTACGGTATGACTTACCGATCTGGGTGGCGCCGAATGGTAATTTTTCACGATAGAAGCGTGCAAGCCTCAGGAAATCAACGAACATTCCCTGGGCTGTCTCAGGACGCATATACCCCTGTCTCCCGGAGCCAGGGCCGATCTGGGTCTTGAACATAAGGTTGAATTCATAGGTTTCACCAAGTTCACCCTCACACTCAGGACATTTTATCTGGTTTTCCCTGATAATCCTGTCCAGTTCATCGTTACTGAGTGCATCTGCAACAGGCACTATCCTGTCGACTAGGTGGTCAGCCCTGAAAGCTTCACCACATGCCCTGCATTCACATAGCGGGTCCGAGAAACCGCCAACATGACCCGATGCCACAAAGACATTTTCGATACCCACTGTAGGGGTTTCAATCTCCATGAACCCTTCCTGGATCACGAACAGTTCTCGCCATATCTGCTCAATCCTGCGTTTTAGTGTGCTGCCGAGCGGTCCGTAATCATAGAATCCTGCACTTCCTCCGTAGAGTTCGAATGAGTTCCACAAGAAGCCCCGACGTTTCGCCAGTTCTATAACCTGTTCATATTTATCCATAAAATATCCTCATAATTATCAGTCGATTATAAATATTGATAGAACCTCGACAGTTCCATTGGATTTAATAGTAACGCGACTTCACTTAATGCAATGCATGTGCATTGTTCGTACTTTTTGTGTACATATTTGACTTTATGCCATGCATAATGGATATATAGATGCTCATATCTTTTTCAAGCTGAGCAAGGTCAGTAAAGCAATCATATTTCATATCGTACCACCACTTTATATGATTCAATTGGTCATTTCAAAACTTGACCTTGCTTATCTTATCCATTGTCCTTTGCGCTTTTTTCTGATTCTGACATGAATCTGCTTATGTATTTTAGTCTGCCAGCTTTGTGCTTTTAGTTCAATCTGAAATATGTCCGGGAATGACCCCCCTGTTTCCGATGGAAAAAAGAAACTAACTCACTGCACCTGTTACACAGGATCAGATAAGTACTAAAAAAACCAGGAACCATTTAAGTTAAGATTCCATTGCTTCATCCGGAGTAAATCCTTTGTGAACTATCATGGAGATCCGGGATACAAGTTTTATCGGATCATCTGACTGGAACACGTTCCTTCCAATGGCAACCCCTTTTCCTCCTACCTGCAGGGAATCGTATATCATCTCAAGCAGCTCATTCTCTGTTTCCATTCTCGGTCCGCCTGCTATGACTACGGGTACCGGACATCCCTGAACTACCTCTCTGAATGAGTCCATATCGCCTGTGTAGTTTGTTTTGACTATGTCTGCACCAAGCTCAGCTCCGATCCTTGCAGCGTGTTTGACATATTCAACATCATGCTCGGATGTTACCTTTGATCCTCTGGGATACATCATTGCAAGCAGCGGCATTCCCCATTCATCACATTTGCGTGCGATATGGCCCAGGTCCTGGAGCATCTTTGCCTCATCATGCGCACCGACGTTTATGTGGACAGAGACTGCATCGGCTCCTACCTTAATTGCTTCTTCTACAGTGGTTACAAGTACCTTGTGGTTCGGGTCTGGTCCCAGGGATGTGGAAGCTGAAAGGTGGATTATCAAACCGACATCCCTGCCATAGCCTCTGTGTCCGTACTTGGGAAGTCCCATATGTCCCAGGACTGCATTTGCTCCTCCTTCTGCAATCTTGTTAACGGTTGATGGCATATCTATTAACCCTTTTATAGGACCGGCTCCTACTCCGTGGTCCATTGGGATTATTATAGCATTGCCGGTATTACGGTCAAATATCCTTTCCATCCTGACAGATTTGCCAATTTCGCTCATGCATCCCTCATAGGCTTGATTCTACATAATTTTTACGTGACTGCTCTCACAGCCAAGGCAGTGGGCTTTCTCTACCCTACACCCCGGCAGCTGTAAACCAATATGCTCATAAGTTTTCGTTCTGGTACCTGCCGCAGTATCCCTCACTGACGTCCTGGTGAAGACTGTAGAATACAAGCTGCAACAGACGTGCATTCTTCTTAACCCTGAAGCCGTGGGGACTGTGTACTACAAGCATTGATTCACTCCTCCCTTTGTACCCGGAATCCCACACTGCGGATTCCACGGTGACTCCGCATCTGAGCAGACTTGATCTTGGCCTTGCGATGGCAGCCAGATCCAGGGGTATATTGACGATCTCGTTGAATCTTATCTTGTAAGTGCCAGGATCCAGGAATGCCCAGCCTTCACTGTCGAACTCAATGATTTCGCTTTCCGGTATAAGTCTTTCACTGTTATCAAAATCCACTGCTCCTGCACCTCTAAGCAACTCGATACTTTTGAGAGTAAGCTCAAAACTGTTGGGTTGCAACTGGGTCTCAGCATCTATCATGTTCTCAACCAGCGGTATCTTGCTGTTGATCCTGTCTTTAAGTTCGTCTCTGGATAGCATTGTCATGGACACTATCTTCTGAATAATAAGATATTATTATTGCGGCGTTGAATGTATTATGGGTGTAATATCTGAAGTAAAACATATGGGGTGAGCATGTGTTTTTTAAAACTATGTTAATATGTTCTTGAAACGATTAAAAATGTATTTAAGCCTTGCAATTGATGATTTATAACAGGATATAAAAAGGGTATCATGGGGGAACTCTTTATGTATAAGGTTATAAGTGCAAAAGTAGCATCTGGTACAGATGGCGGTAAAGTTTACAATACCGACCTTGATGGAATTGGCGGGCGAGTAAGGCTGATATTTGAACTATATACTATGATCGATCCGGGTCAGGATTCGACTGCAATAGGGGTCGAATGAACGGCGGTGTAACGTATGAGCACAGGCCCGGAAACAGATTACGCTCTGCCAGGTAAGGCTGAATCCTACTGGCTGTCCACAACTCCGGAATCCAGTTATCCAAGTCCTTCAGAAGATGTGGAAGTGGATGTAGCGATTGTCGGGGGAGGTATAGTGGGGATTACCTCTGCATTACTTTTGAAACAAGCGGGGTTGTCAGTGGCTGTGATAGAGGCAGGCAGGATACTTCACGGGGTGAGCGGCCAGACAACGGCAAAGGTCACCTCGCAGCATCACCTGATATATGACCGGCTGATCTCTCATTTCGGGGAAGACCAGGCAAGGCAGTATGCAGAATCGAACCAGGCAGCTATAGACAAGATTGCCTCTCTGGTAAGGTCCGAGAATATCGATTGTGATCTCATTTACAAACCTGCGTACGTCTATGCAGGTTCCCTGGACTCTGTGGAAAAGATACACAAAGAAGTGGATGCAGCTAAAAACCTGGGACTTCCTGCCTCCTTCGATGAGAGCCCGCCTCTGCCTTTTGGAACGCACGGAGCTGTCCGTTTCGATAAGCAGGCGCAGTTTCATCCGCGTAAATACCTGTGCGCCCTTGCGCAGCAGATACCGGGAGGAGGATCCCATATATTCGAAGAACAACAGGTACATGGGATAGAAGGTGAAGGTCCTGTAAACGTAAAAACGCATCAGGGCATTACAGTGAAGGCGCAGGATGTGGTTCAGGCAACACATTTCCCTATAGTGGACAGGCCCGGAATGCTGTTCTCCCGGCTTTACCAGTCCCGTTCGTATCTGCTGGGAGTACGCATCGACGAACCTTTTCCTGATGGTATGTTCATCAATGCGGAAAAACCTGCCCGTTCCATGCGCTCCCAGCCGGCCGATGATGGTGAACTCGTGCTTGTGGCCGGGGAAGAACACAGGACCGGTGAAGGTAATAACACTATAGGCCACTACAGGAGGCTGGAGGAATGGGTCCGGTCCGTTTACCCGGTAAATTCGATCGATTACCACTGGTCGACACAGGATGTCATGCCGGCAGATGGTGTTCCGTATATCGGAAGAATCACATCCGGCAGCAAGCATTCATATCTGGCAACCGGCTTCCGCAAATGGGGTATGACCACCGGCACAGTGGCAGCAATGATCATCAGCGATATGATCCTCGGTAAGGATAACTCCTGGGCTCCGGTGTACAATCCCTCACGCTTCAAGCCGGTCGAGTCTGCGAAGCAGATATTCTCCCAGACCGTGGAATCAACCAAAGGTCTTGTGGGTGCCAGGGTACTTCCACTTCACGAGGATGCCGCGCATATAGTTCCCGGCACAGGTGCTATTGTTAAGATCGGGGGTGAGAGGGTTGCTGCCTATCGTGACGATAAAGGTGATATCCATGCCCTTGATCCGGCATGCAGGCACATGGGATGCTTCGTTTCCTGGAACAATGCTGAGAACACCTGGGATTGCCCGTGTCATGGCTCACGTTATAATGTAAAAGGAGAGGTGGTCCACAATCCTGCTGTTCACAACCTGTCTGAAAAGAATGTAAATCAAAACAAGGTAAAGAAATAAAGTGTTTTTTTTTGAGAGGTGTCGGGAGCCTTTCTTAAGCTCCCCTTTTTGTTAAATCTTTTATAAGTTCCTATCAACTCTCCTATCATACTCTCCCATACTTGTCCTCAAGTCTTTCTATATCTTCTTCTTCTATGAAATCTCCCTTTGCTATTTCAACGAAGGTGAGGTTCTCATCTCCTGTGTTCATGATGCGGTGTACAGCAGTCGTCGGGATATCGACTGAATCTCCATCTTTAACTTTGAAGTGCTGTTTATCCTCATCTACGACCCCTTCCCCTTCCACCACGAACCAGTGTTCGCTCCTGTGGAAATGTCTCTGGAGGGATATCTTTTCCCCTGGCATCACGGTAATGGTCTTGACCTTGAAACCAGGGTCGTCTGACAATATCTTGTAATATCCCCATGGTCTCTTGTCTTCTGTTTTACGTTTGTCCAGTATGGTCTCATAGGCATTGATATAATCATCTGCCATTCTGTCAGCAGAATATTGTTTTTCAGCGACCTCCCTGCATTTCCTGCGCGGGATTGAGTCGATATACTTCAGTGCATCCACAGCCTCATCAATATCGTTTACAATAAATCCTGTTTCCCCGCTTTGGATCAATTCCGGCATTGAGCCTCTGTTATAGGCTATGACAGGTGTGCCACAGGCAAATGCCTCGACTATTCCCAGCCCGAAGGGTTCGTCGAACTTGACCGGGTGTATTAATGCATATGCATTTGAAAGCAGTTCCTTTTTAAATCCGGAATCTATATGTCCTTCGTAAGTGATCTGCTCACCATCGATATGTGGCCTGACCTCTTTCTCGAAATAATCCATGTCGGGGATAAAACCGGCTATTCTCAGTTTCATGCCCGATCTTTTAGATATTTCGATAGCATCCTTAATTCCCTTGAACCTGTCAAGTCTTGATAAGAAAAGAATGTAATCCTGCGGCTTCTCATTGAACGGGAAACTCTCCACATCAATACCATGAAGGACAGTGGCGACATAATCCAGTTCGGGACACCTGTGAGAGTCACTGATGGATACATAGAATGTGTTCTCGTTGTATTTCTTATAAACCGGCAGGATGGACCTGGACGAAAATCCATGTATGGTCGTGACTACCGGAGTGTCTACAAGCCTGCTGTACGTAAGTGGCAGGAAATCGAAATGGTTGTGTATTATATCGAACTCATCAGCCCTTTCGAAAACCTCTGCTATATGCAGGCTTTCATAGACCTTTACATTCATCTCCTTGTCTTCCTCATAAGGTCTTGGGTAAACAGAATGCAGCTTTCCTGCAGTACTTGAATCTCCTGTTGCGAACAGTGTGACATCAATGCCCTTCTTTAACAGACTCTCCGTCAGCAAAGAGACTATATACTCCCACGGCCCGTATTTCTTAGGTGGTGTGCTCCATGCGATTGGAGATAACATAGCTACTCTCAAGAAAATTCCCCCTCAAATTCCCCTCTAATACTAAAGTAGATTTGTCTATAATGATTTGCAACTTTTTACATAGTCCAGCAGGTCTGATAATTTAGCAGTGGCTACAGATACGTATGTGTCAGCACTTCCATAATACAGACGTACCTCATCACCATGAACTATCCACCCACAGGGAAATACGACATCGTTGACATCGCCCGATCTTTCATACATTTCACGTGGTCCGAACACCCAGCCTTCCGACCTGCAAATCACCTTGCTCGGGTCATCCAGGTCAAGCAGTGCCAGTCCCAAACGATAACTTGTCTTTGATGTGGTGGCACGCACACCGTGGTACATGAGAAGCCACCCATCTTTCGTGCGGATCGGCTGTGGTGACAGTCCTATCTTATTAGCATCCCACCAGCCGCCTTCACGTGCATATAATAGTACCTGATGTTCTCCCCAGTACTTCATGTCAGGTGAGAAGGAGATCCAGATGTTGGACTTTGCCATGGCCATACTGGACACCGGCCTGTGGAGCATCGCCCATCTGTCATTGAACCTTACCGGGAATATGGCTGCATCCTTGTTTTCCGGCGGCAGGGTAGCTCCTATCCTTTCAAAATTACGGAAGTCCTTTGTAAGTGCCATTGCTGTCAAAGGTCCGGACTCAGAATAGGCCGTATATGTTATAGCCCATAAATCCTGTTCGGGAATGTGAGTTATACGCGGATCCTCTATTCCGTACTGCTCTTCAGGATAGTTCTCCGGTTCCGGGCTGAAGGTCGGTTTTTTGTCTATGCTCCAGTTTTCATAACCATCCTTGCTCCGTGCAACAGTGACATGGGAGAAACCCCTGTGATCCTCTACCCTTACCATTAGCAGTGTTTCTCCGTCCACGATTGCCGCTGCCGGGTTGAACACAGAGTTGGCCGGGTATGGCCAGTTCTCTGCACGGAGTATTGGGTTGTTCTCATAACGCTTGAATAACTCTCCCCTGTCTTCCCATTCCATATTCATTCCTCCTTTAAACTTTAGCTCAGGCTCTTGGTTGAGAATTTATTTTTCCCGTAAATTTGCATTAGTTCTTTGCCGGTTTCCTGTTGCTTTGATCCTTCTGTTTTTTCAGAATATCTGGTCAGCATCTCCAGGGCCATGATAAAACAGACCACTGATTCAGCTCCCTGGTTGGGATTCATTCCTTTCATGTCGAGTCCGTCACACACTGCCCCGCTCTCGTGGTCGTACATGACTGCATTTAACCTGTTCCTGCCAAGGAAATACTCTATGGAGCGGTTTGCAAGCTGAAAATATCTTTCCCTGCGGGTCAGTTCGTAGGCAGTGACATAAGCCTCTGTAAGATAGGCAGCATCAATGGGTTGTTGCCCAAATAATGCCTTTTCACATTTGTATTTACACCAGCCTTCATTTCCCACAAGGTCAAAGAACTCCCCGTTCCACTGAAGTTCCGTAAGAAAATCCAGGGTTTTTATCCCCGTATCCCTGTATTTCGGGTTGCCTGTAAGATTATATGCGAGCATAAGGACCTCACACATCTTGGCATTACCATATGTTACCTCCGGCTCGAACCACTCCCAGTCATCCTGCCTGTTATCTTCGTATAGGCCTGTCAGATGATCCGCATACCTGATGAAAACCGGGAGAAATATGTCCTTATCAATTCCCTTGTCCAGTATCTCATAAAGGCCTGACATTGTGTACGCTTTTGCCCTGGGTGCATGGATCTCATCCATGACCGGCCTGGACCTGCGTATCATCCCAAGTGCATGGGAACGCAGATTATCGGGGAGCAGGGAGCACGCACATACATGTCCCAATCCATACAGAGCTCTTCCGAAAGTGTCATCGCTTCCTTTATCATCCAGGAATTTCCTGTCATAGCTCATGAAATTATGAAAATGCCCTTTTTCGGTCTGTGCATGGTCCAGATAACTCAGATACAGGGTAACAAGCTTTTTTATATCCCTTATCCGATCGTTTCCGGACATAGCCCTTGTCAGCGCTACCAGGCCTCTTCCTACGTCATCGGTGCTGTAGCCGTGCCGGCGACTCGGCACTCCGAAAGTTGCATGCTGGAATATGCCGACATCATCTGTCATTGAGATCATGTAGTCAAGTTTTGTTTTCGGCAGGTTAACGGAGAATAACGAGAAATCTGTTTTTTCATCTGTTGTGGACACAGGATAGTTTTTAAGGGCAAGTCTGAATATGCTTATATATTCTTTACCGACGTTCTTCCAGATCATCTGTCTGCCAAATTCATAGGCATTTCTGCGCATCTCATTGCATTCCTGCGGATTTTCGATCAGGTGCATTAATGCTTTACTGATGCCTGTAATGTCCTCGAATTCTACAAGTATGCCACGGTTCTCAGTAAGCGTCTCCTGAGCATACCAGTAGGGAGTAGATACGATTGCTTTCCCCATTCCTATGGCATAGGTCAGGGCCCCGCTGACGACCTGTTCTCTGGAATGATAGGGGGATACGTATATGTCACTTGCAAGGATGTATTCATAAAGTTCGTTTTTCTCAACAAACTTGTCATGGAATATGACATTACTTTCAAGCCCAAGCTCATGGACCTTATCTAGGAGATATTCCCTGTAAGCCTCTCCAAAGTTCCTTTTAATTTCAGGATGTGTGGCACCCAGTACAAGATATTTCAGGCCGGGATGCTTTTCAACCACTGCCGGGAGTGCATCCAGGGTGGTCTCAACACCTTTGTTAGGGTTGAGGAGCCCGAAAGTAAGAATAAGGGGCGACCCTTTCAGGCCCAGCAGTTCTTTATGCTCCTTCGAGTCCGTGAAAGGGCAATCCGGAATTCCGTGATATACTAACTCTGTCTTACCATTATGGATATCGTATACTTCATGCAGGATGTTCTCTGAAGTTTCACTCATCACGATTACCTTATCGGAGTACTGCATGAGTTTCTCAGTTACCCTGCGATACGGGGGTTCCGGATCTTTTATCACTGTATGGAGGGTTGTTATTATTGGCTTGTCTATACTTGAAAGCAGTGCAAATATGTAGTCTCCGGCATCTCCCCAGTAAAGGCCGAATTCATGTTGTAGACATACCACGTCATGATCTGATCGATTGATGTGATCGGCTGCACGGTAATAATCTTCCAGTTTGTTTCTCCTTATCTCAAAGACGACTTCTTCCGGATAGTCGTAGGTCTCATCTATATCATTTAACGCTATAACTTCACAGCAATCGACCTCATCTTCCTTTGATATGGTATTGAATAGGTCGGAAGTGAACGTGGCGATCCCGCATTCTCGCGGAACATACGTTCCTATAAAAAGTACCTTTAATTTTCGTTTCAAATAATTACCCCCAATTCATAGTATGTTTGAACATGCTTTCAGAAAATATGAAATATGTCAACCTTACTTTTAATAATTCAAGTAAAGTTACAACTATTTGTCCCATTATTCAAAGATACTACCCCTCTTGTAACATCAGTCCTTTCTTCCCCGTCTGACCACTGGCCTTTGCTTTTTCGCGGTCAGGTAACTAAATACATATTGGGCCAAATTCTATTTAACCTTATTCACAAACAAATTTCTAAGCGGGTGCCCTTTTTCTAAGTTAGTTTCTGGGGCAGGGTGGACTATTTCGGCATGCTGCGGGCTTATTTATGAGGTCTGTGTCTGAAAGATGGCATATATGTCTGTAAATGTTAGGGATATATGTATTATTAGTAACAAAAAAATGTAAACAAATTATATATTTTAACTTTAAAACTAATATCTTCCAGCTTTTTACTACATGTATATTATTTTATAAGAGATGGCTGATAAAAAGCTATTTATACTATGCAAAGGCTTTCGAGCCCTTGCTCAACAAACCACCACGTGGAGCATATAGGGATGATCATAACTGAAAGTCTTTCCTAGCCCTGGCTCTGTATCCACCACGAACAACCACAGGCTATTGAAGGTAGACTCCGGTTACGGATCATGGCTTTTCCACAGACTGGTTACTAACAATGAATGGGTGGTAACTAGATGTCACTTAACGAATCCGTAAACAGAATAGTAATAGGTTCAGGAGTTATCTTCGCAGGTACAATAAGCGGACTCCTCCTGAACATCTTCATCAAAGGGGTACTGACAAGGAACCTCTCCCAGACCGACTTCGGCACTTACTCACTCGCACTTACTGTCATCTCCCTCACAGGCGCTATTGCCACACTGGGGCTGCATGAAGGTGTACCCAGGTATATAGCATATTTCAGAGGTAGAAGAGAAGATCACAAAATCCAGGAAATTGTCGTATCAGGCTTGTTAATGGGACTATTGGCAGGCCTAGCAGGAATGTTCATATCCCCTATCGCGTTCCAGCATTTCGCAGCAGGTATGTTCGATACCCATGAAAACATCCTCTCAGTGATAAGGATAATGATCTTTGCGATCCCGCTCACTATATTCATGAACATAGCCGTAGCAATTTACAGAGGTTTTGACCGTACTAACGTCAACATGTACTTCTATGATGTGATAAGGCCGGTATCTTTGTGGATATGTGTATCATTAGCCGTGTTTACAGGTGTATCCCTGCATACCTTCGTACTTGCAGATCTTCTCTCGATGATATTCACATTCGGCCTGATGGTCGTATATTTCATCAAGCACCCTCCTTTCAAGCCGGAGCTGAAGATACGCTTCAGCGAACCTACCAGGCAGCTGTTCAAGTATTCGTTCCCGCTGCTCATAAGTGCGACTCTGCTAAACCTTATGACATGGACGGACACTATAATGCTGGGATATTTCAAGTCCTCGGAAGTTGTAGGCGTGTACAGTGCAGTCTACCCACTGGTCAGTTTCCTTACGATTATAATAACATCGATGGGATTTGTGTACATACCGGTAGCATCCAGGTTATGGGGGGAGGGCTGCAAGGATATTCTTGAATCCCTCTACCAGATAGTAACAAAATGGTGCTTCGTACTCTCATTCCCGATATTCGTGCTAATGTTCGTGTATCCCGAAGCCATCCTTACAAGGCTGTACGGTGCGGAGTATGCAATGGGTGCCACGGTATTGAGGATCCTTTCGCTGGGTTTCATCACGAATGCTTATTTCGGGTTCAACTACCACACCATTATGGCTGTGGGCGATTCCGGTTTCCTCATGAAGTGTTCAACAGCAAGTGCCGTGATAAATGTAGTATTCAATTTCCTGCTGATACCTGACTATGGTATGCTTGGAGCAGCAGCAGCATCGGCGGCATCCTTTGCATCCATCGAACTTCTCATGACGGCAAGAGCATGGAGAACCCACCAGATGCATCCTTTTACGATGGCCTACAGAAAGTTCACAGTCATCTGCCTGTCACTTCTGTCATCAATGCTGATACTCAAATTAGCGTTCCCGACAGTTAATATGATATGGGTGTACCTTTCGTTCCTCGTGCTGTATCTCGTCATCTGCCAGTATTCCGGTATCATCGACGCTGATGAAAGGACAATAGCCAGAGAAGTGCGCACGAATGTCCGGCGCCATATAGGTGGTTTTGTGCCAAGATCGATCAGGAACGTGTAAATAAATCGCTAATAATATCCGGAAGTCGTGTAAGCGAACTGATAGAACTGAGCTGCAGGGAAGCGGGTTTCGCAATATTCGGAGCCACTATCCTGCCTTTTTTCCTTATTTCTTTTAATTATGTGCAGAAATGAGCATATGTACGAGTTTACCGATATGAGTTCTGCGATGACCTTATGAAATACTGCCCTTCAATGGCAAGACGGCCGTATAAAGGATTATGTTTTATAGTATTCTATTCTTTCAGACTATGCAATATTATCTTTAAGAAAAGATTGAGACACCCGATAAACCACCACGCTTATGGTGCCTCTTTCCTTACGAATCCGGGATGTCCCCGCATCCCTTCAATCCCCACTCACTCAACCCGCATGGTTGAGAAGGCAGGATGAGACGCCTGATAAAGCACCACGCTTTAAGGCATCTCTTCCTTATATGTCCGGGATATTCCCAATATCTCTCTTTAGCTCCACTCCCTGATCTTTGCGAGCGACCCCTGCCGCAGGACGTAATAAGTTGTTTTTTTATTTAAGCAAAACCTTTCTTAATTGCAGGAATGAGATTATGTTTTATTGATATCCTGCTTTTCAATAGCGTTATAATTCCATGCAGGCGCTCAAAGTAGATCACAGCCATAAAATTGCACTATTCATGACTATAGTACGTAATATGCAATAGGGTCAGGTCAAAGTCCTTTAAAGGAACAGATATTCAGCTATCACTCTTAATCTTCCCGGCAAGTTCTGCTCCGAGTTCACGAATTAGGCTGAGATTGTCTTCCTTAGCTGGCCCGTTAATCTCCACAGCACCCAGGATTTCCACCTTTGTAGATTCAAGAGTTGTCTGAAGCTGTTTGATCGCGCCTCCTCCCCAGCCATAGGAACTGAGTGCTATGGCATACCTGGTAGGCGGGCGCAGAATCTTGAAAACATTGGCTGCATAAATAGCAAGAGGATGCATCCCTCCAAGCACCGTGGGAGTTCCGAACACAATGCCACGGGAATCTACAAGGTCCATGGCGATATCACCAAGATCGGCGTTTGCCAGATTATATATGCGTACCTCAATGCCCTCTGACAGGAGTATCTCAGATAATGCCTTAACCATGTTCTCCGTGGCACTCCACATACTCACATAGATCACGATTACCTTCTCTTTTGTCTCTCCGGCTGTCCAGAGGTCATATAACCTGAATATCGTTTCAGGATTCCTGTACATGGGTCCATGGCTTGGGGCGAGGAGCAGGGGATCAAGTTCCCTTGCTTTCTCAAGTCCTTTCTTTCCCATACTCTTGAAAGGCATCATGATCTCGCCGAAGTAACGCTTTGCAAGAGTGGAAAGGTCCTCTACATCATCCTCGTAGATGCCAAAGGCCGTATGTGCACCAAAGAAATCACATGAGAACAGGACCCTTTCTTCAGGAAGGAATGTGAACATTGTCTCAGGCCAGTGGAGCCAGGGAGCCTCTATAAACTGCAGGGTCCTGGCTCCAAGGTCCAGAGTATCGCCCTCTTTAACGGTCTTTATCCTGTCCCGCGGGGTATCAAAGTAGAGCTCTGCCATCTTTGCCCCCTTCTCGGTCGTGACAAGCACAGATCCGGGTACCAACTCCATGATAAAGGGAATGGAGGTCGAGTGGTCGGGTTCAGCATGGTTCATCACCACGTAGTCGATATCGCTGAGTGAACCGACCTGCTCTATCCTGGCCTTTAATTCCTTTTCGAATCCAGGGTTCACAGAGTCTATGAGTGCAGTCTTCTCGGCTCCTTTTACCAGGTAAGCGTTATAACTGGTTCCCTGGGGCAGTGGTATAAGGGCGTCGAAAAGACGGCGGTTCCAATCTTTTGCCCCAACCCAGAAAACGTTATCAGCTATTTCATGTGTAGCATATTTGTTCATATCCATCATTGTTTAATTTGCCAGATCCGGTAATTTAATGGTACTGAAACAATGCTATCACGGTCCGATCATTCTCCTGCGGAATAAATACATAAAGAATAAATAAGCATAGAATTATTATAGACATGGGGGTATTAAATGTCTGAACAAGAAGAATTTAAACATGAAGAGCTACTTGATAAGATGGGTGAGAAGCTGGGTTTCACTCCCTGTATACTTGAAACACTCGGAGAAGTCGATTCCAAATTCCTGAAAAAGTATGGCCTCTGCAATCATAAACTATTGTCAGATGGCGCACTGCCTGCTAAAATGAAAATACTGATGGCACTTGCGGTAGTTGCATCCAAGCAGTGTGAAAGGTGTACTGTAGTGCAGATGCAGAGCGCACTCAATAACGGTGCCACCAAGGAAGAGATCATGGAAACAATGGATGTCATCTTCATAACTTCAGGAGCTCCTGCAGTGGCAGCTTGTAGGGATGCCCTCAAACTCCTTAAATAATTCCTGAAACAAATCTTTATGAAGATTGGCAAAAACGAATTACATTTTTTTATGCACGGATCAATGCAGGAGTTGTGAATGCAGTAATGGCTTAATAAATAAATAAGAGGGGTTGATCCTCCTCTCGTATACTCATGCCGGAACCTGCATCTTACTCTCCCGGTCCCAGTGCCGGTGCTGTGCTATAGCGGCAATGAAGGATTCATTGAACCCGCCGTCCATGGGGTCGCGTACTGTCACAATGCCTTTATCTGACACAACATCAGTTCCGTCACCTGCAAATTCAACTCCGGTGACATCGGAGGAAGCAAGCAGGTCTACGCCGTCACCTGTTGCTCCAATGGGTTTGCAATGCCTGAAAGCTTCATTGATGAAGTGAACGGCATCTCCATGCATCTTCAGGCTGCTAATACTTTCCTGACCTCCCGGGATGTATATAGCGTCGTACATCACAGACTCAGCAGCTTCATAGTTTTTATCTACTTCCATTTCCTTTCCTTGCGAGCTTTTAAGCATACCTCTGAACTTAGAGATGATCTCAGTCTGTGCTCCGGCATCAATCAATGCCTTTTTGACACTCTCAACTTCGCTGTGGTTGTACCCGGTAGCAGCAAGAATGGCTATCTTCCTTGTCATCACAGTGTCCTTGCGCGTATGCTCGCTAAGCTCCTGGCTGACGTTCCTGGATTTCTTTGTCACCGGGGATCCACCCTTTGTTTTAGGTGCATCCGCACCCACACCCTTTGCAATCTCGATAGCGAGGTCCCCATCCACATTATTGAACATATCTACGATACCCTGCCGGATGCTGCGGTCCTTGACCTTTCCTATCTCGAAATGGAATGCCTTTACGATGTGCATCTTTTCGGGCTCTGACATGCTGTTCCAGAAAAGCTTTGCCTGGCTGTAGAAGTCCTTGAACTTCTCACTTCTTGCACGAATCTTCCTGCCTTCCACTTTTTCCATATAGTGAACGTAGCCTCCTTCCTCTGAAGACGCGGGTCTTGGCAAACCTTTGGCGACAGTATTGGGGAAATAACTTCCCTTTCCCTTGTTGATGGTCATGCGGTTGTAGCCTTCTCTCTGGTTGTTACTTACAGGTGCAAGAGGCCGGTTGATAGGTATCTCCTGGAAGTTGGGACCTCCGAGGCGTATCAACTGTGTGTCCAGATAGGAGAACAGCCTTCCCTGCAGTAGGGGATCGTTTGAGAAGTCAATGCCCGGAACTATGTTTGCTGGGCAGAAAGCCACCTGTTCAGTTTCTGCGAAGAAATTGTCAGGGTTGCGGTTAAGTGTCATCTTACCGATCCATTTGACAGGTACTTCCTCTTCTGGCCATATCTTTGTCGGGTCCAGAATATCGAAATCAAAGTTCAGTTCATCCTCTTCCTCTATCAGCTGCACTCCCATCTCAAATTCGGGATAGTTCCCCGTCTCGATAGCTTCCCACAGATCGCGTCTGTTAAAGTCGGAATCCTTTCCGGCCAGTTTCTGTGCTTCATCCCATACAAGAGAGTGAATGCCGAGTATCGGCCTCCAGTGGAACTTTATGAATCTGCCCTTTCCTTCAGCATTTACGAAGCGGAAAGTATTGACGCCGAATCCCTGCATCATCCTGTAGCTTCGGGGGATGCCGCGGTCAGAGAGCAGCCACATTATCATGTGTGCATTCTCCGGATGTTGCGCCACGAAATCCCAAAATGTGTCGTGAGCTGCTGAAGCCTGGGGTATCTGGTTGTCCTGCTCAGGTTTGATGGCGTGGACAAGATCCGGGAACTTCATGGCATCCTGGATGAAAAAGACTGGGATGTTGTTACCCACGATGTCATAATTGCCCTCTTCGGTATAGAATTTAGTTGCAAAGCCCCGCACATCCCGCACAGTATCAGCCGAGCCTCTGAAACCAACGACTGTAGAGAACCTGACGAACACGGGCGTCTTCTTTTCCGGATCCTGCAGGAATTTCGCGAAAGTGTACTCTGTGAGGGGTTCATATACCTGAAAATACCCGTGTGCTCCCGATCCTCTTGCATGGACAACTCTTTCAGGTATCCGTTCATGGTCAAAATGGGTTAGCTTCTCCCTGAAGTGAAAGTCTTCGAGCAGTGTTGGTCCCCTCTCTCCTGCCTTCAGCGATATGTCGGTATCATCAACCCTGAGTCCCTGGTTGGTTGTGAGTAACTCTCGCTCTTTGTCTTCGTTAAACTGTTCAAGTTGCTCGTTTTTACTATTTTCATCTACTCTCCTTTTATTCATGATATGGTCCTCTTCTATGATATTCACGAGCAATTATCTGATCTTAATCGCGCTGAAGGAATAAAGGCACATACTAAGTAGGTTCAGGATATGCGCTATGATATTGTTTCGGACACAATGTTATGTGGCATTCTATTCACATCAGAATAAGCCCTGCTTTCATATCCCCTGATCTGGCTGGTGTTAATCTGTAAGCCAAGCTACTTTCCACTACCTACTCCCTACAAGAATGAGAGTCCTTAATATTTGAACGTTTTTATATGTCTAATGGGAGATATTTTGAAGTAAGTGAATTTGTGCGGCATGATGCAGTGATTGCCACCTGAGATGTCCAGTAGTGCTTTGCCAAACCTGGTAACGGATTTCAAATGCTTTTTTTCCGCGTATCTTATTTTTTGTATATCAAAAAATTAGGTATATGGGATCATATTGTAATATCATAGGTAATATTGTAATATGATGTAACCTTTCAGGATTCATAATAGTTGCAATCGTTACAAGCTGTTAGTTAGTTAATAATTAGGGAGTGTTGGTATGACTGAACGTCAGGTTGAGAGTGTGCTTATCGAAATTCCGCAAGGAAGTCGTAACAAATACGAGTACGATAAAGAGAAGAAAATGGTCAAATTCGACAGAATGCTTTTCTCTTCAATGGTATATCCCTGTGAGTATGGGTTTTTTCCCAATACTCTGGCACTTGACGGGGATCCTCTGGATGCCCTTGTTTTAACATGGGAGCCTACATTTCCGGGATGTATAATAGATGTACACCCTGTTGCATTGTTTGACATGAAGGATGATAAGGGAAGGGATGAAAAGATACTCTGTGTTCCGGAGACTGATCCTTTATGGAATCATATATTAACAATTGAGCAGGTGCCTCCTCATCTATTGAAGGAAATAACTCATTTCTTTGAAACTTACAAGAATTTAGAGAACAAGCACGTGGTGATCTTTGGCTGGGAAGGTTTCGAAGCAGCGGTCAATGTACTTCGGGAAGCTAAATGTCGATACGTTGAATAAAATAAATGATTATTCCTCTTTTTTTCATTTTAGAGCTTATGCTTCCTGCTTTGTCTTGAATCATAAAAAGCCTTGCCTATATCTATGTAATAATTTAATTAATTATTTAGTAAATATTAATTTTGGTTGTGAATGATTTTATATACAATTAGCTCTCAATTTATGATTATGAAAGGATTCTCTATCAATATCGAAGACGCAACTCTGGAAAATGATAATTTCCGCAAAGTTCTCTACACTTCAAAGCACAGCCAACTGGTACTTATGAGTCTCAGGCCCCGGGAAGAGATCGGGATGGAAGTGCATGAGGAAAATGACCAGTTCTTCCGCTTTGAAAGTGGACAGGGAAAGTGCATAATAGACGGCAACGAGTATAAAGTAAGTGACGGGGTTGCAGTGGTAGTGCCGGCAGGCGCACAGCACAATGTCATCAATACCTCGGAAACCGAAGAACTGAAACTCTATACGATCTATTCGCCGGCACACCACAAGGATGGCATCGTGCGTGCCACCAAGGAGGAAGCTGAAGCCAATGAGGCGGAATTCGACGGAGTGACTACGGAATAAGATTATAATAAGCGGAATACAACTGATTTCAGGCTAAAGACTTGCTGCGCTTTATGAAAATAAAGTGTTCCTGTTTTTACCGTTAAACTTATTTTAGTGCACTGGCTTTAGTTGCTGTTATACAATGCAGCCCCCAATGCTCCCGTTATCTGCGGTTCAGCAGGTACGTAAAGTGATATTCCCAGTTCTTTTTCCAGCGCAGATTTAATGGCGGTATTCTTTGCCACGCCTCCAACGAAGGCCACATTTTGTTTTAGCTCTAATTGTCGGGCCATGACAGCAACTCTGCGGGCAATACTCTCAATGATCCCGGCTGCTATATCCTGCTTCGTAAACCCTCTCGTACGAAGCGATATAACCTCGGATTCTGCAAAAACAGTGCACATACTTGTTATACTCGCAGGTGTTTCAGAGTCAAACGCCAGACTTCCCAGGTCATCTATCGGAACTTCAAGAGCACGTGCAGTGTATTCTAAAAACTTGCCTGTGCCAGCTGCACACTTGTCATTCATTAAAAAATCAGTTACCTTGCCGTCATTTACCGAAATTACTTTGCTGTCCTGCCCACCAATGTCGATTATCCCGTTAACTTCCGGGTACAGGTGATATACGCCCTTAGCATGGGTAGTAATCTCGCTGATGGCCTTGTCTGCAAACTGTATACTATTTCTTCCATAGCCTGTTGCATATACATGGTCAACATCTTTCTTGCCGATGCCTGCATGGTCGAGAACTTCCTGATATGCAATCTCAGCAGCTGATATGAAATCGAATGCTGTTGGGCGTATGGTCTGAGTGATTTTCCTGCCATCTTTGATCAGGACTGCCTTTGTTGTGGCAGAACCGGCATCCAATCCAACTGAGATCATGAAAGCATCTCCATGAATGCATCCACCCGGAGCCCGATCTGTTCAACATCCGAGTTACTATAATCCGTCTCAACAAAAAGCATAGGTATTCCGGCCTTTTTCAGGGCCTGCTGGACCTTATATTTCTCGATGTTGTATCCATGGCAGAACTGCAGGGTATAGTAAACAACTCCATCGACTTTAAAGTCTCTAGCAAGTTCCAGAATGTTATCTATACGTCTGTCGTTAGGACTCATACAGGAGCAGGGTATTTCTATGTATCTTTCGGCCAGTGCGAGCATAGGTTCCTTGTCTTCATCTACCATGTCCCAGAACGACCTCGTGCCGGTACAGCTTTCCTCTACAACGATCACACCACCTTTGTCCTCTATGATCTCAGGTACTTTCGTGTTACCGCCTGGCATTGGACAACCGGAGATCATTATCCTGGGCCTGTGTGCACCTTCAGGTTCAACGCTCTCCACTTCACTGATAAGCATCCGAAGGTGTTCCTTTAATTCGCCGGGTGACAGGAAATACTGCTTCTGAAGGATTTTCAGCATATCGACTCCGCTTATAGGACTTGGATCTCTCTTTCGTAGTTCATAGAGGCTGTGTAGAAGCTTTCTGGTCTCGTTGGAGGATATGATCTCCTGTCGTAATCGTTCGTTAGTTACCTTGTTGCCTGTAAGCTGTTCCATGGCATCCCTGAACTTATCGAGCTCAGTTACAAAGTATTTCAGAGCTTCAGGGGTGTCAGGCCTTTGAGGGAGATCAATTACGTAGGTCGGAACATAGTTATCCAGCAGTTCATACATCTTTTTTTTGCTATCACAGGTGTTCTCGGCTACGATCATATCTACCATACTGAAGTGAGAACAGGATTTTACACCTGAACAGCCATCGTTGACAATTGATCCAAATGAGGATTTCACCAGGGGGCAGATGTTCCTTGGTAAATATTGTTCCGCAATGGATATAGTGTCGTTCTTTCCCCCGCATAGTATCATGCGGTCAGCACCTGCAGCAAAGATTATCTCGTCAGGTACGAAAAGACAAAAGGTACCAACTGATTTCTTCCCGGATCTCCTTTCATCTGATACCTGATGGATACGCTCAATATATGCGCTTTTGAGATTTTCAAGGCTTTTGAAACAGTGCATTTTATCAAAAAGCATTGGTATTTTATGCATGTTAAGTCTTTTGCGGATCAGAATTAACATTAAACGTATCTAATCTCCCTCTAAAATCGCAAATAATGGTTTGACATTATAGTTTCCCTTTGTTTTTATCAATAGTGTTGATATGATATTACAGTTAATGCTATATTAATTTCTAAATAAGTAGTCAATAGCTGTACGTACATATTGTACGTATGCACATTTGATCAATTTACTAATGGGCATTTGTATAAACAACTCAGGGACTGATATCATGGTAAGACTAAAATGGGAAATTAAATGGGATAGCGCACAACTTGGAAAAACAAATGATTTTGTAATGATCGATGGGATCAAATATTTCAATCGTGATTTTTTGAATATGGAATATTTAAAAGAGAATGACCATCATACAGAAGATGATAAGGGCCAGATAAATTATTACGATATAGTAGTTGATGGAAAAGTCTATGAGAACGGTGCATGGTACTATACCGATTACAAAAGCCATGCAAGGGATTTTAGCAACTTTGTAGCTTTTGGTGAAGATGTAAAATTGTCTGTTTGATTAAAGAATCCTTTATTGAAGGGATACTAATATCTCCTTTGTCTTTTTAGTCACTTCACAACTCGGATGCTTCCCGAATTTGAGCATAAATGCTTGGTTGGATAAAACTAATATCGTATAAGTTTGTAAAATTGAATATTGATTTTTTATAAGGAATGGGATACATGAAGTTGTTACTATTCGATGTTGAGTATTTTTGGTTTGACACACACTGTAAAACGATTGAAACCGTGGGGGATGTAGAAATCGAAGAAAGAATAGAGGATACTGCCGTTGTTTTCATCCATGCTGAAGCAGAGGATGAAGAAAGAATGAGCAAGGTAATAAAAAGTGCAGTGGGAAACATCAAGTGGTATCTGAATAAAGTAAATAAGAACAAGATCGTCTTGCATTCATTTGCCCATCTGTCTTCAAGTAAATCATCGCCTGAATTTGCAATGGAAGTTATCGTATCGATTGAAGAAAAACTGAAAAACAAAGGAATAAACGTTTATTCAGTGCCTTTTGGATATCTTTACCAGTTCTCCATCCATGTTAAAGGCGAGTCACTTGCAAAGGTTTTCAAAGAGATTTGAATACCAGGAAAATACCTTATCAGCAAATCCCGGATTAAAAAATGAAAGTCAGAGAAAGCGGAATGCCTGATGAAGATGTATGGAAAGGGTTTTTTGAACCGAATAAAATCCTTAAAATGCTGAGTTTGAATGATAAGGCTGCAGATGTAGCAGATTTTGGTAGCGGGTATGGAACTTTTACAATCCCTGTTGCAAAGATAATAAGCGGAAAGGTCTGCGCTATCGACATAGAGCCGGAAATGATAGAGATCACAGAACAAAAGGCAAAGGCGGAAAATCTAAACAATGTTGAAACCGTACTCCGTGATTTCATATCAGAAGGCAGCGGTCTTGAAGATGAAAGTGTGGATTATGTCCTCCTCGCTAACATTTTGCACCTGGAGGGACCGGAAAAGTTGCTCAGAGAAGCTAACAGGATTCTAAGACCAAATGGAAATGTAGTGATCATTCACTGGAACTACGATCCGGCAACTCCGAGAGGGCCACCAATGGAAATCCGGCCTACACCGGAAAAATGTATTGAATGGGCTATTTCTTCAGGGTTCAGCAATCCGGATAAATATGATTTAAAACCATATCATTATGGAATTGTCCTGAGTAAAGAGTGGTGATTAAATGAAACTTGGTATTGTTATAAGTACGAATGAACCGGAAATTGTCTGGAACGCTTTCAGATTTGGAGTTACGTCACTGAAAGCGGAACATGAAGTAAAGATTTTTTTGCTGAATAAGGGAGTTGAAGCAGAGGGGATCAAAGATGAAAAATACAATGTAAAAGAACAGATCGATTCATTTGTTGAGGATAAAGGAGAGATACTCGCTTGCGGGACCTGCCTGGAATCAAGACAGAAAGAAGGGTCCGATGTTTGTCCGATTTCAACTATGATGGACTTATTGGTATTAGTAGAGGAATCGGATAAGATTCTAACCTTTGGCTGATATGGTAAACCCGATTCAAAAGCCTGTGTACTTCCATGCAATTACTTTATGGAAAAATGATGGGTTTTGAAGAGTTCTCTGGTGTGCTGGAAAATAGCAGATCATAAGTTTTGAAATAGGTTCAACGCATAAAAACTACAAAGTAGATTGTTCACTTTATGTTCACAGAAAAAGTGAGGTTTTTATATGCATCGTTTCCAGAAAGAAATAAGTTCATGTATTGATTGTAAGAAATGCTGGGATGTATGCCCTGCCAACATGGTTACTGAAGGTAATCGCTTTACTCCGCAAGGAAAGATCGAATCGCTTGCAAAGATAATCGCAGGTGAGGAACTCACACAGGATGAGATGGATAATATTTACCTTTCCACACGGTGTGGAGCATGTGATGATGTATGTCCTGTGGACATACCCATAACTGATATTATCCAATATGAAAGGGAGCTGTTAGCACAGCAGGGCAGGGAGCCTGCCAAAACCACTGCCATCTCAATGAACATTATCGAGCGTAACAGTCCCGGAAGCATGGACCCTTCAACGAGGTTTGACTGGGTGACTGACGATCTTGAGATCGCCGAAAATTCTGATATAGCCTACATGACAGGCTGCTGGATTGCGCACAGCCAGCCGGACATAGCCAGGTCCACTATTCGTCTGCTCAACCATGCCGGTATTAAGCCAATGCTTCTGAAGGAAGAGAAATGCTGCGGTCTTTTTCTCATAGACAACGGTCATCTTGAGGAGGCAGCATCTCATGCAAAAGGTTTCGTAGACTATATTGAATCCCTGGGAGTGAAGAAGGTTATAGCCTCATGCCCGGGTTGCTACCTGGTTCTGGGTCAGGATTACCCTAAACTCTATAGGGAACTGAACTTCGAGGTAGAGCATTCCCTTAACTTGTTCAGGGATATGATCGCTGACGGCACTCTCAAACCCGGAAAGCTCGATTACACCGTTTCAGTAAGAGACGCCTGTCCACTGAGAAAATCAAAGGATGTCCCACGCAGTATTCTTGAAAGTATGGGTGTTGAAGTTAAAGAGCTCTTTGACGGTAAACATGTGTGCTGCGGAGGTCCTGCCGGGTTTAAACCCAACTTCCCGGAAATATCTTCTGATGTTGCTATGTTGTCGGTTCAGGACTATAAAAAGAAGGCCGATATGATGATATCGTATTGTCCTTTCTGCATGCATCACATAGGCGGTGTTTGTAAGTCAAAGGATGAAGAGTTGAATATGAAGGACATTTCAGTTTTGCTTGCAGAAAGCATATTTGGAGATGTAAAGGAGGCAGAATCATGAAAGTCGGATTGATCAGGTGTATGCAAACAGAAGACATATGTCCTGCAACAACGGATTTTAAAGTAATGAAGGAGAAAAAACTTGCATTCGAGGGTGTTGAGGATGAAATTGAAGTGATCGGTGTTGTTTCATGTGGTGGTTGTCCCGGTAAAAAAGCAGTTCAGAGGGCTGCTGAAATGGTCAAAAGAGGGGCAGATACAATCGTTCTTGCTTCCTGCATCACAAAAGGTAATCCTATAGGCTTTGCCTGCCCGCATGCTGAACAGATGAAATCAGCAATTGAAAAGAAAATCGGTGATTCGATACAATTAATTGATTATACTCATTGATGGCTCTGTAGAAATCACATATATGCTGACAGATTTTCGTCCTGTAGGGATTCCTCTAAGCAAAGGTGGCATGTTTAAAATTTAATGTTAATACATTTTAAGCAAGCTTTTTAATTTAAGACCAGTTTAGCTTATATAGAAATATGTAATTACATATTCAAAGTCTGACCAGAGTCCCAGGGGCCTGTACAGATGGGTAGGGAGCAGACATATTATCTGATTCACATGGGGTTCAAGTGAAACAATTAAAAGAGTATCCTAGGTGCAATGCATACATGCATAATGGATAAACATAAAGCATAATACAAAGAGTCGTATCTGTATATTGCCTTGGATTGAAAGGTAAACTAAACATGCAGATGCATGATTTGTGAATGTAATTATGAACTTTTTTGTTTCATACCTTATGTGCATATTGAATTAATTTGCGACATGCTGTAAGATAGGAAGAAATTTAAATGGCATTAGAGAATCTGAATCAGAAGAAAGATATTCTATCGTTTTGTGATGTTCGAATAGAGCAATTGACCAATGATAGAAAAAAGGTATTGACTCAATGTGAAGATGAATTTAAATATGAGATAAATTCAAAATTCGCTGCAAAAATTGAAGAAATAAATCATATTAAAAATATTGTAAATGATGGCAAATTAGATGATCATTCAAAATATGATTTTGATAAAATTGAATAAGTGTGCTTATAGGCATATTTGAGTTGATATAATACAGGCAGTATACTAGAATATAAGCAAGTTATACAAAATTTTTTTATTCTTCTTTCTCTTTTATTTTATTCTCACTAAATTAAATTTGTTTTTGCTTTGAATCGTGAGAAAAGGTTCGATCTGTAGAAATACTTGGTCTGAAAGTGATTAATTATGCTAGTAATATTTTTTAAATGGGCTTTGATTATTTCACAGCTACTGCTCTGGGAAGCAACTGATTTTTTACTAAAGGTTCAGTTAAATGATGTTAATACGGTTAGTGGGCCCGCGGAGATTCGAACTCCGGACCTCCGCCGTGTGAAGGCGACGTCATGACCAGCTAGACCACGAGCCCAGAAATAGAGATAAATACATATGCAAGGCTATAAAAGTATCGCATCATTGGATCTCAGGCTTTTACTTCGATCTTGCCTTCAACAGGGCGTATGTCAGGAGTGCTACTATGAGAGCGCTGCTGAATACTGATATGAGAGCAGTTGTCGGGGGTAAATATGTGTATGCGGCGATTGCGATAAGTGTTCCCGCTACAAATGCTATTGGTATCAATACAGAGTTCTTTATCAGCGTTTTTTGGTCTAGTTCGAATGATGTCATTTTTACTCAGCCCAATATCTTAACAATTATAATATATATTTATATCAATATCAATTTTTGGGTATATAAACTTATCTAAGAATTATCGTTAACAGAGCCATTCGCGTTAATCCTGTGCACATAAAAAATTAAACATTATGTGTTTCTAAACATGTATATTTATACATAAATTTATATGAATACCAAACTGTACATATTTTATAACATCTAAGTTGAAGTATGTGCGTATTTATAAAATATTGATTATATAATTAACTTATTATGTTTGTTAGTTAATTATTGTGTGAATCCTCCTCTTTAGAAAAATGGAATTGGTTTTTACATATGCTTGAACAGTACAGGTCAAGAATCCTGGTTGTAGATGATGATCCCGTTAATGTCCGGTTAGTGGAAGCCCAGCTGGTCAACGAATATGACATAGTGACTGCTTTCAGTGGTGAGGAAGCCCTTAAGGTCCTTGCTCAGGAAAAACCTGATCTAATAATCCTCGATGTTATGATGCCGGGCATAAATGGCTATGAAACCTGCAGACATATAAAATCATCAAAAGAGACATGCTTCATTGTGATAATTGTAACAGCACTTTCCTCAAGAGATGATCGTCTGGAGGGCATCAGGGCAGGAGCCGATGATTTCCTCGCAAAGCCCATTGACAGGGTAGAGTTGATCACTCGTGTGAGGAATCTTTTAAAAAGCAAAAAGTTACATGACAAACTGATCGCCGAAAGTGAGCGTGCAAAGAAGTATCTTGAGGTCGCCGGCTCCATGATCGTTGCACTGGATGTCCACGGTACTGTAGTCCTTGCCAATGCGAAATGTTGTGAGGTTCTGGGGTATGCCGGGAGCGAGTTGATCGGTTCAAACTGGTTCAGTAAGATCATCCTGCCTGAACACAGACAGGATATGTTATGTTATTTCAACAGAATATTAGAAGATGGTCCGGAGTCAGTTGAGTATTCCGAGAGCTACATTCTCACCAGGAGCGGCAGTAAAAAGCTGATATCATGGCAAAATTCATGCATGAAAGACTCCTCCGGCAAGATCACAACAGTTCTGGGCTCGGGTTCGGATATCACAGAGCAAAGGAATACCGGGCAAAAGATTAAGGAATCTGAAGAAAAATTCAGGGCACTTTTCGAGAACTCGGTAGACTCTGTCATGATACTGAATTCCGATGGTATTATCCTGGAAGCGAACCATGCAGCCTGCAAAATGCTGGGGTATAGCCGTGAGGAAATCCTTCTGATGTCCGGGAGTGATCTCATTACGCCGGAACTCCGGGACAAGTGCATGGAAAACGCTGCCAGACTTATGGAAAAAGGACAGGATATGTTTGAAACTATCTATGTCAGGAAAGATAGTTCCCGGGTGCCTGTGGAAATAAATGTCAAACTCATAGATTATAATAAGGAAACTGCCATTCTTAGTAACGGGCGTGATATAACCGAAAGAAAACTGGCGGAAAGAAATCTTAAGAAAAGTGAAGAGAAATTCCGCCTGCTTGCGGAGAATGCCAACGATGTCATCTGGACAATGGATAAGCATTGCAGGTTTCTTTATATAAGTCCTTCAGTTATGAAGCTCAGGGGCTATACTCCTGAAGAAGCACGAAATCAGGTCTTTGGGGAGGCCTTCACTCCTGACAGTATCATGAAGATAGAATCAGCTGTTAATTCTTTTTTTGCAGATATGCAACCTGGTGAGATGCAGAACCACTCAGAAGTACTAGAAATAGGGCAATTTCACAGGAATGGCCATGTTGTCTGGACTGAAGCAGTAGCTAGAGCTGTTTTTAGCAATGATGGGGAATTCCAGTTCTTCCTGGGTGTCACCCGTGACATAAGCGAACGAAAAAAAGCGGAGGAGGCCATACATAAATACACCCGGGACCTTTCAAAGGCAAACGAAGCCCTGAAATCTCTTGACAGGATGAAGGATGAGTTCATTTCGAATCTGAGTCATGAACTTAAAACACCGCTCATATCTATCAAAGGGTACAGTGAACTTGTTCACGATGAGGTGCTGGGCCCCTTAATCAAAAACAGAAGGATGCCATGCACATAGTGCTGGATAAATACGATCATCTGAGTTTCCTGCTGGACTCCCTTATATACATGAGCATCGTGAAATCCGGCAATGTCAAATACCGATTCGATCCCGTCAGAATAGAGGACAGCCTGAGGAGGGTAACTGACGATCTGTCATTCAAGGCCGGGGAAAAACAAATTTCAGTGACAAACTCTTTTGAAAATGACCTTCCTCTTGTAATGGGTGATGTGGAATACCTGCCATATCTTTTCAGGTCCCTTGTCGATAATTCTATCAAGTTCAGCCCCCCGGGCGGCAATGTGGATATCACAGCCTTCAAGGATGACGGTCATGTGCATATTATAATAAAGGACAGTGGCATAGGTATTCCAAAAACTGAATTCTCAAATGTTTTTAAACGTTTTTATCAGATCGATGGCTCAATGGCAAGAAAATATGACGGCAGTGGGCTTGGATTATACGTGAGCAAGATGATCGCCGATGTCCACCAGGGGGGAGATATGGATAGAGAGTGAAGAGGGCTCTGGAACACATGTGCATGTAAGATTTCCCTATTATTCTCCTTCAGCCGGCATATAGGATGTCACGTTGAATATGGCAATAACAGTGGCTGTCAGGCCGGGAAGCCCGGTCATCATCCCTCCTTATAGAAAACAGTTTATAACTTGGTAAACTATCCACTTTCTGATGTATGTGGAACAAGTGTTCTCCCGGCTTAAAGAACTGTATCCGAACGGTTATTTCCATGCGAACCGGGACCCTTTTTATCTTCTTATCTCAACTGTCCTGTCCCAACGCACACGCGATGAGGTAACTATTCCTGCTACACAGGATCTTTTCGAGGTGTTCGGTACTGTTCAGGAACTGGCAGGAGCAGATGTGGATGAGGTCCGGGAACTTATCAGGAACGTAGGTTTTTACAGGGTCAAATCACACCGTATTATCGATATATCCCGTATGATTTTACAGGATTATGGCGGTGTGGTCCCAAACAGCATTGATGAGCTTCTCAAATTGCCCGGAGTTGGACGCAAGACTGCCAACTGTGTGCTGGGTTATGGGTACGAGCAGGATGTCATAGCAGTAGATACCCACGTGCACCGGATATCCAACCGCATGGGCCTTGTCGATACATCAGAGCCTGATGAGACTGAAAAGGAACTTGAAAAAGTTGTTTCAAAGCAGGACTGGAAGGATATCAATGGTCTGATGGTGTTGTTCGGTCAGAACGTCTGCCGTCCTGTAAGTCCGAAATGCGGGGGATGTATTATGAATGATATCTGTCCCAAGATCATTTAAGATTGATCGGATTACTTTAACCAGAAATTGCTCAACCAAGAGTAAATAACTATATTAAAAACAATGGGTACAAGCTTATGAAAATCTGTTTTTTTGGAGTTGGAGGAGTTGGAGGGTACTTTGGAGCTCTTGTGACGAAAAAATTTGGTGAAAAACACGATATTTTCTTTGTTGCACGTGGTCCTCATGAGGATACCATAAATTCACAGGGTTTGACGTTGAAAAAATCCGGAGGTGAGGAACTAATAAACGTTTCTCCGAAATTGTGCACTAATAATGTTGGCGATTTACCAATATGCGATATTATTGTATTATTGGTTAAGGCATATGACCTGGAAAGTGCGATTGCTGAAATTGCTAAAATATCCAATGAGGAGACTGTTATTCTTCCATTATTAAATGGTGTTGATATTTATGAAAAGATAAGAAGTCAACTGGATACAGGAGTCGTTTTCCCTTCATGTATTTATGTTGGCACTCACATTGAAAGTCCCGGGGTTATTTATCAAAAAGGCGGTAGTTGTAAAATATCGTTGGGAAAAGACCCAATGTATCCTGAATTTTATCCAAGGGCATTGTTATCATTGCTAAATGATTCATCGATCAACTTTAACTGGGAGAATCCGGTCCAGATATCGATATGGTCAAAATATATGTTCATAGCAGCATTCGGATTAGTAACAGCTGCTTATGGAAAAACATTGGGTGAAGTATTAGACAGTCCTGAATTGAGCGAACTGACAAAGTCGATAATGAATGAGGTCGAAGAAATAGCTAAAAAGTTGGATATCAATTTAGACAACGATATTGTAGAAACTTCACTTTCAAAAGCAAAGGGATTTCCATATGAAGCGAAAACATCTTTCCAACGGGACGTGGAGCTAAAAGGAGAAATAAACGAAGGTGACCTGTTTGGAGGAACATTGATTCGTTATGGAAAAGAGCTTAACGTGACTACTCCAAATACCGAAATAGTATATACAAGACTTCTAAACAAATAGGGGTAACTTCGCAAATCAATGTATTATTTAACTTAAGCCATCTGTCCCAGGATTATATTTAGCTCTTGAAACTAAGAACGAAAGTTTCAACAAACTATTTATTGATATATAATATATAAAGCACAAATCTCGTGATTCTGCCATAAATCTAATATATAAAGCGCTGGTTTTGCACGAGAAATAGTAAATCCCCTATCTGAATATTAGCATAAGAACTAATAAGCGAATCCAAACAAATTAATATTAAACAAATTGCAAACAAATTGATATTTATAGTATATACGTAGGTGAATCATGTTACTAATCGGAGAAGCATTAATTGGCGAGGAACCAGAACTCGCACACATTGACATTATGGTCGGAAACAAAGACGGTCCTGTGGGCCAGGCATTTGCAAATGGTTTTACACAGTTATCAGTAGGTCACACGCCTCTGCTTTCAGTGATCCGTCCAAATCTTCCGGCAAAGCCTGCAACACTTATCGTTCCAAAGGTCACAGTAAAGAACATGGCCCAGGCTGCACAGATATTCGGTCCTGCACAGGCTGCTGTATCAAAGGCTATCGCAGATGCTCTTGAAGAAGGGGCATTCGGAGACATGGATATTGAAGACATAGTTGTTGTTGCAAGTGTTTTCATCCATCCTGGGGCAAAGGACTACAATAAGATATACAGATATAACTACGGAGCAGCAAAATTGGCAGTAAAACGTGCAGTTGATGGTTTCCCGGATGTTGACACTGTACTTAGAGAGAAGGACAGAATGGGCCATGCTGTTATGGGATTCAAGGTCTCCAGACTCTGGAACCCGCCATATCTGCAGGTTGCCCTGGATAACCCTAACCTTCCTGTAATTCTGGACATCGTAAAGCAGATACCAAAGAGCGATCACGTTATTCTTGAAGCAGGCACACCTCTTATCAAGCGCTATGGTGTGGACGTTATCTCAAAACTCAGGGAGATCCGTCCTGATGCATTCATAGTTGCTGACCTCAAGACCCTTGATACAGGAAACCTCGAGGCACGCATGGTTGCAGACGCAACAGCAGACGCAATTGTCGTTTCAGCTCTTGCACCAATAGCAACCATGAATAAAGTTATCGAGGAAGCCCACAAGACAGGTATCTACGCTGTCATGGACACTCTCAACTGCGACGACCCTGTGGCTGTACTCAAGAAGCTTGATGTACTCCCTGATGTAGTTGAACTTCACCGTGGTATCGATGTTGAGAGTACTGCGCACGCATGGGGAAGTATAGACGACATCAAGGCACTCTCGCCAAAGATACTGGTCGCAGTTGCCGGTGGCGTACGTATCGACACCATGCCACAGGCACTTGAAGCAGGTGCTGATGTCCTTGTGGTAGGAAGAGCTATCACCAACGCCAAGGATGTAAGGCAGGTTGCAGAGAAATTCATTGAAGGCCTTAACAACCCTGAGATCGACCAGTTCAGGGTAATGACCGACTTCTAAGCGTGTGTTCTTCACACGTTTTCTTTTTCTTTTATCTTTTCACTTTTGTATTTATACTTGAAGTTACATCTATAGTGCTACGTACTTGACACATATACTGATATTCATATTGGAGTGACCGAAATTGAGTTCTACACTGATAGTCCTGAACCTCAAGACATATCTTGAGGGTACAGGCGAAGGCGCCGTAAAGGTTGCACAGGCATGTAAAGAAGTTGCAGATGATTCCGGTATAGAGATTGGTGTTGCACCACAGTTCTGCGATATCTATCGTGTAGCATCACAGGTTGACCTGCCGGTCTATTCACAGAGTCTTGACCCGGTAGGTGCAGGCAGTTTTACCGGACATGCATTCGCTCAATGTGTAAAGGATTCAGGCGCAATCGGAACTCTTATCAACCATTCCGAATGCCGTCTTACGCTGGCAAATATCGATGCATCGATCAGCGCTGCAAAAGGAGTCGGCTTCAGGACAATAGTCTGTACCAACAATGTTGCAACCTCCGCAGCAGCAGCAGCACTTGGGCCTGATTATGTTGCTGTGGAACCACCCGAACTGATCGGTTCCGGTATCCCTGTATCACAGGCGGACCCGGAAGTTGTGACTGGTTCCGTGGAAGCGGTAAAGCGTATCGACCCTGCAGTACAGGTTCTCTGTGGGGCAGGTATATCAAAAGGAGAAGACCTTGTAGCGGCTCTTGAACTTGGTTCAGTTGGTGTCCTTCTGGCATCAGGTATAGTAAAAGCTGCAGACCCCGGGGCCGCACTTGAGGATCTTGTAAGTAAGATCTGACTGATTTTTCCTGTTTTCTTTTTCAGGGCAGGCTCAACCATGCGATAAGCAGTAGCAGAGTTGCAATTAGCATTCTGGCGGCCATCGATATGTCGATATTGAATTGTTGCTTCAGCATAGCGGAAATGCCTACCGGTGGGGGTGCTATCAGTATTGCGGCAATGAAAAGGGGTATGCCGGTTATGAAGTTATTGGCTACGATCATTAGATATAACCCCTGGATTCCGAGATATAATCCGAAAGCAGCGGTAAAGAATATCCCGATTTTGTAAAACCGGATATATTGCTGGGGATTTTGGGATAAGCCGTTCACAATATCACTAATCTGATATAGGTGCAGGTACCTGATAATATTTCCCCTGTGTATCTTCCCGCGAATATTGTCAGAACAGCATGCAAATGGAAGTTGGGAAATGATCATTTCGGGAATGATGTCATATTCTGAGTTTGCAGCCTATGCCACAAAGCAGCTCCACTATATCATCATTAACCTTGGTGGCATCTGCATCTCCGGCTATGCTGACACGATAGGTAACGCTGGTCCTTTCGGTTTCTTTCAAGCCGGTGTAAGTATCTATTTTATTCACTGAGATTATGCCGCCTTACACTGGCAAACATAGATGCATCCTTTACAACCGCAAAGGATACGTATCTCAAAAGGAGAGGATCTTGCAGCAGCTCTTGAACTTGGTTCAGTTGGAGTTTTCCTGGCATCGGGTATCGTGAAGGCTGCGGACCCGAAAGCTGCGCTTGAGGACCTTGTGACTAAACTGTAAGTTTTTTGATATCATTATTATTGGTTCTACAGAATACCTACTTTTTATTCTTTTTTTGCATAAGTATGCATGGAATTTATTTGTTTTAGACATCATGCCATAGTAAATGGAAAGCAACTACTCTGCCGGAGTCAAGTTATTATGCTTGATTATGATGCTTATTACTAACAGTTTGAAGATTAGGCCGTAATACTTATTAATCATAAAAAATTTTAGTACCAACCACACATTGAAAATATGTGTGCAAGGAGTCCAAAGGAATTTACTAGATTGGCTTTGAACTCCTTGAGCCTTAAAGGCAGAAGTAAGATAGGCTTACTAGACTTAAGACTTCCTATTTCTGCTTTAAGAGTAAATAGAAAAAGCGGATATTATGTGTGAAAAGCAAAAAAATAAAATTTTGAAAACAGAATCTTCCTTGGGAGATACACTTGTGGATAGTTGTAATCAAGAGCACTTTGATGCTACTGGCGATGGTATATATTAACTTTACTGGCAAATTGTATGAACGCTCCAATGGTAGCAGATATATAAATGTAGATTGGTTTGTAAGTGGATGTCAAACAACATCCAAAAAATTCAATTCCCCCGCTCCCTGTGAAATGAAAATTACTATCTGGGTTAGTGAGCCAATAAGTCTAACTCCAATAGTCCATAGTGTTCCTGAATCTTGTTCAGCTTCTGGAAACGATTATATTGATGTTCCAAGTAGTGGGGACTACAGGACAAATGTGAAACTAGAAGTTAAATGCTATGCATATCTACCCTTGAAAACTTTGGTTGGAATGAGAGAAGATTCTTGCTATTGTGATATTTGATGGTGAGGTTTGAGATCTAGTTTCAATGGTGACAAATAATTTATATTTACATTTAGATGCGTTAACAATCCATTTAATTCTACTAAAATAGATTGTTAAAAGAAAATCAAAAATGTGGATATAAAATTTTTATTGAATTCAGGGAATATTTATTATGTTTGGCTTTAAAAAGATGGCAATTGTTTTTGTCTTGACAATTTTGTGTACTTTATCATTAGGTTGTGATGAAAAAATTAGCACTGATGATATTTTATCGAAAGTGCATATGAGGGCAGATTCCTTTGAAGACTATTCCTATACAATGTATGTTAATTCAAGCCTGGATGACAATAATACGGAAAAATATAGTATTATTTGGAAAAAACCTGTGTTTATGAAAGGCTCTTTTCAAGCATCAAACATTAATCCAGGAATTGGGATGATGTCCAATAGAAGCATGCAATTAATTTATAATCCTGATTATGGCATCGTTTTCAAAAAATCACTATACAATACTTCAGACGATGACAAATTATTTGAGCCAAATCTTTATTCTGTGTTTTTAAATGAAACACTTAACGGAATGTCACCATCTCTGGTAGGATCTGATATTATAGATGGAAGAGATGCATATATACTTGAGTTAATTCCTTCAACCGATAGCAATAAAACAATAGGGGAAAAATCAAAAATATGGGTTGATAAAAAAAATTGGATGGTTATAAGATATGAAATTTCTAATAAAAATGAGGATGCGTTATTTGTAGTAAGTATCAAAGACATAAAAATAAATTCTGATATTCCGGAACATGTGTTTGATTTTGAGATACCAAAGGAATCAAAAGTAATAGTGCTGAAAGAAGAACAGTTTAGTACTGAATTAAAAAAGCTGCAGTTGGAAGTCTCAAGAAAAAGGGTTACTTTTGAAATACTTACTCCTGATTATATGCCAAAAGGATACAAACTCAACTATACAACTGTCTCCTCTAGTATGGATACTCAATATTTATCGTTTATACATAGTGGCTTTAGTATTTTTTCAGGCCAGCCTTGTGAAAGAGTGACTCTTGTTTATACAAATGGTGATAACGAACTACATGTTAGAGAAGTTCTTTCTGAAAGAAATACATCCGATATCTATGGCTTTGAAAAAGACGTAAACCATATCAATATCAACGGAAGTGAAGGAAAGATTTATCCTGTTTTTGAAGGAAATATGAAAGCACTTGAGTGGCAATCAGGAAATATCACAATTACTATCATCTCTTCACTCAATGAATCAGAGATTAAATCGATTGCGGAGTCTTTTTCATAACTACGGAAGGTAAAAAAAGAGGCACTGTAGAAATCATTGTCAATTAAGACTTTCGAATCTACATAACCTTTAATAACTTTTTTTTGCTGGATATGTTTTGTTTCAACGGATAGTGCAACCAATCCCCTTAAGCTGTCTTTCTATCTCCTGCTGAACCTTCTCAACTTCAATATCGCCCATTATCATCACCCGGTATGTCACACTCAGGCGGCTTGTGCCTTTTATTCCGTCATATCTGTCGATTATCTCCACTGAAACAACATCCCCGTTGCAGTAAATGAAGTCCGTGATGACATTCGGCTCGGCACCCTCGGGAATAAGAACCGATACATCCCTCAGATGATGCTCAAGATTCTCGAGCTTCCACTCATGCATTTCCTCTTCGCTCAACAGTCGGATATTCTCTGTTTTGAGAGGTATCATCCTGCTTCCAGTATCCAGCACAACGGTTCTTGGTGTGACCTTGTTTACGATACCTGTGTGTACGATTCCAGAATAGGTGTGCATGATGCCGATCTCCTGTCCAATGGATTCCAGCAGGCTGTCAAACTCAGCGATCTTTGAGTTTATGAGCTTGTCAGAGCGGCGAAGTGCCGATGCAGTGTCACCGAAATGTACTGCTGCACCTTTCATTTTTGCAGTGAAGGCTTCCACGTCCTTTTTCCTGACAATGGAGGACATCTCACCGCACTGTTTCATGAAAGCATCATGCACCTTGAGAACTTCCGGGTTCTCCATCTGGATGTATGCGTAGAGGTACGGGTTCTGTCCAAGTATCCTGCCTACGAAATCAAGCATGATGTCGTAGACCGGGCTCATGAACCTTCTTGATTCGTTCACGCTGAAATCGAGGCTCTCAAAAGTGGTGCCGATGGTGATGTAGGCAAAGTGAGTAAGTCCCTGCACAACGGATACGAATCTGTCGTGCTCTGCCGGGCTGATGACCTCGATGTGTGCTCCGTTATCCTCAAAAAGTGAGCGCATCACAGGGAACCATTTGTCACATCGTCCCTCGATGGGTGTAAGTATGAATATCTGTCCATGCAGGCTTGGTATGGATGGTCCGAACATGGGGTGGGTACCAAGTATCTCCACATTTTCGGGAGCGTACTTCTTCATGGCCTCCGTGGGTCCGGTCTTAAGAGATGTGAAATCCATCAGCAGGCTGCCACCCTTCATTTTCGGTGCCGCCTCACGGATGACATCTTCAGTTATATTGATGGGCACTGTGACTATGACTATATCACTGGTGCTGATCGTGGCATCAAGGTCACAGGCGAACTCCACTCCCATTCGTTCAGCGATCTCGACCTTGCCGCTGCTGCCCCATACAACAACCTCATAACCATGGCTCTTGAAAAAAGGGGTGAACCATTGCCCCATCTCTCCGGTACCACCTATAATAAGGACTTTCAAATTCAGAGCTCCTCCAGTACTGCTTTTTTCATAGTGCTTACCGGCGGTTCAACACCTGTCCATATCCTGAAAGCCTCTGCTCCCTGGTAGATGAGCATCATTTCGCCGGTGATCGCTTTTGCACCTGCTTTTTTTGCTTCCTTCAAAAGCCTGGTTTCCAGAGGATTGTAAACAATATCTAATACAGTAAGTTCAGGGTGCATTTCCTCTGATGTTGCTATTGTCCCTTCGGTATTGGGATGCATTCCCATGGTGGTGCAGTTGATAAGTATGTCACTCTCCATGATAAGTTCCTTGATGTTCTCAAGTCCGCATCCTCTGGCACTGGTGGCAATGAATGAAATATCGGATGCCAGGTCAATGGCCTTCTGCTCCGTCCTGTTGGCTATGGTGATATTTGCTCCATCCTTTGCTAACTGGAAGGCGATTGCACGGGAAGCGCCTCCTGCACCCACTATGAGCAGATTAGAACCTTTTATTTCAACGCTCTTTTCCTCAAGAGTACGTTTTGCTCCAAATCCGTCTGTATTATAACCCTTCATTCCGTCCTTGAAATCGATAGTGTTGACAGCACCTATGCTCTTTGCCAGCGGATCAGCATCAACGATCTTCAATGCTTCCTGTTTCAGCGGTACTGTAAGGTTCACGCCGCCAAAACCCATGGCCTTACCTCCGAGAAGAGCATCCTTCAGATTACCCCGGCTGACCCTGAATGCATGATATGTACACTCCATGCCAAGTTCCCTGAAAGCTGCATTGTGCATATGGGGGGATCTTGAATGTGCTATCGGGTCACCGAACACTCCGAAAACGGTTCTCAAAAGAGTATCTCCAGAGCTGATCTTAGTTCGTGGATCTTGATCTGTCCGGGTGCAACGGCTTTTGCTATTGCTCCGTATGTCAGGCATGAACCATAACAGGGAGCAACTATGCGGCTGTGTTTTCCAATTTCTCCCATTGCAATTGTGCAAACAGGCTTTTCCATATCTGCGGTTGCCTGCAATACATTGAGTACATCCTGCTTTGATTGTGCCATTACTGCCAGTTTCGCAATATCGCCACCTGCTTCATGTGCACTACTGAGCATTCCTTTCATTTCCTTAACAGATGGCGTACCATAGAAATCATGGGAGGAAACAATAACTGTTACACCAGCTACTGTTGCAGCTTCTATTACTCTGTTACGCTGTCCGGCATCTGTACTGAGCTCGATATCGACTGCTTCCACAAAAGGGAGTATATCGATCAGGACTGCAATCCTCTCCTCTTCGCTGCCTTCCCACTTGCCGCCATCCGATAGTAACCTATTGGTTGCAATACACGGAAGATTGGTATTGGCTTTTATCCTGTCAATAATTTTCTTAGCCTCATCAATGTCTGAAAAATTGAGCAGGTCCAGTCTCAGTTCAAGCATGTTCGCACCCAGCCATTTTGCAGCTTTTGCATTCTCGGCGGGGTCATCACCTATCACTGAAACTATAGCAGGTTTTTGATCAAGGTCAAAAGTCCCTATCTTTACCATCGGTGACATCTCCGGCTTATTTCTCTATAATTGTCTCTTCTATCTTCATTCCGAAGTGGCGGCCTATGTCCTCTGAGTGGACCAGTATCTCATCACCAACCTTAAGATCGGTAACAGCTATGGGCTCTTTGTCCTTCGTAACGAGTTTAATTGTCTCTGCATTCTGGAGTATGTTCTTGATGATCTTTCCATTAAGGTCTGCTTCAACCAGCATAAGAGGTCTTCTTTCTATTTTTACACGGCCTACTACGCCTTTTCTCTGCTTTCCTTCACCGTCAACTATAGTGACCTCGTCGCCTGCCTGGAGTTCGGAAAGGTAGCGTGTCTTTTCCCCTACTTTGATATAGGCATGTACCGCACCCGCGTTGACCCTGAACGGACGGGATGCAACGTAAGGGCTTTCTTCTGATTCGGAATGCACAAGGAACATGCCGTTTGCCTGTGATCCAACAAGCATTCCCTCTCCTTTTATCATCAGGTTGCATGTATCCACACAGACTCTGTCACCCATGCCAATAGACTCAACCCTTGTAACAACCGCGGTCTGGATCTCTATATTCTGAACACCTGCATTTTCGACGATCTCTGAGGTCTTTTTTATCTGGCTCAGATCTTTTGTGTCAAGCAGTACACCGTCAGTGCCGTGTTCCATTGTCTCAAAAGCAAGCTTTGCTTCTTCGGAGGTCTTGACGCCTGACATGATCTTAACATCTTTCTTTTGAAGTCCTGCTATAAGGTTCTCCAGCGGGATGACCTGCCAGTCAGTGCCTATGGTTATCAGATAATCGCAGATGTTTCCCATCTCTGCTGCAAAGTTCTCATAGTTCTTGTTGCGAATGACGACATATCCTGCAACTTTGAGCCCTTTTTCTTTCAGGCGAAGAGCAGTCGTAACGTCAAGAGAGCCGCCGTAGTCAGGCGGTAATGGCTTTGTTCCATCACCTTCTCCTCCTTTTCCTACTACGATTATGTCTGCTCCTTTTACCTGGTCGGAGGCAAATGCAGCAACTTTAGCATTTCCAAGCTCCTTTACCTTCTCAACATCTGCAGCATTGACTAATATGGCATCCACGCCTGATTCCATTCCGGTGGTAACCACAGCCTTGCGTTCATCCCAGTTGCCCTCATCGGCTTTGATCCAGATCATCTTATTGTTCATATGAGCACGTCCGCAAGCATGGAATACTATTTGAATTCATTTCAGCATTTCCAGTGCTTCTTCAACTGACCTTTTATGATGCACTATCTGTGTTATGGCTTTTGTAATTTTTGTAGGATTTTCGTGCTGGAATACATTTCTTCCTATGGCAACTCCTCTTGCACCCGCTTCCATTGCACCTTCTATCATTTCAAGGAACTCCTTGTCGGTGTTTGTCTTAGGTCCGCCTGCAATCACAACCGGAACCGGGCAACCCTTTACTACATCCTTGAACGAATCTACTTCTCCTGTGTATAGTGTTTTGACGACGTCAGCACCAAGTTCTGCACCGACCCTTGCAACATGTGCAACAAGTTCCGGGTCATGCGGATTGGTGATGTTCTTTCCACGTGGATACATCATTGCAAGCAGTGGCATTCCCCAGTAATCACATTCTCTTGCGACATTCCCAAGTTTCTGCAATTGGTCCGCTTCGGTCTCCGATCCGACATTAACGTGTATCGATACGGCATCAGCACCCATTTTCATTACTTCTTCCACAGTGCATACCTGGACTTTGTTATTGGGGTCGGGTCCAAGTGAAGTAGAAGCGCTCATGTGCACTATCAGGCCTACATCGTGTCCGTATCCTCTGTGCCCGTATGTAACAATTCCTTTTTGCATGAGGACTGCATCCGCTCCGCCCTCTGCAACTTTGTTTATGGAATCTGCAACATTTATTAGCCCTTTTATAGGTCCATCGGATATCCCGTGGTCCATGGGGATGATGAGAATATTCCTGCTGTATCTGTGCATTATTCTTTCAATACGTATATTTTTCCCGATCTCTGTCATGGTGTTTGCCTTCCTTCTGTATTATACTGCTTAAACTTTGAGTTCAATAGTACTAACGTGTGCATCAGTGTATAAATGATTTCTTTGCTACTATGTCACATAGTGACACGGTTTATTATTTAAAGGTTATCGTCTTACCATGAAATGAATCTGAAAAATAAAAAAAGTTATCTGTCTTTCAGGAACTCGCCTATATGTATTCCTTCTGAATCGATATAATAGCTGATAAGACGTTTTTCGTGAATGCTTCCATGCATCTTTAAAATGTAAAGGGCTTTTTTAATATCACTCTCTATCTCCAGGTTTCGCATGAGTATGAGATTGTCAACAAAGGATGATATCGGTATTTCAGAGACGAGTGGGTCACTTCCTGCAGCCATATTTCCGCTGATGAATAAGGATGTGACGTCCTTATCCTTAAAGATTCTGATGAGGTTTGACAGGTGTTTTCTCTTTTCTGAGCAATCTCCGAAAGCATGGTCGAATCCCGATATGTCGTCAAGTACTATTCTTCTTGCTCCTATAGCTTCGATATGCTCTTGCAGTTCGGCAGCATGTTTGCAGGCATTGATCTCCGAAGGAGCCACGCAGAGTATCCTGACAAGGTCTCTTTCTTCCAGTTCTTTGATGTCCATTCCGAAGTTTGCAGCGTAGTGCCGGATCTCTCCGGGTGTTTCTTCAAAACTGCTTATAATGCCTGGCTCCCCTTTCCTTGCCCCGTCAACAATGAACTGCAGGCCAAAAAGGGTTTTACCTGTACCTGTATTGCCGGCCAGTAATGTAGACGATTGCCTGAACAATCCTCCTCCCATGAACTTTTCCAGTTCTTCTATTCCGAATCCTGTTCTTTCGGAATTCCATTCCGGTTTGGGAACAGGGACCTGAATCCTTGGGTACAGGTGCGTTCCGGAAGCTGATATTTCAAAGAAATGTTCTCCGCTAAGATAGCTCATGCCGCTGAATTTCACAACTCTCAGACGGCGATCCGTGTGCACACGCTCTATCTTCTGGGAAAGATATATCACGCCATCGGCAATGTCGGTGATGACCGACCTGCACATTTCTACGGTCGTCATCGTCCCGGTCATGTATACAATGGCATTCCAGTCATTTATTGCTGAATTAAGTGAATACATGAATCTTCTTCTTTCAGCTTCAGGGAATCCGAAACCAATTGGGGTGACAGGATCAATAAGTACTCTGTCGGGGTTTAGGGATGCAACTGCGTTACCAAGGTCCACCAGCATTGTCAGGGGGTCCCTTTCTACCGAACTGATATTGTATGTGCGAATATTCAGGCTCTCTTCATAGAAATCGTAACCCGATAATATCTCACGTACCGAACTCTCGGATTTGGTAGTGGGGCATACATAAAGGACTTTTTCTCCTTCCCTGGCTGCATAGCACAGACTCTGGATTCCAAGTGTTGTTCTTCCTGTGCCGGGATTTCCTGCTATGAGTATTGTTGAGGGCTGGGGAATCCCGCCACCCAGTATTTCATCCAGGCCGGGTATGCCTGTAGACTTTGTATCCAATATAATTCCTCGATCAATAATGCGGTAACCAGAAATATTATATTTTTCTTTATATTAAATTTCCTCTCCCTTATGTAGTTTACATTTTGATTTTACTTAACACTATTTGTTTTTGTGGCATCATAACATGAAACTGCCTGATAATGTGAATTCCAACATCAATATTATCTATTAGCATCACATAAAGATGAACACATGAGAGAACTAAAGATTCTTGTTATCAATAACTATGGGCAGTTTTGCCACCTTATCCACCGTTCAGTAAGGGATCTGGACATGGATACTAAGATCGTTGCCAACACAATACCTATTGATGATATTCTTGACGAAGAACCCGACGGGCTGATACTGAGCGGCGGTCCTGCTCTGGACAGGGCTGGCATATGCTCTGAATATATTGAAAGTATTGACCTTCCGATCCTTGGTATCTGTCTCGGGCACCAGCTGATCGCTAAGACATTCGGCGGAGGGGTTGGTCCGGGTCCGTCTGGCGGATATGCGAACATCGAGATCGAGATCGTTGATGAGGATGAGATCCTGAAGGGACTGGGTCCGCGAACCTCTGTATGGGCATCACATGCGGATGAAGTTGTAAGCTTACCCGGGGATTTCATACAACTTGCAAGGTCTAATATTTGTGAGTACGAAGCAATGAGGCATGTGGAACGTCCAATCTTCGGTGTGCAGTGGCATCCTGAAGTAGCACATACGGAAAAAGGAGAACAGCTTCTGACGAACTTCTTCGAGATCTGTGAGAAATATTGATCTCACATACCCATTTTCTTCATCATTTTTTGCATGTTGAACTTACCGCCACGGAATCCTTTCATGGCTGTCTGCATCATTTTGTGATACTTCAAGAGTTCCCTTACATCATCTGCACTGGATCCCGAACCCATGGCAATTCGCTTGATGCGGGAGCTGCCGATAAGTCTTGGGTTGAGCATCTCTTCCTCTGTCATTGAATCCATGAGCACTCTGTAGCGTTTGAGCTTATCACCGGTGACCTGGTAGGCATCTTCGGGTATCTTGGCACCCATGCCTCCAAGGGGCAACATCTGCATGATCTGTTTCATGGGTCCCATCTTGTTGAGGCTCTCAAGCTGCTTGTACATATCCTTGAGGGTAAAACGACCTGTCATCATGGCCTGTACATCGAGTTCCTCGTCTCCAAGGGCTTCTTCTGCCTTTTCTATAAGACTTTTGATGTCGCCCATTCCCAGAAGCCTGGAAATGAACCTGTCCGACTCGAACCTCTCAAGGTCATCGGGTGTCTCTCCCATGCCGATAAAAGCTATCGATGAGTTTGTTTCGGATACTGCGGAAAGTGCACCGCCACCCTTTGCCGTACCATCCAGTTTGGAGATGATCACACCTGATATACCCACCGACTCATTGAATGCACGAGCCTGCTCGCTTGCCTGCTGTCCTATCGCACCATCAAGTACGAGCAGTTTGTAATCAGGTTTTGCAACGTCATGGATGTTCTCCATTTCAATGATAAGGTCGCTTTCAAGGGAGTGACGTCCGGCTGTATCCACAATGATAATGTCGTATTTCTGGACCTCTTTGAGTCCTCTTTCAACTATTCCCACTGCATCGGGGTTACCCTCCTCTCCGTAGAATGCAACGTTAAGTTTGTCACAGAGGGTCTTTAACTGTTGGTAAGCACCCGGGCGGAACGTATCAGCACAGATCACTGCAGGTTTAAGACCTTTTTTCTGGAAATAACGGGCAAGTTTAGCAGACGTCGTGGTCTTACCGCTACCCTGCAACCCTATCATCATTATCTTCTGAGGTTTGAGCGGAATCTCTGTGCTCTTGCCGATTATACTGATCAGTTCCTGGTATACTATCCTGATCACATGTTCCCTGGGATTCATCCCGGAGGGTACCTCTTCCTTGAGCGCGCGCTCTTTGATGTGCTTTGACATCTCCATGACCAGCTTAACGTTCACATCGGCCTGAAGCAAAGCTCTCTGGATATCCTTGACAACCTCGTTCACGGTACGTTCGTCGATGCGTCCGGATTTAACCAACTTCTTGAGTGCATCCTGCAAGGAACTTCCTAATTTATCCATAACCATTTAAAGATCATCCTGTATATTTTTGTTAATAAATGGGCAGTTCGTATTTAATATTGTTGTGAAACTCTTCTGCATGCTGTACATCACCGTATCAGGCGATAAGCACAACTGCCATCATCACTGAAAGCACGCCAAGCCACTGCCTTTGAGCTAAGCGTTCCTTCAGAAGTATCCATGCCATCAGGACTGTTAGAGCCGGGTAGAGTGATGTAAGTACGGCTGCTATGTCCAGTCTTCCTGCCTGGGCTGCAAGTGCGTAGAACAGGTTTCCTCCTGTGTCCAGTACGCCTGCAAAGATCATAAGCGGGAAATAAGTGATTACCGGCACTTTTGTCTTTTTCATATATATAGCTGCCAGGCAGAACATTATCAAGGAAGCTATCCTTGCTCCGACAAGTGGCCACAGGATGGCATCTCCCTGTATCCTGTCAATAAATATCATGAAAAGGCCAAAGCCAAGACCTGCTACCAGTGGGAGTCTCAGGTTGTATAGATTTATCTTCGATCCGTCCTCTTCTCTTGATATGAACCAGACCCCTATGAATGCAAATATAAAGCCCAGTATCTGGCTGTTGGCAGGTAATCCTTCCAGTGCTATGCCAAAGGTCACGGGAATGATCGCACTTGATACTGCCGCCACAGGGGCAACGACTCCCATCTTGGAGGCAGAAAGGGCATGATACAATGCTAAGATACCGATACCTCCGGAAATTCCTCCAAGTGCTCCCCATAGGATGTCCTGCATAGAAGGTACTACCTCTCCGATAATGAGTGCAGATGATGCGAGCAGTAATGCTCCGACTATCTGAGAAACGATTGCAACTGCAAGCGCACCGCTACGTTTCGTAGCGATTCCCCCGCAGAAATCACCTGCTCCCCAGCAGGCTGCAGCTCCAAGTCCGAATATAACAGTGGATAATTCCATCTACCAACTTGATCCTGTATTCTTTGACGAACCAAAGGATGTTTGATTGTAAAAAAAAGTATCTCAATAGCGGGGGATGGATTCGAACCATCGGTCTACGGGTTATGAGCCCGTCGGGATCTCCTGGCTACCCCACCCCGCTTCTTCGATTGCTTCCTTGTGTGGGAGGGCACTCCCCTACAACAATATCATTGCAGATAAAGGTTGCGTATGGATATGTTTCAAGCCAAAATATATATCTACTGTCTATGCAAATTATATTCTCGTCCGGAGGGATAAAAAAATGGTATTGCCTGATAAATTCAAATGCGTTGTGACTAACTGGGATTACATTTACGATCTTTGCAGAGAAGTTTCTGACCAGATAAAAAGCTCTGGCTATGAACCGGATATGATAATTGCCCTTGCAAGAGGAGGGTGGTTTGCAGGACGTGTGTTGTGTGACTTTCTGGGACTTGATGACCTCACCAGCCTGAAAATAGAACATTACCTCGGTACAGCACTTGCAGGTGATGGACCAATGATAAAGTACCCGCTGGCCGACAATGCCGTCTCAGGGAAAAAGGTGCTTATTGTTGACGATATCACAGATACGGGTAAGAGCCTGATGCATTCGATCGAGTATGTAAAACAGCAAGGCCCAAAAGAAGTAAGGACCGTGGTACTTCAGTACCTGGACTCTTCTGAATATGATCCGGACTATTGTGGCGAGCGTCTTGAGGAATGGGCGTGGGTTGTGTTCCCGTGGAACTTCCTTGAAGACATGATCGATCTGATATCAACGCTCATGAAAAAAGAGGAACGCAGCATGTGGAGTATTCCTAATATAAAGCATGGCCTTTACATGTACCATTCACTTGATTCTTTCGCATTCGAGATCGCCCAGCCTGGCAGACTTCCTGAGATCATGGCAGAGATGAACCGCAGGGGAATTGTAAAGTGCGTAACTGAAGATGGAGATCATTATTGGAAGCTTGCCTGATCAGGTTCCTGGCCGAATATTGTTATAATTGCTGCAGAATGATCAGGTCATTGTTGCTTCATCAGCCTGCATCCCTATGTTCAAATGCAGGCTTATCGCAAGAATTTTAATATATCATTATGCTTGTATAAATCGGTGAATCATGCCTCACAAATGTACAAGATGTGAATCTATCTTTGAAGACGGTGCTTCGGTCATATTGAGTGGGTGCCCTGAATGTGGCTGGAACAAGTTTCTTTTCGTAAAGGAAGACGGGTCAGAAGGTGAGGAGAACGAAATAGTTGGGGATGAGGAAAAGGTAGAGCAGCATACTGTCATAGATGAAAGCCATGATCATGCACCCCGGGGTAAGATCATCCGGGAGATTGATGATATCATTGGACCTGGTGCGGACAGACATAGTGTAGCCGAAGAGGAGGGCGAGCGTGTGGAATCCGTGCGCATCCTTGGTCCGGGCTCATATGAACTTAACCTTGATTCCCTTCTGGACCGCAAGGAAATAGTTATGGCAATAAAAGAGGATGGTGCCTATGCCCTTCATTTGGGGTCGGTTTTCAAAAAGGACAGGGAAAAGGGCAAAGCTAAAAAATAATTTTTTATGGATGAATCACCATGGATGCACATCTCCAAAAGCGATTCTGGGAGGTTGACGTTTTCCGTGGTATCGCGATCATCTTTATGGTGATCTACCATGTTTTTTTTGATCTGGAATACCTGGGCGTATATGAGTCGGGTGTTCGCTCAGGCATCTTGCTGTTTATTGGGAGGGGCGCTGCGATCACCTTCATTTTCCTGGTGGGCCTGTCCCTGACTTTGAGCTATTCCCGGGCAAGGCATTTTTCGGATAAGGGTCAGAATCTGTTCCCCAAATATCTGAAAAGGGGTGCGGCCATATTTTCATGGGGACTTGTTATTACACTTGTAACTGGCTTTTTTCTGGAGAGGGGTATGGTCGTCTTCGGGATCCTTCATCTCATCGGCGTTTCAATAGTCCTTGCTTATCCATTCCTTAAGTATCGTGTCAAGCCTCTGTCTGTGGGACTGGCAATATTGTTCATGGGTTTTTTCACGCAGAATGCATATGTGGATTTCCCCTGGCTGCTCTGGCTCGGCCTGAAACCCTTCGGTTTCTATTCCCTTGATTATTTCCCCCTTATCCCCTGGTTCGGCCTGGTCCTGCTGGGCGTATTCGCAGGAAACAACCTGTATCTGGGATACCGAAGGCAATTTGAGATACGCGATCTTGAGTACAATCCTCTGATAAGGTTACTCGATTATCTTGGCAGGAAGTCACTTTTTATATACATCGTACACCAACCTGTTATCATTGGTTTGCTGATGATCTTCGGGTATATTGATCTCAATTTTGCGGGATTTTGAAAGAATCCCGATGTATTATTTTGTGAAAGTTCCGCTCCTGTAATCCTCAAATGCCTGTCTGGCTTCTTCCTCAGTATTCATGACCACCGAACCATGCCAGGCAACAGGTTCATTGAGTGGTCTGCCCGACATTAGCAGGAATCTCACTCCCTTGTCTGCGGCCTTTATCTCGACCCAGTAATCATGCTCGAATATGACTAGGCTTCCACTATCAACAAGCGGTCCCAGCTCGGGATGGAAGTAGGCCTTCCCTTCAAGGACATATGCAAGTACTGTGTTTTCCTTCTCTGTATAATGCCTGTAGGATCCGTTGGCAGGTATTGTCACGTCAATGTACTCTATCGGTGTGATTATATTTTTCACAGGCCCGCGCATGCCCTTAAAATCTCCACAAATCACCTTGGCCAGGGTGCCGTTTGCGGTATGGACCTCTGGTATCTGCTCACTTTTGATTTCTCTGTATCGGGGCTCTGTCATCTTATGGTCAGCAGGCAGATTGATCCACAATTGCAGTCCCCACAACTCGCCGTTCTCATCTCCTTCGGGCATTTCCTGATGAACTATTCCACTGCCTGCGGTCATCCACTGCACATCCCCCGGTCCGATGACTCCTCTGTTTCCATGATCGTCGCTGTGCGTGATCTTTCCGGCCAGCATATAGGTTATCGTATCGATTCCCCTATGGGGGTGATACGGGAATCCCGACCTGTACTCCTCAGGATTATCGGAGTGGAACTCATCCAGTATTAAAAATGGGTCTGTCTCCTTTACATGGTTGTGGCTGAAAGCTCTTTTAAGATGCACTCCGGCCCCTTCGGTAACAGGTACGCTTTTGTTTATCTTACTGACAGTTCTTATATTGTCCATTACTGTCCCTTCCTCCTGGTATTGTTCTTATGTTCTCTTCGATAAGGACGTTTAAGCTTCCATCAATATATCCTGTTGTAATTCTTCGAATATGATGGCATTTTCGCGTATCCTGGCCTCTGCTTCCGTAAAATCCATATCCTTACATTCATTGTAGAATGCAGCGAACCTTGCAAGCCACATAACTCTCAGGGCATCGATAAGATTGATGTCGTATGTTTTGGAATACTCTTTATAGATGTACCACACAATACGGGCCCAGTGGTCGGCTCCAAGTTGCTCATCTCCTTCAAGGAAGCTCTTCAGATGGCGCAGGACATCTGATGGCAGCAGAGTGTTATATATGTCCGAATATTCGGAGTAACGTTTGGATACGGTCTCAAGCATCTTCTCCTTGTTCACGTTCACAGGAAGTGGTATGGGGCCGTAGTATTCTGATACTTCTACAATATCTGTTATTATGGGCTTTTTGTTCTTCTCTTCATAATATACAGCAAGGTCGAACATCGTTTTTACAACCTGCCTGAACATCGGGATAAGGGACGACTCGGGGTCCGCATATTTAGTCGTGGACTCGTGTAATTTAAGTCCGAGCATTGCCTCCCTTATTCTGCGTCTCTCTGCAGATGCTACTGTCGTGATGAATATATCGATTCCAAAGTCAGAGGGGAAAAGGGGGTGGTTCCGAAGTATTTCCATGAGCTTGCATGATATGCAGAACTCACCGCCGATAGGTTGCCGTATATCACTTCCATAGTATGCCCTTGTAAACGGGTATGCGAGGTTATTGGTGATGACTCCGTCGAATTTGTCACGTACATAGAAAGGCACCACCAGATCCGTACGTCCGTATAGCACCGGCCTGACCATCTCCTGTATCCATTCTCCCTTTATCGACAGGAGGTCCCCGTCTACAAAGGCAATGGCCTTTGAATTAAGTTGATGTGCTATTTCCATCACGGTTCGTATCCCATCGCCCTTTCCGGGGACTCCCATCTGTTCGACAACTATCTTTTTCACAGGTGATATGTCGAACATACCTGCGATCTCTGCTGTCCTGTCGGTCGAAAACCCGTCTGACACGACTATAAGTGTGTTGTACGGAGAAAGATACTGCAATACTCCTTCGCGGACCACGTTCATTACATGAAGTATAGTAGGTTCTACATTTTTGGTGAGTATTCCCACTACCACATCTGCTTCTTCTATCTCTTCAAGTCTGTCTCCTATACTCTGTTTAAGTTCCATGCAACTCCCCCTCTTGTGCGTTGATCTGGCTATAATTAAAAATCTATTTGGATTGTATTTAAATGAAACCTCCAAAAAATACCATGATTGGCATAACCGGCTCTATGTGGGAATTTATTGAAGGCACATTTCATTGTTTCATATTGTCTGAAAAGAAATACAATCGGGAATTTAATAGAAATGACAAATATTTATGTGCTGGCTGATCAGAAGAAGTCGTTGAGTATTGTCTGCCTGTCATCTATCTTCTCAAGTTTGCTGACGCCTACTCCAAGAAGTCTGAACCTTCCTTTACCTGCGAATTCCTCCATAAGTAACAGGGCAGTCTTTACTATAGCCTGTTTATCAGTGGTCGCTGCGTAGAGGGTCTTTGCACGGGTATATGTTCTGAAATCCTCAAACCGGACCTTTATGGTCACAGTCCTGAAGCGAAATCTTTTCCTTGCCAGTGAATCATGTACTTTTTCCGAAAGGTCCAGAAAGACATTTCGTATTGCTGCAGGGTCAAAGATATCCTCCTCGAATGTATCTTCTGTGCTAATGGATTTTACTTCTTCTCTCTCCCTGACTTCCCGATGATCAATACCATTTGCAAGCTGGTGCATTACGACCCCGGTTCTTCCGAAACGTGCAATCAGTAGCTGCACATCCATAGTAGCAAGTTGGCCTATGGTCTCTATGCCCATTTCTTCCAGAACGGGACTGGTCTTTTTTCCTATACCTGGTATTTTTGAAACCGGAAGTGGAAAAAGAAAATCTTCGACTTCGTCCGGTCTTACGACTGTCAGGCCGTCTGGTTTGTTGAAGTCCGATGCTATTTTGGCCAGGATCTTGTTAGGTGCTACCCCGATGGAGCATGTCAGCCCTTGCTTGCGGAGCACCTCCTCTTTTATCTTTCGTGCAAGCAGGGATGCAGATTCATAATCCTCTATGCAGTTGCTGATATCAAGGTACGCTTCATCTACACTCACCTGTTGGAACCTGTCTGCAAAGATGCGCATAAGGTTCATTATTTTCTCGGATGCTTCTTTGTAGAGTTCCATATTCACAGGCAGGTAGGTGGCATCAGGGCAGAGTTTGTATGCCCTGGAGATCGGCATTGCCGAATGTATCCCTAATTCCCGTGCCTCATATGAACATGTGCTGACCACTCCTCTGCCGTTTCCTACTTTCGGATCCGAGCCCACGATGACCGGAAGTCCTTTGAGCTCAGGTCTTTCCCTGACTTCGACGGAGGAATAGAAACTGTCCATGTCTACATGTAGTGTGATCCTGTTCCTGGCTGGATTGTTCATTTTGGTTGTTTTATATAATAAGTTATTTAACTAAATTATGGGATACTATATTAAAATAAGGGAATACTGAAATAATATCACATCCTAAGGTGCATGGCTCAGGTGTACAAATGTATATTTATATCTCAATGTTCGCTTATTTCGTTGTCCTTTTCCTGACTCTGCGTGATATCCGTATATTCAGGCGTACAGGTATTGTTTCCTATCGCAAGGGTGCCTTGAAAGGGCTGATCGCATCGACAGTGGTGCTCTTTGGAGTCCTGATCACACCTGCAAACGCAGAACTGGGGCTTCTTGCAGTTTTCATCGGACTTTTTATAAACCGCAAGGGTATCAGGGAAAAAGTCTTCATTGAAGCAGGTACCGTTGACCGTCTGCTGGGCAAGACTGATATCTGATATTATGTATTGTCCAATCAGCCGCAATCCAAAAGGTATAAATGTAAGAGTATTTATTATAAGCCGATACAGACTTAGTTTCATATACTTAACAGTTCAATTAATAATTTCACAATTATATACACTAATGGAGAATTTACATGGGAAATATTAGACAAACCAACATCAAGAACGTTGCATTACGTTTAGTTGAAAACTACGGCAACACCTTTACAGAAGATTTCGACGCCAACAAGCATCTTGTAACAAAGTACACTACCATCGAGAGTAAGGTCATCAGAAACCGTGTTGCAGGCTATGTAACAAGAAAGATGACGCACAAGCCTAAAGAATAACCTTTGAGGGGATGATCCCATGTTCGAAGGAGTTCTACCTGCGCTTGTAACCCCGTTCTCAAAGGATAATAGCATTGATTCCGAAAATTTCTGCAATATCGTCTCTTTTGTAGAAGAAGGCGGTGTTTCAGGTATAGTTGCCTGTGGTACGACCGGTGAATCGGCTACCCTCTCGATGGATGAGCACAAAGAACTGATCGCTATTGCAATGGACTGTGCCAGTGTCCCGGTAGTGGCCGGTACAGGGTCCAACAATACGGCAGAGGCAGTTGAACTTACCAAACACGCAGCCGATGTAGGGACTGATGGTGCTCTTGTTATATCTCCATATTATAACAAATCCAATACTGCCGGGCTGCTGGCTCATTTTAAGACCATCGCGGAAGCTGCGGATATTCCTATCATTCTGTATAATGTACCTTCCCGTACCGGTCAGGACCTTTCAGTGGAAGTGATCGCAGAACTTGCCAGGGTGGATAACATCGTTGCTGTCAAGGAAGCAAGCGGAAGCGTGGAAAAGGTATCGTGTATACTTGAGATGACGGCTGATGAGGATTTTATCGTACTTTCAGGCGAGGATTCGCTAACATTCCCAATAGTCGCCCTCGGAGGCAGTGGAGTTGTATCTGTCATTGCTAACGTGGTTCCTGATATGATGGTAAAACTTGTGGAATCGACGAAAAAGGGAGATCTGCAGACAGCAAGGGAGATGCACTTCAAGATGGCGCCTCTGATAAGGGCTCTCTTCTCAGAGACCAATCCTATTCCTGTGAAGCGTGCTATGGAACACATGGGACTTGTGGAAGGAAATCTCAGACTTCCTCTTGCACCGCTTAGTAAGGAGAACGATACGATTCTGAAAGATGCCCTTCGCGGGCTGGGGTGCATATCATGATCAATGTAGCGGTCACAGGTGCATCCGGCAGGATGGGGCGGCTCATAATTTCAAATGTTCTCCGGTCTGAGGAAACCAGGCTATCTGCGGCATTCGATCTCATGAATGTGGGAAGTGACGCCGGCGAGGTCGCCCAGCTCGGTGCTCTTGATGTTCCTATCTCATCTATAGATGATATGGAGTCGGTGCTGAGATCTTCAAAGACCGATGTACTTGTTGATTTCACAATTGCTGATGCAACGGTTGCCAATGCTCCCCGGGTAGCTTCGAGCGGGGTGAACCTGGTTATAGGTACTACGGGTCTGAATTCCGAACAGAAAGCTCTGATCAAGGACTCCATTCTTAAGAATAATGTTGCAGGAATCATATCTCCGAATTATTCCGTGGGTGTGAACGTATTCTTCGGGATACTCAAAGAGGCTGCAAAATATCTGGAAGATGCGGATATCGAAGTAATAGAGGCCCATCATAACCAGAAGAAGGACGCTCCAAGCGGTACTGCTCTGCGGGCTGCGGATATTATCAGTGAGGTCCTTGGAGGCAAAGAATATGTTCACGGACGTCAGGGTCTGGCACCCCGCGGCAAAGAGATAGGGATACATGCCGTACGCGGAGGGGATATAGTTGGTGACCACACCGTACTTTTTGCAGGTGACGGTGAAAGGATCGAGATAAAACACCAGGCGCATTCGCGACAGGCCTTTGCAGGCGGTGCGGTAAAAGCAACTATGTGGATTGCAAAAGCAAAGCCCGGTGTCTATACAATGAATGATATTCTGGGATTATAGTCCCTATATTTTCTTTATTTGATACGTAAGGTCAATCTTCATGCATAGTTCTTTATGAACAAATGTGGCATAGTTCATTCTATTTACGTTCACATATTATCATGATTTATAATTATTTATAACCGTCGATATTATATATTTGGCTGTATATATTATATGTTATAGCACCACTACACTCCACAAAAGTGCTATGCCATCTGTACCTCCATAATTTCAATTTTTCCTGTTTTCTTTTTAAAAAGTTCAGAGCAAATGTTTCGCAATATTCTCCGATATAACCCTTCCGCAGTATATGCAGCGGAGTTTCAGGTTATCATCATCCACTGTGACATTGAATCTGGATGTTATCGGTTCGTTGCTGTTGGAGATACAGTTGGGATTGATGCATCTGACAACACCTTCCATAAATTCTGGGATATGGACCTTCTTTTTCTGGGATACGTTGAAATTGCGTATTATGTTTATTGTTGCATTTGGTGCAATAAGAGCTATCCTGTCAACCTCGGTGACCTTGAGTTCCCGGTTCTCTATCTTAACAACATCTTTTTTCCCGCACTTTCCGGGTGAGTTCAGCAGAACACTCACGACTCCCTCACTGGAGTCGGGTATGCCAAGTATTTTAGTCACATTTAGGGCCTGGCCTGCTGTTATGTGGTCTATGACTGTACCATTTTCTATCCTGCGGACCCTTAGTTCCTCTTCCTCGCCCATTACTTCATCGCCCCCAGCACAAGTGCTACCAGTGCCATACGTACCGGCACACCATAGAATGCTTGCTTGAAATAGCATGCATGTACGGTTTTATCCACCTCGGGATGTATTTCGTTCACCCTTGGGAGAGGATGCATTATCCTGAGTTCTGGTCTTACGTTCTTTAATAGATCAGGAGTTATCTTCAGCCTGTTCGCAACCTTCTGGAACTCAGCAGGGTCAGGAAACCTCTCCTTCTGAATGCGTGTCATATAAAGCACATCTACATCATTGATGGCCTCTTCTATGGAATCAAGCTCTGTGACCTTTGCACCTCTATTCTCAAGGTCGTTTATTATTTCCTCGGGCATTCGCAACTCCCGTGGTGATATCATGGTTATCTGAGCTCCGTAGAGGGAGAGCGCATAACAAAGCGAGTGCACAGTCCTGCCATATTTAAGATCTCCGACAAGTGCTATTTTCAAACCTTCCAGTTGGCTCTCTCGTTTGATTGTATAAAGGTCAAGCAGTGTCTGTGTGGGGTGATGTCCTGCCCCGTCCCCTGCGTTGAGTATGGGTATGGCGGAAAACTCAGATGCAAGGCGTGCGGCCCCTTCCTTGGGATGCCTGAGTACGATGGCATCTGCATAACTGTCAACAACCCTTATGGTATCTGCAAGTGTCTCTCCTTTTGCAATGGAGCTGGCATCGATTGAACCGAGGTTGAGCACATTTCCTCCAAGTCTGTACATTGCGGTTTCGAAAGACATGCGTGTTCTGGTGCTTGGTTCAAAGAAGAGGACTGCCAGGACCTTACCACTGAGAAGGTCGGACTTTTGTTTACCACGGGCTATGGGTTCCATTTTTTCAGCGGTCTCAAGTATATGATCTATCATATCCTTGGAGAAAGATGTCATTGAAATAATATGATGGTCCTTGAATCTCATCGACCACTAAAGGAATTCCATCAGATATATGTTTACTGATACATCTCACTCCTGATCAGATCTGTCTCCTCTGGATATGAGGATTTTCATAAGCCGGTCCCACTCATCCGTCTTGACATCCTTACAGATATGCTTTGTATCCCCTGAAGATTTTCTCTTTGAAGGTTCAGTAAGTTCCCGGAGGTCCATGATAGCACGCATCAATCCTGCAGTTTCGCTGAAGATGTCCTTTGCTTCCCCCGGCTTAAGGTCTCCTTCTTCAAGATACTTTTCACATTCTTGCTCTTTCTCATAGAGCATGTCAAGGAATACCTGTATATTCTCCAGATCTTTAGAAGTGTACCTTTTCTTGTTAACAATCTCCCATACCACTTCGTGCAGGTCGACTTCCTTCCCATCAAGCGTTATTCTGCGCGGTATCTGCTCCCCTACCCAGAAAAGACGCCTGTTCAGGCTGTTTAGCAGCTTGTTCCTCTCACTATCGGTTATCTCACACTCTTCAGCCATTTCCCTCATATTAGAGTTGAACTATATATTATTAAGATTTAATCCCGATTAAATTTATAGGTTTTAAAGTATTTAGTACTAAGAACATAAATGTAGGTGATTAGATAAAACCCATAATTCAGGTTGCTCTGGATCTTCTGGAAACGGACCGTGCTATCCGGATAGGACAGGAGGCCCTTGAAGGCGGTGCCGACTGGATAGAAGCAGGTACACCCCTTATCAAGAGCGAAGGAATGGATTCCATCAGGAAACTAAGGGAAGCCTTTCCGGCAAAGGTCATTGTAGCCGATATGAAGATTGCGGATACCGGTTCAATGGAGGTCGAAATGGCTGCAAAGGCCGGTGCAGATGTTATTGTGATACTAGGCAGTGCGGATGATTCCACGGTGCTTGAGGCTGTCAGAGCGGCAAAGAAATACGGTGCAAGGATCATGGCTGATCTTATATCGGTCCCTGATCCGGTCCCGCGCTCGGGGGAACTGGAGAAGATGGGTGTCGATATCATTAACGTACATGCAGGCATCGACCAGCAGATGACGGGCCGGGACTCGCTTTCCCTGATGAAGGAAGTTGTAAGGGAAGTCAGCATACAGGTTGCCATTGCAGGAGGACTAGATATCGGTTCATGCTCAATGGCGGTTAAGGAAGGTGCGGACATAGTGATAGTAGGAGGCAATATAGTCCGTTCTGCTGACGTCACCGCTTCTGCAAAGGCTATCAGGGATGCAGTGGATTCTCCTTCTGTCACAGGGTATTCAAAGAAGACTGTGGATGAAGAGATCCGTTCCATTCTGGGATCAGTATCAACTCCCAACATTTCTGATGCAATGCACCGCAAGGGTGCCATGCAGGATATATTTACCATGGTCCCCGGAAAGAAAATAGTAGGTACTGCCGTCACTGTCCAGGCATTCAAAGGGGACTGGGCTAAAGCCGTGGAAGCTATAGATGAAGCAAATCCCGGGGATATCATCGTTATTTATAACGGTAGCAGGCATGTGGCTCCCTGGGGTGGCCTTGCAACCCAGAGCTGCCTGAACAAGGGGGTCGCAGGTGTGGTGATAGACGGGGCTGTAAGGGATATAGATGACATACGGAGAATTGATTTCCCTGTATTTGCAACGTGCAATGTGCCCAATGCCGGGGAACCCAAGGGATTTGGCGAGATCAATTCCGAGATAGTATGCGGCAACCAAGCTGTAAAGCCAGGTGATTATATTGTGGGAGACGACAATGGTGTGGTTGTTATACCCCGGGAGCATGCATACGAGATCGCAAGGCGTGCAAAGGAAGTTGAGAAGACCGAACAGCGTTTGTTCGAAGAGATCAGGAGGGGGGCAACCCTCTCAGAGGTTATGGACCTCAGAAAATGGGAGAAGCACTAATGATGGAACTGCTAAAAGTACTTGTTTGCATGCCCTTTTTACTCTATGCCTGTTACGCGGACATAAAGACACGCAGGGTTGCCAACGAGGTGTGGGTTGCCATGTTCGGGGTCGGTTACATATTCATTCTCTATGACCTGATGATGCTCGGCATGCCATATCTTGTCAGGAACGTACTTACCTTCGCTTTCATCTTCACATTCGTGTACATCCTGTTCCAGCTCGGGGCCTTCGGGGGCGCAGATGCCAAGGTGCTAATGGTCATATCTCTTATTATCCCGATGTTCCCGGATATCACGATATATGGCACACAACTGCCGATTAACGGAGTTCCGCTGCTGGGATTGTTTGCCTTTAGCGTATTCGGCAATTCGGTGATACTCACAGTGGTGGTGCCTGTAGGTTTGTTCATTTATAATCTTCTGAACAACTCACTAAAAGATAATCTGAAAAGCCCTCTCTACATGTTCATAGGTTATCAAACTCCGGTTTCAGGACTTGCAGAGGGTCATATCCGCATGATCGACTCATACAGTGAAACCGATGAAGGCGTAAATTTCGGGTTCTCCAGGTCAGGGACAGAACTGACCTCGAATGTCATCGCAGAACTAAAAGGCCATCTCCGGGAAGGCAGGATCAATGACAGTGTATGGGTCACTCCGGGCCTTCCCTTCATGGTCCCTATTACCGCGGGCTTTATAACTGCAGTTGTCTTCGGTGACCTGATATTCTATCTGACAATGCAGTTCATGATGATGTGAACTGCTTTTCCTTTTCATCATCTTTTAATACCACTGATTACAAAATGTAAATCAGGAGGTGGGCTCTTTGGCAGATAAGATCACAGAAAAGAAAGACCGCAAAGTTGATGGTGAAAAGGAAGCAAAGGAAGCAAAGGTGTCTCCTGTCAGACCGGGCGATTCCCGCGTGCGCGGCAGAAGGCATCTGCTGGACACATGCGAGTGAACGAAGCTATCAGGCTTTCTCACTTTACGCAAGTATCTCTGACCACACGGCTTTGATCTCCTCGTCCGAAAAACTATTATCTAGCTTTGCTTTTGTCAGAATGATCAGTTCTTTTTCGAGTCCTTTTATGGCTTCAACGATCCTGCCACGCTTTTTAGCCTGTTCGATCTTTAAAGTCTCTTTTTTATTATCAATCGCAATCCCGGGGGATTCTGTCTCTTTAATATTCGCAACATTCTGATGGGCGGATGAAGGTCCTTCCTGATCTTCGCAGTACTTGCTTATTTCCTTCAGGAATATGTCGCCATATTTCTTAAGCTTGTACTCACCTACTCCTGTGATCTTCAGCATCTCTGCCTTATTGCCGGGCTTTTTGGAAGCCATCTGTTTCAGGCTCGTGTCTGCAAATACTACATAAGGTGGCACATCCTGCAGTTCGGCCATGCTCTTACGTAATTCTTTAAGCCTGTTGAATAACTCGTTCTCTTTGTTTGATGCCTTTTCCCTTTCAAATGCCGGGGACGCCTTGGTCTTGTTTTCTGTAAATAGCATGGCTTCTTCCGGCAGTTCCTCTTCTAAACCTTCGGCATCAGTAACGTTCGCTGCTTCTATGGTTGTAAGGGTGACAGTCCTTTTACCTACCATGATGTCCATGCTTGTTCTATTGAGTTTGAGAAGTGGATATCTTGCCCCTTCCACCTTAATCAGGTTCTGCTGTATCATCTCGCGGGCGATCTCCAGCCATCTGTCCCGGGTGTGAATATCACCTGTACCATATGACTTCAGCTTATTGTGCTTCTTATCCCTGATCTTTTTTGCATTGGAGCCGCAGAGAACATCAATGACATGATTCATGCCGTAGCGCTGGCCAAGTTCATCGATACAGTTTATCAGCAGTTTCGCTTCGTCTGTACCGTCGATCTTCTGTCTTGGCTGCAGGCAGACGTCGCATTTACCGCAGTTATCATCTTCGAGTATTTCTCCGAAATAACCCAGGAGCACCTTCCTGCGGCATATGGTACTTTCACAAAAAGCAACCATGTCCTGGAGTTGCTTTAAGGCTATGTCCCTTTCTTCCTTCTTTCCTTTCTGCTTGATGAAATACTCGATCTTGTACCTGTCCCCGCGGCTGAAGAATAGGGTGCATTCACATTCGAGCCCGTCACGTCCGCCCCTTCCTGTCTCCTGATAATAACCTTCCAGGTTTTTTGGAAGGTCATGGTGGATGACGAAACGCACATTGGACTTGTCTATTCCCATTCCGAATGCGACGGTTGCCACAATGATGTCGACATCGTCCTTGATAAATCTCTCCTGGTTTGTCTCCCGCTGGGAATCGCTAAGCCCTGCATGGTATGGGAGCGCATTGAAATGGTCCTTCCTGAGCCTGGCAGCTATATTGTCCACGTTCCTGCGACTCTGGCAATAAATTATCCCACTTTCTCCCCTGTGTTTTCTCAGGTACTGTAAAATCTGGTTATATGTTTCTTTTTTCGGCCTGATCCGGTACACAAGGTTCTTGCGGTTGAAACTGGCAACATAGGTATTACCTTCCTTGATCCTTAACTGGGAAATCGTGTCTTCCCGTACCTTGGGAGTAGCGGTTGCGGTCAGGGCTATGACAGGTACTTCCGGGAACTTTCTCTTCAGGAAGCTGAGCTTGCGGTACTCCGGTCTGAAATCGTGTCCCCATTCGGATATACAGTGGCTTTCATCGATGGCAAAAAGACTAACCTTAACCTTTTCAAGCAGGGATGTAGTATGGGACATTGTAAGCCTTTCAGGTGCCATATACAATATCTTGATCTCGTTGTTCTCGACATCCCTGTAGATATTCCTTGACTCTGTGTAGTTCAGGGTGCTGTTCAGGCAGGCGGCATTAATACCGCTTGCCTGCAGGCTGTCTACCTGATCCTTCATGAGAGAGATGAGCGGAGAAACTACAACTGTCAGCCCGTCCAGAAGGAGTGCAGGCAACTGGTAACACAGGGACTTACCCCCTCCTGTGGGCATCAGTACAAAAGTGTCCCTGCCTTCAAGCACATCTTTTATAATGTCTTCCTGAAGGGGGCGAAAACATGAGTAACCAAAGTACTTCTGAAGAGTTTGATGCATCTTTTGACCGTGATCTTTTTCCTGCCTATATGGACTCTGTGTATATAAGATTCTGGCAAGCAGGGTGCAAGTAATATTCCCCGGGTTGGCAATGCGTATGTATTGTGGGCTATGTTTATCCTTCAAAACCTCCCGGAAGGCGAGCATTAATAAATACGAACTTATATCTGAGGAATAAATCCCATTGAAAATCCATCTGAACATCTAAATTCATTTAAACATCATTTGTCGGAGTTTATATTTATGGTTAAAGTAGACAATTTCATTCCAAAAGCGATAGAGAAGATCAGTCAGCATGTCGATGGCAGGGCCATCATAGCACTCTCCGGGGGAGTTGACAGTTCTGTATGTGCGATCCTGGCCCATCGTGCTATAGGTGACAGGCTAACACCGATCTATATCGACACGGGCCTGATGAGAAAAGGGGAGACTGATAGGATAAAAGAGATATTCTGTGACATGAACCTCCAGGTTGTCGATGCAAAGGACCGCTTCCTCGGAGCTCTTGCAGGCATCGAGGATCCTGAGGAGAAACGTAAGGCTGTAGGTGAGGCCTTCATACGTGTTTTTGAAGAAGAGGCGAAGTTACTGGAGGCTGAGTACCTTATACAGGGAACCATCTATCCCGACAGGATCGAATCAGAAGGTGGCATAAAGTCCCACCACAATGTGGGTGGTCTTCCTTCGGTCATGGATTTCAAGGCAATAGTGGAACCAATAGAGGACCTGTACAAGGATGAGGTCAGGGAGGTGGCACGTGCCCTTGAACTTCCGCATGAGATTGCCGAAAGGATGCCATTCCCCGGCCCCGGTCTCTCAGTAAGGATAGTGGGACCGGTCACTGAGGAGCTTGTGGAAATTGTCAGGGAGGCCAACGCTATCGTGGAAGACGAACTCGTAGAGAAGTTCCATCCATGGCAGACCTTTGCAGCTATCATCGGCAAGGGGACCGGTGTAAAAGGAGATGTGAGGGTCCATGGCTGGATAGTCGCAGTGAGGGCTGTGGGTTCAAGGGACGGCATGACGGCAGAGGCTATGGAATTACCATGGGATGTCCTGAACAGGATCGAATCCAGGATCTCAGCCGCACTCCCGACGGTTGCACGTGTAGTTTATGATCTTACACCAAAGCCTCCGGCTACAATAGAGTTCGAGTAAATGTCCCTTAATACAACAGTTCTTGAGATCAGGAACCGGCAGAGGGTGAAACCTTCTCCTCCTGATAGACCGTGTGCGGCATGGGCCGGAGTTGACCTGCTGGATGGCTGTAAAGTCGATACCCTAACAATAATTTTCAGGACCTCTGGATGCTGGTGGGGAAAAGCGGGAGGCTGCACCATGTGCGGTTATGTCTACGATAGTGCCCAGACTCCGCCATCGAATGCGGACCTGATAAAGCAGCTTGGAAATGCAATGACAAAGGCATCCGGCTTTGATCTGTTCATGGTAAAGATATTTACTTCAGGAAGCTTCCTTGATACCCGTGAGATCCCTCTTGAAGTGAGGCATAATATCCTTTCATCTCTGGAAGAGGACCCGCGGGTGGTCAAAGTATTGGTGGAAACCCGGCCGGAATTCGTTACTGAAGAGGCAATAAAAGATTGTCGCAGCTCCCTGAAGGACAAGGCTTTTGAGATAGCCACAGGTCTTGAAACAAGTTCGGATCTTATCCGGAAGGAATCTATCAATAAGGGTTTCACTTTCGATGATTTTAAAAGGGCTGCCAGAATCGCCAGGGATGACGATGCAACAGTAAAGACTTACCTCATGTTGAAACCTCTTTTCCTGTCCGAGGGACAGGCCCTTGAAGATATGGTGAGGTCTGTCAGGGATGCCGCTCCTTACAGTGATACTTTCTCAATAAACCTCTGCAATATACAGAATGGTACATTTGTTGAGAATCTTTGGCAGAGGGGGCAGTACCGTCCTCCGTGGCTATGGAGCATAGTCGAAATCCTCAAAAGAACCAAACAAGAGTTCCCCGATATGGTAATAACTTCCGACCCTGTGGGTGCAGGTTCAAAGAGGGGTCCTCATAACTGCAAGGAATGCAGCAGAGATGTTGCAGATGCCATAAGGCAGTTTTCGATAACTCAGGATATTTCCTGTCTGGAGGTCCCTGATTGTGAATGTAAGGATATGTGGGAATGCGTGCTGCAGCTGGATGACCATACTTTTGGAGCGCCCATTACCGATTAATATTTAAAGAGATCATATCCGGTGAAAGGGAATATTTCCCTTTCAATCCTTGTATACCATTGTTCCTATCCCGGAGTCTGTGAACAGTTCCAGTAAGATTGAATGGGATATGCTTCCATCGATGATATGGACTTTCTCCACACCGCTCGTAACCGCAGTTGCGGCACCTCTCAGTTTAGGGATCATACCTCCGGAAATGATGCCATCTTCTACAAGTTGCTCGATCTCTTCTATAGTGACCCTTGAAATACGTGTTGATTTATCATTGATATCTCTGAGGAGCCCCGGCACATCGGTCATAAGAACAAGCTTTTTGGCTCCGAGCGCAGCTGCAATGTCTCCTGCAATCGTGTCTGCATTGAGGTTAAGAGCCTTTCCGCTCATGTCCGTTGCAATAGGGGATATCACCGGGATGTATTTTTCCTTTATGACAATGTTCAGTATCTCAGTGTTTATGATCTCTGTGTCTCCAACCCATCCAAGGTCAACTTCATGCTCAATACTTTCGATAACAACTTTCTGGAATGGTTTCTTTTTTGCGATGATCATTCTGCCATCTTTTCCGGAAAGGCCTATTCCCTTTCCTCCGTGCCTGCCTATGAGTGAAACTATCTCGGTATTGATGTTACCTACCAGTACCATCCTTGCAATCTCAAGAGTTTCGTCGTCGGTTATGCGCAACCCACTGACAAATTCCGGCTTTTTACCCATCCGTTCCATTTTCTGAGTGATCTCCGGCCCGCCTCCATGGACGATTATCGGGTGGAAGCCTACAAACCTGAGCAGCACAATGTCCTGTACGATATCGCTCATTATGTCGGAATTTACCATGGCATGGCCGCCGACTTTGATGACCATTACAGAATTATAGAATTCCCGGATATAAGGTAGCGCTTCTATCAGCACGTTCTCTCGCTTAAGTGTCATGTTAATACCTGTATTATTGATGGGGCCGGAAGGTAGGATACAATTATTCCAGTGCCTGTAAATGGTATAGATTATCCTTTCAACGATTTAAAACTTGTTTGGCAGAGCTGCCAGAGTAAAAAAAGAAACCCATCTGTATGGGTTCGAAATGATCAGATCTTGTCCAGCTTGTCAATACCAACTTTCTTTACGAATGGCTTGTTGATCTTGTCGGGCATCCAGTCTGGTTTGTTCTTGGGGGCCTCGACCATCTCTCTCCATCCCTTGAATACATGGATCTTTTTTGTTCCACGCTCACGGAGCCTGATATCTTCTGGCTTTGATTTCGTTCCTTTTCCTCTGTTGGCTACCTTGAGAGCTGCCTGACGTGGCTGCTTTCCAGTGAACACCCCATGTTCGTTTCCTTTTTTATCTCTTAACACAAAGTTTCTTGTTTCAGACATGTTGTCACCTCGTAATCATCATGCGATTACCACTGCTTATCGTATTTAGTATGTAAGGTATATATATTTTTCTTTTAATGTGTTCCTTTGTTCTTGATTTGTTGCAATATTGTATTTCTAGTAATGGAAAATCCTCAAAAGGAGGTCGTTTCAACACTTATTTTAACTGTGTATCCGACACTTGAACGGTATACTGCAACAAGACAAATAAACTTGTTTTGTGTCCTGTGTAATAAAACATGTACAGGGTCCTTGACTTATCCTCTAACTAATAAATTTGCTAAGTATGGCACTAAGTCCGGATATATCTCATTATTTGTTTTTTTAACACAACATTTACATGTGATGAGTCCATTTCAAGTGCTTATTAGCAATGTTACTAAAAAGGTTTACTCTGTCATTTTTATTTTGAGGTAATATCATGGAAGTTCCAGTCGTTAAACTACCGGATATACAGGCTAACAAGCCTCAGATCCCGATCAACCTTACACGTGTAGGTGTCACTAACGTAAAAAAACTTGTTGAGGTCAAAAGAAAAGAAAAACGTCCTGTTATTCTAATAGCTACGTTTGATATTTTCGTGGACCTTCCTTCGCATTTGAAGGGGGCGAACCTCTCTCGTAATTTCGAAGCGGTTGACGAAGTTCTCGAAAAAGCCGTCAGTATGCCTGTTTATGAGATCGAGCAGCTATGTAGCGATGTGGCACAGAGTCTGCTGAAACGTCATGAATATGCAACCCGTGCAGAAGTGATCCTGAAAAGCGAATATGTTATAAAAAGAGAATCCCCTGCCACAAAAATGGAGTGTCAGGAAGTCGTGGATATCTTTGCGGAAGCTATCGCACTGCGTGATGATGTGGAGCGCATGGCTGTCAAAAAACTCATAGGTGCGGAAGTCATCGGAATGACTGCTTGTCCCTGCGCTCAGGAGATAATGAGAGACAATGCCAGGCAAGAGCTGGAATCCATAGGTGTGGATGACCAGAAGATCGCCAAGTTCCTTCACAGGGTTCCCATGGCAACCCACAATCAGCGTGGACGCGGCATAATCTCTATTGAAGTTGAAGGCAACATTTTCGTATCTCTTGAAAAGATAATTGAGATTATTGAAAATTCTATGAGTTCCAACGTATTTGAACTTCTCAAGCGCTCCGATGAGGCCATGGTTGTCCAGAGGGCTCACACCAATCCGAAGTTCGTGGAGGACTGCGTGCGTACAATGGCAAAGAATGTCGTAAAGGAGTTCCCTGCGCTGCCGGACACAGCTATTGTAACTATAAAACAGGTCAATGAGGAAAGTATTCACCGACACAATGCATTTGCCGAAAGGGTTGCAACATTTGGTGAACTGCGAAGTGAGATGTCACAGGAGTAATACACAGACAGATATTAATCCTGCCTGTTCAATATTTCTGTATAGTGAAATGAGGAGTTCGATTGACGGAAGAATCAGAAAACCTGAATGCCTCTGACATAAACGGAGATCCTGTCGGACCCGGGACTGTCGTGAGGTACATAAATACCGGTACAGTAGGAAAAGTCACTGAGATCAAAACAGATGAAGAAGGCATTTGGGCTTTGATGGATAGTACCGGACTTTACTATAAGGTCGAGACACTTGTAGTGACGGATGCAAGCGAGTTGAAGGTAAAGGCGGAGACCGCAAAGACCGCTTCCGAAGCAGAAGAGTATATGCGGCGCTACGGTTCAGCAGGTCCTGATCAAGTTGATATCGGGCAGGTGACAGGCGGCGGCTGATCCGCTCGCATGCTGTTCATTTTTGATTCAGTTTCTACCTTCTTTTTCCAGAAGTGTAAGGGAACGTATCCATTCTCCTTTTGGTTCTCTTGATGTGCCTACCACAAGCCTTTTAATGTCGCCTGCCTGCTCCACGGTGCCGCTGGCCTCTATAGTCTCAGCAGCAAGGGCCTGGCCGGCATAGGTATGCGTGTAGGAAAGTACGTGGTCTATCTCCTCGTGCTCTATCATATAGACTGAAGGGCTGTCAAATGCAAGGTCAGCACTTGTTACCTTTGCTTCTATCTTCATTTTCCCTACGTCCTTTCCTCTTCTGATAGGTTCTTTTATCTGTTCCCGGTCCCGTACAAAAAGAAGATCAAAATACGTCCCTTCAACCATTCCACGGTTACCTTTTCTCTTCTCATGAATAACAAATTCCTCAAAACTTATCTCGGGAACACGCTTTAGATATATCTTTTTCCACATCTCCTCATCAATATCCTCAATAGGGCCATCTTTATCCTTTGCATCCCTTATGGCATCCCTTGCCACAAACCAGTCTGCGCCGTACACTACAAAGTCGACATCGGACCCTTCATTCTGCAGTCCGGGCAAGAACGAGCCTGTTACTCCCATCTTGTCCATTGGCACGCCTGCCTCTTCGAGTGTCCGGACAATTGCACCGACACGGCTGTCCGAGCTGCAGAGATGTTCGATGACATCATTTGGTCTCAAGACTTGCTTGATACTATCTTCCGGGACCACATGTACATCTTCTACCCATTCCGGCCTGTTCTGACGCATGAAATCAAAAGCTACATCAAAATCATATTTCTTGTAACGGGTGCCCTCGAGTTCTCTTTCCCCGTTCTCGTCCGGTACGTACCTCAAAGTCGACCTTATGCCATGAGGGTGGAAATAATCGGAAACTGCAAAGATCCAGTCGTCTTCTGTTATCAGGAAATCCCTTATCCTTGTTTTTATCATCGGTATCATCCATAGCTTATTTTCTAGGTTGGGTTAAAGTAGATTGTATTTATTCATGAAAACGGTTTGCAAGCATCTGTGTCTTTTCAAATGAGTTAAATATATCTGAGTACATTCAATAAGGGTGTATTTGTTCTGAAATACTGATCAGGTGAATTTTTTGAACTCCCTCGATAAATGGATAAGAAGTCTTCGACGCCAATTCCACCGTGAGCCGGAACTGAGTTTTAATGAACACCGGACACAGAAGGAAATAATGTATGTGCTTGAAGATCTTGGTATAGCCTGTAAAAAAATCGCAGGTACCGGTGTTATTGCCGAGATCCATGGAAATGGCCCCGGTCCTTGCATGGCTATCCGTTCTGATATGGATGCCCTCGCTGTAGTTGAGAGGGCCACCGGATTCAATGAGGACTATATATCCCGCAATCCGGGTGTGATGCATGCCTGTGGTCATGATGGCCATATGGCTATTGTGCTTGGGGCTGCCAGGTTACTTCAGGAGCAGAGGGATTCTTTCGGAGGTTCTGTGAGGCTGATATTCCAGCCTGCTGAGGAAGTCCCGCCTGGCGGGGCAGTAAGGGTCATAGGGGATGGCGGTCTTGAAGGCGTGGATGCTATCGTTGGTCTGCATATATTCGGTGATGTCGATGTCGGGGCAATTAACATACGTGCGGGTCCATTCATGGCAGGTTCGGTCCGTTTCACTGTGAAGATATTCGGAAAAGGCGGTCATCACTCAACGCCTGGCGACTGCATCGATCCTATAGCAATAGCTGCTGACTTCATATCTTCCCTGAATACCCGGGTGTCTGAAAAAGTCGATCCTTCTGACTATGCGCTTGGCTTTGGTACTGTCAATAGCGGTGAACAATTCAACAGGACTCCGGATGAGGTTGAGATCGTAGGCAGTTTCAGGACATTCAATGCGGAGGACACTGAAGCTATAAAGGATAGCATGTCATCACTTCTTGATTATCTTGTGACTGCCTATTCTCATAAGGATCGCCGCGGAGTTCCTTCCTATGAGCTTAAAGTCCAGTATGGCTACCCTGTGCTTTTCAATGACCCGGTTTTCACAAAAAAAGCCACAAGATTGCTGAAAACCAGGTTCTCAAATGTCAATGACGATGCCCGGGCAATATTTGGTGCAGAGGATTTTGCATATTATCTGCAGGAAGTCCCGGGCATGTATGTTATTCTGGGAACAAGGAATGTAGAAAAAGGTATTGTGGAAGGGAACCATTCCTCCGGCTTTGACATTGATGAGGATGTATTGATCACCGGTGTTGAGTTGCTTTACTCTGTGACTCTTGATTTCCTTAATGTCCCACGGGCGTATGTCAGATCGGAGCATCTATTAAATGAACATCATACCTTTTTCATCTGAATACTCTTCAAGGGCAAAATCATTTGTAATTGATGTACTTGCAGGTGAGGGGTTCGCCTATGATCCGCAAAAAGATCCTGACCTTGATGATATCGAAGGCAATTACATTCGCAAGGGCGGGATCTTTTTCATATCTCTTGCCAACGGTGAGGTCGTCGGAACATCTGCGGTAAGGGATATGGGTTCAGGTGCCTGTGAGATCAAAAGGCTCTATGTCAGGAAAGAATGCAGGGGCAGGGGTCTGGGCCTGGCCTTATTTCGGACCGCACTGGATTTTGCAGAAAAGCACCATTCAAAAATAAAATTGAAGACCGATCCTTCTCTCAGGAAGGCCATATCGATCTATCTGGGGCATGGTTTTGTTATAACAAAAAAAGAAGGTGGGTTCCTGTATTTTGAAAAGTCCCTTTGAGCTGTGTTAATCTGTACAAATACTATTCAGATATATGCACTTCAAATATTCTTTAACATTGCAACTTCATCGCAATTAGGGAATTTCGGACATTTAATGCATCCGCTCCATATCTTATGTGGGAGTTGTTGCTTATCTATCTTATCGAAACCCTGTTTTTCAAAGAAGGGAACTGCATAGGTTAGCGTGAAAACTTTATTTATGTCAAGTTCCTTTGCCTCATTGATGCAGGATCTGACAAGTTCGGTGCCTATGCCCTGTTCTCTATGTTTTTGTTTCACGGCAAAGGACATTATCTCTGCCATGTCCTCCCAGCTTACCTGGAGGGCACAGCAGCCTACGATCTCGTCCTCTATTTCACAAACGTAAAAACTGCGGGTGAACTCATACAGTTCACTCAAAGAACGCTGCAGCATCATTTCCTGTCTTGCATAATAGTCTATGATGATCTTGATCTCTGGTATGTCACGAACAGTGGCCTTTCTTATTATCAATAATCGATCTCCAGGAATTATTAAAAGAGAAATAGCGAGCGTGAAGGGATTTGAACCCCCGGCTTGCAGCTTAGGAGGCTGCCGCCATATCCTGACTAGGCCACACGCTCATGTTGTGCTACTCACGTAATAACATTCAGTATCTTAAACTTATTGGTGGGACTGTGTATTCATGGTATTTACTAGATTATTTCCACTGCCTTAAAAGAAATTTCCTCATGATCACAGCATCTCTTCTATCTTTTCAATAAATTTCCCATTATTTGTTACATTGAGGTCAATCCCAAGCGCCTCCGGAGGAAATCCCAGAGCAAGCCCCATAAGCTGGGTGTAGTGTAGTACAGGTATATTGTAATCAACCCCTGTTCTCTGTTTTATTTCTTCCTGGCCCGCATCAAGCTGCATATGACAGAAAGGACATGCATTGACTATGCAGTCTATAACTGCTTCTTTAATCCTTGAGAGTTTGTGGTCGGCCATTTTAAGGGATTCATCCTTCAATGCGGAACGAACTCCTCCTCCGGCTCCGCAGCACTCCATCTTATCGGGGTAATCCACGCTTGTGGCTCCCAGGCATTCTATCAACTCATCGAAGAATTCCGGGCGATTAGAATCTCCCAGTTCCCTGCTTTTTGAAGGTTTAAGCAGATGGCAACCGTAGTGTACAGCAACTCTTAGTTTCAGTGGCTTCTCAATGTGTGATCTGATTATATCAGTCCCTATGTCTCTGTAAAGATATTCTATTATATGCCTGACCTCGATGTTCCCTTTAAACTCCTTTCCGATCTTTGCAAGATACTCGTTCGTTCTTTCTCTGAGGACCGGGTCGCTCTTGAGCATGTGGTTCGCATCTGCCAGTGAAGCAAAACAGCCGTTGCATATGGTCAGTATGTCGCGCTGAAGCTTTTCTGAGAGTACGATATTGCGACCCGCAACAGCCAGCCAGCTGGGTTCATCGAATGACCTGAAAACGCCAGGTGCGGGGCAGCAGGAAGCACCCTCCAGGTCCGTGCAGTCGATATTCAGTTTAGCCAGGCATAATCTGGTTGCCATTTCTATGCCCGGGTATCTGTTTGGTATCACACAGCCAAGGAAAAGTGTCAATCCTTTCATATTTCCTCACTTCCTGCATCTTTTTTTCCTGCTCTGTTCAGCAACCTGTCAAACCCACATGAAGTAAGGAGTATTTTAACTTCTTCAAGCTCTTCTGCATACTTGTGAACAGTTTCAGGTAGCTCATTGAGTCCGAGTTTAATTCTCTTTTCCCGGTTATCCTTGTCAATTGGCACTGCATGTCCATGTTCCAGAAGAAGTTCACTGACCTTTCTGTGCTCGGAATGCATTATTCCTTCGTGTACTGCAACTTTTCTGATCATAAGCACGGCATCTACGATATCAATGTTTCTCGGGCAGCGCTCCTGACAGTTGTAGCAGGTCGTGCACATCCATAATTGCTCATCATGCAGGACATCGGCGGTCTTAGCAGCTTTTCTGACAAGTTTTCGAATGTTAAGGCTGGTATGCCTGCCTGAAGGACAGCTGCCACTGCATACGCCACATTGCATACACTTGAAGATGTTCTTGCAGGCGTTCTTGACTTCATTTAAGACAAATGCGTCATCTTGTGGTATAGTAGGCATGTTACTCACATTTTTGAGAGTTCCTCTTTTCAGGGAACATAACAATAATACTCTGTTTGTGTATTTTTTGCAAATCTGATAAACCTTCCGACAACAGTTACCTGATCTTCCTTTTGACGGAAATACTTATTTTCCGTCGACCAGGGGTACAATGTCCCGTACAACCTGATAAAGAACTGACAGTACAGGTTTATCATGTATTAGGTTTCTTTGTTTATGGGTGTGGTTATAAAAACCTGCATTTGCTTCATACCACTATATTTATATATGATGGAGTAGGTAATGGGTTACTTACAACCCCTAAAGAATAGAGGAGTAATCAAAATGGTAAAAGCAAACCCGGTAACAAAGGAAGAAGTGTTACAGACTGTAGCCGAGTGCGATGTCAAATTTATCAGGACTCAGTTCACCGATACTCTCGGTATGATCAAGAGCTGGGCTATTCCTGCAGAAGACCTTGAGGGTGCATTTGAAAATGGTGTAATGTTCGATGGTTCATCCATTGAAGGGTTCACAAGGATTGAAGAATCCGACATGATCCTTATGCCCGATCCTACAACCTTCAGGATACTTCCATGGAGACCAAAGGAAGGTGCAGTTGCACGTATCATTGGTGATATATTCAGGCCGAACGGAAAACCCTTCGAAGGCGACCCGAGATATGTCCTGAAACAGGCTGTTGCAGAGGCAGCGGAAATGGGCTACACAATGAACACAGGTCCTGAACTTGAGTTCTTCCTCTTCGAACTTGATGAGAAAGGTCATCCAACAACAAATCTCACTGACAGGGGAGGATACTTCGACTTTGCTCCTCTTGACAAGGCACAGGATGTAAGGAGAGCAATCGACTTCGCTCTTGAGGACATGGGCTTCAAACTGGAAGCTTCCCATCACGAGGTTGCACCGTCACAGCACGAGATAAACTTCAGATTCGGTGATGTGCTGACCACATGTGATAACATTATTACATTCAAGTATGTTGTAAAGTCCATTGCAGCACACATGGGATATTATGCAACGTTCATGCCGAAACCACTCTATGGGGTGAATGGTTCAGGTATGCACTCCAACCAGTCTCTCCTGATGGATGGAGGTAATGCATTCTACGACCCGGATACGCCGGATCAGCTCTCTACAACTGCAAAGCAATATATTGCAGGGATCCTTGCACATATTCGTGAATTCGCTGCAATTACCAACTCAACAGTTAACTCCTACAAGAGGCTTGTACCCGGATTTGAAGCACCTATATACTGTACATGGTCCGCATCAAACCGCAGTTCCCTTATACGGATCCCTGCCTCGAGGGGCCTTGGTACACGGGTAGAGCTCAGGTGTCCTGATCCGGCATGTAACCCATACCTTGCATTTGCAGCAATGCTCAGTGCAGGTCTTGACGGTATCAAGAAAGAGATGGAACCACCAGCTTCAACCGATGTCAACATCTTCAAACTTACTGAAGAGGACCGGGCGGCAAGGGGTATTGAATCTCTGCCAGGCGACCTTAAGGAAGCTATCGATCTCATGGCAGGCAGTGAATTTGTAAAGGGCGTAGTTGGAAAGCACGTCTTCGAGAACTATCTTACTGCAAAGAATGCCCAGTGGGACGACTACAAGGCACAGGTTCACCAGTGGGAACTGGACACATACCTTAGTATACTGTAAGGGGAATCCCCTTACTCTCTTTATGGAAAAAATCAATATTATTAATTATAACATGTCTTTGGTAGTAGCCTTTTTCTGGCTGCTAAAACGTGAATATCTTAGTTGTTCACGAAAATTCGGGCTTCTCTGATATGGATGTTGCATGGTTAAATTCATATCATTTAAATACTATCTTATAGCCCTAAAAATTAAATACTTATAGTGATCAACATGTGCGGAATTATAGGCGTAATCGATCGGACCATGGCCAGAATGGACGGCTCCAGTATTAAAAAGGCCCTGGGTCTGATGGATGAAAGAGGAAGTGGCGAAGGAGCGGGATATGTAGCTTACGGCATATATCCCGATTACCCGGATTGCTATGCGATCCACGTTTTTTTCGATAATCTGTTAGAACCAAAATCAGATGTGGACAAGATACTGCAGAAATGGGGCAGGATAGTCCATCAGGAGGAGATACCGACATACGAACAACCGGGTCTCAAAAAAGAACATATTCCCTGGCGATATTTCTTCAAACCTTATACCGATCTGATGGTGGGTACAACAAACCCTGATGATGATAATGTCAAGCGCCTTGTGATGACCATCAATTCGAACGTAGAAGGTGCTCTGGTTTTCTCATCCGGGATAAATCTTGGAGTATTCAAGGCTTCCGGCTGGCCCGAGGATGTGGCCAACTTTTACAGAATAGAGGATTACAAAGGTTACATATGGCTTGCGCATAACCGTTATCCGACCAATACGGCCGGATGGTGGGGGGGAGCTCACCCGTTCAATCTGCTTGACTGGTCAGTTGTTCATAACGGTGAGATAACTTCTTACGGTACTAACCGTCGCTATGTGGAAAGCAATGGTTACAAATGCACGATGTCAACTGATACGGAAGTAGTGGCTTATTTATTTGATTTTCTAGGAAGAAGGCACGGTCTTCCTTCAGATATGATAGTTGAAGCACTTGCTCCTCCTTTCTGGGACGAGATCGATGAAATGCCTGAAAAGCAGGAAGAATTCATGCGTACATTGCGTCTTACATATGGCCCTGCACTGATGAACGGTCCCTTTGCAATAGTTGTTGCTACAAAGGATGGTATAGTGGGCTTCACTGACAGGATAAAGCTACGCCCCCTTGTCGTAGGGGAAAACGGAGCTCGTCTTTACATTTCAAGTGAAGAAGCAGCCATACGCGTAATGGACCCTGAGGTCGAGAAGATATACATGCCACGGGCAGGAGAGCCGGTTATCGGGAGTGTTGTGGAATGAGTCTTGGAAGTGTTCCCCTTAAATATAAAATCAGTATTGACCGTGAACAGTGCATGAAATGTATGCGCTGTGTTGATAATTGTTCATATGGTGTTTACAGGGTAGAGGATGATAAGATCCTCATTGATTCCCGCAAGTGTACTGCATGCCACCGCTGTATGTCCATGTGTCCGAGAGATGCTATAATGCTCCAGGAAAAACCCGTGGACTACCGCAGCCATCCCCTATGGACAGCAGAGGCTCGTGAGGATGTCATCAATCAGGCACGCACAGGAAAGATAATCCTGGCCGGAATGGGCAATGCAATTGATTACCCGATCATATTTGACAGGCTGGTGCTTGATGCATGCCAGGTCACCAACCCGAGTATCGATCCTCTGAGAGAACCGATGGAACTGAGGACGTACCTCGGTAAGAAACCTGCAAAGCTCGAGTTCACAAAGAACAATGGCGACGTAGAACTCAGTACAAAGCTTGCGCCGAATCTCAAACTCGACACACCGATAATGATCGGTCACATGAGTTACGGTGCCATCAGCCTGAATGCACAGCTCAGTCTGGCAAAGGCGGTTGCGAAAACGGGAACCTTTATGGGCACCGGTGAAGGGGGTATGCATGATGCTATATATCCATATCAGGACCATATGATCGTCCAGATCGCATCAGGACGCTTTGGCGTTGATATAAATTATCTCGAACGGGGTGCTGCAATCGAGATCAAGGTGGGCCAGGGTGCAAAACCCGGTATTGGCGGTCACCTTCCGGGAGAGAAAGTATGTTCTGACGTATCCTGCACCCGTATGATCCCATTGGGTTCGGATGCTATCAGTCCTGCTCCTCATCATGATATTTACAGTATAGAAGACCTTGCCCAGCTTGTACGCAGTCTCAAGGAAGCTACAAACTGGGAAAAGCCGGTCTTTGTGAAGATAGCCGCAGTACATAACGTAGCTGCAATTGCTGCAGGTATCGCAAGGTCTTCCGCAGATGCGGTAGTAATCGACGGTTTTCGTGGTGGCACGGGTGCGGCACCCAAGGTATTCAGGGACAATGTCGGTATTCCGATCGAAGCTGCAATTGCCGCAGTAGACCAGAAGCTGAACGACCAGGGTATCAGGAATGAGATATCGCTGATAGCCAGTGGTGGCATCCGCAACAGTGCAGACCTTGCAAAATCCATTGCGCTTGGTGCTGATGCAATCTATATTGGGACGGCCTCGCTCATAGCGCTTGGATGCCGTGTATGTGGTAACTGTTACCGTGGACTCTGCCCGTGGGGTATTGCAACCCAAAGGTCTGAGCTTGTAGAACGCATCGATCCACAGGTTGGTTCGCAGAATGTTGCAAACCTTATCAACGCGTGGACACTTGAACTGAGTGAGCTCATGGGTGCGGCGGGTCTTAACAGTATTGAGAGCCTTCGTGGCAATCGTGAACGTTTGCGTGGTTATATGCTGGACGAAGGCCTGCTCAACGTGCTCAAAGTAGAATCAGTGGGGGCCTGATGGAAGTGGAACCTCTGGTAATAGATGCAAAAGGTATGCACTACACTCCATTGAACAAGATGATACGTGCGGCAGTAGCCTCCGGTGTTAAGGAAATAGTGCTCAATAATGTTTTGGGGCAGCGTTTTATCGGAAACGGATTAAGGGGGGATGCAAAGATCATCATAAACGGTGTTCCCGGCGGTGATCTCGGAATGTTCATGAGTGGGCCGGAATGTGAAATATTCGGTGATGCCGAACATGCTCCTGGAAATACAATGGATAAAGGGTCACTGATTATACATGGAAGCGCAGGTGATGCAGTTGCACACAGCATGCGCGGAGGAAAAGTTTTCGTAGAAGGCAATATCGGTTACCGTGGCGGTATCCACATGAAGGAATATGAGGACAAGCGTCCCATACTTGCTGTAGGAGGCACGTCACATGCATTCCTGGGTGAATACATGGCTGGTGGCCTTATTCTGGTACTTGGTATCGGGCATGAACCGGCAGTTCGGGACCGCGGCATAGGTAGCGGGATACACGGTGGAGAGATTGTCATAAGGGGTGATGTCAACGATAAACTGCTAGGTGTGGGAGCCACGAAAGTCCTCTTCACTGAGGATGATCTGGAAAGGCTGGCTCCTGTGATAGAAGAATTCTGTGAGAGGTTTGACCTGGATTCGTCTTCTTTCCTGGACACGAACTACTCGAGGATAATCCCTTCAAGCAGCAGGCCTTTTGCAGGTAAGTACACATGGGATTGATCGAAATGGCAGGTAAGAATTATCTTGATCTTAAGGCAGAGGTATGGGATACCGGGAAATGTGCGTCATGTGGTGCATGTGTTGCTGTATGTCCGGCAGATTCCATCTTCTTTAAAACCGGTGAAGAATCGGTCCATCCGTTCAACAGGGACTACTGTAAAGATGTGAATGATAACGTACCCTGTGGTGCATGTTATGAAGTGTGCCCCAGACTTGAGAAGCAACCTTCGGAGATAATCGGTAACTATCTCAATATAATGTCCGCAAAGGCAGCATTCGAGATCCCTGGAAAACAGAGTGGTGGTGCAGTCACGGCAATACTTTCAAATGCACTGGAACAGGGAATGATAGATGCGGTTGTAACAGTCGTGGAAGATCCCTGGAGCCTGAGGCCCTCTTCAGCCGTAATATCTTCCAATGAGGTTCTCATCAACCACGCAGGAAGCCGTTACAACTGGTGGGTACCATTGGTTGCATCCCTGAAAGAGGCTGTGATCACACGCAAACACACAAAGATTGCGATTGTAGGGGTTCCCTGTGTCGTACAGGCAATCCGCCAGATGCGTGAGAGTGACCTTGACATCATCAGGCCGTTCAAGAAATACATACGTCTTATAGTAGGTCTGTTCTGTACTGAAACCTTTGACTACGAGAAGCTTATGCAGGACAAACTTATCTCTGAAAGAAATATCGATCCTCTGGATATCATTCACTTCGATGTGAAAGGCAAGCTGGAAATAACCCTGAAGGATGGATCACTGACCCTCATATCTCTCAAGGAGGTAGAGGATTGTGTACGTCCCGGCTGTAAGATATGTACAGACCTTACTGCATTATATTCAGATATTTCTGCTGGCTCCGTCGGAAGCCCTCAGGGTTCTACTACCCTGGTCATTCGAAACCCGGTAGGCAGACATTTTGTGAACAGTGCTGTAGAGCACGGTAAACTGCTGCCGGAGAATAAAGTTGATATGGGATCTGTCGAAAAACTTTCCGCAAAGAAGATCGAGAGGATGCCAGAGGAGTAGTCTGAAAAGACATTACATTTATGGGCGCGGTACCTATACACTTCCTCTATTCTTCCTAACCATGCAATGGGTACCGTGTCCGAATTTTTTAAATGTTCAAAGCGGTCAAATGTGGTAGTAAAATCTTACTGCATAAAACCGCCATGAAAGTGATTTTTTAATTTGTCGGGAGAATTTATCTTATTGTCAAACACAATCTTATATTATTCTTTTGCAGCTTTCACGGATACGATCATCTTCCTGTAATTGAAGGTATCGATGCCGTTTCCTCTGTCGTTCAGGATTACTGAATAGGTGCTGTATCCAAATCCCTCATAGAATCTCTTTGCTTTTTCGTTGCCTGACCACGTACAAAGGTATATCCTTCTAAAACCTTTAGCAAGTAGTTTTCCTTCCAGTCTGGAAAGCAGCAACTTGCCTATCCCTGACTTACGGTAAGAAGGATGCGTGGCAAAGAAATTAACATATACTCCGTCTTCACTCTGCCATTTCTCGGTGCAACCCGCCATTGCAACAAACCCTTGCATCTGATCGGAAGGTTCCGGTTCTCTTAGCTGTGCGACAAGATAGTTTGCGTAAGGAACTGCAAGGGTATTTTCAACCCTTTCACAGATTCCTCCTCTCCTCTGTGAAAGAGGTGGGCAGAAATCATTGTCAACAAGTTCAATAAAACGGAAGACGGCCTCGAAGTCTTCCTTCGTCGTCTCCCGTATGACAATGTCCTGTTCCATGTTTAAAAAGCGTTCAGGTATCTATTGACTTCCCATTCATGTACCTGTGTCCTGTATGCGTCCCATTCGGCTCTTGCAAGTCTCAGGATGTTGTCATGCACATGGGCACCAAGCTTCTCTCTGAGAAGTTCATCTTTCTCCAGGCAGTCACAACTTTCGTTGATAGTGCTCGGGAGAGTTTCAATGGACCTTTCTTTAAGCTCCCCTGGTGTAAGGTCGAATACATTCTGGTCCATAATTTTCGGAGGCTCGTTCCTGTTCTTTATACCTTCAAGTCCTGCTGCAAGTATGGCAGCGAAGGTCAGGTAAGGATTGCAGGAAGGGTCCGGGCTTCTCAGTTCCGTTCTGGTACTGTTCCCACGGGGTGAAGGTATGCGGATAAGAGAACTGCGGTTCGCGCCAGACCATGTGATATAGACCGGTGCCTCATATCCTGGTATGAGTCTCTTATACGAGTTGACAAGCGGGTTTGCAATACAAGAGATAGCTTTTATGTGGTCAAGGACACCGGCAATGAAATGTCTGGCAATGTCGCTTATCTGCATATCGGCATCCGGGTCATAGAATGCATTCTTCCCTTCCTTTGAAAGTGACAGGTTAATGTGCATCCCCGAACCGTTCTCAGTGGCAATGGGTTTTGGCATGAAGGTAGCGTGCAGTCCGTATGTTTTTGCAATAGTTCTTGTGACATACTTGAACGTTACCACATTGTCGGCTGTCGAGAGTGCATCCCCGTACTTGAAGTCGATCTCATGCTGTCCGAAGGCAACTTCGTGGTGTGAAGCCTCTATATCGAAATTAAGATCTGTCAGTGTAAGTACAATATCCCTTCTGATGTCCTCTGCAAGGTCAGTAGGTGCGAATTCAAAATAACGTCCGTAATCATTGGGAATCGTTGTGGCCTTTCCATTCTCCTTTGCAAAGAGGAAGAACTCGAGCTCGGGTCCTACGTTGAACTGGTATCCCATGTCTTCTGCTTCTTTAATGATCTTTTTCAGGACATATCGCGGGTCGGCTTCGAACGCTTTTCCGTCCGGCAGGTATACATCGCATATCATCCTGGCAACCACACATTTATCATTCCCCCATGGAAGGATGGCAAAAGTCTGGGTATCAGGTCTGAGCACCATGTCGGACTCATCGATCCTGACCATTCCTTCGACGGATGAACCGTCAAAGGAGATACCCGTGGTCAATGCTTTCTGTATCTGAGTGACCGGAATCTCAACATCCTTTACTATTCCCTGAATATCAGTGAACTGCAATCGTATGAACTTTACGTTGTGTGTTTCGATGGCTTTGATCACATCGTCTTTATTGTTAATCTTCATTCAATCGCCTGTTGTAACTTCCTCTTATTCCTGAGCAGTCCATGCAAAACTGCGTTTGGATATTATTAAAAGGTAGAGTTATATCTTCCTGTTGGGAACTGAGTTTTTTCTTCCTTTTGAAGTTCCGGTTAGCCAGGTAAAAAGGACTTTTTATATAAATTTTATACTTATGTCTTTCATTTTATTCCTTGCGGCGACATTAATGATCAGTGGCGTAAGCGATTCCAACATTGCAGCGGCTTCAAGCGGTCCTGTGTCAAGCGGTCTCATTCTGGAAATGTCTTTAATGAGTCCGAAAACAACTTTCTTTGAGTATTCGGAATTTGCACATACCCCTATGTCGTAATCGAGTTCAAGTTCAAGATCTGCAAGTTTTTTCGCAGGGACTGTGTGAAATGCGGATGCCAGTTCTGTTCCTGCAGGTAACATATTTTCAATCTCCTGTGTAGCACTTCCCGCCTCAGGCATTGTGAAACAGAAATAGTCGGCATTGAACTGGTCGCTTGTGATAGGTATGGTGCGGGGTTCGGCATTGGGACTGATGTAGCACAGGTTCTTTTCCATGGGTACGACAACACTGATAAATATCTGTTTACCGATCACAGGTGTTATCAGATCTATCAAAGACCGAAGCTGATTGTACCGAATAGCGATAACAACTATCTCGGCTTCCTCAGTTGCATTTTTATTGTCGCTGCCGGTGATATTTGCATTATAGCCCTGTCTTTTCAGTATATCTCTGTACTCTGCAGCGAACTTCTCTGCTTTTTCAGCATTGCGGGAACCGATGATCATATCGTGTTTCTGCCCCCAGCGAAGTGCGAACCCTTTACCTATATTGCCTGTTCCTCCAAGTATCGCTATTTTCATGCCTGTTCTCCATTCCGATCTTGATCATTAGCTCCAAATTAGTTAATCAATGCTCTTGACACTTTTATAATTGACCTGTGGTACTGTGTTAATCCGTATCAAGCTATTTATACTATTCGAGGATATATCATGTTTTTATTTCAGACACAGGCATGGAAATGCTCCAAAGACCTTCTTTTTTACTGTCCATGTACCGTCAGATACTTTTCCTTAAACCTCTGGTAATCCTCCTTCCGTACTATTTTGATGTCTCGGGAGTATGGATGGTCTTTCCGATATCTGATTTTATGGCCGGTCTTTTGAGTATGTTCCTGGTCGTGAAGGAATATCGCTATTTTCAGCACCGGGTAAATAATACATTTCCTTAATCCTGTAGGTCCATTCACGACAATTATTTATATTTTTGAATCCCTGCTTAATATGGGAGGTTATCAGATGCCGGAGAAATCCTGGTTCTTTGCAACGGAAGAAAATGATCAGATGGAAGAAAAATCAGAGTTTGTCAGAGCAAAGAGGACTTCTGTTATTATTTCAAAGAAGGGCGAGTCAGTTAATTCTCTATATGATTGCCATGGTTGGGAATATGGCACGGCGACCAGCGAAAACACTGGGAACGATGGCACAACTCTCGAAGCTTATGATAATACTACAGAAGACAGGAAATAAGGGTCCTGTTCTGAAAAGATAGATCTCTGGTAGAAGGTGAAGTTTTTGGTTTCATGGGTTTTTGCTATAAATGAGAATGAACTTGCCGACGGTGAGAAAAAACCGTTGCTTCTTGAAGGCAATGCAATACTGCTGGTCAGGCAGGAGGGGAACTTCTATGCAATGTCCAATAAGTGTCCTCACATGGGCTGTCCCTTTTCAAAAGGAACTCTGAAAGGATTCATTGTAAAATGCCCTTGCCACGACTGGGAATTTGATATAAGGAACGGTGAGTTTCTCGCTGCATCAGAGATAAAGGATACTGTCTATGGTACTAAGGTCTCTGACGGTCAGGTCTTTGTGAACATGAAAGGTGATCTTTAATGAAGAAAGTGGTAATGTACACCCTGAGTACCTGTCCCTGGTGCATGAGGGCAAAGAAATACTTCAGGGAACATGATATTCCCTTTGAGTATATAGATTATGATAAAGCTGATGAAAAAACCCGCAGATCTATCATGGAGGATTGTAAGTCACATGGTGAGGAGATGTCCTTCCCATTTGTCAAAATAGGAGATGATGTAGTCGTAGGCTACAATCCCCAGAAGTATTCAAAATTACTGGAATCATGAAGGGGAACTGATGGATACAGAGAAACGTAAACAACAGTTAAGGACAATGTTCCAGCGTGTGATCGATCCGCTGGGATACAAGTACAGCCCTGATGAGGAACTTGTCGATTTTCTGCTGGAACAGGAAGTAATGCTGGAAAAGGAGAAAGGCAGCCCTTTCTGTCCGTGCCAGGGTTTGACCGGTGAGAGGGAACATGATATGCAGCTGGTATGCCCTTGCATACCTTTTCACAGGGAGCACTTCGATGCAATGAAACGTTGCTGGTGCGGTCTTTATGTTCATAAGGATGTTGACGATCCTGATGACCTTCCTCAGATTTCCAGGAAGGAGTTCGAGCAATCAAGAAAGAAGGAGTGAAATAAATGGTGGGGGAAGAAAATGATATAATACGGAACATAAAAACAAGAAGAAGTGTCCGTGATTATGTTGATAAGCAGGTGAGTGAGGATTCCATAAATAAGATAATAGATGCTGGAATCCATGCTCCTACGGGTTTCGGATCGGAGCCCTGGTTCTTTGTAGTCGTACAGAACAGGGAAATGATGACAAGGATGTCCGACTACTGTAAGCCGAAGTTGCTTGCACAACTTGAAGATGTGCCGAATGACAACATTGCTGACTTTAAGAAGATGCTGAAGCAGGAAGAGTTCGACATTTTCTATGGGGCCCCTGTGCTCGTCATTGTACTTGGGAGTAATGCCGGTTTCACTACAGATTATGATTGCGCCATGTGTGCGCAGAACATGATGCTTGCAGCTCATTCAATGGGTATTGGCAGTTGCTGGGTAGGTACTGCCTGCTTCATCCAGGACAATGTGGAGTTCATGAGCGAACTTGGGATACCTTATGATTACCGCGTGATAGCACCCATTGTATTCGGATATGAAGGCAAGGTCCGGGAGAGACCTCCCAGACAGGAGCCAGAGGTAGTCTGGATACATTGATCTGCCAGATCTTTCCTTTTTTTTATTCAGGGATACTTTCTTCAAGCTTCTGCGGAGTGAAACGAATCCTCGCCGAGCGGAACATAACTTTCCGGTTCGGACCATTTCGCAGCGAGTTTCTCTTCCTGCGCTTCCAGGATTGTGTTCGTGATCCTGTCCAGCATTTCCATTGCTCCGCGATATCCTATGGCCAACATCCGCTGGGCTCCGACCCTGTCGTGAATCGGGAACCCGATCCTGACAAGAGGAATTCCTATGTCCTTTGAAATGTATTTGCCATTGGAATTGCCTATCAGCATCTCAGGCTTTGCCTTTTTTACCGCGTCATTGAACGCATCGAAGTCCACATCCTCTAGGACCGTCACATCACAGTCCGGCTTCACCTGCCTGACCCTCTCCATAGCATATTCCGCGAATCTGGGTGACTTGCTGGAAGCCACGACCAGTAAAGGGTGCATTCCATTCTCAAGTGCGAGGGAAAGTATTCCTAAGACATTGTTCGGGTCTCCATAGATGGCCACCTTTGTGCCATACACGTATTTATGTGCGTCCACCATTGCATCTATCAGGCGCCCTCTTTCCTTCTGGTAATCCTCATGTATGTCCGTTCCTGCGATCCCGGACAGTTCAGTGAGCAACCTGTCAGTGTACTCCAGACCGATGGGCAGTGGCAGATTATGGGAAGGGATCTCGAATGTCTTATCCAGATAACTGACTGCTTTGTTATTGTTAGTTATTCCCAGGCCAATTGTTGCAGCACTGTTCTTCATATCCGCTATATCTGAGTGAGTGGTTCCTCCGGGAAATATCTTCTGGAGTTTTCCTGTCATGGGTGCGTCAAATGTCTCCGATATATCCGGCAGGAGTATGAAAGAATTAGAGCCTAATGTATCTGATAGTATCTTCTTTAGTTCACGTGTGTCTTCTGGTGATATGTTCTCTGAAAGTACAACATTGAGTTTATTGTTGAAGATCTCGTTTCCGGATTCGTGGATCGTGAATTGTTTCACAATGGCTTCCACTGCCTTGATGTAACCACTGTTATGGCTATCCTCATAGCTGGGTGTGGGGACCGGGATTATCATTATTTCATCTGCAAGGTCCTCTTCTTCTCTGAAATCTGCAATGATACTTCCGATGTCGTCCCCGATTGTTTCGGCAAGACAGGTAGTGGAAACACCGATCACCTTTGGGTTGTAACGCAGGATGAGGTTCTTCAATCCCTTCTTGAGGTTCTCGCTCCCGCCATATACAGCACCTTTCTCGCTCAGGGAGCTCGACCCTATGTCCACTGGCTCCTGGAAGTGGTGTGCAAGATGCAGCCTCATATATGTGCTGCATCCCTGGGAGCCATGGAGCAGTACCATGGAATCCTCTATTCCCTTGAATGCTATCACACTGCCTATTGGCTGGCACATGATACATGGGTTGACTGTAGAATAATTCCTCTCGGTCATGCTACGGACTCCTGCAGTGCTGTGGCGTTGACATCATGCATATTGTCTCTTTCCTTTTTCATTTCTTCTGGTTTTGTTTTATGTTGTGGTTTCAGGCCGGAATCATTTTTTGTACGGATGCTTGCGTCCACTGCGGGTTTAAGCTTGCTTCCGTATACCTTCCAGACAGGACTGCTTATGGATGAATCGAGTTCCCTTGCGAAATTGAGGAATCCGTCGTAACCTTCGAACTCAATGACCCTGTCATGATTGAAATCACAGAAAGCGACACCAAGCTTGTAGGCCAGGAACCTTTCCTTGACACCTGCAACCATGAGGTCTGCCTTCTGTTTTACAATAAGGTCTGCAAGTTCCAGCGGGTTTGCGTCATCTACAATGACCGTTCCATCCTTTACCTGGTAACTGATCTGCCTGTAGTCATCCCGCTTTCCGGTCTGTGTGCCTATTATAACGACTTCCATTCCAAGTTCCCGAAAGCCCTTTATGAGTGTAAGTGCCTTGGCAGCACCTCCCATGTATATCGCAGCAGTCTTTCCCCGGAGTTTATTCCTGATCGTCTCGATCTCGGGCATTATTCTCTTTGTTTCCTGCTCGATTATACCTTCGGCTATCTTCTTCATCTCTTCGGAATCGAAGAACTCAGCTACTGTCTTTAATGCGATGGCGATATCTTCTATCCCGAAGTAGCTCACCTTGCGGAAAGGAATTCCGTACTCCTTGTCCATCCACTTCGCGAGATATGTCATGGATCCTGAGCACTGCACCAGATTCAACTGAGCTCCGTGTGCCTTCGAGATGCTGTCTGCTGTTGCATCTCCTGTCATGGAAGTTATCACTTGTATTCCCATTTTCTCAAAGAGGGGCTTTACCAGCCAGACATCTCCTGCCACATTGTAATCACCTAGTATGTTAATCCTGTATTCTGAAGTTATTTCAGGTTCCTTTGTTCCGATCAGTTGCATAAGTGCGTTGCATGCTGCCTTGTATCCGTCGGACTTCGTTCCTTTGAATTCTTCTGACTGCACAGGCAATACAGGAATGCCAACCTTTTCACTTGCTTCTTTGCAAACTGCCAGGAGATCGTCACCGATTATACCGACAATACAGGTTGAATAGACAAAGATGACCGGTGGGTTGTATAGCTTGGCCAGCTCTTCAATGCTCTTTGAGAGTTTTTTCTCACCACCGAATACTACGTCCAGTTCCTTCATATCAGTTGAAAAACTGGTACGGAACGTTTCCTTATCACTTGAAAGGCTACCTCTGATGTCCCATGTATAACTTGCACATCCGATTGGACCGTGTACAAGGTGTATAGCATCGGTAACGGGATTCAGTGCCACGCGGGCTCCGGAATATACACAGGCTCTCTGGCTCATTGAACCGGCGATGGATGTATTGTCGCATGCAAGTTCGCTGCTTTTTTTTGCCTGCTTCAGGGCTATGTATGGCTGTCTTTCATCCAGCGTACTTATCACGCTTGTAATGTCTGGCATGTTCTCACTCCTAAATAATATGTGAGGCCGTTATTGTACGACCTCTAGTTCTTCTTCAGGGACTGTCTTGTCCTTTATGTCCAGGAAAGTGTTCCCTATCCACTCGATCATGCGGGCTGCTCCTGCATATCCCATTAATGGGAAGTGATGCAGGTTTGCCCTGTCCATTATCGGGAATCCCACCCTGATCAACGGGATCTCCTCAGCAAGTGCTATGTGCTTACCATAAGTGTTCCCGATCAGCATATCCACAGGCTCGTTCTTGATGACCTGATGGAGTGTGAAAAGGTCAGCTCCCGTAAGTATCTGTGAATCCGGATACAATGGATGTACCATTTCTGACATTTCCTCTTCGAACTTCTTGCTAACAGTACCTGAAAGAATTACTGTTGGCTCCATTCCCATCTCAAGCACCAGGCTTGTCAGACCCTGGATGATGTCAGGATCTCCGAAAATGGCTACTTTCTTTCCATAGTAGTGTGCATGGGCATCTGTCATCATGTCAACGACCCTTGCCCTTTCCTGCTCTATTTCCGGTGGAATTGGTACGTTTGCAAGTTCGGCTATCTTCATGATCAACCTGTCAGTGTAACGTACACCGATGGGTATCGGTCCTATCTGTACAGGCATTTTGAACTTGTTCTTGAATACGGTTGCTGCTGCACCGCCGGCCATGCCACAGAGTGCAATGGTTCCAAGTGAGTTTGCACTGTCTTCCACATCTCCGATGGATGTCCCGCCCTTTGCGTAAAGTGATCCGTCACCGGAAAGACCGGAATCGAACACCTCTGTCTGGTCAGGGAATACGATAGCCGGGACATTCAATATAGAGAGTATTCTTTTAATTTCCCTGATGTCTCCCGGATCAACGAAACCTGGTATTATATTGAGTTTGCCGTTTGGCTTTGACTTCTGGGCAAAGGTTGTGACGAATGACTTTACCATGTTATCATAGCCTGTTACGTGGGAGCCTACATAACTCGGGGTTGATGCAGCACATAACTTAATGTCCGGGTCAATGAGTTCTTCCATTTTGACATCTTCAATGATCTGGTTCACATCGTCACCGATGGTCTCTGCCACACAGGTTGTGTGAATGGCAATGACCTCAGGTGTGTAAACTGCTTCAATGTTGCTAAGTGCCTGCCTGAGATTGGATGCACCACCGAAAACAGCTGTTCCTTCATAGAAACTGCTGCTTGTGCCTGTTGTTGGTTCTCTGTAGTGTCTGGTAAGGCACATCCTTAAGTATGACAGACATCCCTGTGACCCATGGCTATGTGGCATACAGTTGTGTATGCCCATTGCAGCGTAAACTGCACCAATGGGCTGGCATATCTTGGCAGGATTGATCACCAGTGCATCACGCTGAACGCTTTCCTTTGGAGTATAATCTAACATTTTCTATTCCTCCCTTATTCTGCCTTCCACGGGACTTTCATCAGGCTCCATGTTGGGTTGTTCACTGCCATATCTATGTCTCTTGCAAAGTTCAAAACACCAGAGAATCCAGTGTAACGTCCGCTGTAATCATAGGAATGTATCTGTCTGGATGGAATCCCCATCTTTTGTGCCATATACTTGTCCTTGATCCCTGAACAGAACAGGTCCGGCTTGAGTTCCTTTATGAGGAACTCAGTTTCATAGTGGTTGAGGTCGTCTACTGCGATTGTTCCGTCCTTCATTTCAGGTAACATTCCTTCGTAGTCCATAAGTCCAAGCTTTTCCTTGAGTTCCTGCATACGTTCTTCACTGATAGCAGGCTCAAATCCTTCTTCCATCTCGTAGTGGAGATCTTCAAGCATTCCACTTGAGGCCTTCTCCTTCATGCCTTCGAGGACCTGTCTGCCTTCGTAGTCATCGCGGTGTGCGAATTGGTATCCTGCCACAAGCACCTTCATACCAAGGTCTTCGAAAAGGTTCTGGTAATGGTGTGATCTGGACCCTCCTGAGTAGATGAAGACCTTCTTGCCTGCAAGCTTCCTTTTGTACTTCTTAAGTTCTGGTTCGATCTTTGCAATTTCTTCTTTGATCACTTCTTCAGTCTTGTTTGTCAGTGTAGGGTCATCAAAGAACTTTGCCATTTTTCTTAGTGACTTCTTCGTACCTTCTATTCCAACGTAGTTTACCTTCAGCCATGGAACTCCGTACTTCTGTTCCATCATACGGTTGGTGTAATTGACTGACCTGTGACACAGCAGGATGCTAAGCTTTGCCTTGTGTGCTTTTGCAAGACTGTGGAATGATCCGTCCCCTGTGAAACTTGAGACGATACGATATCCTATTCTTTCGAATATCGGCCTGATCTCCCAGAGGTCTCCACCGATGTTGTACTCGCCGAATATATTTATGTCAAAGGGAGTGGGGTCTTCCAGTTCCTCAGTACCGACCACGTGTTCCATGAGCACATTACTTGCAATGTGGTGGCCGGCTGACTGGCTTACACCTCTGTAACCTTCACAGCGAAGTCCCATGACCTTGATGCCATGTTCTTGTTCTGCTTCCAGGGCGACCGCCTCTATGTCGTCACCGATAAGTCCTACAGGGCATGTTGCACATATGGAGATCGCACCGGGTTTGAATATCCTCACAGCATCATCAATAGCTGCCTTGAGTTTCTTCTCGCCACCGAACACGATATCCGTTTCTACCATGTCTGTGGAAAAACTATATTGCAGGTAGTTGTCGCCACCGTTTTCAGCCTTACCCATATTCCGCCTGGTTCCCCAGGTGTAATATCCACATCCAATTGGTCCGTGAACGATGTGAACCATGTCCTTGATGGGTCCCATTACCACACCCTTACCACCGGCAAAGGCGCAACCACGATTTGTCATGATGCCGGGTATTACTTTGCTGTTAGCTTCGATATGCTGCTCTGTGTCGCAGGAATCCTTGACAACGAAGTGTTTTCTCCTGTCCTTTGCTACTTTTTCAGGATAAATCTTCATCATCTCATCGACGATATTCTGTGAGGATTCAATTTCAGAACTCATTGTTCCTCCCTTTCGACTGTGATATTTCCTTCTTCTCCCGTCCTTATCCTGTAGGATTCAGGTATATCTGTTACGAAGATCTTTCCATCTCCTGCATGGCCTGTCTGATTGATGGTGATTATTCTTTGAACGATTTTGTCTGCTGCCTTATCATCGACAACTATAGTGAAAAGACGCTTTGGGATGAAGGGTATGCAGTTCTTTGACGAGACCCCTTCCTGTTCAGGAAGTGGCGGATCGAATTCATAGCACAGTCCTTTTTGTTTTCCTCTGCCCATCACCTTTTCCACGGTGAAAGAAGGGTATCCGCACTCTGAAAGTGCATCAAGGGTCTTGTGCACTTTATTCATGCGGATGATTGCTGTTATTTCCTTCATTTGAGATCCTCTCCGGTTTTAAAGTCCGCATTCACCGGTACGTATCGTGTAAGAGCTTTCAACCGGGTTAGTGAAGATCTTCCCATCTCCATACTTTCCTGTGTGAGCTGAGCTCTTTATTATTTCAACAACTTTTGACTTATCTTCATCTTCAACTACCATCATGAGCATTGTCTTTGGAAGCTCGTCAAATTGTACTTCAGTTGTATGGATACCTCTCTGTTTACCTCTTCCAAAAACATCTGTCTTGGTAAGGGATACGTAGCCTTCTTTTTCGAGTTCTTCTACGATGTCAGATACCTTGTTAGGCCTGACGATTGCACGAATCATCTGCATTTGTTTTCCACCTCACAGTTCAATTATTCCGAATTCCAGCATCATTGCTTCCAGATCTTCCATTTCCATTGGTTTTGGGATTACGAACAGGTCATTGTTCTCGATGTTGTTTGCCAGTGTAAGGTACTCCTGTGCCTGGTCGCATTCCGAGTCGAATTCGATAACTACCTTCCTGTTGATCTCAGCACGCTGTACAATGTTGTCTCTTGGTACAAAGTGAATTAGTTTGCTTCCAAGTCTTTCTGCAAATGCTTCAAGGAGCTCACGTTCTCCGTCTACCTTTCGACTGTTGCAGATAATCCCGCCAAGACGTGCACCCCCCTTTGCGTACTTCTGGATACCCTTGCAGATGTTGTTTGCTGCATAGATCGCCATGAGTTCACCACTGGCAACTATGTAGATCTCCTGTGCTTTTCCTTCACGGATTGGCATTGCAAAACCTCCACACACTACATCACCGAGTACGTCATAGAAAACATAATCCAGGTCTTCTTCGTATGCACCAAGGTTTTCAAGCAGGTTTATTGATGTGATGATCCCCCTTCCTGCACAGCCGACACCTGGCTCCGGTCCGCCGGATTCTACACATTTGATTCCTCCGAAGCCCGGCTGGATCAGGTTGGCCAGTTCTACAGATTCATCGCCTTCTGTTCTTAATGTGTCAAGTACTGTCTTCTGGTTAAGACCTCCAAGGAGCATTCTTGTTGAGTCTGCCTTTGGGTCACATCCTACTAACAGTATATTTTTTCCCATAATGGCGAGTGCTGCTGTCAGATTCTGTGTTGTTGTTGACTTGCCTATTCCGCCTTTTCCGTATATTGCTACTTGTCGCATGGTCTTTTCCTTCTGTACTTTGTAGTTGATTGTGTTGTACTGTTTTGGAGCTGCCTTGCTTATATAGTACAACGGAATCCTATGTACCATTTAATAGTACATAAATCTATTTATTATGGTTTATTATGGCCTTTGTCTTTTTTGAGAAAAAAAGCTAGCTTGAAGTCGAAAGACATAATTTGTTTAAAAAATAGTATATGTATATATGATCTGCAGATTTGCTATTAAAACCTTCAAATCCAGTCCGATTTAAGCAAACACCTATATAATGGTATTTGGGAGACTTTCAGCTATATTATGGAATCTTTGAGTCAAGGCAGAATCTGGTTTTGGTCTTTATATCCGTTGCATTCCTGGTAAGCAGAAAGTTCAGTCACTAAAAAAAGTAAAGAGAATGGCAGTGATCTGTCCTTTTTTTACAGATGTTTACTACGGTTGGCAGGCAGATTTTACCTTTTAAAGTGGCATAAACTGCAATGATAGTTGTCTAAAAATAGAAAATCATTTCTGGTTACTAAGCTTTTTTCAGTGTCAGCCAGAATATACTTCCCTGGCCTTCCGGATTATCCGCGACCCCTACATCTTCATCGTGCAGGTCAATTATTCTTTTTACGATTGCAAGGCCTATGCCAGTACCCCGTACATTCTCTTTGTGGAGACGTTTGAAACGCTCGAATACTTTTGCTTTTTCAAGATCCGGAACTCCATCTCCCTGGTCTGTGATGCTGAACTTCCATTTGTCTTGCAGGTCATCGATCTTTATCTCAATAGTACTATCATCGGGACTGTACTTGATGGCATTGGACAGCAAATTACTGAAAACCCCTTCAATCATGGGGTTTACCATCGCGGGATATGAATGATCCGGCAGTTTATCCAGTTTGATCCTCTTTTTATCTATGTCCGGTGAATATCTGTTCACAACATCCTGCAAAATGGAACCGATATCATATCTGACAAAAGTTACTTCTTCTATGGACTCGAGTTTTGCAAGCCGGGCTGCTCCTTCGATCAGATCTATAAGCTTTGATGTTGAACGGTTTATGTTTCCTATGAGGTGCTTCTGTTTCTCGTCGGTATCCGTTTCTTCAAGGATCTCGGTAAATGATTTTATGAGCCCTGCAGGATTTAGCAGGTCGTGGCGAAGGACATCTGTAAAGAGGTCTTTAAGTTCGTTGGAACGCTCCAGCTGGCTTGCATATTCCATTAACTTGATCTCAGCTTTCCTTTTTTCAGTGATGTCCTCTCCTGATATCAGGATTCCGGTTACGTCTCCTTTTGAATCGGTCAGGACGGAATCATACCACTTGAACAACTTTTCTTTACCGGTTTTTGTGACGAGGGGATATTCGTGGTATTCATTCTGCTCAATCAGTCCTCTTTGCAGGTTATCATATGTGCTTTTTACGTCCCTGGTGCAACTATCGATAACGAACAGGTCGATCCAGTTCCTGTTCATAATGTTAATTCTGTTATAGCCGAGAAAATCAGCACCTTTCTTATTGATATGAATGAGCTTGTACTCAGGATCGAGGACCGCAATCAGTATTCCTACATAATCAAGATATTTGTGAGCCTTATCAAGCTCGGTAAGTAAGCTGTCATGCTGCTCCTTTATCCGCAGGAGGGAGGTGATCTTCTTGTCGAGTTCGAATCTGTCAGCAGGTTTTTTCAAAAAGTCATCAGCACCTACTTCAATGCCTTTCTGGTGATCGTCCCTGGATGTCAGGGATGTGAGCATTATAACTGGTATAAAATCGAGTTCGTAGTCCTTTTTTATTATCCTGCATACGTCAAAACCATCCATTCCAGGCATAACGACGTCAAGAAGTATGAGGTCTGGCTCCTCTTTTTTCACTAATTCAAGCCCCTCTTTCCCGGTAGGTGCAGTGATAACATCATAAGTTTCACAAAGATATGAAGTAAGGATTGCTACGTTGATCTTCTCATCATCAACGATCAATATTTTTTGTTTACTACTCACATCCATATACAATATTATTATAATATATAATATATTATGTTTTGAATTTATATGTGGTTGTAGATTCAAGCTTTTTATAAGAGGAGTGTAAAACCCCTATGTCTTTAGCTTCACATTAAATCGAAGATTTAATGGGAGTTCCATTTCTTTGAAATGGAACACAGGGGATGTAAGCGTCCATCGCCTCTGATTCCGTATGTATTCTATTACCGTTTATACTCCACAATATTACTTCATTAACGTAAACTATAAATAACGTTAACTCTAATATATGTTTGTATGTTAAAAGCCTGCAAGTATAGGATGTATCCTACAAAAGAGCAGGAAGAGAAGTTCTTTCAGCATTTCGGAGCATGTAGATTCATCTATAATTGGGGTTTAGAACAAAAAATCAAAACCTATGAACAGGACAGTAAATCAATTTCAAGATTCGACCTGAATAAAGGAATAACAATGTTGAAAAGAGACGGAAAGCACGATTGGCTCAAAGAAGTTAACTCTCAGTCATTACAGGGTGCTACCCTCAATCTCGACAATGCCTTTACAAAATTTTTTCGGGAAAAGAAAGGATTCCCGAAATTCAAGTCACGGAAAAACCCAGTACAGGCGTACAATGTTCCTCAAAATTACAAAGTTGATATTGAAAATAACCGCATATACCTTCCAAAAATAGGCAACGTTAAAACTATTCTCCATCGTTCATTAGGTGACGGTGACTTAAAAACAGCTACAGTATCCCGTACATCTACAGGAAAATATTACATTAGTATCCTTGTAGACGACAACCGGGAATTTCCGGAAAAATCGGATTTCTCCGTAAACGATACCGTAGGAGTAGATGTAGGTATCAAGAATTTTGCTATCACTTCTAATGGTGATAAAATCGACAATCCAAGACACCTTAAAAATTCCATGGAGAAACTTAAGGTTCTTTCAAAACGCCTATCTCGAAAACAGAAAGGCTCAAAGAACAGAAATAAAGCCCGTCAACAAGTAGCCAAGTTCCATGAAAAAATAAGAAATCAGAGACACGATTTCCAACATAAGGTTTCAACAAAGCTCGTTAGCGAGAACCAAGCCATAGCAGTAGAAACCCTCAATGTCTCCGGTATGCTTAAAAATCATTGTTTGGCTCAACACATAACTGACGCTTCGTGGGCTTCCTTCATAACAAAACTCGAATATAAAGCTGAATGGTACGGAAAGACAATTCTCCGCATCGGAAGATTCGAGCCAAGTACAAAAATCTGTAATGTTTGTGGATTTCATAACAGTTCCATGACATTAGCAGACAGAAAATGGAAATGCCCGGAATGCAATGCCAATCATGATAGGGACATAAATGCCTCTATCAACATTAAGAAATTCGCTCTTCAAGAGCAGAACTTAATAGGAATGTAAGCACCCTCGGAACGAGGGGAAGAGCCTGTGGACTTGTGAACAATGGTTCAAGGGATGAAACAGGAAGCCACGAAGTTTTTAGCTTCGGGGTAGTTCACCAGATTATTGGGAATCTGATATGCGGATATTTACCCGTTGTTTCCGTTCGCAATAATAAAAAAAAGGAAGAAAGCGCTTAAAGCGCATCTCCGTCGGTCTCGCCTGTACGGATCCTGAAGATCTTCTCCACAGGGTAGATAAAGATCTTTCCGTCACCGATAGAACCAGTTGCAGCGCTTTTCATGATGATGTCTACAACATTCTCGGCATCATTATCATTGACAACTACCTCCATTTTGATCTTTGGCAGCAGGTCAACACAATATTTGCGTCCTCTCCACTGCTGCATAACACCTTTTTGCTTACCACGGCCTTTTACATCTGTCACAGTGATACTTTCGTATCCTGCTTCTTCCAGTGCGTCCTTGACCTCATGGATCTTGGTAGGCCTTATGATTGCTTCTATTTTTCTCATTTAGATCACTCCTTTGCAATAAGGAACTCCGGGTATGCACTGATACCGTGTTCAACAACATCCAGGCCTTCTATCTCGTGCTCTTCGGATACGCGCAGTCCGATAGTTACATCTATCAGCTTGAAGATGACATATGAGACACCAAATGCCCATACTATACTAAGTACTACTGCAACTGCCTGAATCAGGAATAGTTGGTATCCTCCATAGAGAAGTCCTGCTGCTTCTGCTGTGTATGCTGCATCGGCAACGATTGAACCCTCGCCGGTTCCCAGTGCAAAGATACCTACTGCAAGTAATCCCCAGCTACCGGAATATCCGTGTACTGCGATGGCACCTACAGGGTCATCCACCTTGAGCACGTTCTCATTGAACATTACACCTGCGTATACTATAATACCACCTACAAGACCGATGACAACTGCTGCCCAGTTACTAACCGATCCACATGGTGCCGTGATAGCTACAAGACCTGCAAGAAGCCCGTTTGCTGTAAGTGATGGATCCGGCTTTCCTGTTTTCATCCATGTAATGGCCATGACAGTTATACATCCGGCTCCCGCGGCAAGGAAGGTATTTACTATAACAAGACTGACGAACGGGTCGTTTGCATCCAGGGTACTGCCACCGTTGAATCCTACCCAGCCGAATGCCAGGATAAGGGTGCCCAAAAATGCCAGCGGAAGACTGTGGCCCGGTATTGCCAACGGCTTACCGTTCTTGAACTTTCCAATCCTTGCACCTACGATCATTACACCGGCAAGAGCTGCGTATCCACCAATTGAGTGTACAACACCGGAACCTGCAAAATCATGGTGTGCAACACCGATAGCATCAACAAGGAAACCACTTGTAAGGATTCCTGAACCGCTCCATACCCAGTGCCCGTAGACCGGGTAGATAAGTGCTACCATAAGTACCGTGTAAACGAGGTATGCCTTGAAATCCGTCCTCTCAGCCATTGCACCGGAAACGATGGTTGCACCGGTTGCTGCGAATACCATCTGGAACCACCAGCTGTTCCACAGGGCATTATCAGCTCCTATCAGGAAGAACTGGTCAATACCTATAAGACCTGCGTAGTCTGCACCGTACATGATGCCCCATCCGACTGCCCAGTATACTATTATGCCAAGACAGATCGTCATGAGATTTTTCATGAGAATATTGGCTGTGTTCTTGGTTCTCGTCAGGCCTATCTCAACAAGTGAGAAACCTGCGTGCATCAGGAACACAATGGCACCTGCGATAATCAGCCACATGAATGTGAGGGCAGTCTCCAGAATCTCGATAGATGCTGCGTTCTCTTCAACCGACTGTGCTGAACCGGGTACGGCAAACACCATAAATATGATACTGAGTAGCAGTAAAGACTGCCACATCGTCTTGTAATTATTTTTTTGTAATGCTCTGTACATGAATATACACCTATTTTCTCTGTTATAGGAACACGGCTTCTATGTGTAGACTTAATAATATTTAAATTTTTCTATTACTGTCTGCAAATTAACACACTGTATAAGTGAATTTGAAAATTTAACATACATCTTATTTCAAACACCGGAATTATACAAAAATACTTGATCTATGGACATTTCATTCTTACTGCTGAATAAAAAAAATTAACAGTTCTATTTCTATTTTTCCGCTTTTATTCCGGACGGCAGGGCAGAGGCTCAATAGAACATTGATTGCAGGAAAAAAGGGGTGTCAAACAAACAAAGTTCAATTACTACTGCCGCTTCGGTGCAACAGAAAAAGATACAGACCGGCATTCTACCGGTTTTGAAATAAACAGGACTCCCTATGGGTATGAGGGTAAGGCTGTCCGGCAGATAGGACGTGGAGAAATGCTACAAAACCTAGGGAATAAACGTTTCAATCTTCACTTCAATCGGAAGAAAAAGTGGACAAAAAAAATGATGTCTAAGGGTTTTATCACGCCATAATATATACCGGTATTACGAGCGTGCAGGCGTACACGATACTTTCCGGAGAATTTGGCAGGGTTTATTTGTCAATGATTAATGCTGTAAAGAAATTCCGGGACATTGCGGATATGCAATGATCCAGTTTCATGGTCATTGATCAAAGTAATTCCATTTTCCGGTATTCCATAACTGTAGATACCGGATGTGTTTCGATCAGGATGCCTGCTTCTTCAACAGCAGCTACCGAATTGATCCCTGCCATTATAGGGATGCCGATTTTTCCCCTTTCAACAGGAGCGTAGAGAACATCCATTCCAGGGTCTCCTATGCATATGTGCCCACAGATGTCATTCTTTTTTGCATGTTCCATCATGATCTCTGCTTTACTGGCAGCTGATGCGGGTATTTCACGTATGTTCGCAAGCATTTTACCGTTGCCTGTGTCGATAGCCTGGAGAATGGAGGTAGATTTCCTTCTGAGGAATATCTTGATGGGATCAATGGATGTTCCGCTATAGGATATCAGGTCAATGAACCCTTCAGGCTTATTGTCCTCCATTTGCATCAACCCTCCGTACGCAGGAAGTGTGGGAATCCCGTTCTTCAGCAAAAGACCGTCAAAAGTGATGCTGCATACGGTTGCCATGGCAACCTTCCCTTCCGGAACATAGATATCATACTCGTCGGTTTCCTCTTCCAGGATGCCGACCTTCGGGCTGATAGATGCCCCGTGGGACATGGCATATCTTATAATATCAGCAGCGTTTTCGTAATCATCTTTGTCGATATAACTTATATTCACGATAACATTGCCTTTTCCTGTATCGAGATCATAATCAGCCCGATAGATCAGCTCTTCTATTTTGGTTATTATGAAACCAAGCCTGTCACTGATCAATGCATCACTGAGTTCCTTTTTCCCGCGTTCTGTTATCGTACGGCCGATATAACCGTGTTTTTTAGTAAAACCTCTCTCATCAAGTATTCTTAAATGGTATCGGACGGCTCGTTCGCCTATTGCATAACCGCGATTGTGCATTTCGTCGGCTATAAGTCGTGCGCCTACCGGCTTATCACTTTCACTGATAATGCGCATTATTTCCACAAGTTTTCTCTCTACATTAGGCTCCGTCATTTTCACACCATTTTTGGGTCTTCTTGTTTTGAATATCTCTAATTTATAGACGGTGTCTGTTATTTAAGTTGTGGTGTATACCTTTTATATACAACCTGTTCTGGAGGTACAAATGATAAGCCGTATTCCATCAGAACGGTAATGACAACCCGGACACCATGATTAGATATGCTTATTCTATTGTTCCTTTCATGTTTGGATGATGGAAAAGAATCCATAATCATCGAATTGTCGTTCAATATTACATAAATAGTGATGTTTGGGGAAATTGTTAAATAATTACCATTGCAAAATTGTATTGGTTGGAGTTGGGTATAGGCTATGAAGTGTATACTCCTCTTACCATTAAGAACAGGAGTGATAAAATGTTATTCTTAGGTATAAGTACATGGCAACCAGAAAACAGTGACAAGGTCATTGAACACTTTAAAAAGTTGAGACCACCGGCCGGTGTGAACATAATCAATCAGTGGGTGGATATTTCCGGTGGGAGATATTTCCTTCTATATGAAACAGATGATCCGAAGGCATTTGCCGAGTTCAATCTTCCGTGGTCTGACATATGTCTGATCGAGAGTTGTCCGGTAATGGAGTCTACCGACTTCATTAAACTGATGTCTCAGAAAGGAGTTTGATCTTTTCCCTTTTTAAATGACAGGTTAAGTTACCTGTCTTAATGTTATTTTCTTTTCAAGGTTTCCGGTACTTACTGTGAAGTCACCTTCTGGAAGTGCGTTTGTCTCATATTTGTGATCAAAGTACCCTTCACTGTCAGATTTCATTGTTTCCAGAGCAGTGAAATCTATGCAGACCTCTTCTGCTCCTTCCATTGCTTCTCCGTTAATGACAATATCATAAGTTCCGGGAGGAACATTATCTTCCGCAAACTCTGCGACCCCTTTATTTGAATCAAAGCTCCTTTTAAAGTCAATAAACATCCGGACTATGAAATTCAGGTTTTTTACCGGACTTGATCTGACCGAAAAGCGGTTTTTTCCCTTTGGTATTCTGATGTCATTGAAACCATATTCGTACCTGCCATTGTAGACCTTCACGGTTCTGGAAAAGGAAACCGAAACATCTATTGATTTATCAGGTTCTGTTCTTCCCTTTATCGTTAGCATATCCCCTACATAGGGTTCTGTGGGAAGGATATTCCAGTCTGTTATCGTACTTCCTTCAGAAGAAACCTCCGGCTTTGCCTGAGTCAGTGAGTAGACAAGTTTTGCAAAACTGAGAAAAAGACTCTTGCCTTTGCTGGAACCCATAAATATCTCCTCCTGGCATAAATATAGAATTATTCATCCTGTTTTCCCTGTCTATATAATCTCCCTTTAACGCGGTATCCATTAATCAATTGTAGGTCGATTGATAAATACCTTATTCTGTACAAGGGTAGTCCGGAAGGAAAAAAGAATCCAGAAAAGAGATGAGCTTGCTGGAGTAATACGATATCAGGATGTCAGTTCCCTGAGATCATGCTCAAGATAGCTCGCATGGCTCATTCCGATGAGCCTATTGCATACTTCTTCAGGCCCTCCGTCCATTATTATCTTGCCTTTGTCCACAAGTATTGCTCTGTGTGCAACTTCCCTTACAAAGTCCATGTGGTGGCTCACCAGGACAATGGTAGTTCCAAAATTATCGCTGATTCTCTTCAGGGAATTTGTAACGTCCCTGAGTGTCACCGGATCAAGATCTCCAAAGGGCTCGTCAAGAAGCAGTATTTCCGGATTTGTCGCAAGTGCAAGTGCAATGTATGCACGCACATGCTCTCCTCCGCTTATCTGGTAGGGGGTCTTATCAAGGACTTCCATGGGCAGATCGAGGGCATTAAAGATCTCCTTTGCATGCTCATCCACATTATCTTTGGTGATGGGGGGGAAAAGAAGTTCATAGATATCCGGACTCTGGTTTATCTGTTGCATGATCTTCGCTTTTTCATCCTCTGATACATCAGGAAGACTGTACAGCATGTCAAGCACTTTCTCCGAGATTCCTATCTCTGCTGCCTTTTTCCTGGCGTATCCAAGTGACTTTTCTCCTTTCAGCCTGAGCCTGAAAGCCATCTGCTCCCGGACCGTGGAATGGGGTGAAAGTGTGAATTCCTGGTGCATGATGCTGATCTTCTTACGAAGGTCCAGGCGCTGTCTTGTGAATTCGAGGATATTCAGCCATTCACCTTTATGGGAGTAACTGATTTCCCCTTCCTTCGGAATTTTCAGGCCTTCTATCATCTTAAGAAGTGTTGTCTTGCCTGCGCCTGACTGGCCTACCATTGCAGTTATCTCCCCGCGGTTTATATCAAAGGAGATATCTTCGAACTTCAACACCTCTCCGACCCTCAGCAATGAAAAACGTTTTGACAGGTTCCTGACCTTTATAACTGGCTCCTTTTCCCGGATCTCTGGCAATCTTACCTGCTCTTTCAGTTCCTTGAGGAAATGTTTCAAAACAACTTCAGGCTCTCCCGGCTCAAGAAGCCTGCCATTTTCCAGATATGCCACCCGGTCAGAAAGATAGAGGTGGACCTCCGGCAGGTGGGAGACCACGACAATAGGTATTTTAAGTCTGCCCTTTATCTCTTTGATAACATCCAGTATCTCCTGTTTAGTACCGGGGCCTGTCATGGTTACCGGTTCGTCAAGAAGCAGCAGTTTTGGTCTCGCGGCAAGTTGACGGGCTATAATAAGCCTTTGTTTCTCACCGCCACTGAGGACATTTGAAGAATGTAATGCTTTATCTTCAAGGCCGACAAGTCTGATGTACTCCATGGCTTCTTCGTACATTTCATCATAATAGAGTGAATCGGGTTCAGGAAGTCCCTCGTCTCCTGTGTACCGGGAATTGAGCCTGCGGATTATGTTATCAATTGCAGGACCGCTCCACAGTCCGAAGTTACGTTGTAGATGAATTGCGGTACTTAGCTGGAGGGACCTGATATTACTTTTATCTGAACCCGGGGTTATTTTGAGCTCCCCGAGCTGGAAGGAACCTTCATCAAAGCTCTCTATTCCACGAAGTATCTTCAGAAGGGTAGTTTTACCGCTTCCGCTCTTACCTGTAATTCCCAGTATCTCTCCATCAGCAACACTGAAACTTATATTGTCCAGAACACGCTTTTTCTTGTTGTTGAAGTCATATTCCTTAATAACGTTGGATACATCAAGCATTGTCAAACCTCTGATTAAATGATGAAATATGTAAAAAGGAAAACCGAAACCGGTTACTTCAACTCTTGATAGCTGATACGATTTCTTCTATTCTGGCGGTGACGTTAGAGCTTTTCTCGACAATTGTGCCGGTGACTATCATGTCTGCTCCTGCAAGAGCACATCTCTTTGCAGTAACTGCATCGCGTATGCCTCCGCCAACTATCAGTTTATTGTCACCAAGGACGTGCTTGACAGCACCTATCATCTCAGGCCTTACCGCCTCATCGGCTCCGGATCCTGCTTCCAGATAAGTGTAGTGCATTCCCAGGTATTTGCCTGCAAGTGCATAGGCCACTGCGATATCAGCTTTGTTCTTTGGGATGAGCTTTGCATCCCCTACCCAGCCGACAGTGCCTCCAGGCTCGACTATAAGATATGCCATAGAGATGGGTTCTATGCCACTCTTGTATACCACCGGAGCACCCATGACCTGATTGCTTGTTATAAAACTAATGTCCCGGGAGTTCAACAGGCTCATAAAAAAGATTGCATCAGCATAGCGGCTGACACCTGCTGAATTTCCTGGAAAAAGGATGTTTGGTTTGTCTGTCTTTTCCTTTATTTTAAGAAGTGTCTGATCAAGCAGCATGCCTCCGGCTCCTGTGGAACCACCGACCATGATAGCATCCGTGCCGCCCTGTGCAGCAGCTAAGGCGATTTCTGCTGCTTCGTCAGGAGACTGGGATGCGGGGTCGATCAGTGTCAAGTGAACTGTACCTTCGCGTTCTGCAATATCGTTAAGGTACTTTTCCACTTGCATGAAAAGGATCAACCACCCTTGGATTCCTTGGATTTAGGACGCAGGCTTTTGTTGTTACACTTTCGGCATCTTGTTGCACGGAAAGCGTTGCGTGCATTGCATTTCATGCAGATCTTCTTATTTAGTATTCTATCTTCAGCTTCTGGAAATCTTGCCATATTTTCACCTGATTATTGTGATATGATTAATTAGAATAATGGTAGGCTGCTTACATGATGTTCAAAAGATATAATTGTTTTGGCGAGAATGGCCTCGTCACAAGAAAACACAGAATTGAGTACTGAAATCTCGGTTCTGATCTGGCGGAGTATTTTACTTAAAATCCTCGTCTTAAAGAAGTATTCGAGAAAATATCAGCCTTAATGGGAAATATGGATAGCATAAATCAGCTTTTAAATCTAAAATGTAGTTGACAGTTCCTGAAAGATTGAAATATCTGCAAGGAATATATGTTTATGGTTTGCTTGTAATCTCTCGAGCAAAGCCTATTTAATACTATATTAATTAATAATGATGGATGACTATGGCTGATGACGATCTGATGAAAAAACGGCAGGAATGGTACGAGAAAGCAAAGAAAGAGGGAAAGCTTAAGGCAAATCCTACGGAGGACCATAAAGCCGGACTGAATGCCCTTCAACACCCTGTCCGCAGGAGAATCCTCAAAAAGCTCGGTCAGGGTCGAATGAGGTTCGATCAGATAAAAGAAGAGTTCCAGCTCGATGACATGCACGCAAGTTTTGATCTACGCATGCTCGAAGATACTCTGTACATCGAAAAAGAGGAAAAGGACGGTGCCTATGAGTATTATCTCACACCGCGCGGTGAGGCTTTCCTTGTAAATGTGGAATCACAGCACGATCTTAAGTAAATGCTTTATCTGTTGATTTAAAAAAGGTTTCTTTGGAAACCTTGATCCTTAACATTTAGTATATAGAAGAAAAATTGCAAAGTAGGGTATGCAAGCTTCGTGATGTCACTTTGCAACTTTGATCAGTGTAGCTTATGTTAATTGTATTGCAATTACAGGATTCTGCACTAAAAAATATAGGAATATCGGAAAGAGGGTTATTCTCCTCTATCTCTACCCCTTAATTTTTGCAAGTACCTTTTCCCTTGCTTCACGGGCATCTGCACGTCCTTTTGTTTTCTGCATGACCTTGCCTACGATGAAGTTAAGGGACTTTTCCTTGCCTGCAAGATAATCTGCCACAGCCTCCTGACTTTCATTTATCGCCTCTTCAACTGCCTGTGCTACAATATCGTCTTCCACCTTGAGCAGGCCTCTCTCTTTGACAATATCCTGAGGTTTTCCTCCATGATCAAGGACGGTGCGTATGATCTCAACACCGCTCTGCTCCGTGATCTTGTTCTCCGTTACGAGTCCTATAACTGCAACAGTGTCCTCCACGGCGAAAGCATCGATATCAAGGTCCCGGTAGTTCAACTCTCCCTTGAGGATATCGGCGACCCAGACAGCCGCATCCTTTGGATCGACCTTCGCTGCGACCTCTTCGTAGAAGTTGGCCACCTTTATCTCGGTGGTGAGTGCTCTTGCATGCATGCCGGACATTCCGTATTGTTGCAGGAAACGTTCCCGTTTCGCATCAGGCAGCTCAGGCAGTGCCTTCAGGATCGCAGGTGCCCTGTCGGCAACTCTCAGCGGTACGAGGTCGGGTTCGGGGAAGTAGCGGTAGTCATGTTCTTCCTCTTTAGTACGCATGGAGATGGTGACACCCCTCGCTTCATCGAAGTGTCTTGTCTCCATAACGATCTTCTCACCGCGCCTGACCTGGTTCTTCTGCCTCATTATCTCGTAGAGAAGCGCCCTCTCAGCACCCTTGAACGAGGAAATGTTCTTAACCTCAGCGCGATCGCCTCCATATACGGAAACGTTGGCATCCACTCTCATGGCACCTTCCAGGTCTCCGTCGAAGACCTCCAGGTAATCCAATATGCTTCTGAGCTTGTCCAGATAGCGCCTGGCTTCCTTTGGGCTCCTCATATCGGGCTCGCTGACGATCTCTATAAGCGTCATACCCGAACGATTGTAGTTGATAAGAGTTCCCTTGGATTTCTCGATGGTCCCTATATGCTGCAGCTTGCCGGGGTCCTCTTCCATATGTGCACGTGTGATCCTGATGACACGCTCCCCGTCCTCACCTTCGATGACTACTTTTCCCTTGCCGGCTATCGGGTAATCATACTGGGTGGTCTGGAAGCCCTTTGGCAGGTCCGGGTAATAGTAGTTCTTCCTGTGGAACTGGGTCTGTTCGACTATCTCACAGTTGAGTGCAAGTCCTATCCGGATGGCGAACTCCACTGCCCTTTCGTTAATAACAGGCAGTGATCCCGGAAGGCCCAGGCATACAGGGCACACGTGGGTGTTGGGTTCGTCGTTGTGGTAGTCAGTGGAACAGCCGCAGAAAAGTTTAGTATTGAGCTTGTTCAGCTGGACGTGTACTTCCAGTCCTATCCTGACACCGTCAGGGTTCTCGTAAACCATTATGCCACCTCTCCGGGTCTTCTTGTATGATGCTCTGTGTTCTGCTCGAAGCTATAGGCAGCCCTGAGTACTGTGTTTTCATCGAAGTGTTTTCCGATTATCTGTAATCCCACAGGCATGCCTTCAACAAATCCGCAGGGGAGCGAGATGGAAGGTACGCCCGCGAGGTTGATCGGGACTGTGTTGACATCTGCAAGGTACAATGAGAGCGGGTCATCGATCTTCTCACCGATCCTGAAGGCCGGTGTCGGCATGGTGGGTCCCATGAGCACATCAACTTCTGCCAGTGCCCTGTCAAAATCCTGTTTCACAAGGGTCCTGACCTTGAGTGACTTAAGGTAATATTTGTCGTGGTAACCTGCAGAGAGTGCATAGGTTCCCAGCAGTATCCTGCGCTTGACCTCTTCGCCAAATCCCTGTGCCCTGGTCTTTGAGGCCATGACATGCCAGTTATCGCCATCTGCACGGAAACCATATCTTGTACCGTCAAAACGTGCAAGGTTGGATGATGCCTCGCTCATGGCTATTATATAGTATGATGCGAGTGCGTATTTTGTATGTGGCATCGATACCTTTTTCCAGGACGCTCCCATGTCCTCGTACTTCCCGATGGCATCCCATACCAGCTTTTCCACATCTTCGTCGATACCTTCTCCGAAGTACTCCTCGGGAACCCCTATCTTCAGACCTTTGACATCATCTTTCATGGCATTGCTGTAAGTGTTCTCCCTGTTGATGGATGTACTGTCCCTGGGGTCGTATCCTGCGATCACATCCATGAGTGTGGCAATATCGGCCACGTTAGTTGCAAGGGGTCCTATCTGCTCCAGAGAATTGGCATATGAGATGAGCCCGAATCTTGAGATGCACCCGTAGGTCGGTTTCAGCCCGACAACGCCACAGAAAGCTGCGGGACATCTTACAGAGCCTCCGGTGTCCGAACCAAGTGAAACGGGTGCCTCGCCTGCAGCGACCACCGCGGCGCTGCCTCCTGATGAACCTCCCGGGACCCTGGCGGCATCCCATGGGTTGAGAGTAGCTCCGTAGTAACTGGATTCGGTGGATGTGCCCATGGCGAACTCGTCCATATTGGTCTTCCCAAGTATCACCGCACCTGCCGCCCTGAGCTTCTCGATGACGTGTGCATCATAGGGCGGAACATATCCCTGCAGTATTTTGGAGGAGCATGTGGTTGACAGCCCGGTTGTGGAAATGTTGTCCTTGATAGCAATAGGCACTCCTGCTAGAGGACCTTCATGACCGCCGGTATCAATGCCCCTGGCCGCCTCAAGAGCCTTATCCCAGGTTGTGATAAAGCCGTTGATACAGCTTTTCCCTATGGTTTCAAGATATGAGGCGGTAACCTCTTCTGCGGAAGTTTCTGCTATCTTCTGTTTTATTTCGGAAATGCCTGTCCATGCTGTCATACATCCCACCTCACATTATCCTCGGGGACTTGAAGTTGCCTTCCTTCTTGTGCTCGGTATTAGAGAGCACGATATCCTGTGGCATCGATTCTTTCACAACATCCTCCCTGAATACATTCACAACGTCCATTACGTGGTAGGTCGGAGGTACGTCCTTGGTATCGACCTCATCAAGCTGCCCGAAATAGTCCAGTACTGAGTTCAGCTTCTCTGCATACACATCGGATTCCTTCTCATCAATCTCGACACGTGCGAGCCAGCCTACGTGTTCTACTTCTTCTTTAGTGATCATCGTAAGTTCCTCAAATATGAAATAAGATTATTAGGTGTCTGTATTTAAGGTTAGAAAAGCAAACGATTATATTAAAAATGTTGGTTTAAGACCCATTTCTAATTAACCTGAGGTTTCCCATGCAAAGAAACTTGTCACCATGGAAAAATATCAAAGCCGGAAACATCCCAACTATAGAGCTTGATCCGGTCATCTACAGGTACATCTCTCCCGGCTGCCGTATACTGGATATCGGCTGTGCCAATGGAAAAGTGAGCATTCCTCTGGCGCTTCATGGGTATTTTGTGACCGGCATTGACATTAATACGGATATCCTGAGAACTGCAAGATCCTCTTCAGAACAGAAGAACAGTTCTCATACTCCCTCCTTCGTTAAGGCCAATGCCTCAATCCTGCCCTTCCCCGGTGCAACCTTCGACGTCGCCTTCATGCAGGCCCTTCTGGGCACGGTTGTCTCAAAGGACGGTCGTGCCCGGGTTATCCGCGAAGTATGCAGGGTTCTGAAACCACAGGGCCATATCTACATCGCCGATTTCGGACAGACCTGGCGTTCGAAGATATATCGTGAGCGCTACATCAATGGCCTGCCCGTGACAAAAGAGGAGGGTTCATTTCTTGCCTATGATGAGGATACCGGAGAGGTTGCTTATACTGCTCATCACTTTACTGAGAAGGAGCTTGTACTCCTACTGGTTGAGAACGGGTTTGAGGTCGAGTACTTCAGGAATGATAGATTTGTGACGAGGACGGGGAATCGGGTGAATGGGTTTGTTATTGTAGCCCAAAAAGTGTGAGGCAATCTTTACCGATATTTTAAGAAACTGACCCGTCTGAAGACCGGCAGGACAAGTCTCATTGCAGAGGCCTTGAACTTCACCACAGGTTGCTCGAATTGAGCCTCTACCTCCTTCATCCATTCAGGAATGTCTATTTTCTGGGGACATAATTCCTTACATTTTCCGCAGTTCACGCAAAGTGAAGCAGATGACCGTTCTCCTAGAATCCCCATCTGGTATAATAAATATCTGTGCTGTGTACCGCCATCATTTGTACCACCGAAGATCTTGCTGCTGTTGTAGAGATCAAAACATCCGGGAATATCGACTCCTGCAGGACATGGCATGCAATAATTGCATCCTGTACAGGGAATTGTTGCTAATTCTTTGTACTTTTTTGCAGCCCTTCGGACAGTATCGAGTTCATCTTCTGCCAGTGAGTCAGGATATGCTTCGGATGCCGTCCGAATGTTCTCATCAAGCTGTGATTTATCACTCATTCCTGAGAGGACCACGGTAACCTCCGGATGGTTCCAGATCCACCGTAAACCCCACTCTGCAGGTGTTCTTTTCACGTCCGCTCCCTCCCAGTTCTTCTCTACTTCAGGGGGGACGTTTGTGGCAAGACTTCCTCCCCGCAGGGGCTCCATCACGATGACCCCTATATCTTTTTCAGCCGCGTATTTCAGGCCTTCTGTTCCTGCCTGGTGATTCTCATCAAGGTAATTGTACTGTATGAGGCAGATGTCCCAGTCATAGGAGTCGATTATCTCTTTGAAAACCTTTATATTGTCATGGAAAGAAAAACCGGCATTCTTTATACGACCGTCTTTCTTTGCCGTATCAAGGAATTCCAGCACACCTTTCTCCTTTATTTCCATCCATCCACTGGCTGTAAGTGAATGGATGAGATAGTAGTCTATGTGATCGGTACGCAGTCTCTTCAACTGTAATTCAAGGAACTTGTCCATGTCCTGCCGGCTACTGACAAGCCAGTGAGGCATTTTAGTAGCGATCCTGACCCGCTCCCTGTAACCCTCAGCCAGAGCATTGCCAAGGAGTTTTTCGCTTTCCTCCCCATGGTATGTCCATGCGGTATCGATATAGTTAACCCCGTTATCAATGGCGTGACGGATAAGGGCTGTGGCCTTCTCATGATTGATGCCGCCATCCTTTTTCGGAAGCCTCATGGCCCCGAATCCCTGTATTGATAGTTTGTCCCCGCTTTTTGGCACTTCCCTGTAGAGCATTTGACCTTTCTCCAACCATACTGTATTCGACTGATCAGTTAGATATTATGCCTCGGGGCATATAGGGTTTCCTTTTCTTACCGGAGCGAAATCTAAGTCCTTTGTCGGGAATAAAGAAAAGCTATTTCCTACCCACACCTTTAAAGAACATATAATTAAACGTCCCGAATTCCTCTGCAGTCCGGTGCAGATCCTCAATTCCCCTGTCAAAGGTCTCCGCATCGATGATCTCCATCTCAATAGCACTTTCCCTGACACCTTCGACCATGGGTATGATGGTTCTTTTCACAAAACCCTCTTCCATTTGCGGACGGCTGGAATCACTGTAGACCATACGGGGTGAGACCGTAATTTCAGTAAAGCCTGCTCTTTTGAGAAGCGGGTAGACCTGTCTGCCTATGAGTGAATTACCGCCAAGCTTTGCCTGCACTTCCACCAGACTGTTCCATGCTTTTACTCCGGCACCGGTCTCGGGGTGGGTGAAACATGAGCCGTGATCGCCTTCGATGACTGTAATGGTGCCGCCTTTTTTGAGTACTCTGCGCAGACTTGCCAGGGCTTTGACCGGTTCATTGAGGTGTTCAAGTACGAAGCAGATGAAAACGTGGTCGAAACTCTCATCCTCAAAGGGGAGATCAAAGATGCTTTCAACACGGAACTGCACATTTTGTACTTCCTCTTTTGCTGCAAATCTTCTGGCTTTGTCCAGGGATTCCTCAGATATGTCTATGGACGTGATCTGTGCATGCGGACTATTCCTTGAGAGGATGATAGTCTGTGCTCCGATGCCACATCCAGCTTCAAGTACTTTGCTGCCAGCTGGGTACTTCGTATCGCTGTGCAGGAGTTCTTCCAGTGTGTTTGCCTGGTCGCTGAGGCGGACCGATTCCCTTTCGGAGTATCCGTGAACGTAATCATGGGAGGCCATGGTGGGGTATTGTACTACTGTCCTTAAAAATATGGAGGTTTTGTACCGGGAATCAAAGATTCTGCCTGCGGATGACTGAGTACATCTGCGTCTTCTTCATCTTTGCCAGGTTGAGAACGTTCCTCATCTCTTTTTCCTCGAGTAAACGGGACTCGATGTATCCGTTGTCCACCGCCTCATTGAATATCTCGTAACCGATGCCGGAGCGTGCAAGTACTGTGGTCCAGTCTTTTGGTGTGCCCACGCCCCCAAAGGATATATCGGCATTCTCTGCTGCAAGGTCCGTGCAGAACTTGCATGAGCTGCTCCTGTATCGGTCCAGTTCCTTTAGATCGAAGACCTTGAGCTCGTTACTGGTATGGAATTCGAACATACCCTTGCGTATCTTCATGGAGTCTATGTCTTCCAGACGCATGCCCTTTCCCTCTACAAACTCCCTGATACCCTCGTGATGGAATGTGTCCATGCAGAAAAGGCCCAGCCTGAGAATATTGGCACGCATGAACAGGTGAAGGAATCCGTATGGGCTTTTCTGCATTTTATGCACCGCATCGATATTACAGCTTGTTCCCACAAAGGCAATACTACTCATGCCCTGCTTCACGGCACTCATCAGGGCTTCCAGAGTCATGCTGTGACTGTATATGCTTCCTGCTGCCTCGACTACCTCTTCATAGGTCGTTGCAACAACAGGTACGGGTTTCCATGGCTCTTCCTCTGATTTCACAGTCACGATGGCACAGTCTATCAGTCCCTCTTCAAGGCCGTAGGCCAGCATGGATGTCACAACCGCGCCGTCCTGTCCCTTTAGTTCTTTAATACCGGTCCTGGCACCATAGGCATTACGTATCTTACCGATCAATCCCTCTTCGGTCGTGATGGTCCGGGGGCACTGATTGTAGCAGACCCCGCAGGCAGTGCATTTGCCTACAAGCTTTGGTTGCCTTTGCTCTATGGTGATTGACTCGCACGATGCGGCACAGGCTCCGCAGAGTGTGCAGATGCCGGGTTTGATGATATCTTTCCTGAGCTTTCCAAAGGATATTTTCTCTTGTTCTGCAATAGACCTTTTCAGGCGTATGACACTTTTCTCAAGGTGGTCGAACTTTGTCTTGCATTCAGGAGAGCAGAAGCAGTACTTCTTCCCACCGTACTCGGTAAAGTGCAGAGTGTCTTCCGGGACCCTGCTCTTGCATATCGGATCAACTGGCATGGTTTCGCATCCTTTTATTTGTATAATCAGATCTTATCTGTAAATCTACTGCAGGATAGAAAACGATTTCTATGATCCGACAACTATCAGGTACATCATCGATTCTACCCGGAGAGGACCACTGAATATTACCGTGAGCATGCCATTGAAGGGGAAAGGATAATCGACGTGATGGGCCTTTGCGGTATCGATCATTTCGGGGAAACAATAAAGTACCCCTGGAAAAATAGTCCATTTAATAAAGATAAAAAACAGTGCCTATTTTCGGAGAATGCAATGCAGCCAGAAACCAAAGCCCGGCTTATATCCGCCGGCTCAGTAGACATGGATCCGGAGCTTGTTACATGGCTAACCGTTCCTACAGCAGGTCCGGGAGCAGGTAACATGGCTTTCTTTTTTTGCTCGGAAGGCCACCGCGTCCGTCTTGCCATCAAAAAAGATTCACCTCTCAAAGCCTGGATGGAAGGGGGTCAGCTTGTCATTACAAAAGATGGTATGGAACTCGCAAGGGGCAGCATAGAGCCTGAGCTCATACATTGCCCTGACCAGGCTTTCATCACAATGTGCGAAAAATGCATATTCGACTGCAAGTTCTGCCCCGTACCCAAACTCAGCGGTAAGGTCAAGACAACGGATGAGATGCTCGGCATGATAGAAAGGGCCAGAGTCACAGGAAAGATGCATGCTATTTCCATCACTTCAGGTGTTGAGATCTCTGCAGAAGCGGAAGTTAGCAGGGCCGAGGAACTGATAAAAAGGCTCAGGGAAATTTACTCGGTACCCATAGGTGTTTCTGTGTATCCCACGGAGAACTCCACCCGCAGACTCAAGAGCGCAGGTGCCGATGAGCTGAAGTATAATGTAGAGACAATGGACCGTGAACTGCATGAAAAACTCTGCCCTGACCAGGACCTGGAATTCATTCTTGGATCGCTGAAACAGGGTGTCAGTATATTCGGCAGGAACAGAGTATGTTCCAATTTCATAATCGGCCTTGGAGAATCCGATGAATCTGCAAAAAGAGGTATTGAAGAATTAACTTCGATTGGTGTTGTCCCTATTCTCAGGGCAGCTGCAAAGCATCCTCTGCGTGAAAAGGATGTTACCGTTGAGCGACCGTCCGCCAAAAGGCTGCTCATGCTAAATCGTTTTCTTCGTGAGAAACTGGACGAATACGGACTGCGCGCAGATACTTTCAAAACCATGTGCCTGCCATGTACAGGGTGCGATATAAATCCGCATTCTGATCTTGAATAAGTAATCAGGATCTAATTCTTATTCGCAGCTGCTGTGTGGTTCTGGATCATTATTATTTTTCCGGAAATCTTCTTTAAGAATTGCATATATACAGCTATCCTGCACAACATCATGCTTGATTATACTGCTTTTCAGGACAGCTTCAAGCCTGAATCCTGCCTTTTCAAGGACTCTCCTTGAAGCTACGTTTCTGGCAAAAGGTTCTGCATAGACCCTGGTTATATCGAAGTTGTCAAAAATATATTGTGTCATGCATCTGATTATGCCCGGCATTATTCCTTTACCCTGGTATTCTTCAGCCAGAAAGTAACCGATCTCCATATTCTTACGGTGCACGTCCTCTTTGAAATAGGTCCCTATACTTCCGGCAAGAGTTCCGTTTATCTCAATTGCAAACGCTACAACATTCACCTCTGCCTGTCTGGTAAGGTAAATGAAGCCTTTCGCGTCGTCGATAGAATATGGGTAAGGGAACCCATCCCTCAGATAGTCGGATATCTTCTTATTGTTAGCGATGGTCGCAAGCCTTTCAGCATCTTCGTCTTTCCAGGGTCTTAATTTGAAATCATCAGTCTCTATGATCATTTTCCTTTTTGCCATAAGGGGTCCCTATTTAGCAGACCTCAAATAAGAAACTAACGAAGGATCAGTTCATCCTTTTCTCAATGACTCCCGGCCAGATCGAAGCAGAGACTATCATGCTGAGCACGAAAACGAATACCATGCCTGCGATGATATCCACATTGCTGTAAAGAGGTACGCTCCTTGAGCTGTTAACTGCTATAGATAGGATCGCAAAGAGGGCAACAAGCAACAGGGATGATAACAGGCTTGCTGTCAGGGCATACCTGCCTTTATATCTGTTCTTATTACCCTTATCCTGGCCATTCATAAAATTCAGTGCTCCATGTTTGCTTTTATTTGATATTCTTCCTTTTCATCAATAAGGAATTAGTTGTGACAGATACTGAGCTCATTGCCATAAAAGCTGCAGCAAGTGCGGGTGTTATCAGTATTGTATGGACTAAGGGGTATAGTATCCCTGCTGCAAGCGGAATGCCGATTGTGTTATAGCCGAATGCCCAGAACAGGTTCTGCTTGATCTTGTTCATCGTTAGCCTGCTCAGTCTGATAGCAGCCAGCACGTCCCGCAGGTCATTCTTAATGAGTACGATCTGTGCAGATTCCATAGCAACGTCAGTGCCTGCTCCCATGGCTATACCGATATCTGCCTGTGTGAGTGCAGGTGCATCATTGATACCGTCTCCGACCATTGCAACGATGCGACCTTCTTCCTGCAGTTTGAGGATCTCTGCAGCCTTGTCCTCGGGGAGTACCTCTGCCAGTACCTTTTTGATTCCGATACTTCTTGCAATGGCGTCAGCTGTCCTGCGGTTGTCGCCTGTGATCATCACGACTTCGATACCTATATCACGTATCCTTTCCACAGCTTCCCCTGAGTTTTCCTTCAGGGTATCCGCGACTGCAACAAGGCCGATGATCCTGCCATCTTTTGTAGTTATCATGGCGGTCTTACCCTGTGCTTCGAGTTCCCCCATTTTCTTTTCAACAGGGGAGATGTCAATACTGCCATCTTCCATCAGCTTACGTGTACCAAGCAATACCCTGCTGTCTCCTACATTTGCTTCCACGCCTTTGCCTGCTATAGACCTGAACCCTTCGGTATTGTTTATCTCAAGACCCTTTTCTTCCGCACCTCTGACAATAGCCTCACCCAGAGGATGTTCAGACCCCCTTTCGACACTTGCAGCGATTGCGAGCACTTCGTCTTCGGGGATATCCGCAACTGCTATTACGTCTGTAAGTTCGGGCTCACCCTTTGTCAGGGTCCCTGTCTTATCGAAAACTATCGTGTCTATCTTCAGTGTCCTCTCAAGTGCCTCGCCGCCCTTGATAAGTATGCCGTTCTCGGCACCTTTGCCAGTACCTACCATAATAGCGGCAGGAGTTGCCAGGCCCACGGCGCAGGGACAGGATATAACAAGTACGGTAATAGAAATCAGCAGTGCGAACAGGAAAGGGCTGAGTATCCCGGAATTAAATGGAACGTCGTATCTCTCGAACCCGATGAAGAACCAGAAAAAAAAGGCAAATAATGCCAGCACATGCACCACAAGGATGAAATGGCCTGCAACAACATCAGCTACCCTCTGTATGGGAGCCTTGGAGTTCTGGGCGTTCTCCACCAGTTCGATTATCCTTGCCAGCGCAGTATCGGCACCTACATTCGTTGCCCTGAACTTCAGGGCTCCGCTTCTGTTCAGGGTCGAACCGATAACTTCGTCTCCCTTCTCTTTCTCGACAGGTATGCTCTCTCCGGTTATCATTGACTCGTCAATAGCAGAGGAACCTTCCTCAACCACGCCGTCCACGGGTATTTTCTCCCCCGGTCGTACGAAGACGATGTCCCCGGCTTCCACGTCTTCTACGGCCACTTCCTTTTCCTGACCGGCTACAATGATGCGTGCTGTCTTTGCCTGTAGGCCCATGAGTTTCTTTATTGACTCTGAAGTCCTGCCCTTTGCACGGGCTTCCAGGTACCTTCCGAGTACTATGAATGTAATCAGCATTACGGCAGTGTCGTAATAGAGATGCTCGTAACCGGGCCCCAGGTCAAGATACGTAGCTGACACACTTATTACATAGGCAGCTCCTGTTCCGGTTGCAATCAGCAGGTTCATATCGGTCACACCATGCCTGAGCCCCCGATAGGTGCCTACAAAGAATTGCCTTCCCGGGAACACTATCACGATTGTTGCCAGGATAAATAACAGGTTTGGGTTTGTAAGGAAATCGGGTACGAACCATAATAGGTCCGGGAATCCCTCCTTCATGCTTCCCAGCATCACAGGCACCGCGATAACAGCGGAAAGAATGAGATTATTCCTCTGGCGGTATATATCGGCTTCTCTTTCTTTTCTTTCCCGGTCCTCAGTCTCTTCTCTGCCTGCAGGCAGAGAAGCCGGGTAGCCAATTCCCTGTATGGCCGCTATCATATCCTCTGCTGATACCAGGGAGGAGTTGTATTCAACACGTGCTTTCGATGTGGATACGTTGACACTGGCAGAGCTCACGCCCTTCTGCCTCTTCAGTACCTTCTCTACATTCATGGCACAGGATGCGCATGTCATGCCTCCCACATCAAGGGTGATCCTGTCCTGTACCACATGATAACCAATGGATTCGATTGCTTCCTCAAGCTGATCCCGGCCTATGCGCGCAGGTTCATAGCTGACTGCGGCTTTTCCCATCGGAAGGTTCACATTAGCTGAGACAACTCCTGCCTGTTTTTTCAGGATCTTCTCTACATTCTGTGCGCAGGATGCGCATGTCATTCCCGATACTCTGAAGACGATATCTTCCACATGACCAGGTTCGGGATATGTGCTCTGTTCCATGTCTTCATCGGGGACCACCTTGCATATCTGCTGCTCATCGGTCTCCGCCTGCAGGGGCCGTTCTTCTTTTCCTACCTCGTATCCTGCATCTATAACGGCCTGCTTTATATCTCCGAGGCTTGCCTTTTCAGGATCGAAGTCAACTGTCGCACTCTCATCCTCAAGATCCACCTCTGCCGAGGATACGCCCTCTACAGCTGATATGGCATCTGTTACACGTTTATGACAGTGCATGCATGTCATACCGTATACTTTGATCTTTATATGCATGGTCCCTTCAAAAAGATCCTGGAATTGCGAACTACCGTCTACTGGATAACATCGTATCCAGCATTTGAAATAGCTGACTTTATTACTGTAATGTTCGTAACAGTCGGGTCATAAACGACTCTGGCCTGTTTCTCTCCCAGATCAACAGTAACGTCCTGAACCCCTTCTACAGACCTTATGGCCTTATCCACTGTTGCCTGGCAATGTCCGCAACTCATTCCTTCTATTCTGATACTTTCCTCTGTAACTGTCATATTGAAACTCCCTTTTTCCACTATTTATATTTCTATCTTAGAGTGTTTGTATTGAAGTAGTTTTTTACAGTTAATATTTGCATTTAACGCCGTTTATCAGATGTAGAATAATATCAGCTTACCCTGACCATTTGCTCTGTCTCTTCCTTCCATCTGGGTATATCCTCCACTTCCAGGAAATGTTTCTTCATAGCATTCATACCATTAGATGATTCTGAGATTGCAAGTCTGTCTTTTTTGAGAAAACCTCCTTCAATCTCTATCCCCACGATCTTAGAGAGCACAATATTATTCATGACACCGCTTTCAATATCAAGCTGTACCAGTCTCTTGCTGGTCAGGATTGTCATGGATGAGTTCCTTCTGGAGGACATGATGAGGTGCTCCCCCCGGACATACTCCGGTCTTAAGTTATCAAGGATCTCTGCGATCCTGTCTTTCCTTTTTGATGACAATGGGTAAACTGTAAGCTGTTTCTGGCCTGCTATCAGGAACATATGCTGTTTTTCCACGTGTATGCCGATTATATCCCTTACCTGTATACGCAGTTCGACATTCTCTTTTCTTGAGAGGACGCCATTATTCTCTTTTTTGAAAAAAATGTTCTTGTTTGTGATCATTATTGTGAACCTTTCTTTTCCAAGATTCACCGGCTCTGCAGCAAGGGTATCTTCTCCTCTTCTGAGGACTGTTGATGTACTACTGGACCTACTCTCCTTTTCAGATATTTGCGTGATCTGCGGTCCTTCACTAACCTCTGGCAGGTAATGGTTAAGCATTTCGGCAAGCAGATTCCCATCTATTAGCTTTACATTGTGTTCAGCAGCTTCTTCCTGCGCTTCTCTGGTAAAATGAGATGTAGTTACAATGATCACACCGTCAACATGGTCTCTGTAACGTAGACTGCTGTATTCCCGTACAGCTTTCACTCCCACGGGATCTGTGTATCTTTTAGCCTGCACTATCCATGTATGCGAGAGCCCGAAATGTTCTATCCTGATGAGAAGGTCTATTCCCCTGTCGTGGGAGAACTTTGTTTCCTCTACTATATACTCCATCTTGCGGAAAAGTTGTGCAAGTAGCTTTTCGAACTCATATGGGTCTGTTTCCTGAAGTTGTCCGGGTGACCATCTTTCCATGTATCATTCATCCATTGTATAGCTTAGTCAGTAATCCGGGCAGGAGGTACATGATTTTACTCCGGTTGTGCTTGGCTTTACTGTCCGTTGCATCCATGTGCCACAGGTGATACATTCATGGCATGATATGGTTCTTTCTGTATTCAAGTTCTGTTTTTGGTCCTTGCCTGACATTCTATCACTCATCAAAGAACTCTGCTTATCATGTATTATTGATTGTCTTACTAATTATTATTGTGTAGACATTTATACATATACGTTTCTATTTTTATAGTATCTTTCAATAAATGCAGTTGTACCTTTCGGTAGTGTATGATTATTGAACAACCTTGCAAAAGGTTAAATGTATTGAAGATTAATGTACCAGAAAAGATTTGAAAAATATATCATTAAATATATCATTAAATATTTATCAGACCACAGTCACATACATAATATGTGCAGCTGCAGTTTGTATTATTTCATACGGTGGCCATCATGGATGAATTGGAATCTATCAGAAAAAAGAAAATGGAAGAACTACAAAGAACACTTCAGGAGCGTCAGTTCCCAGCAACAGTTATCACTCTGAATGATAGTGATCTTGAGCGGTACGTGTCTCAATATCCTCTGATGGTTGTGGATTGCTGGGCACAATGGTGTGGCCCCTGCCGTACGCTTTCCCCAATCATCGATCAACTTGCCGGTGAACTCCAGGGTAAAGTTGTCTTCGGTAAACTCAATGTTGATGAGAATAAAGCGACTGCTGTCAATTTCGGTATAAGCAGCATACCTTCCATGCTTGTTTTCAAACAAGGCAAGCTGGTCGACCGGATAATTGGCGCAGTTCCAAGACAGAGGATAATAGAAAAACTTCAACCTTTTATGTGAGGTTTGCATATGAAACCCCGAATCGCAGAAAGTCCTTCCGTACGCTTTATTGATCTGAAGTCCAAGCCCTATTTCATTGTCGCTTCGGTGGAAGTGGGTAACACAACCACCAAATGCATTCTGACCGCCACGAACCTTGAGGATGGCAAAACAAGGCTTGTAACAAAAATCGTTAGCATGACAAGGGATGTTCGTTCCCCCAAAGAAGAAGAAGAAGAGGTATTCGGCAGAACGCTTAATGGTGTGGAACTCACAAGACAGTCTGTGGCCGAGCTTGTGCGGGACACATTAGTAAGTGCTGTGAAAAAAGCAAAGCTTGATATCAGGGAAGATATACATTTTGTTGTAAGGTCCACCGGAGTGGTTGCAGGTTTCGATACGCCTGATGAGGTTGGTGAATTCATAAAGGCACTGGCCGATGGATGTCTGCTGGCAGGTGTGCCGCCAAACCGCATGACACCTCCAATGTCGTTATCCAATATTCCCGAAAAGTTCCGCAAATTCAGCAAGCTCGAAAACGTTGTATTCGACGGCGCAGTGGCAAGTGTTACGCCACCAACAGGCTCAACAGGTGTGGAGATCGTCGCAAACGAAATGGAGGGTGAGCTGGCAACTGCGGGTATCAAGGAAGGTGCAAAATGGGTGGATGTGGATTTCCGTAATCCCTGTATATCCATGGATTTTGGTACTACCCTCGATGGCAGGATAATCGGGCCGGACCTTCCGTATGCAAAGACTATAGGGAACTTCTGTGGTTATGCGGGAGCAATTCCCGATGCCATTATACAGGGAACCAGCCTGGTCGATTCAAAAAAAGGCACTGCTCTTGATGTGGCCGATAATGTATCTCTTGGTACACTCTCCCTTGCACTCAAATCTAAGACCATTAAGGAATATGCAGACCGGATAAATAAATACATCCTTATCGAAAAGGTTCCGAAGGGTCGGAAAAGGTACGGCAGTGTACCTGTCAATTCCGAAGCTGCAGATGAGATCGGGGTTGTCCTCATTGGTTGCGATGTTGGGAACAATGGCACTGATATGGATAAGCTTTCCGGGATCGGAGCTGAGATATATGAGAAATATGGTCTCAAGCTGCTCTTTGCAGTGATCGACGTGGTCATGGCAAAGGTGGTCCAGCGCCTCGTGAAGGTTGCACAGGATGAGGGTATAATGTTTGAAGACACTGCCATCGGCATTACGGGGAGGGCGGGAATTACCGGGAACAAGCCAAAGCTGATCCTGAAATACCTGCATGAACTAGGTATCAATAGCAAGATCGAAGAAAACGTGGTTTTCGTGGATGACGGCCTTGCACGTGGAGCTGCGGTCATGGCGAGGTGCATGAATTCCCTTGGTACCACATTCAATCCCCTGGGCGGTCACAGGGGTGGAAAATGCATACTCGGGCAACGTATGAAACTGCAAAAAAGGTAAGCAATCCAAAGATGGATAACTGGCAGGATACATCCTGCCATTATAACCAAGAATCCTGGAAAGGACCCTGTTATGTTATTATCAGAACCTGTTCCTTTTTTCCTGCCTTCTCTTTTCTTTCTGGAACTCAATCTCGTGCTTTTTCATTGCTCTTGCATGTCTGTTTGCCTTCGAATTTCTCACAATTGCACCTCTTATGGATTACGAAAGGAACAAGTGTTCAACCACTCACAGGTAAAAACATTCAAAATTCACAATACTGATTCTCTTTCAGTCTCAACCCCATAATGTTTATCAGAAGTATTTTAGCACAATAATAATTTAAACTTTTTGATTTAACAATCCGTGCAAAATGCGAAATCAGAAAAAAGTAAGCTTCAGGTTTTTTTCACCGGATTCCTAACAAGGAACTGATTTCTTTTAATTTCCTGGTATTTACAACATCCTGCGGTTCGACCCATGCGCGACGGGCTACATCGATGCCGTATCTGATATTGTTGAAATTGTCCAGCTTATGCGTATCGGTGCTTATTGCCAGTTTGATCCCGAGGTTCTTTGCTATTCTTGCATTTATGTCGTTAAGATCCAGTCGTGCAGGGGACGAGTTAATCTCAAGTATCTTATCGTTGTCAAGGGCTGTCTGGAACACTTTCTCCATGTCGACATCGTAAGCTCCCCTTTTTCCGAACTTCCTTCCCGTGGGATGGGCAAGGATATCGACATGTTCGTTCTCAAGTGCCGTAACTATGCGTTTAGTCATTGTTTTTCTGTCCTGCTCCAGGGCCGCATGTACCGCGACTATAACAATATCAAGGCTTTCCAGCACTTCATTACTATAGTCGAGTTTACCGTTGGACCTGATGTCACACTCAGTACCTGAAAGAAGTCTGATCCCTTCTATTTTCTCATTTACCCTGTCAACATCTCTTGCATGCTCGAGTAATTTCTTATCCGAAAGGCCGCTGGCTATAGCTGTGGAATGGGAATGGTCTGTGATGGCTACATACTCATATCCTTTTTCAAGAGCAGCTACGGCAAGTTCTTCAATGCTATTTTTCCCGTCACTCCAGTTTGAATGGACATGGAGATCACCTTTTATGTCCTTCATGTCGATAAGCCCGGGAAGTGCCTTTTCCATGCCTGCCTCGATCTCCCCTCTGTCTTCCCGGAGTTCCGGCACCGGGTAGCCAAGACCGAGGAAATCGTATACTTCCTTCTCGCTTTCACATGTTTTCAGGGTATTTGTCTCAGTATCGGCGAATCCATACTCGCTGAGGCGGTAACCTTTACTGAGTGCCAGTTTGCGCAGGTGTACATTATGTTCCTTTGAACCGGTGAAGTGTTGCAGCGACGGGCCGAAAGATCCCTTTGGAATGATGCGCAGGTCAACACGGATCATTCCTTTATAGATTATAGAAATCAGGCTCTCTCCTTTTTCTATGACATCGGTCACGCTCTTAAGGTCCAAGAAGGCATCTGCTGCAGCTTGCGGATCATCTGAAAGCGCAAGAAGATCGATATTCTTTACTGTTTCCTTTCTTCTCCTGAGACTTCCTGCAGCAATAATCTCTCTTATATATGGGCAGGTATTCAGTTGTTCCTTTATCTGGTCCGCTATAGGGCTTGCAACAGCCAGGGGTGTCCTTCCGCTGTCGCTGCTTTTAAGATGACGTTGCACGGATCGAATTATCTTTTCCTCCTGCCGTGGTCCCATGCGTGCGAGCCTGCGTATGCGATGCTCTTCTGCAGCTCTTACAAGTTCCTCAATGGAACCTATGTCGAGCTTCTCATGGAACAGTTTTGCTGTTTTTGGACCGATGCCGGGAATGTCCATAATGTCAAGTACGCCTGGAGGGATCTCTGCTATCGTTTCTTCATATGCCTCAAATGTACCTTTGGTAAGTATCTCAATCACCTTATCTCTGATTGCTTCTCCTACGCCGGGTATTTCTGAGATACGGCCCTTTTCATACAGACTACTGAGATCCTCGTCAAGTACTTTGATATTCCTTGCAGCTCTTTGGTATGCTTTTATCTTGTAAGGGTTCTCTCCCTTGAATTCCAGCAGTGATGCCATCCTGTTGAGAAACGCTGCAACTTTAGTATTATTCATTGTAACAGGTCCCAATGGATCATTGTGTTTCAGGAATCTTTAGCTCTTTGTGCTCTGATGGCTTCCTCTACTGTCTCTTTGTGTATGTCGGCAGACTTATGGATGCCTCCAAGCGTGCCTCTGGCAGCCCTGCAGGGGTACTGCTGTATAAGCAGGCCTGCTCTTGAGGGAGCCTCCTCTATTTTTGTTCCGATCAGTTTCTCAGCCATGTGCCAGGTGCTCCCACAGGGTGCGCCGCGTATAACACGGACCGCAGATATCCGGTTTCCATCTGTGTCGATCTCAAGCACCGGTCTTGCAAGTTTTGATGTAAAATCTGATATTGCCGGATTGTCTGAAAGGGTACAGCATATTTCTTCAATTTCGATATACATTCCATATTGCTTTGCGATCTGGTCCAGTTCGATTACCGGAGCCTTGGCAGCACCTCCTGGAACTATCAGTGACCTGACACCCTCTTTCCCTGCTTTTTGTGCGATTGCCATGGTAAGGTCGGGGTGCAGGGAGTATGTGATAAGGATGTCTGATCTGAAGACAGTGTTCTCCAGATCGATCTCTTCCAGAAATACCTCTGGCTCATCAATAAAATCGGGAATAGATTCCGGCAGGGCTGCGGAAACAACATCAAGTCCGGTTCTTGAAACGATGGTCCCGATAAGCCTTTTGCCATACTTTCCTCTGGTAATGACTCCGATTGTGCTCATGAAAATCTCTTCCCTGGGAAAGGAATGTTCTATTTACTTAATATGCCTTGGCATTGATTTTTATATTAATACTGTATACTTTATTTGAGGAGAAACAATGGACGGACACGATTCTTCTAAAGTATATTTCAGATGCAATGTTTGCGAATACACATTCCAGGAAAATCCGGATATGTTCCCTATAAAATGTTTCCAGTGCAGTTCAGAGGATGTCTCACGTTTCTAGGCAGTATTTGTACAAATATGCTAAATATCATATTCTCTTTTTTATTACCGCATGTCAGCTAAAGGAAAGCTCATAACTCTGGAAGGTATCGACGGTTCAGGTAAATCTACAATAGCAAGGCGCCTGTCTTCACATCCGGGATTCTCTGATTTCGTGTTTACCCGTGAACCCACAGGAAGCTGGATTGGTGAGGCTGTTGACCATGCTATTCACTCGGATACGGATCATCTGGCAGAACTGTTGCTTTTTGCCGCGGACCATGCGGAACATATATCAAAGTTGATCAGGCCTTCACTCGAAAGTGGCAGGAATATTGTCTCAGACCGTTACTCTGCCAGCCGTTATGCATATCAGGGAATGACTCTTTCAGGCAGGTTCGATGATCCTTTAGGATGGGTCCGGGATATGCACAGGGGATGGACAATAGAGCCCGACCTTACAATACTATTCGATGTGGACCCCGAGACAGCAGTTGCAAGATGTGGGAGCAGGGGAGACAAGACCAAATTCGAGAAGATAGGTTTCCTGACAGGTGTGCGAGAGAATTATCTGCGTCTTGCAGAAGAGTCTTCTGAGTCTTTTATAATAATAAATGCCGGGAAAAGCATGGATGATAATGAAGCAGAAGTCATCGATATTATCTCTTCCTTCTTATGATATTCATTTGTAAAAAAGATGCTGAATATCTTAGCTTTCTATCATTATTACGGTATATAGATGTATAAAAACATTCTTAATCTATCATCTATATATTATCAACAATTATAGTTATGGTCAACTATAATCTGTATGTTCATTCCGGGTGGGTCTGGGATATATTTGGGTGTGGCTAACAGATGATAGATTCTCATATTGTACAGAATGCTCCTGTGGGCATATTCGTTGTAGATAAAAATGACAATTTTACTGCCTTTAACAGGTCGATGGAGAATATCTACGGCCTTACGGCAGATGATGTGATTGGAAAGAAACTGCAGCATGTCATTGCTGAGCATAATATTGAATGGGAGACTGATCTCTGGGACATCTTTCTTGAAGCCAGGGCTTCCCTCCGCCAGTCTGCCTTTCAAAATACCGTGTCCGCTCTAAAAAAGCAACTGGGGAATCTGACCGTATCTTTTGTTCCGCTGATGGATGAGCTGGGAGCTTATGATGGCATGATAGGTTATGTGGAGGATACCGGTGAGTGCATTTCCAGGGAAAAGGATATTTTAGATGGAATATCTGATGCGGGGAAGCAGGCATCCATCTATCATAATATTCCCATAATGATCTTCAGGTGGTCCGCTGAAAAAGGATGGCCTGTTCGCTTCGTATCTGATAATATATCCCAGCTGGGCTATACAAAAGAAGAATTCGAATCGGGAGATATCAGGTACATAGACATAGTTCATCCCGATGACAGGGAAATGCTGCTTGAAGATGTTGATAGATTTGAAAGAACTGATCCGGTCTATTTCTCAGGGGACTACAGGCTTTTAAGCAGGTCGGGGGATATCATCTGGGTCAATGAGCTCTCTTTGCTCAAAAAACAAAAAGATGTCTCATTCAGGTATGATGGCATAGTTATTGATATTACGAAAAGGAAAAAAGCGGAGACCTGTCTGAGAGAGGAGCGTGACCGTCTCGAGAAGATAACTTCCGGAATGGGGATCGGCCTGGCTATTATATCCAGGGACTTTCGCACCCTGTGGGTTAATGAAGTGGCAAGGAACTTGTTTGGTGATGTCGGGGATAAACTCTGCTATGAAGTTTACAACAACATGCCGGCTATATGTGAGAAATGTGCTGTCAAAGCAGTTTTTAAAAATGGTCTTGAAAGGGTAGTGAGTGAACAATATTGTACTGACAGGAACGGCAACCCTCTCTGGTCAGAGATAATTGCGACCCCTATCAGGGATAATGATGGGAGTGTAACCGCTGTCATGGAAGTGATAGTGCCTGTAACTGAGCGAAAATTGAGGGAAGTCGAACTTAATGAGAGCAAGGCAAGGGTCGAAAGTATATTGCGTTCGGCTCCGGTCGGTATAGGTGTTATCAGAAACAGTATGCTTGAAGATGTCAATGACAGGTGTTGTGAGATACTTGGTTATTCCAGGGAAGAACTCATCGGCCAGAGCACACGGATTTTTTTTGATATGGGCAATGTACACAACTGTGTGGAAGATGCCCTGAAGTCCGGAATAAAAAAGTATGGGGTGGGAACCATGGATACCCACGCAAAGCGGAAGGATGGGCTCATCATAGATCTTTTGATCAGCGCTACTCCTTTGTATCCTGACAATCCTGCAAAAGGTATCAGTTTCACAATAATGGATATAACAGAAACTAAAAGGAATGATGAGGAGCTTAAAAGGCGCACAATGGAGCTGGAACAACTTAATCGTCTGAAGGATCTGTTCTCAGATATTATTCGCCACGACCTCTTAAATCCGGCAGGCACCATTAAAGGTTATACCGAGATACTGGAAGAGATCGAAGACAACGAAGATAAACTTCACCTGTTGCGGTTGATACAGCAAAGCAATAAAAGGCTTATTGACCTGATTGAAAACGCTTCAAAGTACGAGAAACTGAATTCCATTGATGAGATAGACTATTCTGACAATGACCTGGTCGAGATCTTCAGGGGAGTTATTCCGGAATTCGAACAATCCTTGAAAGAAAAGGATATAAATGTGACTTTATCTTCTGAAGGACCCTGTGTCTATGCTGTGAATCCTCTTGTGAGTGAAGTATTTGCAAATCTGCTTTCTAATGCTATAAAATACAGTCCCGAGGGTGATAACATAAACGTTGTTTTTAACAAGAGCAGTGATGCCTGTAAGGTAACAGTAGGCGATCATGGGGATGGTATACCGGATGAGAACAAGTTATTTGTTTTCAATCGTTTCAAACGTCTTGATAAGAAAGGTGTTAAGGGCACAGGTCTTGGACTTGCAATCGTAAAACGTATTATGGAATTGCACAACGGCAATTACGGGGTCGAGGACAATCCGGAAGGAAAAGGCAGCGTTTTTTGGGTCACATTCAAAAAACCCTCTATGTGACCCGGGTCCGTTCAAAGCTCGTTCTTATCAGCAAACTGGATAAGTGCTTCGCCAAGTGAGCGTGCATATTTGGGATTCAGGTTAAAGCGCCCTTTTTTCTGCCCGCTTCTCTCTTTTGCTATCTCAATATATTCATTCTCATACCGTTCGCTTGAGGCAAGGGTTATTGTCAGGAACCAGCCGGCTCCCATCTTAATCTCTGCGTATCCTTCACCAATTTCAATATTATCTTCATTCTCTGCCATAGTTACACCATAATTAGTTACCCATAATTAAGTACTATCATTGTACCAGTTTCAGGGGAATTGATCCATTGTGAAGTGCTGTTGCCACAATGGCTCCTTTAAGACCGATCTTCTCGAGTGTCTCGATGTCTTCTGTATTGCGGACTCCTCCGCCAAGAAGCACACTATGATTTGACATGGAAACTATTTTACTTAAGAATTGTGAATCCACGCCGCTTGATGTGCCAACTCTGTCAAGGTCCAGTATAATAATGTCCTGCAGATCGAATTCGTTAAGCATCTCTACAATTTCAAAGGGATCGCTTGGCATATCGGGGTCTTTGCTGAGTATCTTGCCATGTTTCTTATCAATACTCACAACAACACGCCCGGGGTGTGCCGCAGCTACTTCCCGGATAGTGTCAAAAGATGCTGTTTCAGTTCCCAGGACAACAGTCTGCGCTATTTCCAGTATATCATATGTTTCGGAAAGTGAGGTTATGCCTGGGTCGATCATTGTCTTTGACTTGCGGGCAACCTGCTCAATTATCTCAAAGTTCTTTTCTCTTTTACCGATACCTTCAAGCAGATTCAGATCGGCAATGTAAACTTCCTGTGGTTTTATGGTTCTGACTATCTTGATAGGATCCGAACTGTCGCATATACTGCTGGAGTAATGGATAGGTTTGTATTCATGCCTGTTCCCACCCTGTGCGTGCACAACTGTCCGGTTAAAAATGTCAAGAACTAAAAGGATACGAAACATATTTAATTCATACATCTGTCATGCTATAAAAAAGAGGTTTATACTATGAAACTACTCGTCAGTCCCATTAGCCCTGAAGAGGCAATCGCAGCACACCAAGGTGGTGCTGACATAATTGATGTGAAAAATCCGAAAGAAGGTTCATTGGGCGCCAATTTTCCATGGGTTATCAAGTCTGTGAAAGAAGCTATAGATTCCCGCAAACCTATAAGTGCAACTATCGGGGACTTTAATTATAAGCCAGGCACCGCCTCTCTTGCGGCCCTTGGTGCTGCCGTTGCCGGTGCACAGTATATCAAGGTAGGGCTCTATGATGTACAGACCGAGGAGCAGGCACTTGACATGCTCACCAGTATAACAAGGGCTGTCAAGGATATGGATCCCGGCAAGAAGGTAGTGGCATCCGGCTATTCCGACTACAAGAGAATCAATTCAATATCCCCTCAACTGCTTCCGGCAATCGGCGCGCGGGCAGGTGTTGACGTTGTGATGCTTGATACTGGTATAAAGGACGGACGTTCCACATTCGAGTTCATGACTGAGGAAGAACTGACCATGTTCACAGATGCCATCCGTGATCAGGGTCTTCTGTCCGCACTTGCAGGCACCCTGAAATTCGAGGACCTCCCTATGCTCAAACGTATCAAGCCTGATATAATCGGCGTGCGCGGTATGGTATGCGGAGGCGACAGGGCGTCCTGTATCAAGGAAGAACTGGTTGCCAGATTAAAAAAAGAGATGTGAGCTGATTTTAGCTCAGATCTTTTTAATATCCGGTATGCTTTTCTATATCTGTCTGACCATTAACGTTTTAGCGGATGCTTTATACTTTTACCGTGGTGATTCAAGTTGACCGAGGAGATTACCGTAAGTGTGGGACAGGCCTATCCTCGTGATGTCGGAAGAGGCATTGCGAGGCTTGATAAGGACCTGATGCAGAGTATTGGTGTCATCAGCGGCGATATCGTTGAGATCGGGAACAAGGAGAAATGCTATGCCATAGTCTGGCCGGGATATCTTGATGATGCAGGCAAGGACATTATCAGAATAGACGGAAATCTCCGCAATAATGCAAAAGTGGGTATAGATGACAGGGCTACCGTCAGGAAGGTTGCAGCAACAGAAGCGGAAAGAATCGTGCTGGCACCCACAAGGGAAACCCGCCTGGTGGGGGGTGCGCGTTTTATTCTTAGGATACTGGAGGGCCGTCCCATCACAAAGGGTCAGAGCATCCGGGTTGAGGCCGTTAATAATCCTATCTCTTTTGTCGTGCTGTCAACAAAACCCTCCGGTCCTGTGATAGTCAGCAGGAACACGCAGATACAGCTCAGGGAAAGTACGGTTGTGCAGGAAAGTGTTGCAGGCCAGATAACTTATGAGGATATAGGTGGGCTCAAGAGGGAACTGGGACTCGTGAGGGAGATGATCGAACTGCCCCTGAAACATCCCGAATTGTTCGAGAAGCTTTCCATTGACCCTCCAAAAGGTGTGCTCCTGTTCGGTCCTCCCGGCACCGGGAAGACTTTGATAGCAAGAGCCGTTGCAAGTGAGACAGATGCCAATTTTACTTCAGTGAGCGGTCCGGAGATAGTGTCAAAGTACTACGGGGAAAGTGAACAGAAACTGCGGGAGATATTCGAGGACGCTGAAAAGAACGCTCCTTCAATAGTATTTATAGATGAGATCGATTCAATAGCTCCAAAGCGTGATGAGGTTGTCGGGGAGATGGAACGCAGGGTGGTCGCACAACTGCTCTCACTGATGGATGGGCTTGCCTCAAGGGGCAAGGTTATAGTTATAGGCGCAACCAACCGTCCGAATTCCATTGACGAGGCTCTGCGGCGGGGAGGACGTTTTGACAGAGAGATAGAAGTTGGTATCCCGGATGCGGAGGGTAGACTGCAGATACTCTTTGTCCATACCCGTGGCATGCCGCTTGAGCAAGGGCTGGCCCTTGAGGAGATTGCAGGGGTAACACATGGATTTGTGGGTGCTGACGTTTCTTCTCTGTGCAAGGAAGCTGCAATGCATGCACTCAGGCGTTTGCTTCCTGAACTGAAGATCGATGATGTGGAGGATGAGATCCCTCCTGAGTTCATGGAAAAACTGATCGTTACCAGAAAAGATTTCGATGATGCGCTAAAGAACATTGAACCTTCTGCCATGCGTGAGGTCTTCGTGGAGGTCCCGTCTGTGAAATGGGATGACATAGGCGGGCTGGAGAATGCCAAGCAGGAACTGGCCGAAGCTGTGGAATGGCCGCTGAAATTTCCCGAACTTTTCGATGCCGTGGGCACAAGACCGCCAAGAGGGATTATGCTCTTTGGCCCCCCCGGAACAGGTAAGACAATGCTTGCAAAGGCTGTGGCCACTGAGAGTGAGGCAAATTTCATCAGCATCAAGGGTCCCGAACTTCTCAGCAAGTATATCGGAGAGTCCGAACGCGCTGTGCGTGAAACCTTCCGTAAGGCAAAACAAGCAGCTCCTACGGTGATATTCTTTGATGAGATCGATGCTATGGCCTCGGAGCGTGGCTCGAGCACAGACGCTCATGCAAGCGAGCGGGTGGTGAGCCAGATACTCACCGAGATCGATGGTGTGGAAGAGCTCAAGGACGTGGTCATAGTGGCAGCAACCAACCGCCCGGATATAGTAGACCCTGCCCTGTTGCGTCCTGGTCGCTTCGACAGGCTGATATACGTGCGTCCGCCTGACAAAAAGGGCAGGGAAAAGATATTCAGGATACACCTCAGCAATAAGCCTCTTGCAGATGATGTTAATGTCCGTGAGCTTTCAGAAATGACAGACAGTTATGTAGGTTCTGATATAGAAGCTATCTGCCGTGAGGCTTCAATGCTTGCCCTGCGTGAGGTAGTTACTCCCGGAGTCAGCCGGGAGGAAATAAAAACCAGAATAAAAGGCATAAAGGTCACTTCCGAACATTTCCGAAAGGCGACAAAGCGTGTTAAACCTACTACTTCCCGTTCAGCCATGAGTTTCTATGAACAGGCATCCGGGTCCTTCGCACGGTATGCGGCCAATGAAGAGGAAAAGGTAATGGATGTGGATGAGGGAACGGGTTACCAATAATCTTTATCTCTAAAATAAAATAATGAAAGGGACTTTCTCATAGTCCCTTCACATTCTTCAGTGCCAGCGGTGAATCCGGCTGCATTTCAAGTTCTTCCTGGGATAGTACGAACTTCTCTACCATTTCCTGCATTGTCGCTGCCATTCCCGCAAGTTCCTGGGAGTTTTGAGCAAGTTCCTGCATGGAAGCGCTCTGCTGTTCCACGGCTGCGGATGTTTCCTCGGTCCCGGATGCAGCGTCCTGGGATATGGAGGCAACCTCGTCCATGGAAGCTGTGATCTCTTCAATGGATGCGGATTGTTCCTGGGCTGCAGCTGCTATGTTCTGAGCCATTGTGGCTACTCTGCTGCTTTCCTCTACGATGCCCAGTACCGCTTCCACAGTAGATTTAAGAGATGTGACGCCGGATTCGACGGTCTCTGTACCTTTTTCCATTGAACCGACAGCGACACTTGTACTGGACTGTATCTCAAGGATAAGTTCTGAGATTTGGCTGGCAGCATTGCCTGAATTTTCCGCAAGTTTGCGAACCTCATCTGCAACAACAGCAAATCCACGGCCATGTTCTCCTGCCCTTGCTGCTTCGATCGCAGCATTGAGTGCAAGCAGGTTGGTCTGGTCAGCAATGTTTGTTATAAGACTGACAATTTCTTCTATCTGCTTTGATTTGGCATCAAGCTCCCGGATAGCCACTGCGGAACCATCAGTCGACTGCTTGATATCATTCATCTGATGTAACATGTCTTCTGACTGTTTGCCGACGTTTCTGATTATATCACTTGTGGAAGTGGCCGATTCCGCTGCTTTTTGCGCATTGCTGGCAATCTCCTGGACGTTATTGGTCATATCGGCCATGGCCCTTGCAACTTCCTCTGTCTTAAAAGACTGGTTGTGAGCTCCCGTGGAGATACTGTTCACATTCTGAGATATCTGGCTGGTAGCGGCTGTTATCTGTTCGATGGATGCAGACATCTCCTCGGATGTTACTGCAACATTGCGGGCGTTAGTGCTCACAGAACTTATAATGTCCGTAAGTGATATCATTATGTCGTTCAGACCTCTTGGAATAGCCTCAAAATCGATTCCTACATTGGTGTTTGCCCTGGTGTCGAGCTTTCCCATGAGTGCATCACTGGATATCTGCTTGAAATCAGAAACGATATTATTTATTGGCTTTGTAATAGATCTGGCGATAATGAAGGCGATTCCTGCCATGGCGATTATTCCGATAATAGATATGAGTATTAGCTGATCTCTGAGAGCCATTGCATCTGCCAGTATCTCCTCTTCGGGAATCATCAGGACGAAGCCGAAATTGGCGGTTTCCACAGGATGATAAACCATGTTGACCTTTTTACCGGTTGTTGGATCGATAACTCCCTCGATGTGTCCGGTAACACCTTTTCTGATGTCTGCTGCCATCTGATTCATTTTCGGATCATTGAAGTCGGTAAGGGACTGTGTACCTATCCATTCCTTTTCAGTAGGATGTGACATAAACACTCCGGAATTACTGACCATAAATGCGTAACCTGTATCAAAAACAGTTACCCGGGACACTTCATCATCGATATAATCCAGAGCAACATCCACGCCTGCTATTCCGGCAAATTCCCTGTTCCTGATGATTGGCGATACGTAGCTGACCATCATAACCCCGTCATACATAAAAGGCTCCAGGATAACATTTTCTTTCAGGGATTTAGGTAACTGGTAGTAATCGTCGGTCTCATATCCTGCAAGCGGGTCAAGAGCGACAGTACCTCCTATTCTGCTCCAGTAGGGGATGAATCTCCCTGTGGTGTCATGTCCTTCAGAGTTTGCAAAAGCTGCATCGTTATCATCAAAGGCCCCGGCTTCGTATCCTACATAGGTGCCCAGCAATGCGGGATTCTCTTCAAGCATATTTTTAAGGATGGCATTCACCTCATCCCTGTCATTACTCCTGTAATTTTCCATAGTATTTGCAAGAGTCTCTGCGAGCAGTTTGTTCGAATAGATATCACTGTCGTATTTGTAGGCATAACTTTGAGCCATACTTTCGGTCTGGGCTTTTGCTGATTCCAGTTCTTGGTCAGTTACCTTGTCTACGATCACATATGTGCTGACCGCCATCAATAAAGTGATGCTGACCACAATGTATAAAAGCAGTTTATTTTTGATACTGAAGTTTTGAAAATTCATAATTATCCCTGATTATTACACTATTGAAGTTGTAGTATTTTTTACGGAAGAGTATCATCCGATTTTTCTATATAAAAGTTACTATATTTCAAATGAATTAATAACTGTCTGTTTTGCTTTTTTATTATGGTAATGGATAAATATATATAGAGGTAAATTTTATCATGTGCAATCACTTTATATACTAGTGCTAATACTTCGAAAATATTCGCAAGGGATGAAAGATCAATTACAGATCTTGTATTTTCATTTGAGGCTTCTTTCCTGCCGTCTCAGAATTGATCTAAAATAAAACTAGCAAAAATACTTTAACCCCGACGCACACATTAATGTGTATATCACTTGACAGATCTGATTAAGGACTGGTGTCGGGTAAGAGGAATTGCATGTTGAGACAGCGTTTTGTTCTGGATACTACTGCATTGACAGACCTGTATGCCAGGGAGAAGATGGGGATTGAGAGCATGTGTGACGGGATGCGTAAGATCCTGGAGCTGATAGCTTCCGCACGGATGCAGCTTGGGATCAGTTGCTATGTACCCTTCCCTTCAGTGTACAATGAACTGCGGGAATTCGCACAGAACAATGTGTGTGATCAGGATGTTATCGCAAAGATAGATACATGGCTAGTAAAGAAGGCTCCTGACCGGTATAATGTGCAAATACCTTCCAAGGTTTTCCATGAATATGTATCCTATATGCGGGAGCGCATCAACAAAGGAATGACAATTGCGGAAGAGACAATATGGAACTCATCTACCGAGTGCCTTTTTATAACTACCAAGGCTGATAACAAGAAGGACATTGATGCGGATACCGAGAGAAGGGTCATAGGCGGACATATCGGCAAATTCCGGAACAAATATCGCTCAACCATGCGCTATGGTATACTCGACAGCGCACCCGACATCGATGTGCTTATTCTCGCAAAGGAGCTTGAAGCTGCGGTTGTTGCAAGTGATTTCGGTATACAGAAATGGGCTGAGGAACTTGGGGTACGCTTCGTTCCTGCAAGCACTTTTCCAATGATACTGAAGGAGTATCTGGAACATGCCTCTATGGCAAACATCCTTCATGTGGAGGATCCGGAAGTTTAAACATTCTTATAGTACTACAATGTCAAATAAGATTACAGCCAAAATGCATGTAGGGGTACATGGGGGTATATCTTTGAGAAATATAACAGTAGAAGAATTCAAATCATCCTGTGCAGCAGCACAGCAGCTTGAGATTGTCGAAAGAAAAGGACTGGGTCATCCTGACAGTATTTGTGATGCAATAATGGACAATATATCTGTGAGACTGTCCGGTGAATATCTTCAGGAGTTCGGGGAGATCCTCCACCACAATGTCGACAAATGTCTGCTTGTGGCGGGGGAAGTTACAGGTATTTTCGGAGGGGGGATGGTGACGCAGCCTATGCTGCTGGTCATTGGTGACCGTGCTACATTCTCGGCAGATGGAAAGGACATTGATGTCTGCAGCATGGCGATAGACACAGCAACCAGATGGTTCGATGAGAATTTGCGTTTCGTTGAGCCTGAGTACGTGGATTATCAGGTGGAGCTGAAACCAGGTTCTGCTGAACTGACAGATATTTTCAGAAGAAAAGGTGAAGTGCTTGGTGCCAATGATAGCTCTGCTGCAGTGGGATATGCTCCTCTATCCTTCACAGAGAGTATGGTACTGGATACGGAAAAATACCTGAACTCCCCTGACTTCAAGGAACAATACCCTGAATCCGGGGAGGATATTAAGGTCATGGGTGTGAGAAAGGGCAATGATTTTGATATGACAGTGGCCATGCCGGTGGTTGATCGTTTTCTGGAGTCCGAAGAGCACTACTTCCGTATGAAGAACAACCTTACAGATGCTATTGACAGTTTCATTTCCGGTTATGTAGAAGAAAAAGGAGTGTCAATGAATACCACTTTCTCACTTAACAACCTTGATATGCCGGGCCGCGGCATGAACGGAATATATACCACTGTCACGGGCACATCGGCAGAGGATGCGGATTGTGGACAGGTGGGCCGTGGGAACCGGGTGAACGGTATTATCCCATTGAACAGGCCGGTAAGCAGCGAAGCGGCAGCCGGAAAGAATCCTGTGAGTCATGTAGGAAAGATATACAATATTCTCTCGCATCGTATAGCTGACAGGATATACAACAACGTACCTGATGTGGAAGAAGCCTATGTATGGCTCCTGAGTGACATCGGTGTCCCAATTGACAAACCGAAGGTGGCTGCAGCACAGCTCATCATGAAAAAGGGTACGGTGGAGTCAGTACAGGACGAGGTTACTGAAGTCATAGATAAGGAGCTGGAAAATATAGGCGAGTTCACCATGGAACTTGCAAGGGGCATGATATCCCTTTATTGATCAGGCACCTGCAAGGAATGCTATCAGGGCAAATGTCATTGCCAGTTTGAACATGTGGGATGACCTTTGAGGATCATCTTTGCCCAGGATCTCATATACCGCGATCACAAACAGCAGATCGGCAACAGCCACAAGGGCGAGGTACCTGACACTCATCAGGGACTGTAAGTATGGCAGAGGACTTGCCAGCACAGCGACAAGGCTGATCAGGGCTGCAAAAGCGGCAGCTTTTTTTGGCCCGATCACGATGGGGAGTGTACGCGCACCGTCCTTGAAGTCGCCCTCAATATCTTCAATGTCCTTTACTATCTCTCTGGCAAGAGTTGCCAGGGTGGCAAGCAGGAAAAGCACGAAAACACTTTCAATTCCTCCTCTTTCAAAGAATACCGCTCCTCCGAAAAGGAAAGCGGAGCCTGTGAGGTAACCAACCGCCAGGTTACCAAGAAATGCAGTGCGTTTGAGTGTCCTTGCGTAGTAAATAAGAAGCAGAGAATTGAAAAAGGCGATAGCACCACATGCCGGATTGATCAAAAGTGCAGACCATGTTCCGGATATGAATAGCGCCAATGAGAAATAGAGGGCGCCGGAAGGGCTTATACTGCCGGATGGTATTGGTCTGTCTGGTTTGTTGATCCTGTCTATTTCCACATCGAAGTAATCATTGATGGCATTTCCTGCACCGGTTATCATGAATACTGTGAAAAATACCATAAACGATCCATATAAAGGAAAGGGAATAATTCCCTGGGAGTTGGATAAGAGAATGTTGTAGGCGATGAACACGCCGATGGTTGCGGCTATCGCAGCCATGAGGCAATTCCCTGATCGTATCAACTTAAGATATGCCTTCATGTTCTTTAAGGGTCTACCTGTTTCTTTTTACAGCAAGCATCCTGTCCAGGGCGAGTTTTGCTCTCACTCGTACCTCTTCGGGAACAGTGATGACATATTGCATCCTCTCAAGAGAAAGCAGTAAAGCATCAAGGTCTATGGCCTTCATCTCGGGACAGACAGCGAACTCCGATGCGTAATAGAATCTCTTTTCGGGATTATCTTTTTCCAGTCTGTGAAGTATGCCTCTCTCAGTGGCAATGATAAATTCCATGCAAGTGCTTTTCCTGGCGTAGTTCAGCATTCCTGTGGTGCTGAAGACACTGTCCGAGATCTCAAGGACATCCCTGCGGCACTCCGGGTGTGCAAGTACTTCCGCTTCAGGGTGTGCTTGCTTGACGCGTAGGATATCACTGACGAGTATCTGATTGTGCGTAGGACAGTAGCCTTCCCAGGGAATTATCCTTTTCGTGCTGTTGCGGGCCACATAATCAGCAAGGTTCTTGTCAGGTACAAAAAGTATCTCCTCTTCATCAAGCGAGTTGACAACTTCAACCGCATTTGCCGAAGTGCAGCAGATATCACTTTCTGCTTTGACCTCTGCGGTCGAATTAACATAACAGACAACAGCTGCATCAGGATACTTTTTCTTTTCGGTTCGTAATGCTTCTGCAGTTATCATGGATGCCATGGGACATCCTGCATGGATCTCAGGTAGTAACACGGTTTTGTGGGGACTCAGTATGGCTGCACTTTCTGCCATGAAATGAACACCGCAGAACACTATGACATCCGCATCCTGTTCCACTGCCTGCTGGCTGAGCCCCAGGGAATCTCCTGTAAAATCGGCTATGTCCTGGATCTCACCCCTTTCATAATTATGAGCCAGTATCACAGCATTTTTCCCTGTCTTAATATCTTCTATTTTTTCAATAGTTGTATGTAGGTCCTGCATTGGATCACCGATTAATTATTATTTTCCTGGAAGCTGCTTGCAGTGTCTCAGCTGGTAATCCGGCTTATTTCCCGGATAGCCTGAAGTATAATTGTTCTTTTATGTCCCTATCTGGAAAGGATTCGATATCATCCTGAGTGTGGCGATTGCAGACAGTGGTGCGAGGTAACTGCTTCTGGGGTTTGTGGGTGAAGGTATGTTCTCGATCCTTGTTGTAAATTCTCCGAAGGCACCTTCCACTGTAATCTCATGGATGTTGCGCGTCAGTGCCGGATTTGCAACTATTCTTACTCTCGTCTTCTCAAAACCGATGCCTGCAAGACTCAAAGTTGCTGCCACGTTCACATTGGCAGGAAAAGCCCGGACTGCTTCGCTTGCGGATCCTTCGAACAGCACAGTTTTACAATTTATCTTATCAAGTTCGATATTGTTCCTGTCAACAAAGGGTGCACCTGCAAGTCCTCCCGGAGGTTTTTGTGTTGTCAGTGTCACAGAATGTATCTTTTCAACAGATGCCGATTTAATCCCGTCAAGACCGACGATGGCACCCGATGGCATATATACCTTGCAGTTATTGTTCCTGGCCAGGTTTTCTATGGTCTTGCGCAGTTTCTCATCGGCAAAGGCCCCTACGCTCATGATCATTACATCGCAATGTGCCAGAAGGGCAACAGGTATCACTTCATATACTGCTTCCTGTGAGGCGCATTCTACCAGAAGGTCTATTTGTTTGGACATGTCCATTATGTCCAGTGTATCCGGTCTGCAACTATTAAGGGAACTTTTCAGCTTTTCAACATCTTCTACATTCCTGTCGTAGATAGCAACAAGTTCTGCCTCAATTATCCCGTTATCTATTGCTTTGCATATAGCTGTTCCAATGGTTCCGCAGCCTATTACTCCTATTCTAAGCATTCTGCTCTCCCGGAATTACACTGTCGATTGTCATTTTTATTACTGCTTATATTGATTGCTTAAGTAGGTTTTCCTTAACACATTAAAAGCATATAAATCTCTTGAAGGCAATTATTGCGCGGTGAAAGGATGCTGATATCTGATATCGAACATTATCTTCAGGAGGATCTCGGATTCAATGATGTCTCCTGTACTCTGGTTCCTGACATGGAAGTTCATGCTGTGATTTTTGCGAAAGAGGACTGTACTCTTGCAGGGCTTGATATTGCCAGATCCTTTTTTGATTATCTCGGAATAAATGCCGAAACAGAATATGATCAAGGAAATACCATCAGAGAGGGGGATGTGATCTTTTCTCTCCGGGGCAGCTCTGTATCGATACTCAGGGCGGAGCGTGTGGTACTGAATTTTCTGGGACATCTTTGCGGAATTGCAACACTTACCCGCAAATGTGTGAATATCGTCAGGAACTTCTCGGATGCAAAGATCGCATGCACAAGAAAGACCACCCCTGGAATACGTGAGCATGAGAAGATGGCGGTCATTGCAGGGGGTGGCGATCCTCACCGGTTCAACCTGTCGGATGCTGTCATGATAAAAGATAATCATATAAAAATGATGGGCATCGAGTCTGCGGTCGGATCTGCACGAAAAAGGGCAAGTTTCACCCAGAAGATAGAGGTGGAAGTGGAGTCCACTGAAGATGCATTGCTGGCTGCAAGACTTGGAGCGGATATCATTATGCTTGACAATATGGATCCCGGTACTGTAATAGAAACAATGGCAGCCCTGAAAAAAGCATCTGTGCCTGAAAATATTGTCATTGAGGTTTCAGGCGGAATCGGGCCTGAGAATCTGGAAGAGTATGCTAAAACGGGTGTTCACGTAATATCCATGGGTTCTCTCATCCACCAGGCTCGCTGGGTGGACATCAGCCTTGAATTTCTCTCTTAAAACAGATGCTACATGTAGAAAATGTTGATATCTTCATAATCATAAGGTTTATATTAAACACCATATATCTATCTCATCAAGCAAATAACAGTTAGATAATAAACTACATTAAACTACATCTGAGGGAAAAATGGTCCATTTTGGAAAAACTCTGACATTAGCATCACTGTTTCTGTTCTTAATGTTGATATCAGTTGGTGGTGCCTCCGGCAAAATACTGTACAACGACACTATAGAACAGGGCGACGGTTTCCAGATAAATGATTATGTTATAGATGTGGCCGAAGTATTTCCTGGACAGGATTCTGTGATCATTCAGGTATATGAGGGTGACACCAAGGATCCCAAGTATGATAAACTCATTTCGGTTGGCGGTTCGTATAAGTTCAAAATAGAAGGCGAGGATGTTGAGATAACTGCTATATCCGTACACTCAGGTGTGGTTCCCCGGGCAAAACTGGCCATTACAATTACAGATGATGATTTCATCAATAGCAAAACACTAGGTGTCGTAAACGGTGGTCACAGTGAAGCTGAATTATCCAGTACTCCGGTATTAGCCATATCCAAGTCAGTTGATAAAAGCAATATTAATGTTGGAGACATTATCCGTGTAACTGTAACCGTTGAAAATACGGGCGATGGCGATGCGCATGATGTTATTTTTTCAGATCCGAATCAAGAAAGGTTCATATTAATTGATGATATTCTTGGTTCACCTGGCAGAATTGATGTCTCGACCAGTGATGCGGTTAAGAAAATATATGTCTATGATTTGAAAGCTACGGAAGCAGGAACGTTTTCATTAAATCCTACAACTGCCATTTTCACTAACTCAGTAGGAGATTCTTTTCCCCAGGCTTCTTCAAACAGACCTGCCGTTACAGTCTCTGGCTCGTCTTTAATGAAGAATGCCACCCTCGATGTTACAATGGAGGTTGACAGGTACACCATTGACAGGAACAAGGATCTCCAGGGAACCGTCAGGATCAAGAACACGGGTAATGCTCCTGCAAGTGCTGTAACGGTAGGGATAATCGTTCCGGAAGGACTTGAATATGTTAGTGGTGATTCGGGTATAGAAGAAATATCGGGAGTTCCCACCATATACATGGAATCCTTCGGAGTACAACAGGAAAAAGAGATCATTTTCAAGCTAAAGGCCGCTGAAGAAGGGACCTATACACTTTCCGCAGATAGTTCTTATCTCTTTAGCAATGGGGTGGACTCGGAGATGCAGGAGGTCAGCTCATCAACTGTGACAAAGAGTGTCTATGTCACAAAAGGGAAATACGACCACCTTTTCGAGCAGCCGATCTATGTTTATCTTATCCCTTTACTTTTGATCGGAGTGATAGCGAGCTGGGTGTACCACAGACACAAACAATATAAGTTCTGATGGGGCTAACGGTAAAAGATTAACTTTATATTGTATAAAATTCATCATATTTAATTCAGATCAGGAGGACTCACTTGCTCAATATACTCATCATCGGAAACGGTCAGTGTGGAAACCGTATACTTGATGCTATCAACAGGGAGGCTTTTGGTAAAAAGAGCCGATTTGCCAAGTTCTACTCCCAACAAAAATACAAAAGCAATGTTCAGACAATTGCTATCAACACTGCGATAAACGACCTTAAGGAGATGAAATTCACAAAGGCGAAGGACAGGATCCATATCCCGCACCTGCATGGGGTCGGTGCCAACAGGAATGTGGGTAAACATGTTTTTGAGGATAACAAAGCCAACATTCTGAAACAGGTCGAGGAAAGGGGGAATTTCGACGTTGCTTTTATTCTTACTTCTGCATCCGGAGGTACCGGTTCATCGTTTACCCCTCTGCTTGTGAAAGAGTTCAAACAGAAGTTCGATTTCCCTGTTTACGCCCTTGTAGTCCTGCCCTTCAGGGAAGAAGGTACTCTTTATCTGCAGAATGCCGCTTTCTGTCTGAGGGACATACGCGAGAGTGGTGCGGATGGTATCATTCTTGCCGATAACCAGTTCCTCAAACAAATGGGAGGGAATGTCGAATCTGCCTATAACGGTATCAATGATATGATAGCAAGGCGTCTTCTGTTCCTGATGGATGCTCTGGACAGTGAAATGATGATGGTCACTGATCTTGGTGATTTCAAGACTGTCATGAGTGGAGGTGCGGGGCTGGCAACTATAGGTTTCTATGAAGCGGATTCTGAAATGCCTATTAAAAATGCCATCCGTGAGTCTCTCTCGCCTTCCGGGCTGCTGTTCTCAACAAATGTTTATGAGGAAGCAAGCAGGTCCATGGTCATCATCAAAGGTGACCGGAAATACCTGAGTATAGACGACATCTCATCAGAAGTGGAAAAACTATCGAGTTCCGTAGGTCACGTTTTCAAGGGTATTATCGTGCGGAACGAAGAACTTCCTCAGGTGCTTACTGTGCTAACGCTAGAATCGGCATCCGAACTCGAGAACCTCTATTCCATAGCTGTGGATGCTATTAATTATGAGAAGCAGAAAAAAGACCGTGTGAACAACGATAAGGAAGTGGACCGTGCATTTTCACAGATAGATGGTATGGATCCATCTTATTGATTCCTTAATCTTTTTTCTGATCTGTTCTTCAAACTACTTTAATAATTTGTTATTGGACTATTTTAGTGATGTGTTCACTCTATCACATTAAAAAATCACATACATTGAAATAGTGTAAATTCAAACCTAGTCTAACAGATTCCTGTGATGGTCATGAACGCTGAATCAAATATCATTGAGGTCCGAAATCTCTCTAAAATATACTCGAATGGTGTGGAGGTACGTGCACTGGATGGCATAGACCTTGATATCATGAAGGGTGAGTTCCTGTCGATCATAGGACCTTCTGGTTCCGGGAAAAGCACTCTCCTGCATATGATCGGTATACTTGACACTCCCTCGGAAGGTAAGATCACAATAGACGGGCGTGTTATTACGGAAATGTCGGAAAAGGAACGATCAAAGGCACGCAACGAGATACTTGGCTTTGTGTTCCAGTACCATCATCTTTTACCTGATTTCTCCGCACTGGAGAACGTGATGATGCCTCTTCTGATCGCAGGAAAGAATAAAAAGGATGCAAAGAAGATAGCTTCAGATCTGCTTGATGATGTGGGGCTTGGTGACAGGATGGACCACCGTCCCAATCAGCTATCCGGAGGGCAGGCCCAGAGAGTTGCTGTTGCAAGGGCGCTTGCTAATGGTCCGGGCATTGTTATCGGGGATGAGCCAACCGGTAACCTCGATACAAAGTCAAGTGATATGATATATGAATTGCTCAGAAAACTCAACCGTGATAAAGGCCAGACTTTCATACTTGTGACCCATGATGAGAAAATGGCCAGGAAGACTGACCGCATAATCAGGCTTGTGGACGGAAAGGTATCCGAAGATAATAACATTGATTGATGGTGGATCTATGGAATATGCAAAAGGATCGATAGGAAGGGTCTTTTCCGTAAGGCTGGACCATGGGGATGACCTGCTTGATGAACTGGAGAATCTTGCAAAGATAGAAGATATAAGGTCCGCAGTCTTCGTGCTGCTGGGAGCTGTCAAAGAAGCGAACCTTGTTGTGGGTCCGAAGGAGGATACGGTTCCTCCTGAGACACAGTGGGTGAATCTGAATGATGTACATGAGATCATAGGTGTAGGTAATATCTTCTTCGAGGAGGATAACCCAAAGATACATCTCCACTCCGCAGCAGGGAGGGGCACGGCTCCTGTAGTAGGATGTCTGCGTGGCAAAAGTGAGATATTCATGGTCGTCGAGGTCTTCATCCTGGAAATAACAGGAATTTCCGCCATCAGGTCGTTTGATGAGGGCAGAGGATTCGCGCCGATCATCTTCGGTAAAATTTAGATATTCAACTGCCGGAGCTCAATTCTTTCAATTGTTCCAGGGCTTCCTCGATCTCCCTGTTCTTTTTGAGCACTTCGTTTTCAAATATCTCTACAATGTGGTCAAAAGTTACTATAAGTTTGTAGTATTTCAAAGGCCTGCCTTTATCATTGTTCTTTTTCTCATTGCGTTCCTCGATCCATTTCCTGTCCCTGAGCGGACGCATGGCAATGCTTACCTCTGGCTGTCGGAGGCCCGATGCTCTTTCGATACCCTGTGACGTCAATTCATTTCCGCAGACCAGACATGCTATACATATGGATTCTGTCCTGGGTACATTCAGTCCCTGCAGTAATTCTATGATCTCGTATCCTTTTCCGTCTAACAAGTTAAATTCTGCATCTTTCATTCAATTATTATAATACTTTTACGTTTATATAATTTGTGTTATTATAAATACCGTTTATTCTCCATGTACTGCATTTACATATGAACGGTAACAATATATACGGTAATTGCAAAGTAGGTGTATAAGTTTAAAGGTGGATCAGGATGGCGTATATCAACGAAGATAGTAACTATAGAATTCAAAAGATTCGTGCAAGAGAGATACTGGATTCAAGAGGAAATCCGACTGTAGAAGTGGATATTCATACCCCATCCGGTTTCGGCAGGGCAAGTGTTCCTTCCGGTGCATCCACCGGGAGCAATGAAGCGCTTGAGCTGCGTGACAAGGAGGATCGTTACGGTGGAAAAGGCGTACTTGATGCGGTTGATAATATAACCACTACCATCGAGAGCGAATTACTGGGCATGGATGCCAGGAATCAGCGTGAGATCGATGGTCTGATGCTCGCCCTTGACGGGACTGAAAATAAGATGGAGCTTGGTGCCAATGCAATACTCGGAGTTTCGATGGCTGTGGCAAAAGCTGCAGCCGATTCCCTGAACATGCCACTATACAGGTACCTTGGTGGAGTTAACTCATATACGCTACCAGTTCCGACAATGAACCTGCTCAACGGTGGTAAGCATGCAGGTAACGACCTGTCGATCCAGGAGTTCATGATACAGCCAAAAGGTGCCGATTCATTCAGTGAGGCCCTGCGTATGGGTGCCGAGACCTACCATGCACTTGGCAAGGTACTGGAATCCAAATACGGGGCATCAGCTACGAATGTAGGCTACGAAGGCGGTTACGCACCTCCACTTGAGATGACCCATGATGCCCTCGATTCACTTATCAAAGCGATCGAAGAGGCAGGGTACACCGAATCTGAGATCACCCTTGGTCTTGATGCCGCAGCATCGGAATTCTTCGACGGACAGAACTATTCCATAGACGGAAAGATGCTCCAGCCTGGCGAACTTGTCGATTACTACCTTGACCTTATTGAGACCTATCCCATAGTTCTCATTGAGGATCCGTTCCATGAGGAATCCTTTGAGGACTTTGCAGCCCTGACAGCAGAGGCATGGGAAACTATCATCGTAGGTGACGATCTCTTTGTGACCAACGTTGCACGTCTTGCAAAGGGTATAGAGATGTGTGCAGGCAATGCTCTCCTTCTCAAGGTCAATCAGATCGGCTCCGTTTCCGAAGCTCTGGATGCAGCACACATGGCAATGCGTAATGGTTATAGTGTGGTTGTCAGCCATCGTTCGGCAGAGACCGAAGATACTACCATTGCTGATATATCCGTAGCTATCGCCGCTGATCTTATAAAGACAGGAGCACCGGCAAGAAGTGAAAGAACTGCAAAGTACAACCAGCTTCTCAGGATCGAGGAAGATCTCGGAGAAGTTGCACGTTACATGCAGCTCTGATCTTTTTTTCTTTTTACTTCAAAAGCGGAACTGTCAGGCTACCCTGCGGTAGGATGACTGCGTAGGGGTCCTTATTCTGGCTCTTGATCTTTTCAACAGCCCTGTCAAAGGTTTTTTGGATATCCTTGCTTGGTTGCAGCTTAGCCATTCTCAGGGTGTCGTTATGAAGGTCTGAGACCGCCCACATCTCGGCATAGACGCCGATCTGTGCCATCTTGGCAGCCTTATGGTATCCCAGCTTGTATCCTTCATCTATCCTGCACATCACATCCTCACAAGTATTCGCAGAACAGAGCAGGTTCAGGAACGTACCATCACCCACTCCATCCCTGCATTTGGACACCAGTATAATGATTCCCCCCTCTTCCAGTGCCAGCTTGCCATTCTCAAGGGCTTTCTGGGACTGGTACAGGTCGATATCCATGGGATAAGGGGCTGCAGTGAGGACAATATTGCCTTTCCTGTTGCATTTTGCACCGAATACCTCGTTTGCTTTCTCAACTGCGATATCGAATGACTTGAAAATATCGCCTGCAACCATGGCATAAAGGCCGTGGTCTGCTGTCAGGACGGTTTGTATGGAATAGATGTTCAGGTGCTTCAGTAATTTCATGGCATCATCCATGTCCTCTGCAACAGGATTACCCTTGATTGCAAGGGGCTGCGCAGCGTCTGATAATGCATGCTTGTGGTTCATCTCGATCGTCCTATAGGACGCCACACCCGGCAGGAATGCCTTTCGTCCTCCTGTATATCCTGCAAAATAGTGAGGCTCCACACTTCCGATCACGATGATGTTCATGCTCTCATTAACCATCCTGTTGAGGTAGATCTTTGTGCCATTGCCGGAAACTCCCAGGAATTCCATGTCCTCATCCCTGCGTGCATCATGCACGAATATCCTGTCCCTGAACTCATCATAGATTTCCCCGAAAATATATCCGAACTCATCTTCGGTCGGGCCACGGTGGGCACCTGTAGCGACCAGGAATCTTACATCATCATGGCTCCTGAGGATGTCACGTAACTTAAGGAGTACCTTTGCAGTGGGTGTGGGTCTTGTGGCATCGTTCACAAGTATGAGTATCCTTTCACTGCTTCTGGCGAAATCCTCCAGCGATCCCATTCCAATAGGATTGTTCAGGGCTTCATCAATGATATTCGATCCGGTTTTTACCTCTACGAAATTTGGTGCAACGACCTCATGGGGTATTTCCACTTCAAGATCAACAAATTGTTTTCCATAAGGTATCTGTATTTTGATAGGAATCACTCCTGATTAAGGAAGAATAGTTGCAGTTATCTGAGATCTCCTGTACTGTTATCTTGGCCCTCAGGAATAGATATATTCTATTGATTATGGCCGGTTTTGATCTCAATGTTATTATGTTAATGATCAATTTGCATAAAGGGGAGGTTTATTTATATTATTTTTGTGCTACAATACATGAATCTGTCAGTAATGGTCCAAACAGAGTATGATAACATAAATCTTATCTGGAATAGACCGAATTCAGAAGTCAGGATAAGTCTATGATAGAACTTACACAACTGGTATATTTCATTGCTGCCTCCGTTGCCCTTACATTGTTACCTGGACCGGACATTATCTTTGTAGTTACACTGAGCATATCCCGTGGTAAAAAGGCCGGAATGGCAACGGCATCAGGTTTGTGCACGGGGCTGCTGTTCCATACTACTGCTGCAGCACTGGGTGTCTCTGCAATTCTTTACAATTCCGCTCTGGCTTTTACTATTCTGAAATATGCAGGTGCCATATATTTGCTCTATCTTGCTTTTAAGGCTCTGAAGGAGGGTGAACGGCTGATTTCTTCCGGTACTGTAGGGGAAAGTGATCTCACAACTCTGTACAGACGGGGGATATTCATGAACCTGCTTAATCCTAAAGTTTCCCTTTTCTTCCTTGCTTTCCTGCCTCAGTTCGTGAATCTGGATGCCGGCAGCGTTCCTTCGCAGATGGTATTCCTGGGCATCATTTTCCTTGTTCAGGCTCTGGTAGTGTTCGCTTTTGTATCCGTGTTTGCAGGATACATTGGCATAAAGATCATGGAACGGCCGGGGGTTGGCAGGTATGTCAATCGTGCAAAAGCAGGTATATTCTCTGTTATAGGTCTGGAGCTTGCTCTCTCCGGCAGATGAGATACTGGCTTGTTTTGCGCACATACAAAACATATTATAAGTGGTCACGCCAACTAACATTAACAGATTCAGGGACATATGGATGTACGAACTGCAAATTGCCCTCAGGCACATCAGTGCGCGTAAAAGACTTACCTTTTTTGCTATTTTTGCTGTAGCTCTGGCCATAGGGGTAATTGTCGTCCTGATGTCCATGATGTCAGGGTTCACGGAAGAACTGGTAACAACGACGGTGGAGAATTCTCCTCACATAGTTGTAAGTCCCATGGAAGATGATCAGGAATACATTCACTTCTATAACCATTTTTCCGAACAGCTGCGTAATAAAGAAGGTGTTCTGGCAGTGTCTCCTGTTTTTTCGGGGCAGGTTGCCTTACAGTATAAAGACAATGCAGAAGGTGTGGATCTCTTCGGTATTGACCCTGAAGCGGAGAATGCTGTTGTCAACATTGAAGATGACATTGTGTCCGGGAGATTGTTTGAACTATCACGAACAAACAATGGTATTGTGCTCGGTGATAATCTCGCTGAAGACCTCGATGTTGTTGTAGGGGACAGTGTGGATGCGGTTATCCCGACAGCCGGATCCAGATCATTCAGGGTAGTGGGAATATTCAATAGTGGTACACCTGCTGATGAGAACACTGCCTATGCACGTTTTGATACTGTCCGGGATCTTTTTGGTGAGAGCGGGGTCGCAAGCAGGATAAATGTGCGTGTACAGGACCCATATCAGGCAGAAATGATTGCGCAGTCTGTAGAGTCAGAGACCGGTCTTGATGCTGTGAGCTGGATCGAGGCTAACAGTGAGATACTTGAACTGCTCAATACCCAGCAGGTGTTCGTGTGGATATTCTATGGACTAATATATATGATCGCAGGTTTTGGTGTTGCGAATACTCTTATTACTGTTGTGATGGACAAGAAAAAAGAGATTGGAATGCTAATGGCCATGGGAACTTCAAAGAAGCACATAACCGCGATCTTCCTGCTGGAATCACTGATACTGGGGACCATAGGTGTTTTGGTGGGATGTGTTCTGGGATATGCAGGCATAATCCTGCTTTCATCCTATGAGATCGACCTGCCAAGCGAGATGTATTTCGGACTGACAACTCTGCCACTCAAGGTGGATCTGGCTAACTTTGTCTATGCGATCGTATTCTCATTCCTGATCAATATTATTGCAGCTGTCTATCCGGCAAGGCGTGCCGCCAGGCTCGACCCGGTTGAAGCCATCGAGAGCGAATGATATTTTCGGATCTGTAGAAATCCTCGATATTTGGTCAGTGATTTAAGTATAGAATAATTTGAAATGTATTGCACAATAGTGTGTGCTAATTATCTATTTTAGTCCATTGGTGTTGATTTTGATAGGTTTTCTACAGAGCCATATTTTCTAATGCTTTTAAAGGGCTTTCACCCGGGTATTTTGTTCGTATAAAGGCGAAAGGTATATATCCGATAGAGTCGTTTGTGCAATTGCGAACGGGTTTTCTTGTACCTCTCCACACAAACCAATGTCACCAACCTGTGCATTCAACCCTTCTTTCCCGTTCGCACCTCCTATGCAATTACCATACTGGTTTTTTGTATTAGTTTTACCAATATGATCACATGAGAATTGTGATTGAGACTCCCAAATACAGTTTTCTGAAATACCGCAAAGTAGGATCACAATTCAAAACAGAGTTCTTCTCTCCGATACCTACGCTTTTTAATTATGGCTTTGTTGATGGGAGTTTAAGTGAAGACGGTATGGAAATCGATGTTGTGGTCATAGGTCCGCGCATGCGTAAAGATACAGTTATCGAGAGGTTTCACTTTGATGGCATCGTGAGGTTTGTCGATGATTCTGTGCAGGACAACAAGTATATTGTCTATATTGAAGGCCACTTTCCTGTCATTCTTTTTTCTTTTTATTTCCGCCTGTATGCATTGTTCAAATTCTTTTTGTACCTTTTATTCAAAAGGAAAATATCAAAGTGTAGATTTGAAGGCATTGAATTTCCGGCATCAAACTATGTTCAAGATCCTGAATGATATTATGATCTGAGTTCTTCACTTTGCAGATATCGCAGTTACAGGGTCAAAACTTGCCGCATGTCGGGCAGGGTATATGCCTGCGATGAGGTTCAGCAGGAAAACGACAACGATTATGGTAATCACATCGAGAGGCCTTACCAGGACCGGTATGGAAGTTATCTCTCCGAAAGTCCCCTCGGGAAGCGGATAGCTGCCTACGGAAAGTGCTATGACCGTTCCCGCAAGGGCTCCCACTACAGCGCCTGCAAGTCCCAGTATGCCGCTTTCCATCAAAAAGATCATTCCTATACTGGACCTTTTGGCACCCATTGCCATGAGGATACCGATCTCTTTGATCTTACTCATAACAACCATGTTGAGTGTACTGACCACTCCGAATGATGCTATAAGCAGGATAAATCCCAGTGTGATATTGTTGGATGTCCTTTCTATAGCGATTGTCCTCAGTATCTCAGGGTTGTTCTCGGTCCAGCCGCTTGCCTCATATCCCTCATTCTGTATAATAGATGCCACCTGTCTGTCATTATTGAAATCCTCGAGTCTCAGGGATATGCCATTGATAACGTTGGCAGTGTCAAAGAAACGTTGTGCAGTTTCAAGGGATGTGTATGTCAGGCTTTCATCCTCTGGAGTACCGGTATCAAATATGGCTATAACTTCCAGGGACAGCGGATTGGCATTGGGGAAAGATACTCTTACTGTGTCCCCGAGTTCAATCTCCAGGTCATCGGCAAGATCATCTCCGATCATGATTGTATTACTGGAATAGGCAAGTTCTTCAAAGCTACCCGTGACCACCTCCTGTCGGACATGGGCAACCGCATCTTCATCGGAGGGAATAACACCTTTGAGCGCCGCATTTCTGGTGTTGTCCCTGAATTCGAAGGAAGCTTCACCTATCAGGTAAGGGGATGATGCCACTACACTTTCGATGTTATTGGTCTTCGTGACAATATTCTGATACAGGTGGATGTAATCCTCTCCTTCCTGAGGTGACACCACCACGTGGGGAAGATTGGATACAGTCTTGTCATACAGCTCTCCGGTGAAACCTGCCATAAAAGCCTGTGAGACCAGAAGTATCATGACCGCTATCCCTATAGCTGCAACTGAGAGTATGGTCTGCCGTTTTCGTGCTTTTATATGGCGGATCGCGATGAACAGTTCGTAGCGCATCGGTATACCTATCGCTTGCTATTCAACCTTATTATAAGAACGGCTGAAATAAGTATGATAATAGAGTGGGTCCCTGGGAATCCGGGGGTTGCATTGGACGAATCATCTGTATCAGTGCTTGTATTTGTCACATTCCGGGGAGCTTCTGCTTCAATGATGGTTTCTCTGACGGCAAGTATGTCTCCATCGTTGCCGATCACTTCTATGATCAATCTGTATACTCCTTTGTTGAGCCTCTGTTCCCAGATATTTTCCACGGTCTCGTCATCACCGCTGAGAAGTACCGGTGATTTCCTGGTAACAGTCTCAACAATATTTCCATTGCCATCGTTTTCCAGGACCGTGAACCTGACGGCACCGCTGAAGGGTACCTGAGACCTTCCTTCTATTGTCGCACTTGCACCTATCGCATCCTTGTAGGTATCACTGATAAAGACATCATCTTTTGCTGTAAATCCCTGCATAACAGTAATTGTATCGGAGGGTTTGTACATTCTGACCTTTACCCGCCCTTTGTACTGTTTGTCATTTTCCAGAAGAGTATCCCACTGTTCGCGCAGTTCCAGTGGCATTGTGCTCAAGGCAATTCTTTCCTGGTCGTTGGTGTATATCACGTCGGAACCGTCCACCAGCATATAGGTGATATCAACTATGACTGGCTGCACAGGAGTTAACATAAGGCTGGACCCCTGTGAGTTGGCTATTATATCGTTGACTTTTATTCTGGGTATGACCGGCCTGCCATGTACGAATGAGTAGTTACCTGCATACAACAGACAATCGTCTTTGAGTATACGGACATCTGCCTGATACCTGCCGTCATCCTTACTGTCCGTCTCCCACTCGAAGACCTTGATGATATCAGAACCGGGAACCACTCTCCTGATCTCGAGGGTCCTTTGATCAAGTATCTCATCTTCATGCTCCAGCAACAGTTCAATTTCCAGTCCTTCCATCTCAGTTGCGGAATACACCGTCAGATCGCCGCTCTCGATATCGGAATAGAATTCAGTGACAGTTATTCCTGTATCTTCCGGGCAGTCTGCTGCCAGTGAGTTGCCGGTGAGAGCAAGCATTAGTGAAAAGAGTATCAGGAAGGCAAATTTGATCTTAAGCATTTTGAGGCTCCCATAAGTTGAATCAAATTTATTCAGTGATAGTATTTATATCAATCCATATGCCGGAAAACAAACTTATCTCCGGCATCCTGTTCACTCATATCTGAGCGCATCCAGGGGTCTCATCCGGGAAGCCTTCCAGGCAGGATACATGCCACCTAGCAGGCTTGTAGCAATCCCGAAGAACACTCCTTCCAGAATATAGATAATATTGGAGAACTTCAGCAGGTAGGCAGCATCATCCATTATGAATGAGATGATCATATAGCTGCCTCCCAGTGTCAGCAAACCACCTATGAGGCTTGCTGCAACACCCAGGAAGAGTGCTTCCAGCAGGAACATCGTGAGTATATCTCTACGGGATGCGCCTACCGCTTTCATCACTCCTATTTCTCTGGTACGTTCCATGGTGGACATGAGCATTACATTAAGTATACTTACACCTGCTACCAGCAGGGATATCGAGCCGATGCCTATCAGGAAGAGGGAGATCGCATCAAAAACACCGTCGATACTTTCGGTAATGAGATTGGTGGCAAAGATTGTGATAAGTTCATCTTTCTTATTAATCCTGTTTTCGATGTCCTTCTGGACAGTTTCCAGCTCATTTATATCTTTGACTGTTATTATTGCCGAATCATAACCCTTTTCGTCATCCGGGTAGAGTTTCCCATACATTTCCGGGGATGTGAATATACCACTGTCCGTATCGATGTCAAAGCCAAGTCCTCTCTCTTTAAGGATGCCGACTACCCTCAGCTTTGAATCGCCTATTACTATTTTACTGCCTACGGTAATATCCAGTTTATCAGCTATACCTGAACCGAGGACACAATCCGTGGAGCCCGATTTGAAATACCGCCCCTGCTCCAGTTCTGCCAGTTCCTCAAGTCCGTCCTTTTCAATGTCATAGACCGAACCAAAGGTCTCCTCATTCTTGTATTCAACTCTTTCTCCATGGGAATTGAGTGGGATTATCTTGTCAATACCGGCTACTTTTCTGATCTGGTCGATCTGCCTTTCGGTTATCGAGCCCTCTCCCGGTGCGGGATATACCATGAGCTTGTCACCGATATCCGCAAATGAATCCGTAACAGATAATTTCATTGTGTTACCCAGGATCCCCATGGAAGATATTGCTATAACGCCTATGATTATGCCTATGGCGGCAAGTATAGTTCGGATGGATTGCCTTTTTAAGTTCCTTTTGGCAAGTTCGGCATACATATTATTTTTCAGAGGATTAGCAAGTTTCACTGCATATCACCCCGTCCTGCAGTCTGATCGTGGTATTGGAGAATTCTTCCAGCCTGGGGTCGTGCGTTACCACGATGACGGTTGTGCCTGCAATGTTGAGTTCCTGCAAAAGTTCCATTACGCTGTGCCCTGTCTTTGAGTCGAGGTTGCCTGTAGGTTCATCGGCAAGCAGTATGGGCGGGTTATTTGCCAGTGCCCGGGCAATTGCAACCCTCTGCTGCTGGCCTCCTGAAAGCTCATTGGGTTTATGCTGCTCATAATCCGCCGGAAGCTGCGCTCTTCTGAAAAGCTCCAGCGCCTTCTTCCTGCGCATCTTGGGTGATGTGCCATTGAAGATCATGGGCATTTCTACATTTTCAAGGGCTGTCAGTGTCTGGATAAGGTTGAACTGCTGGAATATAAAACCGATGTTATTCCTTCTGATCAATGTCAGTCCGTTATCATCAAGTCTGGAGATATCTGTTCCGTTGATCATGACCTTTCCGCCTGTGGGCAGGTCAAGGCAGCCTATCATGTTGAGAAGTGTACTCTTTCCTGAACCTGAGGAGCCCATTATCGTGACAAAATCACCTTTTTCTATAGAGATATCCACTTTGTCCAGGGCATATATTCTGTTCTTCCCAAGGGTGTAGATCTTTGTCACGTCTCTGAGTTCTACGATAGGTTTTGGCATGTCAGCACCGACAATTTATTCAATGTAAGGTTCAACATCTTCTTCCTGCACGCCGTCTTCCTGTTGTTTACGTTTTTTCCATGAATACGTTATCAGTGCGACAATTGCGATTGCAAATACTCCGGCAACTGCTCCCGGGGCAACCGGGCTTTTGTTATCTGAATTGCTGCTGACAAAGCCTGAGCTATCTATTTCGATGTTCTCTACAATAGAAATATAGTCATTGTCCGGATCCCTGAACTCTATAAGAACGGGTATGCTGGAAATATTGCCGGATAACATCTGTGCGGAAAGTTCGAAACTGCTGAAGTCATCAGCTTCAAGCGTGCCTATGAAGTATTTTGCATAAGGCTGAACAGGTTTTATAAATTCAGACCCTCGGACAGATACGATAACATTCTTTGCGTCAGTGGTCCCGAAATTGTTTAGGTCGCCTGAGAATGTGTATGTGTTACCTGTTCTTTCAGTCTCAAGGGATGTGAGTATTAGGGAGTGCTGGTCTATAATCCTCACATCTCTAGTCGTTTCCCCTGCATTGTGAAAATTATCTCCGTTGAAATAGGACACTGCAAAGGATACGTTACTTCTTTCTAGGTCACACTGCATGGTATTCAGGGTAAAGGTTGCAGTTGATCTGTTGCCTGCCGGGATTGCACCGATGAAGAATTCAGATGGTGTGAATATCATTCCTTCCCCTGCCGGACTCACAATGACACTGGTTACATCGTTAGGCCTCCGGTTAATAACCTCAACCCCTACGGAAGATACCTCGTTCATCAGGGTGGATGGAAGGCTGGACACTATCAGTTTCAGGTCTCTGTCATCGACCTTCACAGGGATCCGGTAATTGAGGTCGTACATGTTACTCCCGCCGACAAGTTGCAGGTTCAGAAAATGTGTCCCAATGGAAGCACTATCTTTGGCCTTTACATTGAAAGACAGTTTAATTGTGTCCTGCGGCCCAAGCAAACCTATGTTATGGTAGCCATTGTCCAGTATTTCAAAATCATTGTTCCCGCCTATGGTTGCACTGGCAATGTATGCATTCATGCTCAGTGTTTCATCATCCTCTGTGATATATACACCGCCACTGGCCATGTTCTGCAGGACCACTGTAATTGTGCCAGTGTCACCGGGCATGAAGGCTTCCGGCTCGGTCTCATAGTTGAGTGTAACCGTTGGCCGTACTTCGCTGGTGGCGGCAAGGGTAAAAGAGGAACATGCAGCCAGGATCATACAGGCTGCGATGATTGTTCTTAAGATTGTTTTCAAGTTCATACACCAAATATTCTCAATTGGTATAAATTATAAAGAACATACAACAAGATAGGTATTCCCACGGTGATGGCCGCATCCTTTACCGAAAGGTTACGGGAATGAACGATTGCAAATATCCATATGTTGGCACTCCACAGTAAGAACAGTATCCCGATGATTCCTGCAATCTGCAAGGAAGGGTCTGATAACAGTGCTTCCTGAAGAACCTGCGGGTCTGCCGACCAATCAATATTGGAATATATTCTGCTGGTGTAGTATGTGCTTATTGCAGAGCTTATTATGGAAGGTATAAATCCGTAGGATACGAATTCAAGTACTCTTTTGAAACTCCCTTCTCCGTTAAATACCATGGATATCAGGTAGAAAATCCCACTATAAATCACCCACATGATGAAGGTCATAATAAAGGCTGCAATTGCTCCGAAAGCTGCCCCGATTCCGGCGAAAGCAGAGGCTTCCGGAGGTAAGGCTTCAATGACACTCTGTGATATTATAAAAGCACTGATCGCTCCAACGATTGCTAAAATAGTGACTATTATTAGCGGCGTTTTGAATTCTATATCTTCTTCACTCTTTCTTTTGAAAAACCCATTTGGGTCCGTAAGTACTTCCAGCATTCTTAACACATCCATTATCAGGTATAATATTTACATATTCAACCTTGTCGATTTATAGACGGAACTTTTCATCACTAATATATTTATAGTTTTGCATCTTGCTAATAATTTGAGCCGGATATAAATCAAATAAAGTATTTATAGTTTCAAACATTTCTTATTTTATCACAACAATAGCAAGTATAAGAGTGGCTTTAGTCTGCATCCGTTGGTCGGGGGTAAAATATGGATGAAGTGAATAACAGCTTTGAAAAGAACAAGCACGTGATCGAACTTATTAACATGTGTAAAAGCTATCAGGTAGGTGAGATGGAAGTTCCTATCCTTAAAAGCATAGATCTTTCCGTGAAGAAGGGCGAATTCGTCGCCATCATGGGTCCTTCCGGCTCAGGAAAGAGTACTCTGATGAACATGATAGGCTGTCTTGACAGGCCCACCTGTGGTCAGGTCATTGTGATGGGAAAGGATATCAATAGGCTTTCAGAGGTTGAACTTGCACGGCTGCGTGGATTTGAGATCGGTTTTGTGTTCCAGACCTTTAACCTGGTTCCGAGACTGAGTGCTCTCCAGAATGTTGAATTGCCGACATATGCCAATAAAAAGGAAGGTATTGGCAGTGCAAGGGCAAAGGAACTTATTGATCTGGTAGGCTTGCAGGACCGTGCCGGTTACAAGCCTACGGAATTATCGGGGGGGCAGCAGCAGAGGGTTGCAATTGCCAGGGCTTTGATAAACGACCCTTCTCTCATCCTTGCCGATGAGCCAACAGGAAATCTGGATTCAAAGACCGGCAATGAGATCATGAATATTTTTACAGATCTCCACAATAGAGGAAGGACTATAATAATGATCACTCATGACCCTGAGCTCACCGGGTATGCTGACCGGGTGGTCCATCTCAAAGACGGGGTTATCAGTGCAACATGAGGAGGGAAATATGCTGAATTTATCAAACCCCGGAATGATCAGGAAGTACGTTATCCATTTTGTGAGCATTCTTCTTTTAATGAGTATGCCAGCTATAGCTACAGAAGGGGCAGACCTGCAGGTAACGATACTACGTTATGAGCCCATACCTGCCGAGATCGGGGAATATGTAACGGTATGGGTCAAGCTCGAAAATCTCGGTTATGCAAGGGCTGACGATGTTAAAGTTCGTATGGTGCCTGACTATCCTTTTTCCCTCGACTCTCCCGCAAATGAAATAAAAAGCATAGGTATACTTACACCTGATAATGCAGCTGTTAGGGAGTATCGTCTTTTTGTGGACAACGATGCCATAGAAGGGATAGAGACCATAGAGGTGTGGTACCAGGAGGATACAGATAACACCTGGTACAAGAAAGAGTTCGACATCAGAGTAGGTTCCACGACCTTTGACAGCAGAGGCAATGTGCAGCTTCAGGGTAGTCCTGTTATAGAACCCGAGGTCTTTATGCCCGGAGACCGTGGAACCATGAGGATCACACTTGTAAACATGGCTACTACAAATTCAGTAACAGTCGATGAGGGGGAATATGATACAAATGCACGCGTGCAGTCCGCATCGCTTGAGGGGACCGATGGGATAGAAGTGACAACAGATACCTATTACGGTAACGGGGTAATAGGTCCGGGTGAATCTCTCAACCTTACATATAATATAGTGGTCGGTGATGAGGTGGAGGATGGTACATACTATCTGCAACTCTCGACTGTGGGAAGTTCCCATGTATATAATAACAACTGGCGGATACCTGTCAGGGTGGACTCATCTGCGATCAGGGTGATCCCTTCGACACCACTGAGAATAGAGGATGGTGAAGGGACCCTTGAGTTCGATGTGGCCAATATCCATCCCAATATGCTTTCATCGGTAAGTATACAGCTTGAGGCGGAAGGTTTTGATTTTTCCCCGGCCGAATACTTCGTAGGGACGATGGATCCGGACGAGCTCTTCACAATAGAATTCGATGTAAGTGCTGCAAATGCTACAGATGATTTTTCTACGGAATTTTTTATAAGCGCCGATTACAGGAATGGTCCGAATGACCATTCCAGCGTTGTAAGTGTCCGTGAATTAAGGCATGTCGCGGCTGAAGAGGGCAGCCGGACAAGTATTGTTATCGGTGTCATATTAGTTATTGCGATAGCAGTTGCGGGATACATGATGTATCGCCGCAGGAAGGAAAAAGAATAAGGTGCTGGCTTAATGCTGAGTCTGAAGCAGTCTCTGAGGATATCTCTGGGAAGTATCGGCAGTTCTAAGCTGAGGTCATCCCTCACTACACTGGGCATCGTTATCGGGGTGGCTGCAGTGATTGCTAACGTTTCTCTCGGTGCGAGTTTCAGTGAGTTCTTCAATGATGAGATTGGGGCAGTCGGTTCTAATTTTATAGTCATTACCAGTCAGAGTACGGATGTTCTCTTCGAGAACCAGCTTGAGCTTATCAGAAACACTCCCGGGGTCGCCGGTGTATCTCCGATAAACCAGCAAATGGCGCAGGTAAGGTATTTTTCCACTTCGCGGCAGATAGATATCCAGGGGGTCAATGCGGATTATGCTGAAGTTGCAAATTTCAGGATGGACTCAGGTACTTTCCTCGATGACAACGACCAGTATATGGCAGTACTTGGTGCGGAAGTTGCCTACGAGAAGTTCGACAGGAAGATATCCGTAAATAATCCCATCGATATCACCTTCAGGCGTGAGGATGGGGGTGTTGTTACCCGGAAGTTCACAGTCAAAGGTATAGTGCAGGATCCAAACACGACATTTGCCCAGACAGGCGTCGAACCGGAGATACGCATATTCATTCCTATCAACATAATGAATGAGATTCTTGGAGTTGATTACTACGGAGGTTTTTTTGTAAAAGCTGAAAGCTTTGAAGCTATTGGCCCGACAGGCGATGAGATCGACAAGCGGCTGGCACGCAGTCTGGGAGTACCTGCAAGGGATCTTGAAAACGATGATGCGAAACCCTACGTTCTTTTTGATCAGCTTGAGATACTCGAACAGACTAACCAGCTTTCGGCTGCATTGACAGCCCTGCTGACATCGGTAGCACTCATCTCATTGCTGGTAGGTTCCATTGGAATCATGAACATAATGCTGGTCACTGTTGCAGAAAGGACCCGGGAGATAGGCCTTCTCAAAGCTCTGGGTTACACAAAGAATGATATCCTTGCACTTTTTATCATCGAATCGATGGTGGTAGGTCTAATAGGCGGGATACTCGGAACAGCAGCAGGTATCGTGGCAGCACTTGTTGTCAATGATTATCTGGAACTGCCGAATATCTTTCCCGCAGGTCAGATAGTTCTCGGATTTACAGTTGCTGTTATTGTAGGTCTGGTTGCGGGTGTCTATCCTGCCAACAAGGCAGCGAACATGAATCCGGTAGATGCTTTGAGAAAGGAATAAGGTATTGTATGATAGATATCAGGCAGGCAATGAGGATTGCGATCGGGAGTATCAGGAGTGCAAAACTGCGCTCGGCCCTGACAACGCTGGGCATAATAATAGGCGTGGCTGCAGTTGTTGCGAATGTTTCGCTGGGTGCAAGCTTTAACCAGTACTTCAACGATGAGCTGGGTTCTCTTGGTTCTAATTTTATAATAATCTACAGCCAGGATGTCAATATCTTCTATGATGCTCAACTGGAGGTAATAAGAAACACACCTGGTGTGGTAGGAGCATCTGCCTTCAACCAGCAAACAGCAGCGGTAACCTATCTTTCGACTACACGGCAGATCGATGTCCAGGGGGTGGGGGAGGATACCCGGGACATATCCAACCTTGTTGTGGAAGAAGGTAATTTCCTGACAGATAAGGACAAATATGTAGCAGTTCTTGGAAATGAGGTTGCTGAGGAGAAATTCGATAAAAGGGTTTCCATAAAGAATTATATTGACATCACCTTACGCAGGCACGATGGCAGTACAGTTACACGTAAGTTCAGGGTCAAGGGAATACTGGAGGGTGGGGACAACACCTTCGTACAGGGTGGTCCTGACAGGGATGTAAGCATCTATATCCCTATAGATACGATGAACGAACTTCTCGGAGTGGAGGATTACAGTGGTTTTTCTGCCAAGACCGCAACAGCCGAATCCGTTCGGGAGGTTTCCGGGGAAGTGGACAGAAGACTTGCCAGAAACCTTGGAGTATCTGCACGTGATATGGATAATGAGGATGCAAAACCATACCGCATTTTCAACCAGGCGGATATCCTCGAGCAACTGGATATACTTTCGAACTCACTTACAATACTTATCACTGTAATCGCACTGGTCGCCCTGCTGGTAGGTTCGATCGGTATTATGAACATCATGCTTGTAACCGTAACCGAAAGGACAAAAGAGATCGGACTGTTCAAAGCGCTGGGCTTTACCAGGTCGGATGTCCTGACTCTCTTTATGCTGGAATCCGTAATTGTAGGTGTAATAGGGGGTATTGTTGGGACCCTGCTTGGTATGCTTGGCTCTTTCGTGGTCGAAACATATCTTGATATTCCCCGGGTATTTCCTCCGTACCTCATACTTCTGGGTTTTACCATATCTTTTATCGTAGGGCTTGTGGCAGGCGTGTATCCTGCCAGCAGGGCTTCCAGACTTAATCCGGTGGAAGCTCTGAGGCATGAATGATGTGTTCTGTGTTCTGTCTTTTTTTGGCGAACCTGTCGATTTATAGAAACCCTTAAGTATCTTGGGTTAATAGTCTAACCCGTCGAAAAATAGTCTGGTTTTGACTTCCAGATGTAAGGTACTAGAGGTATATTTATGGTTGGCAACAGTTCGAATAGTTACGTTTCAGATGTGTTGGATGTCATTGCGATCCATGGCCTGAAGAAGAGTTATAATCTCGGGGATATGGAAGTTCCCATTCTTCATGGAATTGACCTCAATGTCAAAAAGGGTGAATTCATTGCGATCATGGGTCCTTCCGGTTCAGGCAAGAGTACGCTGATGAACATGATAGGCTGTCTTGACAGGCCTACAAGTGGCAGTGTCCGGTTGATGGGAAAGGATACCAGCACCATATCTGACAATGAACTAGCAGAACTTCGTGGTTTTGAGATCGGTTTTGTTTTCCAGAATTTCAATCTGATATCCCGTTTGAGTGCCTATGAGAATGTTCTCTTTCCTACATATTCCAATTCAAAGAATAGTATGAATATACCTCAAAGAGCAAAGGACCTGCTGGGGCTCATAGGCCTTGATGACCGGCTGCACCACAAGCCAACCGAATTATCCGGGGGCCAGCGACAGAGGGTTGCAATAGCAAGGTCATTGATAAACGACCCCTCTCTCATCCTTGCCGACGAGCCTACCGGTAATCTTGATTCAAAGGCAAGTGAAGATATAATGAACATCTTCTCCGATCTTCACAAAAAAGGAAGGACCATTATTATGATCACTCACGATCCTGAGATGGAAAAGTACGTGGACAGAGTGGTCCTGATAAAAGACGGGAGAATTGACAATAATTGAGGCGGTTGAAATGGTTAAGATTAATTATACTATTCGAAAAGCCCTGGGCTCACTTATCTTCCTGGGGATGATATTTGCATTGTTAACGCCGGTATCCGCTAGCTCCGGTGCGACTCTGAAAGTAGATGTGCTGGACTACGACCCATATCCCGCCGAGATCGGCAAGTATGTGGACGTCCGGGTCAAAGTAGAGAACATAGGTTATGGGCGTGCAGATGCCGTTTCCCTTAAGATCGAACCGGAGTATCCGTTGTCTCTTGATTCGGAGGGGAATGCTGTTAGGTCTATTGGCATACTGGCTCCCGAAAAAGCAGTTGTGCACGAGTACCGGCTTTTCGTGGATGAGGATGCGAGAGTCGGGACCGGCAGCATAGATGTACTATATAAGGCAGATGACGGGGACGCATGGTTCAAGAAGACCGTAGACCTGAGGGTCGGCTCGAACACTTTCGATAGCAAAGGTACTATCCAGCTCGGCGAGATATCCAGTGATCCTGCTGTTCTCATGCCCGGTGACAGGGGTACTGTGACTCTCTCTCTCATGAATACCGCTGCAACCAGCACTGTTACGATCGACGGAAAGGAGTATGATACCAATGCGCGGGTCCAGTCAGCATCTCTCAGAGGAACTGACGGTATAAGTGTCACAAGTGATAATTATGAAGGCTCCGGTATCATCGGTTCGGGTGATTCTCTCTTTCTTAACTATAATATCGTAGTGGACGAGAATGTTGAAGATGGTACATACTATCTTGATCTCTCCATGGTCGGTAACTCCCACGCATACAATAGTAACTGGAGAATACCTGTAAGGGTCGATTCGTCACCTGTTAAGGTCATCCCGTCTAAACCGCTGACAATCACCAATGGTGAAGGTGTGTTCGAATTCGATGTAGCTAACAGTCATCCCAACACTCTTAATTCCGTGAGTGTGAGATTAATATCAGAGGATCTCGAGTTCTCTCCAGAGGAGTACTATATAGGTTCCATGGGGCCGGATGAGCTTTTCACGATCCAGATCAAAGCCAGGGGCACCAGCAGTGACTCATCTATCCCTATGTATATACAGATTGATTACCGAAATGGAATAAACAGCCACAGTAACCAGGAAGACATGCGTGAAGTTAACATGGTGCAGGAAGATAATGGTAACACCGGTACCCTTGCAGTGGCAGCTATCGGTATAGTTCTGTTTTTGGGACTTCCTGCTGTGGTACTCCACAGGCGTAAGAAGCAGAATAAGTAAATGACGGAGTTTACTCTATGCTGAGCCTGAAACAGTCAATAAAGATAGCCATTGGGAGCATCGGAAGCGCAAAAATGCGCTCGGCCCTGACAACACTCGGGATAGTGATAGGTATTGCTGCGGTCATAGCTAATGTCTCCCTTGGGGCGAGTTTTAGTCAGTACTTCACTGAAGAGATAGGTTCAGTGGGAAATAACTTCATAATAATCGAGGGCAAGACCTCGAATCTTCTTCATGATAACGAGCTGGAACTTGTGAAGACCACTCCCGGAATAACGGGTGTCTCTCCCATGAGCCAGCAGGTGGCCGAGGTAAAATACCTTTCCACGACCCGGCAGATATCAGTACAAGGTGTTTCAGCGGACTATGGGGAAGTGGCTAATATTCCTATGGAATCGGGCAGTTTCCTCAATGACAAGGATAAGTATGTGGCTGTACTGGGTAGTGATGTTGCATATGAGAAATTCGGCAGGCCGGTGTCTGAGAAGAACACCATTGAGATGACCTTTGTAAAGGCCAATGGCGAAACCGTGACACAGAATTTTAAGGTCAAGGGAATAATAGCCAGCCCTGAGACATCACTTATCCAGAGCGGTATAGAATCCGATGTCAGGATATTCATCCCGGTTTCCACTATGAATGAGATAATGGGGGAGGATTACTACTGGGGTTTTTTTGCATCTGCAGAGAGCATGGAATCTATTTCCGAGGTAACTGATGAAGTGGACCGCAGGCTTGCCAGGAATCTTGGAGTACCTTACAGGGATATCGGCAACGCGGATGCAAAGCCATATTCCCTTTTCAACCAGGAAGAAATACTGGAGCAGGTCGATCAGTTATCAGCGGCTATCGGATCACTTCTGACAGCTGTTGCGCTGATATCTTTGATAGTCGGCTCGATCGGTATCATGAATATCATGCTGGTGACAGTCACTGAGAGGACTAACGAGATCGGTATCATGAAATCTCTTGGATATAAGAACCATGAAGTGCTCTCGCTGTTTATTGTAGAGTCTATGATGGTGGGCCTTATTGGTGGTATCTTTGGCACTGTGCTCGGAGTTGTTGGTGCTTACATTGTGGTCGGTGTCATGGGTATGCCCCATGTGTTCCCGCTGGGTATGATCTTCATCGGAGTGGCAGTCTCTATTGTTGTAGGGCTGCTTGCGGGTGCATATCCTGCAAACAAGGCTGCGAAGATGAACCCGGTGGATGCATTAAGACATGAATAAAATGTATGAATGAATTAAGGAGGCAATATGTTAGATGCATTATTTATCGGAATTCCATTTTTGATGGTCTTTCTATTTTTCGGGGTAGGCATAATCGGGACCGTTTTCTGGGTATGGATGCTTATAGATTGTGCGATGAAGGAACCGTCCGAGGGCAACGATAAACTGATCTGGGTCATCATCATTCTGTTCACCCATCTTCTTGGAGCTTTGCTTTATTTCCTTGTTAGAAGGCCAAAAAGAATTCAGGAGTACGGGCGATAAAAGATCGGTCAGCTCTGCTTATGCTTGCGGGGTGGCCGATCAATTTAATATTTGTCTACAGAACATCGGTCATATTAGTATACAGGGACAATATAATGTTTGACAAAAAAAGTGCAATAGTTAACTTTGTGAATGTTGCTTTCAGGAAGCAGACCTATCTGAACATTCTGTATCTCCTGTTCACATTTCCACTTGGGACTGCTTATTTTGTATTCCTGGTAACCGGCCTGTCACTGGGATTCAGTCTGGTGGCCATATGGGTGGGATTTCCTATACTAATACTGATCTTTCTTGCCTGGTGGGAAATAGCATCCTTTGAACGCCAGCTTGCAATATGGCTTCTGGGTGTAGATATATCTCCAATGTCCCACGGCCCGGATCCTGATTCTGATCTTCTTGGCAAAGGCATCAATAGACTTAAGAACCCTGTAACCTGGAAATCACTGCTTTACCTGTTCCTGAAGTTTCCCACAGGGATCATGTCGCTTATCGTTACGGTGATCCTTATATCACTGTCAATGAGCATGGTCCTGTCTCCTCTGCTGTATCGTTTCCATACGATATCCCTTGGTACGTTCCAGGCAGATTCCTTAGGTGGGTCTCTGGTAATCGCTGTTCTTGGTATACCTGTGGGACTTATATCTTTGCATTTGATGAACCTCCTTGCAAGAATAGCCGGTCATCTTGCAGTACTGATGCTTGGAAATTCACAGAACAAGGATGCGGAAGTATCAGAAAAAGAAGTATGATCGTTAACTGTAATACCGGGATCGGCTATGTGGTGGTCTGTATTATTGATCTTTAGCCATTCTGTTGAGCCTGTTATAAAATTCCAGTATCAATTGTGTTCTTTCATCCTCAAGGTTGAGCCGGAATGTGCGTATTTGTTTCCCAAGGGGTTTTTCGATAACGATACCGCATTTTATAAGAGGAGAGATGACTCTTGCCACACTGGAATGTGAAAGGCCTGTTTCCTCTGCGATCCCCGAAAGATATGTTGACTCGTTCCGGTGCAGGATCAGGTTTTTCAGAACGGTCATCTGGGCGGTTTTTCCAAAAATCTCTTCCAGCGCATCCATTTGCATCTTATCTAAGATATTCGGTTATGGATTATAAGGCTTTCTTTTATTCGGACAGTCTGTCTTATGGAAGTACAAGCTCTTTGATTTTTGGAAAGGTTTTAATAGCATAATCAAGGTATTATTTATTGATAGTCCAGGTAGTATTAATCATGGATGCGGAAAACATTGACCCCCGGATTCTTGCGCTAATGGAAAAGAATCCTGAAATAACTACTGCTGAAATTGCCAGCTCACTTGCTCTGGATGAGGTCCTGATCAGGCAAAGGATAGAAGTTCTTGCCGATACCCGTGAGAAACTCCTTATAGTCGATGAGGAAATAGATGCCCTGACCGCACTGAAGGTAGCACTCGAGGCAGAAGGATATAATGTAATAGTCGCTCTGGATGGTTTTGAAGGTATCGAAAAGGCCCGGACTGAGAATCCCGACATAATCCTTCTTGATATAATGATGCCGGGGATGGACGGATTTGAAGTCTGCAAGCGTTTGAAATCTGATCCTTCCAGTGAGCATATACCTGTTATCATGTTAACTGCGAAAGGTGAAACTGCTGATAAGGTAGAGGGACTTGAACTTGGTGCGGATGACTATGTAACCAAACCTTTCAATCTGAAGGAGTTAAAAGCCCGTATAAAGACCGTGCTCAGAAGACGTAATTTCTGAATGTTTCATTTTTTCAATAACTATCATTTCCTGTCCTATGCCGGATAAAAAGAATAGATGGAACCTTATAATCTTTGCAGTGATAGTGCTGCTTCTGGTCGGATCTATATTTTTCTTATGGATGAGGGCCAATGATGAAGTAAGGTCTATTGTAGAGGACCAATATCAGAACCAGCAACTGATACTTACGCAGTATGTCTCTTCTTCCCTCGAGGAATTGCTTAATGAAAGGGTATTGCTCCTGGAGGTGATGGCCAGGAACGAACAGGGCGTTCCAGAAGATCTTTTCATTTCGGATTTCGAGAATATATACAAGGCGGCTGAGATATATCACGTACTGGAATTCATTGACGCCAATGGTACCGTTGTATCGGGATATCCATCGGAGAATGTGCCTCTGGGTTATAACCTTCACGAGAACGATAATGAATGGGCCTTTGAGAACGTAAGGAAGACGGGCGAGGTTTACATATCCGAACCTGCAATGACACAGGAGGGTATTTTTGGATCATTTGTATGGGTTCCTGTGTTTGAGGAAGGTGAATTCAAGGGCACGATATTCGGCATTGTTTCGGACGAGGATATAATTCGCCAGTTCGAAACAACTTCTAACAGTTCAAACTCTGTCTATCTTCTTAACAGTAGAGGGGAGATAATATACGATCAGTCAGGCATGTATGAGAAAGGCACAGTTTATCTTGACTATATAAAAGGCTATGAGGTTGAACGTCTGGATATCGTGAGGTCCCAGATGAATGGTCTGGAAGGCAACGGTAAATATCCGGATACGGTTTCAAACGGTCGCAGTCAGGATATTCTGGTCTCATATTCTCCGGTAACATGGTATAATAAGAACTGGTCCCTGGGTCTTTCAAGCCCGGGTAACACAGTTGATAAGATCATTGTTTCTGTCTATGTGAAGTTGTTTACGGTTGCCGGGCTTTCGGTGCTTTTCATACTGTTTTTAAGCTCGCAGGTCTATTTCATACTGCTTAACTGGAACAGAAGCCTTGAAAAAGAGGTGAAGAAAAAGACTCACGAACTTCAGCGGTCCAACGACTCCCTGATATCTGCAAATCTGAAACTCAGGGAACTGGACAGATTGAAAACAGAATTTCTGTCCATGGTTTCCCATGAGTTGAAAACTCCCCTTACGGCAATGAAGACTTCCAGCGAGTTCCTGCTTGAAGGAAAATGCAATCAGGATACAAGAACACAGATTCTTGCCCTTATAAACAGGAATGTTGACAGACAGGCCAGGATGGTTGACGACCTCCTTGATATATCCCGGATCGAATCCAACAGGATGAAGTTCGAGATGGAGAGTGTTGACCTTCGTGAAGTTCTGGACCATTCCATTGAGAACGTTCACAAGCTTTCTGAGGATAAAGGCATCGGGATTGAAGTGGATATGCCTGAAGAGGTATCGGGTGTCTATGCTGATAAGGACAAGCTTGTCCAGGTGTTTGTCAATCTGTTAAACAATTCTCTTAAATTCACTCAAGAGGGTGGGAAGATCACTGTATCGGCACAGGAGAAAGCCAAGGATGTAGAGGTATGTGTCATGGATGACGGGATTGGCATCGATCCTGAGTATCTGGAACATATATTCGATAAATTCTACCAGATCGACAGTACGTCCACGCGCAAAGTAGGCGGATGTGGGCTCGGACTTGCTATCACCAGAGGTATAGTCGAGGGTATGGGTGGTTCCATTAGAGCGGTAAGTGAACCTGGTAATGGTAGCACTTTTATCTTCACACTGGGGAAAGTGTCAGATAATCGGGAAAATAATGATTTTCATTAAATTATATCATAATAAAGAAGGTATTCTATGTTAGTAACAACAACAAATGATATAGAAGGTAAGGAGCTTGAGATACTCGGCGTGGTTTTTGGAAACACTGTTCGTGCAAAGCATATTGGAAGTGATATTGCTGCGGGCCTGAAGAATATTATTGGTGGAGAGCTTAAAGGTTATTCCGAAATGCTTACTCAGGCCAGGAAAGAAGCTCTTTTAAGGATGATCGAGGAAGCGAATAAAATGAATGCCGATGCAGTCGTGAACGTAAGGTTCACGACCTCGCAGACAATGGCAGGTGCTGCAGAATTACTTGCATACGGTACTGCAGTGAAGATAAAAACGCCTGAATCTTCCGTTTCTGATTAAGGCGTAACCGGGACAGTGAAACTGAAGGTACTACCTTTTCCGGGTTCACTTTCCACTTGTATTTTTCCTCCCATCATTTCCACAAGTTCTTTTGATAGGTAAAGACCCAGTCCGGTTCCGTTGAATTTGCGATTAAGGGACGGATCTGCCTGGCAGAATGGCTTGAATAGTTTACTCAGCTCTTCACCTGATATGCCAATGCCATTGTCAGTGATGGATATCTTTAAGATTTCTATATCGGGGGAATGTACTTTGACATCTACAGTTCCGCCAGAAGGTGTGAATTTTATTGCATTATGGATCAGATTGTAGAGGACCGTCCTGAATTTATCTTCATCAGCCCACATTTCTCTGGTACTGGTGCTGATTGTAAAGTTCAGGACAATGTCTTTCTTTTTTGCTATCGGCATCATGAAGCTCTCGATCTCGCAGATCATTGCAAAAAGCGACAATTCCCTCTTCTCAATTTCAAGTGTTCCTTTTTCTATCCTGCACAGGCTTATCATGGAGTTCACCATTTTATGTAACAGGTTCCCGCTTTCAGTAATAACTCCTGCGTATCTCTTTTGTTCTTTACTCAGTGAATTGTTTTCGTCTTCATGCAATAACTCAGAGTAACCTATGATGTGATTAAGGGGTGTTCTCAGCTCGTGACTGATGGTGGATATGAATTCTCTTTTTGTCCGGTCTGCATTTTCGGCTATCATTTTAGCCATTATCAGGGTCTTTTCAGCTTTTTTCCTTTCAGTTATGTCCTCACCAGATGTCAGGAGGCCTTTTATGTTGCCGTTCTCATCCTTTAGCAGGATGTTATGCCACTGGAAAGTTCTAATTCCTTTGTCTGCTATCTGGATAGACGATTCAAAATGTTCCGGGATCTCCAGTTTCTTATCCATTACTTTCCTGTAGTTTTCAATTTCTTCCTTCCTGGAATACTCCGGAGAGTAAATATCGAACCAGTTCTTTGAGAGAATATCATGTTCCTTAAATCCGAGGATATCACTTCCTTTCCGGTTAATAAGCGTGATATTCCCTTCTCTGTCAATGACAAGTATGATTACAGCTACAACATCCAGATATTTCTGGGCTATATTCCTCTCTTCTTTGAGGTTTGATTCGACCTGTTTGAGTTTCTCGATGTCCACCATCAATCCGTTTATGCCAACCACTTCTGAATCTTTTATGATTGGACGGGATGATGTGTGTATATATCCGATATCTCTGGATTTCTTGATAACACGGAACATGTAAGGCTCTTTTGCCCCGTTAATTGTCTTCCTGATCTCTTCCATCAGTTCGGGGAGGTCTTCAGGATGAACATAATCTGTAAATGGGGTCCCCAGGACATCTTTTTTTGTATATCCTGTCAGGCTTTCGACTGCAGAATTAAGATATGTGAATATGCCGTTGTTATCCACTGCAAAAAGAGCATCATTGAGATTCTCAAGTCTTTCTTCATAGAACTCCTGGGTTATCTCCAGTTCTGTCTTCTTCTTTTCCAGTTCATCTGTAAGACGGTCGATCCTCTCTTGATGGGAAGCTATTGTTTCTTTTGTATGCGGATTCTTTTTAAAGCTGGTGTATGAGCACTGAGATGCCATGTATTATCAAAAAACTCCAATTATATTATTATTCAATTTAAATTACAACTATTTATAATTTTGTCAGGTGCAAATATGATATTTACTCTATCACACAAAATATTTAATATTTTAAAAAAATTTTTACAGATATGTATTGATTATCACTGTAAGTAATTATATACATTATTATTTCTGCTTGCTTTAATAGTGGTGCCATCTATTATAATATGGAAGCAAAGCTATAGTTGTTTGATGAGAAGGATATGAATGAAGAAACCGTTGCTTGATGTAATATTTGCATCAGACAAGAGAAAGCGTGTACTCTTATTATTAAGGGATGGAGCCAAGGAATGGAAACAATCCTTGAATCATTAGACACTTTAAGACAAGCTTTGCTTCCACAAATAAAGATTCTGGAAGACCATTACCTTAATTAAGACTATGACGATACTTATGAACTAACATTGGCTGCTGGGAACCCGCAAGCTTGATTTCATTCCACATCGTCGTCTTTTTTTAAAAATAAATAAACCGGGGGAATGTAAGCAACAGTAAGTCAGATTCGATTTATGTAGTTACTAAATTATTTTTAGCAAAACATAATATCCTGTTTTATGAGTTAATTGATAATAAAGTAAATGTATATTGCATCATTTCAGCAGATATGCTTGAAAAACCGAAAGTTGAAGGCAATGATGATTTCAAAGAAATTTCTAAATATATGCAGGTCCATTTGTTTTTCTATAAAATAGAGAAATGGATTTCATATCTTTGCATTCATGACTATTGTGTAGTGATGCGTATTTTAACAATCGAAGAACAAAGTAATCATAAACTACTTCTGCGCCCTGACTACAGTCCACACTCAAGTGGACAAAAGACTTTTTTGAATGCTATCTGAATGAGTCAACACCAATTACAGAACTCTAATAATAATATTCTTGCTGTGAAAAATTATTAATTTACGAGACAGCTTTATACGAGAAAAACCATTTTGGACCAGATTAAGAAGGCAGGATTAGGCACCCGATAAACCACCACGCTTATTGTGCCTCTTTCCTTACGAATCCGGGATGTCCCCACATCCCTTCAACCCCCACTCACTCAACCCGCATAGTTGAGAAGGCAGGATGAGACGCCTGATAAACCACCACGCTTTAAGGCGTCTCTTTCCTTATATATCCGAGATATTCCCCAATATCTCTCTTTAACTCCACTCCCAATAGCTTGTGAGCGCCCCAATGCTCACAAGTCCTGATATGTTGTATTTGCATATAACCAGAACGCATTTTAATCTAAGGATTGCTACTATCTTTTGTTTGTAAACATTATTTCAATGCCATTGCAATTTCATGTGAGCCTTGAAATTAATACCGCCTGTTCAATCCTGACGCCCGGCCTACCAGGCCGGCGCCTTCACAGTTCACAGGCTGGAAAGATCCAGACAGGTTCACTCCATCACCTTCCTCTATATCTCACCTCCGGATCCTTCCCGACAAGCTCCATCAGGGCCATGGCAATATCTGAGCGCTTCTTCTCAACATCAACTACAACTTCGATACTAAGCTATACCCTCCTACGAACAGAAACAATAGGTCGAGCCATTGACATTCTTGCAACGCGGGTACTCCGGGGATGTAAGTTTGGACTTAAGTTCCTCTTCATCCGCAATCTCATGCATCTTCAAATGGCTTTGTCGATCTGCTTGCCTGAAAGATACACATGGATCCCCGCCATTCTGGAGCTCTGCTCCCATCCCGGGTGTTCTTTCATCTGGGACTTTGAACTCAAGATCAAAGATTTTAGCAATAGAATTTAGCTGGTTCAGGTACTTCAATACCCGGACCCTGGTCACCCCTTCAAGAAAAGGTATCTTTCAAACTTGAAAAATAGTCCTTGTCCGATCAACTGCATTCTGCAATACGTATAATATTATCTTGGAAAGTAATCTTTTAACTAATGTTGTAAAGTGGTATGCTCTTTCACTTCGCTTATTTATAAAATAGTTTTACCTTGGTGAAGTGAAAGTTTTAAGTATTGTACTGTGGATAAAACGCCGAGGTTGGGATTCGAACCCAAGCACTCCTCCCGGAGAAACCGGTCTCGAGCCGGTCGCGTTTAGACTCCGTGGCTACTTTTCACCATCGGATTAGTCCGCTCTGCCACCTCGGCACTGCTGCTTTTGATAGTTTTTATGTATTATATAGGTATCGAGATTAGAAATCAAAAAGAGAACTCTGGTTCTTCCTGTTTTCGGTGTATTTTCCATTTATTTCATTTGTTTCTGGTATTTCTATCCATCCGTACTTACCCCCTCCACCGGGATGAAGGGTCACCTTTTTTTCTCTGAAGGCTATTATGGCGTCAACAATCTTCCTGCCTGCAAAATCCATACTTTCGGGTTCGGCATGGAGGAGTACCTGCAGTTCATCTCCAAACTTTCCAATAAGGCTGTTCCAGGCATCCTGCACTCCTTTTGTATTGATGCTTGCATGTCCGAGTGCCATCATTATTATTTCCGAGAGCGGCATCAAGTGAAGATATGGAGGCCTGTGGTCCGGATGTTGTGGTTCGGGGAGGTCGGCCAGTTCGTTCACCCTGTCCACCACTCCTTTTTTGATACGTCCTCCGCACACGCTACATTTCCAGCTATTGGAAACACTCTCTTCCAGTGAGTAGTGAGTGAAACATTTAATGCAGGCAGATTCGTTGTATTTTCCTTCCTGTGGATAGAATCCGATATTCAGTGTGACCTTATAATTATTTTCACCAAATATCGCTTTTTTCAGGCCTTCAAATGAGATATCAGGAACTTCCATCTGGTTGTACTCGCGGGCAAGTTTGTTGGAATGGGGAGAATGCGCATCTGAGTTCGAGAGGAATGTCAGCCTGTGGAGCTCACTTATGCGGTCCGCGTAATCACTGTCTGCGCTCAGGCCCAGTTCCAGAAAAGAAATATAATCCGTCATATCACCATAACAGCTTTTAAGTGTATCGTGATATGCATACATCGCAGTCCAGGGAGTAAAGGCATGGCATGGGCCAATAAGTGCTTCAAGGTCCTTTGCAGCCTCTGCGATTTCAGTACCATCCAGGCGGACTGTGGGGCGGCCGTCTTTTGAGAGGGTACCATGTTTTCCCATAGTCTCGGCCAATTCCTCTGCCTTTGATATTGAAGGCAGGATCAATAGGTGATGTACACGGTTTTTATCCTCTATCTCAGTTGTGATTGTAAAATTAGTATTCCCAATAATGATGTTCTCATTATCAATAGCATTGTCTCTGATCTCCTTCATCCATTGAGGATGGGTGCAGTCTCCGGTGGCGACCAGATCAATGCCTTTTTTAGCTGCCTCTGCAGCTATTGTCGGCAGGTCCATTTTACCGGAACATGCCATTGAGTATTTTGAATGTATGTGCAGGTCAGCGTTGATCTTCATTCATCGGACACCTTCAGCCTATATATCTCAGGTCCTCATCCCTTATGGCTTCCGGTATTCCCTGTTGCTGCTGCTCTACCTCTTTTAGCCTGGCAACGATCTTTTCCATCTCCTTTGCACGTTCCTCAAGAGGGCCTTCGTCAATCTCTATGTCGAAAATACTGCATATGACCTTCAATAGTGACTGTGCACTTTTCGGATCAACTAGGTATCCTGAAGTAAGTCCCATCAGGCATGCTGCATCGATGTTCCTGAACTTGCTCAAACCCAGTATAAGGCCGGAAGCACCAACAATTCCTCCTCCGGGTTCGTTCTCTTTGAAAACGACACCTGCCTTTTTAAGTTCATCAGTAAGCTCCGGGTTGTTGACGGCTCCAAGTACCTCTTCTGAGTAGGTGAGTTGTCCGGTTGGAAAACCTCCCAGCGTATAGATTCGCTGTGCTCCGAATTCCTCTGCTATGTCCAGATACAGGTCACAAAGCTCATAATGCCCTTCTCCCGTAGAACTCTGATGGTCTCCGACAAGTATTACAATATCTGACTTACCAGTAGAGCAGACATATATTTCATTGTTGACCACATGAATCTCGCTGTTCTCATCTACAAGAACCTGCGGTGGAAAATGATGTGAGTATATCTCGATGATCTTTTCGGCATCAAGTTCTTCTATCAGATGTTCTGCAACCAGCTTCCCTACATGGCCTACGCCCGGGAGTCCTACCAGGAAGATCGGATCATTGACCTTTACTTCCTCTTGCAACCGAACTACTTTAGTCCCCTTCATTGATCATTCTTCCTTTATGGCCAGTCTCCGGTATTTCCCATATGGGTCCTTTGGAGAGTATTTTGCCGGTCGTGGATCCACTGTCAGGGAGCCACACACCGGGCATTTCTCTTCAAGTGTGTATCTGCCGCAGCTCTTACACCTGTGAATCTTCAACCCCAAAAATACATCACGCCTTTACAGCATCATTATGTCTGTGGAATTCGCCTTTTCCACCAAGTTCGTCAATAGTCTCAATGGCAATATCGGCAGACTTCTTCAGCACAGCTTCCGCTTTCTTATAATCCGGAGCGATAACCTTTATTCTGTATCTGGGTGCACCAGTGTAACTGATGTCAATACGTACTTCATCTTCCTTTACTTCGTTAGCTGCTTCAAGGGCAGTCTTTATCGCATCAATGCCTTCGGGAAGACTGCATGTAAGGTCGACATAACCTGCGATATCTACAAATGGCAGTTTGATGTTATTCTGGGCGATCTGGGCGATGCTGTCGGCAATTTTCTGGTTCAGCTTGACCTCGTTGAAGGCATTGATGCCGACCATGGCAGCTTCTTCAAAAGCTGCATACTGGCTGCCGAAGTGTTCCACAAGTTGCCGGCTGATGGCCTGCATCTCTTCGGTGTCGGTATTTGTTTCTTCTGCAACGAACTGGAGCCATTTGGAAGCTTTCTGCTCGTTTTTCCATTCCTGGATCTTAGCACGCCTTTGATGCTCGTTCACATCTTTAAGTGACAGGTCTATATGTCTTCTGGATGAATCCACGTTCAGGACTTTACAGACGATCTTTTGTCCTTCGCGTACGTAGTCCCTGACATACTTGACCCATCCGGCCTTAATCTCGGAGATATGGATGAACCCTTCCTTTCCATCATACTCCTCGAGCGTCGTGTATGCACCAAAGTCCGTTACGTCCTTAACGGTACATACAACGAAATCTCCGCTTTCGGGCCAATTGTTTCTATCCATTATGAATCACTTTAATCAAGAACTTCAAGGATGTGTGTTGTTATTGTTGATTTGCCGCCGGTAGGCTCTGCAAGTGTCCTTCCGCACACAAGGCATGTGACCTTTCGGCTTGCACTTCCGAAAATGACCTGCTCGTTCTCGCAGTCATTGCATTTTACACGCAGGAATCTGCTCTTTGGTTTGTTCATTCATATCACTCCGCGAATTCGAACTTCTTTGCTCTGAAACATGGTCTCTGGTGGGACTTGTTGCATTCTGTGCATTTATATCTAAGCCATATTCTCTTGGTGGGTTTATCTCCTCCGGGCACCTTTGAGAATTTCCCACTGTTACCGAGTCCTGTCTGGCGTTTCTTTTGCCTTTCGATATGTGTTAATGACGATGCTTTTCCCTTCTTCACTCTTTCTGCAACGACTTCCGTGTGCTTCTTACATGAAGGGCAATATGTTTTAAATCTCTTCGGGATCTTCATTATCTACACCTTGAATAAGTTTTAAGTTAATTAGTTGTGATTATCTGTGCCACATTGCGTTTGACAAGCCCTTTTGCGTTCAGGGCAGGTAAAACAACGACGTCTTCTGCACGTAGTGTGTAATTTCGATTATCCATAGCCTTGAAAGTGGGCAGGTTATCTAGTATTCGCACAACAACGAATTCTTCATTTATATTACTTTTGCCTATCGCTTCTTTTTCCCGCACATCCATGCCAGTTTCTGTTTTGATATTTACTCCTTTATTTCCCTTCTCCGGTCCTTCAGGCCTGTCGATATTGTCCGTGCTATCCCGAGCTGAACTTTCTTCCTTGCTCTTTCTGAGCCTGCTGACGGCCTGCGGATCAAGTATGGGTTCAAGTAACTCCTGGCGGGCGGTATTTATTGTTGACAGCACAGCATCGTATACTCTTCTTTCTTCGGGAAGGAGTTTGTTAATGTCCTGTGAGGCCCGATTGGAAAAGGCGGTTGTGGTGGCGCTGACTATTGTCTTTTTCAGGCGGCGGATGAATATGACTTCGACATCCGTCATCGCACTCTGCAATTCATCCTCCAGCATCTTTGATTCCACTGACCTGGGGTTCTCGATATGGACTATTTCTTCCTCAAGCTCCTTTACATATTCCGCAACTTCCTGAAAGAAGTCCGAGTGGATTGCTTTTATTGAAGAACTGCTTTCTTCACGGAGTGTATTCTTAAGTTCAGTGCGATCCATACTCTGCTACACCTCTGCACATAAAGTAGACTGCGGCATATTCAGGGACTTCCTGAATGCCTTCCTCCAGTACAAAGTCTTTTCCTTTCATCTGAACTGCAAATGGTTTTATAACTTTTATCTTTACCGATTTTTCACTGAAGATGACTGCATCGTTCAGGGGCTCGAAGGCTTCAAGCTCATCTATTCCCAGTGCTGTAACTTTCATTCCGGATTTCCCGTGAAGGGACCCCGGCAGGCGTATGAGGCGCTTAATATCTGCAGTGACAGGTTCGTCAACCTGCGTACTGCCAAAATTGACTTTTGATCTTTCCACTGCCTGATTGATTAGCAGGCTGACAACATCCTGGAAATCATCGATGTGACCAAAATCCAGTCTTCCGTGATCAACTATGTTCCTGAGCACCTCCGGCTTTTCCGATATTTTCTTAAGTTCCTGGAACCTTTTGGAAGTGCTTTTCCCGAACCCTTTGAGCTCCCTTAGCTCCCGGAACATGTTCTTGTTCTCTTTTACGGACTCAGCTATCAGATACTGCACTATATAATGTGCGATTCTTTTACCCCAGCCTGTATCATAGTTTTTCAAAATGTACTTGTAAGGAACCGTTGTCTTTCCCTTGAATGTATCTGTGCCGCTCCCATGTTCTCCGACAAGCCATTCTTTATTGTAGTGCATCTCCGGACTGAGCTTTCCGCTGATATAATCTACTATCTCGCGCCTTTCCGGGCTTTTTAGCGGGAGTACCGAAGGATCACTGATGTGGAAATGGTACCCTCTTCCTCCGGAAAACACGGCATGCACATCATTCTCACTGAAGCCGAAGTCGTCTATGAGGAAATCCAGCAGCTTTAATGTCTCTCTTTTTCCTTTTTCCAGCATATCCCCATATGAGTTGATCTTTCCCGGCAGGTGGTCGGAGTCTATATCGAATATCAGGTCTGCCTTGAGCCAGTTCTTCTCTTTCATCTTCGGGGCACCGGGGTACTCGTAGTAAGCCACGGAATAATACGCATGGGCAGGACCAATTCCTCTGAGGTAGTCGTGCAGTTCCCCGGTCGACCCGAACTCTTTGTGTCTTCTCATGAAAGTATCCCCGGTAGTGAACTCCAGGAATCCCCATTCCCTTGATGTGAACTCCGGCGGCAGCTTCAGCTCGGCTTGCGAATAGTAGTCCTGGAATCTTGATACAAGAAATGACCGTGTTCTCTCATTCATAAGTGCATGTTCTCCGGTTGGCCGACTCTGGGCGCGTAGTCCTAATTGGTCTTATGCGACATAAAACTTATAGTCTCTGTTTACGTTATACTCCTCGCATGAAGAAGGAAATGACAAGTGCCGATGTGGCTGCACTAGTGCTTGAACTCAGTTCAGGTGAGAATTCTATCATAGATGCAAAGATCGGTAAAATATACCAGCCTGCAGCGGAGGAGCTGCGTATCAGTATATTCGTTTTCAACAAGGGAAGAGATAATTTTATAATTGAGGCCGGTAAACGTGCACATCTGAGTGAACACATACGCCCGAGTCCCAAACTGCCCCAGTCCTTCCCAATGCTGCTCAGAAAGCATATCATGGCGGGACGTATAACTTATATCAAACAGTATGATTTTGACAGGATTATCGAGATAGGCCTGGTGCGTGGCGGAATAAATACCATACTGATTGCAGAACTGTTCTCCCCTGGCAACATAGTCCTGCTTGATGCGGAGAGGAAAATAATCCTTCCCATGAAGCCTGTGACCTTCAGGGGAAGGAGGATCCGCAGTGGTGAGGTATACCAATACCCGGAAGCTCAGATCAGCCCGGTGGATGCAGGAGTGGATGATCTCAGGGAGGAATTTGCCTCGTCTGACTCGGATGTTGTAAGAACTATCGCTAAAGGGTTCAATCTTGGAGGGATACTGGCTGAGGAAGTATGCCTAAGGTCAGGGGTCGGAAAGAACATTGCTGCTAAAGAACTGGGCGATGATGAGATATCGGCTCTTGCCGGGTCGTTCAAAGGCCTGTTCACACCTCTTCTGGAAGGGGAGCTGAGCCCTTGTGTCGTGAAGAAGGATGTAAAGGGTGAGATTCAGCCCATCGATGTTGTACCCTTTGAACTCAGTGTGTACTCAGACCTGGAAAAAGATTCCTTCCCGTCCTTCAACAAGGCTCTCGATGAGTTCTTTGGTAAAAAGGCTGCTGAAGAGGTCAGGGGCGTAGTAGAGTCGGTAAAGAAGGAGAAGACCGATGTTTTTGAGAGACGTTTAAAGAAACAACAGGAAGCAATAGAGAATTTCGGAAAGGATGCTGAAAAGCAGGTCCAAATAGCTGAGAAAATATATGCTCATTATGTTGATATCGAAGAAGTTCTCGCCGTACTCGATAAGGCCCGGCAAAAAGGCTATACATGGGATGAGATCAGGAAGATACTGAAAGAGGCAAAAGGTACTTTACCTGCTGCAAAAAATATAGTCAGCATTGATTCGGCTTCCGGGAAGGTAGTACTCGACCTTGATGGTACCAATGCTACTATCGACATGAGGCTGACTATCCCTCAGAATGCCCAGTTCCATTATGACAAGGCCAAAAAACTGAACCGGAAGAAGGAAGGTGCCTTGAAGGCCATAGAAGATACAAAACTTGCTATGCAAAAAAGGGAAAAGAAGCCCTCGAATAAACAGAAGGCTCGGCTTAAGAAACACTGGTATGATCGCTTCAGGTGGTTCTTCTCTTCCGAAGGTTTTCTGGTTGTTGGTGGAAGGGATGCCGAAACCAATGAAGAGATCGTTAAGAAGTATATGGACAAGAATGACATAGTTTTCCATACTCAGGCTCCCGGAGCACCCATGACCGTTATCAAGGTTCAGGGCGGGGAAGTATCAGAACAGACTCTTCAGGAAGCTGCAGAGTTTGTGGTATCATACTCAAGCATCTGGAAATCTGGGCAGTTCAGCGGAGACTGTTACTGGGTCAGGCCTGAACAGGTTTCAAAGACCCCGGAGTCCGGTGAATATCTGAAGAAAGGTTCTTTTGCTATAAGGGGAGAACGCAATTATTATCGTGATGTGCAGGTTGGTGCGGCTGTAGCCCTGGAACTTGGCGCTGAGACCCGGGTGATAGGCGGTCCTCTGTCAGCGGTCAGTGAGCATGGCAGGCATGTGGTGGAACTTGTTCCGGGGAAGTTCAACCAGAACGATATAGCGAAAAAGATATACAAAATATATGTGGATAAGTTAAAGGAAGTCAACTTCGTCAAACAAATAGCATCTCCTGATAAGATCGCGATGATGATTCCTCCGGGAGAATCTGACATAAAGATCTGATGTGTCAGTTATGGTGGATCGGTAGATTAAATGCCGGATGTAATCGTTAAGCCGTCCGTATTTATTTATTTATTTATTTATTTATTTATTTATTTACAGGTAATCCTATGCGCGTTACAAAAAGAAGTCTGAAAGGAAGGGAAGGTGAGATTGCCGTCACACCCGAAACCCTGGATGATCTGTGGCATCTTAAGTATATTATTGAGAAAGGTGACCTTGTTTTTGCTCTGACAAAGAGAAAAGCTGATTCGGCAAGCGATAAGATAAGGCCTGAAAAAGTGGAGAAGAAAAATGTCAGGCTTGGTATATTAGTAGAGGATCTGGAATTCCACAGATTCTCCAACAGATTGAGGATACATGGTGTCATTGAGCATGGAATGGATGCAGGTTCCTATCACACTCTTAATATAGAAGATGGTACCAACGTCTCTATTATCAAAAAATGGAAGAAGGACCAGATTGAACGTATCGATGAAGCTGAAGCTTCCTCCAGGCATCCTAAGGTTGTCATTGTTGCCGTTGAGGAAGGGGATGCGGATATCGGTCTTGTGCGCCATTACGGTATAGAATTATACTCTCATATTACCCAGTCTTCGGGAAAAGGAGAGGGTACCCTGAGGGAAGTATTCTTCAACGAGATAACTGACCAGTTGGTCCATGCAGCTTCCGGTTCGGAAGCTATAGTGGTTGCAGGCCCCGGATTCACAAAGGAAGATTTCCTGAAATATCTTACTGCCAAAGAACAGGAGCTGGCTTCAAGGGCTATAGTCGAAGATACAGCATCCGTAGGTATGTCGGGTTTTCAGGAAGTATTGAAAAGGGGGGCTGTTGACAGGATAATGGAGGAGTCCAGAATTGCCCGGGAATCCCGGCTTATGGATGAGTTGCTCAGGGAGATATCTACTGATGGAAAAGCCGCATACGGATTTGATGAAGTAAAGTCCGCTCAGAATTTCGGAGCAATTGAAACCTTGCTCGTTGCCGACGAATTCCTTCGTACGGAAAGGGAAAAAGGGGATATCGATAATTTTCTTCAGTCGGTTGAACGTTCCAGGGGGAATCTTGTGATCTTTAGTACAATATTTGAACCTGGGCATAAGTTACTTTCACTTGGCGGCATTGCTGCACTATTGAGGTTTAAAATATAAGGTTTAAAATAAGATCGGGCTTTAGAACTACCTGTCTGATATTTTTGAGCATGCCTCAATGTAATTCATTTGGATTTGGATTTAAAAAGTATGCTTGAATATGCTTTTCTTATCTGGTGTCTGAGTCTTAATAAAAAAATCTGTATTTATTTCTACTTAATAAACATTTCGGAGTGGTTGTGCATAAACAATTCACAAATGTTGTTAAAAGACACTTTTCAGTTTTTATTTTTATAATGTGATATTAATCTTTTGGTAAAAGTCTGTATTTTCTGTTTATTTCACAAAAAAAGCATTATATCAACTTTAAAATCATATTATACCGTTTAAATTCTTTTTATTCTCAAAAAAAGCTTTATTATCCTTTTTCATATTTATTCATAATCAAAAATGATATATACCTCTTTGCCAAAGTCATTATCAGGAGGTGAAAACGGTAGCATTGGTAAAACCTGATAATATATATTTGAAAAAGTTACAATCATGAATTATTTGGCTATTAGATTTTGGAGCCTTAAATGTCAGTTATATTGACTAATTAAAATATTGAATTGGTTTACAATTATTAAAATCTATGTTAGGGAAGTGATTAACTATGGATGGAGAAGTAATTATAAAAGATACGACCGCAAGTCCGGCACCACTGGGCTTCTTTGGTCTTGGATTTGCAGCAACATTCCTTGGATTATTGATCATGGGAGTATTTGCTGATGCTGTAATGGTAGTTTCAACAGCTATATTCCTGGGTGGTTTTGCTCAGCTGTTTGCCAGTATCGAACTCTGGAGAAAAGGTGACACATTTGGTGCATCTGCTTTCGGTGCGTTCGCATTGTTCTGGTTCTCATGGGCATTTATCCAGATAGCCACAACAATAGGCATATTTGGCGGTGTAATGGATCCAATTAGCGTCGCTGCTAATTTCTGGTACCTGATAATCTGGGGTATCATAGCAACCCTGCTGACAATCGTGACCTTTAAGATCGGTGTAAAGGCAATAATAGTGACCTTCATATTGCTGGATCTTACTTTCTTCAGCATTGCTCTTGTCGGTGGAATGGTAGCGGGAATAATAACCCTTCTGCTTGGTCTTGCTTCACTCTACACAGCAATTGCATTGATCATGGATGAAGTGGGTAAGATAAAGATTCCCTACTAAAACAGAACGGATATAGATATAAAGTTCCGGCTCCTTGCCGGCACAACTTTTTTTTTAGTGGTTTTGACATCCTTTTTTGACATTATTGCAGCACATTGCCCTTTCAGTGGACTCTATGGACATCAGCTCTTTTCCATCCATGTACACGTGAATAAGTCCGCCAGATTCCGAAACTGTTATTGCTATGGCTACGGTGTCCCTTGTAATAGCAGCAGCCGATACATGTCGACCGCCAAGTCCCTTGTCCAGTCGGATATCTCTTGCATCAATATCCAGATATCTTCCTGCAGCTTCCATTTTCCCTTCATCGGATACTATGAAGACACCGTCAAGCTGCGCAAATTCTTTAACTGATTCCCAGTTTTTCTTATTCAGAATGTCCCGGTCCTCATCCTTATGGCCGACGTACGGATTGAGAATGATCTGGTGAGAGCGTACCATCACTTCTTCAACATCTCCCAGAATAAAAGCCGTGCCTATTGGTTTACCTTCGCGCCCGGTGCTTGATATATCAAAAGCTATTCTCAGGACCGAGCGCATTAACTCCGAAGGCAGTCTTTCCTCGCATGTTTTCAACGACTTCACTAGCTGGTTATCTTCAAGATTATGAACAATTACGGCAATGGAATCGGTCGTTTCAATAATACCTATCACCAATCCCTCCTCCAGTTCTCCCAGCATGTACTCGGTAGCGGATATATCTTCTATGTGATTGATCTTTCCAGTGGCTTGCTGTGTAACCCTGTCAGCAATTCCTTTGATTTTTTCTTCTTTGTGCTTAGTGGTGGATACTAAATGGTCAATTATGCTTTTTGACCTTCTTGAACTGAAAAAGACGGGCATGTCTGTGCTGATACCCTCAAGACTGATATTCCCGGATACTATTATAGCAGTTGACTCCAGATCTTCTGCAAGTTTTACTGCAGTTTTCAGAATTGTCTTGGTACTGTCCATTATGTCCCCTCTTGCATGCCATTATTCAAGATAGTAATTATAATAACCTTCATTATAAATAAAAACTTGCCTGTAGCGTCAACAATTTAAATTCCTAGATTAAATGATATTTGGTGATCGTTTGGTGAGAGTTTTTGTAGCAGTGGATCTGCCGGAGGAGTTGCACTCTAATATCGCAGATATTCAATCGAAATTTACTGATTTCAAGTTTAAATTCGTAAAACCGGATATTGTACATATTACAATAAAATTTCTCGGTGAAGTTCCTGAAGAGAAGATCGAAAGTATATCAAAGGCACTTGATTCCATATCATGTGAACCGTTCAAAACATCGATTAAAGGGGTGGGTGTTTTCCCAAAACCTCGCTTTGCAAAAGTTATCTGGCTTGGTTGCGAGGGTGACTTTGAACAATTACATAGATCAATAGAAGAATCACTCTCGCCTTTCCAGTTTACTAAAGATCTTCATCCTTTCAATGCGCATGCAACTCTTGCAAGAGTTAAATATCTTCCAAAAAAGAAAAAAGAGGATTTTATGCAGCTGCTTGATGAACTGAAAGATGTTGATGTGGGTACCATGCAGGTGAACTCTATCAAGCTCAAAAAAAGTACTCTTACGCCCGAAGGGCCAGTTTATGAAGTATTACATGAAGTAAGGCTGGGATGACCTGTGCATGTCATCCCTGGTGACCGCAGTCGATACTGTTGTGTCAGATGCTTTCGTATTCCGCAAATCCGCCGGAGCGAATCAGTCTTTTGTCGGATGTTATTATCAGACATTCGACTCCGTCCAGTCTCTCTACCATCTCCAGCCCGTCATCTTCTCCCATTACGAACACTGCTGTGGCAAAGGCATCAGCATCCATTGCACTTTCTGTTATGACAGTTACACTGATCAGATCCTGTGAGGGGTATCCTGTGCGCGGGTCCGAGATGTGCGAAACTTTGGCAGCATCATTGAAATAACGCTCATAGTTCCCGCTTGTGGCAACTGCCATATCTTCCATCTCCATTACTACGATTGCTTCTTCTGTCCTGTCTGGGTTCTGCAGGCCTACCTTCCAGGGCACTCCTACCTGTTTATGTCCTATATATTTTCCGTCACCACCGGCATTGACAAATCCCGCTTCAACGCCGTCATCGCGCAAAGACCTGATTGCCAGGTCAACTGCATAACCCTTGGCAACTCCTCCGAGTGTAAGCATCATACCTTCTTTATCAAGAGTGATATTGCTGTCCTCTATTCGGATGGATGAATAATCGACGAGTTCAAGTGTTTCGTTGATCTCTTCTTCAGTTGGGGCTTCGTATGTGCCGCCCGGGCTGAACTTGCTTTTCCATAGTTCAAGTATCGGGAATATTGAAATATCAAATGCTCCCTGGCTGCTTTCTGAATAATACTTCGACTTGTTAATTACATATATAAGATCAGGGTTGGTGTTGTTGAGAGTCCCCTGCTCATTCAGCAAACTGAGTTCACTGCTGTTTTCGTAGTTATTCATCAGATTGTCTACATACTGTATCTTTTCAAAGGCCTTTTCTATTGATGCCCGGGCCTCGTCCTCCCCGGAACTTAAGACGCTTATTGTCACAGTTGTATCCATCAGGATTCTGGTTGTCGAATATAAGTGTCCGGTCTCCTCCTCATCTTCTGCTGTCCCGGGTGCATAATTTATCATTAATAATACTGTGAAAACCGCTATCAGGACAACGGCAACAGTTTTATACATCATGTCGTATGAAAGGAGATAATTGATATTTATGTACAGCGGTACAACAGAAGGAAAGATGTTTCCGGTATATTTCATTATCTTATTTGTTTGAAGGAAGTAATATTATGAGCAACCCCACTATAAAAAAAGACACGGGAGGTGGTTCTAGTAAGGACAAGTACCTGATAGTCGCCCTTCATCAGTTAATGGAAGAGTATGGCTGGAGGGGTATAGAGAAGCATTTTGGTTTTGTGAAGCATCATATCATTTATGTCAAGCCGGACTCGCTTCTTGATAAGATCGAACTTAAGGCAAATGTTCTTGGCAATCACATGGACGTGGACTTTCTTGGCGAATCTCCGAAAAAAGGACTGCTTGACAGAGTCTTCGATTTTAATGTAAGAGTCGTCCGTAAGTCATTCGAGATCAGTAAATACGTATCAGATGACATGAGAATACTCCACGAGCAGAACCTGAGGAATATTATTGTAATCGTTATCAAGCAGCTCGAAGAAATCGAGAGCAAAAAAGAACAGGAACGTTAACTATGGATAAGTTAAATGTAATTCTTATAGGGGTCCTGGTTTTGATGTTTGCTGCAGCGGGTGTGAATGCTTATGCAGGTTATAGTGGTAATGAGGTTTTTGCAGAGCATTACATGACTCAGCAGGAGTGGTCTGATAGTTCTTGTGGTGGCTGTCATATCGGTATGTATGATGAGGTTTCCGAGTCGTATCATGTGCAACAAGACCTTGCTCCATGGACTTCTATTATGGAACATGGCGTTGATGCCGGCAGCCTTGAAGGAGAGGATCTGGCAACAACATATGGTCAGGTGCACCCGGGCGGTGGATACATGGCAGATTATGGTCTTGACATAGACTGTATGATATGTCATGAGCAGAACGGTCTTTATGATTATCATGAACGTTCAGAAGTCATAAGTGCAGGTAACTTTGGAATGGCCACTAACGCTGCACTTGATGATGCAAGGACACACGCACAGCAGGATTCCATTTATGTCTTGAGCTATATGCTCGATGTGTTGACACCGCTTCCCATAGTTACGGAGATACATGATGATGTGAACGGTGCTCCGCGGCAGGAGTTGTGCGCTAACTGTCATATAAGCGAGGTTTCCACAACAGCTGTCACATGGACTTCTCCTGAACATGGTCAGTATGATGTCCATGCAGATGTCAACTGTTATGAATGTCATGTTACTGAAGACCACCAGATTGGGCGTAAATATCTGCTTAATGCTCCTGATAATATGCATGATGCGTTTGAAGGGGAAATAAGAAGTTGTGATTCTTCTGGCTGCCATGAGGGTATATCTCATGGTGCAATGGTCGATGGGCACCTTGAAACAGTAAGCTGTGAATCCTGTCACATACCTGCTCTTCCGGGTGGCGAGATATCCGACGAGACACCTATAAGTGGATTTAGCTGGGCCAACGGCATAATGGAAACGGTGACCCATGATTCGCAGTTCACACCTGTTCTTGCATGGTACAATGGTACTTATTACGATCAGCTACCCCGTAATGACAGTATGGATTCTGAAAACGCGATATTGAGGCCCTACAATGTAATAACCGGAATCTGGTGGGATGAAGGTACGGACCCGGCAGTATTTGCAGATCCAAATGCCAGTTCTGCAGTCGGCGACCCGATCCTGCCTGCACATGTGCAGAGAGCAGATGAGGACAATGATGGTTCTGTCACGGTAGAAGAGATGCGTTCGTTCGATGCAGATGGCGACGGTGAGGCAGATTATCCGAATGCAGTGCTCAGACATGTGGAAATGTACTTCCCTGTAAGCCATAATGTTGCAGGCTCGACCGTAGGACTGGCAGAACCACTTGCGTGTGCAGACTGTCACGGCATCACAGCCACTGAGATCGACTGGCAAGCACTGGGATATCAAACCGATCCCGCCGGAGCGGACGGCGACTTTACCGGGAATGAAATAAGTGTGTCGATACCCGATCAGAGACCCACTGAGGTAGAAAGGGAGCCGGCATTCTGAGGTGATCATCGTGGAAAGTAAAAGATTGAAGAAAATCCCCCAAAAAGTTATAATCCCATTAAAGCAACATCTGGGTACGATTTGCGAACCTCTTGTAAAGAAAGGTGATCAGGTGCTCATAGGCCAGAAGATCGGCAGATCCGTCTCTTATTATTCTTCCGATGTCCACTCAAGTGTCTGCGGAGAGGTTCTGGCGATAGAGAATGCACCACATCCCAATGGTAACAAAGTTCTAAGTGTGATCATACAGACCACGGAATCCATGGAGACTGTGGATTTCGTTCCAACGGAGAACACCTCACAGGAAAAACTGATCAGTCTGATGCAGGAGGCCGGCATTGTTGAGCATTATGGTGCACCAACACATACAGTCCTCATGCCAGAGGACAAAAAAATAGATATTGTCCTTATAAACTCCACCGCGTCCGAATGGATTGGTGGCAAATACAAGACTCCCAAGGAGTATGCTTCCCAGATGATGGATGCCCTCAAACTCCTGATGAAGGCTGCAGGGGCATCAAAGGGTGCGATAATAGTCCGAAAGGATGATAAGGAGTCCATCGAGGCTTTTGAGGATGTTGAAGTCAATGGGAAGGCTCTGAAAGTGGCACCTCTCGTAGGAAAACGCCGTTTAGGTTATTACTTCAGAGATCAGGATTCTAATATTATAGTAGCTTCTCAGAAACGTATCTATGGAAAAAAGATCCTTAACTTTTTTACATATAATGTGACAGGCCGCAAGGTCGGGATCGGCTGTGATCCTACGGATGTGGGTGTTGCGGTATGCAGTATCAAATCAGCGAAAGCATTATATGATGCAGTATACGAAGGAAGGCCATACTATGAAACAGTTATCACTGTTGAAGGTACGGTGGACTGCCCTGAATATATGCTCATAAGAATAGGCACTCCTTTTAAAGATATTATAGAATCCTGCAACTCTGAGGGAGAGGTCGCAAAGATCGTTGCGAATGGCGTGATTACAGGTGTTGCACAATATACTGATGAAGTGCCTGTGACCAAGGGCACTACAAGGATAACCCTTCTTACAAAGGAAGAGGTCCTCCGGGATGAGTCCCTTGCATGTATACACTGTGCGCGCTGCGTGGATATATGTCCGGTATCCCTTGTACCCAGCAGACTTACTGTTCTGGCCGACCAGGGTCGTTTTGACGAATGTCGGCAGATGCACATAGAGAACTGTATTGAGTGTGGTAGGTGTGCTGTGGTCTGCCCCTCTAAGATACATGTACTGCAGCTTATCAGGTATGCAAAGAATGCGATAGAAGGAGCTTATGCTGATGCTGCACCCAAGGAATCGTCAAATCTCAAACTTGGTTGTTGCGGAGGTGAGTGATATGGCTTATACGATTTCAGCTCCTCCTCATAAAAAAGAAAGGATCACTTTCAGTTCGATGAACTGGAGTAAAATTGTGGCTCTGGTCCCCGTTAGTCTTATAGCGATATATTTCTTCGGAATACCGGCCCTGGAGATCATACTGGCAGCAGTGATCGCAGCAGTTCTAACAGAGTACGGCATACAGATGATATTCAAACAGAATGTCACAGTAAAAGATGGCCATGCTGCGATGATCGGGCTTATGTTCGCTCTGTTGACTCCGCCGGAAGCTCCCATATGGCTGCCTGTGGTAGGCGGGTTCTTTGCCATTGCCATTGGCAAGCACGCTTTTGGAGGTATCGGTTCCTACATTTTCAACCCTGTACTGGTCTCATGGGTATTTGTCAGGAGTGCCTGGTCAGGTTTCATGACGCCTGCATCCATACCGCATATCGGTCCGGTTTCAGACATTCTGCTGGAGAGCGGTGCTGGCCTGCTTGTGGGTGTATCCCCAATTGCTCTGATAGGCGGAGTATATCTTATCTATAAAAGATACGTAGAATGGAGAGTACCACTGACGTTTTTCCTGACAGTGTTCTTTTTCAACCAGGCCATAGCCTTTGTTACCGAGATCGTGCAACTTGTGCAGGAAGGTGTGTTGAACCCACTGCTATACCTGGCGACAATGTTTACTTTCCTGGAATTAACAGAAGAGTTATCTTATGCGATGATAGGTGTGGTTATCTTTGGTATTCTGTTCCTTTCCACGGATTCGCCAACAACCCCGATCACAAAAGCAGGCCGTCTGATCTACGGTGTAGGTTGTGGTGTGCTTGTTTCTATTTACGGTTACTTCGGCAATTATGTGGATGGAACTCTATACGGTATTTTCCTTGCTAACGGTATAGCCTCATTCCTTGAATCAAGGACCATTCCCGGAAGTTTTGGTCAGGAGTCATTACTTGAGCGTTCCTATAAACGTGTAGTAGCCAGACTTCCTCCTGGCCTGAGGTCAGAGGTGGTGTCAGATGACTGACTCAAATAGGACGACTGCTATCGTCATTGGAAAACTCGTGATCATATCTGTAATTGCAGCCCTTTTACTCGGGATAACCTATATTCCTACCCAGGAGCAGCTGGAAAAGAACATTCAGGCTGCCCAGGAAGAGATTCTGCAAGAGCTCATACCCGACGCCCAGGAATTCGAGCCGGTCGAAGGAACACAAGCCGTCGGTGAGGATGGTCAGAGGGATATCCTCTATTACCGGGCGCTGGACGAATCAGGTAATGTGGTAGCATATGCCTTTTTCCATGAGCAGACGGGCTATGGAGGGCCTATCATGGTTGCAGGGGCAGTCGATTCTTCCTTCTCGAACGTATTGGGAATGGATATTATAAGGCATGAGGAAACTCCCGGTCTGGGAGCAAAGATAACCACAAATGATTTCAGAAGTCAGTTCCAGGGTGTTCCTGTGTCGGAACTTGATCTGTCCCGGGATGGAGGGTCCATAGATGCCATTACCGGTGCCACTGTCTCTTCAAGGGCGGTTGTTAATGCAATGGACTCAAAGATCGAAGAAATAGAGGATACAGAGGCTTAGGTGATACATATGGATCCGTTAAGTGAATATATTCGTGGAATTACAAGGGATAATCCTATCTTTGGGCTGGTGTTAGGCCTCTGTCCGGCACTGGCTGTGACGACATCAGTTGAGAATGCAATTGGAATGTCTGCAGGGACGGCTTTTGTACTTGTTTGTGCAAACATCTTCATTTCAAGTCTGAGAAAACAGATACCTGCGGCTGTAAGACTTCCGATCTTCATTATAGTCATAGCGACATTTGTGTCTATTGTAGATATGATCATGGAAGCCTATTTCCCGCCCATGTATGCGGCACTGGGTGTTTTTATTCCCCTTATAGTCGTCAACTGTGTAATCATAGGGCGTGCCGAAGCATTCGCCAACAAGAACAATGTCTTTTACTCTTTCATAGATGCGCTTGGTATCTCCACAGGTTTCCTGCTGGTACTGATGCTCATAGGCGGGATAAGGGAAATTCTGGGAACCGGGCAGATAGTAACATTTGGTTACACACTTCTGTCACTTCCGGTAAACCCTTCCGTGACCACCATGATCCTGCCGCCGGGTGCGTTCCTTACAATAGGTGTTCTGATGGCTATAGTGAATTACCAGAGGGCAAAAAAAAGAGCAAAAGGTGGTTAAAATGGTAGAAAAGGCTTTATTTGCAATATTCATGGAAGGAGTGTTCATTAAGAACTTCCTGATCATTCAGTTCCTTGGACTGTGTTCCTTTGTAGGAGTGACCAAGGATTTCAAAAGTGCTGCAGGAATGTCAGGGGCAGTAATTTTTGTCATGACGATGGCTGCGACTGCTTCGTATATGATTTACACTTACATTCTTGTGCCACGTAGTATGGAATTCCTTAACCTGATAAGTTTCATCGTGGTCATTGCTGCGCTTGTACAGTTAGTGGAATTCGTTGTCAGGAAGAATATTCCAAGCTTATATCGCTCACTAGGTATCTTTCTGCCGCTTATCACAACAAATTGTGCGGTGCTGGGTGTAGTGTTGCTCAATGTTCTATCTGAATATAATTTCATACAGAGCGTTGTATTCGGTGTTGCTGCAGGTATAGGATATACGATTGTCATGCTCATGATGGCTTCTATCAGGGAGCGCTCGACCTTCGTTCACGTTCCTTCATCTATAAGGGGTCTGCCACAGGCATTCTTCGTAGCAACGATGCTGTCACTTGCCTTTGTCAATTATTTCTGGGTGATACCTATATGAGTACTCTTAGCACTTTCCTTATAGAATCAATGGCCATACTGGGAGGTCTTGGTCTTGCAGTCGGCATAATGCTTATAGTTGCATCCAGGAAGTTCAAGGTAGAAACTAACCCTCTTGTAGAGGAGATAATTGACGTTCTTCCGGGTGCCAATTGTGGAGCATGTGGCTTTGCCGGGTGTGCTGACTTTGCAGAACGTGTTGTCAATGAAGATGCTCCGATCACCGGTTGTCCTGTAGGGGGCTTCGATGTTGCAAAAGAGATCGGTGGTATTGTTGGACAAGAGGTCGGTGAGGGTGAGGTTGAATATCCTCTCATCAGGTGCAACGGTGGCCTAAACTGTGTCGATCGTTTTGAGTACGTCGGCTTTGAGGATTGCAAGGCAGTTATGATGCTCTCTGACGGTGAGAAAGGTTGTAATTACGGTTGTATGGGCCGCGGTACCTGCGTACGGGCCTGTCCATTCGATGCTATCACTATAGGTGAAGACCGTCTGCCGCATGTGAATAAGAACCTGTGTACCAGCTGTGGACTCTGTATAGCTTCATGTCCGAACGATATAATCGTTTTTGCAAAGGAATCCGAAAAGGTACATGTACGTTGTATGTCCAGGGATAAAGGAAAAGCTGTAAAGGCAGTCTGTGCCGTGGGATGCATAGGCTGTAAGATATGTGAGAAGAACTGTCCTGAAGATGCTATCAAGGTCACGGACTTCATCGCTGTCATTGACCAGGATAAATGTACGGCCTGCGGGATATGTGTGGAGAAATGTCCTCAGAATACCATAGAGGCGAGGTGATATAATGGCATATGATACAAAACTGGGTCTTGATGAGAATATAGTTGCAGCTTTGTGCTATGTGGGATTCTGGATAACCGGCATTCTTATTTTGCTGATCGAGCAGGATAACAAGTTCGTCAGGTTCCATGCAATGCAGTCTGTCATGGTGTTTCTTCCATTGTCCCTGATAGTCCTCCTGGTGGCATGGATTCCTTATGTAGGATGGATCATAGCCGATTTCATGGGATTCCCATCTATGTTCCTTGTACTTCTGCTTGCCTTCCTGGCATACAGGGGTATGAAGTTCAAGCTTCCTTTGATAGGTACTTATGCCTACAGACTGATATATAAATAAACACATTTTGAGGCAGGTGTCACAAGGGCACCTGCCAAAAAACATGTTACTTTTATTGTATACGAAAAGTTAAAAAATAACGCTTACCTATTTATTCCACCAAATACTATTTTTTCCAGCCGGAGGGTTAGAAATTAAAGAAGAGATATGGATTGAGAAGTACAGGCCTTTTAAACTTGATGATGTGGTAGGTCAGAGTGAGACCGTTGAAAGGTTAAGATCCTATATTAAAACAAGGAATCTGCCTCATCTTTTGTTCTCCGGTCCTCCTGGTGTGGGAAAGACTGCTACTGCTGTGTCGATTGCACGTGAGCTCTTTGCTGAATCGTGGCGGGAGAATTTCACAGAGCTGAATGCTTCTGATGAGCGTGGAATAGATATTGTAAGGACCAAGATCAAGAATTTCGCGAAGACCTCTCCTATCGGTGGGGCTGATTTCAAGATAATCTTCCTGGATGAGGCCGATGCGCTGACGTCGGATGCCCAGTCGGCCCTCAGGCGAACCATGGAGCGTTATACCAATAATTGTCGTTTTATTCTTTCATGTAACTATTCGTCAAAGATAATAGAACCTATACAGTCAAGGTGCGCTGTATACAGGTTCCGCCCCCTTTCCGACGAAGCCGTTGCTGGACGTGTGCGTTTTGTGGCTGCCAATGAGGGGCTGGATATTGCCGAGGACGGTGTGGATGCCATCAAATACGTGGCTCAGGGGGATATGAGAAAAGCCATTAATGCTCTTCAGGCTGCTGCATTGATTGTCGATACGATCCACAAGGACGCCATTTATAAGATCACGGCGACAGCACGTCCGGAGCAGGTCCGTGAACTGATCGAAACAGCCCTTTCAGGCAATTTCACAGCTGCAAGAAAGCATCTGGACAGCTTTCTACTAATACAGGGACTTTCAGGCGAGGATGTGGTCGGTCAGATATACAGGGCTATGTTCGATATGGGCATACCTGAGAGGAAAATGGTCGAGCTTGTGGATATCATCGCCGAGGTTGATTTCAGGCTGACCGAAGGTGCCAATGAGAGAATCCAGCTTGAATCGCTCCTTGCTCACTTTGCACTATCCGGGACGGAGCAGTAATGCCCTTTGAACATCAGCTTCTTGAATTGCTGAGTTCTGTTCCCGACTGGCTGGCAACGATAATCATCAGCACCTTGCCGGTCGCCGAGCTAAGAGGTGCAATTCCGGTTGCTATAGGAGTATACGGGATGAGCCCTGCATCTGCATATTTACTTGCCGTGCTGGGGAATATGCTGCCTGTCATCCCTCTGCTCCTTTTCCTTGAGCCTGTTTCCACTTATCTTAGGAAGTACCGGTTATTCGACATGTTTTTCTCATGGCTGTTCGAACGTACCCGTCGCAATCATACTGAAAGATTTGAGAAGTATGGTATTCTTGCACTGACACTTTTCGTAGCAATTCCCCTTCCGGTAACAGGTGCATGGACTGGTTGCGCAGCAGCCTTTGTTTTCGGGATACGATTCAAGCATGCTTTTCCTGCAGTACTTGCAGGTGTTATGGTAGCGGGTCTGATAGTCAGCTTTGTTACAGTGACGGGTATAAGTGTAATTGACCTTTTATCAGGCAATATATAAATTCAGAAAAAAGAGCTCTGTAAAAAACCTATCAAACCGCCATATATGAGACAAAAATAGCAAATATATCCAATATCTGACAATATCTCTCTCAATTATTGCTAACTCTAATTATCGCCCGGATATCTAGGATTTACAGGCAAAAAAGGTGTGCCTGATTCCAGAACCATATAAAGCAAGAGTTGAGCACTTATTTGTCAAGCATCTCTTTTGCGAGTTTGATATCTTCTGACTTTACGGTTTTCCTTCCGGCGTGGTCTGCCAGTTTGATCGCTTCTCTTGATATCTCTAGCCCGTATGACTCAAGTATCTCTGTAAGGGCTATAGCGGCTGATTCGCTCACTCTCTGAGCACCAGCATTCCTTATTACCCTTTCAATGGGTGCAAATGGTATTATTGTCATAAATATCCCTCTATTAAACTTACTTCATCTAATGGAGCATTGTATATAAGTTAATTGGTAAATAAGATATATAAATATGTTTAATCTTATATCAGTGTTCAATATATGCATTTAATACATATTTATCCCATGCTAAATATAATCGGCTATCATGTTGGTTATTTTCTCATAACCTGGTTTCAGGGATCGGGCATCAGGGGGGGGATCACCTGTGTTTCATCTTCTCAGCAAGGTCCTTTCCAAGGCGGTTGCACTCAAAGAGGTCTTTTTCTGTCGGCCTGTGCTGGATCCTCAGCACCGGGTCGATCACTTCCATCCCTCCCTGACGCAGTTTCTCGGCAATCTTTACAGGCGCTTCTCCGCTCCATCCATAGGATCCGAAAGCTGCCCCTAACTTACCTTTGACTCCGGCCTCAACAAGTTTGTCAATGAACTTCGCTATAGGCTCAAGCATTGTATAATAAAAAGTTGAAGAACCAATCGCAATGGCGTCATATTGCGCCGCATCCCTGGGGTCCCATTCGTAGAAATTCTCTGTCTTCACATCCACGTGACGTTCCGTTGCACCTTCTGCGATGGCCTCGGCCATCATCTTTGTATTCCCCTGGGTACTTAAGTATACTATTGCAAGTTTTGGCATTGATCTTACCTCCATTCATGAAGGTAGTGTCTGCACACTCTCTCCAAACACCACTCCACAGAACAAGTGCTGTTTGATACTTGATATATTTTTCTTCCAGGGATTATTTGGTGTACTTCAAGTGTTTGGTTATGTTTATTGCTGATAACCGGATATTCTAAAGCATACTAACCTTCTTTCTGAAACGGAGATCATTATGGATGAGAGAACTGCGCTCCATGTAGAGGAATTAAGCAGGGCGCTTGGGAATGAATATAAGGAAGAGATAAGGGCGGAACTGGAAAAACTGCTGAGTTTTAAGGTTCCCCTGGAAGAAGCAAAAAGGACCGTAATCAACAAATTCATGCTGAGATCCCCGTCAGCTATTCATGTAAGGGATCTGGTCGCAGGAATGAGCGGATTTGAGATAATCGGTCGCATCATAAACATCGAAGAGAAAAAGGTTGTTGTCAAAGATGAGCACCGGACCATTTTCTCCGGTTCTTTTGGTGACACTACGGGAATATGTTCTTTTACCTGCTGGGATGATATGTCTCTCAAAGCAGGAAATATTGTAAGGATCAAGAACGCATATGTAAGGATGTGGAACAACCGGACAGAACTTTATTTTGGTAAACGCTCGGTAGTAGAGAAGTTACCGGACGACTACATGGAAGAAATCGATATGTCATCTCTATCAGGTCCTAAGAAACTCCGGGATGTATCTTCTGTTGATGTGCTTGCGAGTTCCTTTGTAGTTATAATTGAGATGTATCACAGGGATGTCTCTCTGAAAGGCAGGGTGCAAACTATAATCGAAGGTGTGTTAGCAGACGAGACTGGCAAACTCCCGTTTACTTCATGGATACCACTCAAAGGTATTGATATAGGCAGTTTTATCAGGTTTGAAAATGCAGCAGTCAGGGTCTTCAGGGGAGTTCCGTCGATCAATTTCAATGAGGGTACGACTATAGAACTGGTCGAACAGCCATATGATGTCCCTTTCACTCTGGAAACAGCAAGTAAAGTGCCTGAACCATTGTCTGTTGCAAGGGTCCTTGAAAATAACGGTTTGTTCGACATAATAGTTATTGGTGATATACTTTCTGTAAGGCCCGGTTCAGGGATGATAGAGCGTTGTCCTGTATGTAACCGGGTAACACAAAAGTCAAATTGCCGGGCTCATGGCCAGGTGGATTGTGTTACGGATATGCGTATGAAATTAATTCTTGATGATGGTACAGGTTCGGTACATGTGATGCTGAATAGTGGGTTATCGGAGGCCATATATGGTAAAAGCATGTATGAGGCCGAAAAGATGGTCCTTGACTCGATCTCCCGGGATGTGGTATTCGAGGATATGAGGCACAAACTTACCGGGAAATATATTGCAGTGAGGGGTAACTCCTCACGGAACGAGTTTGGTGCGACTCTTGTAGCAAAGTCTGCATGGTATCCTGATTATGACCTGAAGCAAAAGGTCGGATCATTAATTGAAGGGATCGATGAGAAGGTGATCAATGATGGCTGAAAGAGAGATGGCTCACAGATTATTTGCCAGGGAATTCAATGATGCACGCTTCCAGGTCAGCCCGGGTGATGACCGATCGAGTGAACATGACCTGCATTCCCCCAATTTCCTTGTCACTAAAGCAGGCGCTAAAGTTAACCGTCTTTTCATAGCAGGAGTTGTAACTGAGGTAGAGGATATAGGTAACCAGAAAGGTGTGGAAAAGGAACTGTGGAAAGCACGTATCTCCGATCCCACTGGCACATTTACAGTATATTCGGGAAGCTATCAACCGGAAGCATCTGTGTTCCTGTCAACTGTTGAGGTCCCATCATATGTGACGATAGTCGGAAAGGTCCGTTCGTATGAGCCCGGGGATGGTTCGGTTTTTGTCTCCATCCGTCCAGAGGAGATCAACCATGCTAATGAAGATATCCGTAATCGATGGGTTGTTGAGACCGCAAGGCTGACGCTTGACCGTCTGGATGTCTTTGAGGATATTCTTTCATCGGATATGAAAGAGACCGAGATCGTTGAATTCCTGTCTGGCGGAGATGTTTCTTCTAATATCAGAGAGGGGATCTGCCTTGCATTGGATTACTATCATACGGACCTGGCTTATCTGAAGGATCTGAAAGAGAATGTCCGGAATGCTCTGGTGACGATTGAAAAAGGATTTTCTTCCCGGACAGGGTCCCAGTCAGATGCAGAAGATCTGATACTGCACATTCTAGAGGGAATGAATGAAGGCAAAGGTTTGGAGTATTCAGTACTGGTCAGGGAAGCTAATTCAAAGGATATGCCTGTAGATGCTGTGGATTCGGCTGTGCGTTCCCTTCTTTCAAGAGGTCATATCTATGAACCGAAAGTAGGTTTTCTGAGGCTGGTCCTTTGATATAGGCCGGATGCTTATCTATTTTGGCAAGCGCCCGCCATACTTAAATATACATAAATATTAATTCAGGAATCATTAAATTTTGTCAACTATGCTTAAGGTACGAGGGTTGATCATGCAGCGCGATGATATAATTGAACAGGTAAGTTCTTGTATGGAAAAAATACAAGGTGTGGGTGATGCCCTTATTCTGACAGAAGAGGACCGTGAGACTATAAGGGAACTTGAAAAGAAGGCTGATGAGATGACTCTCATGGGTCTTGGGAGAGGAGACAATAAAGGTGTTAAACAGGTCCTGAATAACGATGTCATATTTGCCTTCACTACAAATATGGATTTCAAATGGCCTGCCGGACCAAACGTTATCCTGATGCATGAGGGTTGCGTTGTCGGTGAGGATATAGAGGACGAGGCAAAGCTTGAAGAGTTCAAAACCTGCAAAACCAACCTTGTAATAGGTAATATTGTTATTTACGATATAAGTGTACTGAAACGTGTGGATGGCAAAATGAATCCTCTTATAGTTGTTCTCCCTCCAAAAACATGTTCGGAGGTTGAAGAGCTTCCCGAGGTTTGTAACGCAACACTTGCTTCACCTTCTCCGCCCAGTGATGAATATATCAAGGAAAGGCTGGGACTTCAGAACATACACGGCACTGGTACATTCCTGCTTGGTTTTGATTTTGAGTGTGGCTGTAACTAATTCTTTATTTTTTACAGGCTGGCAGGGCCCGGTCATTCGTACTGCTTCTTTATGTATTTTCAACCCGGGCATTGCCACGGTGGGTTGCATACAACCGTCTGAAAATAAGGAAACAAACGGTTCTCATTTACTGAAAACCGTGATTTAAAATCCTGTGAAAAAGGATATGGATGTATCCTGAAGCGATTACTTATTTCTGTATATGTTCAATGCTTCTTCTACGGATGCATCCTCGATGGTGATGGCATAGATCGCATTACACATGCTGACGGCTTCATCAAGTGTTTTCTGGTGTATGTTCCTTCCGGTTGCATTACCATGGGCGCCGCTTATGTGTATCTGTTTGTGCAGTTTATTCAGGAACGATTCACATTCGTCACTGGAGCCTCCGGCACAGACAACCTTTGTCCTTCCGGCAGCCAGTACTGCTTCCTTGAAGACCTCTTCGGATCTCTCGCCCTCTTTTCGGGGGTAATTGACCTTTACGAAATCAGAATTGAGAGTTGCACCAACACCAGTGGCCCCTGCTATAAGATGCGGGTCCTTCTCATCCATTACTGCAGCTCCTCTCGGGTATATCCAGAGTACTGTTATCAGGCCGTATTTGTGTGCATTGTATATGAGTTGTGCTGCCTGGTTAAGCATGTCCGCTTCAAATTCGCTTCCAAGGTAGATCGTATATCCAATTCCCAATATCTTAAGCCCGCTATTCTTGCGGAATTCAGCTACCTGCTCGATGTCATACCACTCATTGCTGAAGGGGTCCATCTGTTTTGTTTTTACCAGGTGTGATTTTGAATTCATCTTTACAAGGTAAGGTACATCAGCATAGTCCATGCCATATCTTGCAATAAGGCCAAGCTGCGTGGCAAAAACACCTATCTTGCCCTTAGAGGCGATCCTGAAAAGGTGTTCTGGTTCATTATCGTCCGCAGGTATACCCTCCCCGAAAAAATCATCATTCAGGTGCTCAACTTTCTGATCACCGGCGAAAAGCATCATTCTCCCTGTTCCCTTTGTGATTTCCATATAATTCTGAAGGTATGTTTCACGAACTGCCAGGGGAACGTCTAAAGGTATCTTTACATCTTCTTCCCTAATTGAGACCATTTGTATCACTCAAATTATAGTTACATTACATTAAGATATGCTTTTTATTGCGTAAGTATCATTAATCATGTTTTTCTATTTTAAACATTGTGCGAGAGGGCAGGAATCTGAATAATTTAGGTGTGAGTACGAAGAATCATCATGGGAAATGATCATTGGGAAATGAAATGGAATATAGTGACTTTTTTATACTAATTTGACCACTTACATATTAACATAATTGCTATTTACCATCCGAATATCAATCGAATTAAATCCTAACTATACTATGTTACTCTTTACAGGTTATCATGATGCATATTTCGACTCAATATGGGGTATCTAATGGGAACAATCAGAACTAAAGAAAGTCTCGGACGCAGTCTGGGTTTCTTTCAGACCTTCGCCATCGGAACAGGCACCATGATAGGCGCGGGCATATTCATATTGCCCGGACTGGCAATATCTGCAGCAGGCCCCGCAGCTATACTTTCTTTCCTGCTGGGGGGTATTATCTCGATGGCAACCGCTATAAGCATGTCTGAACTTGCCACCGGCATGCCGAAAGCAGGCGGGAGCTACTATTTCATTAGCAGGGCCATGGGTGCAGCTTTTGGTGCAGTCATCGGATTTGGTGCATGGCTTGCACTGGTGTTCAAAGGTTCTTTTGCACTTATAGGTCTGGCTGATTACCTCTTTGTACTGATTCCCATACCTGTCATGGTAACTGCTATAGGTGCCGGTTTGTTTCTGCTCTTCATAAATTACCGGGGAGCACGAAGCAGCGGTTCGTTCCAGAATATCATTGTTATTTTCCTGCTTCTGATCCTTACTGCGTTTATCATAAAAGGTCTCTTTATGTTCGATTATGACCGATTCACCCCTTTCATGCCCTTTGGACATGAATCAGTATTTGCTACTACCGGACTTATTTTCATCTCTTTCCTTGGAATAACGCAGCTTGCAGCTATATCGGAGGAGGTGAAGGAACCATCCAAGAATCTTCCACGTGCTTTGATTGCATCAGTGGGTGTTGTGACTCTCATTTATGTAGGGGTTATGATCGTTGTAAGCGGTACTTTAACGCTGGAGCAATCTCTCAATACCTATACTCCCCTGGTAGATGTTTCACAGATGATGGCAGGAGATGCCGGGAAAGTGCTCATCGTGATTGCTGGTTTACTTGCCACGCTGTCTACAGCTAACGCTGCTATCCTCTCTTCTTCCAGGTTTCCTTTTGCCATGGGGAGGGATGACCTGATACCCAGATGGTTTGTCGAAATACATGAAAAGTATGATACTCCTTATCGTGCTATCCTGGTCACGGGATTTATAATGCTGTTATTATTGATATTATTCAATGTGGAACAACTGGCAAAGCTCGGGAGTACTTTCAATATACTGATATTTGTTCTGATCAATTCCTCTGTGATCATACTGAGGAAACGATCAATTGAAGGATACAAACCTTCCTTCAAAGATCCATTTTATCCTTATACCCAGATCATAGGCATTGTCTTCAGTGTATCTCTGTTACCTACGATGGGTATTTTGCCTATGGTGTTCGCAGTGCTTGTGATAATTGCGGGGTTGGTATGGTATGATTCTTATTGCAAAGGAAAGGCTTTTCCTAAATACAACATTTTCGATGTTCTGGAAAACAATATCCACCCCGCTCCCCTTAAAGACAGCTCTAAGATCAAGATACTTGTGCCTCTGGCAAATCCAAGGCATGAAATTGATCTATTGTACCTTGCGGACCATCTGGGTGACGCGATAATAGGGCTCAATGTGATAAAAGTTCCTCAGCAGACCAGTCTTACGGCGGCAAAGGATGCATTCCATGCAAAAAAGCTTGCTGTGGATAGTGTGCTCCGGGAGAAATTCGAGAAGTTTCCCGTAATAGTTGGTCATGAAAGAGAATATATAATATCCTTTGATCACAGTATCACGAATTCCATTGTTGAGCAGGCCGATGCCGAGAATGTCGATTTCATTATAATAGGGTGGCATGAGGTCAATCGTTTCCATCCTTCTCCGGGGACTGTTGCAAACCAGGTGTTATCATCCGCAAACAACAATATTCTTGTACTAAGCGGATATCTCCCAAATAATATAAATCGAATAGTTGTTGCGTATAATGGAAAGGAGAACTCTCTTTACGGTATGCATCTTGCAAAAAGGTTGTCAAAGAATACAGGTGCACCACTTCATGTTATAAGGGTGATAAAGCCGAATACGGATGAAGATACGAAAGCTGACTATCTTAGTGATCTTGAGGAGATCACCAAAGACCGTTCGCTCTTAAGTGTTAACTCGTATCTGAAGGAAAATCCATCAGCTGAAGCTGCAATTCTTGATTTCCTTGATGACGGTGATCTGCTGATAATGGGTGATTCGAGCAGGAGGTTCAGTTTCTCTTTAATAGGTGATATTCCTTATGTGCTTGCCAGAAGATATGAAGGTCCCGCATTAATTATCAAGAAATATAAACCGTTCTCTTCAGAAGGTGTGAGTAGTATAGTTCAGAAAAAAGCAAGGAAACTTAAACTCTCTTTAAGAAAGCTAATCAGGGAATGATTTCATGTTTAAATATGAAAACCCGTATTCTGTAAAGCATAAATACTTTCACCCCGCTTACTATTTACATATATACCAGTACTACATACAGTATATTTGCCTCTCTAAAAAGACGAACAAACAAGAGGCCTGAGGTTTGAAAATGAAAGAGATTTCACAAGAGATTAACGCAAAGTTTTCGGAATTAGGAGTAGAGATCCCTCTCGAGGATATTGAAGAAAGACTGGACAAGATGGTCAATAAGTTCAAGGTCCCGAAAGAGGAAGCAAGAAGAAGTGTTGTTAACTACTTTTTGAAAGAATACAATATTCCCCGTAATAATTTCTATACAGGTCCGTCAAAATCTCCCCTAAAAAAAGTTTCCGAGCTGAACGTTGATGGTAAATGGGTCAATGTAAAAGGCAAAGTTGTGCAGCTCTGGGAGAACGCCCACGAATCTATATCGCAGGTAGGTCTTATCGGAGATGAGACCGGGGCAATCAAATTCACAAAATGGGAAAGTGCCGAACTCCCGGATATTGAAGAAGGCAAGAGTTATCTTTTCAAGAATGTTGTGATCAATGAATGGAATGGTAAGTTCCAGGTCAATCTCAATAAGAGCAGTTCTATTGAAGACATCGATGAGGATCTGGAAGTCGGAACATCGACAGCCACGTTCACAGGTGCCATGGTGGATATCCAGTCTGGCTCCGGACTTATAAAAAGGTGTCCTGAGTGCAACAGGGCCCTCACAAAGGGCGCCTGCATGGAGCATGGAAAGGTTGACGGTATCTATGATCTCAGAATTAAGGCTGTGCTGGATGACGGTGAAACGACCCAGGATGCCATTATTAAAAGAGACCTTGCAGAGGAGATAACCGGTATAACGCTTGAGAGCGCAATTTCTCTTGCGGCAGATGCTCTCGACCAGGGTGTTGTGCTTGAGGAAATGAAAAAGACCCTTGTTGGTAAATACTACACTGTCAGCGGTTCCCGGATAGAGAGATACCTTCTGGTGGACTCGATCGATGAAATGTCAGTTCTCGATCAGGCAAAACTGGATGAACTTATCGATGCTGCAGAGGTGGTATAAATGGCAGGTTATACAAGGGAAGTTGCACGGAGGGTCTTCGCCCAGGAGTTCAGGGAATCTGATCTGACCTATAAGGACGGGGATGACCAGTATGCACCACAGTATCTACTTACACCGACCGGTGCCAGGGTAAACCGCATTTTCATAATCGGTACACTGGTTGAGAAAGAAGATATAGGGAGTGATTCTGAGTACTGGCGTGGCAGGGTGATAGACCCTACCGGTTCCTTCATGATATATGCAGGACAATACCAGCCGGAGGCCGCTCAGATCCTTGCAGAGTGTGAAACTCCTGCCTTTGTTGCAATTGTCGGCAAACCAAGCACCTATACCACTGGGGAAGGGGATGTTCTTACTTCAGTACGTCCGGAATCTATCTTTGTGGTCGACGGGCAGACAAGGGATCTCTGGGTAGTTGACGCTGCTAAAAATACCCTGGCGCGTCTGAAAGAGCTTGATGGCGATTCTCCGGACGCTGTTAAGACGAAGGAATACTACAATCCGGATGTAAAACATTATTATGCGATGGTCTCACAGGCCCTTAAGTCGCTGAAAGAGACACTTTGATAAGATTGGAATCTATCGGTGCATTAAATATGCACTTTTTTCCATTTTTCCTGTTATCAAAACAATGACCAAAAGGGTCATAAGTTTCTGCATCATCTATCATTTGAAGGTGATTAAATGAAAACCTATCTCCTACTCTGGTATAGTAGTGAAGGTGCCATGCCTTCGGAAGTACACAGGAGTCTTATGTCCCTGGGCTTCAAACCGATCCAGGGTGCCTATGACTATGTATATGACTGGAGCGACAATGTAGAACTGGATGAGATTGTCCATTTTAGTGACAAGGTTCTGATCACTCTGAAAGGCATGAGCGTAATGTTCAAAACAGAAACTGTAAATGGAAAGGAATAGATCAAGATACTTTTTTATTTTTCCCCGAGTTTCCTCGAGAAATCAACGTAGCTGCACGATTGTCCTTCAATCTCTATCAGCTTCGCGTTTATTGAACCATTCTCTATCACGAGTTCCACTGCACAGGGGTCTGACATCCTTGGCTTGCTTGGTGAGCCGGGACAGATCAGAAGTACATCACTCTTTTCTATAATGGGCCTGTGCAGATGACCAAAAACAAGTACATCCACGCCCATTTCAAGTGCCTTGTACTTCATGGGTGTCATATCAACAACAGAAAGAGCCCCCTGGTGAACTACTCCTATTTTTACTCCTTCGATCTCAAAGACCAGCTCTTCCGGCAGTAATCCTTTCAGTTCATCCTGATCCGCATTTCCGTGTACTGCTCTTAGCTTTCCGGTGGAATCAAGGGCTTTGTAAAAATCAAGGGAGGTAAAATCCCCGGCGTGCACTATAAGATCATAATCCTCTATGATTGCAGACAGATACTGCGGAATGCTTCCTTCTTCAATATGTGTGTCAGAAATAAGAATACATCTCAATGTTATCGTAATCCCTTCTACTAATCCTTTATAATACGTCCTTTACTGTATACTCAGATCAACAAGCTCATATTCCAGATTCTCTGCTTCAAGTCGGCTCAGGATGATGGGTACTTCCTCATCGATGGCCAGCACCAGGGAAGACAATCCATGGTATGCTGCTTCGATAACAGATTCCTTGGCACCGAACATCACATCTGGCTCAAGACCTATTTTTTTCAAAGCAACAAGGGATTCTACACCAACAGTAGCAATATAGGCTTTTGACCTGGCCAGGGATCTCAGACGCTCAAGATCAACATTCTTAGACCCTCCACGTTCCACTCTGGGCACCCTGCAGATGGTTATACTTGCATTCTCAAGGTCAATAAGTCCCATAAGGTCTGTTACTCCAACGTCCTCCTCATTCTCGGCATCAGAGATCGTAGTACCTGAAGCGCTTGTCACCTCTTGCGTTCCTACGTACAGGAGTCCTTCCCTCATTTTAAGGTAAACCTTCGTGCCTTTCTCAAGGTCTTCTTCAGCTATGGCAGTCCAGGTTGAGACGTGGCTTATGATGTCGCTCATCACATAGCGGGCATAACGTTTCATGTCATTGGCGTTCTCAAGTACCCATTCCACTCCCTGTTTAGTAATGCGATAGCGGACCCTTCCTTCCGAATAGATGTGCCCTTCGGCCACAAGTTCTTTGATGTACTCGGAAACTGCCTGGGGGGTGACGCCTATCTTTTCAGCTATCTCCTTCTGCCTTACATTCGGCTGGTGCGCAGCCACTTCTATCAGTATCTGGAACTTGGTTATGCCACTTTTGCTATGAAGGAGCTCTATCATTCCTTTTCCTCATCCATTAACTTTAGCCTCTGTCCCATCACTGACAGTTTGTCGGAACGTCTGGCAACAGCACGTATGTACAAAGGACTCTTGTTCAATGCCCTTGTAAGGCTGCTCATCGAGTTGTTTCCCTGCTCTACAAGATTTTCAAGTTCTTCTATGATGTCTTTTACTTCTTCATATGGCATGAAAGTCAACATGATTATATCACTCATATCCTCAAAGGTACATTGAAAATTTGTCTGCACCTTTGAGTATGAAGTACGATATTCCTTCTCAGGCGTTTTTCCCGGTTCCGGCATATGCCACTGACTTTCTATAAGTCCGCTCTTTTTGAGTATATTGATGCTGGGTGTGACATCAGCGCCTAATACCTCTTCCAGATCGCCCTTGGTCATCCATAGATTAAGTAACTCATCAAAAACTTTTTTATGTCTCTTTGATCCAAAAACTTGAAGCAGAGGTACGAGTTCAGAGGGGTCATTAATAATTCTTGTTCGTTTACTCATTTAATTACCTCATATTATGGACCTGTAATGACCACATTTGGAACACGCCGTATGTTGTTCTATGTGGGAGATGTCGCTTGCCCAAATAAATGTAATTTAGTACCTATAATATTGGCTTTTGATAAATAAATGTGTTTTGTTTTCATACTTTTTCAAAAATGTAAATCTATCCCGCCCTCAGTCCACTCAAAGCAAGGAATGTTTCGTTTGTGGGCGTTTGTTTTCTCATGAAGTGCATGGATCACTATCGGAAGCGCAATGGTCGCATCTACGAATACCTGCACCTTCTTAGCTTCCTTTGCAATCTTCCCCCATGAAACCGCTTCATCAAAAGTGCATCCGGAAAGTCCTCCCCAGTGAGGGGAATCCGCAGTGAACTGTATCGCATACTCATGTCCTGCAACGTCATGTCCCATAATAGATGCAACGACTTCTGTTTGCTGGATGAAATTCTTCGGAACGCCGCCTCCGACATATATAACACCTGTCTTAGCAGATGCTTCAACCATCCGGGTGATCTCATCAACATCCTTTATCTGATCGATATTGATGTTTATGCCGTTTCTTCTTGCAATGGTCAGTCCGATTCCGATGGAACTGTCACAAAGAGCGGGTATGAATACAGGGATATTGTTCAGGTAAGCACTTGCAATTATCGAATCCGTGTTACCTTTTTCAGATATTTCCTTACCCAGGAGACGTATGAACTCGCGGGATGAATAACTCTTACCATTATGTTGCTTTGCAAAATTGGCAATGAAATGATCGGTATCTCTGAACTCGCCCTCATACGCGAACACATCATATATTCTGTCGATTCCATGTCCAAAGAGCTCTTCATCGTTTGCAAGATGTGAACCCACATAATGTTTCAGGCCCAGGGCTTCGTGGCAGTCATGGAAGATGTTTGCGCCGGTGCTCACAAGACAGTCTATCATGTGATTCTCGATGAGGTATTTTACTACATTACGCATTCCTGCAGGCACCATGGCTCCGCTCAGTCCCATGAAAATGGTAGTTCCGTCATCTTTTAACATATTCTCCCATACCTTCACGGATTCTGCGAGTTTCCTCCCCTGGAATCCGGTGTATTGCATGGCATCGGTTAATTCACTTATGGATCTGTCAATAACTTCCACGGGCTTGGTGGGCGTTTTGGTGAAATTGTGTACGTGCATCTGGTTTTCTCCAATGATCTCCGTATCTGATTCATCTGATGGTTCAGCAATATCAAATCTGCCGACAGGTATGTATATATGAATTGATTTGTATCCTCATACTTAAATGAGTCAGTTCCAGATAACTTCCAGATGCCTCTATGGACCAAATCATAAAAAAACATCACCAGTAAGATTATCATTTCCTGTTTTTCTTAGCTAAATAAGCCAACAGGATTTGTCTTTAATGTAAGTTATTGTTCTTATAATTACCTCATCTTCAGTTTTGAAAAAAATTTAACCGATAGGTTTATCCAAGTTTGTTATCAATACTGGTGCTAGAAAAACATGCCCGAAAATCTCCATTCTAGTATAAATCAAATTCTGGAAGGTAAACAGCTTTCTATAAGCGCCATTACCCGAGAGTTGAAAGAGATCGGTGTAAATGAACATCGACTGGTAATGACCGGTTATCTGCGTGCTCTCAGGGATATGAAGATACTTGATGAAGTTAACATCCCGCCATCCAAAGTGTATAAAATGATCGATGGAAAAGAGGATCATCCACAGGCCGATGTATATGCATTGATTGCCAGGGAAATAAAACATTTTGACCAGAATGTCGGTTTACCTCTTACCGTATATGTTATTACCAGCATACTTGACAGGCCTGTTTTCAAAGAGGAACTTCTCAAAATGGGTTTTACCTCCAAGAATATAAGTGATTATCTTTCCCGTCCCGGACATATGATAAGAGAATCACGTAATGAAAACATCAGGGAATATATCTCAGGCATAACAAAGATAATTATACCCCCTGCTGATCCTGCATATGAGGCAGATCTGATGAGCAGTGATATTATCAAAGATGCCAACTGTTTACTGGTAAAGATGCTCAGGTTGTCCCTGGACATGAGTGGTCTTACTCCCAGAACTAAGAGGACAACTATTGCCGACTTCGGATAAAGCTGAGAACCAAAAGACGGAACATTGCCTATGACCAAAGTGCGAATTGCCTGCATCCAGACCGATATCTGTCTCTGCCGGAAAGAGAAGAATATCGAAAAAGCCCTTTCCATGATCGGGCGGGCAGTCTCAGAGGGTGCTGAGATAATAGTATTACCAGAAGTATTCTCCACAGGTTTTTGCTATGAACATATGTCTGATTCATCTGAGGCCAGGGACGGCCCGACATTAGAATTGCTTTCGGACCTTAGCAGGACAAATGGATGTATCATTGTATCTTCTGTCATTGAGAGCGAATCATCAGAAGAAGGAACGAAATATTTCAATCTGGGTTTTTGCATAGAGGCCGGAGTCATCACAGGTACCTACCGGAAAACTCACCCTTTCAACAAGGAAAAGCAATATTTCACTCCGGGTAATGTTATTTCTCCTATAAAGCTGCAAAGTAAAGACATTACTATCGGTCTTCAGATATGCTATGAACTAAGGTTTCCTGAGGTGGCAAGGAAACTTTCCCTGATGGGTGCTGACATTCTTGTAACCATTGCCGAATTCCCCAAACCCCGGCGGGAACTGTGGCAGACACTTGTCAGGGCAAGGGCAATAGAGAACCAGATGCCACATGTTGCCTGCAACCGCACAGGCAGTGATCCTGACACTTCCTTTTTCGGAACTTCCATGATAGTTGATGCTTCGGGTGAAATAAAAGTGAAAGCAGGAGAAGAGGAGTCTATCCTGATATATGATGTGGATACGGCAGAAACATCAGGTGTCAGGGAAGTGATAACTGTTCTAAAGGACAGAAGGGCCGATCTCTACTGAAATATATGCTGGATCTCACTGATGAAATGTGACCCAGAAAACACTTCCTTTTCCTGAAGGCTTGTCTTTTACACCGACATCGCCCTCATGCAGTTCCACGATACGCTTTACGATAGCCAGCCCTAATCCTGATCCTTTAATATTCAGTTTCCCTGCACGTTCGAAGCGATTGAATATCAGGGGCTTGTCATGATCTGAAATGCCCTCACCCTCGTCTATAATTGATACTTTCCATCCATTGTTGTTCCACCTGGACACGACTACTTCGATGATGGTTCCTTCGGATGAGTACTTTATACTGTTTGCAATGAGATTGGAGAATACTTCTTCTATTATTTTATTTACCTTTGCAGGATAATCTCCTCCCGGCCTGAACTCTATCTTAATTTGTTTCTCATCAGCCCTGGGCTGAAGGTTCTGCACAACTTCCTCTATGATATTGCCTATATCCATCTCTTCAAAACTCAGTTCTTCAACACTTTCCAACTTGGCAAGATTTGCTGCATTCTCGATCATTTCTATAAGTTTCAGGTTATTCCTCTCGATCGCCTTCAGAGCTGTGGTCCTCTGTACATTTTCTTCATCCTCGAGAAGGTATTCCACGTATCCTTTTATCACGGTGGCAGGATTTATCAGATCATGCCTGAGAATATCTGTAAAAAGGTCCTTTAACTCGTTGGAATGTTTGAGCTGGGCAAAGTATAATTTCAGTTTCTTCTCAGCAGCCAGCCTTTCTCTTACTTGTACCTCCAGCTCCTGATTCTTTGAGTTAAGTTCCGATGTCTTTGTCTCTACTTTATTTTTCAGAACAAAACTCAGAATTATGAAAAGTAGAAGGAGGCCACCACCTATGCCTACTGTGAGTGTGAGCCAGGTGGGACTTTCCCAGGTATTGATGTGTGTGAGCTGGCTGTTTTGAGGAAAATAGGAAATATATCCAGCATCCTCTTTTAATTCTTTGACACTTAAGTCGATGGTTTCGACCATTTGTATGCTTGCGTTCTTAGGCAGAGCAAAGACCATTTCAGTAGGAGCTATTACTAAGGACATTCTGGATATGGCATATTCATCCTCAAAAGTATCCCCATATAAGTTTGAAACGATTCCCACATCAGCCTGCTTCTGGTCTACCAGCTCAAGTACTTCCCTGTAACTGTCTACTTCCACAAACTGATAATTTGTATTTGTACTGGTAAGACTGGCATTCAGGTCCGTGTAGAACATATCCGAACCATCAACAGCTATCCTCTTTCCCCTGAGGTCCTTTATGGAACTTATGCCGGAACCCTTATGTGTATAGGCAATGCCCCATATTGTGGTAATGCCTTCGCTTGTGAGGGTATACCTTTCATCCGATACCGGTGAATAGGGGACAGCTATCAGGATGTCAATTTCATTGTTCTCCAGTCTTTCAAGGTTCTCTTCCCATGAACCCTGAATGTAGTTTAATTCCCATTCTTCATTCTCTGCAATTGTTTCCAGTATGTATGCATAGGGCCCTGTCACTTCTCCTCTTTGTTCAATAATGACAAGGGGCTCACTCTGGAAAACACCTACTTTTATAATAGTACCGGGGTTGTCTGCAAGGGCGGTGGGCACCAGCAGTAACAGGATAGATGCCAATACAAGACATCTGAGGATTGCATTAAAGTTGGCACTTCTGTTTATCAGGTTAGGATTTTCCCTTACGCAGGAACAATGCATTATGTAAAATACATACAAGTTTAATATATATTTATGCATTTATTTCAATGTTCGTGTATCTTTCAGCAATCTGTCACTGATATATATCAGCGTACTGTTCTAAATTACCCGATTAAAATAAGCAAATGTGGCAATTTTGACGTAACTTTGCCACAAAAAGTTCATCTGAACTAGAGCAGGAGACCACCGTTTTTAAACGGTGGAGGAATGCGTCAATTCTTAACAAAAATATATATGGTATAGATGCATATGTTCTATGTATGCTTCTAACTATGAAAGTGAAATTATATCCTGATCAATATCAGCATAGGTCCTTATTGGAAACTATGGAACGCTTCAATGAAGCATGTAACTATATTTCTAACATTGCATGGACTAATCACACTTTCGGAAAAGTAGCAATCCACAAAGTCGCATACTACGAAATAAGGGATAAATTCAACCTTTCTTCTCAAATGGTAGTTAGAGCAGTGGGTAAAGTAGCAGAATCCTACAAAATAGATAAAACTTGTCAACATGGATTCAAAAAACATGGTGCAGTAGTCTATGACCAGAGAATATTAACCTTCAAGTCAACCGATGAAATCTCAATCCTGACACTTGGAGGTAGAGAACGTATTACTATAAAATACGGAGAATATCGTCAACTCAACATGCAAAGAGTAAGAGGACAGGCAGACCTCATCTACCATAACAATATCTTCTATCTCATGGTGGTTGTGGATGTTCCTGATGCAAACCCGATAGACCCTCAAGGAGTCATAGGAGTTGACATGGGAATAGTTAACATAGCCACAACCTCAGATGGTGAAATATTTTCCGGGAAGAAATGCACGGAAGTAAGACAACGTTACTCAAATCTCAAAGCAAAACTTCAAAGTGTAGGAACCCGCTCTGCTAAAAGGCATCTCAAGAAAATAAGTGGTAACGAAAGACGCTTTAAAAAAGATATCAACCACTGCATAACTAAATCGATCGTTCAAACTGCAAAAGACACAAACAGGGCTATTGCCATT
>NZ_PGGK01000045.1 GCF_004745425.1 Methanolobus halotolerans | reverse complement strand
ATGCAAAACATGCAAAAACGTTGTTAAAGCAATGTCATAAAACTCGAAGATCAAACTACTATGTCATGGATAAAGGATACGATTCAGAAGCTATACATTCACTAACAAGAGAACAATTACAAGCAATTGCCATTATTCCTTTAAGGCAAAGGAAGAGAAAAAGGATAAAAGGATATTATCGTAGAAAAATGATAAAAGAGTTTGATGAGGAACTCTACCATAACAGAAACCTGGTTGAAACTATGTTTTCAGTCCTCAAAAGGAAATATGGTGAGG
>NZ_PGGK01000044.1 GCF_004745425.1 Methanolobus halotolerans | reverse complement strand
AATGTGAGTTTCCTGATGCAGCTAGCGCTGCATCAACAAAGTTTAAGTACTTATTAGACAAAACACTAAACATCCCCTTTGTGTTTTCGCTAGCAAGTTAACACTTTGGGGTTTTATCCTTTTTAAATGATTACGGACTAAATTAAGTAGGAAATAGGTTTTCTGGTAGTCCTGTATTAATTGGTTGGCGTTTTTGAACACTTGAATTTCAAGAGTTCTCTCAAAGTCCACTTCTTCTCAGCAATCCCTGATTGCTGAGCAGGTGTTCTTTTGTGCTTTACACCATCTTTA
>NZ_PGGK01000043.1 GCF_004745425.1 Methanolobus halotolerans | reverse complement strand
GGGCTGTAGCAGATGCCGGACTGGAGGCAGGTGAGTATGTACTCACCTGCCTCCAGTCCGGCATCTGCTACAGCCCCTTCAAAGAACATTTCCCATGCCCGGGGGTACTCGGTCTCGATATTCAGAGCTTACTCTGAATATCGAGACCGAGTACCCCCGGGCATGGGAAATGTTCTTTGAAGGGGCTGTAGCAGATGCCGGACTGGAGGCAGGTGAGTATGTACTCACCTGCCTCCAGTCCGGCATCTGCTACAGCCCCTTCAAAGAACATTTCCCATGCCCGGGGGTACTCGGTCTCGATATTCAGAG
>NZ_PGGK01000042.1 GCF_004745425.1 Methanolobus halotolerans | reverse complement strand
GAACCAGGTTATAAGAGTTCTTACAGCATCTTCTCTATCGACAAAATAATCTTCTAATAGGTCATATAGATTCATGGTCCTGTACCTCTTAGAATAATTGGACACACCTAAGAAGGTACAGGACCATGAATCTATATGACCTATTAGAAGATTATTTTGTCGATAGAGAAGATGCTGTAAGAACTCTTATAACCTGGTTCTTGAACCAGGTTATAAGAGTTCTTACAGCATCTTCTCTATCGACAAAATAATCTTCTAATAGGTCATATAGATTCATGGTCCTGTACCTCTTAGAATAATTGGACACACCTAAGAAGGTACAGGACCAT
>NZ_PGGK01000041.1 GCF_004745425.1 Methanolobus halotolerans | reverse complement strand
AACTCTGATTGAGTTTTTCTGTTCTTTTTGTCAATGTGTCTACACATCGAGCATTCTATTGATGTGTTTTTTGGGTCTACTTCAAATACTGGAATACCTGCGAGAGTAGCTTTGTATTTGAGGAAATTTCCCAATTCATCGAAAGCCCATTTGCCGATAGCTGTTTTTACTGTTTTGTTAACCGTGCTGTTGGTTCTAATGCCCTTAAGATTTTCAATGGCAATAGCCCTGTTTGTGTCTTTTGCAGTTTGAACGATCGATTTAGTTATGCAGTGGTTGATATCTTTTTTAAAGCGTCTTTCGTTACCACTTATTTTCTTGAGATGCCTTTTAGCAGAGCGG
>NZ_PGGK01000040.1 GCF_004745425.1 Methanolobus halotolerans | reverse complement strand
GGTATAAGTTTACCCGTTTAATGTTCCTGAAGTTTGTAGGTGCTCAGGTCCTTCAATGTGATCTATCATACGTTACCGGAAATGTAAGGCCACCTGGCATCCATGTGGCCTTACATTTCCGGTAACGTATGATAGATCACATTGAAGGACCTGAGCACCTACAAACTTCAGGAACATTAAACGGGTAAACTTATACCCTTTTAAAAAAATAGTTTATTTAAAAGGGTATAAGTTTACCCGTTTAATGTTCCTGAAGTTTGTAGGTGCTCAGGTCCTTCAATGTGATCTATCATACGTTACCGGAAATGTAAGGCCACCTGGCATCCATGTGGCCTTACATTTCCGGTAACG
>NZ_PGGK01000039.1 GCF_004745425.1 Methanolobus halotolerans | reverse complement strand
CCGCCTTTCCTGCGGAAAGGCGGTATAATCTATCATTATTTCACTGAGAAAGAACTCGAACTGCTGTTCAGGGGGTTCGATATCGGTGAGATCAGAAGTATCATGACTGAAAAAATATTCCGGGGTGTACCGCTCACCCCGGAATATTTTTTCAGTCATGATACTTCTGATCTCACCGATATCGAACCCCCTGAACAGCAGTTCGAGTTCTTTCTCAGTGAAATAATGATAGATTATACCGCCTTTCCTGCGGAAAGGCGGTATAATCTATCATTATTTCACTGAGAAAGAACTCGAACTGCTGTTCAGGGGGTTCGATATCGGTGAGATCAGAAGTATCATGACTGAAAAAATATTCCGGGGTG
>NZ_PGGK01000038.1 GCF_004745425.1 Methanolobus halotolerans | reverse complement strand
GTATCATATTTTTCTGGACCAAATATATTCATTATGTCAATGCATGATTCCCTTATTTCATATCGCTGATTGTATACAGAATATTTACCCCTAGATGTGAATGACTTGGTATCGTAGAATAAATAATAATCATTATTTATTCTACGATACCAAGTCATTCACATCTAGGGGTAAATATTCTGTATACAATCAGCGATATGAAATAAGGGAATCATGCATTGACATAATGAATATATTTGGTCCAGAAAAATGTATCATATTTTTCTGGACCAAATATATTCATTATGTCAATGCATGATTCCCTTATTTCATATCGCTGATTGTATACAGAATATTTACCCCTAGATGTGAATGACTTGGTATCGTAGAATAAATAAT
>NZ_PGGK01000003.1 GCF_004745425.1 Methanolobus halotolerans | reverse complement strand
TAAAGATGGTGTAAAGCACAAAAGAACACCTGCTCAGCAATCAGGGATTGCTGAGAAGAAGTGGACTTTGAGAGAACTCTTGAAATTCAAGTGTTCAAAAACGCCAACCAATTAATACAGGACTACCAGAAAATGTACTGGGTAGAAATGGAAATGGAACAGATGGGGACATGGGAGGGCCGTCTGGAAATGATGGATGAGAACCTTGAAGCACTTGAGATATTATCCCACGATTCTGACAAACACGGCTCAATTGTAGAGAAATGGCTAAGGAAAGCAGCCATTGCAATTCCGGAAGACACTCCGAAAGGCCTCCCAAAACACATATTTGATTTTGAAGGACTGACATCGCAGGAGATCTTCAGCAAGATAGTAAAATATGAGATCCTTGCCATGAATGCTTACAAGGATATGAAAAACGCTGATTCGGATGTCATCATAACATTGTTTGAGGATGAGAATGACAGAACAGAATTCCTTGAAGATCTCGGGCAACTGATAAAGGATGAGGAAAAGCACACAAGCATCTGTAACAAACAGATCGGCGGATATATGAAAATTAAGTATTGAACCGTATTTAACGGTTCAACGTATGTTTTGATTATCTACGCCTGAAGATAAAGGCCAGACCTATAATTGCAAGCATTGGGAGTGCAATTGTTGGGAATTCAGGGATTTCCTCGGGTCCCGGACATGGCTCATTATTGTCAGAGTTATTCCCGTTATCTCCTTCTTCATTCCCTTCTTCAATATTTCCGCCTTCATCTACTTTTTCTTCTTCCTTTTCTTCTTGTTCTTCTTCCTCTGGCTGTTCAGGAGCAGACATTGAACTGCCAGCTAGTTTGGCGCTGCCGCCCATTCCCACGAGAGGCAACTCTTCTTCAGGCTCATCTTCCTTTGTAACATTCTGCTCATCCAATGGCCCGGAATCCTGTTCTTCCTGAGCAGGACCATCATCAACATTTCCGCCATCCACTGCACCGATATCCGGGGCAGGCGTATCGTCATTCATCAGGCCGCTCACTAAAAGAACGGATGCGAATAACAGAACTGGTATTATAATTAAACGTCTATCCATTTCGTACCACCTGTGATTAAATAGAAATTCAAATTCTAAACTTTCTTACTAAATTGAGTTACACACATGCATTATATATACTTTTTTCTAATATTTTAGATGATAATAATGATTATGATGATGATTCATCAGCTCATAAGAACCTGCCATATCATTATAGAACCAGATCAACGAGCACTTATAAATAACAGGATAAATACAGTAAATAGGGTGGGACATATCTTAAAACAAAGACCGAACAGATAATCTTTGAACTTTACAGTGCGATCCTTAATGACATTTTTACAGTTAACCGTAGATTTCACTGGGACGTGATAAATTGCAGGAAAAGAGAACAGAGCCGGAAGAGAGAAAGGCTAACAGGCTTATACAGGAAAAAAGCCCATATCTTCTCCAACATGCATACAACCCGGTGGATTGGTACCCCTGGGGAGAAGAAGCCTTCATGAAAGCAGAGACTGAAGATAAACCGATTTTCCTTTCAATTGGATACTCAACCTGTCATTGGTGCCATGTCATGGAAAAGGAATCCTTTGAGAATGAGGAAGTTGCACTCCTTATGAATGAGGTCTTCGTTCCCGTCAAAGTAGACCGGGAAGAGAGGCCTGATATCGACAGCACATATATGTCAGTATGTCAGGCGCTCACAGGGCGCGGAGGGTGGCCTCTTACCATCATTATGACACCCGAAAAGAAACCATTTCTTGCCACAACATATATTCCAAGGGATAGCAGGCTTGGCACTACCGGCATGCTTGAACTTGTACCCATGGTAAAGAAGATGTGGGCGCAGAAACGGGACGAACTTGTGTCCAACGCGGAGGAGATAGTTTCAGCTATATCAGAGGCATCCGGAAAATCAGGAGAAGATGCCCTGGACAGAAATGTACTTGACAAATGCTTCAGACAACTCCGTGATAATTTTGATCAGGTAAATGGTGGGTTCGGTAATGCACCTAAGTTTCCGACGCCCCACCACCTGACATTCCTGCTTCGCTACTGGAAAAGGACGGGCGATAAGGATGCGCTTGCAATGGTTGAGAAGACACTTCATGCAATGCGGCGGGGTGGAATATATGATCATATAGGATTCGGTTTTCACCGGTATTCCACTGACGCTCGCTGGATAGTACCTCATTTTGAAAAAATGCTATATGATCAGGCACTTATCGCCATCGCTTGCACAGAAGCATTTCAGGCAACCCATGATAAGAGGTATAGAGAAGTTACCCGGGAGATATTCAGCTATGTGACCCGGGATATGCTTGCGCCGGAAGGTGGATTTTACTCTGCAGAGGATGCTGACAGTGAAGGTGAGGAAGGAAAGTTCTACGTATGGACAGGGGCTGAACTTGAGAGCGTATTAGGGGATGACGAAGCTGAGTTGATAAAACAATTGTTCAGCACCAGTCCGGAGGGTAATTTCAGGGATGAAGCTACCGGGACCAGCACAGGGACAAATATACTTTACCAGAAGAAAGATCTGAGAGAGATGGCTGCAGAGAGTGACAGGGATCCTGATCAGTTGAGCACTGAATATGAAAGGATCAGAGAAAAATTGTTCAACTATCGTGAAAAGCGTATTCATCCGGCAAAAGATGATAAGATACTGACAGACTGGAATGGCCTGATGATAGTAGCTCTTTGCAAAGCATCCGCAGCATTTGGAGATAAGGAGTATGCCGAACTTGCCTGCAGGGCAGCTGATTTTATCCTTTCTGAAATGAAAAGCCCCGATGGCAGTCTCTATCACAGGTACAGAGGAGGAGAGGCTGCTGTAGAAGCGTTCCTGGAAGACTATGCTTTTTTCATATGGGGACTTACCGAACTCTACGAGACTACATTCGAAACGCAGTATCTGAAGCATGCACTGGAACTTAACAGACATCTGACAGAGCATTTCCGGGATGAGTATAATGGAGGATTCTTCCACACAGCTGACTATTCTGAATTCCTGCTGTTCCGGAACAAGGAAGTATATGACGGGGCCAGCCCTTCCGGTAACTCGGTATGTGCCCTCAACCTGTTGCAGCTGGGACGCGTGACAGCCGATGCTGATCTTGAGAACATGGCCTACGAAATATTCAATACCTTTGCAAAACAGGTCATGAGGGTACCTCTGGGATACACACAGCTTCTCTGCGCACTGGACTTTGCCGTCGGCCCTTCCAGAGAGATTGTAATAGTGGGAGAAACGGGAAACAAAGGAACAGAGGATCTAGCTTCCTGCATCAATCAGGATTTCCTTCCCAATAAGATAATAGTGTTCAAGCCCCCGGAAAGAGGTTCCGGGATCGAGGAGATTGCAGGATATGTCAGTGATATGACAATGAAAGACGCAAAAGCAACTGCCTATATCTGTGAGAACTATAACTGCAACCTGCCTGCCAATAACAGGGAAGACATATATAAACAGTTAAAAACTTATAATTGAAAGGAAATTGTGAACTTTTATCCGGGACTGGTAGAAAAATGCGAACAGAAAGCTATTATAATGCTGATATAGAAACAATGGAAAGAGGAGAACTTGACGATCTTGTGGAAGAGAGGATCAGGTACACTGTTGATTATGCAGCCAAAAACTCCCTTTTTTACAAAAAATGGTTCCGTGATAATAACATAAAACCATCTGATATAAGATCCCATGAGGACCTGCTGAGCCTGCCCATAATATCCGGGAAAACCATAAGGGAGAACCAGCCACCTGTGACAGAGGACTTCGGCCTCAGGTCGGTTGACTGGGAGGATGTGTTCACGATACATGAGACCAGCGGGACCAGCGGAACTCCCAAATCATTCTTCCTGACATGGGATGACTGGGAGCGCTATGCAGAAAAATATGCACGGAGTTTTGTTTCTCAGGGATTCGGTCCGGGAGACAGGACGGTCATATGTGCATCCTATGGCATGAACGTCGGTGCCAATACAATGACACTGGCAGCCAGGAACATTGGAATGACCATTGTACCGTTCGGGAAATGTACGTTCCCTCCCAGAATCATGAACTCCTATAAGCCCACATCCATAGTCGGAAGTGTCTTCAAACTGATACATCTTGCCAAAAGGATGAAGCAACAGGGCATGGAACCCTCCGAATCAAGCATCAAGAGGCTTGTTGTCGGAGGGGAGAGTTTCCCGGAGGAAGCCCGCAGCTATGTTTCGGAACTATGGGGTTGCGATGTGCTCAACACATACGGAAGCACTGAAGGCACCATGTGCGGAGAATGCTCCTATATAGATGGATTACACGTTCCCGAAGACCTCACACACCTGGATGTCTACGACCCTCATATGAAGGATTTCGTAAAGGATGGGGAATGCGGGCGGATCGTGCTGACAACACTTTTGCCGGTCGGTGCCAGATGCGGGACATTGTTACTCAATTATGACACAGAAGATACCACAGTAGTGATAACAAGAAAAAAATGTGCATGTGGAAGAACTCACATGAAGATCCTGAACCCCCAGAGGGAAGCTGAAACTTTCTGGGTAGCAGAGACTCCTTTCAACCGAGTTGATATTGAAAAAGGAGTATTCCAGCGAGAGAATATGGAATATCTAACCGGGGAATATGAAGCTTTTCTGTATGGAGGAGACGAGGACGATACTACATTAAGGGTCAGCATGGAGTGTGAAGATGTGGACAGATGTGACAGGGATATCATTGAAGAGAATTTCATGGGATCTTTCTTCCGGTTCAAGAAAGGGCTGGAAGATGCTTATATCCAGGGAAACCTCGATCTCCTTTTCAACTATGTGGGTCCCGGGGAACTTGAGCTTTATAAAATAAAAGGCCGTCCTAAAAGGATCGTTGACCGGAGATAGTTTCATATAAGTGTGATCTGCTGCCAGATATGAAGGTATATCAACACACCACCAGTAAATGTCAGTATCCAGACAACAAGGGTGATTCTCATCCATTTGTAAGGATTACCCAGGAATTTCAAATTTCCATTTAAAGCCATGTTGATGTAGACTGCAAGCAGGAAGACTGTCAGTCCTCCCAGGTGATGTATCCATATAAGTGCTCCCAAAACAGTTCCCCCGATATTCAACCTGAGTAAAGATGACATTGGAGCAGTCATGAAGATCATGACAGATATCAACTGCAACACAACAGCAAGGTTCACAATTTTGCAGTGCCTGTCAATTTGCCTCCCTGATACTGAACGTACTGCAAATATCATCATCAGAAGTAACAGGAATTGAATAACAATACTTACAAAACCCATGCTGTCTGCCAATGCCATCGGTCACACCTCTGGAAGATACACTCCTGCAGTACGTTAGTGAAAAATATGTCTGATTAGATCAAGGGAGCAGAAATATAAATGGTTTTGGATGGACCTGCTCAGAAATTCCCTTTATACACCTTCAGACCATGATCGGACACCGTTAATATCCATGGTTCCATACTGTGAGCAGTAGCACGCATTTTTCTTATACGCATATATCTGTTAGCCACACTGCCTTTGAAATGCAATCCGAGTTCGATTATACCATCTGCAAGGTAACCTTCAGCACCGGTTGCAGAGTCATTCATACCAGAATATTTATCCTCTTCAAGTATTATGAAAGTAGTAAGGCCCTCACGCCTGAATGTTTCCACCATCCTGTACATTCTTTTACGCAATTCCTTTGCCTCAATGTCGATCAGCGAGTAAAGGGCACCAAGGGAATCGATTACAAGGCAGGTGCATTTATTTTCCGTGTTCCTCCTGAAATCCAGAATATTCTGTTCAAGGAGTTTTAGCAGGTCTTCTGGAAAATCACTATAGGTGATCCTGTAATCACTGAAATCGGAAATATGCAGTTTTCTGGATAGTTTTATTCCCATACTTTGCATATTCCTGAGATGGTTCTCTTTGCCCTGTTCAAGCGTTACATATAACCCATACTCATCCGCTTCTTCCAGGTAGTTAGATAATACCTGAAAAGTAAAACCGGATTTTAAGGTGCCTGCAGCTCCGGTCACAAGTACGACACTGCCCTTGGGAATATCGGTCTCGAAAACCTCGTTCAATCCATGTATAGTGTCTACAAATCTCATTGTTCCTGCCTGTATATTAAAAATACCTATATTCCTGTTTTCAGTTAAGGCTTTGTTTGCCATCGCCTGACACAAACCCTTTTTTCAGCAATCTCATCCATCTTTTTAACATATGGAATTGTTTTTTATCAAGTGTTCCGGGATCGACCATAAGTATCAGCCTGGAATCAGATGCCATAATCGTATCATTGACCTGTTCGATCAGTTTGATAACGGAAATAAAATCATTGTCCAGAAGCAGGTATTCCAGGCCATCCATCAAAATCGCCCCGTCATTCACCTTGTTGATGAAATCAGATATAGTGGGATGTATCCTGAAGAGTTCTGCCGGGTCCATAGTTTGCTGGCTTCGATTCTTGTTCTTGCTCAGCCACAAGAAAGGAGTCCTGGAAAGACCATACTTCACACGGATATTTTCAGGGTTATTCCGTGTGATACAGAGGCCCGGTTTTCCCTGTTTGACCAGATATGAAAAGACAGAATAAGCGTCCCCCTTCTCAGAACAGTCCACAAGATACATGAAACCTGGTTCCAGCTCAGATCCGTTTTCCATAACATCTTCGTGAACATCCTCTGTCAAAGGTGTAATGAAAAGTCCACGCAACTCTGATCGGTCCTGCATTGTTATGACCAGGTTATTTTCATCGCCGTTACCCGCTACAACAGATGTTGATACGTTCATGGGGATCTTTTCACCTGTCCCTTTTATAAAAACAAATTCAATATCCTTTACATCCCTGAAATCAAGATGGTCTTTTCCATCCATAATGGAACTGACAGGCCTGCCAACCAGATTGTTAAGCTCCCTGCCAAGGAGATTAGTTGCGTTATTATTGACCGTCAAAATGTTTCTGTTGCTGTCCAGAGAAAGCATTGCGATAGGAGAAGCCTTCAGCAGGTTATCAAGATATTCATTCGCTCTTCTTATCTTTTCCTCGGCCTTCTTTCTTTCCGTGACATCAGTACCCGATATCAATACGCTGTTCACATGGCCGTTACTGACCATAGGAACAATGTTATTCCAGCTGATTATCCTTTCCTCTCCATTTCGGTTTAGCACAGGACTTTCGAAATAACTCTCATGATCGCTTTCTCCTGATAAGGACTTGCCGAACAGGTCCCTGAATGCCTGGCGTGCAGAAGCAGGTATATAATTGTCGAACCAGTCGGTACCTGTTATTTCCTCTTCTGTATAACCAAGGAGTTCATACCCCTTCTTACTCATGAGTCTGACATTGCCGGCCTCATCCAGTACAAGGAGCACAACAGCTGCAAGGTCCAGGTAAAGGTTTGCCTGATCACGCTGGTTTATCAGGTCATCATGTAATTGTTTTATCCTGAGGAGTGAACTGACCCTTGTGTTGAGCTCGATCCTGTCAAGAGGTTTAGTCAAAAAGTCATCGGCACCTGCCCTGATCCCAATGATCCTGTCTTCTGTCCCGGACAGGGCTGTCACCATAACAATAGGTATGAACCGGGTATCTTCTGAACTTTTGAGCATTTCGCAGACTTTATAGCCTGTTATATCAGGCATCATGATATCGAGAAGGATTATATCGGGATTATGTTCTTCAACCTTTGCAAGAGCCTCCATTCCTCCGAAAGCGGTAATGATATCATATTCGTTCAGCAGATAGGCCTCAAGCAGTTTGACGTTCACCGGTTCGTCATCGACAATGAGCACTTTTCCCTTTTTTCCGTCTTCCATGGTCTGATCACTCATTCGGCAAGAATACTTCGTCCATTGTATAATAGTCCATTATTCTCTTTCAATGTAAGATATATAATTAAAGCATATAAATATTATAGTAGATGCTATATATGGAAAACGGGAGTGAACTGCAGATCTTCGATAATGGCATATATCCGCAACATGACTATATACAAGAGGCTGAGCCGGTATGACTGACAGGAGGAGAAATCAGGAAAAGGAACTGATGGAGGCTGCAGAAGATATCCGTTACCTGCTTGGAAAAGGATATCCAAAGAACAGTACAGTCAGATTCGTGTGCAATCACCATCTGCTGGAAGAACAGCAGAGATCCATACTTTCAAGGAATGTCCTTGCACCGTCCATTGCATCTTCCCGCCGGAATAAGAGACTTGCATGTAATGATCTTAAAGGCCGGCACATTGTCATCGACGGGTATAACGTGTTGATAACCCTGGAGAGTTACCTGAAGGATGAGTGCATGTGGAAAGGGGATGATGGCTTCATCAGGGATAACAGGGGAGTGTTCAATAAGCATGTCAATGATGAGACAACATACAAAGCCGTGGATATGATGCTGACAATGCTGATGACCCATGAGGCAGGTTCGATAACTGTACTGCTGGACCGGCAGATGAGCAAGAGCGGAGAACTTGCCACTTTTATAAGACAAAGGATCGATGAGGGCCTGCTCCATGGAAATGTGTTCACATCAGGCACAGTCGACTATGAACTTAAAAAAGCAACCTTTGATTTAATTGTAGCTACAGCGGATAGTGTGATAATCGATGTGGTGGAACATGTGGTCGACATACCTGCTTGTGTGCTAGCCGCAGAGGAGAGCAATAAACTATATCTTCATTCATTGATACCTGATAATGATCACAATACTGAAGGAAAAAGAGAAGAATGGTAAAAATGGGAATCGCCGTAACAGATCCTGATGACTGGACTGCCGGGGCATTTATTAAAGCTGCAAGGAACAAAGGTATACAAGCACAGGCAGTCGACCTTAGACAGGCTGAGGCTGACATTTGTAACAATTCTGCATACAATGCAGGGAGTCTGAATCTGGGGGAACTTGATGTACTCATTGTCCGTGATATGGGTATTGGAAAAAATGACGCAGTAACTTTCCGTTATGACATGCTCCGCCAGCTTGAGATGGAAGGTGTAGCTATTGTTAACTCACCTGCAGCTATCCAGGATGCTGCAAATAAATATCACTGCTCGTACCTGTTCTCAAGGGCAGGGCTACCAATTCCCCAAACAAAGGTTGTACAGGATGCCGGAACTGCCATGGACACCCTCGGACATTTCAGGGATGCTGTGATGAAACCGGTTTTTGGTTACAAGGGTATCGGAATATCCCGGATAAAGGACGGTGAGATCGTCAGACCCGACGGGACTTCCGGGGGAAAGGATGTTGAATGGCTGGTAAGGTCGGTACTTGAAGAGAAGGGGATAGTACTCGTACAGGAATTCATTGAGAACTCAGGCCAGGACATACGGGCATTTGTGGTTGACGGGGAAGTAGTGGGTTCTATCTACCGGGAAGCCGCTGAAGGCTGGTGGTTGAACAATCTCAGTCAGGGAGGAAGCCCCGCAAGGTGTACGCTCAGTAATGAACAGGAAAGTATCTGCATTAGAGCATCCGAAGCGATAGGCACTGTTTTTGCAGGTGTCGATGTTATCGATGGTCCAGAAGGTCCAAGAGTGCTGGAGATCAACGCAACGCCATCCGGAGCCGGCATTTATACTGCATGGAAAGTCGATGTGACAGGACATATTATAGATGCTGTTCTAAAACTCCTCTAAGTGCCAAATGTAAAATACCTGAAAAACGATGGTATACCAGATGAGTGAATATAAACAGTGCATAATAATCAGGGACGACCTGAAGTTGTCAAAGGGAAAGCTTGCCGTCCAGGTTGCTCATGCTGCGGTATCTGCCGCCGAATGGGCTGACAGGTCCACCCTGGAGAAATGGAAGGAGGGCGGTCAGAAGAAAGTGGTTCTGCGTGTTGCAAACACCCAGGGACTATTTGAGCTTAAAGAGATAGCAAGAAGGCAGAACATAGCTACTGCACTTATCCAGGATGCAGGACTCACCGAAATAAAACCCGGCACCATAACCGTCCTTGGTATAGGGCCTGCAAAAGAAGAGGAACTTGACAGGATAACAGGCAATCTTAAACTGCTTTAAGGATAATGTAAAATAATGAACAGGTCCTATCAGGGATTAATATGAAATATCCGCAAAAACAGTATATTACACCCATAGTTCTTCTCCTGATAATGAGTTCGCTTTTAACAACTGGATGCGTTTCAGGACCCATTCAGGATGTCAGGGAACTGTTGTCACCTTCCACTGCCACTTTGCTGCAGGCCGAGACTGTTTATGAGCTGGATCCTTTAAGGCTGACTGTCCCTGTTACACCCGGCCAGGCACCTTACACACTTGAGAACAGACCCTCTGCCAGTGCTACCTATGCACCGGGTTTTGAAGTTGCAAGCAGTTATTTTTACTATTCAGGCTTTTACGAAGGTACCGAAGGAGTAACGAGTATCCACGTGAAGAACCTTGGCGACAATACGATCTTTGTCTATGATTTCGGACTTTTGCGGACCATCAATGATGAGTGGCACGGACAGGACACCAGTATTACCATACTGCCGGGTGAAGAAAAGATGATCGGCCACATATCTTTCAATATCCCTGAGAACACAGAAGAGATCACACTGAAAGCAGGGTTATCAATGATGGTCAGGACATCTTCCGGGAAGTGGTACGATTACCAGAGACAGTATTTTGATGAGTTCACGGTGGAAATTGAACAGCAGCCTATGGCTCAGGAAACTCCTTACATTTATAATCCCGTCAACATATTCGAGAAAGTGGAAGGGAAGATCACCCCATACGATATTGAAGTCCGAAAAATGGCAGCTGTGTCTGCAAAGAAATATCCGGGACAATACAATATCTACCAGCTATGCTCCCTGTTCGATGACACGAGGGACAACATACAGTACATCAGTGATCCAAGAGGCAGGGATATGTGGTCCACACCCCGCGATACACTGAGGGTTGGTGCCGGCGACTGCGATGACTATGCTATCCTGCTGGCATCACTTGTCGAATCCATCGGAGGGACCGCCAGGATATATATGACGGACACGCATGCCTTTGCCGCTGTATACGCAGGAGAAGTGGACAACATAGAGAATGTCATAGAAGCCATACAATACTATTATGGACCTTTACCCGTATACTACACAAGCGATGAATATGGTTGCTGGCTCATGATGGACCCGACTTCAAGCGTATATATCGGAGGGCTTCCGGGAGGTACCGCACCTGTTGAAGGCGGATGGACTTTTTTGAACACTTCGCAGGTAACAGTTATAGACATCGCACCCCAGGATGAGGAATAAGAGAATGGATATACCAGCCGTGGAAAAGCAGATCGGTATCGATCTTTACTGCACATCGGTTCCTGGCCTGGGAGGCCAGCTCCGGCAGGAAATTGACGATTTTATAGTTAAAGAGATAAGTAATCGTGAGGAAGGAGATTCAGGTAAACATCTGATAATCGAACTAACCAAGATCAACTGGGATATGCACCACCTTATAAGGGATATTTCCCGGAAACTGGGCATTAGCCAGAAGCGTATAAGTTTTGCCGGAACGAAGGATAAGAGAGCAAAGACCACACAGAAGATCAGTATCTATGACATTGGCGAAAAGGATATTGAGAATTTCTATATGAAAGATGTGGAACTCAGGGTGCTCGGAAGATCTAAAAGGTCCGTTGAGCTTGGAGATCTTTTCGGGAATGAGTTCGTGATCACTATCAGGAACATAGAGCATGGCCCGGAAGAACTAATCTCGCTTCTCACAACTATCGCAGAGGAGATCAGGGCCTATGGAGGAGTTCCCAACTTCTTCGGGATACAGCGTTTTGGTGCCATCAGGCCCGTAACCCATCTTGTGGGTGAGCAGATCCTCAAAGGTGATTTTGAAAAAGCAGCACTCATTTATATTGCAAAGTCATTTCCGGACGAGCCCGGGGATGTAAGGGAAGTGCGTGAGAAGGTGTGGGAAAGCAGGGACTTCGCAGAGGGACTAAAACTGTATCCTCTGCGCCTGAGGTATGAAAGGGCTATGATGCATTACCTTGTGGAGAATCCCGGAGACTTTAAAGGCTCCTTCGGCGTGCTTGCCAGAAACATAAGCAAGATGTTCGTACATGCGTACCAGTCATACAATTTCAACAGGATAATTTGCAATCGTATAGGGAACGGATTACCTCTTGACGCTGCAGTATCCGGGGACATCGTCTGTTTTAAGAACAAGGAAGGCCTGCCTGATGTTAAAAGAACTCAGCAGGTCACCGACGAGAATGTCGGCGGCATGAATAACCTGATCAGAAGGAAAAGAGCTTTCGTGACCGCCCCGCTGATCGGCTATGGGACAGAACTGGCATCCGGAGAACCAGGAAGAATAGAAAGTGATATTTTTGCTGAAATGAATATTCCGCCGGAAAGCTTCAAAGTACCTGATATGCCCGATATGGCTTCAAAGGGACTTCGCAGGGAGATATTGCTTCATTGTGAACCTTCCTTCCAGGTGGACCGGGACGAACTCAATCCCGGGAAAAGCAAAATTATCCTCGATTTCCCCCTTCCGAAAGGATGCTATGCAACAACGGTTCTCAGGGAATACATGAAAGTGGAACCAATGAAAATGAGTTAGGGACAATTTGTCTCATTTTGTAGTATTCCCTCAGGATATCATTGCCTGTATGAATGCCTTGAACGGTGGTGAAGGGCGACCTGGCCTTGACTTGAACTCAGGGTGGAACTGGGATGCGAAGAAGAACTTTTTACCGGGTATCTCTGCAATTTCCATCCTGTTCCGGTTCTTTCCTGAGAATACCATCCCTTTTGCCTCGATCCTGTCAACAAAATTCGGATTGACCTCATATCTGTGCCTGTGACGTTCGATTATCCTGGAACATCCGTATATTGTCTCGGCAAGTGTACATGATTTCAGGTCCGCCTCATAATCCCCCAGGCGCATGGTCGCACCCATGTCCACTATGTTTTCCTGTTCCGGGAGCAAATCTATAACCGGGTATGGCGTGTTCTCGTCGAATTCCGAACTATTTGCATTCTCCAGGCCTGCGACATTCCGCGCAAACTCGATCACACAGAGTTGCATTCCCAGACAGAGCCCCAGATAGGGGATATCATTCTCACGGGCATACCTGATGGCCATGATCTTTCCCTCAATTCCCCTTTCACCGAAACCACCCGGCACTAGTATCCCGTCGTACTTTGAAAGCGCTTCCACGGAAGATGGGTCGCTCTCAAATGATTCGGAATCGATCCAGCTGGTACAAAATTTCACACCACACTCGATGGCCGCATGTTTGATAGATGCACTGATACTGAGATAGGAATCCTCAAGGTGAGTATACTTTCCGACGATCCCGATATTGACGGTACCTTCGAGATTGTTCATCCTCTCCACCATTTCTGACCAGGAGTTGTCAATGGTATCGGAACTGAGGTCCATCAGTTTCATTACGTAACTGGTCAACCCCTCTTTCTCCATCATGAGAGGGACTTCGTAGATGTCATTTGCATCGTGAGCACTTATAACCGCTTCCTCAGGAACATCGCAGAACAGGGCTATCTTGGAGATAGTGTGTTCAATCAACGGTTCCTTGCATCTTGTAACGATCACATTGGGGGTCAGGCCAAGTTCCCTCAGGTCCTTTACAGAATGCTGAGTAGGCTTTGTCTTCTGGTCTCCCTGAGAATCAAGTGGCACAAGGGTCACATGTACAAAGACAATATCTTTCTTCGGCTCTTCCCTGTGCATCTGCCTGACAGCTTCCAGGAAAGGCATGCTTTCAATGTCACCGACTGTTCCGCCGACCTCTATAAGACAGATATCAGCACCGCTCTTTGCAGCAACCTTCCTTATGCGACCCTTGATCTCGTTTGTGATATGAGGTATTATCTGGACTGTCTTGCCAAGGTATTCACCCCTGCGTTCCTTTGCTATCACGGACTGGTATACTTTCCCGGTTGTCAGATTGTGCTCTCTTGTCAGTTCGGTATCCAGAAAACGCTCATAATTACCAAGGTCAAGGTCGACCTCACCTCCGTCCTTGAGTACGAATACCTCTCCATGCTGGAAAGGACTCATGGTGCCTGCATCAATATTAATATAAGGATCGATCTTGATGGCTGTGACCTTATATCCTTTGTTCTTCAGATTACGTCCGATGGAAGCGGTTGTTATTCCCTTACCCAGTCCGCTCATTACTCCGCCTGTTACAATAATATATTTCATATGATGCCTTACCTTGAATTATTACTTGAATATAGGAAGTTTGACCAATAGGAAAGCCATGAAAGAAGTTAAGAGTATAGAATAGAATACCGCCTGGTAAAATCCGAAAAAGAATCCAAAGTCAATGGAAATGAATATCATGGCCAGGATTGTGGCGCATACGATCATCAAAAAGACAGACATCAGATAAAGGGACTTTGAAGATGCCATCTCAAATGTCGATTCCAGCATCTGCAATGATATCTTCGGCAGATGTGTGCCCCATTCATTCCTGCGTGAGGTGCCGGAGGAAGAAATCATTTTAGGGCTTTTGTTAGGAATTGACAAGGACTCATCCACATCTACCACGAAATTGGTTTCGTCGGGACCCGGAATACCTATATTGAGATTAAAACCTGCCTTTTTTGAACCATAGCCCACTGTCACAAAGACCTGACCTCTAGTATAGAGTCTTCCGGCATAGGATATCCTGACTATCAGCGGAACATATTCTTCGTGCCTAACATAAGGGTTGTCTTCAAGTACAGTAATGTTCTCAAGCAAAGAGTCGCTGACAGATAAACTCACATGCGTAGGAGCACCATAATTTATCATCACAAGCTCAAAGCTGCGTTCCTCGCCGGGAGATAAAGGTATTTCAACAGTATCATTCTCGAACTCTATCGAGTTAACTCCAAGCCTGCTGATATGTACCTGTTGCAATTAGATTTCCTCACTGGTTCATTCCCTGAGGTCAGGAGGAAGCATATTGGGAATGCCTTCCTCAATAGGATAGTATTCATTACAAACGGAACAATAGAGAGTCCCGGAAATGACCTCTTTTTCATCTTCCTTCTCAATGTTGAGGACAAGATCACCTTTACAGACAGGGCATGCAAGAATTTCCATCAGGTCCTTTTTCATCTTGATCACCATCTATCAATAGATTAACAAAATATAAGTTTTTGCTATTATAATTGATATTACAATCAATTAAGATACTACTTAATATTGTGCAGGCAAACACGTTCTTCGGAAGTCCTGCATATAAAGTTCTGTTCACGAAGATAAGGTTAATTTAGGTGCTGACCCGTAAAGATATGCTATGTTCCCGGTCTTGGTCAACGCACTTGAGTTTGCAGTCCCCGTACTGATCGTGATATTCATCGGGCTTTTTGGTACAGGTATCCTTATCGAGCTGGGACTGATGCAGAAATTGTCCAGGTTTGCAAGTCCTGTATTCAAATATACGAACCTGCCTGACACGTGTGCATCAGCATTCATCGTGGCCATGGGGTCGACTGTGGCTGCTAATAGCATGGTGGTCAATTTCAGGGATGGAGGGTGTATCGATGACAGGGAAACTATGTTATGTGCTTTGCTCAACAGCACACCTGCATATGTGAGGGAGATACTTACCTACCAGATACCTATAGTCCTCCCGGCACTTGGTGCTGTTGTAGGTGGTTTCTATGTGATGGTCTTCATACTGACCGCCATCGTGAAGATAAGTCTTGTAGTGATCCTCAGCAAGCTTTTCCTTAAGAAGAACCATTGTGTGTTCGAGGAAACTATTACCGAAAAGAGGGTTACGCTGAAAGAGGCAGTGAAAGGTTCCCTGAACCGGAACAGGAAACTGTTCTACAGGATCGTTATGATATACCTGGCAATGACGACCCTGGTATTCTATCTGGGGGACATAGGTGCATTCGAGGCCCTGAACGTATTACCTATTGCCGAGATGTTCGGTGTTCCCGTGGAAAGTATAGTACCCCTGACAAGTTATGTGGCAAGTCCTATTCTCGGGATATCCTTGCTGGGACCTATGATAAGCAGCAACGCCATTTCATACCACCAGGCAATGATCGTGCTAATGCTCGGAAGTATGTTCATGCTCCCGCTGTTCAGTTTCAGGTCACTGTTACCGCGATATATCTCGATTTTCGGACCACGCATTGGCATGCGTATAGTTGTATTCTCTACCGGAGTAAGTATGTTTGTCAGATTCTGCGTGCTGGTGATACTTCTTTTCATCCTGAAGTAAAAATATGTTATCCGATAAGCCCTTTTTTTTTGAAGTTTAGCTTTTAGGCACTAGTATTTTCTATTACATGTTACTGTATTTATTGACACCTTACATAAAATTAATTCTACTGTGAGTTTTAGCATAAATAAAAATCTGAACGAACGAGAGGATCGGGAAAAACATCTCCATTCAGGCAGAATACGAATCTGTAAGCAGTCTGGCATTAGAACACCGCGAACAATAAATTAATATAATATATTAACATCTATATAATTACGTGGATATAGAAACCACATAACGATCATATAATGTGCATTTGTTACATATATAGATAGATTAAGGGAGATACAAATAAAATGGCAAAAGTAATGATTGTGGACGACGCTGCTTTTATGCGTATGGTCATCAAGGACATCCTGAAAAAGAACGGACATGAGGTCGTAGCAGAATGTGTTGACGGATTGGATGCTGTTCAGAAATACCCGGATGTTAAACCTGAACTGGTATTCATGGATATAGTCATGCCAAATATGGAAGGTATCGACGCTCTTCAGAAAATAATGGAAATGGATCCTGCTGCAAAGGTAGTCATGTGTTCATCCATCGGACAGCAGTCCGTTGTTACAGATGCTCTCAAATGCGGAGCCCAGGATTTCATCGTGAAACCCTTTGATGCTGCGAAGGTGCTGGAAGTGCTTGGGAAAGTAATGTAAATGGCCATCAATGTTCTTGTTGTTGATGACTCGGCGCTCATGCGCAAAGTTATCTCAGATATTCTCTCAGAGGATGAGGAATTAAAAGTAATAGCAACAGCAAGAAACGGCCTTGATGCTGTAGAGAAAGTAGAAAGACTCCGGCCTGATGTGGTCACCCTTGATGTTGAAATGCCAACTCTTGACGGATTACACGCATTAGGATACATAATGAGTGAGTGCCCTACCCCTGTGGTAATGCTTACAGCCGTCGACGCAAGGTCTGCGGAAAGAACCTTAAACGCATTCGAATACGGAGCAGTTGATTTTATTCAGAAGCCTTCCGGAAATATCAGCCTGAACATCTCAGACATAGCCGACAGTATCCGCCTTAAAGTAAAAATGGCAGCAAAGGTGGATCTTAAAAAATTAGTGTTCATGGAAAAGCAGGTTAATCGATCAAAAGAGAATATCGGGATGAAAACGGAGAAAAAGCCTTTGAATAACCTGGGAAGCATGAAAAGGAAAAATCTGTCCCGGCAGAAGATACTTGCAATAGCTTCTTCCACAGGCGGACCACGTGCACTTGAACAGGTTGTACCTAAGCTCCCGGAAGATCTGAACATGCCTGTTGTCATAGTCCAGCATATGCCAGCTGGTTTTACGGCTTCACTTGCACAGAGGCTGGATGCACAATCCCGGCTAAAGGTTTGTGAAGCTAAGGATGGAGAAGTGATCAGCAACGGGGTTGTTTACCTGGCACCCGGTAACTACCATATGGAGTTAGTCCAGAAGAATATCAACGGAAGGAACTCGGAAGTAGTTTCCCTTAATCAGAGACCCCGTGAACAGGGAGTCAGGCCCTGCGCGAACATCCTTTTCAAATCACTTGTACCAATATACGGACAGAACATCCTGGCTGTAATCCTTACCGGGATGGGATCAGACGGAGCAGATGGTGCAGAGGAGATTAAAAAGGTTGGCGGGAGAGTAATAACCGAAGATGAGGGGTCATGTGTTGTTTATGGAATGCCAAAAGTCGCAGTTCAGCGTGGGCTCTCGGATAGTGTTGTATCTCTGGAAAAAATATCGGACGAAATAGTAATGACGCTGAAATAGTTGGGTGATCGGTAAATGTTAGTTTTTAGAACAGTGATCGGATTTATAGGTGCGTGATTTGACATGGATATGTCAGAATATAAAGATATATTTAAGGCAGAGTCTGAAGAACATTTGCAACAGTTGAATGATTCCCTTCTCGGGCTTGAACAGAATCCTAAGGAAATGGAATTCATCAACACGATGTTCCGCTCTGCACATACATTGAAGGGTATGTCAGCAACGATGGGATTCAGCACGATCGCAGAGTTGACCCATGAGATGGAGAACCTCATGGACATGGTCCGCAAATGCCAGGTCACTGTTAATGATTCGCTTATTGATATCCTCTTCGAATGTCTTGACACCCTTGAAGCTCTTGTAGAAAATGTCGATAACGAGAAAAATGTCAATATCTCCCACCTGCAGGCCACACTTACACAGGCTATGGAAGGCACGCTCTGTGCCGTAGAGAATATTACTGAAACGGCAAGTGAATTCTTAGCTGACAATGATCATGGAACTTTTTTTGAAGGGAATGTACCTGTTACTGAAATAAATGTACCTCAAATAGAGTTTTCAGCAGATGAAAATGCCTCCATTGAAAACGCGAAGCAAGACGCTTGCAATATTTCCTCACTTAAGGTAACACTGGACGAATCCTGTGTGCTGAGATCAGCAAGATCAACGCTTGTTCTTATCAATATCTCGAAGATCGGAAAGATCATCAAATGTATACCCTGTGAATCAGACCTTGAAGACGAGAAGTTCGACAGGCAATTCACAGTTATCTATTCCACAAAAGAAAGTGACGAAAAAATTGCAGATACTATAGGGAAGATAGCAGAAGTAAAAGATATAGCGATTACACCCCTGTACACATGTGATACTGAGAAGAGCGAAAACGCTTCGGATGAAAAAGGAACCTGCACTCCATCCGGACAGAACGGTCCTGCCGTCAGGAGATCTGATACAGTAAAGAGCATCCAGAGCGTCAGAGTGAACATTGAACGCCTGGACAGTCTCATGAACCTTGTGGGCGAGCTTATAATCAACAAGATCCGGCTCAACCAGCTTGCCTCCGACCTTAATGCAAAAGACCTGGATGAATCACTGGCCAATCTGGACCGGCTGACCAATGAGATACAGACAGAGGTAATGGAAGCCAGGATGGTACCCATTGACCAGGTGTTCAGCAGATTCCCGCGAATGGTCAGGGACCTTGCAAAATCGGAAAAAAAGCAGATCAACCTCATAATAGAAGGTAAAGAGATAGAACTTGACAGAACAGTCCTTGACGAGATCGGAGATCCACTTGTACATCTTTTACGTAACGCCGTGGACCATGGGATCGAAACCACGGAAGAACGCATCAAATTAGGGAAACCCGGTGCCGGATTTGTCGGGCTTTCCGCTTCAAGACAGAGGAACAGTATTCTCATCGAAGTAGAGGACGACGGAAAAGGCATGGAGCCGGCACATCTCAGGGATGTTGCAGTGAATAAGGGTATAATAAGCCGGGAGGAGGCGGACAAGCTGTCCGACCCCGAGGCCCTTAACCTGATATTTTATCCCGGATTTAGCGGAGCGCAGATGATCACCGATGTCTCGGGAAGAGGAGTCGGCATGGATGCTGTCAAAACCAAGATCGAAGCCCTGGGAGGAAGCGTTAAGGTCAGCTCAGTACCTGGCCAGGGAAGTTCCATCAAACTGCAACTTCCACTTACAGTAGCAATCATCCAGTCACTGATGGTCACAGTTGCGGATGAGACATATGCAATCCCACTTGCAAATGTGGTCAGAGATGTCGGAATAAAAACAAAGGACATCAAGACTATAGAAGGAAAAGAGGTAATAATGCTGCGTGGAGAAGTGCTTCCCCTGTTAAGACTTCATGATGTCCTTGGCTCTGTGCAGGAGAATGGGGAAAAAGAGAATCTCATAGTTGTCGTCGTGGAGAAGATGGGAACAAATATCGGATTTGTGGTTGACCAGCTTCTGGGTCAACAGGAAGTCATTATCAAGACACTCGACAACAAACTTTTGAAAAACACAAGAGGATTTGCCGGTGCTACTATCCTGGGAGATGGAAGTGTGGCGTTAATCCTTGATATTGCAACTTTGATATAATTATAATGAGGGTAAAATATGGCTGAAATGGACGAAATGACAAAAGGAGCATTCCAGGAAGCAGGAAATATAGGGATGGGCCATCTGGCAACCTCTCTCTCGAAAATGGTGAACCGGGAGGTAAAGATCGACATACCCAATGTGGAAATGCTCTCACTTGACGAAATAATTTCCAGGGCATCCCAGGGAAAACAAAAAAGCGTTGTAGGAATCCATCTGCACCTTTCAGGCGATGCCACCGGAGGAACGCTTATCTTATTACCAAAATTCTCCGCACTTTCCTTTTCCGACCTTCTACTGAAGAAACCCATCGGGACGACCACGAAGATCGAGGAAATGCAGGTCCGCAAGCTACGTGAAATGGGAGTCCGTCTTTGCAGTTCCTATATGCGTGTTGTTAATGAGTTCCTTGGAATAAACCTGAAAGTTGGCGACCCGACACTGGATGTGAATATGGAGGGAGTTGCTGATTTCATAAACAAGGAGATTGGAGATCTCGCTGATGAATTCATTGTTGTCAAAGGAGAATGCTTCATTCCTTCCACAAATTCCAGGAACGAATTCAATATGCTCTTCGAGCCCGAAGCAAGCGATGTGATCATGGCAGCAGTCATGAAAAAGATGATGGGATGATATGGTGAGTACAACCCACTTTGCCCTGGACATTGGAACCAGGACTGTTGTGGGGCTCATTGTAGAAGGAGAAGAGCCTCTTGAAATAAAAGCCGCATGCATACTTGAGCATAACCAGCGTAGTATGCATGACGGGCAGATCCATGACGTAGACAGGGTCGCAGAGGTAGTCAGAAAAGTAAAGATCGAACTTGAAGAACAGATAGGTCATGAACTCACCAGAGCCTCTGTCGCTGTTGCCGGCCGGGCTCTGAGAACTTCCAAAGTGAAGCTATCCATCGACCTCCCATATAGAGAGATAACCAAAAAGGACATCTCAGAACTTGAATTTGAAGCAGTTGCCAGGGCAGGCAGCGAACTAGACTGTGAAGAAAGGTTCAACTGCGTGGGATATTCGGTTGTAGGCTACGGACTCGAGGGACAGAGCATCTCCAGTCTGGAAGGACATACGGGCAGTTCCATAGCAGTGGAACTCCTTGCGACATTTCTTCCGGAAACTGTGGTGAACAGCATGTTCGCAGTACTTGACAGATGTGGCCTGGAAGCTGAGAGTGTCACTCTGGAACCGATCGCCGCACTAAATATCGCAATACCGGAGGATACACGCAAACTCAACCTTGCGCTGGTTGATATCGGTGCAGGAACATCCGACATTGCGGTCACCAATGACGGGACGGTTATAGGCTACGGCATGGTTCCTGAAGCAGGAGATGAAATAACTGATTTTATTTGTGAGCATTATATCCTGGACTTCAAAAAAGGGGAGGAGTTAAAACAGAAGCTCCTGAAGGAAGAAAAGATTGCGATACAGGACATCTTCGGTGTGGCCACAGAGTTGCTGTCCACAGATATTATCTCTGTTATCACCGAAGAGATCGACAAACTGGCCTCACACATAGCCGAAGAGATAATTTCGATCAATGGTAATACACCCAGGGCAGTCGTGCTTGTGGGCGGCGGGTCACAGACAGTCACACTAAAGGAAAGAATCTCAGAACACTTGGGTATGCCCGTACAGCGGATAGGTTCACGACTTCCTGAAATGATAGAGAACCTGAAAGACAACACCGGCAAGATCACCGGTGCAGACATGATAACACCGCTCGGAATAGCCCTTACGGCTATCCGGAATAAAGGTATCGATTTTATAGAAGTTTCTGTGAACGATGCAAATATCCATCTGATGAATCTCAACGGTCTTTCAGTAATGGATGCACTCGTTGCCACCCGTGTAAAAAGAATGTATCCGCGCCCGGGCCTTGCTCTTACATTAACGGTCAATTCCAGCTTCATGAGTATAGAAGGGGATACCGGTAAACATGCGGAAATTATGCTCGATGGCAGGAAAGCAAATCTCGGAGATGTAATTTCCAGTGGTTCCCGGATCGAGTTCAACCCCCCGGTTGACGGAAAGGATGCCAGTATAACAGTACGTGAACTGGCCATCCGGCAAGGAATACCAATGGAAGTGGATTTCACTGTCAATGACAGGCAGGTTAAGCAAACCCCTCTCATTCTGGTCAATGGCAGAAGAGTCGCTCCGGACAGCGAAATACCTGACAGGGCTGAAGTCAGGATCACACCTGCGACACTGACAGAAGTACTGCGTACATGGGCAGACAGTGATCCCGAAGAGAAGTTACATGTCACTTTGAACAAGCGCACCAGACTACTTGATAAAGTTGACTACGTTATCGAACTGAACGGAGATCCTGTCAAGCCCGGAGATTTTTCCAGTACGGTCATCAAAGACAAAGATATTTTACTGATACATAAAAACGACATATACTGGACTTATGCAGATATCATTGACCTGCCGCGGGCTGGAAAGGATATCAATGTGATACTGAACAATGAAAAGGTTACATTTGAAGGAACTGATGGCTTTATAAAAGTCAATGGAAAGAAGGTCCTGCCTTCTGACAGGGCTATGGATGGGGACAATATAACTCTGGAGGAGGGGACCGAAACAAATCCCATACTATCGGACCTTTTCGAGTTTATGGATGTCAGGCGAGAGGAGCTGGTAGGGAAAAACATCCGCCTTTTTGTAAATGATAATAATGCCCGCTTTACTACACCTCTAAAAGACGGGGACAAAGTAACTATAGAATTCCTGGAGGTTTGAATGATGCTTAAAACTGCAGCAAAGCAAACATCTAAAGAGGATGCAGATTTTGCATTGCTCAAGAAGATGATCAAAACTAAACTCGGTTTCAATTGTGAATACTACAAGGACTCCCACTTCAGGAGAAGGATCGATGTCAGAATAAGAGCTACCGGTTCAAAGAATTTTGGAGAATATGTTCAGATCCTGAAGGAAGACTCTGCTGAATGTGCTGCCCTTCTGGAAACCCTCACAGTGAATGTCACTAATTTCTTCCGAAACTCAGAGGTCTATGATATTGTCGAGAAGGAAGTACTTCCGGCCGTTATCAGCTCCAAGGGTGCCGGCTTGAACAGGTCCATCAAGATATGGAGCGCGGGCTGCTCGATAGGTGTTGAAGCCTATTCCATTGCTATGCTATTCCACCATATCCTCGGGAACAATATCAAGAGGGTCAACATCTCCATAACAGGTACTGATATCGATAAGGCAAGCCTCCAACAGGCCCAGCAGGGAATCTATAGTGAGATTGAGATGAAAGATGTAAGACCCGCTTTTATTGAGAAGTATTTCTGGAAGGAAGGAAACCAGTATCGTGTAAACGATGAACTGAAAAAGATGATCCGGTTCAAATCACACGATATGATATCCGGGCCAAAAATGACCGGATTTGACATTATTTTTTGCAGAAATGTCACTATATATTTTGAAAAGGAGTTACAGGAGAAGCTCTACATGAACTTCTACGAAGGGCTCAATGAGAACGGATTCTTTGTCATGGGTAAGACGGAAACCTTAATAGGACCATCTAAGGACCTTTTCAAATCTTACAATGCAAAGGAGAGAATATACGCCAAATGATATGGAATATGAGTTTGTGCCACCTGAAAAAACTGCTAATGCAAAATGAGGGATTAAATGAGGATGGAAGAACTGGATGAACTACAAGCCAGTGCATTAAGAGAAATTGTCAATATTGGCGTGGGTAATGCTGTTACTTCACTTTCAAAAATGATCGGCAAGCAGATCAAGATCGAGGTCCCCGAACTTAAGATTGAAAAAATAGAGAAGGTGCCAGAGATCGCAGGAGGCGCCGATACGGTGGTTTCCGGAGTGATAATGCATGTTGACGGAGACATAAACGGCTATATCATGATGCTGCTTTCACAGGAAACAGCCGAAGCTATCTGCAGTACTATCAGTGGTGAAGAACACACCGACATATTCACGGAAATGAACCAGTCACTGATCGAAGAAGTGGGACATATCCTTGCAGGCTCTTACGTAAGCTCTCTTTCCGAGTTCCTCGGACTTAACCTGAAGATATCACCACCTATGCAGACCTTTGATATGCTGGGTGCGATCATGGACCATATACTTATCGAAATGAGCAGGGATGTGGAAAGTACGCTTCTTTTTGACACGTTCTTCACACTAGAGGGCAACAGGATGGAAGGGATTCTGCTAACCCTGTTCGATCCTGTCTCAATGGATAAAATACTAAACAAAGTTGCAGAAATGGTCTGAGCGGAGGTTTCAAAATGAACATAATACTGGATAAATTTTATTACGATGCACTGGACGAGGTTGGTAATATAGGTATGGGGAACGCTACTACAGCTCTTTCCCAGCTTGTTGGCAAATCTGTCAGTGTTAGCGGATCTGCTTTCACATTACTTGGTTTGAACAAGATCTCCTCAGATTCAGAGTACAACCGGGTCGGAGCTATTGTAAAAGTAGTAGGGGATCTCAATGGTGGTTTCCTGCTTATGCTTAATCAAAAGCACTCCGAATCCCTTTCAGAGATGTTGCTGGAACAACACGAGTCTGATGGTTATATGCGAAGGTCAGTTCTGGTAGAAGTGGCGAATATCCTTGCAGGGGCATATTATAATTCCCTTTCCAAATTCCTGGACCTTTCAGTTATCCCTTCGATACCGATAATATCAGAAGGCAGCCCTGATGATCTGTTGAAGAAATGCAGTAAACATTTCAATGGTAAGATCGAGCATGTGATCGGGCTGACCACACTTTTTGAGATAGAGTCTGAAGACCAGTATCAGAGTATGAGTGGAGATATGTACATGTTGATAGACTCGATATCCATGAAGACCATCCTTAACAGAATAGATGCGATGCGTACCTGAATAATATGATAATCGTCGGAATGGCAGACAGCGCAGTAGCAAAAAAACCTGTGAAGATCACTACCCTGGGACTGGGTTCGTGTGTAGGCGTTGCCATGTACGACAAAAGAAGCTGCATCGGAGGCATGGTGCATATAATGCTTCCCAGCGTTGAGAACGCAAGATCCAAGGATAATCTTGCTAAATTTGCCGATACCGGGATACACTATCTTCTGGATTGCATGCTGGCCGAAGGTGCCACTAAAAGCGCGATAAAGGCAAAGATCGCAGGTGGGGCAAGGATGTTCTCCTTCAGTTCGAGTGCACAGCTGAACATAGGTGAGCGCAATGTCATTGCAACAAAAGAGATTCTAAAACAACTGAGAATACCTGTCCTCGCAGAAGATACCGGTGAGAACTATGGCCGTACGATTGTACTTGATACGGAAAACGGCGAACTTACAGTGAAAAGTGCGCTTAAAGGCGAGAAAATATATTAGTATGTATATTTATATATTAATAATAATGGTTTAAAAAGGCTAAGGTGGCAGCAAGATGTTAACTTCGGACACTACACTGATCTACATATATATAATCTTCATTTCGGTTTCACTTTCAACCGGAATGGCAGCCATATACTTCTGGGTAAGAGTCCATCTTGAGACCCAGAACGGGTCCATCGCCTGGCTGCTTCTGGCACTTACTGCCGTATTTCTTATCACTACATCCATCTTCTCTTCTGTGGCTGTCAGTAATTCTGACCCACTGATAACAGAGACCATTCTTATATTCATGGGATTCTGGGGCGCTGTTTATACCACGATCTTTGCTGCTGCAGGTTTTATTATGTTCAATGCATTCAGGACCATCCCCCGCGCAAAACTGGGTGACTTCCTCCTTGAAGGAATGGTCTTCCAGAAAGGCCATATCCTGAAGACCGCCTGCGGAAAGAACTGTTCTGTGTGTGAAAAATACTCCATTGAAGAGTGCCAGGGATGCATCCCCGGGAACAAGGATGGTGAGGCAGGCTGTCCGATCTATGAATGCGTTGTTGAAAAGGGGATGACTTCCTGTATGGACTGTGACAGCAATAGTGACTGTAGCACATACAGTTGTGAGATCGTTCAGTGTCCATTAAATAACGACACGGACACCCTTCCTGAATTCGAGCAGACGGCCGGCATTTTCAAGCGGTCGACACTACTGGAATACAATCCCCATGCAAGATATGAGGATGCCGTAATTGAAGTTTGCCTGAGGCTTTACGGGGAGATGGTGAACACTGTCCTGGTCTCTACCCAGCCACGCACATCCCTTTACAGGGAGAAACTCGGAGACCTCATAGACGTAGGGGCCATGAAGTTCATTGAGATATCCAGTACTGCAAAGACTGTCAGTGAAGAGAATGGAATCATAAAACTACCTGTCACAGAACTTGAAAAGTTCTTTGACCTTACTGCGAAGTTGCCAAAAGACTGTGCAGTTATATTTGAACCGGTCACCCAGCTTATCGTGACAGAAGGTGAAACAAAGGCATATGAATTCGTATCAGGGATGGCGGAAAGATTCGACTCCAGTGAATTGATGCTAATAGGTTTAATAAATGCAACAGCCCATGAAGAGAGAACCGTTTCGAGATTTGAGGGGCTTTTCCTCAATCTTGCCGAACTGGACAGGAGCAGGATACGTATCGTAAAAGGTGGAAAAGAAGAGTATGTCCGCTTCTTTGTTGGAGAGAAATTCTACATGGAAGAAGCTGAAAACCACTAAACAAAAAAGCAAGCAAGGTACTAGAATGAAAGAACTTGATAGTTTGGAAACAGATGCCCTGAAAGAGATCGGAAGCATCGGTATGGGAAACGCTACGACAGCCCTCTCTGAACTGGTAGGGAGATCTGTCCGGCTGAACCTCTCGGATGCCAGGATGTTCAATCCGCAAAGTATTGCCAGCTCGATCCCGGATTCCATCACGATGACAGGTATCATTGTAAATATAGGAGGGGAGCTTAAAGGTGCGGCTGTGCTTTTGCTGGAGTTCAACAATTCGGTCCTCCTGAGCGATCTGATGCTTGAGAGCAATAATATTACAGGGGATCCTACAATAAACGAGTCCGCACTTTCAGAACTTGGTAACATCTTTACCGGATCTTACATGAACGCGATGTCTTCTTTCCTGGGCCTTGGAATTTACCAGTCACCACCACTTGTCACCATCGGACCCATAAAAAAGATATTTGAAACCGCTTTCTCCCGGATAGGTACAAAACCTGCAGGAGTGATGAACATTGAAACGATGTTCATGGTACATAATGCAGGGGATGGCACAGGACTCAACACTGTGTACGGGGACATGTTCCTGCTTCTGGAGCCGACTTCTACAGAAAAGCTCCGCGATTCAATAAGAAAACTATTAGCCTGAAAATAATTACTCATCTATACTTGCATGGTCGAATCAACATGAAAAATATATGGATACAGCATCTTGAGAAGCAAAGATCCCGGGACAGTACGCGGGGCTCTTCATTCGTAGAGATGTTGCACTCCCTGGCCAGACTGGATGACGGATGTGAAGTCAAATCTGTAAAACCGAAACATTCTGGTAACAAGAACAGGCAATACAGCCTGAAGAAGATTCGGGAAGAGCTTGCTTTTGATAGTCTGGCTGAAAGTGATACTGAAAATACGGAAGAGCGTATCCCCGCTGGTTGCAAAGCCGAAGAGATGATCACAGAAATTTGTAGGTGGACTGCGAAAAGCCAGATGGGATATGAAACCGGAATTGATTCCTATGAGGATGATTATGTCCGCTTATTAAGGCTGCAGAACGGACAACTTGTTTTAAGATACAATGTTGCGGGCGAGGACACCTTTGAGATTGAAGTCGGCTCTACGGAGGAGGCTGACAACCTGATATCAGAGGACAATATGACAACATCGGAATTATATCCTGCAAATCCGGAACTGCAGTGGAATAAAAAATAAGATTATTTTAATATAAACAATTGAATTCAATGGTAAAGAATAAAAACTATCAGCGCAATTAATATATAAATAAAGTATTTGAGGCGCAAAAGTACGAGATGAATAAAGGAGACCCATAACAATGATGGACATCGCGATATATTCACTTGTTGACGATATGGTCAGCAAAGCAGGAACGGAGGGTGTTGTAGAATACTGGCTCCGTGTAGGTGAAAGCTATGCGGAAAGGATGGGAAAAGAAGCTTACGTCGGCTGGCCTGCCTTTAACGTGGCAATGAAAGAAGGAAGAACGTCACTCACGGTAGAAGGTGCTGTTAACGTATTGACAGATCTTGCAATTATAGATAAGGACGGAGATGTGATCGGGTATGTGTATGCACTTAAGACCTGCCCTATGGCCCCGACCATGAGAAGATACATCTCCAGGATAGGGCCGATCCCGGATTCGGACACTGATGTTGCAGATAGTTACAATAACCGCATCAGAGACTCTGCTGTTTCCAATTACTGTATTACACACCAGAAATTCAGGGAAGTTGCAGCTAACAATATAACCGTTGCAAAGCAGGCACTCGAATGTCTCCAGCTTGCAAACAAGGGGATGACAGGGGACGTGAAGATGGTGCAGGAAAACCTTGCAAGGATAAACGTGGACGAGCGTCATATCAAAAGCATATTGCGCAGTGCATCATGTGTCTTTGCTTTGATCGTTAAGGGCAAGAGTGCCGGCGAGGAAATACTCGAATAATGGTGATAATATGGCTGAGAACATTGAATCAAATCCTTTTGTTGACGTTTCTGTATACCTGTTCTTTGAAGACATTTCTGATAAACAGGGAGTAGAAGGTTTTACTAATTATATGGTCGGGCAGGCCCAGTCCCTCGCCAAGTCCGTGCCGGAAGAGGAATATGAGACATGGGACGATTTTGCAAGTGCAGTGGTCAGTGGAGAATCCGTATTCTCATCCTTTGAGAGTATCGAGCAGATCAGTAAGTGCGGATTCGTGACTAACATATGTCCTTTCTCAAAGGCTATTCGGGAATATATAAAACGGATAGGTAATTTCAATCCGGTGCACATAGAAGCCACAGATCACTTTAACCACACGATACAGCCTTCGGCTGCCCACAGTGCATGCATGATGCATCAAACCTACAGGAGAGAGGTTGCAAAAAGAATAACTGTCGGAGGAAAACCTCTCCAGTACGCACAGATAGGTGCTAAGGCTTATACGGGTGAGATAGCACTGCCACCGGAATCCTGGAAGAAGGTCCTTCTGGAGAAGGCCGGCATTTCCGAAACACAGGGATTCATGGAAATGCGAGAGAACAGCTGTCTGTATCTCCTGTATGTTGAAAACTAAAAGACTGATCCGTATATCAGAAGCCTGCCCCGGGTAAGAGTTATAATACCCGGGCTTATTTCTCTTATACGGATCCTCTTGTAATATTTCTATAGCGCTCGTGCCAATTCTCATTTTCACTGAAGGACTTAGGTGCCCCTTTCTTCAGAATAATTCGGGATCGTGTGGAAAATTATTTATGTTGATGGCATAAAAATGCCAGTATAGAAACCTTTCTATTTTAGATAGGCTCAGTTAGTTTTATAAGAACATATGCACATTTATTCATAATGAGTCCTCTACTCATTTTCCTTATAGCACTTGTTTTCATACTGGTGCTTACTGCACGGCTGAGGGTTCATCCATTTATCAGTTTGATAGCAGGGTCAGTTCTGGTGGGGGTCCTTGCGGGTGAGATCGGAGCCACTCTTGATACAATAACCGCAGGTATGAGCAGTATATTTGCACAATATGCGATCATAGTTACTTCCGGGAGTATCATAGGTGTCATACTACACAAGACCGGTGCTACTGCGCTTATTGCTGAAGATATCACGAAACTGTTCAAAAGACCTATACTGGCTATCGCTTTGCTTGGATTTGTTTTTGCAGTTCCGATGATGTGTCTGATACTGGCGTTTATAATTTTTCTCCCGGTTGCTAAAGACCTCAGCGACAAGCATGGATTTCCAAAGGGCCTTACCGAAGTTGCCCTTGCGCTGGCAACAATGGCATCTTTCGGCCTGCTGTACCCTTCACCCGGGATCTATGCCTTTGTCAATGAAATGGGACCTGAGGAAATTAGTCTAACAAGGGTTCTATTCATAGGAGCCACCATTGCAACGGTAGTATTTTTTATAGGGTACCTGTATGCCAGCAGGTATTATAATTTCAGCCTGAAAGCTGATTGTTGCGAGAACATGGTTAAACAAGAGAGTGAGACAAAGATACTTACATACAGGACTGCAAGCTACATACCGATTCTTGTCCCGATCTTGCTAATTGTTACTCGCCTTCTTACAAATATTCCAGTAATTGAACTAATCGGCCATGAAAGTATAGCTCTTTTTTCAGGCGCCATACTTGCAATGACACTCCCGGCAAGGAATTTTGCATCTGCTGACATAAGGGCGTGGGTCGAGAAAGGAATACGCAGAAGTGGACTGGTATTACTTGATATTTGTGGCGGAGGTGCACTGGGAGCCACCCTTGCAGTGGCAGGTGTCGGTGAAGCACTTGGTAACATGCTGCTTGAGTCAAGCATACCTGTCCTGTTAGTCCCGTTCCTCGTTGCTGCGGCTGTTCAGACAGTACAGGGTTCAAGAATGGTGACATTGTTCATAGCATCCGCACTGGTCATACCAATTATGCCGGAACTGGGCCTGCCTGCGGAGATCGTACTTTTCTCAATGGCCTCGGGGACATTCCTAATATCCCATTTCAATGACCCTTATTTCTGGATACTGGCTGATTTTGCAGAGATGGAAACTCTCGAAGTGCTGAAGACATATACCATCGGCGGTGCGGTCATGGGAGTTTGTAGTCTGCTGATAACAGGGGTCATTTACATGGTATTTTACTGACCGGATGGAGATCTTGGTGGCTATTTAGAGGATGTTAACAGTAAAACCCGATCATATATCTTTCAAATGTTGTATTAATGCATTAAAAAGATCTTCCATTTCTGCCATCATAACAGCAGCTTCTTTAGTTTCTCCTGCTTTTGTCTTTTTCTCCATCTCAGAAGCGACACTGCTAAGGGCCATACCACCTATGTTAGCAGAGGAACCTTTTATCCCATGTGCATAGTGACAGATGTTATCAGCGTTATCATTGCTTATACTTTCCTTTAGAGCTTCTAGCTGCTTTGGAGTATTTTCAAGATAGATGGAGATTATATGGCGCGCAAGATCTATATCGTTCATCGTTCTTTCCATAAACGAATCTCTGTCAAATACAGGCAGATCTTCCTGGTTATCCGACTCGTAAAAGATGCTATTGTGATGGGTTTTTTCATGTGCTGCCATAGACCATTTATCCAGCAATTCCATAAGTGCCTGTAATGAAACAGGTTTTGAGATGTAATCATTCATGCCAGCTTTTATAAAACGCTCTTTATCTCCCTTCATGGCATGTGCTGTCATTGCTATTATCGGGACCTGCCTGTCGAGAACTGACGAATCCGGATTCCGGATTAGACTTGTAGCTTCAACCCCGTCCATCTCTGGCATCTGCACATCCATTAATACCAGATCGTATAGAACCATTTCAAGTGCTTGTACTGCTTCTCTGCCATTAGCTACGGTGTCTGCACGATAGCCAAGTTTTCTTAACATACCCTGAGCAACTTTCTGGTTGACTATATTGTCTTCAGCCAGTAGTATCCTGAGATTAGTTTTCTTGTGTGACCTTTCAGAATGAATGTGTCCGGGTTTAGATAATTGTGTTTTATCCGTATCATTCTCCATTGTAAATATCGTTGAGAGCTTGTTCAACAGTTCTTTCTGGGCTACAGGTTTGGTAAGGTATGCTGCAAAATGCTTCCTTTCAGAATTTTCGGCTGTAGCCCATTGCCCAAGGGATGTCAGCATTATCAGTTTGATCCCTTTAAGCTTTTGATCAGATTTAATGATCTTTGCAAGTGTAAGACCATCCATCCCGGGCATATGCATATCCAGAATGGCAACCTGGAACTGTTCTTTATTTTCGTGCGCTCTGTAAAGAGCCTGCAATGCCAGGGGACCATCTGCAACTTCTTTTACACTGGCACCCCATGAAGATATCTGTTTCATCAGTATCTCACGATTTGTGCTGTTATCGTCTACTACAAGTATACGCACATCTTTAATACTGTTCAGAACTGGTTCACTATCCATTCTGCCTGAATATTTAACAAAAGGAACCTTGAACCAGAATTCAGAACCTTTGCCCTCTTCACTTTGCACGCCTATTTCTCCCCCCATCATCCCTACAAGCTGTTTGGAGATAGCAAGTCCAAGGCCTGTGCCACCATATTGTCTTGTTGTAGAAGCATCTACCTGATAGAATGTGTTAAAGAGGTTTTCTATCTTATCCGCAGGGATACCTACGCCCGTATCCCTGACTACAAAACGCAACAATGCTTCTGTATCCGTCTCCACCTCAAGGCTGACGCTTACTACCACTTCCCCCTGATGAGTGAACTTAACGGCATTGCCTGCCAGGTTGGTAAGTATCTGTTGTAAACGGCCGGGATCACCTCTTATATGGACAGGCACATCAGGTTCTGCTGCACATATGAACTCAAGTTCTTTATCATGGGCTTTTACTGCCAGCATTGTAGCGAAGTCATCCAGCACATTGCTCAGGTCAAAATCCAGAACTTCCAGTTCAAGCTTACCTGCCTCTATCTTTGAGAAATCCAATATATCATTTATCAGGCTAAGTAACAATTCTCCGCTTGTTTGTACTGTTTCTGCATAACGTTGTTGTTCCTCATCAAGCTCCGTTTCCATAAGTAGTCCTGCCATACCTATCACACCGTTCATGGGCGTACGTATCTCATGGGACATATTGGCAAGGAACTCGCTCTTGGCCCTGGTAGCTTCTTCTGCTCTGGACAACGCCATATCAAGCTCTACATTCTTTCTTTTCACCTCACTTGCATATTCCAGCAGCTTATTCTCAGCAAGTTTACGATTGGTAATGTTAATGTGAGAGATAACAACTTTGCGGGGGAAAGAATCGATACTTTCAAAGGGACGGACTTTGCCAACAAACCATCTTTTTTCTTCTGGGGAATCACACGGATATTCAAGATCGAATTGCTCGCTAACTCCCATCATTACGTCCTCAATACCTTTTGCAAACTGCAAAGCAATATTTCTATCCTTACCTCTGGAGTTTTTTGCTGTGTGGATATAATTTGTACCTTCGCTTACTTTATCAAGGTCCGCCGAATTAGCAATGGCAAAATTAGTCCAGGATTTATTTGTTTTAATGATGTTTCCGGTCTCATCCAGTACACAAATATTCGCATCCAGGGAATTGAGTGTCGACTGGTTGAGCAGATTCAGCTCTCTGATGGTTTGTTCGGTATACCAGTCAGAAGTTATATCACGACCAATGCCCACCAGCCCGATGGTCTCTCCTGCTGAATTTTTTAAAGGTGCTTTAGTAGTATCAAGTAAGACCTTTCTGCCGTCCGGATACTCAACCCATTCTTCATTATGTCTGGCGCAGCCTTCCTTCAACATGATGGCATCGTTCTTTCTAAAGAAGTCAGCAAGCTCCTTATCAACCAGATCATAATCCGTATTGCCAATTATCTGCTTTCTGTCCTTGCCTATAAAATTAGAGAATTCCGGATTGCATCCCAGATATATTCCATCCAGATCTTTGAAGAAGATCATATCCGGAATAGAGTCAAGAAGGCCTGTTAACAGAGATTTTTCCTTCTCAAGCTTCTTCTCTGTTGTCTTGCGATCGGTTATGTCCCTGACAATTGCAATAACTTTTTCTTCGCCAAAAGAAGCTATTTTGCATTCAAAATGCCCTATTTCATTTTTAACAAACATTTGATATTCGATTGTCCGTATTAAATCTTCCTTTATAACATCGTCAATACTTGCTTTTATTTTAACAGCCTGCTCTTGTGGTAAAACTTCGAAGATATTTCGATTTAAAAACATCTCTTTGGGCATGGCCAGGCTTTCATCGTCCGCCGCTTTATAATCAAGGAACACACCGTCTTTATTCAGCACAAATAGCAAATCAGGAATGGCTGCTATCAAGGATCTGTTATATAAATTACTGATAGACAATTCTTCTTCAGCCCTTTTGCGATCAGTGATGTCACGAATTGCTGAAACACGAATCTGGCGATCAGTATGTGTTAAATTGAATGCTTCAATTTCAAGTGGTATTACCAATCCATTTTTTCTGACACCTCGGACTTCATATGGCTTTGTAACGTTCCCTTTCATTTTATCTCTGACAATATCGAGATCATCCGGATGGAAAATAAATGGCAGAAGATTCTTGCCTAACAATTCATCCCGAGTATAACCGGTTATGCGGGTCATTGCTTCATTGATCTCAATAGCTACGCCATTTTTGTGTATGACAATGCCTTCAAAAGATACATCTGAAAGTAAACGGTATTTTTCTTCACTTTCACGCAATGCTTTTTCTGCACGATTGCGCATTAAAGCTCCACCTATATGGGCTGCGATCCCTTCTAATTGTTCAATAGCAGCAAGAGAAAAAAAACCTTTTCTGCGGTCGTTGAGTTGAATCAATCCAACTATCTGACTGTTCATTCGAATGGGAACAAGCGCCACAGAAGTATATCCCTGATGGATGCATTGGTTACGTGGGTGCAGCCGCAGGTCCTGTTCAGAAGGAATTCCAAGGACGGAGAAAGAATCATTGGTCCAGCAGCTTCCTCCTTGTGTGAAGAGTGGATCGGAGGGATCGGTCTTGCCGGAAATAACTAAACCGCAAGTGCATTCCAGTTTGATATTGCCATTACAATCTCTGCAAAGGCCTCCGTCTCTTTCGTGAGCCTTCAGAGAGTTTTCCATCTGCAGGAAGTCATTGGAAAATCCTTCATGTGCAATATAGGGAAAGTCATCCCCATCTTTAAGGCGAATGCCCACAGCATCAGCTTCAGTTCGCTTTTTTAATGTTGTAAGAACACGCTGAATTGAATCCTTCAATGATCCGGGCTCATTTAGTATCTGCAGAATCTCACTACCCATGTCACGGTATATCTCTGTAATCTTCCGGTCAGTGATGTCCCTGGCTATGCCTTCCAACGCTACCAGATCATCCTTCTTATCATAAACGAAGACATTCTTTTGTTCTGCCCAGATAATTTGTCCATCCTTTCTGATCCAGCGTAGCGTGATAGTCTTTCCATCTTTATCTCCTCCTTTTGAGAGGAATTCCAGCAAGTCGCGGTCATCAGGATGCACAAGCTTAAAACCTAATTCCGGGTCTTCATAGTGTTCCTCCGGAGTATAGCCCGTAATCTTAGTGGCAGCGGGACTAACGTACGTGAATCCTCTTTCAGGTGCGAATTGGTACCGATATATCAGATCATCAGCATTCTCAGCCAGTCTCCTGAAACGTTCCTCACTTTCGCTTAGACTCTCCTCTGCATTCTTGCGTTTAGTAATATCACGGAACACAGTAGCAAAGATATCTTTATTTACCCGATACGCACTGATATCATAGTATCTCTGCAATGGTTCAGAGAATTCTTCAAAATTAACAGGAATGCCAGTATTTACGACTTCCCCATACATTTCAATAAATGATGTTTTTTCAATACCAGGAAGAACTTTGGTAATACGCCTTCCCAGAACATTTGCTCTTTTCAGTCCGGTATGTTTCTCGAATGCCTCATTTGCCTCAAGGAACACATAGTCCACAGGTTTGCCCTGTTCATCCCATATCATCTCATGGATAGATACACCGCCAACAAAATTCTCAAACAGGCCACGATACTTTTCCTCACTCTCTTTTAACGCCCCTTCTGCACCTGTCTGCCCTATTATATTCCATACAGAGTCCATTAACAAAGTCATCTGAAGCTTATCGTTTTCTGTATAATTCGATTTCTTATTGGCTACTCCTACCAGAGCAACGATCTTTTGATTCCGGAAAATGGGGACTGTCATGAAGCTTTCAAGTTCAACATGTCCTCGGGGACAACCTTTTTTCAGTGGATCAGGAGCATGGAAATCATTTATAATTATTGTCCTGCGCTGCCTGACAGCTTCCCCCCATATACCGGTGTCCTCTAATTTGTAGACCGTTTGAGGCTCGACAACTTCACATTCAGCCATTACATCTTTGGACCATGTGTTCAGAGTGAACTCTTTTTTCGCCTCATTGTAATAGTAGATATATCCGAATCTACTATCTGTCAGCTTGATGGCTTCATTAAGTGTGAAATCAAGGAGTTGCGGTATAGACTCATGTCTTGTCTGAAGTATCCCGACCATACTCCTTAACCTGGCTTCCCTCAGACGTAATTCATCTTCGGTCTTTTTTGTTTCAGTTATGTCCGTTGAATATTCTATGATACTGTCAAGTTCCCCTTTGTCATTGAAGACCGGGTAGGCATTTATTTCTACATACACGCATTTTCCATCCGAATCAACATGAGTGTGCTCAACCTTGGCAGGTGTTCCTGTTTTCCTGATATCATCCAGGGGACATGGATGATCGCAATCGTTGCAGGGTTTGCAAAGCCCGTGACTTGCCTGGTAACATTTGCTCTTTAAGCCAATGTTGAAAGTTGAAGTTGCAGAAGAGTTTGCAAGCTTAATAGTATAATCTTTAGCGTCAATGACCATAAAAGGATGAGGAAGTGCATCCAGTATAATGTTAAGCATGTTCTCCTGAATGTGCATATTAGTCGCAGATTTTCTACATTCAGTTATATCAGAAATTACGCCAATAATGCCGTCTAATGTACCGTTTTTCTTTATTGTTGCTTTGTTAAAGATAACGTTGCTGATATTTCCCGCATTATCTTTAATCTGCCATTCGTAGTGCTGTCTTCCAGAATCTTGCAAGAGTCGCTTATCCATTTCTGAGCATTTTTCGGCAGTATCCTTTGATGCTATATCATACACAGACTTACCAATTATTTCTTCATGTTTTAGTCCCAGCAGTTCCTCAAAGGCCTTGTTGTAGCCAGTGTACTTTCCCTGCATATTTTTGCAGAAAACGGGAATCGGCATAGCTTCAAGAAATGCAGTGAAAATGTTCAACTGGCAGCCAGGGGAGAATTCAATCCGTGTTTCCTTGTATTCCTTGTCATTTTTTGTTAACATAAAAGAATTTACACTATTGTATAACTGCGATTCCTTTTTCATTTGCTACCTTCTATTACTTATATATGAACAGGCTCTTCTGCAGAATCTGATAATTTATAAAATGCAGGATATATATTATATAAGAAAATTATAAATTCCATTATATATAGGTTGGCAGTACATCTTATGTTCAACTGTTACTAATCTATAATTAATAATTTGAATACTTGTTGAAAAAATCAATTAGCAACCAGTGAAGTTGAGGTAATCAGGAAGCACAGGACGTCGCACATATCTTTGAGTTCTGCCCTGAAAGCTAGCCTGAGTGAACTACCGCCCTATAAATAGTGTGGCATCCTGCTTCATTATCGAATCCAACGGCTCGATTCCACAAGCCTGAGCTGTAGTTCCTACAGCACGATTGAGAATATTGATAGCGGCATTATGGTCACGGTCAAGAACTAATCAACAATGAGGACAGTTATGTACTCTCACTGCTAATGATTTATCAACCTTTTCACCACAATTACTGCAAAGTTGTGAGGTATTGCATGGATTTACTAACTCTGCAAACTTACCAGCCTCTTCCGCTTTGTATTTTGTAATCTGATATTACTCATGCTATGAAGCTGGAGGAATGAGGAATTTCAATATTGAAAAATTCTTTCTTGATTATATTGAAAATGAATGGCCGTGTTTATTGGAGCTGCAGCCTTTTTTACTTATAGTTCCTGATAATTATAATCAAAATATATCAAGGGGTTTCCCCCTGATATTTTTGAAAGTGTTCACAGAATATACAAGTTATAGAGATCTGCCATGTGTTGACTCGTATCTGTTCTTGAAATCAAGATACTTCTGGCCAATCTCCTCGGCTTTCTGAGCACTTAGAACATCTTTTGAAGCAGGGAACATCTCCTTTTCCTCTTCTTCAACGTGGTGCTTTACATTTTCCTTCAGGACCTTGAGTTTAGGAATCCACATTTCATCTTTTTCACTCATGGTGTCCAGCTCTGATAAAAGGACTTTTGCAACGTGATGTTCCTCATAGCCTTCCATGGAGATGTCGTGGGTGCTTCCTTTCTCCTTTAGTACCGGATAGAGTAATTCTTCCTCACCATTCATATGGGGATGCAGTTCAGCCTTGATCTGCATGAAACTATCCCTTGAACCGGTGTTAATAGCTTCGTCAAAAAGATTCAGCATTTTATCATGTTCATCTTTTAATATCTGATAGATTTCCATACCCTGACCCACTCTGCCGGCAGAAATCTCTTCGCTTGTAGCTGCAGATCCCATTACAGGAGCTGCAGCTGCTTCCGGAGGCCTATCTCTTGCCGCTCCGGTCTCACTGGTGGCTCTTGTCTCCTGCCTTTCCCCGATTATCTGTGTTCCCTGGGAGGGACGCTGCTCATAGCCATAATGGCTATAGATATTTCTAATGTATTCCTGATGGTCGACACCATGGGTCCCTGGCCAGTTATCCTTGTCAAACCCCGGGGCATTTTCCAGCCTGTCCTTATCCACATTCAGAATGAAGGCATGCTCATCCGGCTTTTTGTGTAAAGTTTCGGCAGGGACTCCGAATAACTTATCCCCGATACCCAGGATACCTCCAAAAGATAATACGACATAAGCAATTGATCCGCTTTCCAGATCGATCATTACGTCTTTTATATCCCCAAGATCTTCACCCTTATTATTTACAATTTTATCTCCATTAATACTGCTAGCCGATAATATATTTGGTACAGCCAAATAAACCACTCCCTTTTGATTTTCGGTATGAGGCGGTTTGCCTCTACCGATAAATAACTATTTTGAGCTTATTTATGTATTGCGGAACTCAGGTATAGTACACTGATTCTAAAGAAAATGCAGATCGGATCAGGTTCCGGGATCGAACTGAGAAGAAAGACTGCTCTTAGAGTAATAATTGAATCAGAATTTTTATGTGAATTCCTGATATATAAGATATTGACAAAATGAAACCACTGCATTTCCCGAACTTAGTTTTCAATACCACGTAAAGTATTTTTTGAATAATTTGTTCTAAGAGTATTTATTTATATCAGGGAATATAATAGTGAATTGGGGCAACTCTTTATATAGAGGGGAGGTGAGATATTTGAAATCAAATGCAGCTAAAGTTCAGAAAGCACTTGCAGGCATAGAATATCCTAAAGAGAAACAGGAAGTAGTAAGTTATGCCAAGGACCATGGTGCTTCCCAGGACGTAGTCGACGATCTGCAGTCACTGCCTGATAAGAGGTATAAGACTGCTGCAGATCTTAGTAGTGCTTTCTCCGGAAAGTAACAGAAACTGGAAGACCATAGCCTATGTACAGACTTATTTAGTACCATGGGAATTTTAGATAGAAGCCGATCGGCTTATAAAACACTGTTATAATAGCCGGAACCGGACTTTTTTGTTGCGTGATTCTTTATGAATAAAGTTACCATTTAACTGCTATGTAAGAATTAAATATAGTTCTAACAGATTAATAATGCATGGATAAAGAAAAGTTCGATCAGGAACGTGAAGAGATACTTTACCAGATAAACCAGACTCTGGAAACTCCTCTTATATTGCTATCCATAATTTGGTTAACCCTTATTGTAATTGATCTGTTGTACGGACTTCCTTCTTTTTTACAGATACTGAGTACTGCTATCTGGATTCTTTTCATAGTTGATTTTATTATAGAACTCTATATTGCTCCCCGAAGAAAGGCCTATTTAAGCAAGAACTGGCTGTCAGCAATATCATTGCTTTTACCTCCTTTAAGGATACTTAAGATATTCAGATCAGTGAGGTTGCTTAAGATATTGCGTTTTAGCCGTCCAGTTAATCTGGCCCGGCTGATTTCCTCTTTCAATAGAAGCCTGAGAATAGTAAGGAACACAATGAAACAAAGAGGGTTGGGGTATATGATAGCCCTTACAACTCTTATATCCCTGCTTGGTGCAGCCGGCATGTACAGTTTTGAGTATCCAAACTTCCGTTCTTACGGAGATGCGCTCTGGTGGACCGGCATGATCATGACAACACTTGGCAGTGAGTACTGGCCGCAAACAAATGAAGGACGGATAATGGCTTTTTTACTGTCTGTTTATGCACTTGCCATTTTCGGATACATAACTGCAGCATTTGCGAGTATACTTCTTGGAAAAGACAGGGCTTCGCAATCAAAAGAGATAAAGGAACTTCAGAAGGAGATACAACTTCTTTCCAGTAAGATCGACGATTCATTCCACAAAGAAAAATAGCACATTCCAAGTATAATTGCTTAAGTTAATTCCATAATTACATGAATACGAAAACATTGGATTGGATGCTTATATTAGTATGTAAAATTGCATACTAAGAGCTCATAGCTCTGTATACAATTTACAAAGGAACATTTATGTTTATTTTCTTTCGGTTCTCTTCCTGGGTGACTTGAGCGTTCTACCCTCTTCGTGAATACCTCCGAGGCCTTCGACAGTTCTGCCTCCTTCTCTTATGCCTCCAAGTCCTTCGATCGTCCGTCCACTGGGTTCTTCAAGCGACCGGTCCTGGGTTCGCTCACTCTCTCCCAGTACTTCAGTTCCCTCGTAGGGACATGCATATCCATAGTAACCATAGATACATTCTGCGTAGTCTATCGGCGCCTCACCGGAAATACCCGGCCATTTATCTTTGTCAAAGCCCGGAGCATCTTTTAATCTTTCCTTATCCATATTAAGAATAAAAGTATCCTTTTTACCCGGCATTTTCCTTAAGGCTTCGATAGGCACACCAAAAAGCTTGTCAGCAACGCCCATAAAACCACCGAACGATATCACAACATAAGCAACTGAGTTGTTTGTTATATCAATCACAATATCCTTTATACTACCAAGGTCTTCACCTTTGTCGTTTACTATCTTGTCCCCCTCCAAAGAACTGGCTGAGAACATATCCGGAACAACCATAGTTATCACTCCCTTTTGATTTTCCATATGAGGCAAAAATTACCTTCCCCAATTAAATATGAGGTGTTAGTTTATTTAAGTATATCGATATCAAATATATTGTAATGTGAAAGAGAAGCAGAACGTTGATTTTGAGTATTTATTTATATACCTTTACAGATAATGACCAGTGATATCCTTTAAAGAGGGGGAGTGAAACCATGAGAAGCAAAGCAGCTACAATACAGGAAGCACTTGAATATCTGAATTATCCAAAAAAGAAAGATGAGATTCTTGAATATGCCAGAGACCACAGGTTTACAGAAGATATCATATCGGACCTTCAAAATATTTCAGACAGGACCTATGAGAACTCTTTAGATCTGCGAAATGAGTTTGAAAAGGGACTGCACTCAGAGCCAGCCCGGCATATATCCGGGGAAAGTTCCACATCGTTCAGGAGTGAACGGGGACAAGAGTGAACCTTTATCTTTAATATTTTTAACAAATCATAGTTGTATGTTATGAGCGTTTTACCGCAGCGTAACCTGCAGTATCTTAAATTAATCAATCAGGATATTTTGCTAGTAGATCTGATTTTTGATATTGTCATCATCCTGCTGATATGTATAAACAGGCCTTATAGCAAGCAAACTATTTTTTAAAGGATTTTTTATAAAAGTATCTATTTATATCATATGCTTTCATGGTAAATTGGGGTATAATCCCTTAAAGCAGGAGGGAGGTGAATTTATGAGAAGTAATGCCGCTGAAGTTGAGAAAGCATTATGGGGCATGGATTATCCGAAAAGGAAACAGGAAATTATTGAATATGCCAGACAACATGATGCTTCTGATAACATAATGTCCGAACTGCGGAGCATTTCAGAAAAAGCCTACACAGGTCCTGAGCAGATCAGTAGAGAGCTTGAAAGCAATTCTTCTAAGAGCAGTTCTTCTAAGTCCAGTCAAGATCCGATGTCAGGGAGTTCAAAGGAAAGCTCTGACAGTTCATACGGAGGCAGCAGTCAGGGTTTTGGTGGAAGAGGAGGAGCATAAGTTCTTTTTCCAGATAGATATCTTGAAAGCAAAGCCGGCCAGATCATCAGGCCGGCTTATAGTTATTTAATCAGAACTTAGAGCATCTACACTGGCAGGAAGTTATCATTTATATATTTTATTTAATATCTATATGTAATTCTAGTGTTTATTTATACTACTGCATGACATACTAGCTATGATTATTCCTTTAAACGGGGGAGTGAAACTATGAGAAGCAATGCAACTGCTGTACAGGAAGCACTGGAAGGAATAGAGTATCCGAAGAATAAAAGAGACATTCTGGACTATGCTAAAAAACATCATGCTTCCGAGAATATAATCTCTGATCTGCAGGATATTCCTGACAAAAAATATGAGAGCACGTCAGATATCAGAAGAGCCTTAGGTGTTAAAGGTTTGACAGAGGATATGCAAAAGAGAATCGAAGAGGATGTTGAAAAGATAGACAAAGATATAGACAGATGGACACAGCATAAGTCTTAAGAATAATTTTCAAAATTCCAGACTTCTCTTTTTGCTGACCTTTTTAATAGTACATGAGAAAGCAGACAATATTCCAAAGCACCAGTGTCAAAGAAGAAACCTTTGCGACCGGTAAGGATAGATATTTATAAAAAAGAACATGAACCGACAGCACTGCCGGCTCATTTTGACTTTACTTGCTCAGTCTGTTATATGTTCGTGCGGGTGTGTAGCCTTATCGCGATCCCACTCAACTTTGGCCTGTTCAATTGAATTAAGGCATCTCTTGCAGATATGAACAGTATCCCCCTCTGCACCTTTGGAGAAAGAGGGTCTGCTGATATGCACATCAAACAGGCGTTCTGCGGAGCCACATAACTGGCATGTACCGGTAGTCCCGGTGCCGGTGCTCTCCTGATTTGCCTTTATTGCGGCGCTTACGCATTGTTCGCAAAGACCCTGCCACATACCCTGTGGATATGAGTCAGCAAACCCGGGTTTGTACACCTTTACAGGAACAAGGGTTGGGAGGGCTACTCCACAAAGATCACAGTCTGCCATTTATATTCCTCCGGGAATCAATACCTTTGCTGCTTCCATTGCCCAGTGGACGAATGGCTCAGGCCAGAAACCAATTGCAAGTACGCCGATGACAGCTACTGCCAGAGCGATCGTGTATGGAAGAGGTTCTGATACCCTTTCTGCATCTGTCGGCAGGAAGTACATGTACTTTACGACCCTTGCATAATAGTACAGTGACAGTGCACTGTTAAGTATGGCAATTACTGCAAGCCAGACAAGCCCTGACTGTATGGTTGATGAGAACAGTATGAACTTGCTCATGTAACCTGCTGTAAGCGGGATGCCTGCCAGAGCGAATACGAAGATGGTCATGGAGAGTGCTGTTATCGGCATTCTCCTGCCAAGGCCCCTGAAGTTATCCAGGTGGTCAGGGTTCTCAGTATTCTTGTTCTGTGAAAGTACCATATACACTACTGCTCCTGTTGCGATGAAAGCTCCGGCTTTCATGAAACCGTGTGACAGTGCATAGAGTATACCACCGCCAAGTGCCATGGGTGTCAGTACAACGAATGCCATTGAGATATAGCCTGCCTGCGCAAGGGAAGAATATGCAAGCATTCTCTTGACACTGGTCTGGGACAGTGCGACAACGTTACCATAGGTCATTGTCACGACCGCCAGGATTGCGAACACCATCTGCCATTCCGCCTGCAAGGCTATCAGGGCGATAATGAAGACCTTGAATGCCGCAACGATACCCATCTTCTTGGAACCGGCTGCAAGCAGGGCTGAGACCACTGAAGGTGAACCCTGGTATGTGTCAGGTGCCCACATATGGAATGGTACAAGGGCTATCTTGAAACCAAAGCCAGCTAACATGAGAACTAATGCAACAATTCCTATCGGGTTTGTTACAAGTCCTCCCGCATTTGCTGCAATAGCCGGGATACTGGTGGTACCGGTCATTCCGTAGATGAAACTGATACCAAAGAGCAGGAGTGCAGCCGAAAGGGAACCGATCATGAAGTACTTCATTGAAGCTTCGATAGATCTTGGATTGTTCTTCTCGAATCCTGCCAGTGCATAGGTTGCCAGACTTGCAAGTTCAAATGCCACGAAAAGTACCATCAGGTCGTTTGCGGATGCAACGAACATCATTCCTATGGTTGCGAAGATCGCCAGGGAGAAGAACTCCTCTGTGTTATCACTACCTTCCGTGTATTTTATAGATGCGATCGAAACCAGCAGCAAGACGACCAGGAACACTATCTTGAAGAATTGGGATAGCGCATCGATCGACAATGTTTCATCGAACATTGTCGCTTCGGTTCCAAGGCTGGTAACTGTCAGTGCCAGTGCAGCAAGGATACCGAGAGTTGCAAGGAAGCCCAGTATCTTTTTTGAGCCAACTGGTATGAAAAGGCCTATAAGCAATACAGCCAGGCCAGTTACTACGAGGGTAAGTTCAGGAGCTAATAACATCAGGTCCATGAATCACACCCCCATAACAGCCATCAGGCTGATTATGTTTTCTGAATTTGTCAACATCATATCAAGCACCGGACTTGGATTAAGTCCAAAGTACAGTATGAGTATTGCAATGATTCCCATAGACAATGTCTGATATCCATTGATATCGACAATTGTACCCAGTTTTTCATTGAATACACCGAACATTGTTCTCTGAAGGGCCCACAGGTGGTATGCAGCTGTAATAACAATAGCAAGCAGTGCGATTATCACATATGCCGGCAGGTTCACGAAGGATCCTGCAAGGACAGATACCTCTGCAATAAACCCGGTGAGCCCTGGAAGGCCAAGGGATGCCATAAAGGTCAGCACCATAATTACAGCCAGCTTTGGCATCCTTTGTGCCAGTCCGCCAAGATCATTCATGATCCTTGTTCCTGCTGTCGAGTTGATAACGCCGCTGGCCATGAACATAACACTCATGATAAGCCCGTGTGAGAACTGCTGGAACATCGCACCTGAAACGGATAGTGAGACCATGCCGGCTGCACCCAGAGTAACATACCCCATGTGACTCACACTGGAGTAGGCGATCATTCTCTTAAGGTCCTTCTGTGCAAGGGCAGCGAATGCTCCGTATATTATGCTTATCGCACCAACAGCTGCCAGTATATTGATCATAAGGCCGGGTGATGCTGTGAAAGGGAGCAGTGGGAGCACGATCTTGAAGATACCGTATCCACCGATCTTTAGCATTACAAAGAGCACACTGCCTGCAGTAGGTGCCTCGGTATATGCATCAGGTTGCCATGAGTGGAATGGGAACACAGGCAACTTGACTATAAAACCGAAAAGCAGTGCAAGGACTATCATATCCTTCATCAGGCCGGACTCGATGAACTGGAACTGTGAAAGCAGATACGGAATGTCCAGGCTTGGTGTTCCTGTGGCTTCCCAGGCTGCAAAGTACAGTCCGAAGATACCGAGCAGCATTACAAGGGATGCTACATGTGTATAGATGAAGAACTTGATGGAGGCGTGGTGTTTGTTAGGACCGCCCCATATGCTCACCATGAAGAAGAGCGGTATGAGGGTAAGTTCCCAGAATATGTAGAACAGGAAAAAATCCAGTGCTGCAAAGACACCGATGGCTGCACCCTCTGTTGCCAGAATGAGCGCATAGAACCTGTTGGGTGATTTTCTTTCGTCATTCCATGTGAAGAGAATAAGGAATGGAAGCACTATCGCATTGAGAAGTATCAATGGCATTGCTATCCCATCTACACCAAGGTGATATGTAATACCGAGGGACGGAACCCACTGATACATCTCTACAAACTGATTCTCTGCTATTGTACTGTCAAAGTTGAAGTACATATACATCGTGAGTACCAGTACTGCAACTGTAGCTACAAGAGCCATTGCTCTTGCCTGTTGTTTTGTTTTTGTTAGTAAGGTAAGTGCTGCAAATATCAGAGGTATCAGCACGATTAAAGATAGTATCGGCAACATTAGATTACCTCCATAATCACTTTGATAAGCACTATCAGGAGACCGACTCCTGCCACCACGGCGGTAGCGTAGGTCTGTATCACTCCGGTCTGGAACTGACGGAGTGAATCTCCGGTCTCAATCGTGACATCACTTATCCAGTTAACGACCCAGTCAAATCCACGGTCTATAGAACGGACTGCAAATGCAAATCCTTCGTAGATGATCTTGACAGAAATGAAGTCTGTAAAGATCGCATTCTGGTAGTACCTGTTGTAAAGGAGTTTGTAAACCGGGTTGTTCCTTGAGACAAGGTTATCCATGTTGACCACTTTCAGTCCGTATATCAGGTAGGCGATCAGAAGACCTGCGACTGCAACTATCAACGGCATCCAGAGTATGAGCACCGGCTCATGTCCTACATGGGCTGCAAGATGATAACCTCCCATCTCTGCAAGTTCAGGAATGTTCATGTTGACAAAGTTATTTCCAAAAGTCTCGCTGACAAAGTCATTGAACCTCCGGGAAGTAAGACCTCCGAAGAAGAGTGCCAGCAGTGCGAGTATTGAGAGTGGTATCGTCATTGACGCATGAGACTCATGTCCTCCGTAATCCGTACGTGGCTTACCGAAGAATGTCATGAATATCAGCCTGAATATGTAGATGGACGTCAGCAGGGCCGCAACTATGGAAAGTACGTATGGGATCCACATTCCGCTGCTTTCACCGAAAAGATATGCACCCTCGATGATAGCATCCTTACTGAAGAAGCCACTTGTACCGAAGATAGTTCCCGGTATACCAAAACCTGCCAGTGAAAGAGCTGCGATGATCATCGTTGCCGCTGTTATCGGCATGACCTTTGCCACACCTCCAAGCTGCCTCATATCGTGGGTGCCCACTGCGTGAATAACGCTACCGGCACACAGGAAGAGCAGGGCTTTGAAGAATGCGTGATTGATCAGGTGGAAGATGGACATACCGACTGCCTCTGCACCAATCGCTGCTCCGATACCAAGGCCAAGCATCATATAACCGAGCTGGCTGATAGTGGAGTATGCAAGTACACGCTTAAGGTCGTTCATCACTATACCCATGGTCGCTGCGAATATCGCTGTGAAAGCACCAAGGTATGCAACCACAAGCAGGGTATCCGGAGCTGCTATGAACATCGGGAATGTTCTTGCAACCAGATAGACACCGGCTGTAACCATTGTTGCTGCGTGTATGAGGGCAGAAACAGTTGTAGGACCTTCCATTGCGTCAGGAAGCCATACATGAAGCGGGAACTGACCGGATTTACCTACTGCACCGCCGAAGAAAAGCAGTGTGATAATAGTAATGTGGCTCACTTCCATTCCAAGGATGTTTGCATTCATTGCTGCAAGTTCCGGAATGTGAGCGAATATCTCGTCGAATCTCATGATAAAGACACCATCAGGGATAGTGCCATTGAATATCTTGAAGAGGTCTGAGAAAAGTATAACGATACCTGCAAGGAACATAACGTCACCGATCCTGGTTGTCAGGAACGCTTTCTTTGCAGCTGTTGCTGCAGCAGGCTTCTGGTACCAGAAACCGATGAGCAGATATGAACATACACCCACGAGTTCCCAGCTGATGAAGAGCTGCAGGATGTTATCTGAAAGGATCAGGCTCAACATTGATGCAGTGAACAGTGCAGTCTCAGCAAAGTATCTGGACTGTGACCTGTCATGAGACATGTAGCCCACTGAATAGATGTGAATGAGCAGACTGACAAATGTCACCATTGTAAGCATTACAGCTGCAAGCGGGTCTACCAGGATACCTAAATTAAACATAGCAAACCAGCTGTAAGACTGGGTAATTACCTCTCCGGGGTTCTGAAGCAGGTTCAAAGTTATGAGCAGAGATATTACAAAAGATGTAGCGATCGCTGCTATTGGTATTATCGCACCGCCATTTGGCAGTTTCTTCCCCAGGAAGAATGTCAGCACAAAGGCAAGTGCAGGTAAGAGTGGTATTAAGAATGCTAAATCTCCAATTGCCATTTTTACCACCTCAATATGTTAAATGAATCGAGATTGATCGTATCCCTCATCCTGAAGATGGTCATAAGTATCGCGAATCCGATAGCTGCCTCACATGCTGCCAGTGCGATAGAATACAGAGCGAACACCTGTCCGGTGAGGTCTGCATTGTAGCTGGAGAAAGCAACAAGATTGAGGTTTGCGGAGTTGAGCATGAGTTCGACAGACATCAGCATACGGATACCACTGCGCTGTGTCATGAATCCATAGAGACCGATTGTGAATATGATCACTGCAAGTCCTACATAGAGTTCTATGGGTATCACTGGGCATCATCCCCTTTTGCCATATAGATGGCACCTATCATTGAGGACAACAATACAATGGAGAGGATCTCGAAAGGTACCACAAAGTCTGTGAAGATCATTACTCCGATCCCTTCGATATTACTCGGATCTTCCAGGTTCTGAGGTAGCTGGTCAACAGAAGGCCAGCTCGTGAAGAACACTGATACCATAAGAACCGCCAGGAACAGGAACGCAACCGTTATTCCAAGTGCACGCGGTCTGAAGAAGTGGTACGCTGATGTGAGTATCTTCATCGGGTTAAACGTTATTTCTTTATTCAACATCTGTGCCAAACTCCTTTTTTGTAAGCATGACTGCGAACAGGATCAATACACCGATCGCACCTATATACACAAGTACCTGAGCAACTCCCAGGAACTGGGCATTCAGCATTATGTACAGAGCAGCAATGACGAACATCGTTATTACCAGTGCAATTGCCGATCTTACAACATTACTTGCAGTCACAACGAATAATGAGAACACTATCGCTGTGAATGCCAGAATCACGAAAATGATAAGTTCAAGGATGTTACCTATTGTGGGGTCCATCTGCTCACCTCCTCACCGGCTTCTTCCTCAGCTTTGATGTCAACTTCCCTTGCCAGCATATCCGGCGTAAACAGAAGGTCCTCGTGGTTCCAGCGGACTATGCCTGTAAGGTATACCTTGGTATTTGAAAGAGCATCCTTGGGACATTGATCGATACAAAGACCACAGAACAGACAGTGGCCTATGTCTATTGAGGGAAACCATCTTTTTTTGTCACTGCCCGGACTAACACGGGCCTTCACTATCTTGATTGCGTTGTTGGGGCATGTGTTTGCACATATTCCACAACCTATGCATTTGCTTTTGTCAAGTTTCTGTAAGCCCCTGAACCTGTCTGCAAGTTTTGTGGGTACTTCCGGACACATTCTTGTAACAGGAGGGCCGAAGTAAATGTTCTTAATAGCTTTTATCACATTTTTAATGACCATTTATTCATACCCCCAGCAGACCCAGTGCAATTACCCATCCGAGGTTGAGGAGGGATAAAGGCAGAAGTCGCTTCCAGCTCAGATCTACTACCTGGTCGATCCTGAACCTTGGAACAGCCCATCTGAGCATGATTATTCCCAGTATTACCAGAACTACTTTACCCAGGAAGAAAGCAGTTGGAAGGATAATGCCAAGGATCGTGTTTGCGGTAAGTGCAGCAGGCAAATTCCATCCTCCAAGGAACAACAATGTAATGAGCATTGAACCAAGGATAAGGTGCATGTACTCTGCGAAGAAACCAAGACCGAATCTCATGCCTGTGTATTCAGTGATCCATCCTGCGATCAGTTCTTCTTCGGATTCGTTCTGGTCGAACGGGAGACGTCCCATGTCAGCCAGCATAGCGATAATGAATACCACAAACCCTAAAGGTTGCATTACGATAAACCACAGAGGGCTCTGTGCTTCAGCTATCTCGACAATGTTCAGTGAACCTGCCATGACAGCAACACTCACGATACAAATACCAAGAGGAACCTCGTATCCGATCATACGTGCAAAGTTCCTGAAGGCACCCAGAAGGGAGTATTTGTTGTTCGCACTGTATGCAACCATGAATATGCCTACGATCGAGATCGCGGACATAGCCTCAATATAGAGAATACTGATATCCATCTCAGTTGCTGCAATTGGATATGTGATACCATTTATTACTACAGCACCGAAAGGAATTGCGACGAGCATCAGGAAAATAGAGCCCAGCAGAAGGATAGGCGCTGAAACGAACAATAACCTGTCAGCATTCTTCGGGATAATATCTTCTTTTGAGAACAACTTGATAGCATCGGCAACCAGCTGTAATATACCATGGGGACCTGTCCTCATAGGACCATATCTCTGCTGGATGTCTGCCGAGAGTTTACGCTCGAACCATATGACAGCCATAGCGCCGAGGAATATGCCACCCATCAGACAAAGACCCAGAATACCTCTTACAAGAGGATTGAAAAGAATTTCCGGTAACTCCATAATAATCACCTGTCAACCTCGCTGGTACATGTGTCCATACTTCCGGCAATTGCCACGATATCTGCAACCTTGACGCCTTTCAGAAGAGGGGGCAATGCCTGCAATGTCGGATATACCGGCCCTCTTACCTTCACACGGTAAGGTTTATCTGAGCCATCGGACACCATATAGAATCCCATTTCTCCTCTTGGGTCCTCCACACGGTGATACACTTCTCCGGCGGGAATTCTCATGACCGGTGACCTCTTACCATAAGGAGTGTTCTCAGGGAACAATGGTCCTTCCGGAATCTGGTCAAGACACTGCTCAATAATGTACATACTTTCACGCATCTCATCGAGACGTACCTGTATTCTGGCATATACATCACCAGCTTTCTCGGTACATACTTTGAAATCAAGGTCCTCATAAACAAGATAAGGTTCGTCTTTCCTGATATCAAATGGGACACCTGTGGCTCTGAGTGGTGGTCCTGATACTCCCAGATCCTTTGCAATATCAGCTGTAAGCACACCTACACCTACAGTTCTTGCCTTGTAGATGGCATCCGTACGATACATATCCTCATAGGAATCGATTGCTTTTCTCACATTGGGGAAAACACGCTTTACATCATCTTTGAATCCTGCAGGCAGGTCATCCTTTACACCGCCAAAACGCAGGAAGCTGTGAGTAATACGGGCTCCGGTAATGGAGTCAAGTAAGCTCAGTACATCTTCTCTTTCCTTGATGGTATACATGAACATACTTACAAAACCAACAAATGAAGCATATTCACCCATGCCAAGCAGATGGCTCTGCAACCTGGAAAGTTCTTCAACGATAACACGAATATACTGTGATCTCTCAGGTACTTCTATGCCTGCAAGTTTCTCAACACAGCCAACATATGCCTCTTCATTGCTCAGTGCGGCAAGGTAGCATATCCTGTCAACAATGGTTATACCCTGAAGATATGTCTTGTTCTCAAGGATCTTTTCAATTCCCTTGTGAATGAAACCCATCTCGACCTCGGAATCAACAACAGTTTCACCTCTCAGCCTGGCGTTCAGTCTGAATGGCCCTGGCAACATGGGATGTTGTGGTCCGAGGTGCACTATCATTTCAGAAGGTCCAACTTTTTCTTCCAACATAATGAATCCTCACACCAAGTTCTTAGCTGTCTTGTTGGGGAAGCCTTTGTAATCTTTACGCAGTGGCCACTCACCCAGCATCTCTTCCGGAAGTACAAGAGGTTTAAGGTCAGGGTGGTCGATAAACTTCACACCGAACAATTCGTAGGTTTCTCTTTCATACCAGTTGGCATTCCAGTATACAGGCACAACTGATTCGATCTGCGGATCGTCTCTTGGAAGATCAGCCTTCAAGGTAAGCACCACAGGGTGCTCATAGGAGCCGATCACGTATAATACCTGAATCTCACCCCTGTCAGGGTAATCGATGCCAAACTCACAACTGAGATGGCCGAAGGACAGGTTTTCCTTGAGATACCGACATACATTTGTTATATTTTCCGATTTCACTTTTGCAACGACCCTGATATCCGATTCCACATCCGTATCATAGATGTCATCAGGGAACTGGCTGTAAAGTGAATCAATTATAGAATTAGCATCCATTGGGTCACCTCAATACTCCGTACCTCTATCCTTCTTTGCTTCGATCTTTTTCTGCAGTTCAAAAAATCCCTGGATAAGGGCCTCAGGCCTTGGCGGACAGCCGGGAACGTAAACATCGACCGGGAAGATCTCATCTATGTTCTGGCGAGTACTGTAAGACTCATAGAACGGACCTCCACTGATGGCGCAGTCCCCAAAGGCTATCACCCATTTTGGTGAGGGCATCTGGTCCCACACTCTTTTGAGTGCAGGCAGGTATTTCTTTGTCACATATCCACTGATGATAAGCACGTCAGCATGTCTTGGGGAGTTACGGGGGATTATTCCGAAACGATCGGTATCATAATGTGCCATACCGGTGGAAAGCAGTTCCACACCACAGCACCCCATTGCGTTTACCATGAACCAGAGTGAACTTTTCCGTCCCCAGTTGAGTACATCCTGGGCTTTAGTCTTCTTAATAAAGTCACTTATCGCATTACGGTCGGTAAGTGTGACGCCCGGGATATCATCATATCCTTGATATTCGCTTTCGTTTTGCTCAACTTCAGCCTGTTCAGCTTCAGATCGCTCTACTTCATCCATTTAAGAGCCTCCTTCTTCAACAGGTAAACATAACCGAACAATACAACAAAAATAAAGACCAGCATTTCAACGGTTGCTAACATCATAATTCCATGTCCTTTGAAAACAGTAGCCCATGGATAGAGGAACAGGACTTCTATATCGAAAAGGACAAAAGCAATGGCATAAAGATAATACTCGACATTGAACTGTATCCTTGCATCCCCGGTAGGGACCGAACCAGCTTCATATGTCTGATATTTTGCTGCAGATCTACTCCTCGGACTTAGCGTCTTTACAAGAAACATGGTCAGAGGAGGCATCAGTAATGCCACAACAAGAATGATTGCAACCGGTATGTAACTATATATTATGTTACTGATATCGATTATTTCTGACATAACAATTCTCCTGAGAGTTATTACGTAGACTTGTCATATGTATAAACACCTTCTGTGTGATCTTTCATATACGCATATCTACAATTTAATGAATCAAACCGCATCTGTTGACATATTTTTCAATAGATAGAGTTGGCTACTTAGTTGATATTAATTCATTATATTTAAATTATGGCAATCAAGGCTATAGAAGTCAGAAATGCGGAACGGAGTAAAAAAGATCAAAGGAATTTACGCATAGATTCAAATCATCCTAATATCGGTTCTTTCTCCTGAAAAAGGGAACGATCTTACATAAAAAAACGGGAATTCTGTGAGCTACTCAGATTGTGCGTCTGCGTACAAACTCTCAGTCAGGTCCGTCTGACGGTACAAATAAACTGTGCACACGTTCGCATATTACCGTGCCTGTAGAAGAAGCAAAATTCTATATGCATATGCATGTCTCGAAATCAGGAGATCTTACAGATGTCGCATGATAAAGTGAAGTGATTTTGATAAAAATATACATAAAAGAAAGAATGGCAGGGGTCTGCGGCCAAAAAAAAGGATACAGGCCGATGCAGGTCCATTGTTCTCAAGAATATTGCGGATACCGGCGCATCAGACATGTTTCGGTGAATAATACTTCTTGATCACGGTATCACATACCGAACAGGATACGACCAGCCAGTCTCCGAGCTTGTGCTGGGCATATTTCTCAAAGATCGAAGAACCACAGGTAGGACACATATAATATTCTTTGAAGTAGTAGTGATAGAACTGCGGTGTGCTCTCTAACCAGTCGAGTACCTTCTGCATATGTTCGAAATAACGCTGTTTAGAAGGATACTTATTATTGTTTTCAATAGCTTCCGATACACGGCTACCGACATCTTTGGTATGTTGGTGTGACTTCTGTGTTAGTTTTTTGTAGTCGGAGATATACTTGGTAGTACTATTAAGATATCTCAGGTAACCTTCATGTGCCTTTGGAATGTTTCTCCGGATAGTGTGCACGAAGTATTCACCCATGACATCCTCCATGATATCCACACACACGGTGCATATATTGTACCCTTCATAGTGCCTGAAGTCCTGAAGGTCGCCACAAATAGAGCAGGTTTCCATGAATTAACCCTCCGGATTAAGTTAGTTCCTTAGGGGACAGGGCTTCGCGGGTGAACATAATCGGGAAGATATTAAGCACTGCGATCAGGTCACCTTCTCTGATCCTGCCGTTTTCCTGACCAAGCACATATGCGTATTTAACGATACGTTCGTTATCTACAGGCTTTGCTCCGCCTTTAGCCCCCACCTTTATCAATGAAACGATTGCATGGTGTGTAAAAGTGCATGGAATTGCTACCATATCAGGCTCAAGCAGAATCTCCTTCACATTGACCCTTTTGAATTCTCCTGCACGGATTTCGATATCTTCATCAGAGATAACCATTTCCCACTTGGCACGGGTCGCAATGGTAAACTCATAAGGTGCTGCCTTGACCTTCTTGGAAACCAGTCCGCCATTATCCCTTGATACCACCTGGATCAGTTCTTTTCGCATTTGATCACCAAAAATGTAACTATCATGTAAGTATAAATAAGTTCCGAGTAATTATAATGAATAATCATTACATCTAAGGAATAAGAGGCTTTTTGCGTATGGAAAGGCTCTCTTCCTTATGGCACTTCGTTGTCAGGATACTCTCGGATTTTTTGATACCTTCCATACCACTTATCGGAACCAGTACTTTTTCTTTCAGGGTGTATACATCAAAGGTCTTTACTTTCAAAAGCAGATCATAAGGCTCAAGAAGCTCATATATTTCCAGAATGTCATCGATGCCGTTCAGTTGCTCGATAACACTTGCACTTTTGTTAGGTTCGAGATCTATTCCGATAAAAGTCGTAATATTGAATCCGACGACTTCAGGATCGACCTTTATGGTGAACTCTTTGATTACACCTGAGGCATGCATCTTCTCTATCCTCTTGTGCACCGTGGATGTGGCCACGCCTAATTCATTGGCTATGACAGTACTATGTTTTCTGCAGTTGCCGGAAAGTTGTTCTAAAATGGCAATATCGACCTCGTCCATGAACATATAAATAATCGAAGATAATAATATATTTTTCTATCTTTTATCATACCTGGAATATTATTTGATATGAAATGACGAATATAACTGGTTGCAAGAACAGATTATAAGAAATTACAGCCGTTAAAGATACAATCATATATCCGGAACTCCAGTCCGGACAAAAATGCTTTTATTGTTAGTCCTTTTATAATAAACAAAGTCCGGTGAAGTACTATGAAAATAAGTAATCGTTGTGTTGGATGTGGACAGTGTGCCACATTTTGCAAGTTTGATGCCATCATCGTAAGGGTCAGGGCGAGTATGGGAGACAGTTGTACGGAGTGCGGTGTTTGTGCTGCATACTGCCCCGTTAGGGCGATAGAGGTATGATATGAAGGCAATAATCATCGGCTCCGGGCTGGGTGGACTCCTGAGCGCAGCTAAATTATCAAAGGCAGGACATGATGTAGAGGTATTTGAGCAACTCCCCCTGATAGGAGGAAGGTTCACGAACATAACTTACAAAGGTTTCCAGTTATCAACTGGTGCGTTGCATATGATACCCCACGGGCCCTCGGGACCTCTTGCCAGACTACTGAACGATGTAGGTGCGGAAGTAACAATCGTACGTGAAAAACCAGCTGCTGTTATAAGGATACCAAGAAAAAGAGGCGATACAGATTACAAGTTCGGACATAAAGACCTGCTGTTCGAGGATTTTAAGTTACCCTTCTCTCTGATCAATCGTATAAAACTTGCTTTCTACATAATATATACGAGGAAGAATCCACCTACAGAAGGCTCTTTTGATGAATGGTGCACAAAGCATATAGAACAGGAATGGAGTCATCGGATATCCGATTCATTTTTCGGCTGGGCACTCAGTCTCCGATCTTCAGACGTACCTGTGGAAGAGGCTTTCGAGATTATCGAGAACCTCTACAGATACGGAGGTGCAGGGGTACCTCTTGGTGGATGTAAGGCTATTACGGATGCACTTGCCGGTATAATACGCGCTAATGGAGGAATTATCCACACTTCTGCAGAGGTCACGAAGATAGTGACCGATAACGGGGGAATCAAAGGTGTAGTATCTGAAGGACAGAAGTACATCTCCGACCTGGTAATCAGTGATATCGGACATTCAGCCACGGTCGACCTGCTGGACAGTGATGCAGAAAGCACAGAAATGCAGAATTACATTAATGAAACGAAAAAACTGAAACCTTCCGCAGGTGTCAAGATATGCCTTTCCTCGGACAAACCTCTCATAGGACATGGAGGTGTACTACTAACACCATATGCAAAGAGGATCAATGGCATTAATGAAGTAACAAATATGGATCCTGCCCTTGCACCTGCCGGGAAACACCTGACAATGTCGCATCAGTGTGTTTGCGAAGGAGATATCGACGAACTTGAGAAAGAGATAGAGCTCGGACTCCGGGACCTTGAGGATATTTTTGCCGGCAAGAATTATGAAGTGCTTCTCATCCAGTCATATTCGAATGGCTGGCCTGTGAACAGGTCATCTTCCGGAACTGACCTGACTAACAGTACGCCCGTGAGGAACCTTTTTGTGGTGGGTGACGGAGCAAAAGGCAAAGGTGGAATTGAAGTTGAAGGCGTTGCCCTTGGTGTGGAGCAAACCATGAAAGAAATACTGGAGAATTAACGCTCCAGTGCTTTGGATTTTTTTTAAGAATGATTATTTTTTACCCAAAAGTCTGACCATTTCTCTGCCGAATGCAAAGAGGTCATGAGGACTTCTGGAAGTTACCAGATTGCCATCGACCACGACTTCTTTATCAAATATCTCTGCGCCGGCAGCTTTCAGGTCATCTATAATACCGGGCCAGCTTGTCGCCTTTCGCCCCTGAATTACTCCTGCAGATATCAATACCTGGGGACCATGGCAGATTGCCGCAACTGGTTTGTTTTCCCGGAAGAAATGTCTGGTTATCTCCAGTGCATGATCATCAAGGCGCATTTTCTCAGGGCCTTTACCTCCGGATATCACCAGTATATCATATTCATCCGGATCAATTTCAGCAAAACTTACGTGAACGTCAGCAGAATATCCATGCTTACCTGTGATCTTTCCTTTCTCCATAGATGCAATTCTCGCATCTACTCCTTCCTCTTTCAGACGGTGGTACGGATAAAAGAGTTCCACGTCTTCAAAGCCGTCTGCTGCGAATACCAATGCTTTCAAAAATACCATCTCCCATAATGCATACAATATTCATGTCGTACAATATATATGCTTATGCCTATATCAAAAATAACAGGCGTATCAAGATTTTTTAGTATAATGGCTTAACAGGAACAGTAATAGTCCTTGTTTCGGAACAATCTTCCTTATAGCTACTTATAGAATATTTACTTAACAATTATTCGGACAATTGTGTCTGAAGTAAGCCCCCTTTAATAGATGCCTTGCAGTTGAGATATATGCCCGGACAGGAATGGATATATTGAAACAGTGAGGCATCTATGCCGCATGAACACTACTGTACTTCTTAACTTATGGCTTTGGGAGGTGGCCGCAACCACAGCTTCTTCCAAGGAAAGCTGATATCCTGTGCTTCAGGTCATGAACTTCTTCATGGGACATAGTTTCAAGCAGACTACGATGTACATTCTCAACATGTTCGAACATAGTCTTTTCAACCTCTTCCATATCATCTCCCATAACAATATAATCACAGTTGCTGATGCCTACGTCGTTACATTTTACCATTCTGATCTTCATTCTCTCTGCTCCGTTATGTAGATATAAATCTTATGAAAGTAGTAGAATATAAACTTAGTTTCCAGATTTTCTTTCAGAACAGTTAACAACTTCACTGACGTATTCTGTTTTTATTTATACCGGGCTGTCTTTTCCAGAGAAACATATCTGACTGAAAAGCAAACAAAGACCACTGTTTCCTAATATGATTTAAGGTGATGCAATAATCTTTTTTACAGATGAAAAGATAGATGCGAGGAGCGCTTTAAAGTGAAAAATATCTTATTGGGAAGCGGATTGGTCGTCCTGCTTCTGCTGGCAAGTATTGCAACTATGGGCTGCGAGACAAGAGAAGAGCAGATAAGAGCATTAGAAGACACAGAAATCACGGTCAGGAATATCGGGGTAAATGAATTCAGTTCAGATGTGGTCGAACTGAACCTCACCCTGGACATTTACAATCCCAACGATGTCACTGCCAGGCTTGAGAGAATGAATTATACTGTCTATGCTAATGATGTGAGTATTGGCAATGGAAGCTTTGAGGAACCTGTAGAAATTCCTCCGGATGAAGGAAGGAGAACATCAACAAACTTTACTGCACAACCAACCCTGGTGCCCTCTGCAATCTTCAGTGCACTGGGACAAGGCGAAGTAGTGTGGACAATTGAAGGAGTAATGTATTTTGATACTCCACTGGGAACGATCGAACAGACTTTTTCCGAAAACCTTTCAGAGATGGATAACATTACAGAGTCAGGGGATAGTTCTGCGAACGGGAACATTCCTGCGTCAGTAACAGAAGAAGGTGGTCAATGACCGCTCCTGACACATCAGGGAAGAAAAAAAGAGCACGTATAAACCTTCCATCCTACTACAATCCGGGGCTGTACATCATTACGGCCATGCAGCCTATAACAAAGTTTTACGGATACGTGTATCAGGTAGCTTTGACAGACCGGAGACTCATCTAACCGTGCGACCTTTGTGTATCGCCAAAGTATTAATCTCTCATTTACAATATCTCCGGCAACCATGAAAGTAAGTGACCTGAGATCTATGCTGGTGTTCAATGCCAGGGAAGAAGCTATTTTCAGCAAGTTCGACCTTCCCAGAGACGCCTTCTATCCGATGCTGCTCTCATTGAAAATAGGAGGGGCATGGAGTTATTCAGCGGAACATCTGAAAAGTATCTCTGTTATGAGGGTTTATACGCCCTACGACCAGGAAACGAAGACTGGAAACACTGTTGAAGATATATATCTGCTAATAGACCCGGAAGTAGTCGCTAAAGAGGGAAACGTGAACCGGCTGGAAAAATGTGGCAACATGGACGCGAGGGTATTACTCACAAGGCCCCATTCCATAACCCTCAGAGCCAGGAAGATCCTGATGGCAAGTGTAAGCACCGAGAAAAAAAAGATATCTATCCGGGAAACTACTGAGAACGTTGTTATGTTCACTGGTCCTTCAGCCTATTACGCCGCTCATGAAATGGAGCATTTGGAGAACACAGAGGTGAAAGGGTTACCGATGTGGTCTTTTGAATATGTGGTACCGGATAATGAAAAAGATCAGGATCAATAGGCAGATGTGCTATTTGGCGTTAAACAATACCTTTTGAGAGCTGTAACCATCTTCGTGCTTCAGCAACCTTCTCGCGTGAAAAGACTTCATGAAACTCTTTTCGTTTAATTCTTGCCGTATCCTCTTCTATGTCTTTAAGGTCCATGATTGCCCTCATCAGTCCCGCAGTTTCATCGAACAGTTGTTTTGCTTCATCTCTTGTCAGATTTCCGGTTTTTAATTCAAGCTTATCTTCTTTTGTCTTTTCTTTAATATAGGAGGTACAGTTGTCAATCAGATCGCGGTCTTTATCTGTGAGCTCTTTTTTCATGAAAAAGGCGGGCATTCAATGCTACAAGGAGCTGTATCCTCTCCATTTCGCTTATGTGATCTTCAGATACAGGTTCTTTCATCTTACTGTCTCCTGCGTTCTCTTGATTCTAGTCGGAAGTATATCAGAAATAAGTTGTGATAAGGTAATTTAAAATCAAGACAAAGAATATCTTAGAAAATGAGATTAAAGTAATTATTTATATAACATTATATAATTACTTACAACAATAAAAATTCTCTTCCGGTTCAGATCGTTATTCAGAATATGATCCATGTTTACTGATCAAGGTGTTATTATGGGAATGATGGATGAAGTCAAAACAAAAAAGAAATTAAAAGCTGCTAAAACCTGGTTCGAGATGGCCGAAAATGCCAGGACCCCGGATAAACAGATCGAATACTATACAAAATCCCTGGACGCTAACCCTTATAACGCCGAGGCATGGTTCAGAAGAGGCAGGGTAATGGAAAAAATGGGACGTTTCAATGATGCACAAAGTAGTTTCGATCATGCAGTAGAGATCGATCCTGACTACCAGGACATGATAGGAAAGAAAACAGATTCTTTGGAACCTCTCATATCTTCGGGTGAGAACCATGACATTTCAGAGGTCACGATAGCCGATGATACCTATTCAGAAGCAGAAACATACGAAGAACTGGTGACTGATAATCCAGAGAACGAGGAGACTGTTTTCACTCCCCCGACCGGCGACGAGTCAATTTTTTCCAGTCGGAGTTCCAATCAGGAAGAAGAAAACAAAGATGATACTACGTTCTTTGGAGAAGCAACAGAAAACAGCAGGTTTTCACAAGCAACTTCTCAGGAAGCAGGACATGAAGTGACCTTTGCTGCAGTTTCCGGTGTAAAAGTAGAGAGAGAAGAAGAAGAAGAAGAAGAAGTGGCTGCTTCATTTTCCGATACAGGAGAGAATACTGAAAACATTATCACTTCCGATACCCGGCCTGAAACTGCTTGCGAGCAGGCCTTACGTGAACAGACCGCACATCCAGCGAGGGAAGAGATAAGGGAGATAGAAGGGACCGGTTCTGATCGATCACATTCTAATAACATAACATCTTTTGAAGCCGGCGAATCTGACGTCAGCAAAAATGTGGATATCAGGATACCTTTGAATGAAACTATCAAGTTCTGGATTGTCGGAATCGTTGCAATACTTATAGCATTCAAACTCCTGGAGTTGATCTGAAAAGACGTGTTATTGTACCGTTGCCATGACAGGAACAGCCGGTATATGCAGGCATGAATAGTGGATAATGGCATTCCTGTCCCGGCAAAGTAAGTGAGTTTAGTTTGCATCATATTGGCTAAATAACATCTATCCTTATCTAGAATGAAAGCAAAGAGTCCATTAATGTTCGGCCGGTTCAAGTATTCCGATGAAGTCTTCTACGGAGAAGTAAGTAACGGAATTGTCAATTCTCATGACAGTGACGGGAAAACCTATGAACTGGAAGATCTTGAGCTGCTTCCGCCAAGCATTCCCACAAAGATCGTATGCGTGGGTCTGAACTACCATGACCATGCTGTTGAACTTGGTATGAGAGTTCCGGAAGAACCTGTTCTTTTTCTTAAACCTACCTCTGCCCTGATCGGACATGGAGGTAAGATCAACTATCCGAGGTCCAGTAAAAAAGTGGACTACGAAGCCGAACTTGCGGTAATCATCGGCAAGAGATGTAAGAACATAAGTTATGAACGGGCCAGCGACGTAATCGCCGGATTCACCTGTTTCAACGATGTAACAGCCCGGGACCTCCAGAACAGAGATGGGCAATGGACCCGATCAAAAAGTTTTGACACGTTTGCACCAGTCGGGCCTTTCATTGTCCCGGCAGAGGATTTTGAAACTGATGATGCACCCATAAAAACACGGGTCAACGGGGAGATTAGACAGGATTCGAATATATCCAATCTTATATTTGATGTGCCTTATTTGATAGAATTCATATCCGGTATAATGACACTGGAAGTCGGCGATATAATAGCAACAGGCACCCCTCCCGGTGTTGGCGAGCTCAATCCCGGCGATCTTGTGGAAGTGGAAATCGAAGGTATTGGTATTTTAGGGAACGAGGTTGCATAATGCTGTTCGATCAGATTAACAGAGAACTGGAACTTGCAGAACGCCATTTAATGGTCTTAAGAGCAGTAGTAGAACGCGGTCCTATCGGGATACTGAAGCTTGCAGAGGAAACAGGCATGCCTACTCATAAAGTGCGTTATTCCCTTCGCGTCCTTGAGCAGGAACAACTGATCAAGCCTTCGTCATCCGGTGCTGTTCCAGGTGATGCTGTGGAGCAGTTCATGTCTGATTTTGAAAGCGATATCTGTGATGTCATCTCCAAGGCAGCCCGCATAAGGGAAATATGCAAGCCCCTGTGAGCGCACATTTAAGTCAGGTTCTTATAATTCACCTATTGAACTGTGTACAGTAAACATATTATGGTCTATCTTAATCAAGATTCTATCTTTGCGGAGAATAGAGATGACATTAACCGAGGATGACAAAAAGACAGTAGAGAAGTATGCCCTCCAGAATGCTGTAAAATACGGGCAGCCCCCGCAGATCGGAGCTGTTATGGGCCGCGTTATGGGGGAATGCCCTCACCTGCGTTCCAAAGCAAAGGAAGTAACTCCCTTTATCCTGGAAATACTTACCGAGGTTGCAAAAGAAACTCCGGAGCAATGGCAGGCCAGGCTTGAACAGATAGCTCCCGAGCTTATTGAAGAACTCTGCACCAAAAAGGAACCCGATAAAGGTTTGAAAGAGCTGGATGTTGAAGAAGGGCAGGAAGTTGTAATGCGTTTTGCTCCAAATCCCAACGGTCCGCCAACTCTTGGAAGCACCCGGGGTATCATTGTAAACTCCGAGTATGTAAAGAAATACGGCGGTAAGTTCATTATACGTTTTGATGATACCGATCCGCAGACAAAGCGCCCAATGCTTGAGGCATATGATTGGTATATCGATGACTGCAAGTGGCTGGGAGCCGATCCGGATGAGGTGGTTATTGCTTCTGACAGGATTCCCCTGTATTACGATTATGCGAACAAGCTCATAAAATTGGGACATGCATACGTATGTTTCTGTGACGGTGCGGATTTCAAGAAATGCAAAGATGCAAAACAAGCCTGTCCACACAGGGATGCCAGTCCCGAAGAGAACCTGAAGCACTGGGAAAAAATGCTTTCGGGGGAGTATGAAGAAAAATCAGCAGTCCTGCGGATAAAGACCGACATACAGCACAAGGATCCTGCACTGCGTGATTTCGGCGCGTTCCGTATAGTGAAGACACCTCACCCCCGCCAGGAGATTGCTGATAAGTACTGCGTATGGCCATTGCTGGATTTCGAAGGTGCCATCGAGGACCATGAACTCGGCATGACCCATATTATCAGGGGCAAGGACCTGATGGACAGTGAGAAACGCCAGGGTTATATCTACAAGTATTTAGGATGGAAGTATCCAAAGACAACTCATTGGGGTCGTGTAAAGATACATGAGTTCGGTAAGTTCAGTACAAGTGGTCTGCGACATGCCATCGAGGAGGGTGAATATTCCGGCTGGGACGATCCCCGTCTGCCAACCATACGTGCTCTGAGAAGACGTGGTATTGTACCTGAAGCCATCCGTAAATTCATGCTTGACATGGGCGTAGGAGAAACGGACATCAGCATCAGTCTCGACACACTCTATGCTGAGAACCGGAAGCTTATCGATTCCGGGGCAAACAGGTATTTCTTTGTGTGGGATCCCACTGATATTGACATAACAGGCACAGAACCTTGTATTGCCACACCGTCCCTGCATCCTGCAGAAGACCGTGGGAACCGTGAGATAGAGGTCGGTCCAAAACTGTACGTATGTAAAGAGGATGCAGAAAAACTAAGCATCGGGTCCAGAATCAGGCTCAAGGATCTTTACAATATTGAGATCACTTCTCTGGAACCTCTGCAGGCACGTTATCTGGACGATTCCATTGTATCTGTAAAGAAAGAAAGAATGAAGATAATTCACTGGGCACCTGTGAACGGAATGCCTGTTACAGTACTCTCACCGGAAGGTGAATTCAGGGGTATAGGCGAAAAACAGATAGCTACTGAGCTGGACAATGTGGTCCAGTTCGAGAGATTCGGATTCTGCCGTATCGATGATGTCGGTAAAGGGATAGTGGCATATTTTACACATAAGTAAGAAGGGAATCCTGGTAAAATTCCTTTCTTTTCTTTCATGTTTTTTTGCGTACCGGGCTCCTGGCCTTTAGTACTTTGAGTATGGCCTGGCATCCGAAACAACAAAGAAAGAAAAAAGACTATATGGATCGGACTTAGATAAGATGGATGGATCAGCCGGAGCATTCCTGTACCATAATCTTTGAAGCCATCCCCTTCCCAAGTGCATAACTGCAGCCGTTGAGTTCAACAATAAGAGAGCCCATATTGTCCCTTTTGATCTTAAGGAATGAGTTCTCGATAAATCCCATGGACATCAGCCGATTCATCAGGGAGCGGCCTGCGTTAATAGAAACGATCTTACTCACTTTGCCTTCCGGCATCATAACCAATGGCATAACTGGAGCCATCTCTTCACCTCTGTTTATACCCTAAAATTTATACTTCAAGGTTCTGTCGTTTTTAGTCCACAGTATTCCCCGTAGGGCATCCTAACATTAGTTGACAAATCGATATAGTGTTTTATGATATATATATGTTATTGAGTACAAACAAAAGTTGACACCAAAATGAATTTACTTGTGTTACTAACAGAAAGGATTTAAAGAATAGTCCTTATCCATAACCCATGTCAAAAGACATGAAGAAAGGATCAGCTCCGGAACTTGTAACAGGAGTTCGAAATATGGCTTCCCTTACAGCATGCAGGGATTATACTGACGCTGTCTATTTTTCCCTCAACAGGTTGAGCCTGAGATCAAGGGCAAAGGAGATCACATCCGAGAATCTGGCAGAATTTGTTGAAAGTATACACAGGTACGGACTGAAGGGTTACATGGCAGTAAACTCTGTGATCTACCCGGGTGACCTTCCGGAACTCAGTAATGTGATGGAAGCTGCGGCATCTGCAAAAGTCGATGCGGTGATAGTCTGGGATCCGGCAGCTATAATGAAAGCAGCAGCCAATGACCTTAAGATCCATATATCCACCCAGGCGAACGTCTCCAACCAGGAAACCGTCGATTTCTACGAATCCATGGGTGCAGACAGGGTTGTGCTTGCCAGGGAGCTGAGCCTTGAGCAGATCAGGAATATCAGAGAGGATACGGAATTAGAACTGGAGGCCTTTGTACATGGTGCGATGTGCCAGGCAGTATCCGGCAGGTGTTATCTTTCAGCATACCTTTCAGGGAAATCTGGGAACTGCGGAGAATGCAGCCAGCCCTGCAGATGGGAATGGTCACTACACTCGGACAGTGGTGAAAGAGTGGTCATCGATGGAAAATACCTTATCAGCGCAAAGGATCTCTGCATGATAGAACACATCCCCTTGCTTGTTGAAGCAGGTATCGATTCCTTTAAGCTGGAAGGCAGGTTGCGCAATCCCGGATATACATCCACCATATCAAAGTGTTACCGTAAAGCCATTGATTCGCATCTGGCCGGTACCTATGCCGCTGAAACTGCAACTATGATGAAAAAAGAGATGAGTATGGAGTACAATCGCGGTTTTTCTACGGGATTCTACTTCGGATACCCCGGACCGGAAGGACTTGCCTGTGACCATGATATGAATGCTTCTCCTGTAAAGAGACAGGCCGTGGGAATTGTGACCAATTTCTTCCCAAAAAACAATGCAGCATCCGTGAAACTCCTGGAACAGGGACTCACAGTAGGAGACAATATCATTATCGAAGGCAACACCACATATATCGAACAGGAAGTATCCTGCCTCATAGTTGACGGAGAAAGTGTCAATTATGCAGAAAAAGGAAATGAAACAGGACTGGCAGTTGTTGACAGGGTTCGAAAGAACGATCGTGTGTTCAGGATAGAAAAGGCTTTCCTTTAGCGGAGATGGAAATACACTGGCAGGCCAATAAACTATATATACAACTATATAAAAATAAGCACATAGAAATTGCCTGCAATATTGAGGGATAACAGATGGACAAGTTTATGCAAAGCGCTATTGAAGAAGCAAGAAAAGGACTTGAGGAAGGAGGCATACCCATCGGTTCCGTTCTTGTAAAGAACGGAGAGATTATTGGCAGAGGCCATAATCGGAGAGTTCAGGAGAACGACCCTCTTGCACATGCTGAAATAGACTGTATCAGGAATGCCGGAAGAATAGGCAGGTACGATGACACAGTTCTCTACTCCACACTGATGCCCTGCTATCTTTGTGCAGGAGCTGCCGTACAGTTTGGTATTAAGAGGGTCATTGTTGGTGAATCCGGGAATTTCGAGGGTGCTTCTGTATTCATGAAGGAGCACGGAATTAGTGTGACAGACCTTAATATAGAAGAGTGCAGGAAAATGATGAGTAACTTCATAAAAGAGAATCCGGAGGTCTGGAATGAAGATATCGGAGAACAATAGCAGTAAAGGATTCCGGACTACAATTATTGTTTCCTGATAGTTGCCCAGAATACACTGCCTTTTCCTGTAGGATTGTCCTCAACACCTGCCCTGCCGTAATGCAGGTCAACTATCCTCTTGACTATAGCAAGTCCCAGCCCCGTGCCTTTAACACCCTTCTTTTTATTAGACAGGCGTTTGAAGCGATCAAAGACAAGTTTCTTATGACAGTCCGGTATACCTTCCCCACAATCGATGAATTTCACTTTCCATTCCCCGCCAAAGTCTTCGACCTCTACTGTGATACTGCTGCCGGATGGGCTATACTTGATAGCATTAGAAAGGTAGTTACCGAAAACACCTTCGATAACAGGACTCACCATTGCATAGTAGCTCTTACTAAGGTGCAGGTCCAGATGCATGTTCTTTGACTCCAGCTGGACCTCAAAGTTACTTGCTACTTCATACAGGATCGTCCGCAGGTCCATATGCCTGAATTCGAGATTATCAATATCCTCCAGCTTGGCAAACTGGGCGGCTGACTCGATCATGTCGATAAGTCTTGTAATGTTGTCGTCTATGATCCTGAGGTTATGCATTTTAGAATGTTCGGTCTCATTCTGCAGGAGCACACTTGTAAATCCTTTTGCAATTCCTGCCGGATTAAGAAGATCATGTCGCAAGATATCGGTAAAGAGATCTTTCATATCATTCAGGGACCTCAAATTCCCGGCATACTGCTGCAACTGTTTTTCAGCTTCTTTGCGTTTGGTCGTGTCCCTTACAACACATATAGACCCTTTGTCCAGACTTGTCAGAGACATTTCCTGGAAGAAACGAGTGCCATCTTTTTTCAGACCAATGGCCTCCCCCTTCCACTCCCCATTGGTTAGATACTCCGGCATAACCTCTTTCCGGAACCGTTCGAGCTCGGACATATCATAGAGGATCTCCCAGGACTTTCCAAGAAGACTTTCAGGACTTTCATATCCATACATTCTGGCGTGTGCGGCATTAAGATACACATACCTGCCGTGTTCATCAAGGATGGCCATACCATCGACGGAGGATTCCATGGCAGTAGTCTTTTGTTTGAGGCTTTCTTCCACTTTCTTGCGCTGGGTGATATCCTCACCGGAACTTAGGACACCAACACTAACACCTTTTTTATCTTTCAATGACTTACTGTACCAGGATATCAGTTTTTCTTCACCGCTCTTTGATATTACAGGTCCTTCGGAATAGAAAATATCACCATTGCCTGCATCCAGGAGCTTCAGACAGCTTTCCCTGTAGGAAGGACCAGAAGATTCGGGTACGAAAGTGTCGAACCAGTTCCTGCCCAATATCTCATCTTCTCTATAGCCAAGTATCTGCGTTGCTCTTTTATTGACAAGGGTTACCTTATGCTCCTTATCAAGAACAAGCATCATCACTCCAGCAACATCAAGATAGTTCTGCGCCTGATCACGTTCGAATGTGACTTTATCGTGCAGGTACTTAATCCTTAAAAGAGACATTACCCTCATCTTAAGTTCAAGCCTGTCCACAGGTTTTGTAAGAAAATCGTCTGCATGTGATTCCATACCCTTCAGTCGGTCCTCCCGTCCGGAAAGGGCGGTCACCAGGACAACAGGTATGAACTGAGTTTGTGCAGACTGCTTGATCTTCTCACATACCTGATAACCGTTCATATCCGGCATCATCACATCAAGAAGGACAAGATCTGGTTTCCCGGTCACAATCATATCAAGGGCTTGTGAGCCGTTGTGGGCAGTAATTATATCATAATCAGATATAAGATAAGCCTCAAGCAGTTCAACATTCATGGGCTCATCGTCTACAATAAGTATTTTGGGCCTGACAGATGGGGTCATATTGAATCGGATTTAAAAATGTCTACAAATTTATCCATGTATAGTTATACAAATATAAATCAACGTATTTTAAAAACTGCATCATAGTATTTATAGTAATTATACTATCCGCGAAAAATAAAAACGGCATATGGAATGTGATATCATTTACCGTCATCATTCATACTATATTTTTCCCTTACAATTTGTTCGAAATTGAATACTCTCACTAAAAAGATTCCGAGCCACTATTACAGAATTTTAATTATCTAAAACTGGCCGGCAATATGTGACTAGTGCAGGAAAAATAATGCTTGTCATCAAATTTCCACATCATAATTATAACTATTACCATATCGGCATGAAGAGGCACTTATTTATACTGCGGCACAGATTTCTTATTAAGTCAGGCCATTGATGGAGATTATGTAAACTATCTTTACCATAATATGAGATCAGTCTCAAATTGCTGCATGGCCTGGTAAAATTAAGTATGGGTGGAACAGGGGGACATGTCATTATTCGAAGAATTGACCTGCCGTTTATGGTCAAAATATTCTGCATAATGTTAATATCGTATAACGTTGCGGCAACCAGTGGTACTGAAGGACTGCCCGCTAATACAGACAGCCAAGCTAATATTGCTACAGCCCTAACGATACCTTATTACAACCAGGGAGACACCAACTGGTGCCTTTATGCCTGCCTTTCAATGATGTTGAATTACAATAACAGACAGGTAGAACCCTGGGAGATCGCCGCATACTTCAATTCAGGACATGATGAAACCTTCGAAGGGCAATACAATATATTTGATAAGTCACTGGAAGAATACACCTCCAAAAAATGGTCCATAAATACTAAAAGGACATTGTGGGGTTACAATATTGATAATTTCGATGTTGATAATTTCAATTCTATAATCAGGAATAACATAGACAAGGGACAACCAGTTTTGCTGGCTTTCCAGTATACTGATCAGGATAACATAAAAAAGGGGCACGCTGTTGTTGCAGTGGCTTATGACGAGGAAAATATATATCTGTCTGATCCCAGTGGTGCGATCACAGAAAATCTATTCGAAACCGGAGAAGGGAAGATTGCCGCACCTGTCAGCTGGAATGATTTCAACGAAAAACTTGTAGGGAATATAATGCTGACTAATATGGCATTTACCCTCGAGATAATGGAAAATGCTCCTGTGAACAGTCCGGAGGGTTCCATATACCTGATCGATAATAGCGATCACAAATATAGTGATGTATGTTTCACGGATCGTTTCAGTTCAAATGATGTCGGTCTTTTGCGCTTTGATGGCAGATATGACAATGGATATCATATCATCCGAAAAGATGATATGTCCAGCGAAAGAGGCATCTCTGTCCGGGATACTATGTCCCTCTACTTCACAGTTGCAAATCCCGCCACAGAACAGAAGAACTATACTGTGACCAGTGAAGTGATAAACAAGGATTCAGGAAATACTGTGGACAGTTTCTTTTTATCAACAGACATGAATGTAGCAGGCAGAGGGACGCTCTCTAAAGGCATTAACTATTCTAACCAGCTGGAAAAAGTCCCAGATGGTGATTACTGCTTTTTAATGACACTTTTCAATGAGAATGGACATAAAATTGACTCGGTATCATTAGAAATGCATATACCTTCATGCTGAACAGGCATTCCCGGAGTGGATAAAGTTGAATCTACGTATAAACACGTATGACTGGCTTTAGCCTGGAACCTCACTGATATAATAACCTGTCCGTACTTTGCAGTACTCGGCATATATTTGTTGCATAATATTATTTCGATTTTATGTGGCGTTAAATTAAAATCCGGTATGAAATTCACCCAAGATATAATTAAATACAATAAATTTAGTTTTCTAATTTGTAGGTTGAGGTGTCTAATGGCACTTGACCTCTGAAAGGGTTCGGTATGAAGTAAGGGAGAGTGGAATGAATACAATGACAACTGTAGTTGCATAGCAGAAGTCATTCTCATAAACAAAGTATTAACCAATACCAGAGGACTATGGGGGGATATGATTGTATTGGGCAAGATTTTGGGAAGATAAAAATAATAAGATACTAAGAGAAGTACCACTACATGCAAATAACAAGAATGAAGCAACCAATGTATTTAGACATGATTTTCCGTATATAAACAGTTTTGAGTTGATCTCGCCTCACAGAGGGATGAATAAATAGGCAAACTGACGATAAAGGCGTACAACAAAAAACTGGATACTGTTCCCTCATACCGTTCCCTATTATTTCCTTATACTACCTTTTTTGGTTTAAATCACCAACATGGCACGTGTAGTCTTTAACGGAACATTCTTCGAACTCAAACTCAAGTGTTGCATGTTTAACCCTATATTTCGCAAGTTTCTTTTTTAGAGTCCTTTTTAGTTTTTCTACTTCTGCCATGTCCTGCTCAAGGGTAAATATGTGAGCATTGAGAGCATTGACCTGAGAACTCAGACTCCAGAAATGCACATGGTGAACACCTTCAACACCTTCAGTATTTTCTATATCGGAGATCACATCTTCAAGTTTGAGGTCTTTTGGGACGAATTCCAGCAGTATCCGAAGGCTTTCCCTTATTATCGGGACTGCAGTCAGCATGATGAATAGGGCAATTACCACGCTGAGAATTGGATCCACTATTACCTGCCCGGTAAGATATATCCAGACCGATGCAAAAATAACGGCTACTGAAGACAGAGTATCCGTTAACACATGCATAAAGGCACTCTGTACGTTCAGGTCATGACTGCCATGGAGCATAAGGGTCACATAAACGTTCACTGACAGACCTACCAATGCAACAATAAGCATTATGGTACTCTCAACAGGCTCGGGCGTGAGAAATCGTTGATATGCTTCTATAATGATCCATAGACTAACCCCTATTAATAAAAATCCGTTTATCAAAGCAGCAAATATCTCCACCCTATGATATCCGAACGTTCGGGTAATTGTTGGTTCTAAGTTTCTTGAGATCTTGATCGCACCCAATGAAACAACCAGGGAGAATATATCCCTTAACATGTGCCCGGCGTCACCCAACAGGGCCAGAGAACCGGATAAGATCCCACCGATCACTTCCAGAATAAAGAATATGGATGTTAAGAAGATAGCAACTTTCAATGCACGTTGAACATCCACACTTTTCACCACTACAAGGTATCCGGGAACTTGGCTATATAATCTTTGATGTCAAAAAAAAGAAACATGCTGTTCCCAGATATTATAAGGGGATCAGCAGAAGTAAAAACAAGAGGCTTATTTAAAAAATAAAGGGTTTTTAACCGTCGTTTCCGATAGCATCTACCGGACAGCTTGCTAATGATTCCTCGGATAATTCTTTCTCCGAATCGTTCTCTGGCTGCTTGTAAACATAAGCATGTGTGCCATCTTCCGCCATCTTGAAATTATCCGGAGCAGTATCCACACACACCTCACAACCTATACATTCTTCATCAACATAATATGGGCCCGGAACATTTTCCGAAAGTTTGTTACTTTTATCAGCTATATCTCACTCCCCCTGTTGTTAACATCATGAAATAGAATAAGCTTGGTCAATAAGTCATTTTCGATAACAATGTTACCTGCCAGGCACGATAAAATGCAACTGCCAAGTGCCTGATACTCAGTATAATAATTGCAATCAAATGTAGAGAATAGTGCAAGCTATAAATAGATATTTAAAGTACAATTGATATACCTTTTAGATAAGGGGGTAAATTAATGCGGAAAGCAATTTTAATATTTGCGTTACTGATAGGTATGTTCCTGACCGTCGGATGCACAGATTATGGCGGAGATGAAGAAGATCTGGGCATAGAGGATGAGGAACTCGAAGATGAGGAACTTGGTGAAGAGGATGAGGAGCTGATAGAAGAGCCTTCAGAGGAAGAGAATTACGAGGGGCCAGTACAGGATGAACTCATTGATGACACAGATGACGTGGAAGAAAATGAAACTGCTTTGAGTGAAGAAGAAACAGGGGAAGTTATTGCAGTGCCTATGGATGCATAAGTACAAGCACTGTTTTCAAGAAATCATTGGGAGCTTAGAGTTCTAAGCCCCGCTTTTTCATTGGCTAAAGGTTTCACAGTATTCAGATATCTTTTTACAAGGCAGTTTTAATCCCTTTCTACACTCCCATATAAACAAATTCCAACGGTAGTTTTCTTCGAGAACAATGTTACTTGTTTAAGAAAAAATCAAGTCATTTTGTATCTCATTGTCATATTTTCAGGCACATGCGACTACGTTGCAAAATATGTAAGTACGCCACACTAGCACTCTTTGTAAACCATAGTAAATATAAAATTATGCAGGGATCCTCATAATCGAATAAAAAGACTTATAAAATACAATTGACATAAACCTATGATAAGGGGGTTAAACTAATGCGAAAAGCATTACTAATATTTGCATTACTGATAGGTATATTTTTGACCATCGGATGCACAGATATTGAAGATGAAGATGAGCTTGAAGATGACGAGGAGCTAGGTATAGAGGACGATGATCTGGGAATCAGTGAATCGTCAGGGGATCTAAGTGGAGATTCAGACAATTCACATACTGTAACGGGAACAGAGGAATTGTTAGTTTAAACAAATTGTATTTTATGGTGATGGGAGTCACTTTGAAAGCAGACAACAGTTCAGACATATCAGGATAGAAAGGGGTTAAAATATGAGAAAGCAATTGATAATATTATTTGTAGTGATGTTAGCTGTTTTTGCAGCCATTGGCTGTACAGACACTGAGGACCAGCCGGTTGAAGAAGATGGCATTGGTGAAGAGAACGGCATAAGTGAAGATCCGACCACAGATATTGAAGAAGATGATCAGATAACAGATGATCAGATAATGGAAGACGACCAGATTGAAGAAGACAATCAGACAACAGATGATCTGACAGTGGACAACCAGACAGAAGAAGAAGAAGAAGGGGAGACCGTAGTTATAATTGATGAGGATGGTTTTAATCCTTCTGAAATAGAGATATCTGTAGGTGAAACTGTCACTTGGATAAACCAGGATGATTCGGTCCATACAGTAACGGGTGATGCACTTGCTTTCGACTCTGGTGAACTTGCTGAGGGTGAATCTTACAGCTACACTTTTGATGAGGCAGGAACATTCGAGTATGAGTCAGAGGAAGATTTCCTCCTTAGCGGTACAATTACTGTAACTGAGGAAGATAACAACCAGACCACACAAGATCAACAAGAAAATGGGGATGTTGTGGTAGTACCTACAACTGAGTAAGCAGCTTTCTCCAACTTACATATTGGAAAACTGCTGAGTTCTGACTTATGCTCCCATAACCCAAAAACATTTTTTTCAAATCTTATTTTTTTGAAGTGCAAGGCCATTATCCGGACTGATAGCCCGTCAAAGAGGATCTAATATATTTATAAATGTTCGGATTCACTTTTAAACTAGAAGACACATATATCGTACATAGGGAAAAACGTCTGTAATCCATATTGGGGAGGAGTTATATGGGCGTAGAAGACATAATGAAAGAGATCAAGGATGAGACTGAGAGTATAATCAATACAAAAACGCTGATAGGAGATCCGTTCACCTGGGCCGGGAAAACCGTTATGCCCGTTATGAAAGTATCCGCTGGATTCGGAAGTGCCGGCGGAGAGCGTAAAAAAGAAATGGGTACTGGCTTTGCCGGAGGGGGATATGCAGGAGTTAACATGGAACCCATCGCTTTTGTAGTTATATCCGATGATGATGTACGACTTCTTAGCATAACAGGAAGGCACAGGTATAGCAGTGTTGTGGACCTGATTCCTGAGGTCGCAAGTAAGATTCCTCAGGCCATGGAAAGAGCAAAGGTTGCAGGTAGTGGAGTTGCTGAAAAGGTCAAACATGGGTCGGAGGAAGTAGGCAAAAAAATCAAAGAAAGAAGAGAGTCAAAAGGAGGTTCATCAGGTTCAGTGAGCGAAGCCGTTCAGGATAAAGCGGGAGAAGTAAAGCAAAAAATGGAAGAAAGATTTGGTTCTGAACAGGAAGAACAGACTCCAGAAACCGGGGAACACCCGGAAGAAGGCAAGCTGCCTTTCAGCAGCAGGTCAATGCCCGAAGGACCAGGCGGTACAGGAGGGAAATAAACCTTCCAATCATTTTTAGATATCTGAAAAAAAACGTTAATTGAATTGCTGTAATGCCAATATACCGGTTCCGGGAGGATACAGCCGTCTATTATTACTACTGCTTTTTTGTATCCGTTTTTCTGAATTGATTTTTCCTGCCATATATTCTACCAAACAGGTGCAAAGATATATGTTTTGATGTTGACATATGCTTAGTTCATGGGAATATTCAGCAGGATACTTGGTTCAGATTCCAGAGGCATGGACATAAAGAAAAACGAGAAGGAAGCTCAAAAGAATTATACTAAAGCCAACTTGCTTGTTGAGATGGGAAGATTTGACGAAGCTCTGGCAGAATACGACCGCTCATCAGAGATGTGGGATAAAATAGGCAATTATCTTTCAGAAAATCACAATGAGGAAAGAGCCCTGGAAGCATACAGAAGATCAGCAGAGGCCAGAAGTTCCAAAGGCGGGATCTATTACAAGTCAGGGAAATATGAAGAAGCCCTTAACTCGGTCGACCCCCTGCTAAAGATCGCTCCGGGTAGCTCCCTTCAATGGTCAAACCGGGGACTTGCACTTTTCAACCTCAAGAGATATGAAGAAGCAATAAGATCCTTTAACAAAGCACTTGAGATCGATCCGGAACTTGCCGGAACCTGGTGCTCGAGAGGGAGTTCACTCATGGAACTTGGCAGGTACGAAGAATCACTCGAATCCTTTGACAAGGCCAGGGAGAATGCAGAAGTCATAGAATTCCGTTTTCCGAGATTCACCTGGGTACCTCCCACAGAGAATAAGGAACTGAAATATGATGTCGCAGATGCCTGCTATCTAAAAGGTATTGCCCTGACAATGCTAGGCAGATATAAAGAAGCAGTAGAATCCTTTGACGAGGCACTTGAAACCAGGCCTGACTATGCAGCAGCTGTGAATGCAAGGAAGAAAGCTATTTCAAAAATATAGAAATAATTGCAGAAACAATACAATGGTTTTGATACTGCAACACTGCAGTTCATATGGGGCACAGATGAGACATGCATCATGCATAGGAAGGCAGGAGTGCTCTTTTTAGACATAGATATTATCTGAAGAATTTTATAGCTTTTACATCCAAAATAAGCATCAAAAGAAGTCAGTACCACCTATTATGACCTACAATGGACTAATAATCAATTTCAAGATGCTTTTGTACCTCCATATAGCCTAATAATTAATTTTATATATTGAAAATGCAATTACAATCCTTTCACTGGCTTTTTATTAAAAATTATTCAATAGAGAGCTTTGAAAATTATGAACAGCTGCTAAAAAGGGTCAAACTCGGAATAAACACGATAACTGATAAAAGGAGTAGATATGAGGAAAGAAAAGTATGAGTTCCCTCTGGAAGAATATATTTCCAGCAAGGAATTTAAAAAGATCAAACGTTTTTCAAGGGATAAAGAGACACCGTTCTTAATAGTTGATCTGGAAAAGATCAGGGTTATGTACGACCAGATAGTCGAACATATGTCTTTTGTAAAGATATATTATGCAGTTAAGGCAAATCCAATGGATGAGGTCATAACCACACTCAAGGATAAAGGGTCCAGCTTTGATGTGGCAACGATATATGAAGTTGACCAGTTACTCAGACTTGAGGTAGAACCTGGGCGTATAAGCTACGGAAACACCATAAAGAAAGAGAAGGATATAGCATACGCTTATGAAAGAGGTATCCGGCTTTTTGTAACGGATTGCGAGAGTGACCTCAGAAAGCTTGCCAGGAATGCACCGGGTTCAAGAGTTTTTTTCCGGGTACTTACAGAAAGTGACGGAGCAGACTGGCCCCTCTCCAGGAAATTCGGTGCCCACCCGGATATTATTTATAAGCTTATCCTCAAATCCCATGCACTGGGCCTGGAGCCCTACGGATTATCTTTCCATGTAGGTTCCCAGCAACGCGACATCGGACAGTGGGATAACGCGATCTCCAAGTGCAAATACCTTTTCACAGCTGCAGCTGAAAAAGGCATACATCTCAGGATGATAAACCTCGGTGGTGGTTTCCCTGCAAAATACCTTTCACCTGCCAATGAGCTTGAAACCTATGCCCATGAGATATACCGCTTTTTATACGAGGATTTCGGAGAAGAACTGCCGGAGATTATTATCGAGCCGGGAAGATCTCTGACAGCTGATGCAGGAATTATCGTTAGCGAAGTAGTGATGGTATCAAAAAAAGCCAAATTCAATCAGTACAGGTGGGTCTATCTTGACATCGGAAAATTCGGCGGCCTGATCGAGACTCTTGATGAATGCATCAAGTATCCCATATATTGTGAGAAAAAAGGATGTGCTGAAGAGGTTATACTTGCCGGCCCTACATGTGACAGTATGGACATCCTTTATGAGGATCATAAATACACATTTCCCCATACCCTCAAAGAGGGAAACCGTGTGTATATTTTCACTACCGGAGCCTACACACAGAGTTACTGTTCCGTGGCTTTCAACGGTTTCCCGCCCCTGAAGGCCTATGTACTTTAAGAGAATTACACGCTTTTAAAAATCAGCAGAAATGTAATAGCTATCCTTAATAACTAAAAAATAGCAGCAGGCGCTTAAGTAGTGCCTGTTCATATTTAAATCCCATATTGGGCTTTCTGAGTCTTTACAAATCAGGCCTTTGTGTTCTGGATTATAGAAGACAGGCCGTACATGTAAATATCCAGGTTACCGTTACGATAATCAGTCCATATGATCATGCCATCATGTATATCAGGCTGATTCTGCCATGATTCATTGGCTGTGACCTGCCATTCCTCCCCTGAAGTAACATTGTACATGTAGATATCGGCATCAAAGACGATGGAATCCTGTCTTGTATTATCAGGATCCTCTACTACCTGATCCTTATCACGAAGATCTGTCCATACTATCCTGTCACCATGTACAGCAGGTTCTCCCTGCCATGAATTATTGTCAGTAACATTGAATTCTTCTGCGGTAGTGATATTATACATGTAAATATCAGCATTGACCTGTGCTATGTCCTGCAATGTTAGGTTAGCATTATCTTCTGTCATGTTAAAATTGCGGTAATCTTCCCAGACTACTATGCCATCACTTATAGCGGGAGATAACTGATCCGACCCGTTCATAGTAATCTGAATCTCTTCTCCGGAAGTGACATTGTACATGTAGATGTCCCAGTTACCATTACGATTATCCTCCCACACTACCGTATCATTACAGACAGCAGGGTTAAGCTGAGCAAACTTGTTTTCAGTGATCTGTATTTCCTCTTCAGAGGACAAATTATACATGTAGATATCCCAGTTGCCGTTACGGGCATCCTCCCAGACCACCAGGTCATCGTATATTGCAGGGCTCCACTGGATAGATCCGTTTGTAGTTATCTGCATGGTCTCTTCAGTGGAGAGATTATGCATATACACATCTACATTGAACTGAAGCCAGTCCTCAACTGTCAGATCCTCATTCTCTGGAGGAAGAGTTGCATTGCCATAGTCCTCCCAGACTATCCTGTCACCATAGATATCAGGTGCATTCTGCATGGATTCATACTCAAGCGATAGATTCTTGCCTGTTGTGATATTGTATGCATAGATATCCGTATCCAGCTGGAAATAATTATTGAATGTTGTGTTCTCAATGTCCTCCAGGGTTACATTACGATAATCCGTCCATACTATCCAGTCTCCGTAGATTGCAAGCTGGTCCTGATCAGATGCATTCATTGTAATTTGTGTTTCATTCCCCTCGGCTATCTGTGAGGATGCACCGTTTACAGCCAATAAGGACATTGCTAAGCAAAGCAGCAAGTATTGTGTAGTCGTCATTTGAATTACCCCGGGTATCCAAGTGCCACCTAAGATACCAATCGACTTATTTTTAATCAGGAAGACTTATGATTTGTGAACGAATGTTAAGTAGCCGATTCTTTAAATTAAAGTTTTAAAGTAACTATGAAATCGTCACACAAAGAACGGAAAGACAAAATTACAATGGCTGGATAATAAGATATTCCGGAACCGGTAAAATGAGAAAAGAACAGGGTGGAATGAAAACCTGATGGTTCAACACTCCTGCAAGAGTTGCCTGCATGTAACGATAATTGAGTACGGAACATCAGACACTTTGCCTGCGGCCCTTCCTATGAGCCTTATGTTATCGCATCCTGCTTTTACATTATTGCTTTGACATCGACCTTTGTTCTGAACTCATCCAGAGTTATGCGGGATTCCAGGAAATCCAGAACATCTCCGGTAGGCACGCTGACTTCAAAGAGCGGGTTATTCTGCGCGTACATCTGTATAATTATCTCGTCGGTACCGGGAGCTTCCCCGGCTGCAACGCCCATAATATAGAACCATGCCAGGAGCGCATCGGAGTCCGACTTCACAGGTGGCTGGTCGTACTTTACAAATACACGTTCCGGTGTCACCTGCACATTTGCATCATCTATGCCCTGGAATGCAAGAGATTCATATACGGACATACTTGCAGCTTTATCGTCATCATAACCATTTGCTATCATCGAAGTCCATTCATCCCTGCTAACATCGTAAGTAGCACCATCATCCCCGCCTGAGAACAGGAGGAATAGAAGGATAAGTCCAATTACTGCCATTGTCTTCTTTTTCATAGGTCGTATTCCTCCCCGTTATTGTAGCTTATTTTCGGATCAGTACGTTTGACCACCTGGCAATTATCCCATTTCCAGGGTTTCCAGCTACTTCCAATATCTTTTATGGCTACGTCACCAATCGGATTTTCCCATTCGTCGGTGGGTACATAATAGGTCTCACCATTTGTAGTGACCTTTATCCAGAAATCGGGACGGATCTCATGTTCCTGACCGTTCTCATCAGTATAAGGCATGGAATAGGAAGGTCCTGATGATGTCTGTGTTACCTTACCGTACTCACTCAGGAAAGCGTTTGGCGTGGAAGTGCCGATACCACCGTTTGTAATCTTGCCCTGTCTTGCATCACTGTTCTTTATTGCGTTGTCAAGTTCAGGAATTACCATGACGATCTTTTCAGCGACCTCCAGTTCCTTTTTTATAAATTCACCAACAACAGGAATCTTGCCGGCAACTTCCTGACCGGTTCTGGAAACTGCATACAGAGCTTTTGCGCTTGTGCCTGATGCGCCTTTCATCTCACTGAGCTTTTCATAATTCTTGTAAGCTTCCACGTATTTGTCCACTTCTTCCTTTACGCTGTTGATTTTATCCATTCTTTCAAAGGTCTTTGATATTTTAGATCCGGGGTAGCTATCAGAAAAGAAAGAAGCAGCTTCATGTCCGGTTTTGACCTTTCCCAGAGTATCCTTTGTGGTTTTATTTATCACTTCAAGATCCATGATTTCACCGAGTTTGCCTGCAACTCTGTCCTTGCCATCATAATCAGCTCCTCCTTTGACTTTAACCGGACTTTCCACCTCAAAGCTAAAGTCGTTTCCAAAGACCTGTTCGATCTTTTCTTTGTTGGAGCCTGCATCCTGCCCTTCACCAAGGTCCATTTCACCTAGTTTATCAATGTCTTCGGAACTTTCGGCCCGGATTATGTTGACGATCTTTGCATGATCCTGCATGGTTCTGATAAAATTTTCAGATAGTACATAGTTCATATGAACTTTCTGGTAATCATCGATATCCTGTTTACTGATATCATCTATGTCAATCTCACCTTCATTTTCAACGAGTCCTTCCACTTCCAGTAGTTGATAGGTGAAAAGCAGATCATCAACTCCATCAGACTCATCGTCATGTTCCGTAGATCCCATCTCTCCGTCTGCGGTGTCATCCTTTGCATCAGGAATAAGTTCAGGATCCTGATACTCGGAGAATTCCTCTTCACTATACTCACCTGTTTGCATATTTCCGTTATCTGCTATTCCTTTACTGACATCACCACTTGCAACTGATTGCTCCACGAGTCTGGTGAAAATATTTTCAGATACCGGCCGGATGGTAGACAGGGGGAGGTTGTAACCGTCTATCTGCACAAGAACTCTGTATCCGCCAGGCGCAGGGGCTGAGAACATGATACTGCTGCTTACGATCTGGTTCGGGAACTCTCCGGTGATCAGCATTTCATCCAGGTCCCAGTAATCAATATTTTGCATTTCAGATGTTAGTGGACCATGTTCAGATACACTTATCAGACCGACATGTTCAGAATCCCCTTCATACCAGATCCCATTGTCAGCAAAACCTGGCTTTATCTCCTTTGCAGCATTATGTACTATAAGTTTGACCTGGTTCTGATCATATTCTGCCATTACAACAGGTACTGATGCAAAAATAGAGAATAAAAAAATTATGATTAATATATTATTTTTCATATACTTTTCGTATATTTGATAATATAAATAATTTATGATTAATACAACAAATTCATGTAATTTTAAATTTGAATTCCTTTCAGGAAGGGCAGGCATCACTTGCCTGAGCCCTTTAAAAGGGCATGCAGTTATTCAATGACAGTTATCTGATGATCACAAAATGCAAAACTGTTTAAAATTAAGTCAATAGTTTCGCCAATGATCGGTATATATGTGCAACCTGAAATACGGAGAATATTCTTTTAACGTATCGTATATAAAAAAAGTGTAAAAGTCTCATGTGCAATGTCTGCTTCGAACTCACGAAATCCTACAAGACAGGTCCTAAGCACATTGCCTTTGACCTGGCTCGGCAACCCTTACATGCAGCTGAAAAGAAAATCAAGTTCTTTTGGCTCTGTAAAACTCAGAAAAAGTGATAGTTCAACCTATCAATCTTCTGATCACCTGTAGATTAGATCAATGTTCTTAATTTAATCGGATGATGTTGATTGAGATGGATTTTCTACAGAGCTTGATGCTGCTTGTTGAACTGTAGGGCATATGCTTCGTTCATACAGAGTATTTATGTCCCTGTAATTGATGGCATTTACAGGACATACTCCTATGCACCTTTTACAGCTTGTTCCCAGGCAGAGTTCTGCATTATACTCTGCATAGATGAGATTATCTCTGTGGACGATATGTATAGCTTTTTCAGGACATTCCTTTTCACACTGATGGCACATTATGCAATTGATAGCAGACTCCTCAACGATTACCCCAATGTCATTGATTATTCTGATATTGATAGGATTTGTATCTTTTATGTCATCTGAGAGACACACTTCATATTCAGGTTTGATGAATACAGAAGGAGAAGGCAGGGCTGGAAGTTTATATATCTTCAAAAAACGATTATAAGATTGCATATCCATGCCTTCTGTCCAATAAGAAAGCTCGCATGTATAGAACTTTTTGAAAGTATCGCTTGTAGCCATCATCAGATGGTCCACTTTTATCTTCTTAGAAAGCTCTATAACTTCATCAAGCTTTGAACTGTCGGTCAGTATTTTTCTGGCAAGAGCTAGAGAGGTATTGCCAAACTGAACTATTCTTTTTGAGTACTTTGGACAGGAACCTGCATACATAGCCTTCCGGGGGTCCACATAGGTTCCAGATGCTCCGGTCATATACATATTTTCAAGTTCTTCATATGCGATACCGGCTTCTATGATCAATGTTAATTGTGAAGCCCTTATTGCACCAATGGCTTTACCGGCTTCTTTTATATCATTTTCAGAGATCACTATATTCTCACTCAGAAACAATCTGCCGTTTTTGATATTGGGTGGGCTTTCAATGAGACCTGTCTGCATCGCAAGCGCAAGACAGGCGATTAGACCGGTACCTGTTATACCCAAAGGTCTTAGGGTCGATCTTTCAACTATATCGCCACTTGAAGGATCGACCAGATGTGAGGGGTGGCTTATCATATGTTCATCAAGAACGGTGAGCCTCCAGTATTTACCTTCTATATTAACATCGGAAATAGCTCCAGGACTTGCAAGCATGCCACAACTCACTCCCTGTCCTTCAATAGCCGGACCAGCAGCAGCACTTGCTGTTATGATTCGGTCCCCTACCTTAATGGCCATTTCAGCATTTGTTCCATAATCGGTCACTATAGTAGGGGTTGATTGTTCCAGGAAATCCGTCTCCAGCATCATGGCAAGTGCATCAGCACCAATCTCATGCCTGACCGCTGGAGGAACAATTATCTCACAATTGCTCATGTCAATTCTGTTCTCAAATATCTCACTTGCCGGAAAGACCCTTGCATTACGCTCTATATTTCCAATGCCGAGTCTTTTCTGCATGTTCTCGCCGGCATAGGCAAGGTCCCTTATTTCAGAGTTCTGGAAAAATGACAATTGAATTGGATTTCCACAAACAGCCATCTTGGTTATGTGTGCGGGATCAATACTAAAACTTTGTATTAACTTACATATCGTATCAATAATAATCTCATGTGCCACACTTTCCCCGACAGTGATAGCAAAATCAAGGTGGTCCGTGATGTTACCTCCCGGAAGAGGATGCTTTTCTGTCATTGCAGTTTCAAGTACCTGACTTGATCCGAGATCTATCAGCTGAGCCCTGAAACCACTTGTACCCATGTCTATTGCAATTCCGTACATATGATACCTCCTTTAGAAACAGGATTCCATTGTTTCACGAAGAACTTGCATTTCCTCAGGAGGAGTATTCAATGGAATCTCACACCCTGTGGATAGAATAAAACCTTTATCAGGAGCCGCATTCATACAATTCCTAACTTCAGAAGCGATATTATCCATTTCCCCGGAAGTGAAAATATATGGATTAATGTTCCCCATTAGACAAATACCAGAATCATGAAATTCTTGAAAATCTCTGAAACAATATCGCTGTCTGCAACCAATACTCTCATGGTTGTGGAGCTTTTCACATTGCACTCCGTATTTTTTTCCAAGCGTTTCTACATTACCAGAGGCAAAGTTGAGTGCGTCAGGTTTCAAAGCCAGTTCCAGATCATGAAATGCATTGGATGCACAGTTATGGGATATAACATAACCGCCGTTGTCCTGTATGTGGGAATATAATTCTTTGGTGTACCGGAAACCAAATTCTCTCGCCATTTCCGGGCTGAAAAGATCAGCTGCACTGCCTCCGTTTTCCATAAATACCCCATCTGCTCCTGCATCAAGCATTTTGTCTGCAAAAATAATGCAACTCTCAGTGAGAAGTTCCAGTAATTGGTGGAAATTGTCGCTATCCTTTATCATTTCCATGCACATCCTGCTTCCACCCATTAACTGTGAAGCAAGCATGAGCGGTGTAAGTGAGGCACAGCTGATAAATACTTCATCCCCCAGTTCTTTTTTAAGCAGGATAATCGATTCTTCAATTGTTCTCAATCTTTCTGATCTCTCGATATCTTCCGGATTTATCTTTTCATATTCACTGGCAGATCGTAAAGGAAATTCTGCTATGGTAGGGTAGGACTTTTTTTTGATATTCAACTTTGCCCCAAGTGCTTCCGCTTCCACAAGAAGGCATCCCCACGGTGACATAACGTTGTCATGATGATACATTTCCCGTGCCAGTATCTGTGCCTTTGCAATTCCCTTTGCAGAATAATAAACATCTTCCATAGTAGTGTTCATACGATCAAGAACGGCATTGCCTGCACCAAACCACAGATATCCGAGGGGCACCCTGTCAACCTCCTTAATTTCAAGGGCATTCATAAATCGCTCTTTTGAAGTCATTTCCTCTGACATTTTATCTCCCCTATTTTATTCGGGATTATTTTTTCAACAGGATCTTATCGATCCTCAAAATGTTGTTTGTGGTTTCAGTTGCTGCAATGACAGACATCTTTTTTATGCTCGCAGAATCATATACAGGAGGGTTGTTCTCAACCACTTTTCGTTCATAGTCTATCCTGCAATCGATTCCTCTGTTATAATTATTGAGCATTTGTATCATTGCATCCACTTCATTGAGACCAGCATTACGTGCAAGTATTCTGGGAATCTCTTCAAGAGCATTTGCGTATTCGATTACAGCAAGTTGCTCCTTTCCTTCAAATGTTGACGCATATTTCCTGAGCATTTGTGAGAGTACAAATTCGATACCGCCTCCTCCTTTGACGACAACAGGCTTTTTCATAAGAAATGCAGCGTTGTTCAAAGCGTCATCTACTGCTTCTTCGAGTTTTTCAAGACCATATCTGAATGGTTCCCATATCAGAATGGTGGATATCGGCTGATCATCAACAGAGATGAATAGGAAGTATTCTCCATTTTTCTTTTCAACATTCACCTCATCAATAAAACCAAGGTCATCAGGAATGATATCGTCCCGGATGGAAATGATGTTGGCACCTGTTGTTTTGGATATCATTTCTATATCCATCATCTTTAATTTCTTGAAGAGTAAGATGTCATGTTTTGCAAGTGAATCCTCCACATATTCATTTACATCTCCCTCACAGAGAACGATATCAGCTCCTGAGTCAATGATCTTCTGTGCAAGGGCTTTAACAGTTCTCGTTTGTTCTTGCGCTATAAGTTCGGAATTATCAAAACCATCTATCCTGATATTACGCTGGGAGTTTATTATCTTGCTCTCAAATTTTACATTGTAATTGAGTATGAGGATTTTTGCACCTTTGAAATGAAAAGGCATATCATGTCTTGCAGGAGTCTCATCCAAAATAATACCCGAGATACATTCCATCGCAGGCCCGCCTACTTTTTTAATAACCCTGATATACTCATTAAGATCAATGGAACCATCATCATTCAGGTCTTTAAGCTTTGAAAACGTTTTTAGCACGATATCTGTTATCATCTGAGCCTGACCGGATTCGATACCTTTGCTGAGGCTGGCATTTTCTATTACATAACGCAGATCTTCTTCAGAAGTTGCCATCGTACTTTCATATTCAAGTATATCGTAAACTTTGTTCAAAGCAAGCTGATATCCTTTTATGATAGTTGTTGGATGTAATCCGTAATCTACAAGCTTTGCAGCATTCTCAACGAGAGATGAAGCAAGAATGACCGCGGTCTTTGTACCATCACCACATACTTTGTCCATGGACTTTGCGAGCTCTTTCAGAGACGTAACAACAGGATGTAACACATCTATCTCTTCGATTATCGTTTTCCCATCACTTGTCATATAAATATCATCAGTCGGGCTGATTATGATCTTATTCATTCCACGGGGTCCGAAAGAGGAAGCGAAGAGGTCCTTTATATCTATGGATGCATGCTCCATGTGATATATGAGTTCATCTTTTTCCACATCACCCGTTATACCTATACGATTACGCACACTTTGACGCAGAGCATCCATATTGTCCAATGCATGTGTGTTCTGATGTTGTGCAATTGAAGTATTCATACGCTTCTCCTGGGACTGCCTATAGCCACACCGACAAATCGCGTTTCAAGTGGAATCGTGCCCACAGCTCCAATGTCGTCTCTTTTAAGCTGAAAATTGACATTATCCATATTCAGACCATAACCTTTCATGTATTGTGCAACTGATTTTTCAACATGCTCGGTTGCATGATCTACAGCACCCTTGTATTCTTCAAATATTTGCCTGCCCTCATCCGAGAAAAGAGTATAGCTAGAGCTACCTCTTGAGGAAGGTTTTATCAGCATCTCTGTTCTGTAGATCACATCGCCTACAAGGGCTCCAACCGCATTACCAACTTCATAGAAAGCCGGTATATCCATATCAACTTCAATGACCTTGTTCAGTTCCTTTGCATAGGCTTTTACAGGAGCCCCTACCATCACTACCGGAATCTTTGGTTTGAACATCAGCATGTCAGGATATTCCAGTAACTTTCTGATATCTTCTTTTTTGACATCAGGACAGAAGTAAGAAACAAGATGTAAGGCCAGGCTTTTCTGAAAATTCTGTTTAAGTTCCAAACAGAACTCATCCCTGCTCATACCGAGATATCCTGATAGTATGTCTGCTCCTATGAAAGATGCAGTTTTATTCCACTGTTCGTATTCCCCAAGTACGTGCAGTGCATCCGTTGGTGTGAAACCAATCTGATGGACGTGTCTTTTCCTGATAAGTGATTTTAAGACGTCTACGAACATGAGAGGATGCATCTCAATCTTTTTTTCTATATCTGATAACGACGATGGTCCATCTCCAATAGCATCCAGTACATTTATTTCCTGACCATCAAGCTCTGACTTTTTCATATTAGATGAGCCAGATTCCCGATTTATAAAGAAGACAGTAGGCTGCATTATTTCGGACATCATATGAGGAGTGAATTTTTGCATGTTATTCAGTTTATCTATCAGGGAAGGATATTCCGATGCTGCCAGGCACAGAGGGATCACTCTTTTTGGGCCAATGAACATCTTTTTCTGTACCCATACATGACTATCTCCTCCTAAAGCGGAAGTGTCCATTTTTATAGCCTTTACCATAGTGCTCCAGCCTCCTACAACAGCTCCGGAATCATTTACTACAGGAACACCATCATGTATCATTGCAATATCAGTACTCGTTCCACCTATATCCAGAGCAATGCAGGTTTTGCTTCCTGTCAGGTGTGCTGCCCCTACAAGACTTGCAGCAGGGCCAGAGAATATGGATTCCACTGGTTTTTCAAGAGCTTCTTCTATTTTGACAAGGGAACCGTCACATTTCATCATCATCAATATGGATTTAATACCCTTTTTTTCCATGACTGAAGATATCGATTTTATAAATTCATCTATCACAGGTATCAGCTGGGCATTCAAAAGTGCGGTCACAGCTCTTTCATAGGCTCCAAGACTAAGGGACAGTTCATGTCCGCAGACAACTGGAAGATCTGTCAGTTCACGAACGTATTCTTTAACCCTGATCTCGTGGTCAGGGTTTCTGACGCCAAAATAAGAAGATATAGCAAATGAAGCAACCCTGTTTTTATTCTCCAACACGAAATCTTTCACATCTTCAAGGCTTCCAAGGTTTGTTATCTCATTACCATCGGAATCGTGACCGCCATCGATCGAAATGCTATAATCGGTTGGCAATTCTTTGTTTATGGAATATCCTATCATAATAAGAGCTGCAGGATAACCTTTGCCTTCAAGTGTAGTATTTGTTGCCAGTGTTGTGGATACAGAAGTAAAAGTAACTCTTTTAAGATACTCTTCTTTTAGCCCCCCAAGTGTATTCTCAATGCCTTTTATCAGGTCGGGATAAGTTGTCAGTGACTTATGAGAATCAATAATATTTCCTTTCTCAAGATCCATTATTACGGCATCAGTATATGTGCCACCTGTATCAATACCAAGTCCTAGATTCATTGTTATTCACCTTTCCATATGAAGTGATAGAGGTAGGGCGGCAATTTGCCGCCTTTTTTTGAATATAGACCTATTATCAGCGATCACCTCATTCAATTTATGATAAATAAAAGATAAAATAGGGAAGTGATTTACCTATTTTATCCGATGTTGTCCTTCTGCAACTGCGGACCTAGTTCCTTGGCAATATCGACCATAGCCTTAACAGTGTTCAGTGGACCGCCCGGTGGTATCTCACATCCGGTAGACAGTACGTACTTGGACTGCATACCATTCTCTTTGAGTACTGGAAGGACGCCCTCAAGCAATTCCTTTGTATCATCCTTGATTTTCTGTACTCCGCCAGCTGAATGATCCATGAAGTCGACCGGATTGATCTCACCCATCATGCAACAGGTGTCACCATACTTTGGGATCAGGTCTGCATAGTTCTGGGAACCCTTACTTCTCAGTTTTGGGTAGTGTGCATAACTGAACAGTTGTGTGCCGAACTTTTTAATCTGTGTATCAAAGTGGACAGCATCAGCACAGTTGTGAATAATGTACGGCTGGTCATACTTCTTGAAAATGGGAACATGCTGATCATAAACGAACTTACCATCGAACTTCCAGTAGTCTTCTTCGCTCATGATGACATTATTGGACCAGAGATTGTCTATACACAGGGCATTACAGGCATTCTCCTCAAAGAAGAGCTCAGATACCTGGCAAATATAGTCCGTACATTTCTGCACCGCTTCAAGCACGACATCCGGATGCGTTTTCATGTCCATGAGCACACGGTCCGCACCCATCAGCTGGGTGAGAGTAAGAAGTGGTCCTTCGTGGAAACCGACAAAAGGAGTCTTCAAGTCCTTGTTCAGTTTTTCTGTTGCCATCTTCGATGCCATTACAAGCTCATACGCACGGGTTCCCTCTTTGACCTCAGGTACTTCAATATCCTCGTAAATCTTGAGGTGGCCTTCTGAGGAAGGAGTGTCATCTTCAGGATACTTTATCTTACATCCAAAGTCTGCTGATGTTGCAGAAAGATCGATGAGACCAACAAACATATCAGTGTCCAAATATTTGGATCCAAGGAAAGCACTCTCTACAAATGCATTTGGGTCGGTTGCGTACTGTTTGTAATTTTGTTCGGCAAACTTTCTATAGATGCCACAGGCAAGTGGATATACAGGTAGACGATCCACTTTTTTGTCTCCCATAGAAGCTAATGTCCTGTCCATATGAGACATTTGCTCTTTTGACTTGACACCTACCTTTTCAAATTCCTCAATAATCTCTTTGGCAGTATCAAGTCCGATATCAGTCTTACCTTTTACCTTTTTCTTAGATAGGATCTCCCTGTACTTTACTTTACCAAGGTTGATCTTCTCCTCACTCCATCTGATCTGATTTGGATCAAGTTCCTTTACACTTTCATTTGCCCATTCACTTGCATGCAGGGCGTCTGCATGGGTTGAGTCGGCACCAATCGCATGTGCAAACTCTTCTGATACAGGAGCTCCACCAACCATAATTCGGAGGGAGTCTCTCACACCTTCTTCCTGAAGCATCTCAATGACCTTTTCCATATTAGTCATGGTAGTGGTCATCAGAGCGCTCATGGAAATAAGATCTGCTTTTTGTTCTTTAGCAACTTCAATAAATCTCTCTACCGGTACATCAGCACCCAGGTCTATCATATTGAAACCTGAAGCAGATAGCATTGTTTTGACAAGATTCTTGCCAATGTCATGCACATCTCCCTCGATACTACCTATTACGCCCACAGCTGCTTTTTCAGTATCATTTGTCTGGATCTGAGGGCTCAGAATCTCCATACCGGCATACATTGCACTGGATGCGATCAACAGGTTTGGGACAAATGCTTCTCCTTTTTCATATTTGTCACTGATTATCATCATCCCTTTAGCCAGGCCATCTACGATCGCCTCGTAAGGGTCCAGTCCTTTATCTAGAACTTCCTGTGAAAGTTCTTCTGCGAGATCGTCATCTCCTTCAATTACAGCTTCCGCTAACTTGTTAAGAATGGCAAGTTCCATAATCTACCTCCTAAGTTTTTCTTTTGTGTCAACAGCAGTTTATTTTTGTCTCTTGACATTGCAAGTTACGAAACAAAAGTATATAACATAACCGAGAGTTATTTGTTAGCGCTGTTAATATTATTAATGCTTGCAAATGGGTTAATTGTTATAATTATATTGATGAATACAATGTTGTTAGTGAGTTTAACAAGATTAAGATAAACAATCGGATTAACGTCGTTAATCAGATTAATGACTAAATTGGATAGTTACAAATTTTATTAAAAGTAGGAATTTATGTAGATGTTCCAAAATAATAGGGAAACGTGTTATGCATGCTCTACAAATGACGAGTTTTTGCAAAATGTTGAATTAGATTTGAAATACTCAAAAAGATCTTTACCCCAGTCAAGGGACTTTTGATTAAAGCTCATCATTGCATGATTATGGTACATGCCATTTTTAAAGAAAAGCGAGATGGATAGTGATTTATCAGTGACGATACAGGAAGCCAGGCCAATTGTATCAGGATGAACATATATATCAACGTTTTCCGCTTCAAAAAATTCTTCCAATACAGAACTATATTCATTCTTGAGACGTTCGAAAACAGGTGCAGATATGATAAGTGATATATTAACACCTTTTCTTGCCAGTTCAAGATATTTAGAGGGGTATGCAGGACTAAAATAGGCCGATACTTCCAATATGTACTCTGCTTTTTCAAGATTTGTCTCCAATTTGATAGGCAATTCATACATTCGATTAAGATCCGGCTCTATAAGTTCACATTCTCCAAGTTCTTCCACCCTGTCCTGTAAATAGGTAGGTATAGAATTGAACTTATGATTCTCCCAATATTCCAAATTGTCAGAGTAAACCTTGAGTGTATTGACAAGAGGGACCATTTTTCTGACGATGACCTCTCCGAAAAGCGAAAGCCTATAAAAGTCATTATCATAGATGATCAGACCCTGATCTATCAGAACCTTTATTTGAGTCATCATAGCACTTGTCGTGACATTAAGCGTGTTTTTGATTTCCTCAATGTTCATAGGCCCTTTTATTAACAATAGCAGCAGATCCATTCTTTTTTCGGAGAGAAAGATCGTTCCTAAAAGCGAAAGTTTTATGTGATCACCTCATATCGCGATATTATACTATTTTAACTACAATTCAAATATTTCATTTATGAGGGTTTAAATGCTATTTTGATTATCACTCCATTTTGGAATTTTTACATGAAAAGAACTGCCCTGACCAAGTTCGCTTTCTATCCAGATATTTCCATGATGTGCAAGCACGATTTCCTTGCATATATAAAGACTTGATTCAAGACCCTGATACATCCTTGTTACTGAGTCATCTATCTGATACATTTTATAGAAAAGATGAGGAATGAGATCTTTATCTATACCAGTCCCACTGTCAGTTACAGTTATATTGAGACATTTTTCTTCCTCATGAACTTCTACTTTTATAGTATTACCTTTAGGAGTAACATTTATAGCATTATGAATCAGATATGTACACATATCTTTCAATTTTTCTTTGTCACCTTTTACTAATGAGAGCCCGGGCGATATATTTTTGTCAAGTTCCAGTTCTTTTCCTTCTATCAGCAGGATTGAATTAAGAATTGCATCTTCTAAGACATTCCCGATATTTACTGGTGCAAACGAGTATTCTATCCTGCCAGCTTGCTGCATGCTGCTGAAAAGAATGGCATCTATCAGACGCTTTAATCTTTCAGAGCTATTCAGAAGTACAGATATGGCTTCTTTTTGCGAATTATCCAGCAGGCTAAGTGTTTCATCATCAAGTACATTATATCCGTGCAAAATATCATGGCCTTTTTCCAGATTGTCCTCAAGGAATTCTTCTTTCATCATGTTGACAGATCTAAGATTCGTGTTTGCCTTTGATAGCTCTTCTGAGTATTTGCTAAGCGCATTTATTAACTGTTTGCTCTGAATGATCTTCCACATTCCCTGCATTAAAAGTGTGAGCTGGCGCACATCCGATTCATTGTATTCTTCTTCCTTATTCCCAACGCCCACAACTGCAACAATGTGATCTCCGTCAAATATCGGGACATTCATATGTCTTGTCAATTCAACGTGCCCTTCTGGATATCCTTTTTTCAAGGTGCTTGAAGCTGAATAATCATTTGTGATAATTGCCTTCCTCCGCCTCACAGCTTCACCCCATAGTCCAGTGGTCTTTATTGGATAAATAAACTTTTTATCACTTATACCACATTCACTCATAGCAGAGTTGGACCACGAATGCATGATTAGATCAGTTTCGTCAGCGTTCGTGAATGCAAGATATCCAAGTTTACTTTCAGTAAGGCGAACAGCCTCTTCTTTGACAAATTCCGATATCTCATCTAAAGAAGCAGTTGTCATTTCATTGAGCTTGATCAGCGCCTCCAGACGCAGTTCATTCAAATGTTCTGCCTTTTCAGCTTTTTTACGCTCAGTTATATCACGTGCTACTGACAAGATGGTTTTCTTTCCATTATAATCGATCATTCTTGCATTTATTTCCAGAGGGATTACAGAACCATCCTTGCGGATGGCTGCAGCTTCATACATTGCCTTATGATCCCTTTCGATCATTTTGATCAGTTCACAGGCACGCTGTATGTACCAGGAAGGTACAATATCCATAGGTGATGATTTTAGAATATACTCTTTTGAATATCCAAGATCGTCAACAACAACCTGGTTAACATCAATTAGATTTCCGTTCAGTTCACTTACATATATCTGGTCGTTGATGTTATTGAAGATCGTTTTGAACTTATGCTCGGATTCCTTGAATGTTTCGTTAACTATCCTGTGTTCGATCTCGATGGCTGCCAGATCTGCATTTGCTTTAAGATACTCGAAACATGTCTTCTTTGGCCTGTTCGGGAAATTGAAATACATCAGGAAAACACCAAGTATCTCCCCTGTAGAAGCAATTATTGGTTCGGCCCAGCTGGCCTTGATATCTGCCTTCTTTGCAACTTCACGGTGTAGTGCCCAATAGGGGTGCTCCTCTATATTATCAACGATAACCCCTTCTCCCATATAGAGTGCCGTGCCAGATGAACAAACTCCGTACTCGATCTCAAGACCTTCCATCGCCTCCTTGAAGGACAGGGGAAGGTTAGGTGCAATGATGCGTGATATATGCTGCTTCTCCTTGTCAAGTAACATAACAGCGCATGTAAGGCCGGAGTGAACCTTTTCTGCATTGGTGACAAGAAGCCTCAGGCCATCCTCGAGAGAAATATCAGTAAGTGACTTTCCGTTACTCGAGCTATATTGGCGGTCGATAATCTCATGATGTTTGCGTTCAGTGATATCCAGAATAGTACCTTCAAGATGCACACTTTTGTCATCATAGATTTTTATATGCATTCTATCTTCAACGTAGCGTATCTCATCAAACCGGGTTATAACCCTGTATTCCCGAACAAATTCACTTAGTTGTTTATCTAGATATTTAAAGGACTTTAAGACACCTTTACGATCATCAGGATGGATCAGATCAGAGTATTTAACTTCGCTTGAATAAAAGTCCTCAGGTGTATATCCGAATTGCCATATGTTATTGGACACGTATTTCACTGGAAAATCTTTTTCGACCTTTCTTGAAATTACAATAACAGGGCTATTATTGATTATTGATTCCATACTGATTTCTTGATGTGATTGTTCAGGCATATTTGTCCCAGTTGAAGTTCATTGCAAGTTCTTATTTACTCAAAAACTATTTTCCTATAAAAATCGCTTTATTTTTTTAAATGATTCTTTGTTGAGAGATTCATAAGATAACCATACGAAAATTATAGAATGACTCATTTTTATATTTGTTTTAATTCCTGCTAATACATTAATTTAACCTGCGATAGTAGTTAGGAGATACAAACACATTAAACCTATCTATGCATCCCTGTAAATTCCTGATACATTATATTTATGGTGTAAAAGAGTATATTGTAGACAAAACTTACAGCAAAAACAAATTTTAGCAAGACTTTTATCTGTATTAATAAATCTGGGTTTTCGTTGAAATCTCAATTCATTCTACAGATAAAACAGGTAGTTCCTTACTCATACCATATAAAATTTAATTTGCATATGTGCACTTTTTTATATGCAGTATACAAAAAAATTTGGTGCGGGGGGGATGCGATCCGAACGCACGAACTCTACGGGACAGGGGTCCTAAGGACTGTTAGATATTGCGTGTTTTATGATGTGCTGGAAAAAGCTATGAGTGAAGTTTTGAAACAGACTCATTGACAGAGGATTGTATTGAAGTTAGAGATGCAATGATACCTTTGATGGAGTGGACATTCAAAAAAGAAACACAAAAGAAGTATGAACATTAAATTTCTTTGTCAGGGAACAATATCAACTGGGTGCATGGATATTCAAGATGTGCTATGATAAAACACGAAATTTTTACAACCAAGTCAACTCTTACATAAACAAGAGTCTTGAATAGTACAAACCTACAATTATGAAAATAAGTGCTGTCAGTATTCTCATACCTCTCTCTATCGAATGGATTTTATTGACGAATTCTCCTACTCTAGATACAGAATACACCAGAAGCATCGAGAAAAACAATACAGGTAAAGCTGTTGCGATTGCAAATACCGAAGGGATGATTATTGGATCTCCTGCAGCCAGTGCGACAGGAATAAGCATGCCAAAGAACAACACAGCACTGAAAGGACAAAACGAAAGAGCAAAAATGAAACCAAGCAGAAAGCCACCTGCATATCCTTTTTCCCCTAGTTTTTCGCCCAGTGTACTGGTTACACCCCAGCCTTTGAAAGAAGGTAATCTGTCAGCCGTGATCATGAGTACTCCAAGAAGGAGAATAAACGGACCTAACAACAGTTCCCCGTTTTTCTGCAGGAGTAAGGCGATATTCTGGCTGTTCAGTCCTATCCAGAGGATAGATGATGCTACAAGCACATATGCTGTCATCCTTCCAAGTGTATAGATCATACCAACAGCCATTACGTGCCTTCCATGATCGATCTTTTTCGAGATATATGCTATTGCCGTTATTTTGGTTGTCAGAGGGCACGGACTCACAGCGGTCATCAGACCTATGAAGAATGCGGCAACCAACGGGATATCACTGGTCCCCATGGATTGCATAAAGGTCATAATATCGGTCATTCAAGACCTTCCAGCTTTTCGTCTACGACTTCACTTAAATATGACATATATTTGCCCCTGTCATTTATCAGATACCAGACATTCACATCCTGTTCAGCAGAAAAATCCTCTCCAGTATACGTGCCTATCCACAGTGAGGAATATGCTGCTCCGTATCTTTGAACAAGTTGCTTGTTCTCGGGGAGGTCGCTGTTCACATGCATGAAGACAAGTTTCCCGGATTCAAGGTCCTCAGCAAAATGGGTATTCACTGTTTCTTCAGCAAGAGCTCCTACTGCCTGGCAACTGTAACATTGATTTGTCCCATGAAAATGGATAACCTCGATGTGGGGAGCTGTTTCCAGTTTTTCATCAATGGCTGGTGCAGTATTCGATTCACTGTTCTCGACACAGCCAGATGAAAGCAGGATCAGGATAATCAGAATGAATAACACTCTTTTCATTTAGGCACCTTCATATTACATCACATGCAATTTCAAATGTTTTTGAAGCACTTATAATGTCAATACCACAGATATATAAGTATTTGCAGCTCAATATTAATACAAATGTACTCTAAAAAATAAAAAGTTCAAAAAATGGATTCTCAAATAAAGGGAGGAAATCTTCCATATTGAAGCAGAAATTTGTCCTTTAGCAGGCAACCTTCAGCTATATGGACTTCTTTCGCCTTTCAGGCAAGAGGTTCGAATTCGAATTTTGCTTTGTTACTTTTCATGATGCTGACCAGATGCAGCATTACAGGCACTTCGACCAGCACACCCACAACAGTTGCCAGCGTGGCTCCAGAACCTGCTCCAAACAGTATAAGAGCTACAGCCACTGCCAGCTCAAAGAAATTGCTGGCACCGATGAAAGTTGAGGGTGCAGCTTCACGGTAGGGTATTTTCAGTTTTCTGGCTCCAATGTAGGCTATGAAGAATATCAGGTACGTCTGAATGATCAGGGGTATGGCTATTAACACTATGTGCAGCGGATAGTTGATTATCTTATCTCCCTGGAATATAAATATGAGGATAAGTGTTATCAGCAGTCCTGCCGGGGTTACCCATTCGATCTTTCTGATGAGACTGTTCTCAAGCCAGGAAACCCCTTTTTTTTTTATTACTGTATGTCTTGTTATGACCGCAAGGGAAAGAGGGATCGCCACATAGAACAATACTGAAAAGAATATTGTCATTATGGGAACCGGAAAACTTGTTGTCACTCCTACAAGGAGTGCTCCCAGCGGGGCGAACAGTACCAGTATTAACAGGTCGTTCACAGAGACCTGCACAAGTGCGTAGTTGATATTACTTCTTGCCAGGTAGGTCCATACCAGGACCATGGCTGTACATGGCGCAAGCCCGAGAAGGATCATACCTGCAATATATTCTTCCTGCAGAACCGGTGGTATGAGATCTGCAAAAAGAACGCTCATGAAAAACCAGGCAGTAAATGTCATTGTGAAAGGTTTGATCGCCCAGTTGACAATAAGTGTCAATGTCAGAGGTTTTGAATTCTTCTTGACATTCAGTACCTCTTCGAAGTTTATCTTGAGCATTATCGGATACATCATTATCAGCAGAACAACTGCGATCGGGATTGAGACATTTGCAACCTCAATGCTGCTAAGATATTGTGCAAAGGAAGGGAACAAATATCCTATCAAAGTACCTAGCACAATACAGATAGCTACCCATATGGACAGGTATTTACTGAAAAAATCAAGTTCTCGCTCTTCTTCCATCACTATCACCTTTCATCTGCAGGAGCCAGCAATATAGGCTTCTTTGTTCTCCGGAGCAGACTCTCAGCAGTACTTCCCAGTAGTATATCCTTAAAAGAGCCTATCCCATGAGTTGTCATTGCTATGAGTGTAATATCCATTTCTTCCGCAAGCCTGTCAATTACTTCTGAAGCCTCGCCTTCGCCTATTATGTATTTGACCTCATGTTCATCCTCAAATTCTTTTCCCATTTCAGAGAGAAGAGACATACTTTCCTTTTTCTTGTCTTCGAGTTCATCATTGTTCTTTGCACTCTCTATCACATGTACAAATACTATCTCATGAATGATATCTTTCAGATGCCGGATCTCTTCCAGGATCTTCTTTGAATTCTCAGAGAAATCAACAGGAAGCATTATTTCCGAGAACTTTGCAGAACATGCTTTTCTATAGGTCTCTTCTTCAGTTTCCCTCAGTGTATCATATTTTTCAATGAGGATTATTTTTCCTGACTTGCGGGCTATGTATTCAGTTGTCCTGCCTGTTAGCCGACCCTTGATCAACCCTGAAGTGGTTGCGCCCATGACAATACAGTCTACATTTTCTTCATCTGCGATTCGGGCGATCGTCTTTTTGACATCCCCCTCAACTACGATCGTACTGGCATTGACTTGCATTTCTTCCAGCAACTGCCTGTATTCTTCTATCCTCTTGTTTGCATTCTCCTCGAACATGGGTGCAAGTCCCTGGGACTTGAAGATGTCCACAACGTGCAACAATATAACTTTCTCCAGCCCGGAGCTTTTAAGCTCACCTATGCAGGAAAGGAGCTCTTCGCTCTCAATGGTGAAATCCGTAGGTACAAGTATGGTCCTGATCATGCTATTCCCACTTTTATTTGAACTTAGATTAACTGGGATATTTTTGAATCATATTTTTTTGCATAACTCTACTTATAACATAGTATTTGTTTCAATTTGTTTCAGTTACATAATAAATTAACAGGCTTTTGATATAACGATAAATGTTTCATATCAAGAAGATTTGATGTGCAAAGTATATATGGCACAGTTCTCATCATAACTTTATGAGATGCTGTCCTGCTGATGAGAATATGAAAAAGGAATGGGAACAAAGCCTAGAAAAAGAGATTATCATAAACGAAAACGAAATAAACAAACTGTGTAATGTTTTCAAGGTGCTTAGCAACCCTATAAGGCTAAAGATCGCGTATTATCTTCTGGAACAGGATTATTGTGTTGGAGCATTGGTCCATGTAACAGGAGAAAAACAAAACCTTGTGTCCCATCACCTCTCAGTCATGAGACAGAGTGGAGTTGTCAGATCATTCAAAAGCTCAAGATACACATACTATCAATTGAACCCGGAAGTACGGCCTATGCTTGACAGAAAGAACCAGATCCACTCTTAGCTGCTTTCTTTGCGAATACAAAGGGATTTCTAACATATTCTATCTCGCCTACTCATCCCTTCCATGATTAACATAGATCAACGTTTACAGTTATTCTCCTCTTCTATTCCTTTAATACCATCATAGGATTTCCGACACCGACGACTGTAACCTTTGTTTCAAGGGGTGGATGGGACCAGTTGTCAGGCGAATGGGTCTTTCTGGAAACAGTTATCTTCGTGTCTTGCTCAAGTATACCGCATCTTTTTTCGTAGTCAAGGACAAGTTCCTTTCCTAGTTGGGTTGCAAATGCCACAGCATCTTCATATGCCTGGAAACGCTCCCTTCCAACAGGAGAGAACACGAGGAAATCCTCATCGGGATTTTGTATTGATGCAGGCACTATTGAGATCTCAATTCTCTTGACACCTTTTCCTGCCAGGGCGCCTACTGCATTGCCGACCTCTGCAAAATCCGGGACTATCACCTCTGCATCAATGACCGAGCGCAATTCATCAGCGTATGCTTTCACGGGTCCACCGAGCAATACAACAGGAATCTCCACCTTGAATTTTGCAGGATATGTACTGTTCAGCAGGTCCGCTATCATGTCCTGCGGATGATGAGGCAGGATAAAGGACATCAGGTCCGCAGCCATATTCTTTGCTACCTTCTCCCTCACGGACATACAGAAACCGTGTTTGTTTTCCCTCACATACCTTGAAAGGCTGACAGCACCCGTTTCTGCAGTGGAAGTATCCCATTCATTATACAGGCCAAGCACATGCAGGGCATCGGTGGGAGTAAAACCTATAGCCTGCAGTAGTCTTTTGTTCATCAGGGAATCCAGGATTTCCGAAGAAGGATGCCTTTTGAGGGACAGTGCCATCTCAGCTGTGGAAATCGGATCATCCCCTACAACTGACAGAATTGCCTTCTCCTGTTCGTTAAGACCTATGGCCTCATAATTCGTGGCCACGAAAAACTTTGCAGGCTGGTTGTTCTCGTCAAGCTGAGCTCTTGAGATTATCCTGCTCTTCTTCAGTTTATTACTGAATCCCGGATAGATGCTTGCCGCAACACATAGAGGGATCACCCTCCTGGGACCTATACAGATCATTTCATCCTTTACCCAGACATGACTGTCTCCTCCGGTTGCCGAAGTTTCCATTTTCATTGCCCTGACCCTTGTTTTCCAGCCGCCGACAACGGCTCCGGAAGAACTTATCTCAGGCACACCCTGGTGAAGCATGGATACATCCGTACTGGTTCCACCAACATCAATAACTGCACATGTTTCTATCTTTGAAAGATACGAAGCACCAAGCAGGCTTGCTGCAGGTCCTGAGAAAATAGTCTCGATGGGTCTTTCCATGGCATCCTCGATGTTATACACAGAACCGTCACATTTGAGCATGAGCATCTTGGCTTCAATTCCCCGGCTTTTGACATCTTTCACTACGGAACTCACGAAATGGTATGTGATAGGTATGAGTTGTGCATTCAGGACAGCAGTAACAGCTCTTTCATATGCACCGAGTTCCTGGGAAAGTTCATGCCCGCAGACCACAGGCATTCCTGTAATCTCTGTTATGACCTTTTTTACCTTCAGTTCATGTTCCGGATTGCGTGCTCCAAAGTATGCGGATACCGCAAATGCCGATACTGACTCCTTTGTCTGTTTTGCATAGTCCCTGACCGAATCCAGGTCAAGGGGGTATTCTTCGTCACCACGGGTGTCATGCCCCCCGGATATCCACTTAACATACTTTGTGGGCAGGTCCTTTTCAACGATGTGTTCTCCCACAAGTATGAGGCCTACAGGTGCACCCGTACCCTCTAGTAAGGAGTTGGTGGAAAGTGTTGTAGAAACGGAAACAAGGTTCACATCTTTCAGAAAATCCTGGTCAAGAGAATCAAGTACCTTTCTTATCCCCCTCTGAAGATCCGGGTATGTGGTAAAGGCCTTTTTTGAATCAACAACCGCTCCGTCAGAACCCTGTATGAGCACAGCATCCGTATACGTTCCACCTGCATCAATCCCAAGTCCATAGTGCATTTTTTGTCACCTTTTGCTATTTCAAATTATTTTGTAAATACTGGGATATATACCTAAGCAATTGTTCTTACTGTCTGAAGTAGGATATTTTACTAATGGATGTTGTTTCAGAATACATAGACTTTATTTTTCTCATCCATTATGTCTTCTATCATCCGGTCATAGAAATCGATAAGTGTTATCACAATCCCTTCAATCTGCACGCCTCTTGCTTTCTGGTCCTCTTTACAGACTAAGATTTTCTTCGGTGGAAGTTTTTGAACGGATGGGCATAACAGATTGTAGACTCCATCTCCGGTCAGATAAAGGACCACATTCTCTGACTGTGTTATCAGTCTCCAGCAAAGCCTGGTCCGAACATGATCTGGAGATTTGGTAAGCAAGAATACATCCTTCAGGATCCCTCCGTTTTCATATGATCGCTTTTTCTGGTGTACTTTGCTCATTATCATACCTCACAGGAATAATACCACATCATGTATCAGGGTCTCTTCAAGGAACCTGCCCTCATCCATTAACTCTATTCTCTCTATAAGGCCCGGGTCAGCAGTCCTCGCTCCATTATTGAGGGCTCATGGGCCAGAACTCGTATCTCCGGATAGGCATAGATGATATCTGAAAGGTTAGGGATTACAGGTGTCCTGCCAGTGCAAGGTAAACACCGTCTGCATACAAACCCACTGTAATGTCCATATTGATACTCACTACAGCTGCATTGAGCAGACCGAAAGCTTTCTCATTTCCATAAGGAGCACAGTCCAGCATATAGAAAACCGATTTCATCCTGACAGTGACACCACCTTGTCGCTCTCTTTTATCATTTCTGCCAGCCTGTAAAGGCTTGTGATCTCAATTCCGCAGATATAGTCTTTACTGGTACCATTCCCTGGTGCATATCCACGCGCTGTAGCACATCGTGAACAGGCTTCCACCTGCGCTCCCAACATCACAAGCTCGCCGAAAAACTCGCCTGAGCTGGAAAAGAACGCGGGGTCCTGATTTTTTTTGGAATATGTACTGCATCAAGGTAGAGAAAGATATTCACCTTATGCTGTTGTTTCAAAGCAGATCTTGCGGTCTTGTATCCCATCTCTGCATACTCGGATATATAAGGCCCGTCCGTGAGTATGACCGTCAGTGTCTTCACTGCGCTGTCTTTCATAGGTATTCCATGAGAGCCTTAAGATGCTCCAGATTGATGGCATATTTATGCTCAAGTAGCGATGTGCACCTATTCAGTGTTGTTTCTTTACCACCAGTCGTATTGCAAAAGAGTAACAGCTCTGCTCGCTGCAGATACGGCAGTTTGTTCCGGGAAGATATTTGTATATCATTGTGGTCCACTCTTACCTTCTCACGGGGGCTGGTGTTATTCCTTTTTCGATGGCACCATTGCTAGTGTCATGTCACATCTAGAATGCCGTAATGTATATGCATGATGTTGTATATATCTTATGTATGCAGAGAAAATTTATTGTCACACTGACTAAAGAAGAAAGAAATGAGTTGGAATCAATAATTTCAAAAGGAAAGCATAAATCGCAAAAATACCAAAACGCCTTAATTCTATTGAATTGCGATGAAGGAGAGTTTCAGAAGAAAAAACATACCAATGAAGTGATTTCAAGTGTTCTTAATATTAGTATGAGAAAGATAGATCGTATTAAAAAGAGATTCGTTGAAGACGGTTTGAATGTTGCTTTAAATGGTAAAGAAAATGAAAGGATCTATCAAAAGAAAATTGATGGAGATCTGGAAGCTCATATTATTGCACTTAGCTGTTCTGAACCACCAAAAGGTCATAGTCAATGGTCACTTAGGTTGTTAGCTGATAAGGTTGTAGAATTAGAGTACATAGATAACATTTCATATGAATCTATAAGACGTGTTTTAAAAAAACGAACTTAAACCCTGGAAAAGAATAGGTTGGGTAATTCCTCCCGAACAAAATAGCTCCTTTGTGGCTCAGATGGAAATGGTGTTAGATGTCTATAAGCGTAATTATTCGGCTTCAAATCCCGTCATTTGTATGGATGAATCACCTAAACAATTGATATCTGAAACAAGAGCAAATATTCCAAGTTCACATGGAAAAGCTTCCAGACATGATTATGAATATCGACGTGAAGGTGTTTGTAACATCTTCGTAGCTTGTGAACCCCTGACAGGAAAAAGAATCGTGGAAATAACTGAACGTAAAACAAAGAAAGATTGGGCGTTTTTTATAGAAAAAATTGCGAAAATGTATGATTACTCTGAAAAAATCACATTGATCATGGATAACTACAATACTCATACTCTAGGCTCATTTTATGAGACGTTTATTCCTGAAAAAGCTAAAAGCCTTCTCGATAAATTTGAATTTATATTCACTCCCAAACATGGAAGTTGGCTAAACATGGCAGAAATTGAGTTAAATGTGCTAAATAAACAATGCTTGAATCGTAGAATTGGAGATAGAAAAATTCTTGTTGAGGAAGTTAACGCATGGGTTAATTACAGGAATAATCTCGATAGCAAAATTAATTGGCGGTTTACAACATCAGATGCAAGAATTAAATTAAAACGTCTTTATCCGACAATTGAAATGTGACATGACACTAGTCTTCTTTTCTTCTTTATATCATCAAGTATCTGCTCCGCCTCATTAGCACTTGATATCATGGTCATGGTCACATTACCGGTGGAATATGCAGTCGTCATGATATTTCCTTTTTGGATAATCAATACTCCAAGCTTCTCTGAATATCTGGCTCTCGGGAAAAGTGGTTCCAGCAGCTTGAGTGCTCCGCCAAGTGGCGGCTCCAGCCGGGCGATGACCCTGTACTTGCTTTTATCAGCAATGCATGGAAGAAGCTGCCTGATTTCCACTATATCTACGGGTTTAGTTCCCGAAAGATCATTTTTTGAATCAACAGACTTTTCTTCTTTGGATTCCAGCAGGTTCTTTCCAAAATCAGTAAGATCCAGCAATTCATTATTGTTAACTATCAATTCTGCTTGTTGCAGTATCTGTAAATGGTAGTCCAGCATTGTCTGTCCAATGACCTTGCAAATCTCTTCCCTGGTCCTGCTTTCCTCTTTCAGCAAGCTCATTATCTTTCTTCTGATGGCGTTTGACATGGCATTGCTGACCAGTTTAATCTCTTCAGGAGATCCGGGCACTTTTATCACCTATTATTGATATGTATTATTTTCCTATGCATATCTGAAAATGCGCATATATGAATATTTCGATATAATTATTCTTATCTCTTCTAGTTTCAGGCAAAAGACCATTCAATTAACTACTCCCGTTAGAGGTACATTTTGACATAATTAATTTATTAACTGTTATCCTGTAAAAAAATAGGGCTGCGCTTGTTCATTTTTGAATCTAAAGGTATTTATAAAAATGTATAATCGAGAAAAACTTTATTTACATATTATTTTGCATATCGTTTAGTTTAAATAGAACTTTTAAAAGAATAGAAACGGGGAATACGTATGTATGTGGGACCAATCGGGATTTTGTTAATAGTAATGCTGTTCATTCTCATCCTGACCGCGCGTCTGAGGATTCATCCATTTATCAGTTTGATAGCAGGGTCGGTTCTGGCAGGGTTCCTTGCGGATGAGGTCGGTGCTACTCTTGAAACGATAGTCACGGGTATGAGCAGTATATTCGCAGATTATGCGATCATAGTCACTTCCGGTAGTATTATCGGCGTGATACTTCATAAGAGCGGAGCCACTGCGCTGATCGCTGACGATGTTACGAAATTGTTCAGGAAACCCGTTTTTGCAATAGCCTTACTTGGATTTGCTTTTGCTGTCCCTATGATGTGTCTGATACTGGCGTTCATAATATTCCTTCCGGTGGCCAAGGACCTCAGCGACAAGCATGGATTCCCCAAGGGCCTTACTGAAGTTGCCCTTGCACTGGCAACAATGGCGTCCTTCGGGCTGTTGTATCCTTCTCCGGGCATCTATGCTTTTGTAAACGAAATGAATATTCAGGTGCTTGATGTTCTGTTCATTGGAGTTGCCATTGCCCTTGTAGTATTCTTTGTAGGATATATTTATGCCAGCAGATATTATGGTTTCAGTATCAAAGAAGATTGCTGCGACAATATGGTTCAGGAAAAGAAGCAGACAGAGTTATTTACATACAGGACTACAAGTTATATACCTATCATTGTTCCGATCATCCTCATCATGATACGCCTTCTTACCAATATTCCTGTGATCGAACTTGTCGGTCATGAAAGCATAGCCCTTCTTGCAGGTGCCATCCTTGCGATGACGCTCTCAACACGGCATTTCCCGTATTCTGACATCAGAGCATGGGTGGATAAGGGAATACGCAGAAGCGGACTGGTACTCCTGGATATATGCGGAGGAGGTGCACTTGGAGCAATGCTCGTATTGGCAGGTGTGGGCGATGCACTCGGAGATATCCTGCTGGAATCGAGTATCCCTGCCCTCCTGGTCCCATTCCTTATTGCTGCGGCAGTACAGACTGTACAGGGTTCAAGAATGGTTACTCTGTTCACCGCATCCGCACTTGTCATACCTATTATGCCGCAACTCGGACTGCCTGCTGTGATCGTGCTATTTTCCATGGCTTCAGGAACCTTCCTCATATCCCACTTCAACGATCCTTATTTCTGGATACTGGCAGACTTTGCAGAAATGGAAAGTACTGAAGTACTGAAAACATATACTGTGGCTGGAGCAGTCATGGGTTTAAGCAGCATGGCTATGACCAGTGTCATTTACTTTGTGTTCTATTGAAAGGAAGGCTTGATTTCCTTTCTTGATTTTTCAGCAGAGGTGTGCATTAAGTATTAATAGAATCCTTGAAATATCCGCATATACGCATGTATGAAATAACAACGAAATCCAGGGAAGCAACAGGGAAATGGGAGGAATTTTTCAAAGTACTTTCCGACGAAACAAGGCTGAGAATCCTCCTGCTCTTGAGCAAAAGGGAACTTTGCGTATGCGAGATATGCCAGATATTAGGTTTACCTCAGCCTAAAGTCTCGCGCCATCTGGCGAAGATGCGCGATCTGAATTTTGTAAAAGACCAAAAGGAAGGACAATGGACCTTTTACTATCTCAATATCGAAGATCCGCTTTTGAAAGACATCTTGCAACAACTGTCTGAAAATAGTCATGATCATGCTGTTATCCTTAATGATATGGAACAGCTTGCTCTGAAAGAGAAGTCAGGAACCATGTGCCAACGGCCGGAGAGAATCACTATACAAGTAAAATAATATCCAGTTATTTATGAAAGAGGTAGGTATGAGCGGAGTATCTGAAGACGATTTCATTACAGAACATGAAAGGAAGCAGCTTCTTGCGGCATTACAGACGCGCCTTTTCTGGGTTGGTAAGGAAATACCTTACAATTGCGACATAAAGGGTAAGATGTGTAACCTTCACAGCATCGTATGGGAACTGCTCCAGAAAGAAAAACTGGATTATGAAGATCGGAAGCTCATCAACAAATGTATTCTCTACATCGACGAAAAAGCAAAAGAGGATGAACTGGACCTTGCGACCGATCAGTTAACCCGGGAGGAGGCAGATAAGCTTTTCGATGAAACAGCCGGGTTGCTGAGAACACTCATGACCCTCAGGGATATCGAAGAAGGAACATCCAAAGAAAAAAGAAGAAAATTCCATGAGACCTATTCACGCGAAAGGGTGGCCGAAGCCCGCAGGTGGCTGAATTTCTTAAAACAAACAGGAGAGGCCATATAAGAGATGAATTGTGACTTTTATCCTTGTGAATGACAACTTTGACACTTATCCATCAGCAATTCAATAACTATTCCCATCAAGCCCACAATAACGATTGTCAGTAATAATCTTGTTATCATGAACTCTGGTCCAAGGAAATGCAGTTCCACCAGTTCCTGCGGAATCTTAATGCATGCCCAGGCTGAGAGAAAAACAACAATGTTTGATATTCTGGCACCCTTCCCGAGCATGGCAGAAGCAATTGGAAAGGCAATGTAGAGGGGGCCTGTAGGTAACGAACCAAAGAAAAGGGCGCAAAGAAACCTTTAATACCTGAACTTTGTCCCAGGTGCCTGAAAACAGCTTGATCGGAAACAAACACAGAGAACAGCCCCATGATAACCATCACTGCAGGCAGTATTAATAGCATTTCAAGCAGATAGCCGGCGGCAACTGATGTGACAGGCTCCCTTTTGTCGGGATATGCATAAGCAGGGTAAATGACAGGAACATCATCAACAGCAAAAATATAACATCAAGCCTCCTGTCTTTCTTCTGCGTTCCCGGTTCCTGCTTCAAAGTATCAACTCCATGAGCACAGCTATCATTATGGCAATACAAAAGCTGATCCCGTTGTTCCTGAGAAGCGCCATCTTTCTGCCCATCTCCCTGATCTCAAGAGGTAGTGTGACCATACCCACCATAGTAAGTGTCGTGATAAATGCTGCAGCAGTGGCAACTGTAGCACCGGCATTAAGCAATGATGCTATCAATGGAAAGGCTATCAGGGCGGGAATGTGCAAGAATGAACCCATAACTGCTACCAGCAGCACATCGCCAATACCTGACTGCTCCCCTATGAACATTGATACCTGTGCAGGAGGTATGAACCCCAACAACAATCCTATGAATACTATTAATAGCAAGGATTGCAGGTAGTATGTGGGCAAAGGAATTTGCTGCATTGATAAGTGCTTTATATCCAGGCGGTCAAAACCCTGTCGGATAAGGACAAGACAACTCTTATCCTTGTTTCCCGCCCGGAAGATACATCCCTAAAAGAAGCGGAAAGAGTCTCGACGGAACTTAAGGAGCTTGACGTTAATAATCAGATACTTCTGCTCAATGGAGTGTTGCAGGGCCATGACGACACTATATCCCGTAGTCTCTTTGAAAAACAACAGAAAACGATTGAAAGCATGTCGGCTGAGCTGCAAAAGTTAGAAATGTATGAGACCCCCTTCGGTCTTACAATATAGTAGGCACTGAGAAAGTCAGAGCATTCCTGTATGAGGATATGGCAGATATCAGGGATGAAGAACTAAGATCCAGGCAGATCCCGAAACTCAGGGATGTTATAGATGATCTCTGTTCATCCGGCAAAGAAGTAATATTCACAATGGGTAAAGGCGGAGTGGGAAAGACAACAATCGCAGCAGCAATTGCATTAGGCATGTCCCGGAGGGGCACTAGAGTTCATCTTACAACAACAGACCCTGCTGCACACATTAAGTATGTTATCAAGGAAGGTAAAAACCTAACCATAAGCAGGATTGATGAAGAGGCAGAACTGGCCCGGTACAAAAAAGAAGTGTTTTCAAAGGCCAGGGAAACAATGAGCGAAGAGGATATAGCCTATGTTGAAGAGGATCTGAGGTCTCCCTGTACGCAGGAGATTGCAGTTTTCAGAGCATTTGCACAGATTGTAGAAAGATCCGAAGAAGATGTTGTCGTTATTGACACCGCACCCACCGGACATACTCTGCTGCTACTTGACTCGACCCTAAGTTATCATAGGGGGGGATCGAGCGTTCACAAGGCGACATCCCGGAGGATGTTCAGAATGCAGACGACAAACAAGACCTTAAGGGCAAAGGCAAGCAATGAGATCGAATGGATCAACAAGGTTGATAAACACTCGGGGGGAAATTTTGCAGTCATAGAGTGGAAGGCAGATGAAATAAAAGGAGAAAAGCTGTTGGATCTGATAGAGTAGTATGCACTTATTCCATGACATGCATTAACAAAAGGATTTCTGTCAATTAAATATACTTCAGGCACATGTTCGAGCCTGTTTGCATACTACTTCTGGATGTTGCAGTCATAGATTAAGAGAATCCAGTAACGATTCTCTAAGAATTTGATCTTAAACAGCAGCCCACCCGCCATCAACACAGACATGCTGCCCTGTCATATAACTGGAATTGTCAGATGAAAGGTATATCAGCAGCCCATCCAGCTCACCTGGTTTACCAATTCGTTCCATCGGGCATCTTGACCGGATGAAATCCTGGAAATCATCATCCGAAATTAGATCCCTTGTCATTTCAGATTCGAAGAAGCCAGGCCCTATGGCATTAACAGTGATTCCGTATTGTGCCCACTCTCCTGCCAGTGCCCGCGTAAGGTTGACCACTCCTCCTTTTGATGCATGATAGGAAGAGACCGGGTATTGCGTATTTCCAATTACACCATACATTGAAGCTATGTTAATTATTCTTCCGTAATTGCGTTCTTTCATTTTTCTGGCAACATGTTTTGAGAAAAGGAAAACACCTGTAAGATTGGTACCAAGCACTTTGTCCCATTCTTCCCGGGTCATATCTTCGGCCGGTGCAAAAGAAGAAGTTCCTGCGTTATTTACGAGAATGTCTATTTTTCCAAATTCGTCAATGGTACGTTCGACTGCATTGATTATATCATCTTCTTTCAAGACATCACATTTTACTGTGAGGCATTTGATGCCAAGATACTCCAGTTCTACCTTCAGCTCTTCTAATTTTTCAATCCTTCTTGCTACAATAGTGATATTTGCTCCGGCATTGGCTAATGCTTTAGCGAACCGGGTTCCCAGCCCACTTGAGGCACCGGTAACAATCGCAACTTTGCCACTCAGGTCAAACAGATCATTTACCATATACTATTTACCCCCACTTATTATTTGGTCACATTTTACTTTACTGTTAAGAATGCCATTTATTTAATACCCTGCCAATACAATATGTTCCGAGCGAGTGTTCTTAATTCTGATCATTTGGTTAATTTGACTGAATATGAAGCTTTTTTACTAATAATACAGCTTTGCTCGCTAAGTATTCACAAAGATAAATACTTTTTATCTCTCTCGGCAATACTCGATATATATAGTGAACTCTACATAGCTACCTATCTTTAATGTACCTTGCAGGAACACCACCCACGACTGTATTAGGCGTTACATCCTTAATAACTACTGAGTTTGCCCCGATTATTGCGCCGTCGCCAATTTCTACTCCTGGCAATATAGTTACTCGTGTACCCACCCACACATTCTTCCCTATTCTTATAGGTGCTTTTGACTTTCCCTGTTTTCTGATCAGAACGTCCTTTCGGGTGGAATTGTAGGTACTTGTGATAAGTATCGACTCAAAACCAATCATCGAATCGGCATCAATATCTATTATTCCTTTCCCGTCCAGTAAGATCCTTTCTGCGACTATGACATTCTTTCCAAGGGAAATTCCCTGAGGATAGTATATTTTACACCCAGAGGAAATTGTAGCCCCTTTATCCATTTTATATAACAGGTACTTGAGTAAGATACGTCTAAGTTCATCACCCTTAGAATAAGAAGGTACTTTTGATACAAAATGTGTATATATAATCCACAATATCAAATCTGGAAAAGTATGGCCATAGTTATGTTGTTTATTACTCCCCATATTTCCCCTCTATATCAGCGGCTCTCATAAGTTTAAATAGTTTCTCATATCTAAAACACCGTCACTGTGAATGAAACAGTTAATTCCTGCACCTTTTAAAGCATATCCTGCCTTTTCAATATATATATAAATTATTTTCATTATAAAATTTCCTGTTATTTCTTCAGCTTAGACATAACGTTCTTTTGAACCATGTTTTCATACTTTTTCCAGCTATTTTCATTAATTTCCGGCATGGAATATGTAGATTCTCTGTTCCTTTCCTTACCTTTGCAGGAATCAATCGCTTTCTGGATGATTTCGGGGTTTGTGACATCTATAAGATCCACAACTTCGATTTCCCGTATAAAGCGGTTTATTGCAGTCATGGGAATCTCATCCAGGCAGGGAATCACTCCTTTTGAACCGATTATTTTTTTATAGCCACCCATTGTCGAGACCCCATTTTCCACAAGCGCCATAATGGACTGACCTGCAAGGTGTTTGCTTTCTTTGCCACAGACTATCAGGCAGTTTATTCGCAGATTTGACAGTACGTTTACAATTACTTTCTGTATTCCGAAATTTTCTGTAAAACAAGTACCGCATATTGAATAGTTCTGCAAACAAAGCTTTCCCGATTCCGGGGTGAGTACCCCGGGTGCTTGATGTGGTTCTTCTGCACAGGAATCATGGATGCAATCCATGTCCTTGTAGTCAGAAGCAAGTGTCACGACCGCAACAGGAGAATCAGGTTCTCCTATCACATAGTCACCATCAGTTACGGGCCAGTTGCTAGTATTCATTGAAGTATCTATTGAGTCTGTTGCAGCCACGACATTCACCTTTGTTATCGGATTATGTTGTTCGGTCAAGCTTTAATCAGCCAAGGCATCTTCCATTTTGGCCATTATTTCTTTCACATCATTTTCCTGCAGGTCCAGGCTTCCACTCTTTTTCATGCCGAGCTCGGTTATCACTATACTCTTATCCACTGTGAACCCTGCAAGCTCCAGTGACTTCTTAGCGCATAAGAGAGGACAACCGTCGATGGCAATGATCTCATCGGTTCCCTCCGCACTTTTTATGATGCCTTGGACGTTTCCTCCGATTCCGACGGTACACATGATTTTTCCTTTTCCCTGTTTGGTAAGCTCAACTGCCACTTTGTTTGCCATCTGTCCTACATTGGAACCACCTGCACATGCATATAATCCAATGATTGCTGCTTCACATGCACATTTGACCCCTTCTGTCATTCTTGTTTCTTCTGCCATGATTATTATATCCTCCGTTTTTGAAATTATGATATCCATTCCTTTACTTTATCCAGGGTAGGGACTTTACCTGCAACTTTCACATCGCCATCTACAACAACGGCGGGTGTGATCATTACACCATATTCAAGTGCAGCATCCATATCCTCTACCTTTACCACTTCTGCATCGATACCAAGTTCAGCAACTGCCTGCTCAACTATTTCCTTTGTCTTCTTGCATTTTGCACAACCTGAACCAAGAATTTCTATTTTCATTCTATCACCTTTTAGTATTTATGTAAACAAGACTTTATTTCATTTCCCTCTTTTCAGTATAGAGATAAGTTCCTCTGAATGAGGCATGTTCTTCCTGATTTTCTCAAAGACCATTTCCATATCATATTCAACTCTGATCAATTCTGCATGGGATGTTTCAGTATCAAAAACAGCACAGCTTGCACGAATGTCACAGTCTCTGGGCTGGCCCACAGAACCCGGATTCACCAGAGTCACTCCTCCCACTTTTCGAACAAAGGGAAGATGGGAATGACCTATGAATATAAAATCAGCATCAACATCTCTAATATACTCCTTTATTGTTTCTTCCGGAGTATCCGGTTTTATATAATCATAAAAGGACAAAGGGCTGCCATGTGTGAAATAAAGCTTCTTTCCGTTTTCTGTCCTTTCAAGGTTCAGGGGCAGCTTGCGGAGGAAATCCATCTGTAAACCGTTTAAAATATCCACGGTATATTCCCTTGTTGCCAGAGAGAGATGTTTGTACTCATAACCACAACCACATTCCATTCCTGAAGCTACCGCATTGTCATGGTTCCCCCGGATGGTCGGTATTTTATGCTCCCCGAGCAGATCAATACATGCGCCGGGCGAAGGTCCATAATCCACAAGGTCTCCAAGGCAGATAACAGCGTCATGCCCGATAGCCATGACCGCATCAAGTGCTTCCTTGTTTCCGTGTATGTCTGAAATGATCAGTAGTCTCATTCTTTCTTCCTCTCGTTACTTTACATCAGATTAGGTAATAACCAAATATCAGTCCTGATATCATCGAGACCACAACAACAAGTGCTATGTATGAGAGTCCTTTCTGTATTCCCATTACCCGGCTAATGACTATCATATTCGGAAGGCTCAGTGCCGGACCTGCAAGGAGCATTGCAAGGGCAGGACCTGTACCCATGCCAAGCAGGGTTAGAGCACTGATAATAGGGACTTCCGTGAGGGTGGAGAAGTACATCAATGCAGCAGCAATGGACGCTATGAAGTATGACATTACAGAATCGCCCCCAACGTATTGCACCACAATCTCGGAAGGAAGCAACTCTACAATGATACCTGCAAAGAAAACACCGATTAACAACAATGGAGCTATCATCTTGACCAGGAACCATGTCTCCTGCATCCAGCTTGCTATTTCTTCCCGGGTGTACCACTTGAAGGACAGGAAAACCGTGACAGCTATGAGAGGTATTTCTACAAGGGCCAGGTATGTCCATGAAGTGATGATCTCAGGCATTACAAGTATGGCTAGCAATAAGAGGAAGATGTGGACCGTATGAGAATGCTCATCGCTATTGAACGTCTTAATCCCTTTGTGTTCTATGTTTTTCCGTTCATAGATTGCAGCCATTGCAAGTCCGATTGCAACAGACAGAAAAATTGCAGCTAGTGCTCTGGCCACCCCTAGATCATAACCCAGTATCTTTGCGGTATAGACGATTGCCAGAATATTGATGGCGGGTGCAGAGAACAGGAAGGTAGTTGCGGGTCCTATTCCTGCGCCACGTTTGTAGATACCTGCAAACAGCGGAAGTACAGTACAGCTACAAACCGCAAGTACAGTACCGGAAACTGCCGCCACTGAGTAAGAAATGTATTTTGGTGTACCAGCCCCGAAGTACTTAAGCACCGATTCTTTTGAGAAGAGTGATGCTATGGCGCCAGCCAGGAAGAAGGCTGGAACCAGACATAGCAATACGTGCAATGCCAGATATTCCTGAACAGATTGCAATCCGATATTTATCAGGTGGATTAGATAATCTTGGGTCATGTATTTCAAATATATTTGAAACATCCTATTTAAAGATTTGTATTTCAAATTTGATTGAAATATATCTATATATTAGGAACAACAATCAATTAGTAATAATGGTTAGCAAAACAGGAGACACTGTACATGAGCCAGGTTATAATCAATTCGAAGATTTGTGGATTTGTGCATAAGGTAAATGGGAAAAGGAAAGGACAAAATATCATCATTGATATCGAAACTGATTGTGAGAAAATTAAGGGAATGTCCCATATGGAAATACCCATGGACCAGACACTTGACATCAGGGACAATTATGTTATACTAAAGGCTCAAGAAATGAAATGTTCATCTAACTGCCTTGTACCCTGCGGAGTATTGCATATATGCAGAATTGAGATGGGAATTCTATCTGAGTCCTTAGCAAAAAAGTCAGGTAGCATCAGTATAGACTTTAAATGAATTATTGCTTTTAGTACAGAGGAGCTCAAACGGGGTTTTGATGGGGGGTTAATAAATGAAAATACCAGCGCAGGTGGCCAAAGAAATAGAACTGATTGGCGGGATGGATAAGATTGTTGAAAAATTACCAGATGAAGATAAGATAATCAGGCAAAGCAAGAAATATGATGCATTATCATCTCCTCTCAGGTTAAAAATATTGTACCTTCTTTCAGTACAACCACTTTGTGCGTGTGTTATACAAAAAATAACTAAAACTTCTCCTTCAAAGCTTTCTTATCACTTTTCAGTACTGGCTGAAAACAATATGATTGAAGGAAGTAGAGAAGCTTCATGGATAACTTACAGTCTTACAGAATTGGGTAAAGAATACATATTCACTAAGTCATAATCTTACTGGAAGTAAATCCGGAGTTTAACTAAATACTAGCCAGCCGCTATACCGCTAAGCTACGAAGGCAAGAGGCAAGTATGAGTCAATGAATGATTTTTATACTCAGTCCCCATATAAGTATAAATGATTTTACTTTAGTAAATAATATCATTTTTGATTGAAACTCAGTAACTTAATTTTATTTTAGCTCTGTAGAAATCATCGATATTAGGAGTAAAATGGAAGTTAGCAGTAATTTAAAATGTATTATCAACTCTTGAATAGGTTTGCTACTTTTGTCCTTTTGATAATAATTTGGATGGGTTCTATACCACTCTTGTATACCACTGGAGCACCCATAAACGGATTACTTGTTATGAAACAAATGTCCCGGGAGTTCAGCAGGCTCATAAAAAAGATTGCATCAGCATAGCGGCTGACACTGGCTGAATTTGAAACAATTAGTGCGGGAGGTGCGATTCGAACGCACGAACTCCTACGAGACAGGGTCCTAAGCCCTGCGCCTTTGGCCAGGCTGGGCAACCCCCGCATTAATGTATATTCAACATTGCTAACTGGAACTGTTCACTTATTAAGATTACGCATCTGGATGACGATGTCAACCCAAATTACTATAAGATTGTCTTTGAGTAAATACATATTATAGAGTCTAACTAATCATGAATGTACAGATCACAGCACAGGAAGGATAATATTAAACTCAGCAGTAAGATTCCTGTAGTAGATCCTCAAAGGCATAATTCACTTATCGAAGATAACTGGGTGCATCTTAAAGAGCCACAAAACCTTGTTACCGCAATAGCTGCTTCGCTACCCCTGATGGCTTTGAACCTGTTACTGACCATCGGTGTTATCAGTCTGTTCCCGCCTCTGACACCAGATGACCTCGGTATTAGCCAGGGAGGATTCCAGATAACCATCAACCTGTGGCTGATTGCAGGTTTCATAGGTTTTTTAGTTATGCATGAGTTGCTGCATCTTGTATTGATACCGGATTTTACATCATCTGCGAGAACATATATTGGCATCACACATATGGGGGGCTTTGTTTATTCGGAAGAGATGATCCGGAAGTCAGCTTATCTTTTGATCACGATTGCACCTTTTGTTGCGCTTTCTATACTTCTGCCCGCAATGCTTGGGAGTATGGGACTGTTGTCTCCTGCCCTGAAGATTCTCATCCTGCTCAACTCAATGGCATCCTCGATGGATGTGCTGACTTTCATACTGGTCCTGACACAGGTGCCAGATAGCTCATACATTACTAGCAACGGTATGAGGACCTACTGGAAAAAATGACCCTTTTTGAACGAAATACTGTGAGATATTATACCGACCTGAATATTACAAGGGATCTGGCCCTTTCCAGGCCATGCTCCACCATGGGCTGGCGATATATCACATTATCAGGCAGCTCGGCTTTTTCGAGCGCGTGGATGGTCTTTGTCTCAAGCTCAGAGAGCTCGGGTATCCATTTCTTGATATATTCACATTCCCTGTCGTACTTTCTTTGCTGCAACCAGGGATTGAATATGCGGAAAAATGGTTGTGAATCCGCCCCTGTAGAAGCTGCCCACTGCCAGTTCCCGTTGTTCACACATGGGTCATAGTCTACCAGCTTGCTTGCAAAATATCGTTCTCCCCAGCGCCAGTCAAGGTGCAGATCCTTTACCAGGAACGATGCGACAATCATTCTCACACGGTTATGCATATAACCAGTAGTGTTGAGCTCCCTCATTCCTGCATCAACAATAGGAAAACCTGTATTGCCCGAACACCATGCTCCAAAACCGGGCTGGTCATAGTCCCAGGATATCTTCTCGAACTTCTCTCTGAAGGCGTGCCTGAACACACGTGGATAATGGTATGCTATGTGAGTGAAGAAATCACGCCAGTAAAGTTCTCTTATTAGGGTATGTCCTGCTCCGAGCTCATCTTTCACAGAGTAGTAGAACTCCCTTATTGAAATAGTACCCAGCTTATTATGTGCCGAAAGTCCTGTGGTTCCGTTGACGGAGGGGTAGTCCCGCTGAGAGTCATAATCCTCGAACTGCGAAATGTCTTCCAGCATCCCCAGGGCATTTGTTCTGCCACCGCTCGCGAATAACCGCTCATTGCGTGCAGGCAGCAGTTGATCGGGATAGGTGGTCAGGTCGATTCCCGGATCTTCAGTATAGAACCTACTTCCCGGGATAGTAGAGGGAACAGGAACGGGCCTTTTGGAGGCTTCACGATAAAACTGGGAAAATACAACATAAGGCTTCCCTTTCTGCGTAAGAACAGTACCTGGCTCATTCAGCAGGCAATCATGGAACTGCAGGAACATTGTATTAAAATCTTCACATATCTCTTTTATTGACCCATCCCGCTTTCTGCTGAAAGGCGTATAGTCATGGTTAACAAAAACAGCATCAATATCAAGTTTAACGACAAGCTGACCTATAATCTTCTTTGGAAGCCCTGAAAAGAGGTATAATTTTCCATCCTTTGCCTCGAACTGCTGCCGGAGATCTTCCAGGGATTCGAGCAAGAACTGAAAAGCATTGGGATTGAAGTTCTCCCTTTCAGGATTTGCAAGCCGGGGATCGAATATGAAACACGGCACCACTTCATCCGAGGATTTAATGGCTTCCCTCAGACCTGTATTATCTTCAACACGCAGGTCTCTCCTGAAAATAAAAAGCGATCTTCTGAACTTTGCCATTATTCCACTCCTACTGCAGCTTCATTTGCATCAACAAAATAATATTATGGCCAACCAGCCGTAATATTCAGTAATACAAAAATAACTCTATTTAGCCATATGGTATATTAGTCCTCAAACTTAAAAGTTTTTAGACAACATTTGATTGAAATACCAAAGACTTCAATATTATTGCCAATAAAAGTAATCATGGCAGCTGAAATAGGCATATATGTACCTGTAATACATCTATATTTGCCGGTCAAATTTTAACAAGGGGTGCCCGATTTCTAACTGCAACAAGTAAATTGAGAAAAGCTACCTGAAAAAAAAGATCAGTGAATGCGCCAACCGGGATTCGAACCCGGGTTTAGGGCTTGGAAGGCCCCAGTCATAGCCACTAGACCATCGGCGCAATTTGCAACTCATAAACGTGTTTTTCAAATATAACACTTTCGCATAGTGCGGAATAACAGGGTGTAATCGTTTTACAATCGGGTAATGTCAGGAAGCTCATTGAAAATATATATCAGATATTCTGGCAGGCAGCATATCTGCATATGGTAACTATGGTGCATAGTTCTCACGCAACTCTTTTATCCTGTCCCTGAGTTCTGCGGCCTTTTCGAATTCCAGGTTCCTGGCAGCAAGATGCATTTCCGCTTCCAGGTCAATGACCATATCCGAAAGTTCTATGGAGGACAGATCCTCTGCTATCGCCATTATCTCTGAGACTTCCGCATACTCTTTAGGTTTCACCAGCTCTTTCTGCAGTGCTTTCTGGATGGTTCTGGGAGTGATGCCGTGTTCACGGTTGAAATCCATTTGTATCTTGCGGCGCCTGTCTGTTTCTCCGATGGCGCGTTCCATTGAACCGGTGACCTTGTCGGCATATAATATCACCCTTCCCTCGGCATTCCTGGAAGCGCGTCCGATAGTCTGTATTAGTGAGCGCTCAGAACGCAGGAAGCCTTCTTTATCTGCATCGAGTATGGCAACAAATGAAACTTCCGGTATATCCAGCCCTTCCCTCAACAGGTTGATGCCCACAAGCACATCAAACTCTCCTTTTCGCAGGTCCCTGATTATCTCTGCACGTTCGAGGGTGTCTATGTCGGAGTGCATATATCGTACCTTGATACCCATTTCCTCTAGGTAGTCTGTCAGATCCTCGGCCATTCTCTTTGTCAGGGTAGTCACAAGTGTGCGGTAACCTTCGGCAGTTACTTTCCGGACCTCGCCTATCAGGTCATCCACCTGGTTCTCTATTGGCCTTATAGTGACCACGGGGTCGACGAGACCGGTCGGGCGGATGATCTGCTCAACTATGGCAGCACTTTTTCCCAACTCATGGTCTGCGGGCGTGGCAGATACATAGAGAACTTTGTCCAGCTGCCTGTCGAACTCGTCGTATCGCAGGGGGCGGTTGTCATATGCGGATGGGAGGCGGAACCCATATGATATGAGTGAGTCCTTTCGTGCCCGATCTCCGTTATGCATACCCCTTATCTGGGGAATGGTTACATGGGATTCATCGATAACAACCAGATAGTCTTCCGGGAAGAAGTTAAGCAGGGAAGAAGGGGGCTCACCCGGCTTGCGGCCATCGAAGTGGCGGGAATAGTTCTCGATACCGCTGCAGTAGCCGAGTTCGCGTATCATCTCAATGTCAAACCTTGTCCGCTGCTCAAGCCGTTGTGCCTCAAGAAGCTTATTCTGAGACCTTAAATGGGACAGGTGTATCTCAAGCTCGGCCTGAATTGACAGCAGCGCTCCTTCTATATACTCTTCCGGCATGACAAAATGTTTTGCAGGATATATCATAGTACTCTCGCCGGGTTCCAGTTCGTGTATGATCTTTCCTGATACAGGGTTGAAATAAGCTATCCTGTCGATCTCGTCCCCGAACAATTCTATCCGTATACCCTGAAGTTCCTGAGCCGGATAGACCTCTATTGTGTCTCCCCTTGAACGAAACTTCCCCTGGGTGAACTCTATGTCATTGCGCTCGTATTGTATATTGATGAGATTTTCAAAGAGCGACCTTTTGTCGATTTCGTCTCCGACAGTCAGAATAACTGACATTTTACGCCATTCCTCGGGAGAACCGAGGTTGTAGATACAGGATACGCTGGCCACAACAATGACGTCCTTGCGTTCGAGCAGGGACCTGGTGGCAGACAGGCGCAATCTGTCGATCTCCTCATTTATTGAAGAATCTTTTTCTATGTATGTGTCAGTAGTTGGTATATAAGCCTCAGGCTGGTAGTAATCATAGTAACTCACAAAATACTCTACTGCATTATCAGGAAAAAACTCCCGGAACTCGGAAAAAAGCTGTGCTGCAAGGGTTTTATTATGTGCGATCACGATTGTGGGCTTCTGTATGTTCTGAATCACGTTTGCAACTGTGAAAGTCTTACCAGAGCCTGTGACACCCAGCAGTGTCTGATGTTTCAGGTCTCTTTCAAATCCATCTGAAAGCTGATCTATGGCCTTTGGCTGATCACCTCGTGGTTCATAATCGGATACAAGTTTGAACGGACGCATCAGTGTAATATTGAACTGAACCTGTATAAACATATTCACAATGGCTGCTCATGCTCATTACACTTATGTGAGCAACTAAAAACAGCTTAACGGTATCACAGCTTAACCACAAAACTCACCTCAAGACGATCAAATATAAACCCATCAGTACTATTGCCAGTACCAGTAGAGTTTGCACACTTTTATTATCAGAACCAATAGCGATGGGCAGGGGGCCTATCATGACAATCCCTCCGCCTTTCACATCGGTCTTTGGAGTTTTGTCTGCGCCCTCAACTTTGTTCTCGAACATCAAACTAATACTGCCGAAGAATATAAGCAGGAATCCCAGCATTATCATGAGCAAGCCTGCAGAAACAAGTAATGCGGACATTATGACACCCTCTTTGTGAATAGGTAGACAAGTGCTATGACCACACCGGCCCATAGCATGGTGGATGTGATCTCAGGTGAAGATCCAAAAACTATTGGTATCGGGCCTATAAGCAGAACACCTCCGAACTCTCCATTACTCCCTCCTGTTGAGAAAAGCATACCTGAGAAAACAAGGATAAAACCCATGAATAGAACTAAGATCCCTATCTGAATAGCTCTTTGAGAATGGCTCATGGTTTAGAAGAGGATTTTTTAAGATCTAAATATGATGATGGAATTGGGGCGGAGCACTTACTCGTGAATCCTGGTAGGATGGTTCCACTTCGTCGGCAATATACCTGTATTCGCGCTGAGTCCTGTTCCCACGGCGCTCCAATAGGCGTTTTTGAAACATCCTCGAGAGGTAGGTGGATACTGTGCTCTGTTTTATCGGTCCGTATATTCTCTCGTATTGCTGCTGGACATCCTGTGAAGAGAACCAGACCCTTGGATACTCGTATTTGAGGAAGAGTTCAAGTCTTTCATTTATCGTAAGTGATGAGTCATTGATCCTTTCCCTCAAAGTAGTTGTACGCGCACGGGCCGATGGCCTGCGTGCTTCTTGCTCTCTGGCAGCCACTACTTCAGATACAGCCGGTTGAGCCTGTTGGTTGTGGGGTGGTGGCTGGGTGATAGAGGAGTTTGGCTGAGCCGGCTGACCGTAAAAATAGTAGGGTGCTGCTGTAGGGGGTATATAATAGTTATTAGGTTGGAAAACTGGTTGTTGTTGCAACTGCTGATAGTACTGTGGCGGAACTGGCTGTTGCATAGTCATTTGTTCCCGTGACTGGTGAAAAGGTTGTGAATGTGGCATCACAGTTTGCTGTGTATTGTCTGGAACAGGATTAGTAATAGTAGATGAGTTAATGGACGAAGGTTCGGCATCTATACGGTTCTCGTCCTCAAGAGAGTCTATAAATGCAAGTATACACCGTTTCCAGTGTTTACCGCCAAACTCTACACTCGTGCTTTCTGCACCATCTTCATCGATGATCTCAAGCCGAACCTTCATCCTTTTGCCTCTTTTGCGGATCCATTCATCCCCTCAGATTTTGTGGATTCACAAACCATTTATCCCCTCAGATAATGGCTGCTCGTTTAATTTTGATCCGTTGATGTGTGATCACTTCCGGAACACAATGTTTCCGTGTGACCTGCAATTACTTCAATGGAATTAATAATATATAAATATTCCCTTTGATATTAGTATGCATTTGTTTTTAAAGGGAATAAAGGCCTAAAATCCCTTTTTTCATAATTTTAAGAGATTAAGACAGCTATACAATCATTCCATCAATTTATTAACTGCAATTCATAATAGATATATCTTTCTTTTTTGTACGAATTTGGGCATTAATTTTTTAGCAGGAGGATTGAACACAGCATTAAAGCCCACGATATCCAGATAAGGCTTTAAAAACAGTCTATTATCTATACAGAGCTTCAATACAAGGAAAACAGGTGTTTTTTGTGAAAGTAAGAAAGATGCGGTCACTACTAAAAAAACAGTATGGGAGATAAACAGAATAACTCTGAAATGCTGCAGTTAATTTATATGACATGATACCCATAGTATGCCTCTATGTCAAACAGTAGTGCTGAGTCGCCGGTTGACACTGAAAACCCCAAAATGGGAAGCCACATCGATTCTGAAGATTCTGAAAAAAAGGATGTTGATTCACTACTTCAGGAAATAGAGATCCTTAAGGTGAATAATGAGAACATGCGGGCGAAGTTACTTGAAGCAAGTATGTTGGCCAACAGTTATCTGGAAGAGACCAATAAGCTCAAAAAACAGATCGAACAGCTGACAAGACCACCGCTTTTCATTGCCAGTGTAATGGAAGTGGAAAACGATATGGTAGTCATAAGACAGCATGGCAATAACCAGGAGGTTGTCACAAAGATCCCTGTAAATCTCCAGGGAGAGATACAGCCGGGAATGCGCGTCTGTATCAATGCTGCATTTTCTATCATATCCATTATCAGCAGAGCAGCGGATGTTCGTGCGCAGGTCATGGAACTTATCAACTCACCGGGAATAGATTATGACATGATAGGAGGACTCGACAATGTCCTCAAGGAAGTCATCGAATCCGTGGAGCTACCACTTACCGAGCCTGAACTTTTTGAAAACATTGGTATTGAACCACCAACAGGAGTGTTGCTTTACGGCGCCCCTGGTACCGGGAAGACACTTATCGCAAAGGCGGTCGCATCCCGCGCCCAGGCAACTTTCATACGTATGTCAGGGTCAGACCTGATACAGAAGTTCGTGGGAGAAGGTGCGCGCCTTGTGAAGGATGTGTTCCAGATGGCCAGAGACAAGGCCCCTACTATCCTGTTTATCGACGAGATCGATGCCGTGGGAGGCATGCGTACCCATGACGGTACCACAGGTTCCGCGGAAGTTAACAGGACGATGCTCCAGTTACTTGCGGAGATGGACGGCTTTGACGCAACAAGGGATGTCAAGATCATCGCTGCTACCAACAGGATAGACCTGCTTGATCCGGCATTGCTTCGTCCGGGACGCTTTGACCGTGTGATCGAGATTCCATTGCCTGATGAGAAGGGACGCATGGAGATCCTGAAGATACACACTCGTAGCATGAACATCGATTCAGATGTGAGCTTTGAGAAACTTGCCAGGATAACAGACGGCCTGAGTGGTGCCGACCTCAAGGTCATCACCAAGGAAGCCGGCATGTTCGTACTTAGACGACGCGGCGACAAAATAATGATGAAAGACCTCATGGAAGCCTATGAAAAGGTAGTCACAGAGGAAGAAATGAATATACCACATGGTATGTTTGCATAAGCAAATATACCTTTTTTTTTGAAACGAAAGATTAATATGTATTAAATGACTTTCAAGATGCTGTTAAGCCAAAACAAATTGCTCCGATAGTGTAGCACGGCCAATCATGTAGGACTCTCACTCCTGCGACTGGGGTTCGAATCCCCATCGGAGCATTCAATTTTTAGTTTACTTCTATAACATTTTCACTTTACTTAGAAATATTTTTTATTAATTATGGCGAAGTGTAGTTTATGTTCTACAATCATGACAAGAGCCTACAGCACCTTAGAGAATATCTCTAAAATATCTTCATTAGCTTAATATGCTTGCCCGGTGGATGGATGTTGATTTTGAGGATGCGACAAAAGATGACATCTACGCTCTAATTGGTGAGATCGAGAAGAGAGACTTTAGCGATTATACGAAGTATGATTACAAGGTATGCATTAAGAAGTTCTACAGATGGATTTATGACACTAATGAGGACCCGGAGTTTACTAAATGGATCAAGCCCAGTGTTAATAAGAAGAACTTTAAGCTACCTGAAGAATTGCTAACTGAAGCCGATATCAAGGAGATGATACTTGCGGCAGATCACCCAAGAGATAAGGCAATTGTCGCGCTTTTTTATGATACGGGTGCAAGGTCAAGTGAAATAGGGAACCTGAAGATTAAGAACGTTGTTTTTGACCAGTACGGGGCAGTTGTGACGGTTGACGGTTAGGCTGGAATGCGCCGCGTTGGAAAAAGTGACAGGCTGAATTACTGCGTAGATCAGCCTTTTGTTTAATGGTTGATGTGTAAATATGGTAAGTTACAGCATTCACACACTTTTTGAGATTCTTAGTTGATGGCCTGATTAAGTGACCGGACCGTATCGCACGCGAAGCGGTCCTGCAAAAGAGTTGTGCACCAGTGTGCCTGCTGGGAGGGAGTAGGGGGTATGTTATGAATCATCCGCCACTGGAAGCAGTATCCGCAAATATCCGGGCCACCGGTAGCCCGCGTACATCGGTCCAGTTCATAAAGTTCTTCCCGACATCGGAGCTATAGGGGTCTACAAGAAGTGTCTCGTTGTGGTCGTAAGCGTATATGTAGGCAACATCATTCGAAAACTGCCCGTCCCTTTTTGAAAACTAGTCAAGAGCAGTCTCCTCTTCATCCGCATCAACATATTCCGAAGCATTCTGTACAAGTGAAGCCAGCTCATACGTTGTCATTTTCTGCTGTATGTCTGGGAAGTAGATACCAGCTCCGATAACCCAGTTCTGATCCACCATCATCACATAGCTGAGTTTTTGTTTAATCGTAAAATTATCTGCAGGGTCTGTATAGAGATATCGGATGAATCCCCCGCCTGACTGCGCAGTGGTGACAATATCCCGGACATATGCTGTGCCGTTTATGTCCGTGGTGTTCCACCGGTCAGTCCCGATGACCTCGGGCTGGAAGGGAAGAGCCAGTGTAGTACCCTCAGAATCGTAGGCGAAGATATAAAGTTCACCATCAATGAACTGGCCGTTTTGGTTATTGAACTCCCGCAGAGCCGCTTCCTGTCCGTGAATTTGCGCATACTCGTGAGCTGCCTCAACGAACACTACGAGTTTCTCCGGAGATACTGAGGAGTTGAGAACTGGCGCGGAGCCACTCAAGTCTGCAGAGGGATCTTCACTTTCCAAGAGGCACCCTGAAGCCAGAATCAGCGCTCCGGTGAGCGTCACAATAAGGAATAGATATTTACAACGTATGGATAATGACATAATCATTATATACTGTTAAGATATAAATATATAATTATTAGTTATATTATTGAGCTGGTTTCATAAATATAAATACTCGTTTCATGTGGAAATTCTGAAGTGAAAATAGAAGGTTAAATTGGTAGAATATTCCATTCATGGCACACACGCCTTAATCGTGTACCTAAGGGAACGGTGGAAAAAAGCCACTGGCGCCGCGAAGCGGTGCAAATGCCGGGTAGGTGGGGGTTTTGTTGATTTTGAGCTAAATTAAGAAACGTTGTTTGATGACATAATTACTAAATGATACTTCCTTTGAAAACAGTACCAAACATAGAATGCGAAAAAACCTGCAAAGGAAATAATGGGGGTTAATGTCTTTTATCCACGATTCTCCCCGTTATTAATATCGTCGGCAGGCAACACAGATCTATAAACATCGAAACCGTCAGGAATTTCTATTATCTTAGTTTTATAACCTTTTGATTGATTTATTTTTGCATCTTCTTAAGCAAATTTCCTTACGTCAATGTATATTGTCATAATATACTCAATACCATCTAAACAACAATGTCATCAGTTTCTGTCATAATAATATACTAATTCTCCCTTTCATTGAACGTATTGTCGTCCTTCAAAAGGTAGACCCATACTTGTTATGCGGTAGGACTTGACGCTGTGCTGGTATTCTGTTCTTATGTTGCAGGCGGTGAGGTCGGGATTGTCGAGCTTGTACATATCGTACTTGCCGGACCTTAAGGTCTTGACAAGTTTTGAATCCCCGCACATGGAGGATTCCTGCTCTATTGCCTGGAGCATGGTAACCATGTCGTGCTCGTGGCGTTCATGGAAACGGATATGCCGGGCCATCTGGTAGATGGTGGACCTCTTGGGCGGTCTATCCGGTCCCGGAAGCGTGAGGCTCCCAGAAGTCCATGAGCTCAAAGATGATATCGAGGTGTTCGTCAAGGTCGATGTATGAGGACTGGATGTGGATCTGGGTTCCGACTAAACCTTTTTCAAAGTTCAATCCATGTTACTACTTTTGAACTGAAATGTTCTCGGTGACGCTGATGAAATTAGTCAAATAAAGTAGAAAGATACTGTTTGTGGTATGTTTTTTTCAGAGCCCTGATTTCGTATAGTGATCTTCTTGGATCCGGAAGTATCCCTGCACAGTTAATATAAAGAAGTAAGAACAAATTTCATTGTTATAGGGGTTTTAATCTGAGAGCTACCTGCTGAGGTCCATGTCATCAAGGTAGAGCAATACTGTATTCAGATGTGGTACGGTAGAGATATTCCCGGCAGTTTAAAAATCTCAAGAACAGATTCATATGTTACTTAACGAAATGGTTGAAGCTGGAGAAGATGCAATAGTTATCATAGAGCCAGGGATACCTGCAGAACTATTAAGAAGACCTATCACAGATGATCCTGAATTGCAAAAGAGTATCGGTGAGAGAACAAATACCATCGTGGAGTGAAGAGACATCTTGTCAAAAGATATCGAACAGACAGATCCCACTGAGAAAGAGCTGATCGAAGTTATAGAAGACCGGTCCCAAAAACCTGACAAAGAGAATCTCCGTACCGTGGTGGAACTTGAATATGCACCCCTGGCTATGAAGTTTCTCACAAAGGAAAAATTCGATGAATGGATGCATATTGGCGAAGATATCTCTAAAGAAAGCCGTGCTTTTGGAATCGCTTATTACAAGAATTTGCTTAGTGCCCTGGAAAAGAGCAGCTCGACATATCATGGCGACCTTCTCAGAACTGCCCGTATGTTGCTTGATAAAGACTGGATGCTTGCAGGAGTTTTCTTTGAGAATCTCCCTGATGCAGCAGAGAACACAGGACCTGAAGGAATCAGGAAATGGGCGGGTACCGGCATAAAGATATTTGACCAGAATAAGGATCTGTCAATTGATTATTTTTCCTATTCGGCTCCGCTCTTAAAGGATCTGGAAGTAAGTGAACTGGAAGAATGGGCCCTGAATGGCATAGATATCTTTGAAGAGAATCCATCCCTTGGAAGGCCTTACTTTTCCCTTAGGTCCAAAAACTCAAAGGAATTTATTGAAGGGCTTAAGGGGTCTGCAGCACTCAATCAGATCGTAAGCATCCTCAGGTACTATGCTCTTGGATTGACAGGTGTTAATTTTAACATTCTTTCCCGAAGGATGTTACAGATGGAGGAAGAACTCAATGGCATAAATCCTGTGATTGCAGGCAGGACCATCTACCTTGCACCCCGTATCTGTAAATACAGTGGTTTTGAAGATAACTTCAGGATATACAAGCTGAGCATAATGCATGAGGTTGGTCATATACAGTTCAGTTCTCATAAGATCGAACTTGAGAGGGCATCAGGACTGATGGCAGATATCAGAAGAAGGTACACAACCATAAAGAAAAGAACTTATCTGTCAGGGCTGCAACCCGAGGGCATTGTTGGTATCGCTGAGATCATAGCTATGTTTCCCAACCAGACACTGGCAGGAACAATACTTGGCATTCTGGAGGATGCCAGGGTCGAGTACAGAATAATGGAACACTACAGGGGAGTTCGCTTAGACCTTGAGAGAATAAGATACCAGATGCTCCAGTCCAGACCGGCCCCCGCCGGAGACATCGAGGAATTCATGGAATCACTTCTGTGGATTTCGACCGGAAATGAACCTGTTTACAATATCTGCAAAGGTACAAAGGTTTTTCTGGATCAGGTAAGGACCCTGCTGAAGGACAGGATCTTTCATGAAAGATCATCTATCCTTGATTCCCTTGATACGACCTTCAGGATATATATCATGCTTGATGATCAGATTGGCCCGTTGAGCCAAAAAGAGTATGATGTGCTGAAGAATATCGATTATCGCGGAGTGGATATAGGGGCATACGGCAAGAAGGGCCCTCTTTCCCCCAGTTCATATGAGAACACTGTCAGGAATTTTATTCCCAAAGGTGAAGTGGAACCGACAGAAGAAAAGGAAAAAACACAAGAAGAAAAAGTCAAACTTCAGTCCACCTATGCTGCGGACAAGAACTGGAAGATACTCGGCAGTTACATGTATGAAGAGTGGGATGCCCTTCTCAATGACTATAAAGCGGACTGGTGTACCGTCAATGAGATCGAGCCTAGTGGTATTTCCAGTGATTACTACAAGGATGCTTCCGAGCGCTACAGGAACGAGATCGCACTCATACAGCGTATATTCAGCAGAATGAAGCCGGAGGCGTTCCGCAGGATGAAAGAACAGATAGATGGAACTGAGATCGATATCGACGCCTTCGTAGATGTCTTGATTCAGAAGAAATGTGGCATAAATCCTGATGACAGGCTCTACCTCAGGTGGGACAAGCATGAAAGGGATGTTGCAACTCTTTTCCTTATAGATGTCAGTTATTCCACCCATAAAATGGTGGGCTATGAGGGAAAAAGCATAATGGATGTGGAAAAAGACTCGCTTATAATCATGATACAGGCCCTTGAGAGCATAGGTGACAAATACGCTATCTATGCCTTTTCCGGCCAGACAAGGGATGATGTTGAGTACTTTGCCATAAAGGAGTTCGATGATGAACTATCAGATAACGTTGAGCGCAGGATCAGCCTGTTGGAGCCGGTATCCAACACAAGGCTCGGACCCGCCATCCGTCATTCGATCAGGAAACTTGACAAGGTAAATGCAAAAACAAAGATAATAATATTATTATCAGATGGTGAACCCTTTGATACATCCCGGGGAGAAAGCGCATACAAAGGAAGAATTGCTGAAGAGGATACCAGAATCGCTATAATGGAAGGCAATGCCAGGGGAATACATTTCTTCTGCATAACCGTGGATTCGAATCCCGGCAAATATCTTGATAATATTTTCTCTGATACCGGATATACAATAATAGATGATGCAAGTTTGCTTCCAGAGAGTCTTCCGATGTTGTATAAGAGAATCACTACATGATCCTTCAATACTGGTACAGTAATGCTGGAGGTAAATCGGTTAGTCTAATTCTGATGTAATAACATGGTTCTTAATCTCATGCAAAAACTTGCTTTAGGAACCCTTTTTTTCTGTAAACGATAACTTCTTCTTTTATCCGTGTCACTGCTACATAGAAAAGCCTTCTCTCCTCATTCTTTATCAAAAAAGATGTCCAGTCCCGCATCCATATACTAGTTATCGGCAAGCTTTCCTTTTTCAAGATATCTTTTATACCATACAAACCACAGAGTGTCAAGTAGGCCAATCAGATTCTTTGCTACTATCTGTCTTATTATGAGCGGAATATGAGCGGAACAAGTGGAGCAACCCCATAGGATGCCAGCACCACGAATACCAGGCTGTCGAGTGTCAGACCTAACAGATTACTTGAAGCACTCTTGAGGAATACCTGTTTCGGATAGTTCCTTTTCACCCCGGCAAAACATAGGCATCAAGATTCTGGAACACCAGAAAAGAGATCCGGGATGCGATAACTATTCTAATGCTTTGCATGAACATACTCTGCCAGGCAATTGCTTTGTACCGTGTTTTCAAACGGAATTTTCAAATTGGATCCACAACATAGATTTGATCGTGTATATGCACCAATTATTCTTGGTCTTAAGATGGGCTATTCCTTATTACTACCACCATTTTTCGAGTTTTTACGTGGTTTACCCGGATGCAGTGGACCCGGCCTTGGCTCATCCGGCGGCGCAGCAATATATGACCCATCCTCATAATCCTGTGTGGTCGCTTGTCTCTCACTTTCAAGATTCGTTGGTGGTATTTTTTGATCAAGGCGTTTTGGTCTTGGGTCATCTGATTCGACAGTGTACAAATCAGTCTCTTTATCACCAAAGATATCTTTGTCAGGATCTCCTAATCCCTTCTGTGATTTGATCGTGCTCTGAGGCCGGATTCGCCGGATCGAACCGAATACTGACCCTATCCTTCTTCTGTCCTGTCTGGTATCTTTTCCTTTAACCTGGTATCTTTCTTATTTTTCCCCAATCTGATCACCCCGGCTGATTATTGAACTCAAAACCACTTAAACTTTACAGTGTAATTTTATTTTTACATTCGTCCCTACTTTATAAGACAGGTGCATACTGAACTACTCCTATACTGGCACCAGATTATTTAGGAAAGGAGATTAAAAGATTATGTATATCAATAGGAAATAGTTTTTTTGACAGAGCCGACCATTTCATTAATTCTTATGGTCAGGTCAATTACGAATCTTGCATTTTCCTCTGCTTTTCCTTATACGTGCAGCTATCACTTTATATTCTGGACATAGAGTATCACTGTCGCAAACATCAGAGGTCAGATTATTGATCATGATCTCCGAAAAGTGGAATGTGGTACTTAATATTCCTTTTTTAACCGCAGTTGAGATGCGGGCTTTAATATCTGTTTTACCGCGAGGTGACTCTACACAGACCATGTCACCACTCTTGATAGAATACTCTTTGGCATCATCCGGGTGTATCAAAAGTACATCTTCAGTGATCAACTGTTCATTGGGTGTACGACGGGTCATTGCTCCACTGTTGTGATGTTCCAGTCCACGGTTGGTTGTAACAATGAAGGGATAATCTTTACTGTGTTCCTGAAGCTCCGATGTTTCCTTATAGGTCTGATTATAAAATGCTCCTCTGCCTCGTTTAAATGTCTCCTCGTGCAATATCGGAGTATCAATACCGCCATCATTAACGGGCCACTGCAATCCGCTCTCACCCAGATTTTCCCGTGTAATACCTTTAAAGAAAGGAACGATCTGTGCAATTTCATTCAATACTCCATGTGCCGTGTAATCAGGCTGCGGATACCCCATGTGCTGCATGATCTCTGTGATTATCTGTCCGTCGGGTTTGGTGCCGGGTAAAGGTTCAACTACCTTGTTCACACGTTGCACACGACGTTCTCCATTAGTGAATGTACCTTCCTTTTCCAAAAAAGAAGCAGCTGGTAAGATCACGGTGGCATGCTCAGCGGTTTCGGTCATGAACAATTCCTGAACCACCAGAAGATCCAGTTTGTCCAATGCTTTAACAACCATCCGGCTATTCGAATCCGTTTGCACCACATTCTCTCCAATGATCCACATTGCTTTCAATTTGTCCTGAAGCGCAGCTTCATACATCTCCGGTATTTTATAGCCGATGTGCCTGGGTAACCTGGCTCCGTAAAACTCCTCATAAAGGGCATGTACCTTGTCATCGGTCACATCCAGATAACCGGCACCCTGATTTGGCTGACAACCCATATCGGCAGCACCCTGCACATTGTTCTGTCCGCGCAATGGATTGACGCCCACGCCCGGGCGGCCGATGTTTCCAGTCATCATTGCCAGGTTCGCGATCATCATAACCGTTGAGGTTCCTTGTGAATTTTCGGTTGCTCCCAATCCGTGGAACGACATTGCATTTTCCGCAGAAGCATAAGCAATTGCCGCATTGCATACCAGATGGCGATCCACTCCGGTTATGCTTTCCAGCTCATCAATATTCAGCGAAAGAACGTGCTGTTTAAATTCTTCAAATCCCTCTGTACGCTGTTCTATAAATGAAACATCCACTAAACTCTCTTTGATGATATAATAAAAGAAAAGGTTCATCAAAGCCACATTTGTGCCGGGTTTCAGCTGCAGGTGATAATGTGCATAACGGGCCAGTTCGGTCCTACGGGGATCGATCACGATCAGTGTCGTATCCTTCATAGCGGCCTGCTTGATCTTTGCGCCTGTAACCGGATGTGCATCGGTGGGATTGGCTCCGAACACCAGTATGCAATCGGTGTATTTGATATCTTCAATTGAATTGGTGGCGGCACCGGTGCCAAAGGTGCGTTGCATCCCTAAGGCAGTGGGGGCATGGCATACACGGGCACAGTTATCAATATTATTAGTGCCGATCACTGCACGCATGAACTTTTGCATCAGGTAATTTTCTTCGTTGGGGCAACGTGATGACGAAATACCGGCAATATGATCAGGACTATTTTCTTTAATGATACGATCAATTTCAGAAACTATAAAATCACCGGCTTCATCCCAGGTAACTTCAACAAATGCACCATTCTTTTTTATAAGCGGTGTTCTGATACGATCGGGGTGATCATAGAATGAGAATGCATATCGTCCTTTTAAACAGAGATGACCGGGATTGACCTTGCTGTCCCAGGGGGCTTGTATAGATCTTAGTTTTCCGTCTTTAACAGACACCTCTAAATTACATCCTGCACCGCAATAGGTGCAAACTGTCCGGATCTTTTTGTCCGCAACAATGGATTTTGATTCGTATATATCCGATATTGCGGAAGTAGGACATGCCTGTGCACAGGCTCCGCAACTTACGCAGGAGGATTCCATAAAGGACGTATCCATACCTTTTATTACCCTGCTTTCAAACCCTCTGCCGGCCATGCTTAAAACAAACTGTCCCTGGACTTCGTCACAGACTCTTACGCAACGTGAACAATTGATGCATTTAGACATATCCGAGGTCATGTAAGGATGGCTCAGGTCTCTGTCCCTGTTCAGATGAACTTTACCGGCCGGATATCTTATATCCCTCACGCCTACACGTGCAGCTATTTCCTGCAGCTCGCAATTGTTGTTCACTTCACAGGTCAGGCAATCCAGCGGGTGGTCGGTAAGCACTAATTCAATAATGTTTTTACGCAATTTTAAAATACGTTCCGATGAAGGGTAGATGTGCATTCCTTCCGCAACCGGTGTATGACATGAGGCAACTACTTTAGCTGGCCCGCCCTGTTCTAGTGCAACATCCACACTGCACACTCTGCATGCGCCAAAGGGTTTCAAATGGGGAGCATCGCATAATGTTGGGATGACTTTATCGCCACTTGAACGTTTCACAAATTGTAATATCGTTTCGCCTTCCACAATGGCGTATGGCCGATCATTGATATATGCTGCTTTTTTCATATGCATCGAAAAAGGTTTATTCAAAATAATCTTCCAATTCCCTGTCAAAATACTGCAGCACATTTTGAACAGGTAGAGGTAGCCCGCTTCCAAGGGCGCAAAGAGATCCTTGTTGCATAGTGTCCAGTAAGTCGCTGAATAATTGCCGATCAATTTTGTAATCGCTTTCGGTTGCTTTTTGCAGTAACTCAGATCCGCGTGTAGAGCCTAATCTGCAGGGGAAACATTTTCCACAGCTTTCATGTGCTGTGAATTGAAATAAGTGCTTTATGTATTCGATCATCGGGAAGCTTTCGGGAATACCCACAATAGATGCATGCCCCAGTAAAAAGCCATTTTCAGCAAAGGATTCAAAAGAGATATGTAAGGAATCGATATTTGATACGGGGACCAGGCCTCCCAATGGCCCCCCAATGTGCAAAGCTTTTACATCTTTCCTGAAACCACTACCTGATTGTTCAATTACGGTTTTAAGTGAGGTGCCCATTTCAATCTCATAAATGCCAGGCTTATTGAAGGAACTATCCAAAGAAACCAGTTTGGTACCTTTAGAATGTGAAGTGCCGATTCGCTTAAAAGCATCGCCACCGTGCTTAAGAATAAATGGGACATTAGCAAGGGTTTCAACGCTATTCACAATCGCAGGCATATTGAATAAACCCTGTTGTGACGGGAAAGGTGGACGAATACGTACTTCAGGGCGTTGTCCCTCGATGGATGAAAGCAATGCCGTTTCTTCACCGCATATATAGGCGCCTTGTGCTTTGATCAATTTTAGTCCAAACGAGAAGCCAGAGTTGAGGATATTGTCCCCCAGTAAGTTCTGATCTCCCAGTTCCCTGATGCTTTGCTTGATGATCATTTGTGATTCAGGATACTCGGCTCTGATATAGATCACACCTGTATCAGCGCAACTTACGTAACCTGCTATCAACATGCCCAATAAAACTCTAAGTGGTTGCTCTTCTAGTAAATACCGATCAGAGTAGGCCCCGGGATCACCTTCATCGGCATTGCAGACAATGAATTTATGTTTACCTTTTGCTTTTTTAGTAGACTCCAGTTTAAACCCCATCGGGAAGCCGGCTCCGCCACGACCTCTTAAATGTGCTTTTTTTATCTCATTCAGAACCTGGCCAGGTCTTAATGTAAATAAGTGTTGTAAATATGTGGCAAATGATTCAGCGGTCAATGCGGTTTGCATCAGGACAGATGTTCCCGATGCCTTAGTTGCATATACCTCCTGTGGAACAGTTTTTGACTTAATTACTGAAGCAATATCATCAACATCCCTGCCCGAATAGTTATGCCCATTGTAATGGAATGCAGAATTCTCATGGCATCTGCCCAGGCAGGTCATCTCACCGATCTCTTCTTCTTTTAGATATTTTTTCAATTCAGTTTTTAGCATCGACTGTGTACCGGCACATAAGCAAGAACTCCCGTTGCATACATATGCTTTTTTATTTTTGTTTTCAGGTCGTAGAAGATCATAAAATGAGTATGTACTATAGATATTGGCATCACCTATCAGATATTCTTTAGCGATCTGTTGCATTTGCTGCGTATCAGGTGTGCCGTTTGCTTGCACCAGTTGGTATGATATCTCAAACAGGTTTTCATGTAAGCCTTTACGACCGGATAAATAACTTAAATTTTCTGACATCGGATATTTGGGTTCCTGCAATATTAGATTGGATTCTGAGTTCTGATTATGGCATTTTTTTTGGATGCTTATCAAACCCTGCTATTCGGGAATCAGATCCATCCTGAATTCTGTTTTACAATTACATAATTATATTAATTGCTATTATATTTATTGTAAAAGCCTTCTTTCAAGAAAAGTCGAAAAAATATTTAGTTCCTTTATGTCCGCAGGTTCTATATCTGATCATGAAATAGTTCATTGCAGTGTTAAAAACATCATTCAAGCTATAATATCACTACTGTACGGCTCATCACCATTTCAAAACCGTTTAAGCTTTATGCACTCCGGGGTACCAGGTCCGCCGGAAACTTGTTTAAGAACAGTGTATTTGAGTTAACCACTCTTTTGATCTGTATCGGTCCATAAGTCCGGATTTAATCTGTTTTTTAAACCTGGATGATTGGGAATGATGTTTACTATAAAACCATCTAATTCCTGTGCCACTTTTTTCATTGTTATTTTTATCTCTTCCATTTCTTCTGCATAGATCTTATCAAAGTGTGTTTCAGTGATGGTCTGGAGATTGGCAGCAGTTAAAGCAAGGGAAACTGTAAGTACATCGAAGGTTACTTCTTTACGGTAATCAAAATCCCCCATTGCACTTTTTATGCCGGGGTGGGCAGAATTTGAAATAAGTATATAGAAATCATCGATCTGTTTTTTCTTTTCACCAATGTATAATACTTCCCGTATCCTTGATGGCCTGAGCCAGTGATGTTTATTCTTTAACTCTTTCTCTTCGTCTGCTGTCAGAACACCCAATTGTTGCTTATGCAAAAGGTCCGCTTCTCTGTCAGTGAGGTGAAGCATATACATGTGAGTGATTCCCTCAAAAACGGCTCTCAGGTTCAGGTAAGCAGGATTGTTCAAACCAATGCATGCTAATTTGTAGGCCGCCAACAAATAGTGGTTGTTCCGCTCAAATAAAACCGGTATAATGGATCTTGGGCCTTTTAATGTATTTCCGGTCACTGTGAGATCATCAAGAAACCTTGCATTTAAAATCGTGGTCAGGTAAAATAATAATTCGATCGCATCCTGAAATATATCCAGTTTGGCAGCGTGATCTTTGAATATAATATCTTTCCTGTAAAGAAGTATGGATTCAATATCGTTGTATTCACGCCTTTTTATTCTGGGATACATTTCTTTATGCTCCTTCATCCTTTTTTATCTGTGTTTTCTTCAAGAAAAGCAAACTTTAAATAAAGCCCGTTTAATAGTCCACTATTAGAAATGGTTAACAGCGGGGGTAGTTATTATTATTCAACATAAGCTTAGCTTGGAGCATATTCTGCTCCATAAATCTATATACATGTCCATTCTGCTGATAATAGTTTTATTTTCAGGATCTGCAACTGCACAGTATGATAAAGGAAACGAAGTTACAATCAGCAATACAAGTGACGGTCAGAATACATTGGTCAACAATGAAAGTGCTGTTATTTTCGAGGACCAGGTATCTGATGGAAATTCGGTAGTTGTTACTATGGCACTTTTGCCAGAAGGCGGTTATGTCGTTATACGCGAGCTTATGGATGGTGCTTCCGGTCCCCTGGCTGGGAATAGCGGATACCTGGAACCAGGTGAATATTCTCTCGTCGAAGTGGAACTTAGGGAACCCATCGATTCCGGCCAGGAGTTGATCGCAATGACGCACATAGATGATGGGGATGAAATGTATGAGTTCCCTGGTCCGGATGTAGCATATAGTGTAGATGGAGATATTGTTTCTGATTCTGCGATGGTGACAATAGAAACGGAAGCAAATAGTGAGAACAATGAAAGCGCTGTAAGTTTTGAAGATCAGGACACTGAAGGAAATATGGTTGTTGTAGACTCGGTATCCTTGCCGGATGGTGGGTATGTTGTTATACATGCAAGTGAGAATGGTTCTGCAGGAGATGTGATCGGACATTCGCAATATATGGAAACAGGTAATCATTCCGATGTGGAGATCAGGCTTGATGCACCAATTGAAACAGATCAGGAAGTTATTGCAATGACACATATGGATGATGGGGACGGGGTATATCAGTTTCCGGGGCCCGATGTGCCTTATACTTCAGATAATGTTCCTGTCACAGACTCTGCAATGATAACAGTGGAAAACGGGTCTTCATCTCAGACTCCCGGCTTTGGGATTGTGTTAACCATGGGTCTGTTGTTTGTGGCAGGATATTGTTCAAAGAATAGACGAATGTAAATCAGGTATTGAATATCACATGTCAGTGCCATAAGAATTGAGTCTTGCCTGCGATATCAGGCAGGATTCTGACGTGTTCTACAATGATTCAGGCCATCCCCTGCTACTGGCATGAAGGTACATATAGGTCGGCAGGTCTTCAGAATGGGGTATTTAAGAATTTCTAAGGGAGTGGTCACTTTAACGTTTTTCTGGAAACTTTTCTGGAAAGATCAATCACATGATATGTTCTGGGTTTTTTAGCTTCGACAAGTACTCTTAATATAATTGCTACTGTTACAACTGTTTAAATAAATGTGCATAACATCTAAAACGCATTTCTCATAATTATCTGATAATGATATATTAGACTATACATATATTTAAATATAATAATAAAGGGGACTATTAATTATACAAAAAAATGGAGTGAGGGCACTCAAATATATGGCCCTGTTATTAACAATTAAAAAAATTAAAATGGTGGAATCATGGGTAATCTAAAAAATATATTCTTGTTGGCTTTGATCATCTTTGTGTTCAGTATGTCCGGTATTGCATCAGCAGATAATGCAGATACGATAACAGTGAAAACACTATATGCGGGCCAGGATATCGAAGTGGGTACATTGACAGTTTCAAACGATTGTGATCATCTGAATGTCACATATAGAACAGGTGGTAACTGGTCCATTCTGGAATCTCACCTCGCAGTGGCCGGTTCATTTGAATCTATTCCAATAACAAAGAGCGGAAATCCAATTCCCGGTCATTTTGCACACAAAAATGAGAGTCTCCCGAATGGGACACAAATTCTTGAATATACACTTCCGTTGTCCTCAGAAGAAGGTACGTTATACATTGCTGCTCATGCAGCAGTTCATAACGGATCATGCCGAAACACAAGTAATGAAAGTGCCTGGGCAGAGGGAACCAGTTTCCCCGGGAAAAATTGGGCAACTTACTTCACATACGAAATTCTAACATGTTGTGATGAAGATGGGACCGGTTCTTCAGATGGAGAAGACGATTCCTGCTCCCCCGGTGATGATGATTCATCTGCTGGTGATGGTGACTCCGGTTCCTCTGAAGGAGACAATTCTTCCGGAGAAGGTGATGGTTCCGATTGTGGTGACGACTCCGATTCCTCCGGAGACAGTGATGGTTCCGATTGTGGTGACGACTCCGATTCCTCCGGAGACAGTGATGGTTCCGATTGTGGTGACGACTCTGATTCCTCCGGAGACAGTGATGGTTCCGATGGTGATGACAGCTCTGATTCATCCGGAGACAGTGATGGTTCCGATGGTGATGACAGCTCTGATTCATCCGGAGACAGTGATGGTTCCGATGGTGATGACAGCTCCGATTCCTCCGGAGGCAGTGAAGGTTCCAATGGTGATGACAGCTCCGATTCCTCCGGAGACAGTGAAGGTTCCAATGGTGATGACAGCTCTGATTCATCCGGAGCAAATTCCGGTAGACCATCTGTTTCTGTTACATCCGGGGCAGGCTCATCTCTCCCAGAAGATGAAGAGGTCTACAGGACTACTGATGTGGGAGAAGATGAAGAGCCAATTAATCTCCTAAGTGTTCCTGCGGAAGATTCGGATGTCCGGAGTCCCCTAAGCGAAGTGATTCCTGACATCAGCAGTATCCTGTGGTTCATTATCTGGACATTGCTTAGCGCTATATGCGTGATGTCAGGTTATGGGCTGACACAACCTTAATGCAAAGAAGTCGATAAAAAAAGCACCCTGTCAGATATGGCGGGGTACTAGTCTATTTTTTTTAACTTCTAAGCCGAGAAGTCTCCTTCCGTAAGGTGGGAGATAAAAGGTGTAAACTCTCAGTCATTGCTAAATTCACTTATCAACCTTGAATCTGCATTTAAACGATTTTTTAGAGAAAAATTACACATATACAAATACAGATATATTCGTATACATCAAATATATAACATGGATGTGACCTGTGTTGGAATACTATGTTAACACATTGGGTCCTGGGGACGTTTTCAGGGATTGGCTTGTGGAGATACTCGGGGACAGAATAAGTAACAAGTACTGTGAGACGGATGTTTTCAAGTATGATCGGTCTTCGCATACGGTTTGTAAATACAAGTTCAGGGGTGAGGGATGCAGTGTTATCGTGAAGTTCTTTGCAGAACCGCGTGGTAAAAACAGGAGTTACGATGCATTCAAGGCAATGATGAATGAATATAATAACCTAAAAAAAGCCGGTTCGTTTATCAATGTTCCAAAACCGATAGCTGTACATGAAGGTTTTAATTGTGCACTTGTGACTGAGTACATAAGTGGCAGATCCTTGATGTGGTGTCTCAAACATGACAATAAACTGTTTGACAGGCTGACCTCGCTTGCATATCTGCTTCGAAGCCTGCATGAAAATACCCGTTGTCACTATAACAAAGAAAAGGAATTTGCTAATTTCCATCATGTGCTGGATCAGCTTTCACTTAATCCCCACACACGACAGGCGTTCAATGAATTGCTTGGGAAATGGTGGTACAGTTCTGTACTCGATGTGGAACATGGATGCATGATCCACAGGGATGTTTCACCCCTAAACTACATTTTTCATGATAATGGTCCTTATGCTCTTGATCTTGAGAGTTGCTGGCACCATGCCAACAATGTGCGGGACCTCGGGACGTTTTGTGCTGAACTTAAAAACTATTTCCAGCTAAAAAGGCGGTCTGGTATCAAAGCCGAACCCTATATCGGCCATTTTCTCTGGGAATACAGCAAGGATAAAGAGGACTTTTCTAGGCTTACCCGGGCTTTACCTTTTTTCATGAGCGTAGGCCTGCTGAGAATCGCACGTCTGCATGGCCATTCCTTACATTATCAATATCTACTGAAGGAGGCAGGAGAATGTCTGGAAACAATCAGATAAAAGGCCTGATCTTTGATTGTTATGGTACTCTCATCGATATTAAAACCGATGAGAACAGTCCTTATACATACGATGCGGTAAGCAAATGGCTACAGTATCATGGTGTTAAGATCGGTCCGGATACATTAAAAGAGAACTATTTCAGGAAAGTGAAAGCAAAAATGGCACAATCCGATGAAAAATGTCCCGAGATAAAAATAGAAGAGATATTCGCTGATATCTGCAGTGAGAATTCCATTTGGGATATCAATACCATTGAGCTTGGTATTGAAACATCTAAGGTGTTTCGCTCGGCTTCATTGCGCAAACTCGAGATCTTTCAGGAAAGTGTTGCTGTCCTCGTTAAACACTTCTACATGCCCAAGTGCATTGTGTCCAACGGGCAGCGCGTGTTCTCAGAGCAGGAGTTGCGTTTCCTGGGACTGTACGACCATTTTGATTTCATTGTATTCTCATCGGACCTGGGTTATAAAAAACCTGACCATCGGCTCTTTAAGTACGCCATGGAACGCCTGGGTCTTGAGCCTCATCAGCTTCTAAGTCTTGGAGACACACTGGAAAATGATATTATTCCCCCGCAGGAGCTGGGGATGAGATCGATGCATATAAAAGAAGCGTGGGAATTTATGTCGTGATTCCGGTGCTTTTTCCATCCTGGTCTCATATTTGTGTGATTTTAATTTGCAGATGTTACTGTTATGTCCATTGTAGCCGAAGCGATCTTTATCCTGCTATCCTTCTGTATGTCTTCAAGAATTAAACGACTCAGTTTATCGTGAAGATTCCTTCTCTCTCCTGCATAGGTCAGGTATCTGATGTTAAGTTCTATCCAGTTATCAGTCATTGTCAGGTATATTGCGGGTCCTTTCATGCCATCGGAAAGGTAGTATTTCTTATTCAGCTCCGACCTTTGTTCCTGTGCTGCTATTGTCAGATCTCTGGTCTCTTCCCTGACAATGTTCATTATTCTTTTATTGGCGTCTTTCCAGTCACTGTCATATGTGATAGGAAGACGGATCTCATCCCAGATGAAAGGATTATCTTTTGTGTAATTATTGATATGGCTGTTGAGGATAAAACCGTTGGGGACGGTTGTTATTCGTCCAGTGGGCTGATCAGCGTTCACCCATTCCTGCAATTCGAACAGTGTTGTGTTCAAAATACCGATGTCTATTATATCTCCGAATTTGGAGTTTACCTCGATTCTGTCACCGACTCTGTAAGTCCCGGACACAAGGATTATCAGCCCTCCCATGAAATTCTTGAAAAAATCCTGCAGGGCAACGGTTATTCCGGCAGCTACCAGCCCGTATGATACAAGAAGCACCTGCGGATCAGCAATCCATATACGGATCAGCGCCAGTATGAGAACTATAACATAAAGAATAGAGACGATCTTACTTATCTCGTAGCGTGTTTTTGAATCGCTAATCGTTTTGATCACAGCACGTTCCAGAATGATCTTGAAAAAGAAATGAATTATAGTTAACCAGAGAAGTGTGGAATATATCTGTTGCGGATATGGGATCTGGTATATCGAAGCTGCGAACCAGGAGAATATAGTAAGTGCCAGGAAGATAAAAACAATTATGACTTGTTTCATCATTATTTTGAATGATGGATTACGATAAATACTTTTTTTGGTTATAATTCTATGTATAATTATCGAACACAATGCAATAATTAAAAATGCCAATACTGTAAGAATGATTTCACAGATCGTTTAATTATTTATGCATTAAAACTTAAAAACGCGGGAAAGAAATTGGTGATGATATGGTATTGTTGCCATATCATCCCGTTAAAGATCACAGGACCTGATACAAGTGATCAGTATCTTTTTGGTGGTCTGTGGTTCTGGAAACATTCCCTGCAGTAAACAGGTCTGTCGCCGGATGGGAGAAACGGTACTTCAGTTTCCTGGTTGCAGTCTGCACATATTGCTTTGTGCATCTCTCTGGGGCCTCTTGGCTTATATCCGCCACCGCCGCCTCTACCTCTGCCACCTTCTCCTCCTTCACGGTTGCCTCTCGGACCGCTTGGCCTGAAGCCACCGTTTCTGCCGTTGCCGCCTCTTCTATCGTCTCTCATATTTGATTTCCTTTGCTTGTTTATGTATCTGTTCCCGATTTAACCGGGTTCGAAAATTGCCGCATGACTCGTTCAATTTGATCTAAACCTGCTCTCCAATCCTGTACCTGGCACAACGAAACAGATCTTTGAGGCAACAACAGAGTTATTCCTCTGGAAAAACATTAACTTGTGACACATGAACGGACTTAATTGAGACTGGGACATTTATCCTGGAATCTATACGATCAATTTTCTTTGCTCACAATTAACCTGGAAGAAATAGCTAAAAGGGTAACCCCTTCTTCACTCCTCAATTAAGTTAACCGTAAAATTCCCTATGCTTTTTTGGTATAAATCCCTTGCTGTCACAAAGTCAGAAACGATATACTGCAGGGGATAATGGCTGCTTTTGATGTTATCACTTTTTCAATACCAATGACCTTGCCTTTAAGTTGAGATCGACAGAAAGAAAAGGTTAAAAACGATTGATTCGCATACAAGCTTAACAAGCTGATAATTAATGATCAGTTGAAAGGACTTTCCGATTATGACAAACAAAAAAGAGATACCTGTAATTGCTATCATGAGACCTGAGATTCACATCCGGGATTCTGTGGAACTTGCGCGCTCAATGGGCTTTGAGCCCCTTGCTGTTCCTATGGTGGTACTGAATAACATGAAGGACGGGAGATTTGACAGTTTTTTTACAAGGGTCATGAAGGGGGAGACCGACTATGTGATTTTTGACAGTGCCAGTGGAATCGATTTCACGTTACGCAAGGTTCCTCATTCTATAAGGCCTCAGTTCATCGAAGCACTGAACAGGCTATCCGTGGTAGCGAATTCACCAGGGACAAAACAAGCACTTGAAGAAACCGGTGTGAAAGTAGAAGGGGTGCCTTCCCATTACAGCTCCGAAGGGCTTATCGATTACCTGCGTGACAATGTAGAAGGAGCTGTCGTGGACATCGCCCGGGGTTATGCCTGCTCATCAATGCTCATCGAAGGTCTGCGGGACTTCGGAGCCACTGTCTTTGAGACTATTGTGTACAATCTCATAGATCCGGACGGTGATGAACAGAAAGAACTAATCGAATCCGCAATGAAAGGAAATATCGATGTTTTCGCCTTCACTAACTGCGTCATTGTTAACAATTTCTTTGATCATGCTAAAAGGCTTGGTTATGACAAAGATATTCCCAAAGTCCTGAACAACTCTATAGTTGCTTCGATGGGCGAAGGGACTGCACATGCACTCAGACTGCATCGGGTAAAATCCGGAGTTATACCGGATAACTTCACTTTTGAGGAGTTGTTGAGGGCATCTATGCAGGCTTATACAGATGCTAAGGGCCATCTCTGAATTATCTTTTACCTTTTTTCATATGCATTTGAAATAACTTGGCACATATTGTCAACAACTGCCACAGCTATCAACCAGGAACATCAAGGTTCTAAGAAACATCATCCATGTGCCTTTCATTCTTTTACTGATACTTCCTTTCTGATCCTTTGTGGTTTTTAAGGATTCTTTCTACACTTCCACAAATATTTGTCTGGTAGCAGATTTTTACTATACAGCATTTCAGTAGATCTCTATTTCCATTATTCAGGCGTATGATGGCAACATACCTACATGTTGATAAACCTCTTATAGTATTGTTCTAATCTTTTCTTAGAATCATGTTTTAAAGATATTACATTCACAGGTGCAGAAAGGATACTATATGATACAGGATTTCAAAGAAACGTTCCAAGAGGTGGTCCAGGCGGTATTACCGTTAACAATATCAGTGCTCCTGATCATGCTGGTCATTGGCCTGAACTCTGGTATGATCTTCTCTTTCTTCACAGGAGCTTTACTGGTAATAACAGGAATGGTTTTTTTCCTTATGGGAGTTAAACTGGGAATGCTGCCCATCGGTGAGTCTATCGGTTCCGAGCTTCCGAAACATAACTCTTTGGTGTTCATTGTGGGGGTAGCCTTTATACTTTCTTTCATGGCTACAATTGCCGAACCTGATGTACGGGTGCTGAGCTCGATGATCGATTCCGTATCTGAGAATAGTATTTCCCGTGACGTACTGATACTCTCAATTGCCTTTGGAGTAGGATTTTTCGTATCTGTCTCCATGCTCAGGATAGTTTACGGAGTGCCTATAAAGTACCTTCTGACCGTAGGATATCTGGTTGTCATCATACTGTCCTTTGTAACAAAACCCGAGTATCTTGCGATAGCCTATGATGCCGGGGGTGTGACCACAGGACCAATGACAGTACCTGTTATCCTTGCGCTTGGCATAGGTGTCGTGTCGGTCCTTGGAGAGAAGTCGGGACTGTCCGAAGGTTTCGGGCTCATCGGTCTGGCTTCCATAGGTCCGATAATAAGCGTGATGCTTATGGGAGTGCTTGCACCATGAGTAGTGTGGAACACAGCCAGAACCTGCTGGCGATCGTTCTTGAGGTTACGGAAGCATTGCTGCCTCTTGTGATATTTTTTGTTATATTCCAGATCCTGTATCTGAAATTTCCCTCTTCCCAGCTTGTAAAGCTCTCTCTGGGTATATCCATGACAGCAATAGGGATGATATTATTCCTGTATGGTGTTTACAATGGTTTTTTTCCAGTGGGGCTGGAAATAGGTATATTTTTCGGGAAAATAGAACACAAATGGATACTGATGCCAGTTGGCTTTGTCCTTGGTTTCCTGGCCACCTATGCAGAACCTGCTGTGAGAGTGTTGTGCTATCAGATAGAGAAATCTTCCAGCGGATACATAAGGACAAAGCTAATGCTGTACACTTTGTCCATAAGCGTTGCAACTTTTGTAGCAATAGCAATGGCAAAACTTGTTTACGGGATTCCTTTCCTTTACATAATAATACCGGGCTACCTGTTTGCCATTATACTGATGTGGTTCTCTGATAAGGATTTCATAGCGATTGCCTTTGATTCAGGAGGAGTGGCTACAGGACCTATGGCCGTGACTTTTCTCATGTCTATGGCCGTTGGTGTTGCTTCGTCCCAGGAGGGAAGGGACCCTGTTATTGATGGGTTCGGCATGATAGCTTTGATAGCACTGGCACCTATCATCTTTGTACTGATCTTAGGCGTATATATGCGATATATAGGAGGTAAGGATAATGTATAATGAATATGAGCTTGCACTGATCGTGACAATAGTTAAAAAAGGGTGGGGTGATGAAGTGGTAAAAGCATCCCAAAAAGCAGGTGCAAAGGGGGGAACAATAGTTCTCGGACGCGGTACGGGTGTACATGAGGACAAACGTCTTTTTGGCATGCTGATCGAGCCTGAAAAGGAAATAGTGCTCACGATAACCGAATCTGCAAATGCGGATGCCATGGTGGAGGCTATCAGCAAGGATGTGGGTCTGGACAAACCTGGTTGCGGGCTTGGATTTGTAGTCTCGCTCGAAAAAGTATTTGGTACTGCCCATATTCTTTGCGAACTGCACCAGCATTGTGACCTCTACGACACCGGGGAAAGTGACAGATCCTAGGTCTCGGCATCAGATGCCGGAGGCCGATCCGGTATTAACATTGTACGGAATAAAGGATTTGAGAGTATCATTCCAGAAATGTATGTTTATGCTGAAAAGGCTTTTAGATAAAAATAGACTCAATAATCATTAAGTGGTTAAAAATGGATCTTACACTGTTCACTGACATTGAGATAATCTTCGGACTATCCATACTTATACTGCTGGTGTTCCACAGGATACGTCTATCTCCTGTTCTTGGCTTCCTTGTCACGGGAATCATAGCAGGCCCTCATGTGCTTGGTATTATCAATGAGGTAGAACAGGTAGAGATGCTTGCAGAAATAGGAATAATCCTGCTTCTGTTCACAATAGGGGTTGAGATGTCCATCAAGGAACTATGGGACATCAAAAGGCTAGTGCTGGTGGGCGGAGGCCTGCAGGTAGTGATCACTACAGGACTGGTCTATTACATTTCGCTTTTTATGGGTTACACCTCCAGTACTGCTCTTTTCCTTGGATTTCTGGTATCCCTTAGCAGTACTGCCATTGTGCTCAAACTGCTTCAGGAAAAGGGGGAGATGTACACTCCCTACGGTAAGATCTCACTTGGCATACTGATCTTCCAGGACATTGTCATTGTTCCTATGATACTGCTGACCCCCATCCTGGCAGGCGTGCCATCGGAGTCGGGTGACAGTGCTGCCACCTTCCTGCTCAGAGGGATTGGGATCATGCTGTTTGTAATCGTCAGTGCAAGGTGGATAATGCCTGCATTGCTTTTCAGGATCGCTAAGACCCGGAACAGGGAACTTTTCCTTCTGACGATCTTGTTCACGGTATTTGGAACAGCATGGCTTACTGCCGAAGCAGGATTGTCACTGGCCCTTGGGGCTTTTCTGGCAGGTCTGATCATCTCGGAGTCTGAGTACAGTCATCAGGCGATCGGTAATATGATGCCTTTCAAGGACGTCTTCATCAGTTTCTTCTTTGTATCCATAGGAATGCTGATGGATGTCACTTTCTTCCTGGATAACATCACCGTCCTGCTTGCACTGGCAGCTGTTGTCATCTTCCTGAAATCGGTTACATCCGGACTTGTTACATTCATACTGGGGTACCCTCTTAGAACCACGATCATAACGGGGCTGACACTGTCTCAGGTTGGAGAGTTCTCATTCATCCTTTCCAGTTTCGGACGGGAGTACGGCTTGCTTGATGGTGGCCTGTACCAGACTTTCCTTGCTGTCTCGATTGTCACAATGGCCGCTACTCCTTTTGTGATGACCTCCTCGCATGACCTCTCACGTAAGATACTGAACAGGATAAAGAATCCTATATTTATCAATGGTCTGTACTCAAAGAGCATGGCTCCTGCGGAAGAAGATAAGGAGCTGCACGATCATCTCATTATAATAGGTTACGGCTTCAACGGAAAAACAGTCTCCAATGCTGCAAAGACTGCTGGAATACCTTATGTGATCATAGAGACAAATCCTGAGACCGTGCGCCAGGAAAGAAAGCAGGGAGAAAGGATATACTATGGGGATGCAACGCATGAAGTGGTACTTGATTCCGCTAACATAAAGTCTGCCAGGGTACTCGTGGTCGGTATCTCGGACTTCATTGCCACCAGATCAATAATAGATGTTGCAAAAAGGATGAATCCCAGGATATATATCATTGCAAGGACGCGATATATGAATGAGATAGGGAATCTCAGTCAGCTGGGTGCCGACGAGGTGATTCCTGAGGAATACGAGACATCGGTGGAGATATTCAGCCGTCTTCTTAAAAAGTACCTCGTACCCGAAGAGGATATTTACGCATTCACAAAAGAGATACGTGCAAACGGCTATTCCATGTTGAGGCAGCATTCCATTGAAAGCAAAAAGGATGTATTCAGCCTGAAAGATGACCTGCCAGGGGTGGATATCACCTCTTTTAAAATCAAAGAGGATTGTATTCTCCATGGAAGCACCCTCAAGGATGTAGATCTCAGGAACCTGCATGGTGCGACAGTACTGGCCATCCGCAGAAACGGGGAGATTATAGAGAATCCGGCAGGTGATACACAACTGTTGTCCGGGGATATGCTTATCGTGCTCGGGAAACCGGAGAGACTGTGCCAGTTAAGAAGATATATGGGAGGGGACACAGAGGCAGGTTCTTATGATGGTTGTCCCGTATGACCTGACAAAAACCTTTCCTCATGGCAAATCACTCCATTTAAGCGGAGTAGAACCGAAGTAGAACTGTAATTATTATGTCACCTGACAGACCCGGCAACTCAGTCTTTATTGACTATGTATGACTTTTTAAAATGACTACACTTTTATGTGTTAAAGGTGTTAGACATCTGAGGTGTGTGACTTCTTTTTAAACCACCCCCAAACCCCCACTCTTTAAATCACACACCTCAGTTCTTTTCCTTACGGACGCTTCTTTGAAATATTTACTTCCAAACCTTGCCGAAATATACGTCCGGACAGACATTCCGGTGATGGGTATATAGTTCCATATACAATTAGTATATTCAAAACAGGTGCAACAAAAAGCGGTGTGATTAGCCTGTGAGGTAATTACTGCACTGTCTTTGCAACATGGCCGCGTAACCGGTAACAGAGATGTAATTATCTGCAGTTGATCCTTATAACCGATAGTCTGTTCAAACACCTGTCAGGGTTCAACCTTTGAAGCAGGAGTCTCCTTCCGTAAGGTGGGAGAGGAATGCGTCTAATATTCACATAAAAGTTATTTATACTAACTGTGTGAATATGGTATTGTATGTTTCTAACTAAAACTGTTATTTTGAAAATAGCAAATCCGGATAACGATTTAGTTGAAACTATGCAGAAATATTCTGATGGAATGAATTATACATCTAAGGTTCTTTTCGATAATGGTAAGCCAATGGGAGCTATGAAATTACAAAAATTGGTTTATCCTTATCTCCGTGAGAATTTAGAACTAAAATCTCAGATGAGTTGTAACATACCCCGACAGGTTGCAGGATGTTACAAAACTTTGAAAAAGAACAAAGCTAAGTGGCAACGAGTGGAATTTAGCCCTACGTCCATGACATTTTCTTACAAACGAGATTTTACTATCGATAGAGACACTGTAAAAATAACAACAATTAACGGCAGAAAACCGTATTCTATTCTGAATTATGATTATGCAGCACAATATTTTGATGGTTCATGGGAATATCAGGCTTCTAAAGTTGTATTACACAATGACGGAGAATACTATTTCCATTTATCCATTGAAAAAGAGATTCCAGACAAAGAAATAACAGATGCTTCTACATTCATGGGAGTAGATGTTGGAATTAATTATTTGGCTGTTACATCGACCACTGATAAGAAATGTAAGTTCTTTGCAGGTGGTGAAATCAAAAATCTTCGTAATCATTACAAGTCCATGCGAGCACGTTTACAATCGAAGGGAACTTTATCGGCAAAACGTATGCTAAAATATATTTCTGGTAAAGAGAAACGTCTTATGCGAGATGTAAACCACAAAATCTCAAAAGAGATAGTAAAGTTCGCACTTGAAAATGATATCTCCGTGATAGGTTTAGAGGATTTGACAGGTATCCGAAATACTACTGTAAGTAAAGTTTCCAAAAAGAATAGACACACTCACAGTAGTTGGGCTTACCGACAACTCCAAACATTTATCGAATACAAGGCAAGGGGAGTAGGTATACTCACCCACTATGTAGACCCTGCTTTTACTTCACAGACCTGTATCAGATGCAATCACATATCTAAAAATAATCGTAATAGACTTAATTTTAGATGTAAAAAATGTGGTTATGAGAACAATGCAGACCTAAACGGAGCAATGAACATAGAACATAAAACAAGAGATTTCAGGTATATCTTGGAATCTCAGGGGTACTTGTCAGCTACCCAGACGAATGCTTAATTGACATTCAAGCCCCTTCCGTAAGGGAGGGGTAGTTGGCATAAAAGCAGTATAACGCGCCAGCTAACCTGGAAAAAATGTCAAAGGTCTCATTCATATAATCATATTTGGAAACAATTGTATTCAGAGACCTGAATCTCAATTGTTTACTTGTGTAAGCTCATCTCAGGTTCTTCGTGCTTCCAGATATGCCAGTCTTCCACAAGTTCTTCCCGGGGAAGGTCCTTCATAAATGCAGGCAGAATACCCAGGGTCTCACGTATATCTTTTATAGTCTCTTCATATTCTCCCATAAGATAACCCCGATGTAATATTCTCTTTAACTTTTATAAGTGTAATGGTAGTGAGAAGTTCAGTGGTTTTTAATCCTGAAAACCAGGGTATGTTCTGTGACATCCACCGGGAACAGGAAACCATGATCAGTACAGAATATTATGAATGTTGATCGTGTTTGCAGGGTATTGAAAAACAGATAAGGTAGCATTACCCGGCATACGGATGAAGGCAAAGTCAACGCTTACGACTGACGGGGTGTAGGGGTAGAGAAATGCCACTGCTTTATAGGTGACTTCTGTATACAGGCAGCCGGTGTCTGCCTGCCGGATTCTGTGTCCTGTGTAGTCCTTTTATTTTTTCCTTTGGCCGGTCAGCCTGATACATCCTCGCACAGGTTCCTGTAACAACGGTCTATGAGTTCGGGGCTGGCTTCCATATCTACTATCCGGAAGTCAAAGAGCTTTGCGAACTCTTCTACCATCGAGTCGAACTCCTTCTCATAGTACAGGCCGGTATCAAGTCTGACGACATTCTTGTAGCCCACATGATCAAAAACGAACTTTGAGAGCTTTATATTGTCAGGATCGGGTGTCATCCCGGCCGAGACCATCATCTCCCACCAATTGGCTGCCCACATCGGAGTCGTCAACTACCACCCTATGGATAGGGTGATTTGTCCTTCTATGTTCCATTTAACAGGACAGAGGACGATGGGGTAGTTGACAGATACCCCTGGATGATATATTATTGGAAGCGTTAATATCGGCGTTTTCAGCATGCCCGCAATTGACACAGAGAAACTCTGATTGACTTTTTCTGTTCTTTTTGTCAATGTGTCCACACATTGAGCATTCTCTTGATGTGTTTTTTGGGTCTACTTCAAATACTGGAATACCTGCGAGAGTAGCTTTGTATTTGAGGAAATTTCCCAATTCATTGAAAGCCCATTTGCCCATAGCTGTTCTTACTGTCTTGTTAACCGTGCTGTTGGTTCTAATGCCCTTAAGATTTTCAATGGCAATAGCCCTGTTTGTGTCTTTTGCAGTTTGAACGATCGATTTAGCTATGCAGTGATTGATATCTTTTTTAAAACGTCTTTCTTTACCACTTATTTTCTTGAGATGCCTTTTAGCAGAGCGGGTTCCTACGCTTTGAAGTTTTGCTTTGAGATTTGAGTAGCGTTGTCTTACTTCCGTGCATTTCTTCCCGGAGAATACTTCACCATCTGAGGTTGTAGCTATGTTAACTATTCCCATGTCTACTCCTATGATTCCTTGAGGGTCTATTGGGTCTGCATCAGGAACGTCCACAACTACCATGAGATAGAAGATATTGTTATGGTAGATGAGGTCTGCCTGTCCTCTTACTCTTTGCATGTTGAGTTGACGATATTCTCCGTATTTTATAGTAATACGTTCTCTACCTCCAAGGGTCAGGATTGAGATTTCATCGGTTGACTTGAAGGTTAATATTCTCTGGTCATAGACTACTGCACCATGTTTTTTGAATCCATGTTGACAAGTTTTGTCTATTTTGTAGGATTCTGCTACTTTACCCACTGCTCTAACTACCATTTGAGAAGAAAGGTTGAATTTATCCCTTATTTCGTAGTATGCGAGTTTGTGGATTGCTACTTTTCCGAAAGTGTGATTGGTCCATGCAATGTTAGAAATATAGTTACATGCTTCATTGAAGCGTTCCATAGTTTCCAATAAGGACCTATGCTGATATTGATCAGGATATAATTTCACTTTCATAGTTAGAAGCATACATAGAACATATGCATCTATACCATATATATTTTATGTTAGGAATTGAAGCATTCCTCCACCGTTTGAAAACGGTGGTCTTCTTACTCAAACGTGATAAACAATTATCGTGCCTTCTAAAAAAATTGTATACGGAGAACCCCGGAATGCCTAAGTTTTTAACCGGAAAGGATATCTTAGATACGGGATTGCATTTACGATTCCCGGGTGAATATTAATGAGCTATATGTTTCTTGCCCTGGCGATATTTTTTGAGATATGCGGAACTACGTGTATGAAACTTTCCGAAGGTTTTACGAAGATAGTTCCATCCGTACTTATATTTGTGTTCTATGGCATTAGTTTCATAGCATTCACAATAGCCCTGAAAAGGCTGGATGTAAGCGTTGCCTATGCCATTTGGGCCGGGCTTGGGGTAGCACTTATTTCGATCATAGGTATTGCAGTGTTCAATGAGTCGATCACTTCTTTGAAAGTACTGTCTCTCATATTCATAATGATAGGAGTTGTCGGCCTGAACCTTACCGGTAATATCCAATGATACTCTCCGGGGGAGCATAAAATGCATAACTGAAAAAAATGTAATCTTATACTATGGACGCAGATCTGCAACTTGTTCTATACATGATATTGCTTCTGGCTGTGGGATTTGTACTCGCAGGTATACTTATAGTCCTTATCTATTTCATCTGAGCCGGAAGGGAAAAGAAGGTTCTGTTCTTCAGATCTTCAGCATGCTCTTCCTGAACATCCCATACTCATCAAAACCTCTGTACATCAGTATCAGTATGGCCAGCACTACATTCATCACGGTGGTCACATAGATCGCCACCATGATAGCTATCTGGTATTCAATAGCAACCAGGGGACTGGATCCGCCGAGGATCTGGCCCGTCATCATGCCGGGCAGGAATACTATGCCTATGGTCGCCATGTTCGCAAGCGTTGGCTTGAGTGCGTTCCTGAGGCTCTTTTTCACATATGGCATAAGAGCTTCGTGTTTCTCAGCTCCGAGGGAAAGTCTGGAAAGGTACCTGTTCTCGTTCCTCTGTATCTGGTCACAGAAGTCGTTGATGCCGACAATATTTGCCCGGAGGGAGTTGCCGAGCACCATGCCGCCTATGGGTATGAAGTACCTGGCATCAAATACATCTTCAAGGTCTATTATGAGAGTGTTGAAGTATAGCAGCATCCCAACATTGGTTATTGTGAAAGAGATGATCAGCGGAGCGATCAGTGACTGCAGTTTGAGTTCGGCATTCTTCAGAACAGTGTGTGATGCCACTATCACCATTACCATTACCCAGGTGATGTTCAGGATCACATTGTTCAGGTCAAAGACAAATGTCAGGAAAAAACCCACAAGGGCCAGCTGGATTGTCATCCGGAAGGCACTTTGCAGGGTTGAACCGATCAATTGCAGTTTAAAGTAATAGCTCACAAGGATCGGGATGAGCAGGAGTATGAAACAGAACAGCATTCCCGGCAGGGATATATCACTGGCCGGCATGCTTGCCCACCTTTGTTTTCGAGACTACCTCTGCAAAATCGATGATCCTTACACCTTCACGTTCCCACTCCGGATCGTGGGATATAACAAGGACCGTCCATTCAGGGCGTGCCAGGAAAAAGTCCACGACCTTTTCCTTTAAAGCCGCATCAAGATCGGATGTGATCTCATCAAGCAGGAATATGTCCTTTTTTGTCATCAGGGAAATGATTATGGCAATACGTTGCTTCTCTCCTCCGGAGAGGTTCTCGAACTTCTTGGTAAGAACATCCTCCTGCAATGAGAACCCTAAAAGCAGAGCGCCAAGATCATCACGGCTGAACTTGCCACGGTTGGCACTATAGGAAAAAACCTCCCCGAACAACGCCATTACAGGACCTTCGCCGATATCACTGTCCTGTGAGATATGTGCAGTCCTTTTCCTGACCTCCCAGAACAGATCAGGATCAGCCCTCCTTCCCTCAAAATATATCCCCCCCGATGAAGGCCTGGTAAAACCCAGGATCAGCCTGAAGACAGTGGTCTTGCCAATCCCGGATCTCCCCCTGATGAGCACTTTTTCTCCCCTGTCCACGGATATATGGAGATCTGAGAAGATCAGCTTGTCCCCGGTTTCATCCTTTACAGTAACAGAGACTCTCTCCATCCTGATAATTTCCATCCGTTTTCCACCCTCATACAACTTTCAAGCAGCCAGTAAATTACCTGCCAGCTAATTAAGATTACCTCTGCCTGACACAAATATACCATAGTATGGGTGAACTACCACCCATTAAAATGGGAGGCTTCCTGCTTCATTCTCCTGACCACTGCCAGTAAGTCCACAAGCTCTTCCCGTAGTTCCTACGGTGCTAAATTCCTATTAAGTTCTGCTTATCTAAAGCAAACTTTTTGATATTAATAGCGGCATTAATATCTCTGTCATGATTGGTTTCACATTCAGGACATTTCCATTCCCTAACTGCTAATGTTAGTTTTCCATTGTGGAATCCACATACACTACATATTTTGGTAGATGGCTCAAATTGCCCTATGCGAAGTATTGTTTTTCCATACCATTCGGCTTTATATTCGAGTTTTGTTACGAAAGAACTCCATGATGCATCTGCTATACTTTGTGCAAGACAATGATTTTTCAACATACCGCTAACATTCAATGTTTCCAATGCTACCGCTTGATTCTCGCTTATGAGCTTAGAGGATACTTTGTGTTGAAAATCATGTCTCTGATTCCTTATTTTCTCATGAAGTTCTGATACTGCAAGTCTGGCTTTTACTTTGTTCTTTGAACCTTTTTGCTTCCTTGATAATCTTCTTTGAAGAACTGCAAGACGCTTTATTGAATTTTTAAGATGTTTAGGATTCTTTATTTTCTCACCATTGGATAGAACAGCAAAATCTTTAATCCCCACATCAATACCAACAGTCACTTTTTCGTTAAAAATTGATTTGACAGGTAATTCCTGTTCATCATCCACAAGGATACTGATATAGAATTTTCCAGTTGGCGTTTTGGATACGGTAGCGGTCTTTTCAATTCCTGTATATCTACGATGTAGTTTTGTATTTACCCACCCAATTTTAGGAAGTCTTACTTTATTAGCATCAAAATCTACCTTATAGTATTGAGGAACAGAAAACGATTGTACAGGATTCTTTTTGGATTTGAATTTTGGAAAACCTTTTTTCTCTCTAAAAAATCTTGTAAAAGCATTATCCAGATTTAGTGTAGCTCCACGCAATGATTGAGAATTAACATCTTTCAACCATTCTTTATCTTCATACAGTTCTGGAATCATTTTATTTAACGAAAACCTTGAGATTGACTTTCCATCCTGTTCATAAGTCTTAATTTTCTGTTCTAAAGCCCAATTATAGATTACCCTAACACATCCGAAATGCTGAAAGAACTTCTCTTCCTGCTCTTTTGTAGGATACATTCTATATTTGTAAGCTTTTAACATACAATTCACTATATCATTTGCCGCAATATATAGTTTACGTCAAGTTAAACAAAATAGTTGTTTTGGAGAATAGACATAATTCATCCACCTGTTCCATTTCATAGAAATGGAACTCCCATTAAATCTTAGATTTAATGCGAGTTTGAAAACGGTGGTCTTCTTACTCCAACGTGATAAAATATGGGTGTCTATATATTGCAGGATCATTCTGTGTTCAGGACTGGTTATGTACAAACAAAGTGGACAAATAAAGGCTATGTACAAGACATGATCAAGTGCAGTCTTCAACTTATTAGAATAACGCAAAGTCGCAAAATGCGTATTAATCCCGAATCAGTATCCTGACCATTTCTCAGGCACCACTTAACGCGAGACTTACGCGGATTTAGCTTATTGCTGATTTTAGTTTCCAGTTTTTGCATGAATCTGTGTTAATCCTGTAATCCATGTATTGGGTGCTAATTAGAAATACTCGGTCTTATGAGTGAAACAGGGTTTTCAGTCAAGGATCCCCGGTTTCTGGGAGATAATGAAAAGTTGCGGGGAAGCAGAGTTGACCTTCTTTGTATTTCTTTTTCTTGGCGTTGATAACAAATGAACACAGATTTTTTATGGAGTTAAATATCAGTAGGCAGTAGGAATAATTTTTTTTAGGGCCAATTCATACCAGACTTTCAAAACCATCCTAGGATGTATTTGTATTATCCCACATATAAACTCTGATGTTTGAATATTCCAGTTCCTGTTGAGTTCCAGTCTCTATAAAATCCTTTGACTGTGGGGATAGCTTGTGCCATGCAAGGTTGTCTGTGACAATCCATCCTCTTGTGTGGTTTTGAGTAACATTTTCCAGCATTCCCGTATTTTTAAGGACTATGGAATTTGCGTACTTATCTCTCGAACCATTTTTTATTGTGAAGGATTCAAAGCCGGTTCCATCAACATTGAAGGTAAGCCAATAATCATTTTTTCCGAGATAGAATTGGGCCGGAGCAGTCCAGGTAGAGACAATAACATCTTCCGGCTGCATATGACTGTTTACGTAAGAATAAGCTGTCCTGAAATCTGAACGTGGTGCATTGGGACCCAGGTCGTAATCATTCTTTGGCATGAACGTGAAGGCAGGTGAGAGATGCATAAAAACGATCAATGCAATTAATGTCACTGAGTATACTAGAGGTTTTACCGAAGCCTTCAGAGATGAAAAAGTCTTTTTCCCTTCACCGGCCCCGGCACCAGAAAAATCTGATTTCCGGCATGCTGTATGGAATATATATTCGATCATGAAATCCAGGAAAAAGGCTGCAAAAATGAACACGATAGGTATTACAAAGTACAAATAACGAATCCCGAAGAGCAGGACGTGGAAAAAAATCAGATAAAAGGGAATAACAACAGATAGTGTGAGTAGAAGACCTTTGCTCCAATCCCTGTTCATCAATACTGTCACTCCGGGAATGGCTAAGAACAAAGAAAAACCAAGGCTCTTTTTGAGGAAATAGATGTACTCGTCGTAATAATTTACCTGTGTATGGAGAATCTGCGAAATCACACCCTTCTGGTAAGCCATTCCAAGTAGAAACAGGAATATCAGAATTATGTATAATGCAACTCTCTTCTCGTGTATATCAATAGAACGTTTCTGTTTCATGGCAGAAACAGCTAAAAAAACCAAAAAAACTACGATCAAAGTATAGCCGAACACATGAGATAGAATCGTTGCTGCAAACGAAGCTATCAACAAGTACAGGTGCTTTTTCTCCCTGTGACTAATGTACTCGTAAAACAGATATAGGGACAGAAGATAAAAAAACTGTAGTTGCTGGTACATCCTTGCCTGCCTTGACCATGCAATCTCCCATACAGAAAAGGCGACCAAAAATGCTGCTATTACGCCTATTCTTTTATTTCCCCACACAGAGCCAATATGATATGCGAGTATTACTGTCAGGATCCCGAAGATCACACTCGGAAACCTGCCTGCAAACTCACTAACTCCGAAAACGCCAAATGAAAGTGCAATCAGAAAAGTGTTGAGTATTGCACGACCATAGTACAGACCTGAGGAAAAGACCGGGGATCCGTTTTCAGACAGAGCAATTGCTGCAATAGAACTTATCGTCTCATCAAACCAGAAAGATTCATTACCAAGATTATATAATCTTAAGGAAGAACCAAGTACCACTATCAATATAATTAAAATATTTTCTTTAATAAATTGCGATCTGTATTTCATAGTGGCCAAATAATAAAATTTTATATTCAGAAGTTCTAAAACGAATGCTATATCTGGCATATTCAATATTAATGTGTTGGCTTTAAGTTGGTTCAACTGAATTACATTGTAATCAGTAAATTTATGCCAAAATAATATCAATTATCCAGTACAGTATCAACCAGAAACGAGTCATCACTCATTTTATGCCTCATATTCAGGCAAATGCAAAACAGGAATTGTTTGAATGGATACACTTAAGTAATATATAATTTTATATAAATAAAATAGTGATTAGAATAGATGGTAACTGTTGAATAGTTGAAAAGTTATATAATGGATGGTACGCAAATAAATATAGATATACTTAAATAAATTGTGAGGGTCTTGTCAATAAATAAAGGTTAGTGATAAAGTGATGGTTATGAAAAAATATCTTTTCGGCCTTTAACCCAGTCTGCTCAATATTTATGAAACATCCTTACATTTAAAGAAAAATCAGGAAAAACAAAGTAAAAAGGTGGAATTAGATGACAGTTTTACTTACAGGCTGTGCGGGATTCATAGGTTCTCATGTGCTGGACAAACTTATTTCTATGAATGAAAAAGTTATAGGGGTGGACAATTTTGATCCCTATTATGATCCCTCCATTAAATACAGGAATATAGAACACAATTTAAATATGAATAATTTTGTGCTGTATGATGCCGATATCCGGAATATCAAAGAGATGAATGGCATTTTTAAGGACAACCGCATCGACACAGTTATCCATCTGGCAGCAAAAGCAGGAGTCAGACCATCCATAGATGACCCTGTACTGTATGAGGATGTAAATATCAAGGGAACCCTGAACCTGCTGGAACTTGGCAGAAAGTACGATATCGATAATCTGGTTTTCGCATCCTCATCTTCGGTCTACGGCGCCAATGAGAAGGTTCCTTTCAGTGAGGAGGATTGTGTCGACTGGTCGATTTCACCCTATGCGGCATCCAAGAAAGCATGCGAGACATTCTGCTATACATATCATCATCTGTATGACCTGCCTGTAGTATGCCTGCGCTTTTTTACAGTTTACGGGCCCAGACAGAGGCCGGAGATGGCAACACATAAATTTACCCGGCTTATAGATGAAGGCCAGGAGATCGAGATGTATGGCAATGGAACCTCCAGGAGAGATTATACGTATATAGATGATATCGTGGAGGGGATTATTCATTCCGCGGAGATCAAAGAAGGATACGAGATCATTAATCTGGGTAATTCCGAAGTTGTGGAACTGCGCTATCTTATCAAAGTGATAGAGGAGAGTCTGGGTAAAAAGGCAAGGATCAGGCAATTGCCGGACCAGCCTGGTGATGTGCCCATCACCTATGCAGACATCTCCAAGGCAAGATCCCTGATAGGGTACAACCCGCAGGTAAAGATCGAAGAAGGAATTAGAAGGTTTGTAGAGTGGTACATAAGTGAATCTGCTACTGTCCACAATAGTACATTTGTTCAGAACCAAACAACGGATGCAGTACAATCGGCCGACGATGCTGGAAGAAAAGAAGAGTCTTATGAGATGGTGCAGGGGTAAGTAAATTGATATCTATTGTAGTCCCGTTCTATAATGAAGAAGAGAATGTTCTGCCTCTGTATGAAGAGATCAGTGAATCCATTGACCGGCTAAACAAGGACTTTGAGATAATTTTTGTTGATGACGGATCCACTGACTCCACTTACGATATTATGGCAGACCTGGCCAAAAAAGAAGAAAGGCTGAAGATCATCAAGTTCAGGCGCAATTTTGGCCAGAGTGCAGCCCTGAAGGCGGGTTTTGACAATGCCGGGGGAGAATTCATAATCACCCTTGATGCCGACCTGCAGAACGATCCTCACGACATCCCCGCCATGATAGATAAGATCGACACAGAAGACTATGATGTGGTCTGCGGCTGGCGCTTCAACAGAAAAGACGCGGGATCTAAAAAACTGTTCTCAAAGTTCGCCAATTTTCTTAGAAACAAGCTCACAAGCGAACAGATACACGATTCAGGATCCACATTTCGAATTTATAAAAAAGAATGCACCAGGGACCTTGAGCTCTACGGAGAACTTCACCGCTACATCCCCGCAATGCTTTCATGGAAAGGTTACAGGATAGGCGAGATAAAAACAAACCACCGGGAAAGACTTCACGGAAAAACGAAGTATAACTGCAAGAGACTTATTAAAGGTTTTCTTGATTTGATCGTTATTACGTTCTGGCAGAAATATTCCCTTCGCCCCATACATATTTTTGGGGGCATAGGCATGACACTGGGTATGCTGGGAGGGATAGTGACGGTGTATCTTATCTTCATGAGGCTGTTTTTCGGAACAGGACTTGCCAACAGGCCATTATTTACTGCCAGCATTCTAGCCATAATTATAGGCATACAGTTTTTCACCATCGGTATTCTTGCAGATGTAATGATCAAGATCTACTATGGTCAGAACGGACGGAAAAACTATCTCATTGAGGGAACCTTCGGATGAGAATATTGATGGTTGCAGCCTGCCCTTTCCCTGCAAATAGAGGTACTCCCAGTAGAATTTTACGCATGGCAGAAGCTTTGAGTTTACGAAATCATCAGGTTCATGTTGTTTCATACCACATAAATGATTCAAGTATAGGTATGAATAACAGTCTCAATATTCACAGGATTAAACCATTTTTTAATTATGATAAAATGGAACCTGGACCAAGTTTCAAAAAACCATTTTTGGATTTTTTATTAGCTATGAAAATAGTCCAAGTTGCTAGAAAGGAAAATATCGAAATCATTCATGCACACCACATTGAAGGTTTAGTTTCATCAATTATAGCTGCAAAAATGTTGAGGATTCCTCTCATTTATGATGCTCATGTTCACGTCACAAACGAACTTGAAATATTTGGTGTATTTGCAAATGAAAGCTTCGGAAAAAAAGTTACGCTTTTCTTTGAAAAAATGTTTGTCTATAGAGCAAATGCAATTGTGGCTGTGTCTGCAGAACTTGGCGAAATATTGTCTTCATTTGGATATCCGCAGGCTAAAATATGGGTTGTTCCTACGGGTACAAACCTAGAGCATTTTAGAAATAAAACCAACTCCGAAGATAAAATGAAAATAAAAGAATCACTTGGTTTATCTGAAAAAGAACCTCTTGTAATGTATACAGGGACAATAACACCCTACCAAGGACTCGAACATCTTATCAATTCTATGGATATTTTATTAAGAAAAGTGCCTTCCGCAAAGCTCGTCATAATAGGTGGTGGTTCTATTGAAAAATATAGCAAACTGTGTGATGATAAAAAAATATCGGAGTCCGTGATTTTTACAGATGAAAAACCATTTAACGAAATACCTTCGCTTCTTTCAATTGCTGATGTAGCAGTCAGTCCTCGTACAGAAGCATCGGGCATCCCTCAGAAATTAACTAACTATATGGCTGCTGGAATACCGATTGTTTCATTCAAAGGTTCTGCGAAGATACTAGAACATCGTAAAACCGGATACATTGTCGAAAATGAAGATGTCGAAGGTTTTGCAGGTGGAATACGTGAATTAATAGAGAACATTGAGTTACATGATGAATTGGCGAAGAATGCTTTAGAAGAAGTAGAAAAATTCACATGGCCTAATCTCGTTCAAAAGTGTGAAGATATTTATCTTAAAGTTAAGATGTAAATTTATCCAATATAATACTCGCGGATTGAAAACATGAAAATAGGTTTTGATTCAAGAACATTGATGGTCAAGGGTGGATCCCGTACTTATGCATATAACTTAATACAAGAAATAATGAAGGAGCACAAAGAAATAGAGATAGCTTTATTTGGAGGAGATAAAGTCCAAAACTATACTCCAATAAACCCATTCCCGCAAAATGAATTTTTAAGAGTGATTTGGGAGAATTTGAGCATAATACCTTACATGAAAAAAGAAGGCATAGATGTTTTTCATGGATTGAAAAATGTAGCTCCATATTATAATTATTCTAATACAAAAACTGTGATAACAGTGCATGATATTACGCCTTTGATTTTCCCCTCTATGTTGCCTTTGAAGGCTCAAATGTATTGGAATATAATTAAATTTAACATTAAAAAAGCGGATAAGATTATATCTGTATCTAATACTACAAAAAATGATCTAATAAAAACATTAAATATTGACAAGGACAAAATTTCAGTTATATACCATGGGATTAGTGAGGAATTCAAGATAATTCCTACAGTTGAAAAAAATAGAAGCGTTTATCTTGCAAAGTATGGACTTAACTTGCCCGAAAGTTCAATTGTAGTATTGGCCGTTAGTACTATTCACCCACGAAAAAACTATTTGAACTTAATTACCGCCTTTAATGCTGTTAAGGAAAAATCGAGTATCCCTGTTCATTTAGTGATTGTCGGTAAGGTTGACAATGAAAGTTATAGTAAAGAAGTAAATCATCTGATAGCAACCAATAATCTTTCAAATAATGTGCATCTGCTGGGTTATGTTCCTGATGAAGAACTTCCTGCTCTGTACAACCTTGCTGATCTTTTTGTATACCCTTCTATCTATGAAGGATTCGGTCTTCCTATTCTAGAGGCACAGGCATGCGGATGTCCCGTAATCACTTCTAATCTAAGTAGCATGCCAGAAGTAGCAGGAAATGGAGCTATACTAGTTGACCCCACTAACATGGAAGAAATTACCAGCGCGATATATACATTGGTTTTGGATAGTCGTCTGAGAAAAGAACTTATTGAAAAAGGAATGGAAAACTGTAAAAAATTTTCTTGGGAAAAGTGTGCAGAGGAAACATTAAATGTATATGCAGGGGTAAACAATGGCAAATGATAAAACTCTAGATAAGTTTCCTTTAGTCAGTATTGTTATACTTAACTACAACGGATTAGTGTACCTCAAAAAAACTTTACCACCAATTTTGGAATTAGACTACCCCAATTACGAGTGTGTTATCGTTGACAATGGTTCGATAGATGGAAGTGTTGACTATATTAAAAAACACAATCGAGTCAAGCTAATTGAAAATGGTCAAAACCTCGGATATTCTAAAGGAAAAAACATTGGTGTAAAAAGCGCAGAAGGTAAATTCATTTTTTGTTTAGATGAAGATATACTGATTAGAAACAAACTCATTCTTCAAGACCTGATTAGATTTTATGATAAAGCTGAAAATCCTTGTTTTATAAATGTTCTCTTAGTTGATGAAGCAGATAGGTTTAGCATACCTATAGTTTCGAAGCAGTATGGCGGTTATTACGGGCTGTTTGGCATTAAAGAGAATAAAAAAATAGATATTGATCAAATCATGAAACATGGAAATACAATTGAAACTGTAATTGCATTTGGTGGAAACATGTTTTTTGCCAAATCAAACTGGAATTGTTTAGGGGGACTAGATGAAAGCCAAAAATTCAATTTAGATGATGATGATATAAGTACGCGTGCAAGAGTATTAGGCTTTAAGAACTATCTATACAATAAAGATTATTTAATCCACTTAGGTATAGAGAGAAGAGTAGATAACAAAAAATTTAGATTTAAATACAAGTATTATTTTTCAGGAAAGGGAAAACCCATAATAAAGAACTTTCAATTAAAAACGATTTTGTGGATGTTTCCACTATATACTTTAAAAACAACAGTAAAAACACTGAAACAAGCTATTAATAGGTTTGATCCTTTATTGTTTTATAGCTTTCTGGTTTCTATGTGCATTTTTATAAGAGACATCAAATACACTCTTGAACAAAGAAAAAACATACAGTCTAAGAGACTTGTCAATGACACAGTTTTTCTTAGAATCGAATTACCCCAATTTGATTAAGATGACAAGACTACTCAAAAAAAAGTATTTGGGTCATAGAGAAACAATCCACAATTTTACGTGGAGAGCTTTGCAAATATTTGGTAAACAGGGAATAACTTTCTTTATATTCCTTCTATGTGCAAAACTTCTTACACCTTATGAATTTGGAATTTATAATTACATTCTGGCAGTTATCTTTCTTTTAATTATTTTTGGTGATTTTGGCATCTCAACTGCAACATCAAAATATGTTGCTGAATATAATGCTACAGATTCAAATAAGTTAAAACTAATCTTATTTAATTCTCTAATAATTATTCTTGCTTTGGGTACTATTTTAACGATGCTAACTATAGTTTTTGGTAGTTACTTCCTTAATGAAAAATATGTTTATGTGCTGTATGTTTTACCCATGCTATTTTTAGCACCAATCAGTTCCTTATATGATGGAATCTTCAGGGGATTGAAAAGATTCAGGGAATTAGCAATAATCTCTTTGTTTATCGGTTTTATCTCTATTTTCTTTGTTTACCTTTTGGTTAAGAATTATGGCTTAACAGGGGCTTTGATTTCCCAAAGCTTATTTTATTTGGTATTAGTAGTGGCATTATTTTTGAAGTATGGAAAAATTAATGTTCGATTTGATAAACAAGTGTTGAAATCCATTTTTAAGTATTCATTAGTTATTGGATTTACATCAGTTGCATATTTTTTATATACTAAAGTTGATCTTATAATATTGGGTCAATATGGACATATTGAGGAGATTGGATATTATGAGATAGTGAATAAAATTTTTGAATTGATTAAATTACCAACATTGATTATTGCAAATGTGCTTGCACCAACAATAACAGAATATTATTCAAAAAAGCAATATTCTATTGTAAAAAATAAATTTAAACGACACATGTTTTATTCATTTTATTTAGGAGTTTTTTTATCAATATCTCTTTATTTTATTATGCCCTATATTATAGAATTCTTCTTCAAAGAGTATTTTATAAGAGAAACAATTTACATTTTTAACTTACTTTTACTCATTTTACCCTTGAGAATTGTAGGTACAATTGTTGGCCAAGCACATACTATCGCAACAGGAAATGCGCATTTTTCTTTGTGGACAATGATTCCGGCAGGCATAGCAAATCTCTTTTTTGATATAATATTCATAGGTTACTATGGTTTTATAGGAGTTGTTTATAGCACCATCATTTGTTTTAGTTTTGCAATTATATCTTTTATCATATTATACAATTTAAAATTAAACAAATTAATGCAGGGGATATGAAGTGAAAAATTTATTATTTTTAACAAATTATGAAAATATAATTCCTCAAAGAATTACTGATAAAGAAAGTATCGATATAAATATAATCAGAAATGAGCTTGAAAAACAAAATATTGAATCAGATGTTAAGACATATGAAGCTCTTAATAAAGAGCCTCATATTGTTAATGACTTTAATTTTGTGTTTTATGCAAGTTCACAAAAGCCAAAATACAAGGAATTTATACTTGATCACTTAATAAATATACAAAGCCAAGGTATAATGTTAATTCCTGGAATTGAACATTTTATTGCTCATGAAAATAAGTCATTCCAAACAATTTTCCTAAACAATAGGAATTTTAATTGTGTAAATAGCAGGGTAATTTCAAATTATGAAGAAGGAATAAGATATTTAAATGAAAAGAAACTTCCTTTAGTTGTCAAAACTTCAGATGGCTGGGGATCAAAAGGTGTAAAATTAATTAAAAGTAGGATTAAATTCAAATTGTTTTTGTTTCAAAACTTAAAAGAACGGTATCATGGAACTAAAGGACTTGGAAAAATTGTAGTGCAAGAATATATACAAAATTTAGAAGGTGATTGGAAAATACTAATATTTGGAAATAAAATAGCAGGGTTATATCGATTAAATAGAAAAAATGATTTTAGAGCAAGCGGTAGTGGAAAGTTTCAATTTAAAGAAGTTCCAGAAAACATTCTTAATTTTGCTTCTGAAGTTAAGGAGGAACTGAAAGTTCCTTGCTGTTCTTTGGATGTATTTGAAACTAAAGAAGGACCGGTTCTTGGGGAATTTCAAACTCTACATTTTGGCCTAACAACAGCATTAAAGTGTAATTTTCATTATGAACTGAAGAATAGAATATATAACAAAATTAATGGTCCGATAAATGTTGATAAAGAAATTGCTAATGAAATTATTAAAATTATAAAAAATGACTCCTGAAATATCAGTAATAATGGCTTCATATAATTCTGAGAAGTATTTGAGTGAATCTATTCAGAGTATTCTAGATCAGACATTTGAAGAATTTGAATTTCTTATTATTAATGATTGCTCTACTGATAATTCATTACATATTATCGATGAACATGCCAAGCAAGATGATAGAATTTTTTTAATTGATAATAAGGCAAATTTAGGATTAACCAAGTCATTGAATCTAGGACTAAAAGAAGCAAAAGGGAAATATATTGCCAGAATAGATTCAGATGATATTGCTCTGCCAGAAAGACTAAGAATTCAGTATGATTTTTTAGAACAAAACCGAGATGTGTTTTTAGTCGGTTCTGGTGCATATACTATTGATGAAAATGGATCAATAAGGACAAAAATAAAACCTTCAACTGAGGTGAAAGATATTAAAAAAAAGCTTTCGGTTCAAAATTGCTTATCTCATCCTACAATAATGTTTAGGAATGAAGGATTTATGTATAGAGAAAAGTTTGTCTATGCACAAGACTACGATTTCTATTTGATTTTATTATCCAACAACAAAAAAATAGCAAACATTTTTGAACCTCTTATTAAATATAGAATCAATCCAGATGCAATTTCCTGGTCTAAAAAATCAAAACAGAATTATTTTGCATTAACAGCAAATGAATTTTATCACAAGAGGCTGAAATATGGGAAGGACGAATATGCAAAATTTGATCCAAATAAAATACTGTCAATTGATGTAAAAAACTCAACAAATGAGTTTGTATTGAAGTCTGAAATTGAAGTAAAGTTTAAATTGAATGAATTTGGAGAAGTAAGAGAACTTTGCAAAAAATTTTTTTGGCTATATGGATTTGATAATGAATTATTAATTTATTATTTGTTATCTTTTACAGGAAAAAATTTTATTAATGCTATGAGAAATATCCTGTTTAATTAACCTGCAAATTTAAATATTTTATATGGTCCTATTTCTTTTTCCAATATGAATTTATCTTTAATTTTATATTCTTCAATTAACTTCTTTCTCCTATCGATATCTGAAAAATATTGGTAACTCGGATCCAATTTTGATAGAATAATATCTGTTCGTCGATATGATACTGATTCAAATTTTTCATTGGTAAATATATTTACATACCTCTCATATCTCGGAGTCTTTCGTGTTGTTATAACATATGAAATATTATATTTGTTCATCGTTTCAGAAAAACCGATTTCTTTAATGGATTCTCTTATTTGATCATGGATTAATCCAGATTCTTCAATTCTTGGTCTGCCGGTTAGAATGGTTAATGTCAATAAGTAACTATCATCGATATAAATTTCATTCTCATTAGTGTTTTCAGTCAAATATTGTGCAGCTTGAATTAGAGTCTCTTGGTCTATTCTTTCTTTGCTTAATCTATCAGTATTAGCGTCATATGATGCAGGTACAACCAATAAACCAATTAATAGCATTAAAATGAAGAATGAAAACTTATTATTGTAAGATTTGCCAATTTGATAGATCATAATTCCAATGCTTAAACAGAAAGTAATCATAATTATATTTGTATAATAATTATGGAAAAACATTACTTTTGAAGCCAAAACCCAATAAAAGAATGCACCAGCGAAAAAAGATAATAATACCACTCTTTGTTTTTTTGACCCAAAAAACAAAGCAAAAACAAATCCTATCAAACCTAAATAGTAAACATTTTCAGTCATATATTGTTTAAATTGTTCATCAAGCATATGGTAATACATATCTAAATTAAAAAATAGTGTTGAATCTGTTAGGAATTCATTATTCAGGGTGTAAGCTTTTGTAACATACAAAAACATTATTCCTAAAAGAATTGCTAAAATAATATATCCAATAAAAAGCACTTTATTTTTAGTAGCATTCTTTACTACTTTATCTATAATATTTTCTTTTTTGATTATGAAAGTATATGCAAGAATAAATATTAATATCCAAAGCATAAAATAAATTAGAGACGATAAAGCATCTGTAGGCAAATATCTCAACGAAGTCCTGAATGCAACAGCAGGCAACATTCCAAGAAAACCAAAAATCCCTAAACTTTTTATTAAATAACTAAGATCCGCTTTTTTATTAAAAATTAGTAAGAGTGTAACAATAGGTACTAGCCATAAAATAATCGAATATTTGGAAGCTACCCCAATTCCAAAATACAATCCTGCAAAAAACAAGTGTGCAATCTGATCTTCTTTAATATATTTACATACGTAGTGTAATGTAATAAACGTAAACAATACTAATAAGCTATCTTGAACAGTAACAAAAGTAGTGAAAGCTATTATAGGATTTATTGCTAATAAAAATGAAATTATTAATGACTGTTCTTTAGAACACCAGTTTCTAAAAAAGCCATAAGCAAAAATAAGAGTCAGAATTCCAATGAGGTGGGTGAACTGTCTGGTATTTTCTTCAAGAGAATTAAAAGGCATTAGAGTATAAGTTGCTGCAAGCCCCCACTCTAACAAAGGAAGATGGCCAAATGTATTGTATGAACCTTCCGGATTAGTTACTGGATATACATTATATTTCATTTGATTAATAAATGGATTATTGTTTTCATACATATATTTTGCAGGCTCTACATATGTATTATACTTCATGGTATGCTCTCCTGTAAAGGAAACATCAAAATATGGAGCCTTGACTGCAGTGAATATTACCAATATAACTATCAAAATCAGAATGGCAATAGGACCTTCCCTATAAATCCATTTTGCACCATTATAAAGTAATTTCCCAGCCCCGATAAAAGGAATAAATAATAACCTCATTATCAAGGTAAAATAATCTTTCCTGTTCCAACAATTATAGATGCCATAGTCCAAATTAAATTTACTTAAAAAAAGAAACTTTCTATTGAATTCTTTTTCTCTCATGAGAACAATTTGTTCTTCATATTCCTTTTCCCGTTCAATCTCTGACTCAATTCTATCTCTGTTTAAATAATAAGTCGAAAAACCAAAGAATGTTGTAGTTAGCACGAGATACAGGTTAATCGAAGATATAAAAGATACAACTAAATTCAAAAACGGATTACTTTCGACAAAATTAAAAGATAAACTTCCAACAGTAATAAGTAGAAGTCCTAAAAACAATAGCTTTTTGAAGTAAGGTTCTATTTTTGCTTTAAGTCGATTCTCATCTTTCTGTGTAAATATCAAAAACCATATGAATCCGAATGCAAATGTAAGAATAGCCAATATTTGAATATCAATCCAGACACTTACAATTACACTTGTCAAATACTGCAGAAGTAATAAGATAACACCTATAGCAAACAAATTGGCTGTTATTTCTAATAAGATACTTCTATGTTTTTCAGCAAATGACTTCATGATTGATTCCCATCACGCATATGTTGGACAGAGAGTTGTTATAAGGATAAAACTATATAAAGCATTTGTTATATTACAAGAGATAACGGATAAATTTACAGAAAATATTCAGTTGTCTATACAAAAAACTTCATTCAAGAAAGTAATAATTGAACTCTGCTGACCAAACACAATAATCATGCAAAATATTATAAACTTGGTTCATGAAGTAAATAAATAACATCAGCATGTAAGAGATTATTACTTTTCAAGTAGTAAAAGCAAAGACAAAAGTAAACATCCAAAAGCATCCTCATATATTAAAAAAACACGGCTGAGGCCTTAAAATGTCAAAATCCATCCGATATTTATTGTTATCACTACTAGTCACTGTCATTCTCTCTACTTCTCTTGCTTCAGCAAGTCACTTAGGAGAGGAACTTGTTCCAAACTACGGGTTTGAACAATGGGAAAGTGGAAAACCTGCAAAGTGGACAGCTCCAAACAGTGACTGGGATATTGTGCAGGTCGGTGGTGAAGAAGGGAACTATGCTTTAATGCTTGAGACCGACAGATATACTTCTCCGACTAAAGGTGTTATGGAAAGCGAAAGCATCAAAGTTGAAGAAGATGAAACTTTTCTTGTTACGACCTGGGTAGAGAGTAACAATGCATTAGAAACAAAAGTGCAGGTAAAGGGCTATGATAATAAAAGGAAAAGATGGATAACCCTTAAAACATTTTATCCATCGTCGGATAAACAGCATGTATTTATTACTGTTCCCGAGGACATAACTCTTCTTTGTATGAGATTGGAAGCTGGATATGTCGACGATAAAGATATGGGAAACGCAAAATCCTATTTTGATGAACTGAGAATTATCAATCCTTCTGTAGAAAACGCAGAGTATTATCAAAACGAAAAAACGATAAGCAAAAACATGACCCTGACAATCGGCTCTTATGATTTAAGACTTTCAGAAGCAGTGGACAGTAAAGCACTAATTCAGGTATCATCTTCAGGGAAGGATATAGACTCAGGAGTACTAATGCCTAATGAGCTTATAGAGTTCAAGAAACAGGATGACAAATATCTGGTTTTTTTGGTGGATGAGGTCTTTGTAAGCTCCAATCACTCGGAGGTCCGATTGAGCCAGTTATTGGCAGGAAGAGCCGCATCCTTCCTCCCTACAATCCACTCAATTGACGAAAAAGGAATTTTATTATATCTGCTCTTTGATGAGAACAATGGTCTTGAAACTTACGACTACAGTGGAGAGAACAATCACGGATCAATTCATGGTGCAAAATGGACAGGAGGTATGGAAAACTATGCTCTTGAGTTTGATGGAATAGATAATTACGTCACACTCGGAAACAGAAATTACGTAGACTATAATCAGCAATTCACCATAAGTTTATGGATAAAGGCTGATAAGCTGAATTCAGAGGAACAAGAAACCATAATTCAACAAGCTAGACCAGATTCTCCATATGATGGATTAATGTTTAGAAAAGCTAAAAATAATAATTTAGATATAATATTACAACAAAACCCGGATTCAAAATTGAGAGTCAATTTTATTGATGCATTTTCTGATTTGGATTGGAATCTCTATACGTTAACTTATGATGGTTCATTGGATGAAAATGGTTTAAAATTATATAAAAATGGAAACGAATTTACATCTCGAAGTGTATTGGGCAATGATTTAGCTGGTTCAATACAAAATGAGCTTGATTTTGAAATAGGTAGATATGGAAAAGCAAAACAAAACTTTAAAGGTACTATTGATGATATCCGCATCTATGACCGAGCCCTGACCCCGCAGGAGATAAAGGAACTCATGTCCAAGCCCCTTGGCCTGTCTGGAGTTTCCTCATACCAGAGTAACATGTCGCTTGAGAAAGGCATGAGTTCACCTGTCGGGAACGGTTTTCAGATACAGTACTCCGATACTCCTTACCTTAACCTGGCACTCGTTGATGGGGAGCAGACACAGAGATATAAGCTTGCAAATATCTCTGTTGGACAGACCCTGTTCCTGAAGAATGTCTCGGGTGTTCCTGTGTTGAGACTGAACGTCGACAACATTAGCGATGAAAGGCTGAACCTATCGGATGTATGGGTCGCGAATGAGAAAGCAAACGTTCCGGTACTCAAGGTCAAATCGCTGGATTACTCCGAGATACGGGCATACGCACCTTCAACTGTCACAGTGACAGTAATCAACAGCGGGTTAAAAACGTACCTTGCAGAGGGTGATGGGTCTCTCGACTTATATCTCGGAGAAGTTAAGGTCGACAATCGTAAGCTTTCGAAGGACCTGGCCCCTGGTGAAACATTGGATTACAGTTTTGAACTTAACTCAGAGACGGCCGGTGAGAACGAACTGAGGGCTGTGATTTCCACAGATTATGGCGTCGAGAGTTCAACCAGTACAGTTAAGATCGAGCCTCCGGTAAATCCTCCTGTCAGTGGTATTCCCTTGTATGTGAAAGAGACAGAATCTGGCATTGATCTGCACATGGCACTGAAAGGTCCCGGAATCAAGGGAGAATCATGGCAGGATAATGCGCAGATATCAATAGGAATAGTTAATTCATTGGGATCCAATACTTTTTATGAGGGATCATATACAATATCTGGCACTGCAAGAACGATCGAGGTACCTTACGAGGAATTCTATCAAGGCGACGAAAGGTACTTTGTGACTGTAGAATTCAGGGAAGCAGAAAACAGTGTCGTGGCAAAGATAGCCGGAGAGGATGGCATCTATGATCCTCCCAACAATAGTTATTTGATGGCATTACTACTGGTTCCTTTGGGTACATTTGCCATTAGAAAAAAATACTTTGGGAAAATGAATAAAGAAAAACAACAACTCGAAGAAAACACCGAGAGGGAATAAAATCTGATTCGGCGACTACTCCCGCCACGAAAGTGGCGGGCATCTAAGCTTTGTGTGCTATAGGCGGCCCGGTATGAGTATGTTAATAGCAGCGTCATGGCCCCTGTCCAGGTCAAGGTTACAGAAAGGGTAACTATGTTTTTGTGTCTATCTGCAAAACTCAGGTATATGAATAAGAATTGTTCTCTGGGATTTTGCAGGAAAATGAGTCCTTATTCTAATCTATAATTTGTTTTGATTGTAGTTATTCTTATATGCAGATAAAATAATTTATACATAAATCAAAACAAGATTGGTTATACACAAACAAGATTATATAGTGTAAATGAGTAACACAATGCGAATGTATAAATAATAATTAAATAATAATATACGGCAGTATTCTTAATCTATTCACCAAATAATAATTCAAATCCCCGAAAGGTAATGATACTTATGGATGGAAGTAAATTATTTAAAACGAAATATGCAAGCATTGCAATAACAGTTACAATTGTGCTGATGTTAATTCTATCCGGACCTGCCAATGCAGTACGGATGGAGGTCTCTGTTGACAATAACAAGCCCACGCAGGGAGAAGAAATAACATTTGTAGTAACAGCAAACATTGCAGGTACCGACAAATACGTTCCGATGGATAATTTTTCATTGTTATTGTCTAAAGAAGGCTCTCCTGTTAGAAATGTTTCATTTACACCAGACGGAACGATTCTTTCAAACAGCACAGGTATCAGTATTGATCCGATAGCAACACCTTCTCCTTCCGAATACGGATCCGGGGACGGAAGAGCAATGGATGATATGTATGGCTATGGCTATGGCTATGGCTATTCTTTTGGCTATGGATACGGTTATGCTGCTAATAATGGAGCAGGCGGTGACACACTTGTCTACGAGTATAATGTCACGATCAACACATCCAGTTTTGATACCGGAGTATATGATGCGCAGGTAATGCTGAATACTGGTAATGATGTCAAACCAAGTTTTGAATCTCTGGAAACAAGCTTTACAGTTTCAGGCAAGGAAGCTGATATCTCTAAATTCGTCGAATCTGATGGAAAAGTCAACACTACCTTTAATGTAGTCTCTGCTGAAGGTAATGTGAACCTTACAGTACCAAACGGCACCATTGCACTTGACTCAGGCGGAAATGCCCTGAACACCAGCATGTCAATAGGAACTACATCTGCTAATTCTACAATGACCCTGGCATTATCAAGCTCAGAATCGGTAGTTGGGAAAGTTGTAGAACTTGGGCCTGCAGGGGCAACATTCGATCCGTACATCCAGGTAAGATTTGATTACGATGACGCGCATATCTCAGGTCTTGATGAGAGTAAACTGGGAGTTAAATACTATAATACTTCAACCGGCCAATGGGAATCTCAGACCGTAATCGAAAGAAACACAGCTGAAAACTACCTTATTGCAAATCTGGAACACTTCAGTAATTTTGCAATAGTAGGTACCGCTCAGGCAGCAGAAGAGGAAAAGGATGATCCTGTAAGGTCCGGTGGCGGCGGTTCATCTGGTGGTGGCAGTGTTTCCGGAGAGGGATATAAAAACATTCTTGTAAAAGAAGTACAGAACGCTTATATCTATAAGGATTCCAAAATCATGTATGAGTTTGGAGAAACTGAAAACCCCATTAAGTCTGTTCAGTTCTTCGCACTGACAAACTCCGGAAGAGTGGCTGCAAGTATCGAAGTCCTTCAGGACAGGTCTTCATATGCAGATTCCGACGCTCCGGGAAAGATCTACCGGCAAATGAATATCTGGGTGGGAAAACCAGGGCAGATCGGGTCTGATGTCGCAAAAGATTTCCTGATCAGTTTCAAAGTTGAAAGATCATGGCTCGAAGATAATAATATTGATGCCAAAGAAATAAAGCTATACAGGTATACAGACAGCAACTGGAACGAACTGTCAACCTCGCAGACCGATGCTGATGAGGAGTACGTGTACTTTGAAAGTCAGACTCCGGGATTCTCACCTTTTGCAATTGTGGCTGTGAATGAAGATTCCACAATCGTGTTAAGTGAGGGTGATGAAGATGATGATAGTGCAGTAGAGTTAGGTAACGAAACCAGGGAATCAGGCAGTAAAGGGCTACCAGGTTTCGAAGCCTTGACTCTGGTCTTCAGTATGGCAGCGGTTGTATTCATGTCCAGCCGGTACAAGAGAAAAGGAGAGAGGTAAATCTCTCTCCACTTTTAGTTTTTTTTGAATTAATCTTTATATTTTTTGACTACTTTCCTAGTGATTTTTGCAATGCGGATTAAATCCAAAGTAAGTTCTAATGTACTACCGGATATTGAAGAGATTTGTCAGGTTAGATTATTCAGACTTATTTTAACAGGTTCTACAGAGCCGGGATGCTTGCAACAGTAAATGTGAGATGTGAGTTTCCTGCCGTAGTTAGCGCTGTATCAACAGGCTTTAAGTATTTGTTAATCTTGCTCTGTAAAAGTCATCGTTATTCAGGCGGCGATAAAATTCAATAGAATTAAAATGTACTGCAGACTATTGAACGAAGCCACTAGTTTTGCCTTGATGATAACATTTTCACAGGTTTCCTACAGGGCCGTTGATCCGCCATCAAATTGAAGATTTAATGACATTCCCGGATATTCGATCCTGAACAAAACGCGAGTCATCCTTTTTGCTTTTTCCGTAGCAAGTAACACATTAGGTTTTTAACCCGTTTTAAAGGTTTATAAAAAAATGAAGCTGAAAACAGGTTTCCTACAGGTCCCTGTTCCTTACCTTTGGCTGTGGAAATAAGATATTGAGAAAAAAATAACTGATACGGGATCAGAACGGCAGTAAATGTGCTATTCTCGTATAGATTATAACGTATCCCAATACAAGCATGAATAGGGAAATGAGCCATGCCCACCTGAGTATCCTTGCAAGGTTTACAGGCTGGGTGAGTTTAATAAAAAAGCGATCGACCAGGTTGGGTCGATCTTCCGGACCATTATGCATGAACAGGTATTATCCTTTGATCCTTTTAAGTCTGAAGGTGTTTTCCCTTTCCATCTCTTCGAGACGGAGCCTAATGAAGGTCATTGATTCCTGAAGTTCCGGTATGACCTTGAACTCGAGAGCGTTGACACGTCTTTTTGTCTTCTCGATATCATCAAGAAGCTTTTTCATCGTAGTCTCGATCTCTGCCGCAAGGATTATCTTCTCGACAAGAAGCTCGTAAGCATCCGCTGCTTCATCAGTATATGCACTGGTACCAAGAATACCATAACCTCTCTCATTTATATTTTTCTTGACACTGGATGACTCGATCTTAGGAACGACCACACCCATGATGTTACGGCTTTCCAGCTCGATCTGTGGCTTGTTCTGAAGTGCAAAAGCTGTGGATTTGACGGTAATAGTACCGTCAACAGCATTTGCAATACCAATCTTCCGGGAAGCATCTTCATAGGCGGCATCCAGCTCGGTCCTGACATCCTTGGCCTTGCCGAGGATCTCGAAGAACTCAAGGATAAGACCATCTCTCTTCATTTTGAGCAGTTTATGCCCACTCTGGGAGAGCTTGATCTTCTTCTTAAGTTCGATCAGTTCGGAACGGGTTGGTTTGACATCTTTTACGCCCATGTTGGATCACCTTCTAAGCTCAGTTGCTCTTGTGAGCAGGATGGTACTTGTTGATATACTTGTTATCGATCCTTGTGAGCAGGGATTCCGGTATCTCGGAGAGGATCTCCCAGGCAACTGAAAGAGTTTCCTCGATTGACCTGTCCTCATCTCTTCCCTGACGGACGAACCTGTCCTCGAAGAGGTCCGCAAACTCAAGGATCCTCTGGTCCCTCTCGGACAGAGCCTCTTTACCTACAATAGCCACAAGACCTCTCAGGTCACGACCTTCCGCATATCCGGCATACATCTGGTCAGATACTGCCTTGTGGTCGTCCCTGGTCTTCCCATCACCGATACCTGAGTTCATCAGGCGGGAAAGGGATGGAAGCACATTGATAGGCGGATAGATACCCTTCCTGTGAAGTTCCCTGGAAACCACGATCTGGCCTTCTGTGATATATCCTGACAGGTCAGGGATCGGGTGGGTGATATCGTCACCGGGCATGGTAAGGATTGAGAACTGGGTAACTGAACCCTTCCTTCCCTTGATTACACCTGCACGCTCATAGAGCGATGCAAGGTCAGTGTACATGTAACCCGGATAACCACGCCTTCCCGGAACCTCTTCACGGGCAGCACCCATCTGACGGAGCGCTTCACAGTAGTTCGTGATGTCAGTAAGGATAACGAGTACATGCATGTCATGTTCATATGCAAGGTACTCTGCAGCGGTCAGTGCCATCCTCGGGGTGATGATACGCTCTACAGCAGGGTCGTCTGCAAGGTTTAGGAAAACCACTGCTCTTTCAAGAGCACCGGTCTTCTCGAAGTCCTCCATGAAATACTGGGCTTCTTCGTTTGTGATACCCATTGCAGCGAATACTACTGCGAAATCCTCAGTGGAGCCGGGAACTTTTGCCTGACGTGCGATCTGCAATGCGATCTCGTTATGCGGGAGACCTGATCCTGAGAAGATAGGAAGCTTCTGTCCACGCACAAGGGTGTTTGTTCCGTCGATCGTGGATATTCCTGTCTGGATGAAATCCTCTGGCGGCTTCCTTGAATATGGGTTCATTGACGCACCATTGACATCTACCCTGTCTTCAGGAACAATGCGGGGTCCTCCGTCGAGTGGTTCTCCTGAACCGGAAAGGATACGGCCGAGCATATCCCTTGCTACGGGAAGTTTGATGGTCTCTCCGGCGAACACTACACCGGCTTCCTCATTCAGTCCGCCTGTACCTTCGAACACCTGGACTGCTACGATATCAGCTGAGGTATCGAGGACCTGGCCTCTCTTTGAGGTGCCGTCCGGGAGATTGATGTGAACAAGTTCACCATATCCTACAGGTTCGGTCTTCTCGAGAAATACCAGTGGTCCTGAGATTTCTATGATCGTCTTGTATTCCTTGGTCATTTTAATTGCCTCCAAGTGCTGCAAATTCCTTGTCCATCTTATCCAGGACAACATTCAGTGCGCTATCGAACTCCTCTTCGAACTTGACCTTGGCAAGCTCGTCCTTTGATTCGAGGGCCAGGATATCCTTCATCGGGATGCCGGATTCAAGTGCTGCCTGTGCCATATCGCTGTACTTGGAGATTGCTTTCAATAACTTGTACTGCTTGTCGAAAGGACAGTATGTGTCAACAGGGTGGAACGCATTCTGCTGCAGGAAATATTCCCTGATCATACGGCATATCTCGAGGATAAGCTGCTGGTCTTCCGGAAGTGCATCGGAACCGACGAGCTGTACGATCTCCTGAAGTTCGGATTCCTGCTGGAGAAGATCCATTGCATTGTCCCTGAGAGGTACCCAGTCAGGTGCGACATTCTCTGCGAACCAGTCAGAAAGGCCTTGGGTGTACAGACTGTAACTTGTAAGCCAGTTGATGGATGGGAAGTGCCTTCTCTGTGCAAGTTTCGCATCAAGTGCCCAGAACACTTTTACAATACGCAGTGTGTTCTGTGTGACAGGCTCTGAGAAGTCACCGCCAGGTGGTGATACCGCGCCTATGACCGTGATAGAACCTTCCTCGCCGGAAAGTGATTTCACAGCCCCTGCACGCTCGTAGAACTCAGAGAGTCTTGCGGACAGGTAAGCAGGATAACCTTCTTCACCAGGCATTTCTTCAAGCCTTGAGGAGATTTCCCTCATTGCTTCTGCCCATCTGGATGACGAGTCTGCCATAAGTGATACGTCGTATCCCATGTCACGATAGTATTCTGCTATTGTGATACCTGTGTAAACAGATGCCTCACGGGCAGCTACAGGCATGTTGGATGTGTTTGCGATAAGGACTGTACGTTCCATGAGTGGACGGCCGGTCTTTGGGTCCTGGAGCTCAGGGAACTCGTTGAGCACATCTGCCATCTCGTTCCCACGTTCTCCACATCCAATATAAACTACAATGTCAGTGTCACTCCATTTTGCAAGCTGCTGCTGGGTAACTGTCTTTCCTGAACCGAATGGTCCCGGGATAGCTGCAGTACCGCCCTTTGCAACAGGGAAGAGGCCATCAAGGATTCTCTGACCTGTGATAAGAGGTCTTCTTGGAATGAACTTGCTGCTTACAGGACGTGGCTTTCTTACAGGCCATTTCTGCATCAGGGAAATTTCTGTGCCGTCTGTAAGGATACACACGGTTTCATCTACTTTGAACTTACCTGACCTGATCTCGTCCACTGTACCGGAAACGTTCGGAGGCACCATGATCTTGTGCTCGATGTTCTCTGTTTCCTGTACTATACCGATAGTTTCGCCGCCCTTTACGGAGTCGCCACCGGATACTGTTGGCTTGAACTCCCATACTTTCTCACGGTCAAGGCCGTTTGCGGTTACACCTCTTTCTATAAAGTCTCCCATTTTTTCCTGGAGCACTTTCAGAGGTCTCTGGATACCATCATAAATACTTTCTAATAAACCAGGGCCAAGTTCAACTGAAAGGGACATTCCAGTGTTCATTACAGGTTCACCGGGTTTTATTCCGGATGTATCCTCGTATACCTGAACAGTGGCTTTTGCACCTTCGATCCTGATAACTTCGCCCATTAATCCTTCGTGACCTACATGTACCACATCATACATTTTTGGTTTGATACCTGTAATTGTGACTACAGGTCCGGCCACTCGATAAACTTCACCTTTCATTTCCACAGATCAACACCTACTGATTGTTTTATTTTTTCCCTTAAGTTCGAACTTTGACCACTACCTCCGAGAGTCACAACAGTTGGTTCTACAGATTCATTGATAGTGTTTCTCAAAATTTCCGGTAGTTTATTAAGATCATCACCATGCATAATCAGAATACCGACTTCCCGATCCTCAAGTATTTTTAGTACAGTAGGTTCAAGTTCGTCATCGACAACATCATATATCTTTTTTATACCAGCAAGCCTGAATCCTGTTACAAACTCACCTTGTCCGACTACTGCCAATTCCATCAAATCACCAACTGTTCCCTGATAAGTTCATCACTGAGGTTGGCGGCCTTTCCACGTATTATTATCCGCAGGTTGCTTACCTCATTCTGCTTGCTTAGCATGTAGTCCATAATTGGTACTATTGAGAGTGGATAAACATTTGAAAAGCTTGCTGCAGATTTAAGTCTGTGTTTTTTCAGCCTTGATTCGACATCTATCAAAGATACCATATCAGGACTTACTACATCGGAGATCTCTTCCCAGTATGTATACTTACTGAGCTCTGCGATGAAATCCTCAAAAGAGAGTGGTAACATCCTTTCTATATCGCTGATTTTCAGCTTGAGGCCACCTTCAACCATCAGGTCCATCATATCCGGATCAGTGATCCCGGCCTTCTTCAGACGGAAGAGAGTTGTAAGGTTCTTTATATCAATGCCTATCCTTATGAACCTGGCAAATAACTTGCGGTCCTTTGACTTTGAACTGCCGGTTGTGGCAAAAAGTCCTGCATAGTACATTTTATCAAGCTGGTTCTCGATCTCTGAAAGATTCGTGCCGTTGTAATTCCTGAGTATTGCATAATATTCCGTGTTCTCAAGTTCTGAGACCACTTCTTCATAGTTGCTTTTTGTTGCGAGTTCCGAAAGGAACGTGTAGCTCAGGCTACCAGCTGCAACAATGGCTTCCAGGATATCTTCCGTAGAAGCTTTGCAATATTTACCCCGGAGGATCGTCTTTATGTTCCAGACATCGTACTGCTTGAGATTTTCTGAGATAAGGTAGTTCAACTCACCTTCGGATATCTTGATCAACTTAGTGAAGGTCACAGCAAGATTCCTGTTCAGCGCATGCTCAATAAGATCTGCACCTTCATACTGCCTCGCAAGCTCATCGACATCTTCCTTATACTCGGATTCGCCTATGAATCTCGCGATCTCATAGATACCCATGTTCATGAGTCGGGGATAAGTCTCATTTGGCAGGATCTTACTCTTCATTGCACGGACACGTGCAGTTGTGTACGCGTAGTTAGAGTGACCTGTGAATCGTGACCTGGAATTTCCACGCTTAAATTTCTGCAACAGCTGCATTTAGAAATCACCCGAATAAAGTATCAGATGTCTGTCTCAACAACTGCTCGTTCACGCTTTTAAGGATTACATCGTATGTATAGTCCAGTTTTACAGTCCCATCTTCGTTCTCAATGACAACTCCACCGAGACACTCAATGTTACCGGCATACTCCAATGAACTCAGTTCCCTGACAATCTTCTCAGATTCAGCATTAGAGTAGATTCTCTTTCCAGATGCCTCATACTTCTCTATTAAGGATTTGAGAAGCTCTTTGTTCTTCTCAGGGGAAAATGCACCTATGGATGTTTCTGCCTGGGTGTATACTTCTTCGAGTACTTCCTTGCGTGCATTGAGCAGTGTGCGCTTCACTTCAAGATTTGCACTGGATATTTCTTGCTGCCTGATCTTTTTGATATCATCCTCTGCCTTTGCAAGGCGCTCACCCATGATCTTCTTAGCGTTCTGCTTGGCTTCGTCTAGAATAAGAGTTGCCTCTGCTTCGGCTTCACGATTCAACTGAGCAATTTCTGCCTGTGCGGCATCCATGATATCTTTAACAACAGTTTCAAGTCCCATGCTCACACACCTTTAATAAATTTAAGAGCAAAAAGTGCTCTTAAATAAATTTAGCTGATCAAAAGTGCAACTACCAGACCGAAGATAACGATTGTTTCTGGAATTACAGTCAGGATCAAACCTTTACCGAACAGACTTTCGTTCTCTGCCATTGCACCTATTGCTGCACTACCGATGTCCTTTTCGGCGATTCCGGATGCAAGACCTGTAAGTCCTACTGCGAGTCCTGCTCCGATTGCCTGTAATCCTGCTGGGTCCATCATGGTTATTGTTGATGTTACTGGTTCTGCCATATTATTTTTCCTCCGTGTATTTTCTTATGTATCCGAATGGATCGTATTTGCGTCCCCCGCCTTCGTAGAATTTACCGAAGAATTCTACATACTGTAACCTGAGTGCGTGTAAACCGGGGGCAATGATACTCAGGACAGTGTTTAGAGCGTGTCCGAATAAGAACACTACAATTGCAAAGATGGTCATTCCGCCAATTGCAGTACCTGGTTCCCAGATCATCTCAAAGGCGATCAGGTTGACAGTTGATGCAATGTAGATGGATGACAGTCCGACAGCTATTATACGAGTGTATGAAAGGGAGTTACTGAGAAGTGCCGGTAACTCGATGGGGCCTTTGATACCCTCTCCCTTGACAAGCATTATAAATCCTATAAGGAATACGATGACTCCCACTGCGACTGGGAGCATTCCCACATAGCCTAATACTGCAAGAAGGATGCCGAGTTCTACAACTATCCAGCTACCCTTTTCGAGTAGAGCTGCCGTAAAACCATGTTTTCTGTTTTCATTAATGAAACCCAATACATAACCTATGTTGATGTGGATAACACCAATAAGAGCGGTCAATACTATCAGGGTCATTACAAGATGTGTCCTATGTATAGGATAAGTGAACATTTCTCCGCCAATAGGCGATGCGAACAGATCTATCGTCTCGAATCCCGCTATAAGCCCGGGTTCCCCGTGGTAGCCTGCAAGCGGGAATCCAAGTATCTCGCCGTATAATATTCCAAATATCAGTGTGGATATCTGACAGTATATGAGAATGTTCATAAGAGGTTTGATCGCATCCGAGCTCACAAACTTCTTGATACCAAAGGCAAGTGTCAGAAGGATCAGTGCATAGCCAATATCACCCAGTATCATTCCGTAAAACAGTGGAAAAGATATGAATATCAAAGTAGTCGGATCGATCTCCTTGTACTTCGGACGGGCATACAGATCCATTATCTCCTGGAATGGGGCTGATGCTTTTGGGTTATCGTACTCTATAGGGACCCTGTCCTCGTCATCTTTTGTCATTTCCTGACCTGATACGAAAGCACGGCCGTTAGTCGCCGAACTGACTACCTGTTCAAGTTCACTATAGCGCACAGTAGGCATCCAGCCGTCAATTACGAATGTACTCTCTGTGGTCGCAATTCGCAAAGGCGCTTCTGACTTTTCAGTCTCGATGGAAAGAAGCTCGTTGCTTGCAAGAATGAAATCAGCGTACTTCAGATTGAGTGATTCGATATCAGCATCTGTAGATCTGATCCGGGCGACAATGTCAGCTTCCTTTTTCTCTATGTCTGCAAGGATGCCGGATGGTACGCCACTGACATCAGGAACTCTGAGTTCTTTGAACTGTACGTTTGCCAGGGCACTGGAAACCTCTTCTGACTTTTCCTTTGCAACAAAAAGCACTACTACGCTGGCCTTTGGGTCATAAAAGAGTTCATAAGAGGACGTAATCTTTGAAATAGCAGGTTCTACGTTCTCCTGCACATGGCCTGCAAATACAGCAAGGCTTTCGTAACCACGATACAGATCAAGATCAAGGTCTATGTTGATGAAAGGAAGTAATTCTTTCCTGAGGGACTCGGTCTCTTTAAGTTCTGCTTCAAGTGTGTCCTTTTTCTCAGCAAGGACACTCACTTCTGAGTCCAGTTCGTTAAGCTTGGTGTCAAGTTCTGAAAGGATTGTACTTGCATCCTGTCTCCGGGCTGCGACTTCTTTTACACCGAGCAGGCTGCCGATCGATCTGATCTTAATGAGTTTCTTTGAGATCTCGCTAATATTTTCAAAGGGTCTTCCTATCTTGAGGCCAGAGTCATCTTCAATGTAATCTTCGATCTGGAACAGACTTGCCTTGTGCAGAGCATCGACCGTTTCTTCAAGGATATCCTTGTGGCCAACAATTACGGCACGAGTCATCTGTTTTGGTTCAAGCATGGATTGCCCTCTCAAATTCTGCCAGGAGATTTTCGACCGCTTTGTCCTTTTTCAATGACGCTTTCTCAGCAGCGACCTTCGCTTCTTTTTCGCCATCCTCTATGATCTTTTTCTTTTCTGAAGCGATATACTCTTCAGCAGATCTCATTGCACTTTGTGCTGATTTTTGTGCATCGGCTTCGGCTTGCTTTATTATTTCCCTTGCCTCTGCACGTGCACTGGTTATGCGGTCGTGTTTGCTTTTAACACCGGCCTCAACCATTTTTCGTGCATTGCCTTCTGCATCTTTAATTTCAGATAAGATTTTGTCTTTGGCCATGCTAATCCTCATGTCGTGATTGATTATTATAAATCCCGAGTAATGCAGTCCTTCTACTGCGAAATGACATATAAAGGTTTCGTAGTTCCCATGCATCTGGTGGAGCATGGTTTTCACGAAATAGGCTGTGTATCCTGACCACAATCGTAATATGCAGCTTAATAAGAACGGTCTTTCCTGGCCTTTTTCGGGGGACCGGGATATTTTAGATCATAATTCCTGATCGATCCAATTCTGTATGTAATCTTCAAATTATTTTATAGCGTGGTAAGATTTTCAACTCTGAAAGGGAGCTGTTCTCCTTGCGGGATAGTATGTATATACTTCTTCCTGAAATCCGGATTGCGCATCATGCAGTAATCTGCCGAACACTTGTAGGCTTCGTGCCTGCCCATGCGTTCCCATATTGTGGAAAGTTTCTCTTCGCGAACATTCCCGAAGGAAAGTGGCGTATATGCACATGGGAGTACGTCACCGCCGGCAGTAGTATGCATCCAGCGTTTTCCTGCAAAGCAGCCGAACTGGTCAGGACCCATGAAATAAGGCAAGGCTGTAACCCTTGGACCTTCCGCTTTCCGGTTTATGGTCTTCTGGAAATCTTCCAGGCGTTTAACATCTTTATTACTGATGACCTCATCCTCATGCTCCAGCCAGCGGCCCACAGCAACTATCTCGTATACGGTCATCTCGTGCATGCCCATATCACATGCGAACTGGTAGAATCCGTCCAAATCATCTATATTGTATGGTGATATCACTACGAAGAGGTCTGCAAGTATGCCTGCATCAAGAGCGTGTCTTGCTCCGCTTACCATTTTCCCGAAAGCACCCTCACGTCCTCTCACCTTGTCATGCTCCTTCTCATCAGGGCTGTCAAGGCTCATGTGCACTGCGAAAAGACCGGCATCCTTCAGTTTCCCGGCACGTTCCTCATCCAGGGCAAAACCTGATGTGAAGCAGGTTGCGATTGCCCTGTTCTTATCAACCCTTTCGACCATTTCAGGAAGGTCCTTACGTAACATTGTCTCTCCGCCATCGAATGAGACATAATAACTACCCAGATCAAGGGCCTGTTCAATTGTGCTGTTGATCTCATCGAAGCTCAACTCGGGATCAGTGACTATACCTGCAGCTCCGCAGTGGATACAATCGTAGGGGCACTTTCCGGTGATGCCTATGGATAACTGATCAGGTACTCTTTTTTTGAGTATGGAGGCAACCTGTGAACTGATCATGCGGTTGAACGCCTCGCTTGGCATGGGGGGTACCCATGTTGAGAAAATGATATTCTCTTCATCGGAAGATATAGGTCTTTCTTCCTGGAATATCCTGTTTATTCGTTTTATTATAGGCTTTGCCACAGGGGACAGTGGTCCTTCTGTATCGAGTACAACTTTTCCATCTACCGTGCCTGCATTCACTTTTAACACAGATTTATCGTAAACTTTCATAGATACACCTAAGAATTGGATTGATTTTCCTCAAGGATGTTTGCGGGTAGCATGTCGAGAGTGATCAGATTGCTTATCATCAACAATTTATCTTTGGCATCTGACGTGCTGAACTCGTCCAGTATCTCTTTTGCCCTGTTCACATAGGAGTTGACCTCTTCAACGGTCACTCTCACTGCTTCCTCGTGTCCCATGCTGCGGCGAAGGATCTGCGGCAAGGTGACTGACTCATATGTTGACTGCTTATCCTCCAGCCTGTCAAGATATTCAAGAAGGTCATCTACTATCTGATATGCGTTGCCAACGCATTCGCCAAAATCTCTCAGCTTGAGGGCCAGGTCCCTGTCCGCGCCAGCAACATAGGCACCGATCGCCGCACTTGCAGCAAACAAAGCTGCTGTCTTCTTTGAAATACAATCGAAATAGTTATTTTTCCTGAACTCACGACCGGCACTGGAAATATCAATGGTCTCGCCTTCGGCCATGTACATCCCTGCCCTTCCGAACTCAAGCACAGAATCAGTCCCGTATGATGATATAAGTGAAATGGCTTTTGATATCAGAAAATCACCACAAAGTATGGCTGCAGGAACACCGTATTTCTTGTGGGCCGATTCAATTCCTCTGCGTATTACGCCGTCATCAAGCACATCATCATGTATGAGGGACGCGGAATGTATAAGTTCGATAGCAAGGGCCGCATCGACACTTTTTTGGGAGTGCCCTCCGCAAAGCTCTGTACACAGAACAAGTATGATCGGACGGATGCTTTTGCCACCGGAGCTGCATATGTGCAGCATCATCTTTTTCATGTTCGAACTGTCATCCATTGAAGCAACAAGCCCGTCCATTGAAGCTTTAATCAGCTGATATTCTTCAAGATCCTCTATTTCCGTCATACTTTTTCTAGCCTGATCATTCCGTGTATTTTGAAGGGCAGCCCATCACGATTCTGTTAGCTTCTATCCTGTCGTGCGAGACCATCATGCCGGTTATACTAATACCTTTTCCTTCTGTGAGATCTGCGGGAAGTGCTCCCTTATACTCAACTTCGATCTCGAATGTCTCGTCCTCTACATCCTGCAGTATAAATGATATCCCGCTGGTTGAAATGTCAAGGGTGCCATTCTTGATCACTCCCATGGTATCAACTTCATTATCGACATATCGGTCGGGGTTTTCCCTTAATTCCGATATCATTGGATAGCCCTGGGAAAGGTCCACATTCCAGAGTCCGACGACTCCTACAAAGAATATAAAAAATATCGCAAGAACAGTCTTCTGTTTCCTGTCCATTAAAGCACCTTCAGTTGGTATAGATTACTCTTTTAATTTCCTGCACTTTTTTCCCAGGGACCTACGGACATGTAGCAGGTGAATGATATATATTGCAAGTATTATCCATGTATATACAAATGCAATCTCTAAAGAACTTATTGTATTCACCTCTCATTGAAGGTCCGATCCCTGGTCGTTCAACAGACTTTGTTAAGACCTCATTATCTGTTTGTGATCAGTTCTCCGGCTCGTAAGCCGTGCACTAATATTGAATGAACTGTGTACTAATGACTAATTATTAATACGGGTGTGCACTAGTATAGTGCCATCCTATAAAAAGTAAATGAAACTCAAACTTCTGATATACAATTGATGAATATGGTAAAAGCTCCAAGACTCATAGCATGGGAAACAACCGCAGGATGTAACCTTTCCTGCAGGCACTGCCGCGGGGCATCGACCTCTGAAAAACCAAAAGGTGAGCTCACAACAGAAGAGGCAACGCGGTTCATCGATGAGATTGCACAGATGGGAAACCCCATACTGATACTCAGTGGTGGCGAGCCTCTTGTTAGGGATGATATCTACGAACTGGCACAATACGCAACCTTAAAAGGCCTCCATGTGGCCTTTGCAACCAACGGGACGCTTGTAACGCCGGAAGTGGCCGAAAAGCTCAGGGATGTGGGTGTCAGGAGGATAAGCATAAGTCTGGATGGCTCAAGCCCGCAGACGCATGATGACTTCAGGTGCATGCCAGGGGCCTTCGAAGGTGCCATGAGGGGTATAGAAGCGATCAAAAAGGCAGATATTGGTTTCCAGATAAATACGACCATCACGAAACGTAATATCCGGGAGATACCTGCGATTCTTGAGATGGCAACTGAAATAGGTGCCGAAGCATTGCATATCTTCCTGCTGGTGCCAACGGGCAGGGGTAAGGAGCTGGAGGAAGAGGAAATACCTCCGGTGGAATATGAAAGGGTTCTCAACTGGTTCTATGACAGGCAGAAAACCGCAAAGATACAGTTGAAGGCAACCTGTGCTCCCCATTACTTCAGGATAATGCGTCAGAGGGCAAGAAAAGAAGGTACCGAGGTTACAGTCAAAACCCATGGATATGAAGCCATGACAAAGGGATGCCTGGGTGGGACCGGATTTTGTTTCGTATCCAGCACAGGGGAAGTCTACCCATGCGGATATCTGCCTGCACTGGCCGGAAACATCAGGGAGCAGTCCTTTAAGGATGTATGGGAAAATTCAAAGGTATTCAATGACCTGAGGGATGTCTCAAAACTTAAGGGAAAGTGTGGCGACTGTGAATATAATGAAGTATGTGGAGGCTGTCGGGCGCGCGCCTATGCTGCGTCCGGGGATTACCTTGCAGAGGAGCCCTACTGTATATACGTACCTGAAAAACAGTGATCTTAATGATATATCTCGATGATGTGGATAAAACTATACTGAACACTATACAGTATGATTTTCCCCTCGATTCCCGTCCCTATAAAAAGCTCGGAGAGAGGCTTGGTATAAGTGAGGACGAGGTTATCAGGCGTCTTGGGAGGCTGCATGACGAAGGAGCTGTCAGGAAGATCGGGCCTGTGATCAACCGTAACAGTATCGGAGGCACAAGTACACTGGTGGCTGTGAATGTGCCTGACGAAAGGATCGATGAAGTTGCAAGCTACATAAACGAATACACTGAGGTTTCACACAACTACCTTAGGCCTGATAGATATAATATATGGTTCACACTTTCTGCTTCAGAAAAGGGGAGGATATATGAGATACTGGATGAGCTTAAGGCAAAGACCGGACTTGAATTCATCAACCTGCCTACAAAACGTTTGTTCAAGATAGGTGTAAGGTTCAATATAAGGTGAGATTATGGACGAAACAGAAGAAAAGATCATAAAACTCACTCAGAACGGAATACCGCTTACACCCTCTCCATTCAGGGACATAGCCAGCAGTCTCGGGCTCACCGAGGAAGATGTCGTCACAAGGATTGAGGCGATGCAGGATAAAGGTATCATACGACGTTTTGGTGCATCGATAGGCCACAGGGATATAGGTATCATTGCAAACGCCATGTGCATCTGGAATGTTCCTGACGGGCAGGTGGAAGATGTCGGCAGCACCATGGCTTCCTTCGAGGAAGTTACTCATTGCTATGAAAGGCCCAGGTGCCCTGGCTGGGAATACAATCTTTTCACCATGGTCCATTCCTATACAAGGGAGGACTGTGAAGAGGTGGCTGCAAGGATCTCGCAGGCAACCGGGATCATGGACTACAGACTCCTGTTCAGTGAGCGTGAGTTCAAGAAGACAGGTATTCGTTTGTAATCTGGTCGCAATGTTTAACTAATTTACAGCGAAAGGCAGATGGACCTGAAGAGGAATATTTCGCATGGAACCAGAGAACCCCTTCCTACCACTGCTCATAGACATGACTGGCAGAAAGATTGTCATTTTCGGTGGCGGTTCTGTCAGTGAAAGGAAAACCCTTTTATTTTCCCGGTATGCGGATGTAACGGTCATAAGCATGAGCTTCACGCCACAGATCAGGGAGGTCTCTGCAAAGGATAACGTCCATCTGGTGACAGCAGATGCAGGAAAACTATCAGGTGTTGAGATCAGCAATCTTGTGAACGGTGCATTCCTGGTGATTCCCGCCACAAACAAGAGGGAGATCAACGAAAGGATAGCTGATGCAGCAAAGAAGAAGAACATCCTTACAAATCAGGTCGATGCCATTGGCGATATTACCGTTCCCTCTGTCATCAAAAGGGGATACCTTACCATAAGCATGTCCACATCAGGTTCCAGTCCGGCCTTTTCAAGATTTGTCCGGCAAAAGCTTGAAGGTGTGATCACACCTGAATTCGCGGATATGATCAAAGTCCAGGAAAACCTGCGCATATACCTTAAAGAGAATGTACCTGATCAGAGGGACAGAAAGGACCTGTTATGGGAAGTACTCGAAAGTGACGAAGTCTGGTCCGCACTTGCACAATCCTATGAAAAAGGGTTTAACATAGCACAGGATATAGTATCTGAGAAAATAAACGAGAAAGTCCGATAGAATGTCTGCTTATAATATATTTTCCGCATCTTTTGAAAAAAAATCACCAGAGGTGTTTCGTTGACTGAGATCTCAAGTATGGTCATCACACATTCCAAGGCAAGCGTGGAAGAGATGGAAGAGGTATGGAACGATGACCTGGAGTATATCCTCCGGGAACTCTGCGCAAACGAGCTTGTATGCGAATGTGCTGTACTTAAGACCTGCAACCGTATCGAGATGTATGTTGTTTCTCCCAAGGGGAGCAGCGTATTGTTCCAGTTCGCAAAGAAGATGGGCCTTTCATCTAATATATTTGATTTTTATGATCATGAAGAATCTATAATGCATCTGCTCAGATTATCGTCTGGCCTTGAATCCATGATAATCGGGGAGGATCAGATACTGGGTCAGATAAAGGACCTTTACCAGATAGCCAAGAATCTTGGCACCACCGGAAAAATGCTGGACACAGCATTCAGTAAGGCCATACAGGTCGGTAAAAGGGTAAGGACCGAGACAGAGATAAACAGGGGTGCCTTATCGATTGCATCGGCTTCAGTAGACCTTGCAGAAGATACTGTCGGTGACCTGAAGAACAAGATGGTTCTTGTGATCGGTACCGGCGAGATGGGGACACTTGTGACCAGGGCTCTGTCCCACAGGGATATAGAATTGATGTACATTGCAAACCGGACGTATGCGACCGCAAAGCAGCTTGCCGATGAAATGGGGGGACATGCGGTCCATTTCGACCATGTCGATGAGAACCTCAAGAAGGCCGATGTGGTCATAAGTGCAACGGGAGCACCGCATTTTGTCCTGAGGCATGAGCAGGTACTAAAAGCGATGCGGTCCCGGGAAAAAGAATTACTTCTGATAGATATCGCAAATCCCAGGGATATCGATCCTTCCATTGTGGACATTCCTCATGTGACACTATATAATATAGATAATCTGCGTGTTATCAATGAAAAGAACCTGGAACTCAGGCTTGAAGAGGTTGAAAAGGTACAGGCTATCATAGATGAGGAATTCGACCTGCTTAACAAGCAATATAAACGCCAGAGGGCAGATTATATTGTCTCGGAGCTATATGCACAGTTCTACAGGGTGCGCAGCCAGGAAAAAGAGCGTGCTTTGAACAAGCTTAGTGCTTATCATACAATAGGTGAAGTCGAAAGTCGCATAATCGATGACCTGACACATTCCATCGTGAACAAGATACTTGCCGAACCAACAAAGGTCATGAGGAATGCGGCTGAGGTCGGTGACGATGAAATGCTGGATATGGTCTTTTGTTTATTCAATATCCAAAAGGCAACAGAGAAGATCAAGATCAAAGGTGGGCCGATACCATGTTCCCAGAACTTAGAATGAGAAGGTTAAGAAGCGGAAAAATAAGAGATCTCGTAAGAGAGACATCAATCTCAGTCAATGACCTTATTTATCCGATGTTTGTGGATGAGACCATTGATAGCGTGCAGAGAACAGCATCCATGCCCGGTGTTGAGCGTCTTCCGTTGAACAAGGTGGCCGATGATGCAAAGGAAGCTGCTGATCTTGGCATACCTGCACTCATCCTTTTCGGGATACCTGCTCAAAAGGACGAACAAGGCAGCTCTGCCTGGGGGGATGAGGATGTGGTCCAGAAGGCAGTTCGCGAGATCAAGAGTGAACTTGGCAGGGACATGCTGGTTATTACGGATGTCTGCCTTTGTGAGTACACGGACCACGGTCACTGCGGCATGATCGATCGCGAGAAGGGTGAGATATTGAATGATCCGACCCTGCCCCTGCTTGGGAAGACCGCGGTAAGCCATTCTAAGGCCGGTGCTGACATGGTGGCACCATCAGGAATGATGGACGGGATGATCGGTGCAATAAGATCGGCTCTTGATGAGAACAATTTCAAGGACATCCCGATAATGTCCTATGCTGCGAAATATTCATCTTCATTCTACGGTCCTTTCAGGGATGTTGCAGATTCCGGATGCTGTTTCGGTGACAGGTCTGCCTACCAGATGGACCCCGCAAACTCCAATGAGGCCCTCCGGGAAGTAGAACTGGATATCATGGAAGGTGCCGACATCGTAATGGTGAAACCTGCACTGCCTTACCTTGATATCATCTACCGTATCAAGACGGAGTTCGGGATGCCGACAGCCGCTTATAATGTCAGCGGGGAATTCGCAATGATAAAAGCAGCCGCACAGAATGGCTGGCTCGATGAGAAGCAGGCGATGTACGAGTCACTGCTTTCCATAAAGCGTGCCGGTGCGGATATGATACTAAGCTATTTTGCAAAAGACATGGCAAGAATGCTAAAATGATCTGACGGTGATCTTATGTCCTTAGATAAGTCAAGAGAATTATACCAAAAAGCAAGAACTCTCCTCCCCGGAGGAGTAAGCAGTCCGGTACGGGCGATCAAACCATATCCTTTCTATACGCAGTCAGCCAGCGGATCAAAGATAACCGACATAGACGGGAACGAGTATATTGATTGTTGTCTTGCATATGGTCCCAATATCCTGGGCCATGCAAATCCGAATATCAAAGAGGCAGTGATCTCCCAGCTTGATAAAGGCTGGCTCTATGGCACTCCAACAGAACCCGAGGTCAGTCTGGCAGACAGGATTGCTGGCCTTTACCCGAGTATTGATATGCTCCGTTTTGTTTCAACCGGCACAGAGGCTACTATGAGCGCTCTCAGGGCCGCCAGGGGTTTCACTGGTAAGAACAAGTTCATCAAGATAGAAGGTGGTTTCCATGGAGCACATGATGCGGTTCTGGTTAAAGCAGGTTCAGGAGCGACTACTCTGGGCAAACCCGATTCTTTGGGAATACCCGGGGACTTTACCAAACACACTCTTCAGGTACCTTTCAACGATATCGAGACACTGACATCTTTCATAGAGAAATATAATGACGATCTGGCTGCCTTTATTCTGGAACCCGTAATGGGCAATATAGGACCTGTCCTGCCTGAAGGGGATTACCTCCGGGAAGTACGTAAGGTCACTGAAGAGAACGATGTTGTGCTCATTTTTGATGAAGTCATCACCGGCTTCAGGCTCGCCATGGGAGGCGCACAGGAATACTACGGCGTCACCCCTGACATGACCACCCTCGGAAAGATAGTGGGCGGAGGCCTTCCGATAGGAATATTCGGCGGTAAGAAGGAGATAATGGAGATGGTCTCACCTTCCGGTAGTGTGTACCAGGCAGGTACCTTCAGCGGAAGCCCTACGTCGGTTGCAGCTGGTCTTGCAGTGCTGGACGTACTTGAGAAAGAGGATGTTCACAAAAAGCTCAGTGCAGCCGGAGATGATCTCCGGTCCGGCTTATCTGATATAGTTGCAGACCTCGGTCTGGACTACACAGTTTCCGGGCTCTCTTCAATGTTCAAGATATTCTTCGGTGACAGGCCCCTGGACTATCAGGATGTGCTGAAATGTGATAAGGAAGGGTATATTAAGTTCTTCTTCAGGATGCTGGACAGCGGCATTTTCCTGCCACCTTCACAGTTCGAGACAAATTTCCTCTCCGCCGCACATACCGGAGATGATCTCGAAAAGATACTCTCTGCCTACGAAGCGAATCTGAAATGACCGGAGCATATGCATGATTATAGGAACCCGTGGAAGTGATCTTGCCCTCGCACAGGCTAAGACTATCGAACGTATGTTGTCGGAGAGGGGAGTAAGTACTACCAGGAAAATAATCAAGACCACAGGTGATACTTTCACGGATCGTCCCCTTCATGAAGTGGAGGGTGTCGGTGCCTTCGTGCGCGAACTTGATGACAGGATGCTTGAAGGTGAAGTTGACATAGCGGTCCACTCCATGAAGGACCTCCCTACTGTCAGGCCTGAAACATTCAGGACTTCGGCTGTCCTGAAAAGGGATTCTCCTCTGGATGTGCTCCTGACTTCAGATGGTTCAAGGCTTGATGAACTGCCGGAAATGGCTGTGATCGGAACAAGCTCAATGCGCAGGCGTGCGCAGATACTTCGGTACCGTCCTGATCTTGAGGTTCAGGACCTGCGAGGTAACATCAATACCCGTATCAGAAAACTGAACGATGGTCTTTATGACGGCATACTGCTTGCAGAAGCCGGTCTGCAGCGTATGGGATGGGAGATGGATGTGGAACGGCTCCCTCCTGATAATTTCTGTCCCTCGGCAAACCAGGGGACCATAGCTGTAGTAACTCTTTCCGGGACTGAGGCCGAAGAGGCCACTTCGATGCTGGATCACCGGAGAACCCGCATAGAAACGACTATCGAACGTATCGTGGTTGCAGATGTGGAAGGAGGATGCACCGCACCGATCGGTTCTTTCACGGAGTTTGTGAACGATGAGGAACTGCGGGTCCTTGCAGAGGTGTTAGCTCTGGACGGCTCCGAGGAAGTGCGTATCGATGAGATCATTCCTCTGGACGACTACGAAGAGCATGCCCGCGCACTTGCAAGCGAACTTGTAGGTATGGGCGGAAAGGAGCTTGTCCAGCTTGCGGTTTGCCAGCTTTCGAATAAAATGTTTTGAATAAAAGGGTATTATGATAGAGATTACAGGTCTTAGGCTCAGAAACCCTGCGATGCTGGCGGCAGGAATCATGGGTACAACCGGCGCTTCCCTCATACGTGTTGCAAAAGAGGGAGCAGGTGCGGTTGTGACAAAGTCCATCGGTCCCCATCCCAAAGAAGGTCACAAGAACCCGGGTATGATAAACCTCGGATATGGTTTTCTGAATGCAATGGGTCTTCCTAATCCTTCCTATCCTGACTTCTCATATGAGCTTGCAGTAGCTAAAAAGGATGCAGGTGTTCCTGTGATCGCCAGTATATTCGGAGGTAATGCAGAAGAGTTTACTACGGTTGCCGAAGGACTGGCGGATGCGGAACCCGATGCTTTTGAGCTCAATGTTAGCTGTCCTCATGCACAGGGCTATGGTGCATCCATAGGGTGTGATGCCTGTGCAGTGGAAGGGATAACTGCTGCTGTCAGTGATATGACGGATCTGCCTGTATGGGTAAAGCTAACCCCGAATGTAACAGATATTGTCAGTATAGGAGAAGCTGCCCAAAGAGGGGGGGCTGATGCCATCGTTGCGATCAACACCGTACGTGGCATGGTTATTGATATCCACAGCGGTTACCCGGTGCTTGGTAACGTGTTCGGTGGTCTTTCAGGAGAGGCTGTAAAGCCGGTTGCCATAAAATGTGTTTATGATCTTCACTCGGCGCTTGAAATTCCCATCATCGGCGTGGGGGGCATTTCTGGCTGGGAGGATGCCGTGGAGATGATGATGGCAGGTGCATCTGCAGTGCAGATAGGTTCCGCTGTTTATGACGGGATGGATGTCTTCAGGAATGTTGCCGATGGCATCGAGAGCTTTATGCTGCAAAAGGGATGGAGCCCCGGGGATATCGTAGGGCTTGCCCACAGGAGGGAATGATGTACCCCATTGATGTTACGATCACAAAGATAGTCAGGGAATCACCTTCTACAAAGACCTTTTTCTTTGACAGGAGCTTTGAAGAAGCACTGCCGGGACAGTTCGTTATGGTATGGGTCCGGGGCACGGATGAGATCCCGATGACCCTCTCCTACAAAAACGCGGTCACTGTGCAGAAAGTAGGGGACGCTACTGCAAAGATGTTTGAACTCCGGGAAGGGGACCACCTTGGTATTCGCGGACCCTTCGGCAAGGGATTCACACTTCCGGGGCCGGATGAGCGTATCCTAATTGTTGCGGGAGGTGTCGGAGCTGCAGCAATTGTTATGCTTGCCGAATATGCCCTGTCAAAGGATGCATCTGTGACCACGATACTCGGGGCACGGAACGTCGGGGAAATGCTGTTCGTATACAGGCTCACACCATGCAAAGGACTTCATCTGACAACAGATGATGGTTCCGCTCACCGATGCGGTTTTGTAACGGACGTGCTTGTGGAGATCGATTCTTCAGCATTTGACCGGATATACATCTGCGGTCCTGAGATGATGATGAAGTGTGTCTTCGGGATCCTGGAGAAACAAGGTTCTCTGGAGAAGGCCGAGTTCAGTCTTCACAGGTATTTCAAATGCGGCATAGGTGTATGTGGTGCATGTTGCATGGACAGTGAAGGCCTCAGGGTATGCAAGGACGGACCCGTGTTCAATGGGATGCAGCTTATCGGATCGGAATTCGGTAAGTACATGAGAGGACCCGGCGGCAACAAAAAGCTATTCTAGGTTCTATGAAATGGTATCAATAATAAGGTCAGGCATGACCATTAACAAATTCTGACGGAGGCTGCCAGATGCCCCGATTTACCCGGCCTATAATTGTAGTCAGTAAATGCCTGGGTTTTGCTCCCTGTCGCTATGACGGACAGATGGTATCCTGTAGCTTTGTCGGATACATGGAAAAGTTTGTGGATTTTATTGATGTCTGTCCTGAATGTGAGGTAGGGCTGGGGATTCCGAGAAGACCGATAAGGATTGTCCTTGACGGCAAAAAACGACTTATTCAACCTGCAACAGGGATCGATATCACACTTGAAATGGAAAGATTTACAGAGTCCTATCTTGAAGATCTTGATGACTTTGATGGATTCATCCTTAAATCCGGATCTCCCTCCTGTGGTATAGGCACGACCAAAGCTTATACTGATGCAGGGAGTAATGAGTGGTCACATAAGCAGGAAAACGGTTTCTTTGCAGACGCCATCGTAAGGGAATACCCTCACCTTCCGCGAGTGGACGATGAACAGCTCAATGATGTTGTTATAAGGGATCATTTTCTGACGAAGGTATTTTCTTTGTCATCCTTCCGGGAAGCGGCTTCCTCTGTGAGTATACGTTCGCTGATCGAATATCATGCCCGTAACAAGTTTCTGTTCATGGTCTGCGATAAACATCTTATGGTATTGATGGGTAATGTTGTTGCAAACAGGGAAGGACTTCCTGCAGAGGAGGTTTTTGCAGCCTATCTTAATATGTTGCTGAAGATATTGTCAAAGCCAGCGGAAACCGGTTCCACTATAAATGCAATGATGCACACCTTCGGCTACCTCTCCAGGTATCTTGATGCCAGGGATAAATTTATTTTTCTGCAGGAGTTGCAGGGATACCGTGAGGATAGTTCCGTTCTCTCCGGGTTAAAGGAAAAGCTAATGTCCTGGGCATTGCATTTCAATGTTGAATACATCTCAGAACAAACATTTCTCTGCCCGTACCCCCGGGAACTTATATATGGTAACCAGAATCTGAATTTCAGATAGTTTCATATGTTTGATGGTATCATACTATATTGTTGTATTTTGTTGTATTTGACCGACAGGCAACAGGAGGAAGGTAAGATGGAAGACCCTGATCTGGAAAACATGGATGAGATCGAAAAGATGATCACAGGGGAGAACAATGATCCGGAAAGGACCCGGCAGGTCTGTCCTGTTTGCGGAAGTACTGATCTCTATTATGAGGCAGGGGGAGTTGAAGGTCTGTATCACTGTAAATACTGCGGATACATAGGTTCGTTCGTCGTTGATGCGAACGAAGCGATGGCAAGGCTGATCAGGAAAGAGTATGACAGCAAAGCCAGAAACATTGAGGCCTGATATATTTCCTTTTTTTAAAGATTATGGATATTGAATGTATATCCATTTACAATGCGACTGTCCGGTTCATATAATGCAGTGTTCCGCTTGGCTGAGCATCTTTTTTATACAGCTTCTCAGCACTGCTGGCCTGGGTGCGTTAGTGGTATCCTTTCAGATAAAAGGTCCTTCCTTAGTTCTACCTGGTAGTGATCAAAGATCGGACTTGAGGGTGGGCTATGTCAGGTAGTAAGAAAAACCGAAAAATATGATATCAGGTACCACATAAGTGATACCTCAAAGTCTTAAATCTAAAAAAATTAAGCTGCTGCAGGAAGAGCCTTAACTTCTGTCTTCCTGATCTCCACCCTTCTGAGCGGGTAAATATTCTTCGCATTTCTGTATATGTTTGCGGAGAGTTTTCCCATGATCGCTTCTTCGATAAACTGCTCGAAGGTGAGTTCTCCGGCGCGTTCCTTTACGATCCTGTCCATAACATCCCTTATGCCCTTTATCTGGCTTGTCCTTGCCCTTTTGACAGTGAAGCAGATGGGTTTGACCCTGATGAGGTATCCGTCCCTTGTGGTTACATCGAGGTTGGTATCGATCCTTGAGGTCTGGCGCTTGACAATGGAACGCAGGTAATCGGTTGTAATCTCGTGACCAATGAACCTTGTGTTGGCAACATCACCGTTAACATCGTTGATCTCGAGTTTGAGCTTTGTGTTGTGTTTGGTAAAGTCGTTAGCGATCTCACCAACGGTCGTTTCTACGACACGACCGATAAGCTGTTCCGGATTTTCTGCAGGAGTAACTCCGATGTTTGTCCTGCTGATGAATTCAGGTGTTTCTACATTATACCAGCTTTTTGACTTCCATTTGTCTAACTTTCTCTGTACTTTCTTTGCCAAGAAATTCCTCCAGGTGAATGTGATTCTAAATAATATGTGAGTATTAGGTGATCATTATAAGTGTTCAACGAGCTATCCCAGTATGAATAATGAAATGATATATGCACTAGATTGGCTCTCTATACAAGTCATGTCCATATATAAATAAATCGGTTACTTCTTTGCTCCGGTAAAATGCCCGGGCAAGTCCGATATATGACTCATTTTTGTTTTCTTTAAACTAATCAGTTTTGGTGTAATTTCCATATAGCAGAAATATATCATCACTAGGAAAAAAATATCTTATCTCCCTGATCTGACAAAAAGCTATTTTATGAATAAATTACATATCCTGTCCATTCACAATTGTGAATATATATGTAATTTTAAAAGATGTTAAAATGGATCACTGATACAATAGCATGGACAAGTAACAGTTCCGTTAATATCATAAATGAGCATATATGCAATAAATCTGCTATTCCATCTATATTCCTTATACATAACAGAGAGGACCACAATGAAAGACCCCCTTAAAACGATTAGGGAATCAAAACCACTGATACACCATATAACTAACTGGGTAACGATCTATGATTGTGCGAATATGACACGTACATTCGGTGCACTACCCGTGATGGCCCATGCCAGGGAGGAGTGCGCAGACATGACTAACATCGCGTCTGCACTTGTGCTTAATATCGGGACCCTGACTACTGAAATAATAGATGCTATGATCATCTCTGCGAAAGCGGCAAACGAGAAAAGGATACCTGTGTTACTTGATGCCGTAGGTGTCGGCGCTACAAAGTTCCGGGATGATATGGCAGCAAAGATACTTGATTCAGTTCACATTGACATAATTAAAGGTAATTATTCCGAGGTAGCAAAACTGGCAGGTGAGGATGCCCGGACCAGGGGTGTTGAATCAACGGCTATCGATGCTGAGCCCAGACAACTTGCAAAAAAGTTTGCAGGTTCAAGATCATGTGTAGTCGTGATGACCGGCAAGGATGACATCATAAGTGACGGTGAGAGGACCTTTGTTGTAAAGAACGGGCATGAGTCAATGGGTTACATCGTGGGGACCGGGTGCATGGCTGCATCTGTCATAGCTTCCTTCGCCGCGATCAACAGTGATCATTGCGATGCAGCAAAGGATGCTTTGTGCTATTTCGGAATAGCCGGAGAACTGGCAGCTGAAAAGTCGGTGACTCCCGGAACTTTCAAGATGCACTTATACGATGAGGTATTCGGACTTTCGGATGAAAGAGCAAAGGTAATGCTGAATATTGAGGAGTGCTGATCTGGCTACAAGGAATACTCGCCTCCTGGATCAGTTAATGATATAAAGGTTTGACCATGAGCAATAAAAGATCATTGCTGGAGCTTATTGATTTTTACCTTGTGACAGATTCAAGCCTTTCCAGAAAAGGGACGCTTTCAGATGTCGGTAATGCAGTTGAGGCAGGGTGCAGGATCGTACAGTACAGGGAAAAATCCGGTAGTACAAGGGATATGGTACTTGAAGCCTTACAGATTAAGAAACAATGTGGCAGTGAGACTATTTTCCTTGTGAACGACAGGGTTGATATCGCTCTGGCAGTTGATGCCGACGGTGTTCATATAGGTCAGGACGATATGCCTATAACCATAGCAAGATCCCTTTTAGGTGAGGACCGGATAATAGGTCTTACTGTCCATAATATCACCGAGGCGATAGAAGCCGAAAGGAACGGGGCGGATTATGTTGGTCTGAGTCCCATATTCAACACCTCTACCAAAAAAGACGCCGGGGAGAGTATCGGTCCTCAACGGATACAGGAGGTAAAAGATGCCATCAGTATCCCGGTGGTTGCCATCGGCGGAATCGATAAGCAGAACTGTGTGGAGGTAATCCGCGGCGGTGCCGACAGTCTTGTGGCGATCTCAGCAATAGTATGCAGTGACGATGTAAAAAGAGAAACAAAAGACTTTATTGATATTATCCGGAAAACGCGGCTGAAATGCTGTAATGATGACGGTCGGAAATAAAACTGCGGATGCTTTCGGATGGCATACCCGATATCCGCTTATTAAATATTCTATATGTAACCTACTTTCGAATGATTTCTTTGCAAAACATATAAAGGTTTGATAACTTAGTTTTTTCTGAGTTGGCATATTAGTGGGATGTCAACAGGAAGTGTATCCAAGTAAATAGATTTTTGTTCAATAGTGGAGGGAGTGACTGTGAAAGCCGTCCAGATCAAAGAATACGGGAAAGATATAGAGATAAATCAGGAAGTGAAAGTGCCTGAGATTTCTTCCGGTAAGGTTCTTGTTAAAGTGCATGCAGCAGGTGTAAATCCTGTTGACTGGAAGATTACCGAAGGTTACATGAGTCAGGGGAAGAAACTTAACTCTCCTATGACCCTGGGTGGGGATTTCACCGGTACGGTTACAGATGTCGGTGAAGGTGTAACGGAATATGACAAAGGCGATAATGTCTACGGCAGTGGTGCTGTCAGGATGGGTGGTTCCGGGGCCTATGCAGAGTATTTGTCTGCCGATGCGGGGCAGATATCAAAAAAACCGGCAAAAGCGAATAATATAGAAGCAGCAGCTTTGCCTCTTGTGGGTGTGAGTGCATGGGATGTGATCTCTAATAAGATAGATCTAAGAGAAGGTCAGAAAATTCTCATACATGGTGGTTCGGGTGGTATTGGCTCAATTGCCATCCAGGTCGCAAAATATCTTGGCGCATATGTTGCAACGACTGCCAGAAAGGATAAAGCAGATTATCTTAAGGAAATCGGGGCCGATGAGATTATTGATTATAAGAACGAGAGATTTGAAGACCGGTTGCATGATTACGATGCAGTTTTTGATACTGTAGGCGGAGATACTTATAAAAGATCATTCCGGATACTTAAGAAAGGCGGAATCATCGTTTCAATGCTCGAGGAGCCTGACAAAGAATTGATGGATAAATATCATGTAAATGCCATGGGACAATTCACCCGGATCAACAGTGCAATCCTGGAAAAGCTGGCAGAGCTCTTTGATAAAGGTATCATTAAAGTAAATGTTGACAAAGTTTTCCCCCTGGATAAAGCCGGACAGGCTCTGGAGTATCAGCGAAACAACAGTGTCAAGGGTAAAGTTGTGATAGAAATAGACTAAGGGCCCCTTTTCTTTATCTTTTGTACAGGATTTTCTGGATTACCCTGTAAAATAAAGTGGTCAGAGGAACCTGATCCCCTGTGGGATTTCCCCTGCTCTTTTCCTGAATTCTTCCGGCCAGTTCCCAGGCTCAAGTCCTTTTTGTGCAAAGAATGCAGAAGCCCATCTCTCAAGACCTACACCCGAACATCCGGACCAGAGTTCCTCTCCCGACTGAGACTTGACATTGAATCCCGAGGGGTACTTGTTACCGTTCACACTGACATTCTGGAACTCCAGCCATTCGCCGTCCTCGCCGCGATATGGCAGGACGGCTTCATAGTCAGTTGTGCCAGCTTCAGTCTGCTCGGAAACACCAGTTAGTCCTTCCTGTGCCATAAACCATGGTGTGACCCATGCCTTTCTCCACTCAAGATCGAGTATCTCATTGAAGATATGCATGTATCTGTCATGCAGCTGTGTAGCGGTTTCGAGAACCTGGTGCTTGTTGCCTACCCAGAGTATCTCTATCCGGTGGAACTCATCCACGCGCTCCATCCCATGTATGCCGCCGCTCTCATACCTGTGCGAGGTTCCTGACCTGTCGAACACCTTTATAGGGAATTCGTCGGTGGGTATTGTCTCTCCCTGCAGGTATGTCCAGAACGGAGGGCACTGTGCATAACACATTCCGCCGATGGGGTCGCCTATCTTCTCTTTTATGAGTGATGTCGGGACCTCGTGTGTAACCTTGTAATGATCGATGACCTCTTCCCAGAACTCCGGATCACGGGTCTTCGGCGGACATACGTAGTATATTTCCGGATAGACTCCCTTTGCATGTCCAGATTTCTGCCAGACCTCCCAGGGAACAAGTTTCGGGAAGATCATCTCCCTGTATCCCAGAGGCTCAAGCAGTTCTTCAAGTACTATTCTCTCAAAAGTCCTGAACATCCTGGTAGACTGCGGACCGTGAATCCACTGCCCCCTGCTGGCACCTCTTTTGAGCCATCCTGCTTCCATCATTGCCCTGGTTGGGTCCTCGGTGAAATTATGCTCCTTCTTCTCGCTCTGCCAGAGAATGTGCCAGTGTTCGGTCTTTCCACCATAGGATTGCTGCTCGAGCTTGTCCTCCATCAGGGAGAGTATCCTGTCAGGCACACGGTTTGACATGGCAGCCTCATCCACATCCAGCTCAAGCCTGATGATGCCATCCTCATAAGTTATTCCGGTGACATAGGGGATCTTCATCTGCGGAAGTTCTTTTTCGGATGGCACTTCAATAGTATATGAGCCAACCTCTATCCCGCGAATTCCAATCTTAAAATCTTTTCCAAGCTTTCCTGCAAGGGGTTTTCTCATGCGGAGCAATGCATCGTGTACACGCACGTGCCTGCCGGACTCTATGGTGAGTTTTATCCTGTCTCTTTCAATATCCCATGCAGTGACCTTTGCACCCTGTCCCTCAGGTGCACCCTTCGTGAGTATGGTCCTGTTAGCCTCATCGATATATCCGCCGATAACATCTGCCGCTTTTGTTGCATCTGCACTTGTCCTCAGTGAACACTCAAGCCTGAACTTAAAGTCCGTTGTATCTCCATTTCTGGGCGGTTCATCTGACGGACAACACTCAGCTCTTTTTTTTGGCTCCATTGTAATTCCATTCCTTATTTATGATATGAGTAGATGAGCAGTAATCGATTTTATAAATAATTTTTATCTGGTTACTTTATTCATGATGTACCTTTTGCTAATTAAGGGCTTCTCTTTTTGGAATGGCCCCGTTTCCCTTTGTTCGGTTAGCCTTTTATCGGGAAAACAAGTATTATTCCCCGGGTAAGGCCTGAGAGGAAAATGGCTCGAATGAATAATTCAGAAAGGATGTGCGCAATTGGCTATAAATAATGATCAGAATAAAGAAGAAGTTCCTGATCCTTCATCTCAGATACAGGAGCTGATCGACGGCGGGTTTGAACATCTGGAAAAAGAGATTCGAAAGTGCGCAAATTGCTCTCTACACGAAGGTGCTACAAATCCTGTTATTATGAAGGGTTCCCGTGACCCCAATATCCTTTTTATCGGAGAGGCACCAGGTAAGACCGAGGACATGACCGGCATACCCTTCAGTGGGAGGGCCGGAAAGAAACTCGATGAAATGATCGGGTATATGGGATTGTCGCCGGACGATTATGCTGTGATCAATGTTCTGAAGTGCCGCCCTCCGAACAACCGAAAACCCCGCAAAAGTGAGATCGAGCAATGTAAGCCGTTTTTGATGGCGCAGATAAGATTCCTTGATCCCAGGGTGATTATCCTTCTGGGGAATACTGCAGAGGAAGCATTTTTCAGTAGAAAGGAAATGCAATGGGGTGTCCCCCTGGTAACGGATGAAGGTATCAGCGTTCTGAAGATATTCCACCCCGCAGCCATGATTTACCAGCGCTCAAGGATCGATGAGCAAAAGGAACTGTTAGATAAGAACAGGCATCTCTGGGAATAGTCTCATAGTTACTCATCCGGTTCCTCAAGAACCTCTTCTGCGATCTTTGCATTCATAAGCAGGTCGTCAAGGGTCGCTATCAGAGATGTGATCTTTTCTGTGGATATATATATTTTTGCACTTCCTTCTGATGTCTCAGTATGCATACTGGTCAGGTTATCAGGCGCAAGTGCCCTTGCAACCTTTTCTGCGATTAGAGGACCATTCCCGTCCCGAAACTCTATGGTCGTTCTGATCTTCATGAACCTTGCTCCTCCCTGCCGTTTCCAATCTGGCTTCCCACGATCTCATCGACTTTACTGATGAATTCTTCTGCTGTTCCCTGTGGTATGGAAGCTCCGGATGCTATGTTATGCCCTCCTCCTTCTCCACCCACCGCCCCGGAGGCTTCACGCAGTGCAAAAGCAAGGTCCAGTCCGTTTGCTACCAGTGCCCGCGTACCTCTTGCTGAGACCTTGACAAGTTCCTCTACATGGTTGACAGCTATGAATGGCATGTCAGGATTGATGTAGCGGACCATGGTACTTGCAACCATTCCTGTGGATTCCATATCATGTGTGATCAGGTAACCTATATTATCTCCTATCTGCAGTTCATCAAGCGCCTTATTTATATTCCCGACTATGGAATGCTGGTATTCGATAGCCATACTCTGTGCTTCTTCCAGGTGCTTCTGGTTATGCATACAAATTGAAAGCGCCATTCCGGCTTTTTCCATACGACCGCAGGTGTTGAGGATGGCAACCATGTCATAGACATTACTCACAAGTTCTTTGTTAAGGTAATACACATCACCGATTGAGGCATCAATTGCCTCCGGACTTGCATTCTTAGCAAGTTTGAGGGCAATGGCCGATGTAAGTTTCTTCGTCTGATCGGTTGAAAGTTCGCTGATCTTACCTTTTATCTCAAGTATGTCGAGGAACTCTTCGATCTTTTCCCTGTTACCCGTGATATCAAGGTAAGGTTCGGGTGTATATTCAAGAACATCTGCAATATCGCCGTCTCCTATCTTCAGGCCTTTGCGGACAGACACCACACCTGCATCCTCTGCTTCCTTCAGTATCGTGCCATTGACGGTATCCATGAGTTGCTTATCGCCCACCGCCCCTGCGATTGCCAGGCCGGCAAGGTTAACGTTGTTTGCATCAAGTGCCTTTGCAACCATGTAGGTGGTCCCGGAGGCGGAAATGTGCATTGCCCCATCTATTCCTACAAGATGGGGATTAACAATGACCTTTGCAGGAGATTCCCCGACCGGAACATGGTGGTCAAGAACTATTATCTCCTGGCTGATGCGTGATATTATTTCTGACTGCCCGCTTCCCATATCACAGAAGAGGACAAGATCCTTCTCTGCGGCGCTTTCTATCACCATATCCACGACTGCATTATCCAGCATTGGTACTATCGTAGTGTGAAAACGGATACCCTTTTTCATGAGTGCACGGCATATTATGGCTGCGGATGTCAGTCCGTCAGCATCGTTATGGGATATGACACGCACATACTTGTGTTCGTTTATGACATCAGCTGCCTGCCGGGCCAGATCTTCCAGTTTTTGGATCTCGACATTAAAATTCAATTATATCACTCAATAATGGAAAAAGGATAAAGTGCTTTAATAAGTTTTTCTTTTAGGTATGATAACTTCTCCGGGATAGCTGCAACTTCCAGCTTCCATCACCGTGCCGACATTTATACTTGTATTGATGCCGGTATGTACGTCGTCACCCATGATCACACCCAGTTTTCTCCTGCCAGAATCAACGATCTTGCCTTTTACGGGACATCTGACATTCTTGCCGTCGTGACGGAGGTTAGCCACCTTCGTGCCTGCGCCGAAATTACAGTTGAAACCGATTATGCTATCTCCAAGGTAACTGAGATGTCCTACATTGGTACCATCCATGAGTATACTGTTCTTCACCTCAACGGCGTTACCGATATGGACATTATTGCCTATGGACGTAGCCGGCCGGATAAAGCAATTGGGACCGATGTCACAATAATCTCCTATGACCACCGGCCCGATTATGTAAGCCCCGTTGCGGATTATCGTGCCTTTGCCGATACGGATCTCTCCATGGAGGGTTGCATATGGTTCTACGGTGCCTGCACATTCTCCTTTCGTGCCTTCAAGCAGCATCTTGTTGGCGTCAAGCAGGTCCCAGGGTCTGCCAATGTCAATCCATTCACTTTCAAGCACTTCATAGCCGACATTGCTTCCGGCATCGATCATCATCTGCAGTGAGTCTGTTATCTCCAGTTCGCCCCTTGTGGATAGTTCTGTCATTTCAACAAAATCAAAAATGGATTCTTTAAAAAGATAAATACCTGCATTTGCAAGGTTGCCAGGCGGGTTAAGTGGTTTCTCGATGATCCTTGTAACCCTGTCCCCATTTGTTTCTATCACTCCGAAATTGGACGGTTCATCCACTTCTTTGACAGTTATCACAGCGTCCTTCTCAGAGGATATCAGCTGCCGTATATGTTCGGAACTTACCAGCATGTCACCGTTGAGCACAATAAAACGACCGTCTACATGCCCTTTTGCATAACCGATCGCATCAGCAGTACCAAGTTGTTTTTCCTGATGCACGTACTCGATGCTGATGCCATGTTCCTGCCCTTTCCCGAAATAGTTCTTCAGGGCATCCTCATGATACCCGGTTATAAGGACAAACTCCTTTATCCCGGCAGATACTGCTGCATCGATGGTGTGCTCTATCATCGGCTTGTTAGCAATAGGAAGCATTACCTTTGGTCTTGATACGGTAAGCGGGCGCATCCTTGTACCTTCACCCGCAGCAAGGATTACAGCCTTCATCGGAGACACTCCTTCACAAGGCACTCTGTCGTCTCATAGAGTTCTTCCAAGTTCTCCTTTGCCTGTGCTGTGATGCGTATCTTGGGTTCCGTTCCCGATGCACGGACAAGCACCCATCCGCCATCCATTTCCACTCTGATACCGTCAATGTTCGAAACATTTCCCATGGGCTCCAGTTTTTGTTTTATTGCTTCCATCAGCTTTTGCTTGGACGAGTCATCACATTCTAGCGTACCACGGAGTGTTGGATATTGGGGTAAACTCCCCGTTAATTTCGAGAGAGGTGTCTTCTTGACGATATCTACAAGCCGTGCAGCGGCGTATATTCCATCCGGGCAATAGGACAGCTTTGGGAAGATCCAGCTCCCGGATGGCTCGCCACCGAAATTTGCTCCCTGTCGTTTTATCTCTTCCGCGACATAGACATCTCCTACTCTCGTCCTGGTTATCTCTGCATCCGGCAGGGCATCATCCACTATCATGGAAGTGTCAACAGGTACCGCTATCTTTGATCTGCCTTTGCACTCGAAGGATGCAAAGATGGTCAGTAATTCGTCGCCTGAAACAAAATTCCCCTTCTCATCAACTGCCATCATCCTGTCAGCATCACCATCATGTGCTATACCAAGCCTGGCATCGAGCTCTTTAACTACTTTCATCAGCATCCAGAGGTTCTTCTCGTTCGGTTCCGAGTTTCTGGCAGGAAAATGGCCGTCGAGCTGGGAATTGAGCGTGATCACCTCACATCCCATCTCCCTGAGCAGGAACGGGGTTATCGTACCACCGGCACCGCATCCGCAATCAAGGACAACTCTCATGGATGAGTTGCCGACATTGCTGAGGATCATGTCCATATGGTCCCTAACAGCATTGTAGTATGATGTTATGGTACCGACCTCATTCCATTTTACGTGTACGAAGTCCCCATCCCTGATAATGGATTCTATATTTTCCTGCTGCCTGGAATCAAAGGCCATTCCGTCGGGGTTCCACAGTTTTATTCCTATATCTTGCGCAGGGTTGTGAGATGCCGTTATCATAACACCGCAATCATAATCCCGTGTTGCATATGCAAGTGTGGGTGTTGTCACAAGACCAACACGAACCACATTACAACCTGAAGAAACAAGTCCCGCAATCACTGCATGTTCTATCATCTGACCTGCAATCCGGGGGTCCCTGCCGATGACCGCGGTCTTTTTTATCTTTCCGAGGGCCATCCCTACTTTAAGAGCCAGGTCCACAGTGATATCTTTATTTGCCACTCCTCTTATTCCGGATGAACCAAACAATTTCATTCGATGCCTCTGTTTCATTTGATGCTTCATTATTTATTGTCAACAGTGATATTCATTCCACAGTTACGCTCTTTGCAAGGTTTCTGGGTTTGTCGATAGAACAATCCTTTGCAAGTGCAGTATAATATGCAAGCAGTTGGAGTACTACAGAAGAAAGCACAGGTGATGTCATTTCATGCGATGACGGTATCCTGAGGACTACGTCTGCATATTTCTCGATCTCGGTATCGTCATCATTTGCAACAGCTATCACGGTCGCGTTGCGAGCCTTCACTTCTTTGATATTGCTGAGTATTTTGTCATATGTGTGCCCTTTGGTTGCGATGGCTACGACAGGCGTATCTTCTGTGATCAATGCAAGAGGACCATGCTTGAGTTCTCCTGCTGCATATCCTTCAGCATGTATATATGATATCTCTTTGAGTTTCAGTGCCCCTTCAAGTGCTATAGGGAAATTGAGATAACGTCCGATAAAGAAATAGTCTCTCTTGTCGGCAAACTGCTCAGCACATTCCTTTATCTTTTTCTTCCTGTTAAGGATTTTCTGTATCTGTCCGGGAAGACGTTTTATATTCACTATCAGATTCTTCGAATCCTCTGCTGTGAGTACTCCTCTACCTCTCCCCAGATAGATGGCAAGCATGTAGAGCGTAATAAGTTGTGTTGTGAATGTCTTTGTTGCAGCGACCCCGATTTCGGGACCTGCACGTGTATAGACAACACTGTCTGATTCCCTGGTAATAGTACTTCCTACAACATTGGTGATGGCGATGGCTCTGCATCCGTAGGATTTCGAGCTTCTCACAGCTGCCAGTGTGTCTGCTGTCTCTCCTGACTGTGTGATGGCAATAGTTAGTTCCTCTCCGCAAAGGACCGGATTGCCATACCTGAACTCCGATGCAGTTTCAATATCCGTATGGATTCCGGTGAGCTTCTCAAAAAGGTATTTCCCCAGTATTCCTGCGTTCCAGGAGGTCCCACAGGCAATTATTGTTGCCCTGCGCAGTTGTTTGATCTGCTCCGGGGTCAGGTACAGTTCATCCATCTTTACCGTTCCCTCCAGTTCCAGCAGCTTTCCTGCGAACGTTTTCTGAATGGATGTGGGCTGTTCATGTATCTCCTTTAACATGAAATGTTCATATCCTGCCTTCTCTGCAGCTTCCAGATCCCACTCAACGATATGCGTATCCTTGGACAGCAGGTTTCCCTGAGGGTCGAATATTTCGATGCAGTCAGGACGAACAGCTCCTATCTCATAATCGTCCACATAAATTACATTTTTTGTATGTTTCAGGAAGGCTGTCACATCTGAAGCTGCATAATATTCGTTTTCACCAATTCCAATCACAAGGGGACTGTCCTTGCGTGCGAAGACCAGACTCCCCGGCTCGTCAGAACATAGCGCTGCTATAGCATAGGAACCTTCAAGTTCTCTTGTGGTTTCACGAATAGCGGTCAGAAGATCTGTTTTTTTTGCCCCGTTGTGCATCTTGTAGTTCAGCAGATGTGCGATGACCTCGGTATCTGTATCTGATTCAAAGACATATCCAAGTTCAATGAGATTTTCCTTGAGTTTAAGATAATTTTCGATGATACCGTTATGCACAACCGACACACCGGATGAAACGTGTGGATGGGCATTTCTGGTCTCGGGTTTCCCGTGAGTTGCCCATCTGGTATGGCCTATTCCTACGTTTGCAATTATCTCTTCAGGAAGAACCATTTCAAGGTCTGCTATCTTCCCAACTGTTTTGTAAGTTTCGAGCAATTCATTAAGGACTGTTATCCCTGCAGAATCATATCCTCGATACTCAAGTCTTTTAAGCGACTCTATTAAGATGGGCACTGCAGATTGCTTGCCTACGTACCCCACAATTCCACACATATCCCCTCACCTCAAATGACTATTGAATTTACCGGAAGTGCTTCTGATATGATCTTGCCCGAGTTGACCCGGCAGTTGGGAGAGATCATCATTCCTGCCTTTACAAGCACGTTGCTGCCGATCTCCGTATCATCACCGATGATGGTTCCTAACTTATCGGCAAAATACAGGCCTCCTTCAATATCAATCATCATCTTTTCTTTTTCCTCAGTAATAAAATGCGACTCTACTGATGTATTGCTCCCGATGATCGAGTTGGAGATGGTAGAATGTGTGCTTATACGGGCATCATTCATGATTATGCTGTTCTGTATGCTAGTGAAAGAAGCAATTGATACGTTATTACCTACACTTGTGGAAGGTAGTATGACCGTATTAGGGCCGATATCGCAATTATCGCCTATCATAACAGGACCTACAATGTAGCATCCTGAACGTACGGTCGTGTTCTTTCCTATGGAAACACTCCCTTTTATAATAGCACCTTCTTCTACTGTCCCATCCTTAATATCGGTTTCGAATTCTCCCAGGACAATTGGATTAGCCTTAAGGAGGTCCCATGAAAAAGCCGCATCCAGCCAATCAGAATAGGTATTTGTCATCATGACCTCCATTCCTTCATCTATCATTATCTGGAGAGTATCCGTTATGGCATATTCGCCGAATGTTGATAATGGTGTCCTTTCGATCAGGTCGAATATCTGGGGTTTGAAAAGATAGATGCCTGTATTAATTAAATGGCTCACCATCGACTGAGGCTTTTCTACGATCTTTTTGACACGCTGGCCTTCAGCAACAATTACGCCGTAACCGGTTACATTCTCTTTCTTACATGCCAGGATAGTTGCATCACCGTTTGCACCTTTTATCAGGTCACTGATAGTTTCAGGCTCGATGATATTATCTCCGTTAACAACCAAAAAAGCCTGATCATCCGTACTGATCTCTTTCCTGGCCTGGAGTATGGCATGAGCCGTACCGATCTGAGCTTTCTGCTCTATATAATGTATCTTTACTCCAAAGTCGATCCCATCCTCAAAATAGTCCATGATACGCTCTTTTTCGTATCCTACTATCAGGATTATGTCTTTAACATCGTTTTTGGCAAGAGCATTTATGACGTGTTCCAGAATTGGCTTGTTTGCCACGGGAAGCATTACCTTTGATCTGGTAAGGGTTAATGGGCGACATCTTCTCCCTTCTCCGGCTGCAAGAACGATAGCTTTCATGGAGTATACTATGTTCTTTATAACAATTTATAGCTTACCTTGCGGGAGAATATGCGCACTATGAAAATACAGTGATTATCCTTTTATAATGCAATATATAAAAAAAGAAGGGTTATGGCCTTACGGCCAGTTCTCAAAGGTCCTCTGTAGACCTTGTTCATCTTGTGAGCAGCATTTCAGCTGTCTCTGGTTTATATTTCCAGTCTCCGGGCAGTACTTTTGTGGACTGGTAGTACTTGACTAGCCTTCTGATCTTGGATTCAGTGTTCTGGAGAGAACGCTTGTTGTGGACGTCCTTGTGGTTGTCTCTGATGTGCTTTCGCATACCGATGGCCTTCACAAGGAGATTGTAAAGATCTTCAGGTAAAGCAGGTGCCTCATCTTTCTCTTTAAGGATACCGGTGATCTTTTTATCAGTGACTAATTTTACGTCAGGTACGCCATACTTGTCCCTGAGTATCATTCCTATTTCACTGGTAGTTATGCCCTGTTTCCACAGATCCATCACAACGTTTGTTACTTCTTCTTCATTCATTGTGGACCATGCAGGTGGTTCAGTACGAAGTGGTCTTGTAGACCCGGCTTGTCCTTTCTTCCGGGTGTGCATTTTTGCCATGCAATTCCTCCTTATAATTATTATATTTGATTAAATCAGTTAGTAGTTGACCGTACTCTTTCAGCCCATGTGAACGAACAGGAGAATCTTGATAGTACGGCAGTCAATTCTATGAGTGGCGAAGTGTGCTTAACAAAAAGCATTATCAAATATATATGTTGTGATTGAAATACAGTGGTCAGGTCAGGTGGACAAAAGCATGCTTTACTGCCACAGAAAAAGGATTATATCCGCCCCTCCCTGATTAACTCTTCTGTAGATAGACTCCATCTGCTCTTCATGTAACGATATCCTTGTTTTATTATCTGTTGCATTCATAATGTTTAAGACTGTTTGATCGATCTCACCGGACATGTCTTCTTTCAGGTAGGCGGATATCTCATCTTTATTCGTATCGATCATGTTGTCTTCAATAGTATCGATCAGGTCCAGTGATACACTTTCACTGTCGAGAGGTACGATGGTTTCCAGTCCGAAGACATCGTTTGCAATATATTTGGTGTTGTGCAGGGCGATAAGAATCTCTGGATTGCAACTGTTTATGCTGTCAGGACTTGAGATAAGGGATAACTGTTCACTTTTAAGGCTCATATCTGTAGTATTGAGAGTCTGCAGATATTCAGCAGGGAATATGATGGTTGTTATTGCCTCTGCAGCTCCCCGGGAAGCTGTATCGATGCTCTTATTGTATCCGTCATTCAGTTCTTTTTGTGTATCGGGTGAAGTAATAGCAGCAAGGAGAACAGAGTTATTCATGGACTTAAAGAATTCTTCTCTGGAAGGTGAGTAACCCGGAGGTAGTGAAAGTTTAGCACTTTGCTTAAATGAGTTGACAGGAGGTGTATCACCTATCTCGATCTCACTTCCCAAATGATATCCGCTGACCAGCTTCCAGTGAGCTTCAAACCTGTATTGGTAACGTTTTCCTATCATTGCATCAAGATATGATTCTATCGCCTCCTCTGTGCTCACAGAGTGGACCCTGGCCATGGGATTGAGGTATACGTTACTGCCATTTTTCTCAAGTGTGATTCCAAGAACAAGGTCTTCAGCAATAATGTCAGCAAAGGTCCGATGCTTCTGTTCTCTTCCGTAAAGTGTCTTTTCTGCATTGTTTGACATGGATCCTTCAGGCAATGTCAGGTTATAACCTGCAATCTCTGATGGTTCGAACATGTATTCGAATTCATCCGCTCTGGAGCTTAACAGGGAGCTAAGAATATGTGTATTGATGTCCTGTGTGGAAACGTAGCCTGCAGACTTATACTGCTCTTCTGCCATGAGGGCAGGCATAAGGATTACAGCTGATATGGAGATTAGAATTAGGAAGAATATTGAATCAAGATTTGACGAGAATGCGCTTTCATCATTCAGGAACTTCATTTGAACTTTCCTCCTTTTATTCATATCCACCTGTTCTTCCACATCCTCACACTAAGGGTGCCGGGTACACAACTGGTACTACTACCGAGCTCTATCACGACAGGGACAGAGGCTGCAATGATATCTCTCTGTTTGCTTCCGCTACCACTGCGTTCTATTATCCACTGGTGCTTTCCATCATTGGTGGTAATCTCCACATAAAAATCAAGGTTTCCTGAAAACCTCTGGAAGAACAGTTCGTGCATTTCCTGATCTATGACCGGCATACAGATTCGATCAAGGGATTCTGCTGAGATAAGGTCTGTACGGCTTCCTTGTATCTCCGGGTAATCTGCTATGTCCTTTGCTATCATCGAAGCCTGTCTGTAGTTCTCCATGGCAAATGAATTATCGTCAAAGGTAATGTATGCTTTTGAAACGATGGCAGCAAATACGACAAATCCTATGACTACCAATGCCGTTGATATTATGTCGTTATGCGGTTCCATGAAGGCCTTATCGTCATTGATAAACAAGGATATACTCAAGTTCTCTGACCTCACTGTTATTTACAACATATATTAAGCTTTTAACAATGTGGACTTTTGTACTTGTATTTAAATTTTTTTCTTTTGTTGCAAGAGATGTGAGCAAATCTGTGACATTGGAGTATGTGAATGGTGGCATTATGGGCTGAGTTCTGTTCCCGCTGGCTGAAAAATGATCAAGGAGCTCATTTCGTATCTCACTTTCATTATAAGGAAGGGTCTTATAGGCAAGCGGTTTCACGGCGTATATGAGCTTATCATCTTCTTCGTACGATATCCCTGCATATTCTCCGGACACTGACGCATTCAGCTGATCTGTGAATCGTCCGCTCCGGTCGTAAGTATCAAAGAAGTAACTTATATTTGCAGATGCCATCCCGTAGTGACTCTGTCCAACGGAGTCAATGGCAGACCTGAAGTCCTGTGCCATTGCATCAAGCTGTCTTTGCTTATCGGCTTGCTGGATCTCTGCAGTCAGATGATATACTGCAGCCAGTATGATAATGCTTGCAAATATCAGGGCTGTTTTTGAGAGAATGAGGTCGATCCATGCCGTGCTGTCATTTGTAAAATTTTTTAAAGTATTACATTGAAAGTTGTCAGGTGAATAATTATTGACCTTCTCTGGAATTTTCATATACTTTCACAAAAATTCTATTGTCAGAAGTCCTTTTAACACTTTCCAATGTTATCTTGTGACTGCCCGGACCAAGCACTGCAGTACCATTCAGATATTCATTGGAGTACGAGGCTGTGGATTCTCCCATGAACTGCCTGCTGTCCATCCTAAAGTAATAGTTTCGTGCATCTTCTGGCCATTTCTCTTCCCTGTCAGGTACGCCTCCCAGTACCAGGGTGACCTTTGCAGGTATATTGATATCAAGTGTTACCCGGCTACCTGCCCCATTGGCAGATATCATCCCGGCATTTGAATCTATGATTGATATCGCGGCTTCTGTGTCATGAATACTCTTTTTTTCCATTGTGGCAGAAATGGCTGTCCAAGACAGAAATACCAGGACAAGAAGTATGATCGCAGCGGCTGTGAATCTCATTGGCAGGGCATCTGAGGCCCTATCATCAACGAATATACTGGTATTGAGATTTTTCTTTTGCCACAGCGCCATTTTTCCGTTCCGGATCTAGCAGTTCATTTTTTGTATAACTTCTTCAATAGTCAGAAGTTCCTGTTTACCACTGTCCATGTTCTTGAGAGTGACCTTTCCGGCCTCTACCTCGCTCTCGCCTATGATCAATGCATAGTGGGCACCAATGTGATCAGCATAGGAGAGCTGCGCTTTGAAACTACGCTTCATCAGGTCTAAATAAACTGGCATATGAAAGCGCAGTTTTGTAGCTGTTTCAACAGCTTCAATACGTGTGGAATCCATTGCAATGATGACTACAGGCTTATCGTCATCCGGCTCTATATCACATATTTCCATGATCCTGTCAAAACCAAGTCCAAATCCTGTGGACGCTACATCCCCTCCTCCGAAAAGCTTGATGAGCTGGTAGGAGCCGCCTCCGCATACCTGGTTTTGGGCTCCCAGGCCTTCAGCATATATCTCGAATACCATACCTGTGTAATAGTCCAGACCCCTTGCAATGCCGAAATCTATGATATAATCAACTCCGTAAGCTTCCAGAAGTGTCAGCAATTCCTGGTATTCTTCAAGCTCTGGAATATCCCCTGTCAGTTGTCTCGCCTTCTCAATGGCTTCGCTTCCTGTAAGTGATATAAGCTCCATGAGTTCAAGCCGCAGGTGTCCCGGTGCATCGATTTCTTCAAGATAGTCTACCAGTCCTGTATCATCTTTCTTGTCCACGAGTCTCATTATTCTGCTCTGCTGCTCGGTCTTAAGTACACTGAGAAGATGTCTGATGATTCCAAGATGATTCACGTGCAGACTGCCTTTGATACCCACTGCCTTGAGCATTTCACTTGCAAGAGCGATCACTTCTGCATCAGCATCTATTTTGTTGCTGCCGATGAGTTCAACACCGAATTGCCAGAACTCTCGGAAGCGTCCTTTCTGCGGGCGCTCGTACCTGAAGCAGTTCTCAAAATAAAACAGTTTTAGGGGTCGCTGGTTTGCCTGCATCTCATTAACGTACATTCTCATAACAGGAGCTGTGAGTTCCGGACGAAGTGTCATTGCTCTGTTTCCTTTATCTGTGAAGTTGTAGAGCTCTCCTATAATACCATCTCCTGATTTCAGTGTGAAGAGTTCAAGGGCCTCGAAAGTCGGGGTTATTATTTCCGAAAATCCCCAGTTCCTGACAACTTTTCGCAATATGTTCTCAACATTTCTTCTTCGCCTGGTATCTTCCGGAAGGAAATCCCGTGTGCCCCTTGGTCTGCTTATCTTCATAATGGATCAACCTGATAGTAAAGATTTGATATTTATTCGTGATATTTATAATACATTCTTAGTTTTGATTGGATAGTATAAGATAGCCTATTTTAGATTTTCGATTAGTTTGAATCCAAGCCTTCTTTTTTGCCCGTTTAGTTCCCGGACCGATCTATAATTCAAATGTTATTCTCTATTTGTGCTATATGCAAGATAACTGTATGATACTCTAATAATTTATTTATTTAAGACAGAACAAAATAACAATATTTAAATATTCCTTTTCCATGTCTCTTTCAAATATTAACTAAGTACGGAGATATGATCATGGTGCCCGGAGCAGGAAGAGTAACAGGTTCTTTTTTCAAAGATACCAGGGCCTATGTGCCTTTTGCAGTGATCGGCGTCTTCATATTATTATGTTCGACATTTGTTTCCTTTTACATGGCAAAGACAGACTATGGCATTGCAGAGACTATCTTCGAGAATGATGTAAACAATATGGAAATGAAGGCTGCTGATATGGCTGCTGCGGATCTGTCAAGATGCCTTAACTATGCCGGCATGGAAGCTCTGCAGTGGCAGGGGGAACACCCTGTCATCAAGTCAGAAGATGCGGCATATGATGAATGGGGGGAGGACGGTTTTTCTGTGGACCCGGCTTCAAGGGATGTCGAGCCGGGCAGTAGTCTGAATGTTACGGTAAATTTACCTGCTGATGCATTTAAAGCCATATCTTGCTTTTTTGCCGACAAACCAAGAACTTTGATCATTAAGGGTCCTTCCGGGATAGAATACGGGGCTATCACCTACAATGAATTGCATTCCTTCTGGGGTCGCTCGGAGTTCGAAGAGGAGATAGCTATGCCGGAAAATGCGGAAGATGGTTATGCTTATCTGCTATTCATGTACGGGGATGAGGTCAAAGCAACGAACTGGTTCCGTGTGGGAAGCAATCCCCTGAAGGATGTTACAGCTTCTCATTTCAATGATCTTCTGGAGAGTAACTACCAGGGCGACCTGCATACTTTCAGTAACTATGCGATAAACGTGGAACAGAACATATCTGCGTCCAGAATAAAAATCGGGACCATCAACGGTACCCTGAAACGTGAGATAGGACGCTCTGAAGCGGAGAATACGGATTATATTCTCTATTATACCATGTCCATCAATGACCTTAACTATACGCTTGTTGACCTGAGCACCGGGGAAAGTCACAATCGTACAATGGATGTTTCAACAGTGATAACTTCCAGGGAACCTCTGCTTGCGGAACTGACATCCGAGTACGAGAGAGCCCTGAGCAGTGGAACGACCTCGGATATCGTGCTCGGGTCAACCAATATCAGGACGTTCACCTACGGTCCGTGGCAGCACTACCTGAACGGTCCCCTGAATATCGTCACGGGTCCTTCTCTCACATCCTCTGTGAATGCAGGTACACTTTATACCCAGAAACGTATATTCGACTCTGTAGATCCCTGGGCACTTACATACACCACTTACTACAGTGGGAAGGTACTCTACAATGATATCAAACAGGATACCAGCTCCTATGGTGAGGATAAGGGAAGCAACCTGAGTACCACATACGAGGATCTGTCAGATGACGGCATCTTCAATATGAGCGTTTCAGACGGGATTAACGAGTCCATGGAGGACGCAAATACTACTATGGAAGAAGTTGAAAACAACTCCTGGATAGTCGTCTCGGTCTCGAATTTCACAGATGAGGTTTACAGTAACTGGATTTACAACGATGCCGATGTGTGGACAGATGATGATTATCCGGATCTGATACATGATGTGACTCATGAAGTTTATAGTGGCACAATACAGGGTCAGGTTTTCAGGGATGGGTTTAATGAAATAACTCCTTATGATTTAAAGGCAGGGCCAAACACTTATGATTCTGTTACATATGAACCAGGGGAGTCGAAAACTGGTAAAGATATCAGCTGGAAAGGACACTACCCTGTCATTATTTCACATACCTGTGCTCTTACACCGGATTATAACTTTGCAGGTACCTTAAATGTAAATCACAATGTCAATATTGATGCTTCATCACACAAATGGTATTTCAATTCTGTGCAGGTGGAGCATGTGTCTACTGATATAGTCTGTGAAGGAGTGGATGTCACTTATACGTATCTTGGCAATGATAGTTTGATTGATTCTGAACGGGCAGATGCTTATCTTTCAAAAGAAAACCACTCATTCGATTGGCATGTTACCTATAATCTAAAGTTCAAAATTAAAACCCGCTGGAATATTAATTATGATTATCACTGGTCTTACAAAACCTACAGTACCGGTGCAGATGGTATGGGAAGCTGGAACTTTTATTCCGGTGATTCCTCCGGCTCACTGACAAACAAGCTTCTTGAGAATCGTGCTTTCGTTACTCACAGCCAAACTGAAAGCGAGAACATAACTATAATCTACCACCAATATCTCCCCTCGGGTGGTTACAACGGCATAAGCTCTCATGATCCGGGAAGTGCCAATGATTACAGGAAAAAAACAGTTTTGATTGATGGTGTTCCCAAGGAAGATACAGACTGCAGTGATGCGGCTGATAAGTACCGTGACGAGTTTGTAGATATATACAGCATAGAAAAAAATCATCTTTTATATCCTGATGGAACCAATCTCTCAGCCGAAAAGGTCTACTGCGATATCCCCGACTGGCTTCACAGGAATATGACTCAGGAAATGGAGAACATGTTCGATGCCATCAATGAAGACAATCCCACAAGGGAAGTTTCCCTGCTCGGTGAGAACCTTGGCAGGAATCCGACCACACTCATCAAGGATGCATCACTTGACCTGGCCGCAGAGATGGCAGGCGACACAAAACGCAGTTCATTCATCGATGAGTCCCAATACATGAATGGAAGCCAGTACAACACAAGCAGTGATGCCTGCCGTCTCATCGTAAAGAACGAAGGCTACGACCGCCTGCTCACAGAACTTGAGGAAAGGAACAAGAACGTAGAAGATTCATTTGAGAGCTACATCGATGATTCTTTCTCCAGCCAGCAGGGCCATTCCATCCTGGACCTTGTCAAGAATGCAGTCTCTACTGACGTGCTCTTTAACAACCCTGCAATGGATAAAGCATCCACAGCCCTTTCCAGCGAGATGGGCATCATCGGGACCATGGAGATCACCGGTGAGCCCCAAAGCAAGTACAACTGGACCGAGAACATGACACTCCTTGTGGACCAGTACCCGGATTATCTTTACCACGACCCGGAGTTTGATGTGCAGAGCCAGTATGAGTGGGTTGATGAATCCGGTAAGAAAGTGTATCCTCTGGGCGTGCGTAATGTCTGTGTTTTCTCAACAGGAATTGGTGATGACATTGCAGCAATGCTGGAGTCTGCTACATCACCTCTGAAAGATGCTGTCCTCAGTCCATGAGCCAGAGTATCTCTGACATGAATGTGGAGGTAGATTCATTGATAGAGGATATCGGTTCGGAGAGTGCAGCACTAATTGCTAATGATATATCTCCAGACATGACTCTTATAGAAGAGAATCGCACAAGACTGATGACTGAATATAGCACCAGTATCAGGGAACAGGTTCCTGATCTGGTTGCCGAAGAAGTCGCAAAAGATCCGGTTCTGGGCAAATGGATTGATAAGTCGGAGGTCTCTTCGATAACGGAATCTTATCTTTATACCCTTTCTGGTGAAGAGCTAATTGATATGGCTGCGAATAACACCTTGCAGGATGAGATACTCGTCAAGCTCAGTGAAAAAATCATAGTTGACAATCCCGCAGTAGCTTCTGATGAAATGGATGCGGTATTATACCGATTAGAAGCTGACATGAGGATAGGCGTAGCAAATGGAGTATGTGAGGCAGTCAGGCTCAGTCAGGAAATGATTGACGAGTGCTTCACAAACATAAACACCGGGCTACAGAACAAGCTTGACGAATCAACGGAGAAACTTTCTGGAGAGCTAGCCGAAAAAATGGAAAAAAGGCTGCAGAAGTCTATGAAACTTGTGCCGTGTGGTCTTCCGGTGATTCCTCCGCACTGGGTGTGTACTGTGAATGTGTGGGAGTATGAGGTTGTAGGGAAATACAAAACATTCGAAGTCATCGACAATGACAATGAGTGTATGTTCAATCCCTATTTTGGGCATGAAGCGCAGGTGTACGTGAGGACTGAAGAACGTATTCCACATCCATTTAAAAGAGACAATGGTGAAAATATCATTTGGATTGGATATAATTCTCCTATTGAATTTAGATTTAGTGGCTACGCTGCTACAATAGTAGGTCCAGGTCCAAAGGGTGTTGGTGATAAAACAGGCGATAGGGAAGAAAAATCAGAAGCTTATGAAGAATTACTGTCTGAATGGGAGATATAAGATGAAAACAAAAGTACTCATTATGATTTTTTTAATTAGTTTTGTGGCAACGCCTACGATTACTTCAGCTACTAGCTCTCATATTTCTATTGATGTTTATTACAATGATCAACTATATCCAGGTGCTTCAACTCCAAAACCATTCGTCAAAATTGGTGAACCATTCAAGGTTCGATTTGATGTAACATGTTTTAGTCCTGGAGTTCTATCAGTAAAACTAACAGAGTTAGCAGATGGTAGTTTTGAGATAATTGAAGGTCCAACTTTGAAAGTGGATAAATATACAGATGATAAATTTGAGATGAATGAAAATCTTTCTTATGAATGGATACTTAAAGCTACAGATGAGTGGGCAGGAGGTAGTATGCCTCTCGATTTTGTGAGGTAGTATGCCTCTCGATTTTGTCTATCAATTGAATGATTTTGATACTTTAAAAGTATTAACTAAAGGTGAATTCACCGCCGCCTACGTCACAATCTCTAACGAATATTACGACGGTCCCGAGATCACAGAAGTCTCCACTGTAGAATCACCACCCAACGCGAGCAGTTCTCCGGCAACTCCTGCATTCAGTGTTCTGTGTGCTGTGTTCGCTATAGCTTCAATTGTTGTTCTCAGGAAAAGACATGAATGAAAAAAATTGCTTATGTCGGGATATTGATATGTGTTTTATGCATGCGAAATCAAAACAATTAAATACCACGTCCAATGTACTCAGTTATACATTATTGATTGATTTTTTTACAGAGGTATAATTATGGACCATACAAAAATATTACTCGATGAAAACGAAATGCCAAAACAGTGGTATAATATCCTTGCGGACCTGAAGGTGGAGCCGCCGTTGAATCCGGCGACCAATGAGCCAATGGATCCTAAGGATCTTGAGCCCATATTTGCAAAAGCGCTCATAAAGCAGGAGATAAGTTCTGAGAAATATATTGATATTCCAGAGGAGATCAGGGAGATATACACACTCTGGAGACCATCACCTCTGCACAGGGCACACAGGCTTGAGAAGGTACTGGGTACTCCTGCAAAGATCTACTACAAGAATGAGAGTGTCAGTCCTGCGGGAAGCCACAAACCAAATACTGCGATCGCACAGGCATACTACAACATGAAGGAAGGCACTGAAAGGATTACAACCGAGACCGGTGCAGGCCAGTGGGGTAGCGCACTTTCACTTTCCTGCAACTATTTTGACATCGAGTGTAAGGTATACATGGTGCGCTCAAGTTTTTACCAGAAGCCATACCGCAAATCGCTTATAAACCTCTGGGGAGCTAATGTCGTACCATCTCCAAGCAATGAAACACAGTTCGGAAGAAAGATACTTGAGACGTACCCTGAAACCACAGGCAGTCTCGGTATAGCTATCAGTGAGGCAATTGAAGAAGCAGCGCTCAATGATAATACAAAGTATGCTCTTGGAAGTGTCCTCAATCACACCAGCCTGCACCAGACAGTTGTAGGCCTCGAGACCCAGGCACAGTTCGATAAGACCGAAGATTATCCCGACATCGTTATCGGATGCTGTGGTGGTGGGAGTAACCTTGCCGGCGTGAGCCTGCCTTACATCAGAGATAACATTGCCGGTAAGACCAATACCCGGTTCATAGCTGTGGAACCTTCCGCATGTCCGACCCTAACATCCGGACAATTCAGGTATGACTTCGGTGACATGGCACAGATGACACCACTGCTCAAGATGTACACTCTGGGATCAGAGTTTATACCACCAGCTATCCATGCAGGCGGTCTGAGATACCATGGAGCATCACCCATTGTAAGCAAACTCGTTGCAGACGGTATAATGGAAGCAATCTCCTACCACCAGGTAGAGGTATTCGATGCCGCGGTCACCTTTGCACGTAGTGAAGGAATAGCCCCTGCTCCTGAGTCATCCCATGCTATAAAATGTACCATTGACGAAGCCCTGAAGTGCAAACAGACAGGTGAAGAGAAAACTCTCCTTTTTAACCTGAGTGGTCACGGTCACTTCGACATGAGCTCATATGACAAGTATTTCTCAGGTGATCTGAGCAATGAGTGATTAACTTAGCAGACTTACAACTAAAACTATCCGTGGCATGTTTATCATGCCGCATAGTTCATTTTTTTCTCTGCTCTTAATGAAACTTATCACTGTACTTTTTATAGGATATAATGAACTCTGCATGTGGCCATATGAGCGGTATCGTGACATATGCAAGTCCGTCTTTCCACTTCGGATGCATTCTGACATCATCGATCAGTTTAATTTTGCTGTCCCTGAGAATCTTAGCATTAGTATAATCCTCGAGCCATAGTTCGAACCTCTCAATGGTGGATATATGCTCCGGAAGAGTATAATTGTGCGCCATATCCACAACCCAGCCCAGATACATCTCTGCCTTGTCCTGATCATCGATCTCGATGTAGTGATTTGCAAGTTCGCATGTGAAATGACACCATGGGCCATAACCACCATTGTTACGCCCCCAGTACTCAGGATACCTGTTAAGTCCGCCGATCTCGTTGTCCCACAGGAGCTTATGTATCCTTTTAACGGTAGTCATGACTTTGACATCGTTGTCCTTGATGAGTTCAAAATAGGCCGGAGCATACTCCGCCGCATCAATATCAAGTACCGTTGATGCAAAAGGGTCATATCCGATTGGCTTGCTGTTTTTATCCTTAACTCGGATACATTTGATAAAAGAACGTCTTCTTGGGCTGTAAAGCCGGGTAAGTATGGATTCTTTGATAATGTCCGCCTGCTGCTCCCATTCGGAAACATTTTTGCCCAGTACTTTACCCATACTGACAGCGGCATATATCCCGGCACAACATGCACAATTGGCGTATATCTCAAAACCATGTTCATAAGCGGGATATTCATGGATACTATTGATGGTATGGATCAGGTCAACTTCTTCATTCTTATTAAGCAGGATAAAACTCACTGCTTTTTCAATCGTCTCCCAGTATCTCTCTATAAAAGCAGTGTCAGCCATCTCTTTAAAGAATGAACCTCCGGTTGCCTGAAAGTATTTTCCAAGTACGAAGAGTACGAGACCGTTGCCGTCGATCTGCAGATCCTTATAGCTGGCATCGTTGCCATCGACATCGTACCTCTGTGAGAATTCTCCCAGGGGTTTCTGGGAGTTGAGTACGAACTCAAGTCCTTTTCTGGCTTCAGCCATCAACCCTGCATGTATACAGCCAAGGATTGATATGGAATGGTCTCTGGGATAGATGAAGGGGTAACGTGTACCTGGTGGGCTGGCATAAAAACCACCATTTTCATGCTGATTGCTTTTAAGTATACGAACACTGTTCTCGTATAATTTTTCCGCTTCTATCCGATTCAAATGACTCACTCCTTATCCGGATGTACTATCTTGTAAACATAGAATGACCTTTCAAGAAGCTCCTCTATAACCTCCTTTGCCATTCCTGCCTTTTCAAGAGCCTCTTCGTTATATTGCTTAAATTCGCCTTTTGGGGATTTCGAGCCAAGGTTGTATAATTCAGCTCCCGCAAGTGCTGCCCTCTTCGTGCTGTAGCTATGTTGCAACACTCCCATTACATGTGTCAGGGCAGGATATTTCCAGGGTTTGTCGGAAGCATTTTTCAGTTCATACATCTTATTGACGATATCGTTAAACTCGGCAGGGTATCCATATATTTCAATGAACTCGGTAATCTCACTGCCAAAGGGACATATGGGCAAATAGTTAATGCTGTTCTCTCTTGCACCCTCAAATCCCGGTCCTTCAAGAGTTGCAAGTTCTTCTCCGATTTCCTGCAGCCAGCGTATAGTCTCAAGTGGCCCGTCCTTATCCACCATTTTTACCACCCCTACCAAAAATGCCTGTGGAAACATATTTTCCAGTCTTATCATTTGATCACCCCTTCTTTGATGGCAGTTGATTGTTATAGTCAATCCTACAACAGATCTACCAGAAGTGTAAATATTTGATTTTTATTTTATAATAGAATATTGATTTTTGAGAGTATAAATACCTGTTCTATTTAGCATACTATTAACAAAAAACAAGTATGCAACTGATTATTCTATAATTTCCTCACTATAGTATTATCTCCTTTACAGCCATGTTCCACCCCACCGGTCCGATACCCTCTACCCTTTTTATTTCCGGGTCTTTGATCATCGGATCGTGTTCACCGTTCTGTTTCTGCACGAGCACGGGGACATCCACTGCCCGGAGCATAGGCAGGTCGTTCAGGCTGTCTCCCAATCCTACTGTCCTGATTTCCCCGTATTCTTTTTTATACAGCCGGGTAAGGATGTTGACTGCTTTTCCCTTGTCATTGTCACCCAGAATATGCCAGTATCTCCCTCCTCTGGTATAGTTGAGACCCTTTTCCTGTATTTCCTGTTTAAGCCGGTTTGCTGTATTTTCGTCTCCATTCAACCTGAAGGCTTCATCATACTCGCGCATCTTTGCCAGCCTTGCTGATGCGATATCAAGCCCGGTGTCTTCACTTACACCTTTGTCGTCCATGTCCCCGAAGCCCGTAATATCCATATTTTCGTAAGTACGGATGTCTGCCAGAACATGTCTTAGTGTACCATAGGCAGTTCCCAGTTCAATGATATCGTAATTGCCTTCTGTTTTAGAGGTGGGGACATCCCCGCTGAAATAGTCTTTTGGAATAAATATGGCTCCGCCGTTCTCGGATATGAATGGATGTGACGATTCAAGTTCATGTACATATACTTCGATCTCTGCACGGGTTTTGCTTGTACAGAAAATGAGTGGAATGTTTCTTTGTTTAAGCATTTCTATAGCTGGCCTGGCAGGTTCATAGGAGTATGTATTATGATCTATCAAAGTACCGTCAAGGTCGGTGAATACAATATACTTCATTCTTCCCTCTCCTTTAATAAAGGAATTATCCTGGCTGTGTAGCCACAGGATAGGTCATCTGTACAAGATATCAATAGTCGCAAAACCCTTTCTTCCTTAATCTTTGATCCAGTTATAGTATATATTATTTGATTCGTCTCATATAACCTTTTCAGGACTATCCTCATATAGTTTATGGGATAGAAAGTACGCATATTGCCTGACGGATATTTTCAGGACAGGTCCTTTTTTTCTGAAGATTCAGGACCTTACAAAGATGTAAGTATCGGGTAATTTTATTAGACATTATTCACCTTTTATTCGGATAACATGGAAATAAGATCTCTGGAGATTCCGGAAGAGGTCCTTAGATTTTACCTTGATTCCGGTATTGAACATTTATATCCTCCACAGGCGGAAGCAATCGAGAAAGGCTTACTTGACGGCAGGAACATCCTTGCTGCCATACCCACGGCATCGGGAAAGACACTTCTTGCAGAGCTTGCCATGCTCAAATCCATTTCAAAGGGTGGCAAGGCGTTATATATCGTACCTCTGAGGGCCCTGGCGTCCGAGAAGTTCGATCGCTTCAGGGAATTCTCATCCATAAATCTAAGAGACCATGGAAAGGACGGCGGGGTCAGGGTCGGTATATCTACAGGGGATTTTGAATCAAGAGATGAGTGGCTTGGCTCCAACGATATCATCGTGGCTACATCCGAGAAGACCGATTCTCTCCTACGTAACGAGACAGCATGGATGGAAGAGATTACCACTATTGTCGTGGATGAGGTACATCTTCTTGATTCTGCAAACAGGGGTCCTACGCTTGAAGTAACGCTCACCAAACTCATGAAGCTCAATCCCGAATGCCAGATTATCGCACTGTCCGCGACCATCGGAAATGCTTATGAGGTTGCAGACTGGCTCGGGGCAGGGCTCGTGCTCAGTGAGTGGAGGCCTACGGACCTGATGGAAGGTGTCTATTATGGTGGTAACATCAATTTCAGGGGTTCTCAAAAACTTATCGCGACCGCTTCAAAGGATGACACTATCAACATAATTCTCGACACCCTCGAGGAAGGGGGTCAGTGCCTTGTATTTGAAAGCAGCCGTAAGAACTGTGTCGGCTTTGCTAAAAAGGCAGGTTCTAAAGTATCGGAGTTGCTGGACAGGCCTACACGCAATGCGCTTGACGGGATAGTTGAAGAGGTTCTTGAGGCAGGTGAGACCGGGGCGTCAAAAGTGCTGGCCCAATGTATAAGGAACGGTACCGCTTTTCATCACGCTGGACTCAACTCTGCCCATCGTAAACTTGTGGAGGACGGTTTCCGTGCAAATATAATCAAGGTCATATGCAGTACTCCAACCCTTGCAGCAGGGCTTAATCTTCCTGCAAGACGCGTAATTATCAGAAGTTATAAACGTTTTGATCCGAATTTTGGCATGCAGCCAATTCCGGTCCTTGAATATAAGCAGATGGCAGGCAGGGCAGGGCGTCCTCACCTTGATCCATATGGTGAAGCGGTCCTTATTGCTAGATCATATGGTGAGATGCAACAGCTTTTTGACAACTATATTGATGCGGGTGCGGAGGACGTCTGGTCAAAGCTTGGTGCTGAGAATGCCCTGAGGACCCATGTACTGTCCACTATAGTTAACGGTTTTGCGACTACACGCGACGGGCTCATGGAGTTTATAGAAGCAACGTTCTTTGCACATCAGAACGACACCAGGGGCCTGATGGAAGTTGTCGATGACTGCCTTGATTTCCTTAAAGACCATGGTATGCTCGAGGGCGATATTCAGCTTATGGCGACACCCCTTGGAAAACTGGTGTCAATGCTTTACATCGACCCCCTCTCGGCAGCTATCATGAATGAAGGCCTGGATAAAGCAAAGGATATAACAGAACTTACGTTGATGCATCTTATCTGTAAGACACCTGACATGCGGCAGCTTTACCTGAGATCGGGTGATTACGAATTGATAAATGATTTTGTACTGTCACATGCAGAGGAGTTCACAGAGGTGCCGAATCAATTTAAGGATACGGATTATGAATGGTTCCTTGGCGAGGTCAAGACTGCTCTTCTTATACTGGACTGGATCAATGAGAGATCCATGGATGACATAAGCAAGAGCTTTAATGTGGGTGAGGGGGATATCCATGCCTTCGCCGAACTTGCGGAATGGCTTATGCATTCCCTTTCGCGCCTTGCCAGAGTCCGGGGACACACTGTTGCGGACATGGCAGGTGTGATCGAGAAAAGGATACATTACGGTGCACGTCCCGAGCTGATGGAACTGGCGGGAATACGCGGTATCGGCAGGGTACGTGCACGCAGGCTCTATGATAGTGGTCTTCGGACCATCGATGATATCAGAAAGGCCGATCCTGTCATTATCGGTAGCCTCATAGGTACAAAGACGGCAGAGAAACTTCTCATGGAGATAGGTATGCACATAAACATGGTATCTGACAATTCCGGACGAGCAGAATCAAGGACTATGGACTCTCTTCTCGGGAATGAACAGAGTACCTTCAGCGATTTTGAAAAGTGAGCTTTTCAGGATAAGCTCTTTTGAATAATCTATATATAATGAACTGGTATAGTCTGGAAAATAGTGTATTCTAAATGACAATTACATTTAATGAAATTACATTCAAGGGATTATCATGCTTTACAAAAGACTATCGCAACTAAGCAGGGAAGAAAAGGATAAGCTCATCAATCGTGGAGGAGAGCTTGCAGATGTAGGGGAAACGGTAGCTTCCATTATCAGGGATGTAAGGGACAATGGAGACGAGGCCCTTCGAAGCTACACAAAGAAGTTTGACAGGGCTGAAATCGAAGATATCGAGGTTTCCCCTGAAGAGGTGGATGAAGCGATCAGCAGTATTGATGGGTCGTTACTGGAACATCTCAAATTTGCCGCAGAAAATATCCGCAAGTTCCATCAGGCACAGATGCCGGAAGGGATGTGGTTCATGGAACTTTCTCCGGGTATAGAGCTTGGACAGAAGTTCACACCCCTGGAAAGTGTGGGAGCTTACGTGCCCGGTGGAAGGGCTTCCTATCCATCCACTGCCCTGATGACGATCATACCTGCCAGAGTTGCAGGTGTGAAACATGTTGCGATGTGTACTCCTCCCGGGCCCGACGGGAAGATAAACTCTTTAGCCCTTGCGGCAGCCAGGATTGCAGGTGCAGACCATATTTACAAACTGGGTGGTGTGCAGGCTGTTGCTGCAATGGCATACGGCACTGAGAGTGTTCGCCCGGTGTCCAAGATAGTCGGTCCCGGAAATGTTTTTGTCACCGCTGCAAAGATGCAGGTGCGGGACAAGGCCGAAATAGATTTCCCTGCAGGTCCCAGTGAAGTTCTCATCATTGCCGACGATTCTTCTGATGCTGTAATGGCGGCATCGGATATCATCGCACAGGCAGAACATGACCCGAACGCGGTTTCCGTGTTTGTGACTCCATCGAAAGAACTCGCTGAACAGGTTTACAGGGAAGTGCTGGAACAGGCTGCAAGGGCTGTAAGGTCCGATATAGTAAATGCTTCTCTGGAAAATGCTGCGGTACTGATAGCCGATTCTATGGAAAGCTGTATTGAGTTTTCCAATGATTTTGCACCTGAGCATCTTGAGATTATGGTGGCTGACACGGACTCTGTCCTTAATTATATAGATAACGCAGGATCTGTGTTTGTGGGTAACTATGCACCTGTTCCCGTTGGGGACTATGCATCCGGGACAAATCACGTTCTTCCGACGGCAGGTTACGCAAAGATATATTCCGGGCTAAATATCCTCCACTTTCTGAAGTGCTCCAGTATACAGAAGATCAGCAAAAAAGGTCTTGAGACTTTGAAAGATGCAGTTATTTCCATTGCTGAGGAAGAAGGTCTCATGGCACATGCTGAGTCAATAAGAACTAGGTTCAGGAACTAACATTCTTCTTTTTTTACCTCTTAAATAGATAATTATTTAATAGGTAAGCACATACACTAATTTAGTAAGTTCTTTGTATGAAGAACTCAATGTGAGGGAGTTTCATGAAGATTAGAGTTGTAAGTTCGCGAGAGGAAATACCAAATCTGAATCCAAGTGAGAAGGTTATTCATCTTGCTTTCAGGCCATCAAATAGAGATATTTTTTCCCTGGTACAGACATGTCCGAAAGTTGAGGTCATACAGATACCAAGCTCTTATCGCCGTACGGTTTCCAAGTCAATAGAAATGTTCTTGGAAATGCAGGGCATAAAGCTCATAGAAGGGGATGTATGGGGACATAGAAAAGATATAAATGAGTACTACAGCGTATCTCCTGCCCTCCTTGATAAGATAAAGGAGCTCAAGTCCGAGGGTATGTCTGATGAGGAGATAGTGAACAAACTGGAACGTGAGGGCAAACTGAACAGGGATATGCTCTTTTACATATTGGGCAAGAAATGACCTGAGTTCAGTATGGCCGTTGTATTATTGCCTGGTATTGTTGCGATATGCAAGTATCGGTTGATGCTCATCCGGTCATCACATGCAAAGCCAAAAGAGCAAACCGGCAAAGCAGGGATGGGGATATAGAGGATTTTTGCAATTTATTTTCAGAAACACTCTTTTTATCTTTTTCATAAATCATCTGAAGACTTGTCCATGGGTTTATCCATGTTATTTATGCCGGCATACATGACTTTGAATGGTTCTTTTCTGAGGCCTTTGTGATAATGTTTTCAAAAATAAGGAATAGTTTTACTTTAGTGCGCTTTGATGCTATGGATATATTTTCGAATGAATGGGGAAGGATGAGGGTATTTGGCTCATTCTCCTGCAAGGAGTAAGCAGGTAGCTCATGGAATTGATTGGTATATTTTCCCCTGACATTTATGATATTGGTTTATTTTACCTCGGAATTGTAATTTTAATTGCAATACTAATCCCGAGGTTCTTAACGGATTATATGATCACAGCGCCAATTGCCTATTTGTTAATATCTGCCAGTGTATTCTTCTTTTTCCCGGAAGGCGTGCTGCCTCATCCTGAAGAAAGTCCTTTTCTGGGTAAAAGGCTCACAGAGATGGGAGTAATTATTTCGCTTACTGCTGCCGGACTCAAATTAACCCGGCCTTTCGCCTGGCAAAGCTGGCGTTATGCCGCACGACTTTTGATTATAACAATGCCTTTGACCATTGCTCTGATAGCACTGTTCGGATGGAGGTTTTTAGGATTTGCACCTGCTACTGCTATGCTTCTGGGAGCTGTCCTGGCTCCCACTGATCCTGTCCTGGCCTCAGATATACAGACCACTCCTCCGCACAAGGAGGACACTTCAAGTACCAGGCTGGCACTGACCTCCGAAGCAGGACTAAATGACGGGTTAGCTTTCCCCTTTACCAATATGGCCATTGCAATGGCGCTGGTGGGAATCGATCCTTCCATGTGGTTCACTGACTGGCTGGTTACCGACTTCTTTTACAAGATCATTATGGGTACCCTTGTGGGGCTGGTCACCGGCTGGTTACTGGCAAAAGTGATTTTCAGCTGCCCAAAACCTCAATGTCACAGCTCAGCAATATCTACCAGTTTATTAGCAATTAGTCTTACACTGTTGCCTTATGGTCTGGCTGAAATGCTCAATTCATATGGTTTCATTACCGTTTTTGTGGCGGCATGTGCTTTCAGATATCAGGAAACAACACATGAATACCTGAATGTACTGCATGATTTCTCTGAAGAGATCGAGAGGACTTTGGTAGTTATTCTGTTTACAATGCTGGGAATATATATCAGTCACGGATTACTGGATGATTTCCAATGGTACATGATTCCTGCTGCCCTTTTGATCGTACTGGTCATACGGCCTTTAACAGGGCTCATCGGTCTGACTGGCACGAGTCTCCAAAGGTCCAGGAAATATCTTATCTCGTTCTATGGTATTCGGGGAATAGGCTCCATCTACTACGTGCTCTATGCCTTTGATCATGCCGGATTTGAACAAAGCAAGGAGGCTCTTGCCCTGGTTACCACGGTGATCATCCTCTCCATATTCATACATGGTCTTTCATCAAGACCTGTTATGAAGCGATGGGACCCTGAGTAAAAGTTTTAAGGAAAAACGGTTCAGGCCTAACCTGAATGTATGTCATTCAGGTCGGCATGAACTGCATCTCTTAACTGCTCACGCAGGTCTGGTATCGCAGACAGTGCACGTTCCCAGTCCGGGAGAAGGGTGGCAGATGGATCATTCAGATAGCGGGTACCTGCCTCCATGAGTATTTCGGCAAACATGTCCACATATTTCTCTTCCAGATGCCTGCTGTACTGAAGCCCGTTACAGATAGCATCCGCATTGTACTGTCTGATCAGGTCCTGCGCAGATCGTATGTATTTGACCTGTATTCCCCTGAGAAAAGTTTCAGAGATATTGGTGCTTGTTGTTTCATTCACTACGCGCAGAAAGGTGACCATGATGTCGTTCACCATTTTTCCCAGACCTTCTGAACTGGTCTTCCCCATTTCCTTGTGTTTATGGTCATAGAAACCAAGGTCTGTCTGGCATATTTTTTTCAAGGTTGTGTTCCTGTACACTTCTGCAAGCAGGCCAACCTCCAGTCCCCAGTCGGAAGGTACCCTGATATTAAGTGCAAGGTCCCTTGTAAATGCAAACTCGCCTGAGAGCGTGTACCTGAAACCCTGCAGGTATTCGAGTACATCTGATTCATACTGAACATCCTTTACAAGCATATCAAGCAGGGGGCGAACAAACAGGCGGTACACACGCCCATGCATTGTCTTCTTATCAAGATTGATCCTTGCATAGTATCCCTTATTGAAATAGAAGTTAAGCTGAGGATTCATTATCGGATAAAGCATTTTTGCAGGGAAATCCTTGTTATAGGTCACAATGTCCGCATCATGAAGCACTATTGCATATGCGTACAGGCTTGCTATCCCGACTGCTAACCAGGCGTCTTTTCCCTTTCCGCTGAACTCGGTGATATCGAGCTCACTATCTTTCATCTCCCTGATGATCGCTGAGATACGCGGCCCGTTGCACCATACGATCATATGGTCCAGATCAAGATGCTTAAAAAAGTCCACAGTTCTCTCATACTGGTCTTTATCATCTGCAGCAAGCGCGACAACAACTTTTTTAATATATGAACATTTGTTCAGTTCAGTTATGATGTGGGCCAGAGGTGGATTCTCTATCTCTTCGTACAACATCGGTATAACCACAACAGCAGGCCTGATAAAAGACAAGTCATGCAGATGTTGCGACATTCTTTCAGTGTCGCTATAAAAATTATGTATAGTCGTTATCTTCTCCTGATAAAAGTCCATTATTCTCCCCCGGAACACTTAACTATGACATTTTATGGTGTTACTGTAAATAATATTGTTGTCAAAGGACATAAAATATATCTCTGTAAAAAGTTGGCTGGAACAATTAATATATAAGTTGACAAGTTCATTACAATCAAAGTAAGACAGACAGGATTTCGCTAACATGACCCAATATGGAAAAGTATATCTGGTCGGCTCAGGACCCGGAGACCCCGAGCTTCTGACAATGAAAGCCCGCAGGTTGATCGATTCGGTTGATGTTGTGGTCTATGACCAGCTTCCGGGAAAGGTAATAATAGATTCCATTCCTGCCGGCACGGAAAAGATAGATGCGGGAAAGTATGCAGGAAATCATACTTTGAAGCAGGATGAGATAAATGTCCTCATAATCGAAAAGGCCAAACAAGGAAAGAGTGTGGTCCGCCTTAAAGGCGGGGACCCTTACATGTTCGGACGCGGTGGTGAGGAAGCACAGGAGCTCATTGAAGCGGGAATTGAGTTCGAAGTAGTGCCTGGCATTACCTCCGCAATAGCGGCACCTGCATATGCCGGAATACCCATAACGCACAGAGATCATGCTTCCATGGTAACATTCGTCACCGGTCATGAAGACCCTACAAAGGACGAGAGTGCTCTTGACTGGGAGACCCTTGCGAGATTTGAAGGGACACTTGTGATATTCATGGGTGTCCGGATGCTCCAAAGGAATGTAGGCGAGCTTATTAAATACGGCAAAGATCCAAAGACCCCGGTCGCACTTATAGAAAGGGGTACTCGTCCCGATCAGAGAGTTACTGTGGGTGTACTTGAGAATATCGCAACCCTCGCAACAGAAAGAGGTGTGATGGCACCTGCCATCACGGTCATAGGGGATGTTGTGCAGCTCCACGGAGAACTCGGAGAGCAGATACTGTCTGTTTTTGAGTGAGGTGTACACATGAGTGAACTGCTTGGTAAACCAAAAATCGCAATCATGAGGCCTAAGAGGTATGTGGAGGAATCAAGGGAACTGGCCGAATCCATGGGTTTTGAAGCTATCATGGTGCCTATGGTAGAGATCGCTGAGATGAAAGATGCCGGCTTTGAAGATTTTGTGGAAAGGATACTTGAAGGCAAATCCGATTATGTAATCTTCACCAGTGCCAATGGTATAGATTTCACCCTGGGGAAGATACCTCCGGAATCCAGAGGGAAGTTTATAGCAGCTCTCAATTCTACAAATGTGGTGGCTATAGGACCTACTACCTGCAAGGCACTGGAAAAGCTGGGCATAGAGGTCATGGGAATGCCAGGTGTCTACAGTTCCGAGGGTATTGTTGATTACCTGTGTGCTGATGTGGCCGGCAAGATAATAGATACTGCAAGAAGCTTTTATGGTTCTGCTCATCTGATAGAAGGCCTGCGTAAGTGCGGTGCCATGGTCTACGAGACGAATGTCTATACCCTGGAAAAGCCTGAAGGGAGCGAGCAGGACATGCTAATGGATGCTACTTTAAAAGGTGACATATCTGTTTTTGCATTCACAAGTTCCATGATGGTACGCAACTTCTTTGAACACGCCAGAAACTGTGGCTCGGAGGAGGATGCCGTTCTGGCATTGAACAACTCCATGGTGGCTGCAATAGGAGGTCCGACTGCTAGGACTCTTGAGAGTTACGGTGTGAATGTGTCCGTTATACCCGGAAAGTTTACTTTTAAAGAGGTATTGAAAAAGGTTCAGGAAGAACTTTCCTGAACATACTATATTGCTAATTAAACAATGTCTATTCCCTTTGAAGGATATCGGGAAGTATACCATAGATATAATATAGTATTACCATATAGGTGGGCGCATATTATATTATAGTAGATTCACTTTTGTTCTTTTAAGTCGGGAGCACTCATCATGATAGGTATTTCAAAACTATATTGCAGGACCGTAGAACCTTCTGACGCATTGCGCTACGGGCGTGACTCAAAAAAGCTTCCATCTCATCTGCTCCAGTTTTCCAGGGATAAGAAACCCGTTGTTGTGTGGAATGTCACCCAGCGCTGTAATCTTCGTTGTGTCCACTGTTATGCTAAGTCAAAGGATATGGAATACCAGAATGAGCTTAGCACCGAACAGGGGAAGGAACTCATAGACGATCTCGCAGACTTTGGTACTCCTGTCATTCTCTTTTCAGGCGGGGAACCCCTGATGCGTAAAGACCTTACGGAACTTGCGGCATATGCTACCTCAAAGGGCATCCGGGCGGTCATTTCCACCAACGGTACTCTGATCACCGGGAAAAAAGCCCGTGAGCTTAAAGATATCGGCCTTTCCTATGTAGGAATATCTCTGGATGGTATGAGGGAGACCAATGACAGGTTCAGGGGAATGGAAGGAGCTTTTGATAAAGCCTTGCAGGGAGTACGTAACTGCCAGGCTGCAGGCATAAAAGTTGGGTTGCGTTTCACTATCAACCGGCATAATGTAAGCGATATACCTGCCATATTCGACCTGCTTGAAAAAGAAAATATTCCTCGAATATGTTTCTATCACCTTGTCTATTCAGGCAGAGGTTCCGGGATGCGGGATGAGGACCTCTCTCTGGAAGAATCCCGGAGTACAGTGGACATGTTGATGGACCGGACACGGGAACTCCATGATAAAGGTAGGCAAGTCGAAGTGCTGACAGTTGACAACCACTGTGATGGCCCGTTCATATATCTGCGTCTACTGAAAGAGGATCCGGAACGTGCGGAAGAGGTATTAGAACTGCTTCAGATGAACCGCGGCAATTCCACCGGTATAGGTATAGGATGCGTATCATGGGATGGTTCCGTTCACCCGGACCAGTTCTGGCGGCATTACAGTTTTGGTAACGTAAAGGAACGCAGGTTCAGTGAGATATGGACTGATGTATCTGACCCGCTCATGTCAGGTCTGAAGGAACGTAAATCCTGGATAAGGTCTAATGCTGACAGGTGTGCTAAATGTAAATGGTTCGATATCTGTAATGGAAACTTCCGTGTGCGGGCAGAAGCTGTGTATGATGACACCTGGGCCGATGATCCGGCATGTTACCTAACCGATGAAGAGATCGGGTACAGTAAAAATGAATAATTCCTAATCTATTCTTTTTTTTTTTTGTTTTTTCTATTACATATACGGTGCCATGTAACTGAGATATACATATGTCAGTATACCGGCTATAATAGCAAGTAATGCCATCTTCATGGCAAGCTGTACCAGCATTGGATTCACCTTCCTGTTGATGTTTTTATGCAAAGCCTGTTATATTAATGCTGGTCTGTCCACGTATAAAAGAGATATGGCAGTGATTGTGACACAATAGAAACAGCCTTGTTCAGATCTCAATACAGTTCTGCCATACGCCGTGTATATTACAGTATTCAAGTGCACAGAAAGCCTTGAAATCATCGATGTTGTTCACATGGAAATTTGCAACAGGGTTCGTATGGACAGGTTCAAACTCCATTCTACCTAGATCTATCGTCCTGCCTTCCTTTGTAATACCATAAAGCTCAATCCACTCGATGTGATGTTCGACCGTATTTGGATGTGGCACTTCCTTTCCTACGATCACACGTACAAAATCCGTTTTTGCCTGTCCATGTTCCCTGATGATCTCTATTTCAGGAACATGATTCTCTTTACCTTCTTCTTCTCTTCCTTTGAGCATTTCTCCAAAATTCATTTTCTAATCCTCTTTTAGTCTCTTAATATTTTCTAATATTTTGCTCAGTGTTCATTCAAGGTTGGATAGATTTAGATAAAGTGTTTTCGGTATCTCACTTTATTACAGAAGTTTTTTGTGTTTCCTTTTTCCCTGTTTATGGGCGTTATTTGGACCGGATTCGTAAAGTTAATATAGAATCATGTAAAACTCAAAATACGGGCACAAAGCCTGTCATAGGTAGGACTATAATAGCTTAATTGTCAGTATCTGTTTGCCATCCCATCCAGCATGCTTCATTCGTACACCAATTGCTTGCTACTGACTCCATCGGAATACATATTTTCCGGGAACGGTTATGTGGCTGCACTGCCTGCCTATAATCCTTCGTACAGGCATGTGCTCTACGTAAGGTCATAGAGTGTTCGCTTTCAAGTCAGCTCTTTCTCGTATAGATCACAGGAAGTAACCGGAATCCTCACGTATCCACTGTTAAGCTCCGGTTCACATATCCCTGCTATCCTGTTAGATAAACGGTTGCAAGCGTGCAACCATATGTTTAAATAATCTTAGACCACTGTAAGATAAAATGCGTTATCACTTTATCATATTTATCGGAGAGTTCTAATGACGGTTCCCAAAGAATATGTTTCCCATGAGATCGAACCAAAATGGAAAAAAGCATGGGATATGTCTATGTATCATTTCGACTGGAATGAAACGACAAGACCCCAGTACATTATTGACACCCCTCCTCCATACCCGACCGGGAATTTCCATATTGGTAACTCCCTTAATTGGTGTTATATCGATTTTGTGGCACGTTATAAGAGAATGTGCGGATATAATGTAATGTTCCCGCAGGGCTGGGACTGCCACGGTCTTCCGACCGAAGTTAAGGTTGAGGAGATCCACGGAATAACCAAGAATGAGGTCCCAAGGGAAGAATTCAGGCAGATGTGCCGGGAACTCACCCGGGGCAATATCGAGAAGATGCGGGAAACTATGCTGAATCTCGGTTTCTCGACCGACTGGAGCAATGAGTTCGTCACAATGGAGCCTGCATACTATTCCAAGACTCAGAGGTCTTTCCGGAAGATGTATGATATGGGTCGCGTGTATCAGGCAGAACATCCTGTCAACTGGTGTCCGAGATGTGAAACAGCAATTGCATTTGCTGAAGTTGAGTATGAAGCAAGGGGCACCATGCTCAATTTCCTGAACTTCGATAAACTCAAGATTGCTACTACAAGGCCTGAACTGCTTGCTGCATGTGTTGCTGTTGCCATCAACCCGGAAGATGACCGCTACAATGAATATGTGGGCATCAATATGAAAGTCCCTCTATTCGGACACGAGGTCCCGGTCATAGGTGACAGGGAAGTTGATCCGGCATTCGGTACCGGTGTTGTCATGATCTGTACATTTGGTGATAAACAGGATGTCCGCTGGTGGATGGAACATGATCTCCCGCTTCGTAAATCAATTGATAGGAACGGTCTCATGACATCTATTGCCGGTAAGTATGAAGGGATGGCGATCCCGGAGTGCAAAGATGCTATCATCGAGGATCTCCGGGCAGAAGGTTATCTTTTAGAGCAAAAGACCCTTGACCAGAATGTAGGCATGTGCTGGCGTTGTGATACTCCCATTGAGATCCTTTCAGAGCGTCAATGGTTCGCTAAGATCGATACTGATGCGGTCTCAAAGGCTGCGGACGAAGTCATGTGGCTTCCCCCCTATATGAAAGTAAGACTCAATAACTGGATAGGGACCATGGAATGGGACTGGTGCATTTCCCGGCAGAGGCTCTTCGCGACTCCGATACCTGTTTGGTATTGTAAGGACTGCGATGAGGTACTGGTCGCAAAGGAAGAGTGGATGCCAATTGATCCGACCAGACAACAACCTCCGGAAGCATGTGGATGCGGATGTACTGAATTTGAAGCTGAGGAGGATGTGCTGGATACGTGGATGGACTCGTCTATAACCGCATTGCATGTATCGGGATGGCTATCAGACCATGATATGAAGCTGCCTACCCAGCTACGTCCGCAGGGTCATGATATTATTCGTACCTGGGCATTCTATACAATACTGCGCTCCATGGCACTGACGGGCAAGAGGCCATGGGATTCAATTCTGATCAACGGTATGGTCCTGGGTGAGGACGGTCACAAGATGAGTAAGTCCCTGGGTAACGTTATCTCTCCTGAGGAGGTCATTAAGGATTACAGTGCTGATTCATTCAGACAGTGGGCTGCTATAGGCGGTTCCCCCGGTTCTGATGTGATGTTCCGCTGGAAGGATGTTGTCTCAGCATCTCGTTTCTTCACCAAGGCATGGAGCATCTACAGGTTCGCAATGTCCCATCTTGAGGATTATGAACACACTGATATGGAAGTCAGCGAGCTGAAAGTGGTCGACAGGTGGCTCCTGAGCAATCTCAATAGGCTGATACTGTCAGTAACTGACAGTATGGATGCATACCAGTTCGATGAGGTTTTCAAGGCAATACGCGGATTCACATGGGATGTCCTTGCAGATAATTATATAGAACTTATCAAGTCCCGTCTTTACGGAGATGATGAAACAGCAAAGAAGGCTGCAAAGTACACCTTGTTCGTGACCATGGATTCCCTAGCAAGATTACTGGCTCCGTTCGCTCCATTCTTCTCGGAGGAGATGTTCTCTCGCATAGGGGAGAGAAGTGTGCATTTACAGGCATGGCCTGTGAGCAGAGAAGAACTGATAGACCCGGATATTGAAAAATCAGGTGATTTCATAAAAGAGGTTGCAAGCAATGTCCGAAGATACAAGTCAGAGAAAGGTATGGCATTGAACACTTCTCTTGAGAAAATAGAGATATACGGCACCACCATGGACACAAGTGATCTGGCCGGTGTGACGAATTCACCAATTGAGATGATTGAAGGTGAACCGGATTTCGAACACGTGCCCGTGAACGTAAAACCTAATATGGGTAAAATAGGTCCTCTTTTCAGAGGAAAGGCGAAGGCTATAATCGATGCTTTGCTGGATGAAAATCCTAAGAAGATAGCCGATGGGATCTCAAAAGGTAAGATCGTGATCACAGTTGACGGTGAACCTGTCGAACTTGAACCTGATTATGTAGAGGTCGAGAAGGAAGTCGTATCGGCGGGAAGATCGGTAGATGTGCTTGATGTTTGCGGAGTTCCTGTCGTTATCGTAAGGTGATACACGTAAATACAAGGAAGTCAGGTCCGCCCTTTGGACGTATGTCTCTCCGCGCAACATTTAAAAGTCACGCGACCATATCAAGTTCAGTTACAATAACCTGCTTCCAGGTGGTCAGTTGAAAGTAAAATCCAGGGTGCAAATAAGGAAATCAGATAAGATTAAATTACTAAAGGAATTAAGTTCCACATTCGGTGATGTGGTTGACACATTTGCGGACAGGAAGTTTGAAACAGCGACGGCAGATGAGGTCCCTATTGTCATAATAGAGGGTGATGTGCTTCTTTTTAAGATCGGGGACACTTACTTTCCGACTGTGAAGGGAGTACTTCAACTTGGCCTGAGGAAGAACATCGTCGTGGTGGATGCAGGAGCCGTGCGTTTTGTTGTCAATGGTGCTGATGTCATGTGTCCCGGAATAGTATCTGCGGATGATGATATCGAAACAGGTGACCCTGTAATAATTGTTGAGGAGACTCACAGTAAACCACTTGCAATAGGCACTGCCATGATTCCCGGAGCCCGGATGCAGGCAAGTTCCGGTAAGGCTATAAAGTCTGTTCATTACGTCGGTGACAAGTTGTGGAACCTTGACATCTAAAAGAAATCATTAATATACAATGACAGGGAATATAATTAAAAGCAACAGTCTGAAGCATCTGTCCGGTAACAATTTAAGTAGTATCGATATTATTAACAAGCATCAATGTTTTTGAATACATGAGGGTGTATTATGGCAAAGATCATGAATAAGTTATTTGGTGGCAGTACCAAAACCACAACCGTTGAGGATGAATATACGGAACTCGATCTCACTAAGTATGAAGAAGTGCTTGACGACGAACCTGCAGAAACCTATATCAGGGTTGCCGAACTGACAAACCTGAATGAGCTGACCGCGCTTAAGAGAGAGATATACGACGGTAATATTGTAATGATCGACATCTCAACTATAAAGGCCGATAAACTCCTGCTTGACCGCGCACTAAAGGATCTCAAGGACGTAGTGATCGATGTTCACGGCGATATTGCAGGAATTAAGGATGATCAGGTGCTTGTCACGCCAACCGGCATAAAAATCGACAGATCGAAGATACTTGGTGGAAGATATTGAGTGAAGAAAGTTCCTGCCACGATTTTGTAACCGCAACTTCCTGTCCTCTTTGTCAGAAGGAGTTGATCATCAACTGGCAGGGTGATGATATTCCTTATTTTGGTGAGATAATGTATGTTGCCGCAAGGTGTGAGTGCGGCTTCAGGTTCACTGATACTATTATTCTTACGCAGAGCGATCCTGTAAGATATGAGCTGAAGATCGGTAAACTTGGGGATCTTGGCAGCAGGGTAGTTCGTTCTACTTCTGGAACCATACGCATACCAGAGTTGGGGATTGATGTGGAACCGGGCTCTATGTCCGATTCATACGTAACGAATATCGAAGGTGTACTGGACAGGATCCTGAATGTGGTGGTCACTGCAACCAGGTGGGCAGAAGATGAAGGCGATGATGAGAAATATTCCAGAGGGCTTGAAATCCAGCAGATTCTCAGGGATGCCATGGATGGCACAAAAGAGCTCACTGTAGTCATCGAAGATCCTCTTGGCAACAGCGCGATCATTTCCGAAAAGGCAATATCAAGGCCGCTGACACCAGAGGAAGCTGCAGAGCTCAATACCGGGATGATAATCTTCGATACATCTTCCTCCGGGACGCAGTCAGATGTGTGTGATTCAGACCATTCGGCCACTGACTGAAGTTCCTGTTCACTTCTGTGAATTGTCCTTAATATTCCCAGTTCCTTTTATTATTTAAATTAATTTTTTGTTAAAGATGCCGATACCTTAAATTATATTGCAAGCTGATACCTGTCTATTAGCAATTTTAATCAATTGTGGGAGAAGTCAGATTTGCCAGCGGAAGACTGCCGACCGGTACAAATGCCCCTGATAGGGGATGATGCGCCCTCTTTCAGGGCCAGGACCACATTAGGGGTGGTCGATTTTCCAGAGGACTATAAGGGAAAATGGGTAATATTCTTCAGCCATCCCGGCGACTTCACACCGGTCTGTACTACCGAGTTCATAAGATTTGCGACCATGCAGCAGGAATTCAGGGAACTTAATGCTGAACTGCTTGGACTATCCGTTGACAGCAACCAGTCACATATAGCCTGGCTTGAGGCTATCCGGGAGAAGATTGAGTACAAGGACCTGAAGAATATAGATGTGATGTTCCCTGTAATTGAGGATATGAGCCTGGAGGTTGCCAGGAACTATGGTATGATCCATCCCCATTCTAATAACACTCCCGAGGAGTTGCTTGAGAGATTTGAACGTTCGGGTGGAAAACTTAGCCTGCAGCAGTTCAGCACTGAAACGATTCGTGCAACATTTATCATTGACCCACAGGCAAAGATACGTGCAATGCTATACTATCCGTTCTCCAATGGGAGAAACATATATGAGATCAAGAGATTGCTGCAGGCCATACAGAAATTCGATAATGATCACGTGTACACCCCGGAAAACTGGCATCCTGGTGAGGATGTGATCGTTCCCAATCCGTCCACGTGGGTTGAAACAAAAGAACGGCAAGAACGTGTAAAAGAAAGCGACAGTTGTAAGCCCTGGTTCCTTTGTATGAAAAAAGATAAACAGGAATGACCATTCGTGTCATATTCCTGTTTCTGCAGATTCTTCTGTCTGAAGTTCCGAAGGAAACGCCTATAAGCAATGTACTTGTTTATGTAGCCAAAATCAAGTTATCATATCAGGTGATCTATATGGCAGAACAAGAGAAAGAGGCTGCACTTCCTTCGAAGGCAAGTTTTAGTGAATGGTATAACGACATCCTGCATAAAGGAGAGATAATGGATGTGCGTTATCCTGTCAAGGGATTGTACGTATGGTATCCTTTTGGTTTCAACCTTCGGCGAAATGTCTATGATCTTATTCGGGAATTGCTTGATAAGGATCATCAGGAAACTTTATTCCCTCTTCTGATCCCGGAAAACGAGTTCATGAAAGAGGCTGAACACATTAAGGGTTTCGAAGATGAAGTGTACTGGGTGACCCATGGGGGTATGTCTCCGCTTGACGTTAAACTGGCACTGCGCCCGACAAGTGAAACTGCGATCTACCCGATGTACAAGTTGTGGGTCCGCTCTCATGCCGACCTTCCTCTTAAATTATACCAGATCGTCAATACATTCAGGTATGAGACAAAGCATACACGTCCTCTTATAAGGTTGCGGGAGATCACATCCTTCAAGGAGGCACACACTGTCCACGCTACATGGGAGGATGCAGCGGTTCAGGTCGATGAAGCCATCAGGCTGTATACTGAATTTTATCGTAAGCTTGCCATTCCGGTCCTGCCTTCGAAAAGGCCTGACTGGGACAAGTTCCCGGGGGCGGATTATACCATAGCCACTGATGCACTCATGCCTGACGGCAAGACTCTTCAGGTTGGTACCGCCCATCACCTGGGTGACAATTTTGCCAAGACATTCGATATCCAGTACGAGAATCCGGAAGGTGAACAGGTGTATGTTCATCAGACATGTTATGGTATCTCGGAACGCTCTGTTGCGGCACTGATATCCATACATGGGGATGACAAGGGACTTGTAATACCTCCTGAGGTGGCTCCTGTGCAAGTTGTGATCATTCCTATTATTTTCAAAGAAGCAGCAGATGTCCTTCAGGCATGTGAAAGCGTAAAAGGGAAACTGGAGGCTGCAGGCATACGTGTTAAACTGGATGCAAGTGATAACCGTCCGGGTGCCAAATACTACAAATGGGAATTGAAAGGAGTTCCTGTAAGGCTGGAAATCGGTCCCAGGGACCTTAAGAACAATGCAGCTATGATGGTGCGCCGTGATACCGGTGAAAAGCAGCAGATATCTCTTGATAATATCAGAGATGAAGTCCTTTCAATGTTCTCTGTTATTCAGGACAATCTTTATGAGAAGGCAAAGCAGGGACTTGATCAGCGTATAATGGAATGTATAAGCCTTGCTGATATCAAAGAGAATCTGAGCAAGGGTATTTCGAAGGTATTCTGGTGTGGCGACAAGGACTGCGGACTCAGGCTCGAGGATGAGGTCGGTGCAGGTATACTTGGTATTCCTTCCCCACAGGAAAGTTGCCGGGGTAAATGTGTAGTATGTGAAACTGATACCGACACCAAGGTATATGTTGCGAGGACCTACTGATTCCCTCACTGTCCGGAAAATAACATATATACCCTCTAAAATAGGTTAGTTGATAATTATGGACTCCCTATCACCAGAGAATGTCAGGTTACCTGAAAAGCCATTGTTCGTATGTGTTCTTGCAAATACCGCGACTGCCTATATAGAGGGACTTTCGGCAGCAGGAAAAACTGCAAAGCTTACCGACTATACTCCTGCAGGGGATGCGGAGGTTTTGCATAAGGGGACGATAATTGATATTCCCGTTCTGCCTATGACGCCTCCATATGACACTCCTACTCCTGCACTCATCACAAGGGCTGCCCTTCAGCTGACGGGTGTGCCTCAACTGCTGGTTAACGCCGGCCTGAGGGTCCTGCCTGCAAAAGAGGTTCCTCTTGTGGACATAGGGGGTAAGCCCGGTGAAGATATCCGTGGGTCTGCTGCTGTGAAAGATGTTGAAAAAGTATTCAGAAATGCTTTTAATCTGGGGCAGGGACTTGCTCAGAAGCACGATCTGATCATGATCGGCGAGAGTATACCTGCAGGAACAACAACAGCAAATGCGGTGCTACAATCGCTTGGTTATGACGGGAATGTAAGCAGTAGCTCATCGTCGAATCCACTTAAGCTTAAAAGGGATGTAGTTGAGGCTGCTCTGAAGTCATCAGGCATCACATTCGGTTCACTGCGTGATGATCCTTTCAAGGCTATCGGCTGTGTGGGTGATCCCATGATGGTTGCAGTTGCAGGCATTGCCGCAGGCCTTGGCAACACGCGCCTGATGCTGGCAGGTGGTACTCAAATGGAAGCCATCTACGCTTTGATCAAGCACCTGGGATACCCAACTGATAATATCATGATCGTGACAACGAGCTATGTTGCAGCTGACGGGTCTGCCAATTTCGGGGAAATTGCCGGGCAGCTGGGTGCCCGATGCTACGGTGTCGACCCTGGTTTTGGTGAATCCGAATCTCCTGGCTTAAAGCAATACGAACGTGGTTTTGTCAAGGAAGGGGTCGGTGCCGGAGGTGCAGTCTATCTTGCTCTTATGCACGGATATTCCAGGATCGACATACGTATGGAAATTGAAAAACTCTGTCTGGAGCTTTGCAGGCTGGGAGACCTTGACAGGATAAAATGTGAGCAGAGTTAACTCCGGTCATCTGTATAATACTCCAGACTGTCGGAGTACCGCCAAATATATCATGGATAAGATTTATTCTGGGGGTACTACCTGAATACAAGGGGCTGTGGCCTAGCCCGGCATGGCGATGGGCTCCAGCGGATAAATGATGAACAACGGGTCTACTGAGGCTTACCCGACGGGGTCGGCCTGTGAGGAACCGTTGGAGCACTGATAAATGCTCTTTAACAAATGCTGTATTTTGCAGCAGTTCGGAGATACCCGTCGATCGTGAGTTCAAATCTCACCAGCCCCATTTTGTTTTTTCTTATCCTGACTTACCGGGCCTGATTTGCCTAAAATTTTATATGCTGACAATTCTAATATATTACCGGACATATGTTTTTGTCAGAACATAAATGCAGAAAAGGTCGAATAACCATCATATTTATATCGAGACGCATTTATTAATCTGGAATGTGCAGTAAAATGGAGTATTGGTGCATGCAGAAAAAAGATAAAGTACTCATAGTGGATGATGAACAGGCCATAGTGGAGTTAATGGGACTCTATCTGAAATCAGATTATGATGTTATCAATGCTTATAATGGCAGAGAGGCACTGGAAAGGATAAAAGCCGACAAGCCAGATATAGTCCTTCTCGATGTGATGATGCCTGACATGAATGGTTATGAGGTCTGCCGAATCCTGAAAACCTCCGTTAAAACTCAATTCCTGCCTGTGGTTATGGTTACGGCATTGTCAGGCAAGGATGATCGCATAAAAGGCATTGAGGCAGGGGCTGATGAATTCCTCGGTAAGCCTGTCAACAGGCTGGAGCTTGTTACAAGAGTAAGGTCACTGCTTCGTATAAAGCATCTTCAGGATAAAATACTGGCTGAAAGGAATGATGCCATGAACTATCTTGATGGGGCTGGTTTTATTGCTGTTGTTGTTGATCCGCAGTTGAAAATAAACCTGATCAATAAAAAGGGCAACGAAACCTTTGGTTATGGAGAGTTTGAACTGATCGGTCAGGATTTCCTGAGTACTCTCATAAAGGAAGATGTGAGGTCCGATGTAAGAGCTACTCTTGAAGCGGCTGTTTCGGGCGAAGCTGCCCTGCCTGTGTATTCCGAATCAAAAGTGCAATGCAAGGATGGAAGAGAAATACTGGTCCGCTGGTACGATTCTCTGCTTACGGATGATGATGGCAATGTGACCGGTATCATGTGTTCCGGTGAAGATCTGAGCATATTGATGACTGAACAGAAGTAGACACGCATGCTGATGATAATCTCTTCACCTTGAATCTGCTTTTTAACATAATACTTTTTATTGTTTTTATTAGTAAATTTTTTATTAGTAAATACGTCTGCTGTGAGCAAAATGTCTTTTTTGTGCAGTGGTGGCCTGGGATATTCTGACTCTGTTGATGTAGCCTGATTATGGCAACATGTATAATTATTTTGTTTATGAGCGGGCAAAAAAGTTTAAATCATATCAGGTTGGTACTAGTCCTGTTTCATTGTCGGGATCTGTCCCGTGGGAATGTGGCTTCTAAGAAAGCTGAACCGTGAAACAAGAAAATGAAACAGGTGAATATATTGTCCAGATCATTTTACGGATATATCAGAGATGCATGGAAAGACCCTGGCGACACTTATGTCAGTGAGCTTCGGTGGGAAAGACTTCAGGAATGGAGAAAGGAAGGGTCGGTAACAAAAATCAGACGGCCTACTCGTATTGACCGCGCCCGCTCACTCGGCTACAAGGCAAAGCAAGGAATAGTGGTTGCCCGCGTACAGGTACGCAGAGGCGGTCTCAGAAAGTCAAGGTATGTGCGCGGAAGGCGTACACACAATATGGGTAAGAACAAGATCACTGCAGGCAAGAGCATTCAGAGGATCGCTGAAGAGCGTGCAGGAAGAAAGTTCCCTAATATGGAAGTACTGAACTCCTACTGGGTAGGAGAGGATGGTAAACTGAAGTGGTACGAAGTAATCCTCGTAGACCCCAGCCATCCGGTTATCAAAAGCGATAAGAACCTCAACTGGATCTGCAACAGTTCCCACAAGGGACGTGCTCCGCGTGGTAAGACAAGTGCAGGTCGCAAGGGTAGAGGTATGATGACACGTGGTACCGGTACCGAGAAGACCAGGCCAAGTATCAGGTCAAACCAAAACAGAGGCAAGTGATTCATTATATCGGCTTGCGTGTGATCGCGCATTCGACTGAAGACCCTTCCAGGGTCAGAAAGGCCCTGGATTTCTTTTTACTCAATTCCACTGGCAGAGGGGAAGATAACAATATCTCTGCTGCTGTGGAGATTATTGATGCGGAAGGTCACTACGGCAATCCCATTAGGATTTTCAGTGCGCAGATCTCACGCAAACAGGATTCAAAAGCTCTTGCAGTATTCATCAGGCAGCATATGTCTGATGACGATGTGGAGCTTCTTAGGTCAGAGATGCCGGACCGTCTTGACGATGAGCAGGTATTTCATATGAGGTTTGACAAACAGGCAGCCTTTGAGGGCCGGGTGGAACTGACCTCTTCCTCGGATGCCATTGCAAGTCATGTGAAAATAGCTACCTATCCCAAGAACCGGGAAAACGCCGGAAGGATCGTGGAGGAATTATTTGGTTGAATCCGGATTCTATGACCTTAATGTTTATTCTGTTCCTGACGACAGTGACAAGGTCTGTGAATTAGCTGCGATAGCAAAACATCTGGGATACAGTGGAATTGCTATCAATGATCCTGATCCTTCTATAGATCGGAGCTATCCTGCTGGTCTTGCTGGTATCGGAATTTTCTCAGGGGTGCAAATAAAGATCCAAAATTCCTCGAAGCTACATGGTATTGTTGAAAAGTTCCGCAATAGGGTAGACATCATTACAGTGCACGGTGGCAATGAGAGCATTAACCGCGCTGCTGTTGAAAACCCGAAAGTGGACATTTTAACACAAATGAACGTAGGCACAGAAAGCGGGTTCAATCATGTGCTGGCAAAAGAGGCGAGCGATAATAAGGTAGCTATTTCTTTTGATCTTGGAGACCTTATAAGGCTCAGGGGGGGAAGCAGGGTGCATGTGCTTAGTAATTTTCGGAAGGACCTGCAGCTCGTAAGGAAATATGATGTGCCTTTTCTCCTGACTAGCAGCCCCCGCTCATGGTATGATATGCGTGCTCCCCGGGAACTTATCGCTCTGGCATCACTGTTTGGCATGTCCCGTGAGGAAGCTATATCAGGCCTGACTGTAATTCCTCAAATGCTTATTTCAAGAAGCTGTCCTCCTGTGGGATACCTCTGTGAGGGTGTGCAGGTAATCAGAACCGAACTTATAAGCGAAGGAAGCGAAGGACTGAACGGGGATGATGTCAGGTGAAGATACTCCCTCCGACACTGCGTGCCAGGAAAAGATATCTGGCATTCGAGATCATTGCTGAAGAGCCTGTCAGAAGAGATGACCTGATAAGGGAATTATTCTCCGCTGCCGGTTCCCTTCTTGGCGATGTCGGTGCAAGCGAGTGTGCTATCAGACTACTTGCCTTTGAGGATTCCAGGGGAGTTGTCCGATGCTCGCCTGAAAGGACAGATAACACCCGTGCTGTGCTTGCAACTATCCGGGATGTAAAAGGTACCAGAATTATATGTCATGTTCTCGGGATCTCGGGAACTGTGCAGGGTGCAACAAAAAAGTATTTAGCGGGTGCGGATGTATTTAATCCGAAAGAACAGTCACATATAAATGAGTAGAATGCATATTTCAATTAGTAAGACTACAAGTTACTGTTTACTATTCTAATACAGGAGATGAACTTAAGATGCAAATGACACCACAAATGGGTTATGATCGTGCAATTACTGTTTTCAGTCCCGATGGGCGTCTTTTTCAGGTCGAGTATGCCCGGGAGGCAGTTAAGAGGGGTACGACTGCGGCGGGTGTGAAGTCGAAGGAAGGGGTTGTCCTTCTTGTCGATAAAAGGATCACAAGCAAATTGATCGAAGCAGAATCAATCGAGAAGATATTCCAGATAGATGATCACATAGGTGCTGCTACATCCGGTCTGGTTGCAGATGCCCGTGCGCTGGTAGACAGGGCAAGGGTAGAGGCTCAGATCAACAGGGTATCTTATGATGAGCAGGTAGGTGTAGAGGTGCTTTCAAAGAAGATATGCGATCACAAACAAAGTTACACTCAATATGGTGGTGCCCGTCCCTATGGTACCGCTCTTCTGATCGCAGGTGTGGATGTTTCCAGGCCCCGCTTGTTTGAAACGGATCCAAGCGGAGCACTTCTCGAATACAAGGCAACTGCGATCGGTGCCGGAAGGAATTCTTTCATGGAGATATTCGAGTCTGACTATGATGACGATATGGACATGGATGCCGCTATCATGCTTGGTATGAAAGCGCTTTACAAGTCCACTGAAGGTAAGCTCAATGCAGCTACGCTGGAAGTAGGCCTTGTGACTCTTGAAGAAAGGCAGTTCAGGAAACTCTCTGAGGATGAGGTCGAAACATATGTAGGCCGAATCCAGGAAGAATTGAAAGATGAATTCAAGGGTGAAGAAGAAGAGGACGAAAATACAGAGAACCCGGAAGAAGGGTCCGAAGAATAATAGTTATTAAGGTTTAGGTCAGGGTGAAAAAAAATGGTGTCACTTGATGAGGCAGTAATAGCAAGGCTCAAGAAAGGTAAGAATCAGTTCGAGGTACTGGTGGATCCTGATAAGGCGTTTGCGCTGAAAAGGGGCGAAGATATTAAGATCGAAGATATACTCGCTGTTGAATCTGTATTCTCCGATGCTCATCAAGGAGACCATGCAGCTGAATCCGACCTTGAGAATACTTTTGGCAGTTCTAATGTCATGGAGGCTGCCAGCCAGATCCTGGAGAATGGTGAGCTTCAGTTAACTACGGAGCAGCGAAAATTCCTGCTTGAAGAAAAGACCCGACAGGTTGTAACTGTCATAGTACAGAATGCGATCAATCCTCAGACAAAGACCCCTCATCCGCGGGCAAGGATCGAGAAAGCTATGGAGGAGGCAAAGGTCCATATCGATCTTTTGAAGAGTGTGGATGAACAGGTCAATATAGTCATGAAGGCCATTCGTCCTATCATCCCCATCAGGTTTGAGGAGGTCGATGTGGCAGTAAGGATACCTGCAGAGTATGCTGCAAAATCCTATGGGGATATCTCCAAGTTCTCAACCCTTTTAAAGAACGAATGGCAGAGTGATGGTTCCTGGGTTGCGGTTGTAAGGATGCCTGCTGGTTTGCAGAATGATTTCTACGGTCTGGTAAATCACCTGACCAAAGGGGATGCTGAAACAAAATTATTATGAGGATGGATAATGGAGCGAGATATTGTATTTCCGGGCCAGTTTTTGTCTGAGAACAAGGCAGACTCAGGACCTGGTACATATGTGAAGGATGGAAAGGTCTATTCTCTTTTATACGGGATCAAGAATGCAAGAAACAGGATATCTGTGGTCCCGTTCGCAGGAAAGTATATTCCTTCGAGCAAGGATTTTGTAATTGGTACTGTGATCGAGCTAACCCCCTCAAACTGGATATTTGACATCTGTTCTCCTTATGATGGTCTGCTACATGTCTCAGAATATCCGAAAAGGGTGGAATCTGGCAAGATGCCCGGGATAATGGATGTCGGAGATTCTGTACTGCTGCGTGTTAAAGATGTAAATCCATCCATGAAGGTGGAACTTTCAATGCGTGAGAGGGGATTAAAACCTCTTAATGTGGGAAGGATTATCAAAGTTGTTCCTGCAAAGGTTCCCCGGATCATAGGTCATGGCGGTTCAATGGTCTCAATGCTTAAAAAAGAAACAGACTGTGAGATATTTGTTGGTCAGAACGGGCGCATCTGGATAAATGGAAAAGACAGCGATATGGATCGTCTTACCGAAGCCATAGATATGATCATGCAACAGTCACATACAACAGGGTTGACTGACAGGGTTTGCCGGTTCCTGAGGAACAAGGAAGATGCTGATACTGATGAAGATCTTGCCGAGGCCGAAGAAGTAGAAGAAGATGAGAGCGGGATTCCTGAGGATACCTACAGAAAAGTAGATGCACTTCTGGAAGAAACGGATGAATGATCCGGGTAGTCCTTTTTGCAAAATGCGACCAGCCGATTTCTTGAATATTGGAGAATTAGTATGAATGATAAACCTGAAAAGTTCATTGATGAGAATGGTTTACGCCTCGATGGCAGGCAAATTGATGAAATAAGACCGATGACGATCAAGATAGGGGTGCTTTCCCGTGCGGATGGCTCCTGCTATATGGAATGGGGCAACAATAAGATCCTGGTGGCGGTTTATGGCCCCAGGGAACTTCATCCGAGAAGACTGCAGAAATCAGATTCTGCCCTGATAAGATACAGATATAATATGGCGGCTTTTTCTGTTGAGGACCGTATACGTCCGGGTCCGAGCAGAAGAAGTACTGAAATATCAAAAGTAAGCCGCGAGGCATTCGAACCTGTGGTGATGACAAACCTTTATCCAAGTGCAGTTATCGATGTCTTTGCGGAAGTACTGCAGGCTGATGCCGGTACAAGGACCGCTGCGATCAATGCAGCTTCAATTGCACTTGCAGATGCCGGAATCCCTATGAAAAGCCTTGTTGCTGCATGTGCTGTCGGAAAGGTCGATGGCAAGCTGGTACTCGATCTAAACAAACCTGAAGACAACTATGGTCAGGCTGACCTCCCGATAGCAATGACCCAGGACGGGGAGATCACACTCCTTCAGATGGATGGGAACCTTACACAGGAAGAGTTCAAGCAGGCTCTTGAAATGTGCAAGAAAGGTTGTCTCCAGATTCTCGAGATGCAGAAAGAAGCTCTCAAGGGCAAGTTTGGTGAAGACGCTGCAATCGAAGTGCCTGAGGATATCGATGAAGAGATCGATATTGAGGTCATGGTCGAATGCGACATAGGGGAATCAGAAGATGAGGATCTTGAAGAGGCCGATGTTTCCGGTGAATCAGGGGAAGATGAGGACTCGGAAGACACAGAGGCTGAGGAAGAAGATCATGAGGTTATAGAAGAAGAATTTGTCGACCTCGTTGAAGAAGAAACGGCCGATGAAGAGGAGATTACTGAGGGAAGTGAGATCCGTGAGCAATGAAGTAATGTCTGTGTTGAAAAGAGATTATATTTACAATCTGATGCTCAAGGGAAAACGCACCGATGGTCGTTCCTTTGACCAGGTTAGGGATAGTGAAGTAAAAACAAACGTTATTGATAAGGCTGAGGGCTCTGCATGGGTCAAGCTGGGAGAAACAGAGGTCCTTGTGGGAGTGAAACTCCAGGCCGGCTCTCCTTTCCCGGATTCAAAGGGCGAAGGGGTCATTATCACGAGTCTCGAACTCAATCCCATAGCTTCTCCTGATTTCGAGGCGGGTCCTCCCAGGGAGAATGCCATTGAGATGGCTCGTGTGACCGACCGCGGTGTCCGTGAGTCAGGCGCAATTGATTTAAGCAAGCTGTGTATTACGGAAGGAGAAGAAGTATGGATAGTGTTCATTGACATCCATGTTCTCAATAATGCCGGAAACATCCAGGATGCTTCTTCCATGGGTGCTATTGCAGCCCTGCTGACCACCACTATACCTGCAGAACGTGCAGGAAAAGGTGAAGATACACCTCTGCCCGTCAAGGATATGCCTCTGTCAGTCACAGTGATTAACATTGGTGGTTCACTGATGGTCGATCCGGGGCTTGATGAGGAAACAGTGTGTGATACCAAAATAACTGTTATCTCAAATCAGGACGGCTCGATCTCAGGGATGCAAAAGAGTGGTGACGGAGCATTGACAGATGAACAGTTGCTCAAGGCTGTGGAAATGGCATGTGAGAAAGCAGCCCAGTTACGTGAGGTTCATCTCTCGAACATCCGGGATTGATCATTAATATCGCAATTTCATATTTGATTCAAGGAGATTAGATTCATGGCTAAAAAATATACGAGAAAAGGACGTGTATCCAGATCTGCAGGCAGGTTTGGTGTACGATATGGTAGGAAGGACCGTAAACTGGTAGCGGATCTTGAAGAAAAGATGCGTATGCCCCATACATGTGCAAGATGTGCACGTCCGACAGTTGGCAGGGTTGGTACGGGTATCTGGAAGTGCAGTAAGTGTGACTACACATTTGCAGGCGGTACGTACCTTCCTCAAACCAGTGTTGGTAAGACAGTCACTCGCTCCGTAAGAAAAGCTACTGAAAAAATAGAGTAAGGTGAGCATGGATTATAAGTGTACCAGATGCAAACGAATTGTCGAGATAGATTACGAGTATACGGGTATTCGCTGTCCTTACTGCGGGCACAGGATACTTGTAAAAGAGCGTCCGACATCAATCAAACGCATCAAAGCTGAGTAGAAGTAGATGCAAATTACTTCTTCTCGCAAACCTTCAGCCAGCACGCGTAGTTTATGTAAGTTGCTGGCATCTTTTTTCCGTTGCGATTATTTCAATCGCGGTAAGATGAGTATGGGTGAGGTCCTGGGTCATGCAGATGATTCCTCTCTCATGATCGTGGGTGAGTATCACGGGAATCCCGGCAGCATCACTATATATGATCCAGAGGGGTTCTGCGCTCTCTCATTACATATCTCATTATCGACATCCGGGAAGCCTTATCCACGCTCCCGGCAGGCAGGACCTTCTATAACAGGAGAAGGGGAGCTTGCTTCGATATTCTCCGAATTGGTCAAGTCGGATGTGGATAATGGGTCTTCCGGCTTATTGAAGATGGTGATCTCGGACGACCTGATCAATTTCACTGAGGATGATACAATACTTTTTTCCCTGAAGGTCAGAACTTACAGGATACTGGAGGGTGATGGCAATTGCAGTTGATCGCCGAATCTGTTTTTGAGTTCGACACTGCCTGTTCAATATATCGTTCACTGAAGCCTGAGATAGAAACTGCGGTGACTGACCGGTCCAGAATTGAACTCCGGGTCGATGGTTCACATCTGTATCTTATAGTAGAGGCAGATGATCTAGTATCTATGAGGTCCACACTGAATACCTGGTTGAGGTTGATACAGGTATCCAATGAAGTGTCTGTTCTTACAGATAGTAAGTAATAGTTGCAATCAGTTTTACTTAGGGTATTGATTAATTTTACCTGAAAACGAACCTGTACTCACTGTTTTATCGTTGCGTCTCTTATGGAAACATTAAAATCACTTTAAGTTTATTGGTATGCCAGGTGAAACCAAATGAGTACACAAATACCCCCACAGATACAGAACCAGCTGGCTCAGTTGCAGCAAGTTCAGCAACAGGCACAGTCACTTGCAATGCAGAAAGCCCAGATGGAATCTTTACAGAAGGAGTCCGAGAGGGCACTTGAGGAACTTGAGAATCTCTCCGAAGATGCGGTGATCTACCGGACGGTAGGTGAACTGCAGATAAAAGCCAACAAAGAGGAAACAGTTGGCAAGATGAAAGAAAAGGTAGAGACACTTACCCTGAGGCTTCAGTCCGTCTCAAGACAGGAAGAGCGTATCTCCAAGCGTTTTACACAACTTCAGGAACAAATAGAACAGGCAATGGGGAATCAGGCAGAATAAAGCCTTTTTCCTCAATGCTGACATACTCGGATTATCTTTTGAGATGATAATCAGAGGTTTCTATGGAAGTTCAAGAACTGGAGTTTTACAATAGACTTCTGGATTATCCGCAAGTTCTTTATTTGTGTCATCGTAATGCAGATCCAGATGCTGTGAGCAGCGCTTTTGCACTATCTGAGGCCATTGGCGGAACTATCGGACTCGTGGATGGCTGTAATCGCGTTGCCTCTCTTCTAATTGAAAAGCTTAATATAGACGTGGTTATCGATCCCGATCCGTCACAATATGATATCACCCTGGTGGTGGACACATCTACCAGCTCACAGTTGAATGATATCAAACTTGGTAAGTACTGCGTGATTGACCATCACGCTACCACTGCACTCATTGAAAATGCCGAATTCTACCTGCATCGCCATGCCACCTCGACTGCAGAGATGGTCTTTGATATTCTCCGTATTATGGGTGCTCCCATAATGCGCAGGACGGCACTTGGCCTTCTTACCGGTATTATTACAGATACCGGCCATTTCAAACATGCATCATACGATACTTTCAGGACCGTCTCGGAGATCATAGAGTCAAGCGGAGTGGAATATGCCGAGGTTCTGGAAATGATGGCATCTACCCCGCAGGATATATCCATGCGTATAGCCATGTTGAAATGTGCTACAAGGGCTAATATCGAGCGCGTCGATGACTGGCTGGTCGTGGACTCTCATGTGAATTCCTTCGGTGGTGCGGCATCCTCGATGTTCCTTAATATCGGAGCTGACGTGGCCTTGATAGGCACTTCACGTGACAGGAATGTAAGGGTAAGTGGAAGAGCAAAGCGCGATGCAGTGAATTCCGGTGTGAACCTCGGTAAAATCATGGAGGACATAAGCTCCAATTACCAGGGCACCGGAGGAGGCCACGCAGGTGCGGCCGGGATCGATGTTGTAGCTGACATGGATGTTATAATCCAGGAATGCAGGAAAAGGATACGTAATGTCCTTCAGGGAAAGCCGAATCCTTCTATCTGCGAGGCGTTACAGGAGAATTCGGAATAAACAAAAAACGGGATGATAAAAATGTTAGAGTACTGGAACCCATTGATGGAGCGCATGCCGGTTGAAGAACTGGAAAAAATGCAGGAGAGGAAGTTAAAAAACCTGGTGAATTATGTTTACCAGCACTCGGAGTTCTACAAAAAGCGATTTGATGATGCGGGTGTCAGGCCGGAGGAGATTCAGACGCTTGATGATCTGAAAAAATTACCTTTTACATATAAGGGTGATCTCCGGGACACATATCCTACCGGTATGTTCTGCGTCCCTAACGAGCAGCTTGTACGTTTCCATGTCTCATCCGGGACGACAGGAAAACCAACAGTTGTGGGTTATACCAAGAGCGACATTGATGGATGGACCACCTCTCTTGCAAGGGCGATGACATCTATTGGTGTCGGAAGGGGTGACATCATACAGGTAGGCTATGGATATGGCCTGTTCACAGGTGGTCTCGGGGCTCATTACGGTGCGGAAGAAATAGGTGCGACTGTCCTTCCGGCAAGCTCGGGTAACACTGAAAGGCAGATCGAACTGATGCAGGACCTGAACTCAAGCATTATTGCCTGCACTCCGTCTTACTTCCTTTTCATGAACGAGGTTGCTGACAAGGCAAATATCAGCATAGAGAAGGACACTAACCTGCGTGTCGGCATATTCGGTGCGGAACCATGGTCAGAGGAGATGCGTGCAAGGATAGAACAGGCAACCGGCATCAAGGCATATGATATCTATGGTACGTCCGAGCTTAGCGGTCCGCTTTTCACGGAATGCCAGTTCCAGGATGGTATACATATCTGGGCTGACCAGTTCCTGATAGAGGTGATCGATCCGGAGACTGGTGAACAGCTCAAGGAAGGCGAAAGGGGTGAACTTGTCATCACCACTCTGTTCAAGGAAGCACTCCCTCTTATAAGGTACAGGATCGGTGATATCACTGTCATCAACAAGCAGCCATGCAGGTGCGGAAGAACTCATCCACGTATTATGCGTGTGCTCGGGCGTGCCGATGATATGCTTATCATCCGTGGTATCAACGTATTCCCCGGTCAGATCGAGTCCGTGCTCATGAACATTCCTGAGGTCGGTGAGCATTTTATGATAGTTGTGGACAGGGTGAATGAGCTCGATGTCATGAAGGTACAGATAGAGATGACAGACGAAGCCTTCAGTGATAAGGTGAACGACATCATCATACTGGAGAAGAAGGTATCATCCGCTCTTAAAAGCGTCTTGAACATTACTGTTAAGGTCGAGCTGGTAGAAAGCGGAACTATCCCGCGTTCCATGGGAAAGGCTAAGAGAGTGACAGACAACAGGAAATTATAATAACATAGGACATAATTTTATAGGTAACAGGTGGTTTCATGGAAGACAAGATTATCAAACAGATATCCCTTTTTGCTGAGAACAAGCCTGGAAGGCTTGCTAATATTGCCAGCAATTTCCGCAAAGCCGGCATCAACATAAGGGCATTTACCATAGCTGAAGCCGGTGATTTTGGTATCATCAGGATGGTTGTGGACAGGCCGGATATCGCACATAACGTGTTGCATGATGCAGGTTTCACAGTATCCGAAACAAGTGTGCTCGGGATAGAGATGGAAGATGTGCCGGGTGGTCTGGGAAAGATAGCCGATGTCCTTGGTGAAAAGAACATAAACATAGACTATGCCTATGCCTTTGTCACAAAGACGGAGAAGGCATTGCTCATTCTCAGGGTCAACAATATCGAGGTTGCTATCAATGTACTGCAGGGCTCCGGTATAAAGCTCATCGATATGGCGGATATCCAGCAGATATGATCTTCCGAAATCATTCTTTCCCTTTTCGATCGTTCGACCACCAATAATTTATACTCCGTACTATTATTTTCTGCAAATGAATGCCGGCACACCTGTAAACGGAGTCAGTAAGCCAAAAAGCAAGATTGGTGGTTCGCACACGACCATCATTGGCAATCGACATGGTAAAAAACTTGTAGCTATGATAAGCCAGCATCCCGAAGTCAAAAAAATAATCCCTTCGGTTATTTCTGTTAAAGGAAAAAGCAATTCAGGCGGGACCCTATCTGCAAAGGTACTTCGTCCGGATGATAGGGGAAACCTCAGAATGCTCATATCACATGGTACTTCTTCACAGGAAATCCGGATTATAACAACTGTATCAAATGTTATAGAGGGTGGACGTTTGATGGAAGAGCTTAATTCAATGCTTACAGACGGCTGACCAAATAAAAAGAGTGCTTGTTATGTTCATCGGAATAGATCACGGTACAACAGCAATGCGTTTTGCATCTGTTGATAAAGAAGATTCTATAGTCAGTAAGCTGGAGATCCCCAGGCAGGATATCGCTGCAATGAGTGAAACTCAGGTTATATCCCTGATAGAGGATAAGCTTGATGTAGCCCGAAATGACATCCGGATGATAGCTGTTACCTATTCCATGGGGGACAGTATCACATCCATTGAAAGCATTAACTCCGTAGAGAACCGGGGTGTCAGGAGTATTGAAGGAGCAGGTAAGAAGACGGGTGGTGGTAGTCGTGTTTTCGATGCTATAAGGAACTCAGGTATTCCTGCGGTTGTAATCCCTGGTATACATGACAGTAGCCAGACGGACCCGCGTATGAATGTTTTTTCTCATTCCACGAGCCCAGAAAAAATAGGTATTGCATATCACGCTTTCTGCATGGGTTTTAAGGATTTTGTCCTGTCGGATATAAGTTCCAATACTGTGACCCTTGGAGTTGCAAATGGTAAGGTGATCGGTGCGATAGATGCCTGCATATTTGCCCCGGGATTGAATCACGGACCACTTGATGTCCAGGCCTTGAGGGATGTGGATGCAGGTAAACTCAGTGCCAACCAGGCATTCACCAATGCAGGCGTTCTGAAACACACTTCTTTTTCGGACAGGCATGAACTGCTCAGGGCTGCAAAGAACGATGATCAGAATGCACTACTTGCGCTGGATACGATTGCGCTTTTTGCAGCAATGGAGATTTCCTGCATGCAGATCCTGCTGAAAGATTACGGTTGTGAGGGCGAGGTTATACTAGAAGGCTCTATTGTTGAGATGCCTTTTGTAGCAGAAAAGATAGATTGGCATCTGGGCCTGAGCTGCCATGTGCTTGACAGGTGGAGCGCTGCGGTTGGGTGTGCGGAGATCGCGCGGGATATTGCCACAGGCAGCAGGGAGATACTTGGTATTCCTGTGAACCTGTGAACCCATATCATATGTGCGTTTATTGTATTAAATACCAAACATTCTGTTATGAAATAATGGTCCTTAAAACCACACGCTATTTTTCTATTTCTTGCCACAGCCCCAGTATATTCCCTTCAGAATCCCTGATTTCTGCAAACAGGCCAAGATTACCTGCAGGTTCAACAGGTCTTAGGATATGTCCGCCTGCCTTCTCAACATTTTCAAGACTGCCATAGATGTCCTGAACGGTAACGACAATAGACGGGCCTTCATCAGGTCTTCTTCTCAGGAACAGCGCCCCGTTTATGGCGCCGGGTTCTGCAGGTATCTGTTTCTGATCTGTCTTCACAGTAGTTGTCAGTGTATAGTCCTGATCCATTTCTGTTATTTTGAATTCCCATCCAAACATATTCCTGTAGAACATTTTTGCACGTCTCATATTATCTGCAGGTATGTGAAAATGTGTCACTTTATCCATATCAAAACCCCCCAAAAACAATTGTTCTTCAGGTTGATATATGTTGGGAATATCGCTTTGACCGGCTCAGTATAGTATACATTTGCCTTTTAGATACAATACCGAGACACCTTTCTCCCTGAGCTTTTTCCTGATGATGTCCTCCAGCTCGTTCCGAGTTTCCTGGTATCCATTCAGGTTTATTTTATCATCGATGTCAAGAATGCTCATATCAGGAACAATTGTTCGTATCGTTTCCGTGAGGTCTGGTGTTTCCTGCCCGCCGGTCATGGCTGCAACTCTGTTATCAAGGATTATGGCAAAGAGCTCGAAACCGGAGTTCACTGCATTAATGAGTCCTACAATTCCCGAATGAGCAAGCCCGAAATCACCGATGACTGCGACACCCTTCTCCCTGAAACCACAGGCTGTGGATATGGCTCCTCCCAGTGAGAATCCGGTATCGACAGCGTCAAGTGGTTCGGGAGCCGTGCGTATGGAGCATCCCATGTCGCCTGCAACCATAATATCGAGCTCGCGCAGGATATTGTAGAGCGGCATGTATGGGCATTTATCGCATATGGGACGTGCCCCTCTTTTCTCAGTGGTCTGAATTTCGGTGTACTTTGTTATGCTGTCTTTACCGATATTTTTTAGTGCAAACTGTATATGCTCTTTACTCACAAGTCCTACTGGCACGTGTCCGCTGGCTTTGCCCTTTATCTTCTCCAGTATATTCAGGTGGGATTCGATGAAGTCTTCGCTTTCCTCGATGACAAGAATGTGCCTGTGTTCATGAAAGAACTTTCTCACCAATTTAAAAGGGAAAGGCGATACTATGTTGAGTGTCAGATTCGATGCATCCGAGAACTCTGGGTAAGAGGATATTAGTTTGTCAACAATTGCTGAAGGGTATCCTGATGAAATAATCCCGATCTCTTTGCCATTTCCTTTTATCCTGTTCAACGGGCTGGTTTCAGACTCCCTGGTAAGAAGGGGATACGATTCCCGGTGGAAACGCTGGTGTTTGCCGTGCATGGTGAGTTTCCATATGGAACCGTCAAATTGATATTTGATCCGGGCTTCCGTTTTTTTTTCACATCTTTCAAATCTTCCCTTACTACTTTCGAGCCTTTCAGTTATTCTTACAATGACGGGCACCTTCGCTTCTTCAGACAGATCGAATGCCCTTTTCAAACAGTTATATGCGTCCTCCGGTGTCGAAGGGTCCATAACAGCAAGTTCGGATATCTTTCCGTACCAGCGTGAGTCCTGTTCATTCTGGGATGCGGCTGCTGCAGGGTCATCCCCGGCAAGGATCACAAGACCTGCTCCGATAGTGTGCAGGACGGATGTCATGAGGGGGTCTGCAAGTATGTTCATTCCCACATGTTTGACCAGTACCATGGACCTGCGGCCGGTTATTGAAGCACCCAGCGCAGTTTCAAGGGCGGACTTCTCGTTCGTTATCCAGTGAATATCGTAGTTTTCCGTTAATTTCTCCCGGAAGAATTTCTCGGCAACTGCGGTTATGGGAAAGCCGGCAACAGCAGTAATAAGTTCTACATCGGAATCGACAGCTGCAAGATACAGTGCTTCAAGTCCGGTAATATGGGAGTTGTCCTTCATTGTCTCATCTATTCAATTTCGGCTTCCAGACGGATGGATTCGTCGGGTCTTGCGAACCATGCGAGTGCCGCAAGCGCGCCAATGACTCCGTTCCCGTTCATCCATATCTCTACGCTGTGTTCATTTGCATACTGTATTGCATAGTCCTTCGTGAGTTCTCCTTGACGGCATTGTTTGCTGTACCTGTAAACCTCTTTTGCGTCAAAGTCCGACAGTACGACCATCCCGGTCTGGTCAGAAACGCTGTATTTCAGGAGTGCCCCTCTGATGCTTTCCAGTAATTCTTCTTTTGCCGCATTGTCTGTGCAACCGAACTCAAGCACTGTTGAAACACAGTTCTGTGTCTTTGCAGCTACCGGATAGAGCTGTACCAGGGTATGTGAAATGTAAACGGATCCGGGGCAATTGAGTTCCTTTGCTATATTGTGAGTTAGGGTCCATGTTGCTCCTGTTTCTTTTGTGTCGGTGTCGTCGATGCCGATAAGAACCCTCTCTCTTCTGGGAACAACTATGCTGCCCTTAGCAGCACGTCCACCTCCGGATTCTGTGCATTCGTAACGCAGCACACCTTCGGCCAGGGCCCTGCATTTGGTCGCACCGACGCCCCCGCCGCCAAGTCCTGCATAGGTTATGTGTACTTCATCATCACTGACAACAACCGACTCAATGCCTGCAGCTGATCTGGAAGGTTTTAAGTCGAGGTCCGATGTCCCGGTCCTTACAAGGTAGCGTATAATGTTCCCAATGGATCTTGTATTAAGGACAAGGGATGAGTGTGAATAATGGAACTTCGACCAGGCAGCTCCCCCGTAGCAATCGGTATGCTCGATGATCTCCGCATATTGGTTATTTTTATCGCATACTGCGTATATTCCTTTATATGGAATAGTGTATGGATCCTTAAGTTCAATTTCTTTCATCTGACTGCTTAATTGCCGGACTGTACTTTAAATGTTTTGTTCATAGATCCTTTGTACAAGGTATGGTTACGTGACTTGCCTACTTATGTTTCCATAGGACCTTGTTTACTATCCTGATGGGTTTGTTCGATCCCTCAATATTTATCACCGTTGGAGTAAGAAGACCACCGTTTTCAAACTCGCATTAAATCGAAGATTTAATGGGAGTTCCATTTCTATGAAATGGAACAGGTGGATGAATTACGTCTATTCTCCAAAACAACTATTTTGTTTAACTTGACGTAAACTGTATATTGTGACAAATCCTATAATGAATTGTATGTTAAAAGCTTACAAATATAGAATGTATCCTACAAAAGAGCGCATGAAGAGATGTTCTTTCAGCACTTTGGATGTGTTAGGGTAATCTATAATTGGGCTTTAGAACAGAAAATTAAGATATATGAACAAGATGGAAAATAAATCTCAAGGTTTTCGTTAAATAAAATGATTCCAGAATTATATGAGGATAAAGAATGGTTGAAGGATGTTAATTCTCAATCATTGCGTGGTGTCACACTAAATTTGGATAATGCTTTTACAAATTTTTTTAGAGAAAAAAAAGGTTTTCCAAAATTCAAGTCCAAAAAGAATCCTGTACAATCGTTTTCTGTTCCTCAACACTATAAGGTAGATTTCGATGCTAATAAAGTAAAACTTCCTAAAATTGGTTGGGTGGGTATAAAACTACATCGTACATATGCTGGAATTGAAAAAACCGCTACCGTATCCAAAACGCCAACTGGAAAATTCTATATCAGTATCCTTGTGGATGATGAACAGGAATTACCTGTTAAATCCATTTTTAACGAAAAAGTGACTGTTGGTATTGATGTGAGGATTAAAGATTTCGCTGTTCTATCCAATGGTGAAAAAATAGAGAATCCTAAACATCTTAAAAATTCGATGAAACGCCTTGTAGTCCTTCAAAGAAGATTATCAAAGAAGCAGAAGGGTTCAAAGAACAAAGCAAAGGCACGTTTAGCAGTATCAAAACTTCATGAGAAAATAAGCAATCAAAGAAATGATTTTCAGCATAAAGTATCCTCTAAGCTCATAAGCGAGAATCAAGCGGTAGCATTGGAAACATTGAATGTTAGCGGTATGTTGGAAAATCATTGTCTTGCACAAAGTATAGCAGATGCATCATGGAGTTCTTTTCTAACAAAACTCGAATATAAAGCCGAATGGTACGGAAAAACGATACTTCGCATAGGGCAATTTGAGCCATCTGCCAAAATATGTAGTGTATGTGGATTCCACAATGGAAAATTAACGTTAGCAGATAGGGAATGGAAATGTCCTGAATGTGAAACCAATCATGAAAGAGATATTAATGCCGCTATTAATATCAAAAAGTTTGCTTTAGATAAGCAGAACTTAATAGGAATTTAGCACCGTAGGGACTACGGGAAGAGCTTGTGGACTTACTGACAGTGGTCAGGAGAATGAAGCAGGAAGCCACCCATCTTAATGGGTGGTAGTTCACCAACGTGTATATCAGTAATTAAACAAATGAATTCTCAAACGGACCTCAAATGAATTACAGTTCTATTGGATGATACGGGAAGTAACATGAAGCTGCAGTACCTGCTTTACAAGGATGGCAACTTCAATGAACCCAACCATGACCTGCATCTGTGGATTAACGTTGCGGAGGCAGAAGGTGCCATATGAAGGGGATTCAGGACAGCAGATCAGATATGTTTTATCGAGTTTCAATCCTTAGTGGCAGTCGGGTCATAATCCTTCCTGTTGTACTGATTATGGTAGCTGAAATGCTCATATACTTCAGGCATGCTGAGGCAGGTTTCATATTCCATACCCTGGCATTACTTTTACTGACGCTTTTTGTTATGTGGATTCCGGATTCACATATTTCCAGGTCCATGCAGATGCTTTTACTGCTCCCTATATTTCGGTTTCTGAATCTAACTATGCCTGTATTCTCAGAAACGACGCTTGATGTTCTTTTTTATATATACCTGCCGATGCTGTTGCCTGCATATCTGGTCATCAGGCATCAGGATCTAGAACTCTCTGGAGTCAGCATGAGAGTGTTCCTGAAAAGCCTTCCTGGCTACCTGCTTCTTTCGTGTGTTGTAGGAGCTATTATTGCATGGGGGGAGTTCCAGATAATAGAACCTGAGAGTCTTATACCAGATCTTTCTTTGATCAATCTCTTAAAATTATCTCTGATAATGATATTTATTGTGGGTTTTGTAGAAGAACTTATATTCAGATTCCTTTTGCAGGGTCGGATGGAGATTTCCTTTGGGAGATCAGAAGGATTGATTATAGTTAGTCTGCTATTTGGGTTCATGCACTCAGGCTATGGAACTCTGTATGAGATTGTGTATGTATCCTGTGTGGGACTTGTTCTGGGTTACATGTTCCAGAAGACTGGAAGTTTATCTCTGGTCAGTCTGACACACGGCTTTGCAAATATTTTCCTGTTTGGCCTGATACCTCTTCTGCCATATTTTAATGTTTGAAATTCATTGAGATATTTTTTTGAAACAAATAATTCATTATTTTTTACTGACCTACTGTATTATTTGTATTATATACTTACTGCTGTAAATATGGTTTATGCGAAAAAATATCGGAAGTATATATCTCAAGTGTAGTAATATTGAAGAATCAGTTTAAGTGTGATAACTTAAAAACAACGATTGCCACAAATTCTATAATTAGTGGTGTAATTGCCATTTTTAGGGTACAGTCAAGCGACTTGCTCCATTTTGCAGATGCTGATAGCACGAACTTTGCAGATAGCAGCGTGATAAGCATGATTACAGCTATAACTCCATATTCTGGGATACCTGTGGTTGTTGTCATTGACTGAATTCCTGTTACACTACCTGTCGTAGTAGTTGTTGATAATACACTTGTAAGCATAACCTCTCCCATACTTTCTATGTGTTCATTCTATTAAAAATTGCTGTGAAATGGGCTCTGTAGAAATCCTCATTTGAATCAAACAAACAATTTTGGCATACCTGCCAAGGTTGTTTACTATTAGCTTTATTTTAATCTCTTTTACCTGATTCCAGTGCTTCCTAGCCTTTATTTCCTCAC
>NZ_PGGK01000037.1 GCF_004745425.1 Methanolobus halotolerans | reverse complement strand
TATAGCCTGACTACACGGGTATCTAATCCTGTTTGCTCCCCACGCTTTCGCACCTCAGCGTCAGTAATGGTCCAGTTGGCCGCCTTCGCCACTGGTGTTCTTCCGAATATCTACGAATTTCACCTCTACACTCGGAGTTCCACCAACCTCTACCATACTCAAGATCGCCAGTATCGAAGGCAGTTCTGGAGTTGAGCTCCAGGCTTTCACCTCCGACTTAACGGTCCGCCTACGTGCGCTTTACGCCCAGTGATTCCGAACAACGCTAGCCCCCTTCGTATTACCGCGGCTGCTGGCACGAAGTTAGCCGGGGCTTATTCTTCCGGTACAGTCATTATCTTCCCGGACAAAAGAGCTTTACAACCCTAAGGCCTTCATCACTCACGCGGCATGGCTGGATCAGGCTTGCGCCCATTGTCCAATATTCCCCACTGCAGCCTCCCGTAGGCGAGTAAT
>NZ_PGGK01000036.1 GCF_004745425.1 Methanolobus halotolerans | reverse complement strand
AGCGATAGGACTAATCGGGTATCTAATCCTGTTTGCTCCCCACGCTTTCGCACCTCAGCGTCAATACCAGTCCAGTGAGCCGCCTTCGCCACTGGTGTTCTTCCGAATATCTACGAATTTCACCTCTACACTCGGAATTCCACTCACCTCTCCTGGATTCAAGCGATGCAGTCTTAAAGGCAATTCTGGAGTTGAGCTCCAGGCTTTCACCTCTAACTTACAAAGCCGCCTACGTGCGCTTTACGCCCAGTAATTCCGAACAACGCTAGCTCCCTCCGTATTACCGCGGCTGCTGGCACGGAGTTAGCCGGAGCTTATTCTCCCGATACTGTCATTATCATCTCGGGTAAAAGAGCTTTACAACCCTAAGGCCTTCATCACTCACGCGGCATTGCTGGATCAGGCTTTCGCCCATTGTCCAATATTCCCCACTGCTGCCTCCCGTAGGCGAGTAATT
>NZ_PGGK01000035.1 GCF_004745425.1 Methanolobus halotolerans | reverse complement strand
TCCGGAGACCTACGGGTGGCAGCAGTGGGGAATATTGGACAATGGGCGAAAGCCTGATCCAGCAATACCGCGTGTGTGAAGAAGGCCTTCGGGTTGTAAAGCACTTTAAGTTGGGAAGAAAAAGCTTCACCTAATACGTGAAGCCTTGACGGTACCGACAGAATAAGCACCGGCTAACTCTGTGCCAGCAGCCGCGGTAATACAGAGGGTGCTAGCGTTAATCGGATTTACTGGGCGTAAAGCGTGCGTAGGTGGTTTGATAAGTCGATTGTGAAAGCCCCGGGCTTAACCTGGGAATTGCGGTCGATACTGTCAGACTCGAAAACGGTAGAGGGAGGTGGAACTCCAGGTGTAGCGGTGAAATGCGTAGATATCTGGAAGAACACCGATGGCGAAGGCAGCCTCCTGGGCCTGTTTTGACACTGAGGCACGAAAGCGTGGGTAGCAAACAGGATTAGATACCCCGGTAGTCAGGCTATA
>NZ_PGGK01000034.1 GCF_004745425.1 Methanolobus halotolerans | reverse complement strand
CTTAGATATTGCCTTATCTTCACATCATCATAAGCCGGATCTGCCAGTACCTCTAATGGTCTTGTTCTTGGTCTTCCATAAGTCTGAACCTTTATATCTTCCATTATTTCGAGGAAATGGTGATTATCATAATCTTTTCCACAAAATATTTGAATGGTTAGAGGAAAGCCTTCACAACTTACACAGGCGTGGATCTTTATACCTTTCTTTCTCTTGTGGCCGTTGTAAGCGGAATCTTCTCCCCTTTTTTTGTTTCTACAAAACTGCTATCAACACACACAGTTTCCATTGAGAACTTAGAATCATTGTAAGCGCAATCCCGGAGGGATTCCATGATCTGTTCCCATATTCCTTCTTCTGACCATCTTTTCAGCCTTCTCCATGCTGTAACACCAGAACCATAACGTTCAGGCAGGTCTCTCCATCTGCAACCTGTAGCTAGGACAAAGAGAATACCATTGATGACCTTACGGTCATCAGCTCTCTTTCTACC
>NZ_PGGK01000033.1 GCF_004745425.1 Methanolobus halotolerans | reverse complement strand
TTTAAAAAGGATAAAACCCCAAAGTGTTAACTTGCTAGCGAAAACACAAAGGGGATGTTTAGTGTTTTGTCTAATAAGTACTTAAACTTTGTTGATGCAGCGCTAGCTGCATCAGGAAACTCACATTTGGAGATATACAGTTGTAAGTATTCCAAAAGAAAATATACACAACATCAGCTATTGACATTGGTTTTGTTAAAGGAGTACCTGAAGACTGATTACAGGAGTATTGTTGAACTTGTTCAACTGATGGATTCAGTTAAGTCAAAAATTGGATTAAAACAAGTTCCACATTATAGTACACTTCATAAGTTCGTTAGAAGAATTAAATCTGTTTACTTCAATGGATTATTAAAGCAAACACTTGATCTGTTCTACTCACATGGAGAAAGAATAAAAGTTACTGCTATTGATTCAAGTGGATTTACCAGTGGTTATTGTAGTTACTACTATTCACTCAGGACAAAGAAGAAACGCAGATCATTCATGAAAGTAAGTATTTCTGTTGATACTAATAAGTTAAT
>NZ_PGGK01000032.1 GCF_004745425.1 Methanolobus halotolerans | reverse complement strand
TTATTACGGATACCTTTGAGTTCTTCGAGCTTGATTCCGTAGCCATTTTCATAGGCATTATCCACTATTTTCTTGCTGATTTTGTGGTTAATATCACGGACAATTCTACTTTCACGGTTTTTTAGTTGCTTTACCTTTCTGTACTTACCTATTTTTTGTAGATTTTTACGAATGTGTTTGTATTTTTCATGAATATGTTGTCCTGATTTACCTAACTTCATTATCTTTCCAGTATCAGTAGATGCTACTACTGCTACATGACCTGTAGTGTTTCGGTCTACTCCTAACCATTCTGTAGCTTCGTATTCCGAATTTTCTTTGTGGGTCACAGAAACATAAAGATATTCGTTATCCACTTCAATCTGATTAATAGTGTCGAAGTAGATAGGGATTTCATGTTTAAGTTCAAGTTTCAATGATGTTATTTTGATAATCTGTGTTACAGGGTCATACTGGATTCCTTGATTGGGAATTGTTAGCTTGACCTTATTGACACGTTTTATATTTCGATTGCGCCCGTATTTACGGACAATTTGGTTACTTATCACGGATTTTAACCCGAAATGTTTTACATCTTTAGAACTGAATTTAGCAGAATGTGGATGATGCTCTACTACATATTGGGCTACTTGTTTAGCCTTGCTGAGTTCATCGGAAAAGTCTCGATGATGTTTGACTTTGTAGGTGAGTATCATTTGTTTTTCTGTTCCTCGATGTATTTTTTTACCGTTGCTTCCGAAATATGGCCCACTGATTCGCAGTAGTAGCTACGAGTCCATAATGTCGGTAGTCTGGTTCTCATTTCTGAAAATTCTTGTCTTAAAATGCGAGATGTATAAGCTTTCAATTGTTGAACAATCCAATGAGGACTCATTGTGGGATTAGCCTTTACAAATAAATGAACGTGGTCGGGCATTATTTCCATTTTTTCTATGGATATTCCGATTTTATCTGCTTTATCTTGTAGAAGCTCTTTTAAACGTGCCTCAATCTCATTTTCTAAAACATTTCGTCTATATTTAGAACACCATATTAAATGAAAACCGATGTTATACACTGTTGTATTGCTATGTTTCCATCGTTCTGTTGCCAT
>NZ_PGGK01000031.1 GCF_004745425.1 Methanolobus halotolerans | reverse complement strand
GGTAGTCCTGTATTAATTGGTTGGCGTTTTTGAACACTTGAATTTCAAGAGTTCTCTCAAAGTCCACTTCTTCTCAGCAATCCCTGATTGCTGAGCAGGTGTTCTTTTGTGCTTTACACCATCTTTATCATTCTGCACTAATCCAGCATGTTCTCTACAGAAGTTGAAATAAGTACAATAGAGCCTTATCTGGCCATATAAGCACTCAAGTTTTTTTGAAAAGCCCAGAGTCTTCCTTGAAATCCTATTATTGTCCTGTCTGAATGTTAGATTCTGTCTTTCAATCAAGCTTGTTGATATCTCTTTTTGCTCTATGTTCTTTCCAAAAACGATCTTCTTTTCAACTCTTTGCAGCTTCCCACCTTCTCGTTCTTTGATGATCTGAGCATATCTGAGGTCTTTATCAGGAACAAGCTTTGGGATTTTAGGTCTCCCTCTTTTTCCAGTTCTTGGAAACTCCACCCATTTACCGTATTTTTGTAAAAGTGCTTCAGAATAGAATCTTAATCCATCTGTAACAAAAAGTGGTTTCAATCCTGAAAGACACTTATCCGTAAGTTCAACCAATCTATTAGCTACATACTGTTTTCTTGGTCCGATTGTGAAATCGATTATCAGTCTGAAGTGAGGTGCAAAACTTACCCACAGCCATGATCCATCATCGTCGACAAAATTAGCTGTTGATGGAACTACTTTTTTTCAACTATCGTCCATAGTTCATCCATCTCTACTTTTGGAATATTCAGATCTTTCACCTTTTCCTGATGAACATTATCACATTGCTCTGCTGCACGGGATATCCAGTTACTGACAGTGATTGGTTGAATTTCCAGTACATCAGCAATTGCTTCAATGCTCATTCCTTTTATAGACATCTTCAAAGCTAACATTACGATTGATTCTTCTTTTCGCATGTCATAATAAAAGGTGTTTGTACGATCACAAAATACTCTGCCGCATTCGCGGCAGATGTATTTCCTGATACGTTTACCTTTGATCTGATAAGTTCCATTAGCTATAACATTGCCTTTCCCGGTAAGATCATAATATTCACAGTCTTCATTAGGACAAGCAACATTAGTGTATTTTGGTTTTGGTCCCCGTTTCCCCATGATGAAAATATGTCTAATTCATATTACATAACATCAACTGAATGATAGTGGATTACC
>NZ_PGGK01000030.1 GCF_004745425.1 Methanolobus halotolerans | reverse complement strand
AGGAACGCAGAAGCTATAATGGAAGCATATAAAATGATGAGGGGTCAGCAATGAAGATAGTTCCCGGAGCTGTTTGTGAGGCAGGTACCAGCCGTGTCAACAAGACCGGCGGATGGAGAACCTTCAAGCCTGTTTACGATTATGACAAATGCATAAAATGCAAGTTATGCGAACTGCTGTGTCCTGACAGTTCAGTAAAGCCAAGAGAGGATGGATACTTCGAATTCGATTATGATTATTGCAAAGGATGCGGGATCTGTGCTAACGAGTGCCCCAAAACCGCAATTACAATGGTCCTGGAGGAGAAATAATGGCACATGAAACGAATATCGGTAAAAGTAAAATGGTGGTCGTGGAAGGATCCTATGCCGTTGCACATTCGGTAAAGGTCTGCAGACCAAATGTGATCTCAGCCTACCCCATTACCCCGCAGACCCATATCGTAGAAGACCTTTCCCAGTTCATGGCCGACGGTGAGATCCCTGACTGCGAGTACATCAACGTGGAGTCCGAGTTCTCCGCACTTTCCGCACTTGTAGGTTCAGCAGCCGTGGGAGCAAGATCTTATTCAGCTACAACATCCCAGGGACTTGAGCTCATGCACGAGGTACTGTTCAACGTTTCCGGTATGAGACTCCCGATCATGATGACAGTCGTCAACAGGGCAGTAAGTGCTCCCATAAGCATATGGAACGACCAGCAGGATTCCATTTCACAGAGGGACACGGGCTGGATACAGCTCTACGCCGAGAACATACAGGAAGCCTCTGACATGACCGCCCAGCTCTTCAAGGTATCAGAGGACAAAGATGTAATGATGCCTTCCATGGCATGTATGGATGGTTTCATCCTGTCACATGTTTACGAGCCTGTTGTGCTCCTTGAAAAGGATATAACCGATGAGTTTCTCCCACCGTTCCGGCCCGAGCGTGTCCTGGACCCCAGGAATCCACTGACCTTCGGTGCATTCGCAGACCCTAATTATTACGCAGAGTTCAGGTACCTTCAGGAACAGGCAATGCAGAATGCCCTGAAGAAGATTGAAAATGTTGCGGAAGAGTTCTATGATATGTACGGCAGGTACTACGGAGGACTTATCGACGAGTACATGACCGGGGACGCAGACATCATAATAATGGCAATGGGTTCCATAGTCGGGACCATCAAGGATGTTATCGACCGCCTCAGGGAAAATAATGTCAAGGTAGGACTTCTGAAGGTCAGGGCATTCAGACCGTTCCCTGCAGAGGCTATAAAGAATGTCATCAGGGATGCAAAGGTTGTTGTTGTCCTTGACAAGAACATATCACTTGGTATGAACGCAGGAGCCCTGTTCATTGAGACTAAATCCGTACTCTACAACACCGACATCGACGTCCCTGTTATCGGTTACATGATAGGCCACGGTGGACGTGACATACCAATGAGCAGCATTGACAGGATAATCGATGACGCAAAGGAAGTAATAAGATCAGGTATCAGGATCGAGAGTCAGTTTTCTGATCTGAAGGAGGAACTGATATGAATTCAATATCATTATTAGCTCCGGGACACAGGGGATGTGCAGGTTGCTGTGACGCAATGGCTGCCAAGTTCACCCTTATGGGCGCCGGAGAGGACTGTATAGTAGTAAGCCCTACCGGATGCCTTGAGGTCATGACCACACCATACCCCGAGACCTCATGGGATGTGCCCTGGATACACTCACTTTTCGAAAATGCAGGTGCTGTTGCTTCAGGAATTGAAGCCGGACTTAAGGCACTCGGCAAAAAGGAGAGAACAAAAGTAATTGCCATGGGTGGCGACGGTGCCACCCTGGATATAGGCCTGCAGGCCATATCAGGTGCTTTTGAAAGAGGGCATGACTTCACATACGTGTGCATAGACAATGAGGCTTACATGAACACCGGTGTGCAGAGAAGTGCAGCTACTCCATACGGTGCTTCCACAACTACAAGTCCGGCAGGTAAGGTATCCTTCGGTAATCCAAGACCAAAGAAGAACATGCCTGCAATAATCCTGGCACACGGTTCACCATATGTTGCCACAACATCCCTTGCATATCCAAAGGACATGATCGCCAAGGTGAAGAAAGCCACAGAGATCGAAGGTCCGACCTATATCCACTGTCATGCACCATGTACCACCGGCTGGGGATTCGACACCTCCAAGACCGTTGAGGTCGCTAAGATGGCCGTGCAGACCGGTCTCTGGCCACTCTATGAGGTGGAGAACGGTGAGATGACAAAGGTAAGGAAGATAGGTAAGAAAAAGCAGCCGGTTGAAGAATATCTGAAAATGCAGCGTCGTTTTAAGCACCTTTTTACAATGGAAGGTGGTGAGGAAGAGATTGCAAAGATACAGGCGAT